>NZ_CP183215.1:2182500-3382500 GCF_048537565.1 Maribacter sp. X9
TCATGGAAATGATTAAAGAACGAACCGCTGATATGAGTAAAGGTCCCTTATTTTGGACACCTACAGTAGAAGTACTTTATAATTATGAGTACATGAGGGATAATCCTGAATTTATTGATGAAGATTCTTGGCATAGAGGGTTGCCGGATAGTGTTGTAGTTGATATACGTAAAAGTCTTGAACATTCTGATCAACTTCCATATTTTCAATTGACCCCCAGTCGCAAACCCACCTTGGAAACCAAAGTAAAACAACTGTTAGACGCAGGTGTGGTGCTTATGGTCGGAACGGATAGCGGTATTCCTATGAAATTCCATAGTCAATCTACGTGGAACGAGTTAGATGTTTGGGTGAATGAATTTGGGATAGACCCTATGTATGCGATTCGTGGTGCGACATATTGGCCTTCTTTATGGATGGGTGTTGCTGATGAAGTTGGTACCGTTACCCCTGGTAAGTTCGCAGACATTATCGCAGTCAAAGGTGACGTTTTACGTTATATCAGTCTTCTGCAAGATGTAGATTTAGTTATAAAACATGGTAAAAGATATAAATAAGGTACTTACTTAGGTTTTTTATGTCCCTGTTAGAATCTTATGAAAAAGAAGAACATCTTAATACCGTATCTCATGCAATCGGAGCGGTATTAGCTGTTATTGGCTTTGTCATGTTGATTTGTTCAAATACTCATCAAAATATTTATGCTATTTTAAGTTTGGTGATATACGGCCTAACTTTAATTAGTATGCTTACCGTTTCCACCATATATCATGCTAGTAAAAGTGCAGTATGGAAAAGAAGGTTACGGATTTTAGATCATATAAATATCTATTACCTTATCGCAGGTACCTATACTCCGTTAGCCTTAATACCCTTGGTCCAAGGTAATGGATGGCTTATTTTCTATACGGTCTGGGGGATAGCACTTTTTGGATCGGTTTTGAAATTGTTTTTTACAGGTAAGTATGAAATAGTATCTCTCTTGCTTTATTTGATTATGGGATGGCTGATTGTTTTTGATTTTCAAAATCTTTTGAAAAATTCAACCGAGAAAGGAATTCAACTTTTAATGCTTGGTGGCGCCTTTTATACTATAGGAATACTGTTTTATTCCATCCGAAAAATACCCAATAATCATTTTATTTGGCATCTATTCGTTTTAGGAGGTGCTATTAGTCATTGGTTTTATATTTACTTAGATGTTATTTAAAGAAGTATCATTTTTAACTTATCAAAGCTAATTTGATTTTAGTAAGGGTGTTTATGGTTTATGTTGTTATTGAATTTTATCTTAGTACTTGAAATTGACGGAATAGAATAAGGTCAGAAATTTAATTTATAAGTAATGAAGGATTTATTTTCCATTAAAAATAAAGTATATGCGCTTTCTGGAGGGACAGGAACTTTGGGTGGATCCATTGCCGAATATCTTGTAGGTCATGGAGCCAAGGTAATTTTACTTGGACGTTCTCCAAAGAAATTGGCGGAAAAGAAAGATGAGCTGAACGCTATTTCCCCTAATTCCACCTTCACATTTGAAGTAGATGTTTTGAACGAAGAAGCGCTAATTGAGGTGAAAAAAGAAATAGCCTCGAATTTTGAACATTTAGATGGTTTGGTCAACTTGGCTGGCGGCAACATACCAGGAGCTACTTTATCGGCAAATCAGAGCATTTATGACATTGCAATAGCAGATACCCAAAAGGTTTTGGATATCAATCTGTTTGGAACAGTGATACCTACTATTGTTTTAGGAGGTATTATGACACAACAAGGCTTTGGTTCTATAATCAATATTTCATCGATGGCATCTAAACAGGCTATTTCTCGTGTACTCGGATATTCTATGGCTAAAGCCGGTGTGGATACCTTTACCCAGTGGATGGCAAATGAAATGGCTTCAAAGTTTACAGATAAAATACGTGTGAACGCCATTGCTCCTGGGTTCTTTATAGGTAATCAAAATAGAAGATTGTTGACCAATGAAGATGGCTCATATACGGATCGGGGTAATAAAATCATTACGAATACTCCTATGGCCCGTTTTGGGGATGCCTCTGAGTTGAACGGTATGGTACATTATTTATTAAGCGATGCCTCAAGTTTCGTAACCGGTGCTTGTTATGATGTAGATGGAGGTTTTAATTCTTTTTCTGGAGTATAATGGAATATTTAAAAAAAACATTTAGATGGTTCGGTCCTTCATTTGGAGTGGCCTTGGAAGATATCAAACAAGTGGGTGTTGACGGAATAGTTGCGGCATGTCAAGAAGTTCCTTTAGGAGACGTTTGGCCTATAGAAACGATTACTTCGTTAAAAAATGAAATCGATTCCCACGGTATGGAATGGTCAGTGGTCGAAAGTGTGAATATTCATACGTCTATTAAATACGGTTTGCCGGATCGCGACAGGTATATATCCAATTATATTCAAACGCTTAAAAATCTTGCGGCGAATGACATAAAAGTGGTTTGTTACAATTTTATGCAACTTATTGATTGGACACGTACGAACCTAGATTTTCGTCTACCTAACGGCGCATCTGCGCTTAAGTATGATCCCATAGCCGCAACTGCTTTTGATCTCTTTATTTTAAAACGCGAAAATGCTGAGGAAAGTTATTCTCCAGAAATTATTGAGCAGGCCACCACTTATTTTGAAAACTTAAATGAGGAAGGGAAAGATACTCTTGAAAAATCAATATTAGCGGGAATGCCAGGTTCTAGAAAGTTAATTTCTATGGATGAATTTAAGCGCAATCATGCTACCGTTTTAGCTATTAGTAAAGAGAAATTACAAGATAATTTGGCTTACTTTTTAAAAGCTATCATTCCGGAAGCGGAAAAACTTGGGGTAAAAATGGCAATTCACCCAGATGATCCACCTTTTTCGGTTTTTGGAGTTCCTAGAATTGCTTCAAATTATGAGGAATTAAAATTTATATTGGATGCCTGTCCATCCCCCAGCAATGGACTTACTTTTTGTTCTGGTTCTTTAGGGGCTTCCAAAGAGAATGATTTGGTGAAAATAATTGAGGATTTTGGTGAAAATATTCATTTTGTACACTTGCGAAACGTGCAGTGGACTGAGGATGGGAGTTTTTATGAAGCTGACCATTTAAATGGTTCTTTGCCTATGCCCAAAATCATGAAGGCCTTGATTCAAGAGCAGAAAAATAGAAAAGAATCTAAAGGCGGAATTATTAATATACCAATGAGACCAGATCATGGTCATGTACTGTTGGACGATAAAAAAAGGCAAGCTGAATTTTATTCTGGATATTCTATGGTCGGTAGGGCGTTAGGTCTTGCCCAGCTGATCGGTTTAGAAAAAGGAATCCGTTTGGGAATGAATTTATAGGTAGCCTTTTCTAGAATAGAGTTTAAACTTCAAGGATGTCTTTGTATTCCCTAAAGAAGGATTCAAATTGAACCATGGATTTGTTGAAAAATTCCATGGTTTCTCTCCATGTATTCTTATTGTGGATTGAAACGCCCTGTAGTTCCACATATATTCTGGAGATTTGTTTTTCATTTTCCAGCATATAAAAATCTTCAAAAATAGCTTTTGGGAGATATTCTTCTTTCAATATGGATTTAAGGGAGATTAATTTTTCCCAAAGCTTTATGCGTTGTTCCAAGTCGGTATCAATATCCATCGAAACTAGTGCAAATTTTAAATCAAAATGAAATTTAAAGGATAATCCCTTAATTTTAGTTTTGTACAATATCCATTTATGGGGGAAAGACTTCCCGAAGGAAACCCAAAATTCTTCCCGTAGTTTTCTTGATTCTTCTTTGCTGAACATTTATAAAAAATAAGCAATGGTTACCCCGAAAATAATGACCAATAATTTTCTCAGATTGAACTTATGACCCTCAGAACTTTCAAATAGAATAACTGTGGAAATATGTAAAAATACCCCAATGACCAGTGCATTTAAAAAAGTTGCATAGGTAGCCAAAATGTCAATCGTATGGGCCAAAAATGTTCCTAAGGGCGTCATAATTGCAAAAAGAACCATGAACAACGCTGAATGAAAGGGTTTAAGTTTAGAGTCTAACAAAAATATACTCAAGATAATTGCGATGGGAATTTTATGAATAAGAATACCATAAATAATGGTGTCGTTTGAACTTATGGGCAACCCCTCCAACAAAGAATGCAAACAAAGGCTTATGAAGAGTAACCAAGGGAAATTCAAACTATCCTTTGAAATATGAACATGACCGTGTTCCGCACCTTTCGAAAAGAATTCCAAAAATATTTGGAACAAAATGCCTAACATGACGAAAACACCGATTGTTTTTGGGTCTGTCCCATTATATACTTCCGGTAACATTTCAAAAATTGTAAGTGCCAATAAAAATGACCCACTAAATGCCAGCAGTAGCTTAAAGTTTTCTTTATTCTGTGGTTTGGCTATTACCACAAAAAGGAAGCTTAAAAGTACTCCTAGAACAGGTAAAATATAAATCATGTAGTAGTTGGTTAGCCTTTTGAAAAAGGAAATTGATCGTAAATTAATCTAACCTCAAAATTAGCGTATTTTTGCGGTACGTGAAAAATAGGTTATGAGTAATAATTTCAAAATGGTCGCCAAGACCCTTTTTGGTTTTGAAGAACTCCTCTCAAAGGAACTACGAAATCTTGGTGCTAGTAATGTTGTTGAGGGCGTCCGTAATGTTTCTTTTGAAGGGGATACCGGTTTTATGTATAAAGCGAACCTTTGTCTAAGAACCGCTATTAAAATTATTAAACCCATTCATTCATTTTCTGTGAGGGATGAAAATGATCTGTATAAAAAGATTTATGCCTTAGATTGGACGGAATTTCTTTCGGTTAGCGAAACGTTCGCTATTGATACAACCGTCAACTCTGAAGCATTTACCCATTCATTATACGTATCCCAAAAAACCAAGGATGCGATCGTAGATAAGTTTAGGGATACGGACGGAACCCGGCCAGATGTAGATATTAAAGATCCAGATCTGCGTATCAATATCCACATTCATAACAATGAATGTAATGTGTCGTTGGATAGCTCAGGTAGTTCTTTGCACCATAGAGGGTATCGAACGGCTACGAATATTGCGCCCATCAATGAAGTTTTAGCTTCTGGATTGCTGCTCTTGAGTGGTTGGGATGGCCAATGTGATTTTTTAGACCCCATGTGCGGCAGTGGAACGATGTTGACGGAAGCGGCTATGCTTGCTTGTAATATACCGGCGAACATCAACAGAAAGGGTTTTGCTTTTGAAAAATGGTCTGATTTCGATGCGGAACTATACGGCAAGATAGTGGATGCAAGTCTCAAGAAAACTAGGGAATTCCATCACAGAATTGTAGGGTATGATAAGGCCCCGTCTGCTGTAAGAAAAGCTTTGGATAATATAGAAAATGCGAACTTGACAGATTATATAACTGTTGAGCGAAGGGATTTTTTCAAAACGGAAAAAGAAACCGAAGGTAAATTGCATATGTGTTTCAACCCGCCCTACGGGGAGCGGTTAGACATAGAAATGGAGAATTTTTACAGTGCCATCGGTGATACCTTAAAACAAGGATATCCGGGTACAAACGCTTGGTTTATTACCAGCAATCTTCAAGCATTAAAATATGTCGGTTTGCGGCCCTCCCGAAAAATAAAGGTATTCAATAGTCATTTAGAATCACGACTTGTGAAATATGAGATGTACGAGGGGAGTAAAAAAGCGAAATATCAAAAAAACCCTGAAAAATGAAGCCCAAGCATAAAGTCTTAATTTATAACTTTCTAGGATTTGCAGTTCTTTTTATACTTTTTCGATTTGGGTTAGGTATATTCTTTCACCTAGATTCGTTTTATATGGCATTGATCGCGGCCGTAGCGGCATCTGTTCTTGCTCCAAAATTTGCTGTGGTTCAAAAGGAAGGTGTAGAAAAAATAGTAATGAAGTGGATATTCATCAAAGGATTCAAAGAATTATAATTTTTCATTTTTTGATTCTGATTCTTCGATTTTTTTCTTCACCTTATTTTTCTTTTTGTATAAAGGGAGGAAATAAGAGATACTATAATTGTATCCTACACCAAAACGGCTGTCATTGGTTACTTTATTAAATCCGGGAATCCATAAATTAGGAAAACGATCATCTTCCTTCTGCGATAAAATCAACCCCAATCTTATACTTGCTCCCATATAAATATTGGAGAACAGTTCAACTTTAGTCCCAAAGACAGCTTCTAACCAAGTAGCTGAAAGTCCTGAAAATTTTTCTGGAATTTCGGATCCGGCAGCAAAATTATTGGGGTTCCAATAACGATTGGTATTGAAATATTGGTAATTGTTCAAGGTATTTTCAAAAGTGCTGAATGCCAATCTTCCCCCTAAGTAGATTAAATTTTGCTCCCCATACCAGTTGGCATACGTATTTTTGTTTACCCCGACCTTGATATAACTTCCAGAGGTTGTGAAATTAAATAGATCTTCTTGTTTTGTTTTATCCTCGTTTCCTAATTCAGCAGCCACATAAAGATTTTGGTTCAATCTATAATCGGCAACGATTTCAAATCCTGTATAATTATCGTCTAAAAATGACATGATGGGTCTACTTAAATCCACTCCAACCCGTATTCCATACGATTGTTTATAAACTACAGAATCTTTTGGATTAAGGTCGATGGGTTTACTTTGGCCAAAAGCCAAGCATATAGAAAAGAGGAAAAAAAGATTAATGAAAAATCTTAACATGGGTTGAATCTGAATTGATGACTTTTGAGCGTATAATTTCTATATCTTTTATCCAGTTATCGGTATCCGAAGTAAGTGATGCCTGTAAGCTGTCATAATTGACAACAAAACCACAGCCGCGGGATAGAAAATCTTCAAGTCTTTTGTATGAAAAATTAACCGTGTCGATGTTTCCTGTTTCCGCACCGTTCTCGGCCGATGCCGAATTTGAAATCAACAAGAAACTGGTTTGATCCATTTCGGTTTTTAAAGGAATCGATATTTTGTTCAATGCGGTTCTGTCAGCTACCGTATTTACAGTAACGGATTGACCTTGGCCAACCACCCTTAAAGTAGGAACATTTTTTAAGGCCGTAGTATCGGATATGTCATAAAACTCGATCACCAATAGCGGCGTGTCCCCTTCCACACAAATATCATCCTTCTCACAAGAAGCAATCGAAATTATACTTAAGAAAAATAATAGACCAATTCGTACCCTTTCCATGTTAATCTTTCTTTTCCAAAAGTACAACATTTTCTACGTGATGCGTTTGTGGAAACATATCAACAGGTCGCACTTTACTCACCTTGTACATCTCCTTCATCAGTTCCAAATCCCTTGCTTGGGTAGCACTATTACAACTTACATACACTACTTTTTTTGGGGCAATATTTAGAATTTGTTGCACGACGTCTTTATGCATCCCATCTCGGGGTGGATCCGTAATGATAACATCGGGTATGCCATGAGTTTCTATAAAATGTTTGTTGAAAACGTTTTTCATGTCACCCACGTAAAACTCAACATTTTCAATGTCATTTCGTTTTGCATTTGCCTTGGCATCTAATATTGCTTCGGGAACAGATTCGATACCCACTACTTTTTTTGCATTTTTGGAAACAAATTGTGCAATGGTTCCCGTACCCGTGTAAAGGTCATAAACGAGTTCGTCACCTTTTAAATTAGCAAAATCTCGGGTAATTTTATAGAGTTCGTAAGCTTGTTCAGAATTGGTCTGATAGAAAGATTTTGCATTTATTTTAAACTTGAGTCCTTCCATTTCTTCAAAAATGTGATCCCTACCCGCGAAACATATAATTTCTTGATCGTATATGGTGTCGTTCTGTTTCGGATTGATGACATATAACAACGAAGTGATTTCAGGAAAGGTTTCAGAAAGATGCTGTAACAACAGTTCTCGTTTGGTTTTTGCATCTTCAAAAAATTGTATCAGCACCATAATCTCTCCTATGGAAGAAGTACGGATCATGAGCGTACGTAACATGCCATGTTGATTCCTGGGATTAAAAAACGTTAATCCGTTGGCTATGGCAAAGCTCTTTGTTTCTAGACGTATGGCATTGGAAGGATCTTTTTGAAGATGACATTTTTTGATGTCCAAAATTTTATCCCACATGCCTGGAATATGAAAACCCAAGGCATTTTTGTCCGTTATTTTGTCATCCGATTGAATTTCATCTATAGTTAACCAGCGACTATCAGAAAAGGAAAACTCCATTTTATTCCGGTAGAAATATTGCTTTTCTGAACCTAAAATCGGGGTCATTTCCGGTAAATCGAGATGACCGATTCTTTTAAGGTTGTTCTCCACCTCTTTTTGCTTATAGAATAGTTGGTGTTCGTAGCCCATATCTTGCCATTTGCATCCCCCACAAACCCCAAAGTGTTGGCAAACGGGTTCTACCCGTTTATTCGATAGCGAATGAAAAGTAGTGGCAATACCTTCAAAATAGGCTTTTCTCTTTTTGGTGGTCTGTACATCTACCACATCACCGGGAACAGTATTGGTCAAAAATATAACACGGCCATCTGGAGCTTTCCCAATCGTCTTTCCTTTAGCTGCAGCATCTACCACAGTCACATTTTCAAATATCTGTCGCTTATTCTTTTTTCGCATAGCGCAAAAATAAAGGTTTCTTTGGATTGGGAATTACCTTATAGATAGTATTAACAGCATTTTTCAACAGGTCATTTGTCATAGTTTATTTTAATAGGTTTAATTTGTATTTTTGTAACTCTACAGGATGATTTCTCTCCTACGCTGAATTTTCGGCCCTATAGCTAACGGGATTTCGAAAGGAAAAAGGTATAGAAGGAATTGCTAAGGTTTTATTTAAAGTAATTTTTATCATGTCGGTTTTAGAAAACATCACTTCTGAATATGCTATTGCATTGGAGGCAAAACACGGAGCACACAATTATCACCCTTTACCCGTGGTATTAAGTAAAGGGGAGGGCGTTTTTGTTTGGGATGTTGAAGGGAAGAAATATTACGATTTCCTATCCGCCTATTCCGCTGTAAATCAAGGGCATTGTCATCCAAAAATAGTGGGAGCAATGACACGACAGGCCAAGACTTTATCGTTGACGTCGCGGGCATTTTACAATGATGTATTGGGTACATATGAAAAGTACGCGACCGAGACATTTCATTTCGATAAACTTCTGCCTATGAATACAGGAGCCGAAGCGGTAGAAACAGCTTTGAAAATATGTAGAAAATGGGCGTACGAAAAAAAAGGTATTGCCGAGAATGCGGCGCAAATAATAGTTTGCGAAAATAATTTTCATGGTCGTACAACTACCATCATTTCATTTTCTAATGATCCTGTGGCACGTAAAAATTTTGGTCCCTATACGGACGGGTTTCTAAAAATAGAGTATGATAGCCTACAGGCTTTAGAAGAAACGTTGAAATCGAATAAGAATATTGCCGGATTTTTGGTGGAACCCATTCAAGGGGAAGCGGGGGTTTATGTTCCTTCTGAGGGTTATTTGAGCGGCGCAAAAACTTTATGCGAAAAGTATAATGTATTGTTCATTGCAGATGAAGTACAGACGGGTATTGCCCGTACCGGCCGTTTATTGGCTACTTGTGGTAATTGTTCTTGTACCGATAAACACTGTAGCGGAACACCTGAGGTAAAACCTGATATTTTGATTTTAGGAAAGGCCCTATCCGGTGGAGCATATCCTGTTTCGGCCGTATTGGCCAATGACCAAATAATGGATGTTATACGGCCAGGCAACCATGGCAGCACCTTTGGCGGTAACCCAATTGCAGCGGCTGTTGGTATTGCGGCTTTAGAGGTCGTTAAAGATGAAAAGCTAGCGGAAAACGCTTATGTTTTAGGTGAACTTTTTAGAGATGCACTGAATAAATTTATCCCTACCTGTGATTTGGTGAAAAGTGTACGGGGAAAGGGACTTCTCAATGCCATTTTAATCAATGACACGGAAGAAAGTTCTACAGCGTGGGACATTTGCATGGCATTAAAGGAAAACGGACTCTTGGCTAAGCCTACCCACGGCAATATCATCAGGTTTGCACCCCCATTGGTGATGACCGAAGAGGAGCTTATGGATTGTGTTTCCATCATCATTAGAACACTTACCGAATTTAAAAGGTAAACAAAAAAAATCCCCGATGTAAGTCGGGGATTTTTATTTGTACAAGACTTTTACTGGAAGTTACCCGAGGCAAAGAAGGCTATGATCAGGCCAAAATAGATAATGGTAAATACAAGCAAAATTGCGGATAAGGCTAGACCGATATAAGCTAAAATCCTAGCTGTTTTTACATTCTCATATCCACTGTATAAACCTGGATTCATTTCGTAAGTTCTTTCCGCTTTTTTCGCGTTGCTCAAGCCAATAAAACTAAAAATAGCTCCAAATGGTCCACAGCAAAATAGGGTAAGCACTATAGATAGAATTCCAAAGGTCAGCGCATTACTTGCGCCAGGGAGTTTTTCTTTCATAAAATCAATCTATTTCAATACCCATTTGTTCATAAATATCCTTTTGTTGCTCCAAATAGGCATCCCAGCCGCCCATCGATACTATGGAATAAATCACCCATATTACTGTAAGAATACCTAAAACAAGACCGATAATCGCAACAATCTTGGTGGTCTTTAATGTGCTGAAGTTTGAATAATTCTCAGGATTTTCACTATAAAGCTTAGTGTCTTTATTGATTAAGAATAGTGCTATCCCTGAAAGTAATATGCCACCTATTCCAATGCTAAAGCAGCAGCATATATAGGAGAATATACTAAGGACTAACGCTAAAGTTACGTTAGGTAATTTTTGTTGTTCCATAATTTGATGGGTTTAGTTAGATAAATTTTAAAATATAATTGGTTAATATAAAACCTACAGTAGTTACCATAAGTATAATCGTAATTGTATTTGAATATTTAAAAGGCAAGAATTTGTTAACGCCTAAAAATCCGAAAAGCAAAAGCATAGGGTATATGGCAGGATACATTTCAAATGCGGCGCCAAATTCTCCTTTTGTCAAAAGAAGGGCAGAACGTTGAAGACCACAGCCAGGACAGTCAAACCCGAACAGTTTTTTGGTAAAACAGGGTAGCATGTAGTTTTCCAATCCTAAAAAAATGAAAATCGCTATGGATCGCATGTTTAATTTGAATTATCGGTCGGAAAATTACCATTATTTTTGTGCATACAAAATAAAAATATGTCCCAATTTAAGATAGGTGATCAAGTAGAAACAATTGACGATGTCATTAAGGGTATTGTAAAAACCATAAATGGGGACGATATTAGTATTGTAAGTGATGATGGTTTTCCCTTAACTTTTTCCGCTAATGAACTGGTTAAGATTTCGAATGAAATTAGGGTGAGTAATTTTGAAATTGCCCAAGTTAAGAAAGAAAAGGAACTTCCAAAGCGAAAGCAAACCATAGTGGTAAAAGCAAAAGAACGCACTGCACCCAAAATGGAAGTGGACCTTCATATCAACCAATTGGTTAAAAACCCTAAGGAAATGGGTAACTATGAAATGCTGAATTTACAATTAGAGACCGCTAAACGCCAGTTAGATTTTGCCATCAATAAAAAAATACAAAAAATTGTATTTATACATGGAGTAGGGGAGGGCGTGTTGAAAGAGGAGCTTGGCTATCTGTTCGGAAAATATGAGAATGTCAAATACTATGATGCCGAATATCAAAAGTATGGTATAGGGGCGACTGAGGTCTATATTCTTCAAAATCACTAGCTCAATTCTTAGTTGTCACTACACCAAAATCACTTATTTGTAGATCGGTAATTCTACTTCCATCTTTATTTACAAAAGAAATACCGCTTAATTTGATGTTATGCGAAAAGGTGACACTGTCAGTTTGGGTGGTAGTAATGAAAACCGATCCGCCCTGTGCCTCAATTTCTTCCTTGACCGTTGGTGTTAAAGGAGGTGGAGCATCACAGAAATAGGCTTTAGTGACCTTATCAGAAAAAATACGGTAACTGACTTTAGAGGATCCGGGCACTGTGCTTTCGACTTCTCCCGCAGAAACCTCATTTTTTAAAAGCCCATTGGGTAAAGTAAGAATAAGTGCCTCACTCCCGTTAATTTTAAACAAAACATTTATAGCTTTCGTCGATAATGTGCCACAATTCTGTATTTGGGTAATACTGTCAAAATCAACGGTATCTATTTGGAGGTCCCCATCGTTACAACCAAAAAATAAAAGCGAACAACCAATTAAAAGGTATTTTTTCATAGGTCAAATTTAATCCAAATATGGGAAATCCATCTAAAGCATGCTCCTCAATTATGGGTAAATTAACTTTATTTGAGCTATTTTTGGGCTTTATTTATTTCAGTACGCTTCCCTATGAAAAATGTTTATTTAGATAATGCAGCAACGACACAAGTTCACTCGGCGGTAATAGCCAAAATGCAGGATGCCTTGGCCAATTCTTATGGAAATCCTTCTTCTACACACAGTTTTGGAAGAACGGCAAAGACGGCTATAGAGAGTGCTAGAAAGACAATCGCCAAGTATCTTAATGCCCAACCTTCTGAAATTATATTTACTTCAGGAGGCACGGAAGCGGATAATATGATTATCAGATGCGCCGTGCGTGATTTAGGAGTTGAAACTATTATCACGACGAAAATTGAGCATCACGCTGTTTTGCATACAGTTGAAGAACTGAAAGATAACGGTTCTATAGCGTTGGATTACGTAGATTTGGATGAATTTGGCAATCCGAATTTGGAACATTTAGAAACATTGTTGCAAAAGGACAATTCCAAGAAGTTGGTAAGCCTTATGCACGTAAATAATGAAATTGGTAATAAAATCGATATAGAGAAAGTTACGCTTTTGTCAAAAAAATATAATGCCTTGGTCCATTCAGATACGGTGCAGTCTCTAGGGCATTACGAATGGGATGTAAAAGCATTTCCAATTGATTTTTTAGCTGCAGCTGCACATAAATTTCACGGGCCTAAAGGAATTGGCTTCGCCTTTATACGCAAAAATTCAGGATTGAGCTGTATGATTTCTGGGGGTTCACAAGAACGTGGATTAAGGGCGGGTACAGAATCTTTTCACAATATTGTCGGTCTCGAAGAAGCTTTTAAACATGCCTACGACCATTTAGATGAAGAGAAAGCTTATGTTGAGGGTATAAAAAAGTATTTTATTGAAAGGATAAAAGCTGAAATACCTGAAGTTAAATTCAACGGACATTCTGGAGATATGGATAAAAGTACCTACACCTTGGTCAATGTTTGTTTGCCCATTTCTGAAGAAAAAGCAATGATGTTGTTATTCAATTTGGATATTAAGGGAATTGCTTGTTCAAAAGGTAGTGCCTGTCAATCGGGTAGTGATGCCGGATCTCATGTATTAAACGAAATTTTGTCGAAAGAAGATATGAAAAAACCTTCTGTAAGGTTTTCATTTTCAACCTATACTACAAAAGAGGATATAAATTATACGGTTGGTGTTTTAAAAGAGTTGGTTGGGTAACCCCATTTAATCCTTTTTGCGGTCGCGTCTACGTTCTCGTTCGTACGGAAATTTTCTGATGGCCAGTTTCATCATACGATCAATGAGGTCAGTAGTGTTTTTACCAGTCTTTTTGTTGATTTGCTTTTCGTACTTCCAAAGAAGTTTACCAGTATCTCCATCACTTATTTTTATGCCAATGCGGCCATAATCTGCACCGCCTGAAAAATAATCGGTAAAACTGAATTCAGTAGGAACACCATTTGACAACAGAATATTCAAATCTAAGGTACCACTGATAATACCATCGACCCCAAGAATTTCACTTAGTTGCTTTGTGGTATATACATCAATGTTTTCATAGGTGATATTGTTCTGTGTCAGAATGGCCGTAGTGTTTTTGATGTTCTGAAACTCTACAGGTAATTTTTTCTTTTTACTTCTTCTGGAGAAATAGGTTTCTAAGGCATTCTGAACGGCGTAGCCTTCATTTTCCTCCAACCTTTTTTGTTCTTCTTTAGACACTGTTTCATTAAGGTCTAAATTGGTAAGAAAAGGAACGATCGCTAATATTTTATGATCCGCACTTAATTCGTCAAAATTCGGACTTTCGTAAATATTTTTCTGGGCCGTAAGTGATACACCGAAAATTAGTGCGGTAAAGAAAAGAAGTCTTTTCATTTTTTATATTTAAAGGCGCATTTTTACTCTTAAGTTTAATACCCTTGATGTTAGGTAATTAGGGACCGCAAACTCATTTTTGCTGTCCACATCGCGTACCCAGGTATTTGTAATTGAATTCTGATTATTGAATAAATTAAATAGTTCAAAACCAAAACTCAAATCCTTAAAGTTATGTAGCCAATGTGTTGTTGGATATTTTTTATCCTTACTTGCAAAAATATAGGAAATTCCTAAATCTGCACGTTTATAATCTCTTAATCTATTCTGAAAAACATAGGGGTCCGCATAACTGGGGGAGCCACCGGGAACCCCGGTCTGGTAAACTAGATTTAAATACATTTTTAAATCTGGAATGGTAGGAATATAATCCTGAAAAAGTATCCCCAGTTTAAAACGCTGGTCCGTAGGTCTAGAAATATATCCTCGGTTATTCCGGTTCTCTTCGGTTTTTAAAAAACCAAGACTTACCCACGATTCGGTGCCAGGAACAAAAGCACCGTTCATTCTTACTTCTGCTCCGTACACGTACGCTTTTGTATTGTTGTTGGCCGAATATCGTATACGAACATCTTCTAAAGTGTACGGATTTACATTGTCCAATTTTTTATAGTAGGTTTCACTGATCAAGGTGAAAGGTCTATTCCATAGGAGAAAACTATATTCATTCCCCACTACGACGTGGAAGGCTTTTTGCGCTTTTACATTCGGATTTATAACACCCAAACTGTCCCTTAGCTCTCTGTAAAAAGGCGGTTGATGGTAAAGTCCTGTGGATAGTCTAAAGAGCATGTCCTTTTCCCAGCTAGGTTTTATGGCAAATTGTGCCCGTGGACTCATCACGGTCTGTGCTACTTTTTCGATACCGGTGCCACTAACCGTCCAATGTTGGGAACGCAGGCCCAAGTTGTAATAGACATCAGCTGAATCCCAAGTGTTTTGGGTGCCTATTTGCGCATAACCGGAAAATCGATTCGTTTTCACGAAGTTTAGCGCATTGATGCCACTATAGGCCACTAATGGGGTATTGAACGGTTCTCTTGGTTGGTTGTTAATGAATTCTGGTCTTGGGGGTCTAATGGAGAAACCGGCCGAGTCAATGAATTCAGATTCCCTTAATTGATCCCGGATGTCTTCATGGGTATATTTTACGCCCCATTCTATAATAGACGTGTTCATGGTATGCTTTCCCTTGTGTCCTAAATTGAAAATCAGTGCATCTAGATCGTTACGGGTACGGTTGAACTGAGAGCCTATTCCTCTTGAAGTTAATAGTTCACCCGAAGTACCGCTGTTTAAATTGCTGTCCACTTCACCGAGTTCATACGAAGCGATAACATCTGAATATTCTTCCTCTGTGGTATGATAAATGGAGGATATAAGTTTTAAAGTTGTATTCTCGTCTAAGAAATAATTACCTTTTAGCGCGCCTAAGGCAGTAGCGTATTTATTCTTCTCGCGCCCTTCATAATATACAACCAGGGCCTGCGGATTCTCTAAAGTCCCAAAATTGGTCTGTCGGTTCAAGGGTTCGTTGTTGTAGTCGTTGATGCCTAAATTCCCTAGAAAATTAAGATGGAACTTATTTGAAAAACGATACGTAATATAACTTTGAACATCGGTAAACGAAGGATTGAAATTACTTTGGGTTTGTTGACTGTTTACAAGTAATGCATTATTTCTATAACGTACCCCTGATAGGGTACTCATCTTTTTGTTTTTTGAGACCGTCTCTATACTGGCACTTGCTCCTAAAAAACTTAAATCGCCTCGTAGGGAGAATTGACCGGGGGTTTTATAGGTGATATCCAGAACAGACGACATTTTATCACCATATTTTGCTTGAAAACCGCCGGCTGAAAATTTTACTTCTTGTACCAAATCACTATTTACAAAGCTTAGGCCCTCTTGTTGCGCTGAACGGATTAAAAAAGGCCTGTATACTTCAATCTCATTAACATAGACCAAATTTTCATCAAAATTGCCGCCCCTTACCGAATATTGTGTACTCAGCTCATTGTTTGATGATACACCGGGTAGTAGTTTTAAAATGGTCTCTACGCCAGAGTTTGCCGCGGGAATGTTCCTAATGTTCTCTGGAGTTATGTTTAAAATATTACTGGTGGTTTTTTGTCCATTGGCAGATACCGTTACGCCATCGATTTGTATGGCATCGGTTTTTAGAATGGGATTGAATTCAAAAGTTTCATTGGTATTCAATACTAAATGTTCGAGAATAACTTCTTTGTGTCCGATATGTGAAAACGTGATCGAGGTTTCTATATCGGCGATAAGTTCCAATGAATAATAGCCATTTTGGTCGGTAGTGGTTCCCAATGTTCCGGTAGATATATTTACATCGGCTAAAGGCTGATTACCTTCATCCAATACAATGCCGGTAATAGTGGCACTCTGCGCAAAACCACTTGTAGTACACAATAGCACGAAAAAACCCAGAATAACGAATAATCTCAACGATTTTATTTTCTATAGAAAGAAGTAGTAAGTACACTTTCATTACCTACATTATCAGTAACGGTAACTTTAAGTACACATTGCGTTTGGTCTGCAATCTTATCATCAAAATTGTAGGTCAAGGTATTGTTTTTAGGCTCGTATTCCATCAAAATCCACTCACCGTTCAATGTTGCCGAATACGTGTTTATCCCACTCAAGTCATCGGCAATGTAAAGACTAAGGTATTTATAATTATTGAGCCATTGTTTCTCCTTAAAGTTTTTGGTACGTATGGTTGGGGGAACAGAATCTTTGGCTAGCGTATAGGTGCCTAGATTTCGGGTTCGAGTGGTAAAGAGATCACCTCGCTTATAGGTGTTGGTATAATTTGGCCTAAGTCTATCATCTAATCGGGCAATGAACAATTGGCCCTGCTCTTCTTTCGGATATTTGGAGCTGTCAAAAGTAATCGTAAAGTTTCTATGGGCTGGTACGGTATTGTTATGAATGGTTACTGTATCCTGCCCTTTTTCTAAATCAATGTAAAAATCTTCATAAAAGGTATTCGTAGGAAAATATACTTTAGCACCACCCAAATCATAGTTATTAGGTTTTTTTGCAATGACGTAGGTATCCGTTATATCTTTAGTTTGACGAACGACTCCCTCATTTTTGATTCCTTCAACAGGAATCGTAAGTTCTGTCTTGTTTCCCGCAAAATCCTTTATCAGTAACGTAAGCGTATAGCTAAGACCTTCGTTAATCGGTATTTCTCCGTTATTATATAGTTCTTTATAGATGTCGAGATAATTGCCGGGGGATTTAAAACTTTTTTGAATACGTTGCCGATAGCGTCCTAAGTAATCATAATCAATAAGGGTATTGATGTATCTGGTTTCACCAAAAGAAAAAGATTCAAAATCATAAAGGGAATATATTTTTCCGTTTACACTTAAGGATACGGAATAGACGCCGTTTTTATTGGCGGCCATATCCAAGCGGTCAAACCCAATGAAACCAACGCCTATTTTTCCTAGGGCAGTTACCTTATCGGCTAAATAGGTACCATCACTTTGTCTGCTGAAATTTATTTGGGTTCGGTCATTGTTTCCGTTCACATGCGATTTATCCGTCAAAGGATAGATAAAAAGTTTTTCAAGGGTCGGATTCGTCGCATCGGCAACTTCAACACCATATAATAATGGGTTGGTGGGTTTTTCCGAGATACTACTGCGTATTTCAAAATGAAGGTGAGGACCAGCAGAACCTCCAGTATTACCGCTATAGGCGATTAAATCTCCTTGCGTTACTTTTAGTTCTCCGTAATCAGGAAATACTTCTACTTCGAATGCCTTTTTATCGTATTGAATCTTTTTAATGTAAGCTTCTATTTCAGGCGAAAATTTCTGAAGATGCCCGTAAACAGATGTATAACCATTAGGATGCGCTATATATAAAACCTTACCATAACCCCATAATGAAACTTTGATCCGGGTTATGGTACCGTCTCCAACCGCCATAACCGGCAAACCTTCACGTTGTTGGGTTTTAATATCGATTCCCGAATGAAAATGATTGGACCTGAGTTCTCCAAATGTGCCGGCCAAAATGATGGGGATGTCCAGCGGTGGCCTAAAAGCGTCTTTGGGATAATCTTCCTGCCCTAATAAAGTAAAACAAAATAACAATAAAAGACCTAGGGCTGTTTTTCTCATAATTTTATAGCAATAGTGCGAAAATAATTAATAAGCAACAATTCTCTTCGGTAGCGAACGCTAAAATTTTAATAAAGACCTGTTGTATATAGGAATAGCATTTGAAGAGGAAGAGATTTAGGAATATTTCAAAAAACTATTGCTAAGTCATGCAATCTATGTTAACTTTGTGTAAATCGCATTGACTTTGAGGTATGGGCGAGTTGATTAAAATCGTTGATTCTTTAGAAAATAAAATTAGCAAATTGTTACATAAACTTGAGGTTATGAGCAGTGCTAATTTGGCTTTGGAAAATGAATTGATGAATTTAAAGTCTTCTCAGGAAAACGCCAGTAAAACGGTTTCTGAATGGGAAGAAAAATACAATTCACTCAAACTGGCAAATTCAATGTTGGGCAGTAATACCAATAAAACAGAAGCTAAGCTTAAAATAAATACATTGATACGGGAGTTGGACCATTGTATCACTCAATTGTCGGAATAATGTTACTATAAATATGTCAGAGAAGCTCAAAATAAAACTTTCAATAGCTGACAGGGTCTATCCGTTAACGATAGATCCTGCACAGGAAGAAGGTTTGCGAAAGGCCGCTAAGAATATAGAACAGTTGGCCAAAAAATTTGAGCAGAATTATGCAGTTAGGGATAAGCAAGACGTCTTGGCGATGTGCGCCTTGCAGTTTGCATCCAAAATTGAGCAAAATGGCATTGAGCAGACAGAAGGAACAAAAGAAGCCGAAGAACGTTTACAAGCGTTGGATGATTTGGTGAATTCTAAGTTAGCTTTAAAATAAAAACGTTCTTTAAAATACACTAAGTTACTGCCCACATTGGTAATACCTTTTGACAAACTCAACATTTATTTTTTTAAAAAGGGTGAGTTTAGATTGTAAAAGCAGGCCCTACTCGTATAGGGATCCTTGAGCAGTCTGTTAGCCCTAAACCTGTTTACCGGAGTTTGATCAAAACTTCTCCAATGTGGGCTTTTTTTTTATTAATAATTTACACTATGGATAGTACAATGATAGTTATTGCCGCAATAGTAGGGCTGGCAATTGGTTTTGCGATAGCAAAATTTCTGGAAAAAGGGAAAGCCTCTAAAACCATTATAAATGCAAAGAATGATGCAGAACGCATATTAAAAGATGCAAACGCAGAAGGCGAGAGTGTCAAGAAGGAAAAGCTGTTACAGGCAAAGGAGAAGTTTTTAGAGTTAAAAGAGGAGCATGAAAAAGTAATCAATGGCAAGGATAGAAAGATCAACGAGGCAGAAAAACGAACTAGGGACAAGGAGTCTCAAGTAAGTAGTGAGCTTGCCAAGAATAAGCAGTTGAACGCACAATTAGACGGAAAGTTAAAAGAAGTTGACCAAAAAATCGAGTTGTTCGAAAAGCGTCATGAAGAATTGGATAAAATGCACAAGAGCCAGATTCAACAACTTGAAGTTATTTCGGGCTTATCTGCCGATGAGGCAAAAAATCAACTGGTCGAAAGTCTTAAGGAAACCGCTAAGTCTGACGCTATGGCGTATATTCAGACGACTGTTGAAGAGTCAAAACTTACCGCACATCAAGAGGCGCGGAAGATCATTATCAATACGATTCAACGTATAGGAACAGAGGAAGCCGTAGAGAACTGTGTTTCTGTTTTTAATATTGAGTCAGATGATGTCAAAGGTAGGATCATTGGTAGGGAAGGACGTAATATCAGGGCACTGGAAGCGGCCACAGGTGTTGAGATTATTGTAGATGATACACCAGAGGCAATTATTCTTTCTTGTTTTGATTCGGTGCGTAGGGAAGTTGCACGTTTGTCCCTTCACAAATTGGTTACCGATGGTAGGATCCACCCTGCTCGAATAGAGGAAATTGTAAAGAAAACGGAAAATCAGATCGAGGCTGAAATTGTGGAAATAGGCAAAAGAACCGTTATTGATTTGGGTATTCATGGTCTACATCCAGAATTGATACGGGCCGTTGGTAGAATGAAATACCGTTCTTCTTACGGTCAGAATTTGTTACAGCACTCAAGGGAAGTCGCTAAACTTTGTGGTGTTATGGCCGCCGAATTAGGCCTGAACGCTAAAATAGCCAAACGAGCCGGACTATTGCACGATATTGGTAAAGTGCCGAATACTGAGAACGAGGTAGAAACTCCGCATGCCATTTTAGGAATGCAGTGGGCAGAGAAATTTGGAGAGAAACCAGATGTATGTAACGCAATTGGAGCCCACCATGATGAGATTGAAATGAAAACCCTTATAGCCCCAATTGTTCAGGTTTGTGATGCCATTAGCGGCGCAAGACCCGGGGCAAGAAGACAAGTGCTCGATTCATATATTCAACGTTTAAAGGATTTGGAAGAGATTGCCTTCGGATTCAGCGGAGTTCAGAAAGCATATGCCATACAAGCTGGTAGAGAACTACGCGTTATCGTAGAAAGCGAAAAAGTGACAGACGATAGAGCTGCACAATTGTCTTTTGAAATTTCGCAAAAAATACAAACCGACATGACCTATCCAGGTCAGGTGAAGGTGACGGTAATTCGCGAAACGAGGGCGGTAAACGTTGCCAAATAAGAGCACATTTTACTGAATAAAAAAAGCCCCTTGATTAAGGGGCTTTTTTATTGTATTTTTTTGGGACTTTCTAAGAAAACTTATTCTTCTTCGTTGCTTGATTCATCTTCCTCGACTTCTCTTTCAAGATTATTTTTTAGAATGTTCAGTTTTTTCAATTTAGCTTTCCAAGCGGCCAAGGCTTCTTTATGCTGTTCCACTCTTTTTATCACATCCTGAACCAAAGGATTGCTTTCTGAGGCATTAGAGAAGAATTCTAAATTGTTTTCTAATTGCCTGATTTCCGTTTTGCTCTCATCAATTTTCTTTCTGATAAAGGCCCTTTCGTTTTGTATAGCTTGTTCCTGATCCTCATTGTTAGTTAGCTGTTGAATCTTATTTCCGTATTTTAATAGTTCGGACTCTTGCTTACTCACTCCGGTTTTATGGAATAGGGCATCGATTATTTTATCGAATTTTAGATTGATGCTTTTCTTTTTAAAAGGAACTTGGCCGAAGCCCTTCCATTCTTCGGTAAATTCTTTGATGGTCGCTATATCCTTTTCTTTGTTTCCGCTTAATTTAAATGTTTTAAGGCGTTCTATCAGTGCTTCCTTCTGTTTATAGTTGTTTTCCTCTTCTTTGAAGGCATCGTTTTTAAGAGCGTTTAGCCTATCAAAATAGTGGTTGCAGGCATTTTTGAAATCTTTCCAAAGCTTATCTGAATATTTACGGGGAACATGTCCGATTCTTTTCCATTCACCCTGTATACGCTTCATTTCTGAAGTAGTGGTGTCCCAGTCATCACTATCTTTAAGGGAAAGGGCAGTTTCTAACAAAGCTCTTTTTTTATCAAGATTATCTTGCTGGTCTTTTTTCAGATTTTTATAGAACTCGTTTTTATTTTGATTGAATTTTCGTACCGCTCCTTTGAAAGAATTCCAAGTTTTGGAATTTAGTTTTTGAGGCACTTGACCGGCCTTAAAAAATGCTTCTCTTAGTGCTTCTACTTTTTTGATTTGTTGTTGCAATGTTCCATGATTGCCAGAAACATTTTCAGAAATCTCTTCTATTTCCTTTATTATAGTATTCTTACGTTCTAAATTTTCTTCTTTTATTTTGTCAAGATTTTTAAAATAATCTTGTCTTCTTTCATGGATCATTTTGGTCGCGGCACTGAAGCGATTCCATATTTCTTCCCGATTTTCCTGTCCTACCGGACCCAAATCTTCTTTCCAGATTTTGTGCAGTACTTGCAACTCCCTAAATGCACGATTCAAGTCCGGTTCTTTGGCAAGTTCTTCTGCACGAACAACTATTTTTCCCTTCTCTTCTAAATTATGTTTAAAATCAAGGTCCCTTAATTCTCTGTTGATATTGAGGAAATCATAGAATATTTCGATATGATGGTGATATGTTTTCCAAACATTATTGTAATCGGCCCTGGGAATAGGTCCTGCATTTCTCCATTTCGCTTGAATATCCTTAAAATTATTGTAAGTAGTATTGATATCTTCGTCAACGTTCACTAGAGCTTTTAGTTGCTCTATAAGGTCTAAGCGGTAGGCTAGATTTTCTTTATGGCTTTTCTCTAAACTCTTGTAATATTGATTACGCTTGTCACGGTATTCGGAATACACTTCATTGAATTGTCTTTTAGCAACCGAGTTATACTTGAAGTCTATTTCATTTCCTCCATTTGCAATGAATTCCTCTTTTTTCACTTCGAGGAATTCTTCAAATTTCTGATTGAACTCATCCTTTATAGCATCAACATGTTTTCTAATGGCTTGAACCTTTTCGTTTTTAACCAAGCGTTGTAATTCACCCACCAAATTTTCCATACTCATCTCATGATAGTCGGGCATAGGAATTGCATGTCTTTTTACAGTATCGGTATCCTCAGCGTCTTCGGCATTAGATTCATCGATTTCTTCGAGCACATCTTTTTCTTCGGAGGCTCTACTGGATTCCTCCGTATCATCTTCAACTTTAGCTTCTACCGTGGTTTCATTTTCATCGGTAGTGTTCTCGGTCAAATTTTTCATATTCAGTACCTCTGAATCTTTTTTTTCAGTTGAACTCTCTGATATGGGTCGTTCTTTTTCCTCTGACATAATCCTTTGTTATATGCTTACAAGATAGTGACAACCCCTAGAATTGCAAAGTAATGCAAGTTCTTTTTAATACCCTATGTATGGGAAAAAGTCGATATGGATGAATACTATTGAACGTAATAAATTCAAGTGATGCACTAAAATGTTCACTATTTATTCCAGATTTCCCACGCTTTTTCTGCTTGTAACTCTAGCATTTTTAGACCATTGCAAACACTTGCACCTTTCGCTTTACCCGCTTTTAAAAATGCCGTTTCTTCAGGATTATAGATGAGGTCGAAAAGTAAATGGTTTGGCCCGATCGCATTATAGGGAATATCAGGTTTTTCATCGATATTCGGAAAAGTGCCTACCGGAGAGCAGTTGATGATTAAGGTATGTTCTTTTATAACAGTTTCATTCAATTCTTTGTAAGCATAGCTGTTTTTTTTACTACTTCTAGAAACAAATGAAAAGTCAATTTTTAATTCATTCAAGACATAGGCGATCGCTTTTGAAGCTCCGCCAGTTCCTAAAATCAAAGCTTTTTTATGGTGTTCTTTTAAAAAAGGCTCCAGTGATTTTTGAAAACCATAGGCATCGGTATTATAACCTTTTAATCCCTTTTCACTTACCTTGATCGTGTTTACAGCTCCAATAATTTCGGCAGCAGCATCAATTTTATCTAATAAAGGTATCACTTCTTCCTTATAGGGTATGGTTACATTTAAACCTTTAATATTTTCGGTGGATTGGAAAATTGAGGGGAATTCTGCTATGGATTGTAAATCAAAATTTTGATAGGAATGATTCATCAGTCCTAAGTCATTGAATTTCTTCTTGAAATAACCTCTTGAGAATGAGTAGGATATGTTACGACCTACCAATCCAAAATTAACTAGCTTTTTTTCTGTTTTTTCCATACCAATCTAAAAGTAATAAAACACCGATTCCAAAAATAATGAAGAAGATGGCGATCCAATTTTCAAGCGTAGACATGTCGGGGAGAAAACGTTCATAGTTCATTATGATTTGTTTTCCATTAGAGTCTAAAAAGACTTTTCCGTTCATGCCGGTTTTGTAAATGGTTTTTTTCCATGGCCAAACAACGCCTAAAGATCCCGTTATAAAACCTATGATGGTAGCCGTGGTAATATGTTTGTAATGTTTTAGAACGAAACTTAATACGTGTGACAAGGTTACTAATCCTGTGGCCGAACCTAAAGTAAACACGGCCAATATTTTCAAAGTATGTAAACGCTCTGTATTGGACATAAAACTGAAGTCACCTAGAAAAAGTTCTGAAAATGTATCGTACAACGCATTGACAGAATCAACCAATAGTAACACATAATTGCCTAACAAAATCAATATGAACGACCCAGATAAACCTGGTAAGGTCATACCCGAAACACTGATCATACCGCAGAGAAAGATAAATAACAAGTTATCATTTTCTTTTGCTGGATTTAGGAAGCTAATGGCAATACCAACGGTGAGACCAATAATTGCAGCTGTAAATGTTTTCTTCTTCCAATAGTCAAAATCCTTACCAATATAATAGATAGACCCAAGGATCATTCCAAAGAAAGCTGCCCAAACATAGAGCTCTTTCTTCACTAGAAAATAATCCAGTATTTTAGAAATACTAAAATAACTAACAAGCATTCCAAAAATAAGTAGGGTTAAAAAAGAGCCATTAATGTACCTGTAAAAACTTTTGAACCTACCGCTTATAAGGAGTTTGAAGGCTTTTGCATTAATCTTTTGAAGGGAATAAATGAACTCTTCGTAAAAGCCACCGACGAAGGCAACGATACCTCCCGAAACACCGGGAACTTTATTGGCAGCACCCATACAAAGTCCCTTAATGATAAGGAAGAATTTATCCAATAAGGAACGGGGATGGTTCATGTAGGTTTCGCTTACTTCTTAGAAGCTGTTTTTTCCAATATAAAAATAAGGGAAAAACCGATGAGCGCGGCTACAATGGCAAACATAATTTGAGGGTCGCCTTCATAACTGAAAGGTGATACGTTGGTATCTATAATAACCATTTTTTCTCCATAGGCCTTAGTTTCCAATATTTTTTTCCAAGGCCATATTTTATTCAGGGAGCCAATAATAAAACCGGTCAATAGGGCCAGGGTAAGGTTTTTATGGTGGTTGAACATCCATTTCAATAATTTGGCAAAACTTAAAAGCCCGAAAACCGCTCCAAGGCCCACCGTTACGATCACTTTAAAATCCCTACCATGAACTGCATCCAAAATTGTTTTATAGGACCCTAACAATACCAGAATAAAAGCTCCGGAAATACCTGGTAATATCATGGCGCAAACAGCTAAGGCTCCAGATAGAAACAGATAGGGCAGACTTCCAATATTTTGGCTAGGAGGAAGAACGGTAACAAAATAGGCGATGATACTACCTGCCAACAGGAAAATTATTGTTGCAACCGACCATTTGGTGATTTCCTTTCCAACAAAAAATACGCTTGCGGCTACCAGGCCGAAAAAGAAGGACCATAAAAGTATAGGCTCGTTCTCTAGCAACCAGCTTACCAACGTGGCCAATGAAAAAAGACTAATGAATATACCTGTGAACAGTGCTAATAAGAAATTACCGTTAGCTTTTTTCCAAACCGCTTTGAATCCGTTTTCCTTCCAAACTTTTAAAAGTCCTAAATCAATGTTGTTGATCGAGGTAATCAATTCTTCATAGATTCCTGAAATAAAGGCTATTGTTCCACCTGATACTCCTGGAACCACATCGGCAGCCCCCATGGCAATGCCCTTAAAGGTAATAACGATATAATCTATTAATTTTCTGTTTCCCATGAAATGTAGAACCCCGTTTAGGATGCTTTATTGTATTTGTTCAGAATTTTCTGGGTCCATTCAGAATTACCGAATTCAGGAAATTTTTCGGTAAACAGATATAGTTTTTTTTGGTTCTTGTCAATCTTTAAAGCATCCATTAGGGTTATTCTTGCATTAATTAAGTCCTTAGCAATTAATTGATAACCTACAGATTTATATAAAAGCTTAAGGCTTTCTGGATAAAATTCCCTTCCTTGTTCCAAAATTTGCACCGCTGCGGTTGTTTCTCCATTCTCATGCACGACATCGGCCCATTTTAACCAGGTATCCAATTCATAGTTCCCTAGATCAACTGTTTGTTTGAAAGCGAAATCGGCTTGGTCTAAATTTCGTAATGCGGTATGGATTTGCGCACATTTTTTCCAATACAAAGGGTTTTCGCCATCTATGTTCAGTGCTTTGTTGATATAATACACTGCTTTTTCATAGTCTTTAGTGTTGTAGTAAAGATTCGTGATTGCCAACCAACCTTTATCCAATAATGGATCTTCATGTACCGTTTGGTAGAAATAGTATTTGGCCATTTCGGTATCCTTTAACTTTTCATAACATTTGCCTATTCGTAAAAAGGCATGGGAAGTCGGGTCTTCTATAGAAATAGTAGTTTCGTAATTTTCAATGGCTTCTTTATACCTACTTAATTTTTCAAGTACTTTCCCCTTTTCAAAGTAAGCACCGATAAACGTATCATCTGAGATAATGGCGAAGTCAAAAGCTGCCAACGCCTCTGTAAACATTTCTTTATAATAATATTGTTTGCCTAATTGATGCCAAGCTACCTCGCAATACGGATTATTTTCTAAATATTCGTTCAAATAGACAATGGCCCCGTCGTAATCTTCCAAGAATTCAAAACAATACACCACATTATAAAGTGAGGAGTAATCTTGCTCATCGAATTCAACACATTTCATGAAACTTTGTTTGGCCATTTTAAAATTGTCCATAAACAAATATTCCATACCCAAAAGGCTGTAAATATCAAAGCTATCAGAGGTGAGGTCCAAGGCTCTTTGTAGTAGTTCTACCGCGCCTTCATGATTATCTTTTTTTGAATAGATATTGGCTCTTTGAATATAGATTTCTTCATTCTGGTTATCTAAAAACTGTAACTCATCTAATAGCAGTTCTGCCTTTTCCAAATGATTTTCAAAGACCATTACTTCTACTTGCAGCAATTTTAATTCTGTCGAACCTGGATGTTGTTGTAAACCAATTTTTATTCCTTTTTTCGCCAAGGAAATTTTACCAATATTTAGGTAGTGGTGTACAATGTCCTCAAAATCTTCTGCATCAAAAAAATAGACATCGTCTGTCTTGAGCATGGATTCGAATTTGGTAATAGTCTTGTCCGGTCTCTCGTTAGATTCTAACGCCATAGGAACTTCTTGATTAGTCTATATATTTAAAAGTAAGTGTTTGAAAAAGGTTTCAACCTTTTCGTGGGTCTATATTATTAACAAATTAGTTAACAATATAGTCCTATAAAGTATCTAAAACTTTCAATATGGTTTGGCAACCTTCCCTTATTTCGGCTTCTGAAATTGTGAGTGGGGGTGATATGCGTACGGCCCTTGTCTCAAATAAAAGCCAGAATAAGATAAGTTTATTGTCTTTTGCACGAAGTACGAGTTCATCGGTCGTCTCGGGGGAGTCCATGATAAGGGCCAGCATTAGGCCTTTGCCTCGTATCTCCTTTATCTTCGGATGTTTCAACAGCTGTTTAAAAAGGGCCTCTTTTTTGAGGGTATCAGTGATTATCGAAGTTTTTAAAAGCACTTGAAGTGTGGCTAAACTGGCAGATGCTATAACGGGATTACCACCAAAGGTCGTAATATGTCCCATTTTTGGTCGTTCACTTAAAGAAGACATAATTTTTTTGCTGGCCGTGAAAGCACCGACCGGCAATCCCGACGCCATTCCTTTTCCCATCACTAGAATGTCAGGAACGCAATTAAAATGCTCAAAAGCGAATAATTTTCCGGTTCTTCCGAAGCCTGGTTGTATTTCATCGAGTATAAGTAATGCTCCAACATCTGAGCATCGCTTTCTCACTTTTTCCAAATAATCATTTTTAGGAAGTATAAAACCAGCGCCCCCTTGAATGGTTTCTAAAATAACTCCCGCTGTATGTTCTGTAATTTTGTTGAGGTCCTCTTCATTGTTAAACCGAATATGATAGATGTCGGGGAGTAGCGGTCTAAACACACCTTTTCGTTCTTCAAAGTCCATTAAGCTTAAACTTCCCATGGTATTTCCATGGTAAGCCGATTTGGCCGCAATAAGCTGGGATCTGCCCGTAAACCGACGCGCTAATTTTAATGCTCCTTCTATAGCCTCGGTGCCGGAATTCACAAGATAGGTCACTTCTAATGGCGCAGGTAAATTTTCGGCTAATAGCTTGGTGTAATTCGTAGCCGGCGACTGGGCGTACTCACCATACACCATCACATGCATGTATTTTTCTGTCTGATCTTTGATGGCAGCTACTACTTCTGGATGGCAATGGCCTAAACTACAGGCAGAAACTCCTGCCACAAAGTCTAAATGTGCATTGCCATTAGTATCATAAATATAACTTCCTTTGGCATGCGAAATTTCCATTCCTAATGGGTAAGGAGAGGTCTGTGCTTGGTATTTTAGAAAATCGTCTTTCATGTGAAACGGCTAGTTCACTTTTTGATTTTTAGCAATCTTCTTAGGATCTGCGGTCTTATTTTTAGGGGGTATGTTATTAACGGGATCAGACTCGTTTTTAATACGTTGTTGTTCTTCCGCATCAATATCGATTGGATTATCTATACCCTTGATCACTACAAGTTGCAAGTTATTGTCATCTTCATCAAAAATATCTTCTTTGGTGAGAATACGCTCATCACCACGCCATACGAATCCTTTCAGTATTCTACTGTTTTCCGGTAAATCCTTTTCTGGGAAAATATCCCCATCTGGATTCGTGAAAAAGGTAAGATCCTGAATATCGTTTTCCGCCATGATAATCCGTATTTTACTACAGACCGTTTTGTCTATACCAATAAGTTCATCGTCATCGTTATACATGTAATAAATGACTTCGGTATTTTGAACAAGGTCGATGATTTTCAGTTCATTCTCTATGAATTGGCCATACAAGTTGATTCCCTTTGCCTGATTGTATCCTTTCATACTCACGCTGTCCAATGAAATTATAAACGCGTTTTCCAGCACTTTGAGGGAGTCTAGTTGCTCGGTTTCCAAATTGGATTTTAAGTGGATACTATCCCCGGTCATTTGATTCGCCCCGTTCCAAATAATAGGATTTTTGATTAATTGGGTTATACCGGTTTTTTGCTCAGAATGGATGCTGTCACACTTTCCACTTAAATCGGTTTTATAGAATTTAGCATTTCTGAAAGCCCTAATTATTCGTTCTTCCGGCTTGCCCGTTACCATTAAAGTATCTCCGTGAACATACAGCGAATCACGTTCCTGCACAGAAATGGATACGGCTCTTCGGGTCGCAAAAACAGAGTCTTTTGCTTTATGCACCTCTGCGTAATGTGCCCTTATGATTCCTTTGTTTATGGTGTCGGTGACCGTAATATTGTTAGTGGCCGATGCAAATTCACGGGCCTTATTAAAATAAACACTATCGCCTTCAATAATACGGTTGTTATAGTCGATGCGTGTATTTTTTATACCATAACCGCTCTCAACCTTGGTGTCATAAAAACCTCTTTCACAATAAATGGTATAGGTTTCGCCAACAATAGTTGATGGGCCGTACATGTATGCGTTTTTTGAGGTTGTGTAATAATCCAATTGTTCTGAATCTAAGGTGTATTCTGGGTTTTGAACATGTACACTATCTAAGAACTGGTACTTTTTTAACTCTATAAAATACTTCCCGATTTTACTGGTGAGCGTATTTGAAGAGTCAATGACGGTGCCATTATCCTGATAAAAGGCCTCTTGTTTAACCCGGTCTAACCGAAGGGTATCTGTTTTTAGGGTCATATCAGAATTGGTCAATACTACATCACCCCATGCCTTAGCCAGTTTTACATCTCCTAAATAGTTGATTTTTTTACTAGTCATTTCGATGGAATCCCCTTGTTTTAAAATGACATTGCCCAAGGCCTCCAATCTATTTTCAAGCTGGTAGTAAATCGCTACATCACACCATAAATCAGCACCTTGGTGTTCAAATTGAACTTGACGGTCATCTTTGCTAAAAATGGAAGCACCAGGATACTCAACTTCATTTTTAGTAAAATTGGCACCGTAAACAATATTGATTTGTTTGGGTTCTTCACTTGCTTTTTCTTGCTGTGAAATTCCAAAAAATGGAATGACCAGAAATAATAGCACGATAACATCGGGAATCCTCACTCTAATTTTTTTTCAAAAATAGTATATTTAAGTCGAGACTTATTAGGGTTATGATAGTTTTAGGAATTTGAAAATAAATGCTACCCCATTCATTATACGTGTTGTGGAAGTATAAGAATTCAACATCCATTATTCTTTAGGATATTAAGATTTTCAAATAACGTTTAGAATTCCACGGATATAACCTACAGATTCTGATAAACCATAAATAGCATGTTCGCCATCCTTCTCATATTCTATTGCGACAACACCTGTATAGTTTATGTCCTTTAGAGCACTGAGTATTTTAGGGATGTCCATTTTTCCATGTCCAATTTCCACATTATTACCTTTCGGGGTTTGTTCATCAATATCTTTAATATGGACATCGAACAATCTGCTTTTATATTTGATTAGTTCTGCCGCGGGGTCAAGATTTAAACGAAAGGTATGGCCGGTATCGATACAAAGGCCAATGCGAGAATCCAAGTCTTTTATTTTGTTATAAACACTCTCAGGTGAAGGAAAAACTCCATCTTCTGGGCCATGGTTATGAATGGCCATTTTAATATTGCTCTCTTTGACCTTCTTTTCAACTAGTTGTAAAAGATTATGTTTTGGTGCCCCAATGATTATGGAAAGTCCGGCATATTTTGCATAGTTAAAATAATTTTCAACCTCTTCTGCTGTGTTCATGTATATAACTCCGCCACCATAAAGGTTTATTCCTCTGGCCTTTACTTTATCCCTAATAAATCCTAGTTCTTCGGGACTGGCTTCGTAGGGCAGGTGGAAACTTTTAAAAGACACATCTGTCAGTTGTAGGCGCAATACAATATCTATTAATTCATCTAGACTGTAGTTGCGCAGTGTGTATGATGCCAGCCCAATTCGTAACGTATGTTCTTCGGATGCACTCTTTTCTACCGCTTCACTTACGGAAGCAAAGGATGCTGTCCCAATGGCCAAGGCACCTAGACCACTAGCCTTTAAAAAATCTTTTCTACTAATTGCCATTTACAGTATCGGTTTTGGTTTTTGGTTTTGCTTGTATTTCTGTCCGAATCCGGAATTATTTGGTTCAAAAGGTTCTTCTAAACTTACATTTACCCCATCTTCGGGAATTCGTTTTTCCTTTCCTAATGCCCAGTAGATACCGTTCAAGGCTATTTTCCGCACGGTCGGAATTTTAAAATCATAAGGGTGGCCGACCGTGGTAAAAAATACACGCGCGGTTTTGCCGGAGGTTCCGGTGTAAGTTTTGGTCCAAGCCACAGGGTTATCTAAAGGAAACTTGTCCAAATCTCCATCAATTTCATGTTGTGATTTTGTGGAGTGTCCCATGAGAATAGGATTACTGTCACCTTGAAGTTTCCAATCCCCGCCATCCACATGGTATAGCCACGAATAGGCGGCAAAAGGTTCAAAGCCATTTAAAATAGGGTTTTCCTCTTGACCCGGTCGTATTGAAATGTCAGTTACCGGAAATTTACCATCATCAAAATGCCCATGGTGCGTAATCCATTGCTGACCAAAAATTTTAGTTGGCCAGGCTTCATTATATATTTTGCCCACTGTAGAGTCATTTTTATACATAAAAGCATGGGTCGATGTCCTGAACCCTACAATCGGTCTGCCCGATTCTACATAATTTGTAATGAATTTGAGCTCGTTTTCCGGTAAATTTCTAAAACGGGTAAACATCACCATGAGATCTGCAGTTTTCAATGCTTCTAGCCCTGCGATGTGATCCGTTCGGTTCGGGTCTATGAATCCTAAACTATCTAAAGCATATAAAACGGTCACTTTTGCACCTAATTCCCTCTTTGCTAATTTCGCCAACATGGGCATGGACTCTTCGGACCGATATTCTTCATCACCAGTGACAAATACGATGTGGGGAACTGGTTCTTCTTCAACCGTATTTTCTGATACTTCCTTTTTCTTTTCTCCACAGGATAGTGTCAAAATACCCATTGAACATACGATAAGGAATTTAAGGAATACATTATTTTTTTGCATACTAATCAATTTACTTCATGGGATGTTCTTCCAATAATTCTGCCGGGGTATAAAAACTATTTCGGTCTTTGGTGGCTTCCCGTACTTCTTTTACTTTTTCGGGATCGATAACGGAAGCCTTGTTGCCAAATGCATTACGTACATAGGTCAATACTGCAGCTATTTCATTATCTTTCAACAGATCTTTAAAAGCCATCATAGGGACTTGGCCTTCGTAGTGATTACCCATAACATTCAAAGGTCCGTAAAGTCCATGCAAAGCCAATTTAATCAAACGTTCTTCGTCTCCCAATACCCATGCTTGGCCTACCAAAGTAGGGTATCCGGCCTGTTGTAGACCGTTGCCGCCTTCTTGGTGACAAGTGATGCAATAGCCTTCTGTCTCATATATCTTTTTGCCTTTAGCGAATTTGGTCAAATCATCCCCTTTTAAATGGGAGGCCAGTATTTTCGCATTTTGCTCCTCCATAAAGTTGCCTGTAAGTCTTGTTTCTGCAAAATTGAATGCGTCTAACATCCATTCATCCAACGGATGTTTTCTGGCCACCTCTAAAACTTCCATGCCCTCTTTCTCTGGAAGCCAAGAAGCTGCCGTAATGGCTTCGAGCCTAACACGGCCATGTTCATCCGCCGCGGCATTTTTCAGTAATTCTAGGGAATTATCTAATTGGTAACCCATATATCTTAGCACGCGAACCGATGCGGAACGTACTCTATGGTCTTTACTCTTCAATAATTTTTCTAAAAGAGGCGCGTTGACCTTGTTCAAACCCCACGAGACCCATAAAGCCTCAAGTCTGTTATGCTCATAATTTAGGTCAGCAGCGTCTAAATTAGAGACCCAAATATCTAATTCCTCTAAAACTTCATCGGCATTCCGTTCCCGTAATTCCCTGCGGGTTCTATATCGGGTTCTGTATTCCGGTAATTTAAGGTTTTCAAAAAGTTGGGCGATAGGGGCTCCTTCTATTTTGGCCGGCGTAACCAACGGTCTTGATGGGTATGTGATTCTATAAATCCTTCCATGTACATGGTCACGTAAGGGGTCACGCGCGTTATGCTGCATATGTCCGATAAGGATATTGTGCCAATCTACGATATACAAAGAGCCGTCTGGGGCAAACTCCATTTCTACAGGTCTAAAATTAGGGTCGGTACTGGTAATCAAATCTTGACGGTGTTTGGTTTTATATCCGGTGCCGTCCTCCATCATTTGATGTTGTTTTAATCCCAAGAAGCCAATGGAATTCGCCAAAAGCATGTCGCCTTGCACTTCGTCGGGGAAATGACGACTTGATACAAATTCCATCCCTGAGGTGGGTCGTACCCTATGTTCTTCTTCAATTAATTCTTCGGTCAATGGGGAATTGATACCGTAAATTGGTCGTAATGAGCTTGGCATCATCCAATTGACTTTTGGTCCCGAGGTATGCAGAAAGAAATCCTGTCCCCATTCGTCAAAAGCAATGCCCCACGGATTTGGAATAGCAACCTGTAAGGTTCGTTCTAGTTTTTTACGCTGAGGACTGTATCTATAAAAACCTCCGTTTGTAGCCCTTACCGGACCATAAGGTGTTTCTACATTGGTATGCAGAAATATACCCTCACCCATATAAAAGGCTCCGGATGGGTCTGCACAAAAAGCGGAGATGGCGTGATGTGTATCATGGTCATCAAATCCGCTGAGTACGATTTCAACTTTATCGGCCTGATCATCTCCGTCGGTGTCTTTATATAATTTCAAATTGGTCCCCTGACTGATATAAACGCCTTCCGGCGCGAATTCAAACCCAATGGGGAGATGAAGTTTATCGGCGAATACCGTTTGTTTATCAGCCTTGCCGTCATGATCCGTATCCTCTAAAATCAATAATTTATCATTTGGTTTTGGGTCTCCTGGTTTATAATGAGGGTAGGAGGGCATCGTGGCAACCCATAATCGCCCTTTATTATCAAAGGATATCTGAACGGGATTGGCCAAATCTGGAAATTCTTTTTCCGATGCGAAAAGCTCAACTTGATAACCTTCAGGAACGGTCAATGTATTGATAGCCTCTTCGCCATATTTATATTGAATGATTTCCTCTTCATTTCCTAAGGTATAATTCGTTTCTACCTCAGGCAGTTGACTCGTCTTCGTATCAGCACCTTTGAGGTCATACGAATCTCCTTGTAGTGTTGACCAGATGAGCGTGTCCCTAATTGCTGTAAGTTCTCTCGTTTTTTTTATTTCGAAGGGATAATTATCCGGTCCGTAGGGAGCATAACGCCTTCCATAGACGTGAACGCCATTCGGTACTTTGTAATCATTGTGCCAGTAAAAGTTTTTTTCATTGACGGCTTCGTTGACGGCTAGCCTTTTGCTTTCTGATTTTATGGATGTATTACCGGTAATTTCATCCGCTAGAAAATTAGCGAATTTTTTATATCCTTTTTGGTTAAGTTGAAAACCATCGATGGTTAAATTTTCATCTGTGGAGGAATACCATGCTTTTGATGGGTTGAACGCATTGATGAAAGGCACCTGATTACGGGCACAAACCTCGCTCATCGCAGTGGTGTATAATTGTAGGTTTTCGTTCTCTTTGATACCGTTTGGTAAATCCATTTGATCGGATAAATTTTCAAAAGCAATAGGCGAGACAATGATTAACCTTGGGTTGGTTTTACCATTGTAGGTTTGTTGTTGGGTGTGTTTTATAAAGGCATCCAATTCAGCTTTGTAATTATCCAATCCATCGGGTCCGTTAAAGGATTCATTATAACCGAAAAAAGCAATGATTACTTCTACTTGCAGGCGGCTTAACCATTCATCAGGAGTCTCAAAAAAACCTTCACTTCCTGAATTCTGCGCTAGTTCTGTATAAAATTTTTCAGCGCCGGGAAAGGCCCAAGGTAGGTTTCTTGCCGAATGAGGCCGAAAGCCAGGGGTGTCACCCCCGTCGCACATATTCCTGATAGTAAGTGAATCTGACGGATATCGCAGTTGCATCTCGGTTTCAAAGAATCCAAAATTCAGCATTCTAGAACCTAAATTATTACCGATTAGGACGATAGTGGAATGGGATTCAATTTCAACAAGTGGTTCTTTTTTCGCTGAACAACTTAGCGTCAAAGACAATGAAAATAGGACTATGAGTGATGCGCGGGTAAATAGTATTAGGTTGGTTTTCATTATGGTAAGTTGTTGGCATGTTGAAATTTCCCTCTTAAATATAGTCATAAAAAAACCACTCGAAAGTGGTTTTTGTGATTTTGAGACGATGACTAAAAATTTCGATAATCACCTTCTAAATATTTATTTGCCTCTTCTTCTGCGAACTTGGCGTTTTCGCTATCCCAATGTAAGACCTGATTAGGAAATCTTCCTGCAATGACCCCCAACAGAATGGTTTCAGTCAATCTTGAGGCATATGAAAATGGAGCTGTAGTGGTATCAGTTCCTAAACAAGCATCTACAAATTGGTGATAGTGTTTTGGACCCTCTGTATCATAATTACGAATAGGTTCTCCCATTTTATTCGCTTTTTCTACCGCTTTTATTTCCTCAGAGATATCTACATATTCTCCATCCACGATTTTTTTGGGGAGTTGCATAAAATGGGGAAGTAATAAACGCCCTTTTTCTCCAATGAACATGGCACCTTGTTCGGGTAGCACACTATCATCAGCTACTTTCGTTTCTAGGGACATTTTATCTTCCATTGATTTTTCAGCGGAATCCTCAGTTGCCTCAGCTTTAGGAACTGCGCCGGGTAATCGTAAATCTTCGTGGTCTTGTGGAGCTCCAGGACCATCATACCACACCCATTTTAAGGTTTCGGCGGTATGCTTGGTTTGCGGAAATTCATAAGTTACGATATTATTTTCTGGAAATCCAAAACCGGTAGGTTCCCGGCACTCATTTTTAATGGTCATGGGTACATCAAGCTCCAAAGCATTATACGGGGTGTCGAAAATATGAACGCCCATATCACCTAAAGTGCCACAGCCGTAGTCGATTAATTTCCTCCAATTACCTGGATGATAAAAACCTTCTTTATAAGGTCTTTCGGCAGAGGTGCCGAGCCATAGGTTCCAATCTAAAGTTTTTGGGATGGGGTCGGATCCTGTAGGTTCGGGTCCGTCATAACCCCAATTTTTTGGAGACCATGCTCGAACGGTATGTACTTTGCCGATGATTCCTGATTGTATCAATAAGGTGGCTAATTTATAATCATAAAACGAATGCACCTGAATGCCCATTTGTGTAACCAACCCCTTATCGGCCGCCATTTTTTTCATGGCCCTTGCTTCAGAAACATAATGGGTAAGGGGTTTTTGGCAGTATACCGGTTTGTCCATCTCCATGGCCATCATTGACGCGGGGGCGTGGGTGTGGTCTGGGGTGGAAACTACTACGGCATCGATATCGTCGGCCATTTCCTTGAGCATAACCCGGTAATCTGTATATGTTTTAGCCTTGGGGTGTAGGGCTTTGGCTGCTGCCAAATTATCGGCATCTACATCGCAAAGTGCCGTAACATCAACTTTTGCATGTGATGAAATAGCTTCTAAGTCTGCCGCACCCATATTACCTACACCTATATGGGCGGTACGTAATCGAGTTGTTTTCTCTTTTTTTTCGGTGCAGGACCATATTCCTGAAGGTAGAAGTACAAAGCTGGACAGGGCAGCGGATTTTTTTATAAACTCTCTTTTGTTCATTTTGGTTGGATTATAATTTTTTGATTTTGATATTTTTTAGCCATAAAGGACTGTCATGATCTTGAAAACCTATATAGCCTTTTTTAAAAGTACCATATTTTGGAGAATCTTTCCATTTCCCTATACTTTTTTGTGTTTCCCATTCTTCGGTCCACGGCTTAAAAGAAAGAATGAGTTGACCATTGAGCCAATGTTCAACTTTCTCAGGTATGAAAATAAGCTTTGAGCTATTCCATTCCCCAGCGGCTTTGATAATTTTTTTATCAGGATCGGGGATATGCATAGCATAATCTGCACCTGTTTTTTGCCATTCCTCTAGGGTTGCATTATTAATTTCTTCCCACTTCAGGTCATCTAACATCTGATATTCTGGAGCGACCTCTGGAATGCTCCAATCTCCTTCTTGAATATGGTATAAAAGTCCGCTGTTACCACCTTCCGGTATTTTCCAGTCCCAAACCAGTTCAAAGTTGTCAAATTGCTCTGCAGCATAGATAATGTCTTTACCTCCGGTATAATCTTCTTCGAGGCCAAGGTCGGTATCAAATGTCAATTCACCATTTTTTGCAATCCACCCGGGAGGTAATTCTTTGCCATTATAGGCACGCCATCCGGTAGTGGTTACCCCATCGAACAAAGAAATCCATTCATCTGGCGTTTCATTGTTTGTGATACTTTCCGATTCTTTAGTGTCTTTTGATGCTTCTGTATGCTTTTTGTCGGTTTTACAAGAGAATAAAAGAAATACGTATAAACACGTATAAATGAATTTTTTCATTGGTTCGAGGATTTAGACTACTACTGTATTTTTGTTTTTACGATGGGATTGAAAATACAAAAAAAAAGAATGGCAATAAAGGGATTTCCCTATACCGCCATTCTTGTTAGTCGAACAACTACGTTAGTTCGTTTAATGCTTATCTGTGAATGGTTTGTTTCCTATCCGGACCAACAGAAACGATTCTAATAGGAACTTCCAATTCCTTTTCCAAAAAATCGATATAGTCGTTCAAGGTTTTTGGAAGTTCATCTGCGGAAGACATTTTCGTCAGATCCTCTTTCCAACCTTTCATCTCTGTATATATTGGCGTGACATTTTCTGCTTCGATATTGTACGGAAAATGCTCTATTTTTTGCCCCTTGTAATTATAGGCGGTACATACTTTAAGTTTATCAAATCCGCTTAAGACATCTCCTTTCATCATCATTAATTCGGTAACGCCATTGATGCGTACTGCATATTTTAAGGCGACCAAATCTAGCCAGCCACAGCGTCTCGGTCTACCTGTTGTAGCTCCAAATTCGTTACCTACGCGACCCATGGTTTCGCCGTCTTCATCAAATAACTCTGTAGGGAAAGGGCCACTACCGACTCGAGTGGTATAAGCTTTAAAAATTCCTTTTACTTCTCCAATTTGATTCGGGGCAACACCCAGCCCTGTACATGCACCTGCGGCTGTTGTATTCGATGAGGTTACAAAAGGATAAGTTCCAAAATCGATATCTAAAAGAGAGCCTTGAGCTCCTTCTGCCAATATCTTTTTACCTGCTTTCTGGGCTTGGTAAAGATATTCTTCGCTGTCAATAAATTTGAGTTGTTTCAACTCCTCGACCGCTTTAAAGAAATCCGCTTCCAATTCCGCCAAGTCATATTGAATTTCGACATTGTAAAAGCTGATCATCGCTTCGTGCTTGTTGGCAAGATTACGGTATTTTTCTTTCCAATCGCTTAACTCCAAATCACCTATACGCATACCGTTTCTACCGGTCTTGTCCATATAAGTTGGTCCAATACCTTTTAAGGTAGAGCCTATTTTGGCTTTTCCTTTAGCTGCTTCTGAAGCGGCATCTAATAGCCTATGGGTTGGCAGGATCAAATGTGCCTTTCTTGAAATCAATAATTTAGATTGGATGTCCAAATTGAATTTCTTCAGGGCATCCAACTCTTTTTTGAATATCACCGGATCAATAACGACACCGTTACCTACGACGTTTACTGCATTTTTATGGAAAATTCCGGAAGGAATCGTGTGTAATACATGTTTTATTCCGTCAAACTCTAAGGTATGACCTGCATTCGGCCCCCCCTGAAAACGAGCGATAATGTCATAATTCTCGGTTAATACATCAACGATTTTCCCTTTTCCTTCGTCACCCCATTGTAGGCCTAACAATAAATCTACTGCCATCTAAATTTGCTATACTTGATTAGTTTTTGTGTTTTTTGATTTTGCTGTTTCGCCTTCAGGCGTATTCTTAACACCATAAAAATAAAGGGAGTGATTTGTGATCTTGATATCAAAAACTTCCTCTATGGTTTTTTTAATGGATTGAATACGTGGATCACAGAACTCCATTACTTCACCGGTATCGGTAAGAATGACATGATCATGTTGGCGATCAAAATAAGACTTTTCATATTGTGCCTGATTTTTCCCGAATTGATGTTTGCGAACCAATTTGCAATCCAATAAAAGTTCTATGGTATTATACAACGTTGCCCTACTTACGCGGTAATTTTTATTCTTCATTTTAATATAAAGTGATTCTATATCAAAATGCTCCTCGCTTTCATAAATTTCTTGAAGTATGGCGTAGCGTTCTGGAGTTTTTCTATGTCCTTTGTCCTCTAAAAAGGTAGTGAAGACGTTTTTTACAATTTCTTGGTTTTTATCCGAAGACATATTTACTGCATTAATATACAAATGTACAGTTAAATTTTAATTTCCTTTTCTAAATGCGGGTTACTTTGTCAATGCCGCTAATCTCTTTAAGACTATCGGTCAATTTTTTTAGAATAGCTTTGTTTTTTACGACTACGGTTATTTTACCTTTAAAAGTGCCCCCATCTGTACTGAAGTTCAGATTACGCATATTTACGTGCATGATATCCGATATGACTTCGGTTATATCACTTACCAGACCTAGATTGTCGATACCCGTAAGTTCAATATCTGCCTGGTATTCTTGTTGGGAAGAATCAATCCATTTGGCACTTATAATCCTGTAGGCATAGTTCGATTGTAACGAAATCGCATTCGGACAATTCTTCTTGTGGACTTTAATTCCTTCGGATACGCTTACAAAGCCGAATACATCATCTCCTGGAATGGGATTACAACATTGGGATAACTTGTATTCCAATTTCTCCTCTTCCTTTCCAAAAACCAGCATGTCGTACTTAGAGGTGATTTCATCTTTATTGATGTCTTCAGGCACCGGGTTACGGCGCATGCGGTTTTTAAAGAAACTAATGAATGCATTACTATAGGATGAAGCAAAGTCCTTTAACATGCCATTGTCTATAGAACCGATACCTACGCGGTAAAAAAGATCCAGGCTTGTTTTTAACTTGAAATAGGTCACCATTTTATTAATGGAATCCTCGTTCAGGTTTATTTTTTGAGATTTGAGTTTTCTCCTCAGTATTTCTTTACCCTCTTCGGCAACAGATTTTTTCTCCTCTCGTAATACCGATTTAATTTTTGCCCTAGCTCTTGCCGTTGTTGCATAATCGAGCCAGTTTTGATTCGGTTTGGCCTGTTCAGACGTGATTATTTCAACCTGGTCGCCACTGTGTAACGTGGTATTCAACGGAACCAATTTTCCATTGACTTTGGCTCCCCTTGTGCGCATACCAACTTCGGTGTGGATGTTGAACGCAAAGTCTAAGGGAGTGGCTCCTTTTGGTAAGGATTTTAATTCTCCTTTAGGTGTGAATACGAATATTTCTTTGGAATATAAATTGAGTTTGAATTCCTCAACAAAATCTACCGCATTGGTATTCGCATTTTCAAGAGCTTCCTGTAGTTTGTTAAGCCATACTTCGATGCCTTGTTCCTTTTGGTCTCCGTGTTTATATTTAAAATGGGCGGCATAACCTTTTTCTGCAATTTCGTGCATACGCTCACTTCTAATCTGCACTTCTACCCATTTTCCTTTGGGTCCCATAACGGTAATATGTAATGCCTCATACCCCGTTGATTTAGGGGAGGAAATCCAATCCCGTAAACGTACCGGGTTAGGGGTAAAGTGATCCGTAACGATCGAGTAAATTTTCCAGGCTAGGAATTTTTCGTTTTGAGCGTCTGATTTATAAATAATCCTGATGGCAAACTTGTCATAGATTTCTTCAAAAGTGACATTCTGTGAAATCATCTTTCTTCGCATGGAGAAGATAGATTTCATCCTACCTTTAATGACATAATTAAGTCCTTCCTTTTTTAAGGAGGTGTCAATAGTATCGGAGAATGCATCGATATAGGCTTGCTGTTCCTCCTTGCTGTCCTCAATTTTATTTTTGATGGAGTTATATACATCGGGCTCGGTATATTTTAAACTAAGGTCTTCTAGTTCTGTTTTAATATTGTAAAGTCCGATCCTATGAGCCAACGGGGCATATATATATAAGGTCTCCGATGATATTTTCACCTGTTTATGCTCGGGCATGGAATCCATGGTGAGCATATTATGGTAACGGTCTGCGATCTTAATAATGATCACCCTTACATCATCATTTAACGTCAACAACATTTTCCTGAAATTCTCCGCTTGTTGGGAGATGTTCATGTCCTTCTTTAAATGTGATATTTTAGTGAGTCCGTCTACAATACGGGCCACGGTTTCGCCAAAAATACGATCAATATCGTCTAGGGTATATTCTGTATCCTCAACAACATCATGTAATAGGGCAGAGGCAATGGAGACTGCATCCAGGCCAATTTCAGAGGCTACGATTTTAGCGACCGCTATCGGGTGAAAGACGTAGGCTTCCCCAGATTTTCTACGCTGATTTTTGTGGGCATCAACGGCCACCTCAAAAGCGCTTCGAATCAATTTTTTATCCTCGTCCGTCAGGGTTTGGTAACTAATACGCAATAACTCCTTATACTCGTGGGCTATTAGCTTATTTTCCTCTTCTATTGCTGCCTGTGTCATACTAGATTAAAAATAAGAAATCTTAAAAGATGAACAACAAATATTATGCCTTTAAATTGCGAATGCGCTCAATCAATGGAGGGTGGGAATAATGCATAAAGACGTATGCAGGATGTGGGGTTAAATTACTGAGACTATTTTTGGACAACTTTTTAAGGGATGTAACCAAAGGCATTGCCGCATATGTTTCTTTGGCAAAATCATCGGCTTGGTATTCAAATTTTCTCGAAAAATGGTTCATTACTAAACCTGTGATTTCTGAGACCGGACTGTATAAAATTCCGAAGCCGATTAACGCTGCGTGAAAGCTTGGGCGTTCAACACCGATCGCCAGAGAAACTTCTGGATTATTGATGAATAGGGATAATAGAAACAACATGAAGCCTGTAAGTAGAATGGATGTTGCCAGATTAAAAATAATGTGTTTGCGTTTATAATGGCCTACTTCATGCGCCAAGACGGCCACTATTTCATTTTCTTCGAGATCGTCTATAAGTGTGTCATAAAGTGTCACCCTTTTTTCCTTTCCGAAACCAGAAAAGTAGGCATTCGCTTTGGTAGAACGTTTCGATCCGTTTATTACATAAATGTTTTGTAGGTCAAAACCGACCTTTGCCGCATAATTTTCAATTTTTTCTTTTAAGCTACCAGCTTCTAAAGGCTCTTGTTTGTTGAATAGGGGAACCACTAATTTGCTGTAAAAAAGGTTCATGAACAAGATAAAAAGGGCGACCAAAGCCCAAGTGTACAGCCAAAAATTAGTACCGGCCCATTCAAAGAACCAAATGACCAACGATAGAATAGGCGCTCCTATAGCGACCGTCATTATCCATTGTTTCAACTTATCTATGAAAAATGTTTTACGCGTTGTTTTATTGAACCCGAACTCTTGCTCGATTACAAAAGTCTGGTAATAGGAAAAAGGAGTGTTGAGAAGATCGCTGCCTATCATTATGATACCAAAAAATACCAATGCCTGTAAAATGGGATTATCGGTAACATTTTGTGTAGCCTGGTCCACCCAAGCAAATCCTCCAAAAAGTAAAAAAGAAAGGATAAGAAGCAAGGAAAAAACCGATGTTATAATCCCGAATTTATAATTTACGAGCTTATAGGCTTGTGATTTTTTATACTCTTCTTGATTATAAACATCATCTAAATCTTCTGGAATAGGATTGTTGAAACGCTTTGCATTCAGATAATTCATGACTGTGGCAAGAATGAATTCGGCAATGAGAATACCCAGAATACAATAGAATACTAACGTTTTATCCATAAAAAATGTTAAGAAAGAAATATTTTGAATTGATTTTTAATAGATTAGTTGGTCAATTTCCGCTGTCTTTTCGCCTCAAAGATAAGTATTGCAGCCGATACCGATACGTTCATGGAATCTATTTCACCTTCCATGGGGATAATGATATTCTGTGTGGAATGTTCTAACCAATCTTCGCTTAAACCAGAGTTTTCAGTTCCTACGACGATTGCCGTAGGTCCTTTGAAATTAACCTCGGTATACTCTTGGGAGGCTGAAAGCGCTGCGCAGTAAACTAGAAAACCTTCTTTTTTCAAAAAATTGATGATTTCAACGGTACTGCCCACTTTTATGTTCCTAGAAAATATACAACCTACACTTGATCGAATGATATTAGGGTTGTACAAGTCCGTTTTAGGATTGGCGATAAGTACGGCATCAAGGTTAGCGGCATCGGCCGTTCGCAATAACGCTCCGATATTGCCAGGTTTCTCAGGAGCTTCCGCTATTAGAATTAACGGATCCGGATTGTTGAACTTCAATGTTGAAAGTTGATGTTCCTTGCTTTTAACTATTGCCAATATACCTTCGGTCGTATCGCGGTGTGCCATTTTTTTATAAACCTCGGCACTTACCGAAATTAATGTATCCGCAGAAAAGGATTGTAAAAAAGTATTGTTCGGGGCATCCGTTAAAATATTTTCACAATAAAAAATAGTAACTATATCGTATCCAGTTCCTTTTGCGATTTGAAGTTCGCGCATTCCTTCTAAAAGAAATAAACCGGTTTTTTTACGTTCCCTAGATTTTTCTTTAAGCAATAGAGCCTTTTTAATTAAAGGATTTTGTACGCTACTAATATATTTTGTTGACTGCATTATTTACAAAAGTAATCTAATCTGTTAAGTAGGTCTTAACTTATCGACTAACGAAATTCCACAAAAATAGCAACCTAAAAATTAATTATATGAAAATAGTATATATGGCGGTAATAACTTTCCTTTTTTTCTCTTGTAAAGAAGCGCCTAAAAAAGAAGATATTATTGAAACTTCTACCGAGACTGAAGAACAGGTCACATTGAACAAATATCCTATAGATTTGTTTAATGTCTTTGATGCACATGGTGGACTGGATAATTATAAAAAATATAGAACTTTAAGTTTCGATATAGCGCAAGATGATTATACTGAAAGCCACGTCATCGATCTTTACAAAAGGACCGATAAAATTATAGCTCCCAATTACAGTTTAGGATATGATGGTGCCGATGTTTGGTTGCTTGATAAGGATGGAAAGTATGAAGGGGAACCAAATTTTTACCATAACCTCATGTTTTATTTTTATTCAATGCCGTTTGTTTTTTCTGACGAAGGACTTAATTATGAGAAGACGGCACCGTTAGAAGTTGATGGTGTTTCTTATCCAGGATATAAGATTTCTTATAACTCTGGGGTTGGTGCATCTCCTAAAGATGAATACTATTTGCACTATGATGCCGAAACGTTTCAAATGAAATGGTTGGGCTATACAGTAACTTACTTTAGTAATGAACCTTCAGATAAAATAAACTGGATTAATTATGGTGATTGGGAAAAAGTGAACGAGTTATTGTTACCTAAAGAAATTACCTGGTACACAGTAGAAAACGGAATAATTAAAGAACCCCGAAACACCGTAAGTTTCGCAAATGTCACAGCAAGTGAAACGGCAAAGTCCGATAATTTTTATGCGAAGCCTGAAAATGCAAAAGTGATTGCGAAATAGTGTTTTAATACTATATTTTCGTTAATTAAGGTGTCATTTTTATGGCCCCTAACTTTTTATAAGTAACTTGAAATTCATCAAATAGTGAATGTTATATGAAGGTACTGTTTTTTGGAATTGCCAAGGATATTGTTGGTAGCTCAGAAATTTCATTTTCGGAAGGATTAAGGAAGCCCGATAATGTGGCAGACCTAAAAAAACAACTTGTGGACTCTTATCCAGAGTTTTCGAAATTAAACTCTTTGGCGGTCGCCGTGAATAGTGAATATGCCGCTGATGATGTAACTTTGATGGGAACCGATGAAATTGCAATCATACCACCGGTAAGTGGAGGCTAATGAAAAAGGTAATAGAAATAGTGGATATTATTGACACCGCTCAAGTATATCAGGAATTATCCGATGCCAAAAGTGGCGGTATATGTGTCTTTATAGGTACGGTACGAGAGTTCACCAATGATGAGGAAGTTGTGGCTTTGGAATTTGAAACGTATAAGACCATGGCTTTAAAGGAAATGGAAAAAATTGCGGACAAAGCCATTGAAAAGTGGCAATTGAATAGCGTGGTGATTCGACATGCCGTAGGTGAAAAAGGTGTGAAGGAACCTGTCGTAATCGTAGGTGCTTCATCTGCCCATAGAGATGCTTGTTTCAAGGCTTGTAGATTTTTAATCGATACCCTCAAAGAGACGGTTCCTATTTGGAAAAAGGAAAAACTCAAGAATAAATCTGTTTGGGTATCGGCACATCCATAAGATTCTTTAGAATGAGAGAATAGAAAAAGACGATAGAAAATAGAAATCGGAAACGGGTTTTTGTTGAACCTGTATTTGATTTTTGAACTTGAACTTGTAAATGTTAATAGATAATCATAATAGAACCGTTAATTACCTACGCTTGGCCGTGACGGATCGTTGCAATTTACGTTGCAACTACTGCATGCCAGAAGAGGGCATCAATTTCGCCAAAAACGACAAGCTATTTACGATAGATGAGTTGGTGAAGCTGAGTGAAATAATGGTCTCCCAAGGTATTGATAAGATACGCATTACGGGTGGAGAACCCTTTGTGCGAAAAGACTTGATGGTCTTATTGCGCAAGATGGCCCATATGGAAGGTTTAAATGATATTTCGGTAACCACCAATGCTACATTAATAGGTCCACATATTGATGAACTCAAGGGGTTGGGTATCAAGAACATTAATGTGAGTATGGATGCCATCAACCGCGAAACGTTTGAACGTATTACACGTCGTAATCAATACGATGTGGTTTACAATAATATGATTCGATTGATTACCGAAGGATTTAATGTTCGTATTAATTTCATTGCCTTGGATGGCCAAAACACGGAGGATATTATCCCGATGTTAGAACTGACGAAACATTACAATGTCTCGGTCCGGTTTTTAGAAGAAATGCCTTTTAATGGTGGATCTAAAGAATTTCAAACCATCAAGTGGGATTTCAAAGCAATTTTAGAACATATTAGAGAAGTGCATCCAACTTATTATAAATTAGAATCCCCTAGAACATCTACCTCAATTAATTATAAAATTCCCGGTTTCAAAGGCACTTTTGGTGTAATTCCGTCGTTCAGTAGAACTTTTTGCGGTAGTTGTAATCGCTTGCGTATTTCCGCTACCGGAGATGTGATTACATGTTTATATGCTAAAGCAAGTACTAATCTTAGGGATATTATGAGAGCCCATGATGCCGAGGAAAATATAACCTCAGCCATACTAAAGGCGGTAGACAGTAGGTCGAAGACAGGCTTTGAAGCGCAAGAAAAGTATGCCGATGTGTTCAGTAATTCAATGACTTCAATAGGCGGATGATGGAAAAAAAATTATCTCACATAGATGCATCCGGCAATGCAACAATGGTCGATGTTTCTAAAAAAGAAGCATCGGTTCGCACCGCTATGGCCACAGGAACGGTTCTATTTCCGGAAGCGGTTTTTAAATCGTTGACAGACCAAGATTTTATCGGCAAAAAGGGGAGCATCGTACAGACAGCTGTTATTGCTGGTATTCAAGGGGTTAAAAAAACGGCAGAGCTCATTCCGTTATGCCATCAAATCAATCTTTCAAAGATTAATATCGAAATCGTAGCTGGTAAAAACCAATTTTTGATTTCTTGTACGGTTAAGTGTAATGAAAAAACCGGGGTAGAAATGGAAGCCTTAACAGGAGTTTCCGTAGCGGCACTTACCATTTATGATATGTGTAAAGCATTATCACAAGATATCGTTATTGAAAATATACAACTAGAACAAAAAACAGGCGGTAAACATGATTTCCAACGCTAAACTTTACGGATTGGTGCTTTCTGGAGGGAAGAGTACGAGAATGGGAGAGGATAAAGGGTTGATTCAGTATCATGATAAACCACAACGGGAGCACTTATATGAATTGCTTGATGAAGTGTGTGATCGAACCTATTTAAGTATTCGTAGTGATCAAGCTCAAGAAATTCCGAAGAATTACAAAACCATCATCGATGATGATCACTATCGCGGGCCTTATAACGGACTTTTATCGGCTCATTTGAAATTTCCGGAAGTTGCTTGGTTGGTTTTGGCCTGCGACCTGCCGATGATGGATAAAGAAGCACTTAAAGAACTGATTGCTGCCAGAAATTCAGGTAAAATAGCGAGTGCTTTTGCCGATGCCGAAAACCCATTGCCCGAACCACTTTCTGCTATTTGGGAACCTGAAGCCCTTAAACAGTCGATAACATATTTAAATGCAGGGAACGGAACCTGTCCAAGAAAATTTTTGATCAATGCAGATGTGAACTTGGTGTTTCCTAAAAGAAAAGAGGTTCTGTTAAATGCAAATTCTAGAACTGAATACCAGGAGGCGGTTTTAAAACTTGCACCATGAATACAGAACGCTACCAAAGACAAACGATTTTAAAAGGTTTTGGACATGCAGGGCAGCAAAAGCTTACATCTGCCAAAGTTTTGGTGGTGGGTGCTGGCGGGCTGGGGGCTCCAGTATTAAGTTATCTAAATGCTATGGGCGTGGGTACCCTGGGTATTGTGGATAATGATACCGTTTCTTTATCCAACCTACACCGTCAAGTACTTTATACTGAAAAAATGATTGGCTTGCCCAAAGTTGTTGCCGCCAAAAGTCAATTACAGGCTCAAAATTCCAATACAAACATAAAACTTTATCAAACTTTTTTATCGATTTCCAACGCACTTGATATTTTGGAATCATATGATATTGTAGTCGACGCGACGGATAATTTTCCGACGCGCTATTTGATTAACGATGCTTGTGTGTTGCTAAACAAACCTTTCATATACGGGGCTTTACACGGGTTTGAAGGGCAGGTGAGTGTTTTTAATTACCAGAACGGACCAACCTACCGTTGTTTGTTTCCTAAAATGCCGAGTGCAGATGCTATTCCCAATTGTAATGAACATGGAGTTTTAGGGATACTACCAGGTATTGTAGGTAATCTTCAGGCACTTGAAACGATAAAGGTCGTGACAGGAATCGGTGACGTGCTTTCTGGCACCTTATTATTGTTCGATGGCTTATCGCAACGAACGCAACGAATGAAATTCAGTCTTAATCCGGACAATAAAGAAATAAGAAGTTTGGCCACGTCTTATGATTTTGACTGTGATGTACAATTCAAAACTATTGAAGCAATAGGGGTGAAAAGACTTATGGTCGATGGTACAATCGAATTACTGGACGTTAGAACTTTGGAAGAATTCCAAGAATTACATCTTCAAGGGGCAACGCATATTCCTTTGAACGAATTGGAAAAACGTGCGGGAGAACTTCGTAGAGAATCTCCTGTATATGTTATTTGTCAGTCTGGAATTAGAAGCCGAAAAGCTATCCTTACGTTACAGAAATTATTTCCGGAAAGTGAATTTATTCAAGTGATCGGGGGTATGAATAAGATAGATAGCTATGCTAATACCTATTGAACAGCTGGTGCTTCTTTGTATCGGATTTTTTCTCATTGCGACACTCTATTCTTCTGTCGGTTTTGGCGGCGGATCCAGTTATCTTGCGTTTTTAACCCTTTTTTTGACAAGCTTCTTTGCCATACGTTCCATTGCCTTGGTCTGTAACCTGGTCGTTGTATCGGGCAGTACTTACTTGTATTTTAAAAACGGACATGCCAAACTGAAGGATTTTGTTCCTTTTGTATTAGCGAGTATTCCCTTGGCTTTTTTGGGAGCAACCTTTCGCTTAAAGGAAAATGTATTCTTTATTATTTTAGGGATGTCGTTAATTTTGTCGGCATTATTTTTAGCATCACAAACCTTCTTTCAGAAAGATTCGAATAAAGAAGTGAAAGCCTATACGAAATATGTGAATTATCTTTTAGGAGGGGGTATTGGTTTTTTATCCGGTTTGGTAGGTATAGGTGGCGGCATTTTTTTGGCGCCGGTTTTGAACCATCTAAAATGGGATAAGGCCGTAAAAATAGCAGCCTTAGCTAGTTTTTTTATTTTGGTAAATTCAATTTCAGGACTTTTCGGATTGATTACAAGTAATTCGCTTTCACTGCCTTGGGTAGAGACGCTTTGTTTGTTAGTAGCTGTTTTGATTGGTGGCCAATTGGGGATTCGTATCAGCTTGAAGAAATTATCTGCAAACGGCATCAAAAGGGTCACCGCACTTTTAGTATTTATCGTTGGTGTAAGGGTATTGTTAGTAAACGGGTTGGGTCTATTTTAGATTGTAACGCCTTTAAACAATTCTTATCCTGACATTTTCTTCATCGTTAGTTTTATCTTTAGCACCATGATAACATTTAAAGAAGCCTATCAAAGAGTTCTGGATTATCCGTTGAATTTTGGAGTTGAACGTGTTCCACTTTTACAAAGTACGAACAGAATTCTGGCTGAAGCTATAACTGCAGATCGCGATTTTCCACCTTTCGATCGCGCCACTAAAGATGGAATTGCGATTCAATATTCGGCGTTGGTACAAACTCGCCATCAGTTTGTAATTGAGGGCGAAGCCGCAGCAGGAATGCCGCAGCAACAATTACACAATGCTGAAAATTGTTTGGAGGTAATGACCGGGGCTGTTGTTCCAAAACATACCGATACCGTTATCATGTATGAACATATTACCATAGAAAATGGGAAAGCCACGATTCATGAGACGGTAAAAAAAGGTCAGAATATCCATTATCAAGGAAGTGATGAGAAACGAGGAGCAATTATTTTATCTAAAGGAACCAAAATAACTCCTGCGGAAATAGGCGTTATGGCCTCGGTTGGTACGTCTAACGTTTTGGTAAAAGGGCTCCCTAAAGTATGTACGATAGCTACGGGTAATGAATTAGTCGATATCGATACTTTTCCGGAACTCCATCAAATTAGAAAATCGAACGGAATTACCTTAGAAGCTGCATTATCGAAGCTATCCATAACATCAACTTCACTTCATGTGTTGGATGATAAGCAAGTCATTCAAAAAGAATTGGGTAAGGCCCTGATTGAAAATGACGTGCTTTTGCTTAGTGGAGGAGTCTCGAAAGGAAAATTTGATTTTATTCCCGAGGTTATGGAAGAACTTGGGGTCGAAAAAATATTCCACAGGGTGGCACAACGCCCAGGGAAACCATTTTGGTTCGGGATTCACAAAGAACTCAAAACAGTTATTTTTTCCTTCCCTGGAAATCCTGTTTCTACCTTTGCGAATTATCATTTGTATTTTTTACCATGGCTACATACCTGTTGGGGAATACCAGTAACCCAAAATTTCGCAAAACTTTCTGTAGAATTGGAAATCACACCTCCATTAACCCGATTCATTCAGGTTAAAATAGAAAGGAAAGAAGCTACCGTGTGGGCAGCACCGGTTGACGAAAATGGTTCTGGGGACCTTACAAGTTTGGCTAAGGCAGATGGTTTTATTTGTTTGGAGCCTAAAGATGCAGTCTATGGCGTAGGTGAGTTGGTTCAACTCATAGAAACACGTTAAATATAATAGCCCTTAAAATAGATTTTTGCTTATTCTGCTATTTGACGAACATTCGAGCGGTTTGGCCGATACATCGTATCAGGTTTCTTATCCCCGTTATTTTTGGAGTATAATCATTTTAAAATCAACTAATGATCTTCAGAATTAAGAGTCGTATACTTGGTAAAATCCCAACAATAATTTTCATCGGTTTAGTAATTATGTTTTTGTTCAGCAGTTGCGCATCTGGTTATAAAATGGTACGACCAAATACACTTAATTATGTTTCTACCGACCAAGAAAATGGCATTAAATTGGAATATAAATACGATTTACTTATAAAAAAATATGCCAAGAAAGAACTTAAAAAGGGAGTTAAACTTGTTGCTGTAAAAATTACCAATAATTCTGAAAATGATGTGAGATTTGGTTCTGATGTAAAACTTACCTATCAGAACGGGCAAGAGATTTATATTATGGATAATGCAGATGTTTTCAAAACATTAAAACAGAGTCCCGCGTCTTATCTATGGTACCTTTTACTGACACCTGTGAATTTCTACACTACAGAATATAATTCTTCCAGCGGTTTTGAGGAAACCACTAGTTCAACACCCATAGGTTTGATTTTAGGTCCCGGACTTGCAGCAGGAAATATGGTTGCCGCTGGATCTGCCAATAAAAAATTCAAAATGGAATTAATGGACTATAATTTAGCGGGAACCATCATTAAAAAGGGGGAGACCAAATTTGGCTTGTTAGGTTTTAGAACGGATTCTTTTGAAGCTTTAGGGATTACTGTTGATTAATAAAATTGAAACAGACGTAAACGAAAATAAAAAAGCCCACATATTGTGGGCTTTTTTATTTTAAGGAATAAAAGTTATTTTACTGGCCTTCATATTTTTCGGAATAACGTTTCCAAAGTTCTGTTTGGTGCGTTTCTAATGAAATGTCCCGCCCATCTATAAATGCACGGGTCAATTGATTCCCTTTCATATCTAAAGCATCACCTTCTGAAATAAATAGTGTTGCGCTCTTACCTGTTTCTAAAGTACCATAAACATCCTCTATTCCTAAAATTTTAGCCGTATTACCGGTAAGCATTTGTAAAGCTACTTCTTTATTCATTCCCTGTTGAACCACTTGACCAGCATAAAAAGGTAAGTTTCTGGTTTGGAAGTTAGAGGCTTCGGAATTTTGAATTCCTACCAACAGTCCTGCATCTACCAATAATTTTGGAAGTTTATAGGGCAAGTCATAATCTTCATCATCAAAAACCGGAAGATTGTGTGTATACTGTACCAAAACAGGTATATTATTGGTCTTAAGGAATTCGGGTATTTTATAGGCATGATAACCACCAACCAAAACAACCTCTTTGGCACCAGCAGCTTTTACTGTATTTATGGCATCAATGATTTCCTTTTCGCCATCGGCATAAACATACAGTTTTTGCCAACCATCAAAAATCCCTTGCATTGCAGCAAAGGCAGGATTCAATTCCTTTGACTTCTCTTTTCCATAAGCTAAAGAATTTTTCATAAAAGTGACTACAGCCTCGGTTTGTTCGGCATAATCCTTATTGGGCTGGTAACCTCTTTCTTCACCTTGCCACCAACGTCCTTGTCTGAAAGTTGCCGGCCAATTCAAATGAACGCCATCGTCAACTTTAACGGCCGCATCTTCCCAATTCCATGCATCAAATTGCACGATGGATGAAGTTCCAGAAATTCTTCCGCCTGATGGGGCTATTTGGCCCAATAATACACCATTAGGACGCATGCTTTCCACCACCTTTGATTCGGCATTATAGGCGATTAAACTGCGCACATGAGGAATCAGGTCTCCAATTTCATCATCATCTTTAGTAGCTCTTACCGCGTTTATCTCAATTAGACCTAATGTCTTCGCAGGAGCTATAAAACCTGGGTAAACATGTTTTCCGGTTGCATCGATTACTTTTCCTATTCGGGCGATTTTCATTTTGGAATCACCCACAAATGTAAGTTTACCACCCTCGAATATGATCAGTGAACTTTCAATCACTTCCCCATTTCCTAAATGGGCGGTGGCACCTTCGATAGTTATAGCCTCGGTTTGTTCTGGTGCCGGCGTTTGTTGGGCCAATACAGGTATACCCACCCCGATTGCGATTAGTAAATAAATATATTTTTTCATTTTAAATTGTTTTATGTTTTAGATGGTATAAATTAAAGGCTTTCGCAAGTGAAGTTTCGCTTAACACTCTGCTTTGGACCCTGCGTTTTTTTGCCACCATCTTTTTCTTTCAACATCATAGTGACCAACTCGTTTCGTTCTTTTTTAATGTCCTCACGTTTTTGTTTGTCCATTTCCAAGTCGAAATACGTGGTTCCTTCAATCAAGGTTTTTTCAGCTTTGGAATAAACGGATAGTGGATTTCCAGACCATAGAACCACATCGGCATCTTTACCTTCTTTAATGCTTCCTACACGCTCATCTAGATGCAATAATTTGGCGGGATTGATAGTCACCATCTTCCAAGCCTCTAATTCGGTCATTCCACCATATTTTATGGTTTTCGCAGCTTCTTGGTTCAGTCTACGCATCATTTCGCGGTCATCACTATTTATAGCCGTAACCACGCCTTGATTTTGCATAATGGCCGCATTATAAGGAATAGCGTCGTTCACTTCATATTTATAGGCCCACCAATCACTGAATGTGCCGGCACCTACACCATGTTCCACCATTTTATCCGCTACTTTATAACCTTCCAAAATGTGGGTAAATGTGTTGATCCTAAAACCGAAATGTTCAGCTACTTTCATCATCATGTTGATTTCGCTTTGCACATAAGAATGACACGATATAAAACGTTCGCCGTTTAGGATTTCGGCCAAAACTTCAAGTTCTTCATCGTAACGGTAGGCTTCACCACTTTTCTTTTTGGTGTCATATTCTTTAGCCCGTTGGAAGTAGTTCATGAACATTTGTTCAACCCCCATACGTGTTTGTGGAAAACGGGAGTTGCTGCCCCAATTACTTTGCTTAACGTTTTCACCTAGGGCGAACTTTATGAATTTTGGAGAATTGTCGTAAATAAGCTTATCAGCTTCTTCTCCCCATTTTAGTTTCAATATGGCCGATCTACCGCCAATGGGATTGGCAGAACCGTGTAGGAGTTGAATTGAGGTAACTCCCCCAGCCAAGGAGTGGTAAATGCCCATGTGTTCAGGATCTACCACATCTTCCATTTTTACTTCGGCAGAACTGTTCTGCCCTCCTTCATTTATGGCTAATGCAGCAATATGACTATGTTCATCAATGATACCTGCGGTCAAATGTTTGCCAGTTGCATCAACAACCCTAGCACCACCTGCACCTAAATCTTTTCCTATTTTCGAGATTTTACCGTTTTTGATCAATACATCTGTATTTTCTAAAATCCCAGCTTCTTCACTTGTCCAAACTGTAGCATTTTTAAATAGGATATTTTCTTGCTTAGGTTTGCTTTTGAAACCGTACCCTACATTTGGAAAAGTAACTGGTACAACTGAATGAGCTTCATCTTCTTCAGATTTTTTATCCTCTTTAGTAGATTCAAAGGCTTTTGATTTGGTTGCGGTAAATTGTGTTTCTGTACCGTCAGGTAGCACCAAACGACCTGTAAGATTATCGGAAGCTTGGGTAATTGCTCCTGTCATTCTATAGGTTTTCTCTCCCTTCTCCGTAGCGAAGGAAAGATTTATCCAATCGTTATCATAGGCTAATTGAGAGGTCAATTTTGTCGTGTCTAGTTTGACCTCTACTTTTGGTTTTGCGATTTCACCGGTTATTGATACGTCAAAGGTTTTACCCTGAGTGCTCAGCTTGTAATCACCACGAATATCTTTAACATTCATATCATTGATTACATTTTTAGTTCCTTGTACCCAGTTTTCATAGAGTGTGGCATCTTTTTCAAAAATATCACCCGAGGTAATTAAAAAGTTGGCGAACGCACCATTTTTTAAAGAACCAATTTCATTCGACTTTCCTAAAATTTGTGCCGGTGCTAAGGTCAGTGCTTCTAGAGCCTTCGTTTTTGGAAGACCATATTCAATGGCCTTCATCAATTTTTCTTTGAAATTGGAAGGCGATTTTAAATCGTAGGTAGTCAAGGAGAAGGTTATTCCGTTATCCGCTAAAACTTTAGGGTTGGTAGGCGCCTGATTCCAAAAACGCATATCCTGTAACGTCACATAACCTACGGCATACGGGTCTGAGACATCATAGGCATCGGGGAAATCGATAGGGATGATGAATTTAGCGTTGGTAGCTTTAATTTCATCGATACGCTCGAATTCATTGCCACCTCCAAGAATTACATATTGTATGCCATTGGCATCACCAATTTTGTCTGCACGCAGGTCGTTGCCTTTATCCTTGGCTTCAAAAATTTGCACCAAATTTTTATTGGCGTTCAAGGCTTCTAAAGAAAGATCCGTGGTGTTGGAGTTTCCTTGGGCATACCAGTCTGCATCGCTATACATTTGCCGTAATAGTGCCAAGGAACCCATTAATGAGGAAGGGTAGGATTGTTCTTTAACCACACTTTTATCTAATGAAAAGTATTGTGCTGAAGTATCATCCAGAATTCGGTTCGCATCCGTTCCAGCTGCATTTAAGGCGATAAGGACTCCGGTTCCTCTGGCAATACCATCTTGAATGTGGGAGTTTACCACTCCGAACCCGGCTTCTCTTAGCGTTTTGGCTTCTTTGTCATCGTAGGAGTATTTTTCAATTGCATTCGCTTCCGGCATGATGTGGTCATTCCAATAATAGCCTTCACGAGAAGGTTCGTAATCCGCTGATCGACCACCACCGGATTTTCTCTTCGGTTGCGCTACTCCAAATTTGGAATAGATATCGATAAACGAGGGATAGATTGATTTGCCTTCCAAATCAACGACAATGGTATTTTTGGGAAGGTTGACCGAACTTGCTGCACTAACGATTTTTCCATTTTGTATGAGTAATGTGCCCTTTTCTATTATTTGAGTTGGTGTTACGTAGATTTTGGCATTCGTAAAAGCGGTGTAGTTATTGTTTTTTGCTTTTACTCCCGCATTTTCGGGAAAATAATCTTGTGCAAATAGGGTTGAACTACACCCGATAAGGCATAGCGCAAAAAATAGTTTCTTCATTGTTTTTGGTTTGAATTAGCTTTTTAAAAATACTTGGAATGGTTAGCATTTACGGCTTATTTCACTTTTGTTTAACAGTTAAGGTGTGATTATTTTGTAATACGTATTTAAATCATAAAATAATTTTCAAAAACAATCAAGAACGTGTTTTCATTGAAGAATGTTCAATGGGTTTTTAAGATATAAAAAAGAAACTCAGCGGTCATAAGGGCCGTTTGAAGGAATGATTCATTTTTCATGAGAAATCAGTTACCGAAGGCACAGGTCACAAAGGATGTTGCTTATGATAAGCAACCAAAAGTGATACAACGGCATTGTAACTTTGAATACCTTCAGTTTGGTTGTTAGCTTTTAGAAAAGAGTTGAATATGGATTTAAAAACGGGTTCCATAGGGTTTTTGTAGCTGTTCCAAAACACGTTCATCTCTTGAAAATTGGCTTTTACCCCAGGGCTCAATTTTGAAAAGACCATATCGAAAATTTCTGGATCTCGACGGTGCAAATCATTTAAACAATACCCTAAAGCATAGGCATATGCCGCATATTGAAAGTACTTGTCCTTATTTTTAGCCGTCACCAAATACCCGATAAAATTTGTTTCGTTTTCGGCGGAATAGCCCAACTGATGGCCAATTTCGTGGCCGGTAACCACAGGAAACCTAAAACTGGGAAGAAGTCCGTTTACTTGTGCCTCGTTCGTGAAAGGATTCAAATACCCTGCATAGCCCATATAGGTTAAACCAGTACTAAACAGAGATGCTTTAATACTAGGCGTACTGTAGTTAAGAAAAGGATGTTCGATTTTAAGATTATCATATCCGGCAACCGTAATTTGAAACATTTCTTTTTGAGAGTATGGGATATGTACGGGTATGCTAGAATCTTGGGTTATGAAAAACTGAGCTTCGTTAGTTTTTTGTATAAGTTGTTTTGTGAAATCAATTAACTCCTGAAAGTCCTTGGTTTCGGTCAGTTTAAGTTTTACGGCTAGTGGTTCTCGATAATAATTGAGCCCCCACATCAAATGAAATGTAAAGTAGGCGACCGAGAGCACCATAACAATGTCTCTGAGAAACTTAAGTTTATTTCTTAAAATGGTCTTTCTGCTTTTGATGAAAAAAACAATAGCCATGATGATTAGTAAAAAGTAAAGCAGGTCTCCCATAGAAAAGGGAATCCATCCGAAGAGGCTCCTGAAAATTTTGGATATGAATGGGTAAAGTCCGGTGCTGTAATAATTCTCGACCCAATCGGTATGGCTTCCTAACCATTTCACAAAAATTATTTGGAGAACCAAGGAAAGGGCTATGGCATTTTTCAGCGATATCTTCATCAGTTCAAAAATAGCGAAATCCTTTTTCTATCTGTACTTTTGAAATTATTAACTGTGAAATACATTTATGAAGATTGATCAATTGGAGCCTAAAACTGTTTGGAACAATTTCTCTAGATTAAATGCAGTACCTAGACCTTCAAAAAAAGAAGAACAAGTGATTGCTTTTATGTTGGATTTTGGAAAAGGACTGGGTCTGGAAACTTTTTCAGATGAAACGGGTAATGTGATTATAAGAAAGCCTGCCACCTCTGGAATGGAAGATAGAAAAATGGTGATATTGCAAAGCCATTTAGATATGGTACATCAAAAAAACACCGATACTAAGTTCGATTTTGATAATGAAGGTATTGAAATGTATATTGATGGAGATTGGGTTAGGGCAAAAGGCACAACTTTAGGTGCCGATAATGGGATGGGAGTGGCTGCAATCATGACCATTCTTGAGAGTGAAAGTATCAAACATCCAGCAATTGAAGCCTTATTTACCATCGATGAAGAAACCGGTATGACCGGAGCTTTCGGGTTAGAAGGAGGTGTTTTGAAAGGGGATATACTTTTGAACCTCGACACCGAAGAAGATGACGAGATTGATATCGGTTGTGCCGGGGGCATTGATGTTACCGCTACAAGGCGCTATCATTTGAAGCGGGCAACCCATAGTGATATTGGACTTCAGATCACCGTTAATGGTTTGAACGGGGGGCATAGTGGTATGGATATTCATAGAGGTCTAGGGAATGCCAATAAAATTATGAACCGCTTACTCTACTTGGGACTTCCTTATCATATGCGCATTAGTTCGTTGGAGGGTGGTGGCTTACGCAACGCTATCCCAAGAGAAAGTATTTCGCATATCAATCTAGGGAAAAATCATGAGGCAGCTTTCCGAAATGAGTTCACAGCACTTTCGGAAGCTATTTTGAACGAATTTAAAATTCAAGAGCCTAATCTAAAAATCAGCTTGGAAAAAGCCAAGCCGGCGAAATTAGTAATGGGGCTTGGGGCTCAAGGTAAGCTTATTAAAACAATCTATGGTGCACTAAATGGGGTGTATGCAATGAGCGCTGCCATTGATGATTTAGTAGAAACTTCGAATAATATCGCAAGGGTGCAAGTTAAGGATGGGCAGATTAAAATCGGTTGTTTAACACGGTCGTCTGTAGAATCCGCTAAAATGGATTTGGCTCATGCGCTACGGTCTGTATTTGAATTGGGAGGATTTGAAGTGGATTTTAAAGGGGAGTATCCCGGTTGGAATCCGAATCCGGACTCGGAAATACTTAAGGTGGTCGTTGAGAAGTATAAGGAGCTATTTGTGGAAGAACCAAAAGTAGTGGCGTGTCATGCAGGACTTGAATGTGGTATTTTAGGACAGAATTATCCTGAGATGGATATGGTCAGTTTTGGGCCTACCATAAAAGGAGCACATTCTCCCGATGAAAGGGTGAACGTAACTTCTGTTCAGAAATTCTGGAAGTTTCTACTGGAAATTTTAGAAGCTATCCCGAAAAAATAAGGCATAAAAAAAGCCGTTAGCATTGAGCTAACGGCTTTTTACTTTTATAAAAGATTTACTGTGCTATTCCAGTAATTTCCAAATCGAAAACCAAATCTGCATTTGGCGGGATAGGCCCGCCACCCTGTGGGCCATATCCTAAATGGGATGGAATGAACAAACGGACTTTGTCGTTCACTTTCATGGTCATCAAACCTTCTCTGAATCCTGCAATCAAGCGCGATTCAGGACTGTAATCCATAGGTATTGGCATATAACCACCGCCTTGCTCCCGGTTTGCGTCAAATACGCCATATTTACGGGCAACTTCTTCGTAATTGCTATCGAACAAGGTTCCGTCCATTAAATATCCGGCATACATTACATTTACCTGTTGGCCAATTTGTGGTTTATTACCAGTACCTTCTTCAAGGACCAAAACTTTTAAGCCAGAAGGTAATACCTTGGCTTTTTCTTCTTGAGCTTTCAATTCAGTGGCGAATTCTGCTTTCATTTTATTGACCACTGCTAATTTCTCTGCTTTTTCTTTTTCAATAGCAGCTAATCGTTCATCTTCATTGGCAAAATAGTCGGTCATTACTTGAACTGCATCAAACTTACGGGCCTCTTTGCCATTTCGTATAATTTCTATCGTATTCATGGTAACCGGCACAACGGGTTTGTTACCTGCGGCTACTTCAACATTGGCTATAGAATCAACAACATCCATTCCTTCAACGACCTCGCCAAAAACAGAGTGTTTATTGTCTAGCCAAGGTGTTGGTTTATGGGTAATGAAAAACTGACTACCGTTGGTGCCTGGCCCAGAATTGGCCATGGATAGAATTCCCTTTTTATCGTGCACCAAAGAATCATTGAATTCATCCATGAATTTATAACCAGGGTTACCCGTGCCCATCCCTAAAGGGTCGCCGCCTTGTATCATAAAGTCTTTCATAACTCTATGGAACGTAAGGCCATCGTAGTATTTTTTGTCTTTATATTCTTCGCTAACAAAAGGATTGTTTCCTTCTGCCAAAGAAACAAAATTGGCTACGGTAACCGGTGTTTTTTCCTGTTCCAAACGAACAATGATATCTCCTTTAGATGTTTTTATATCGGCAAATAAACCATCTCCTAAATCTGCTCTTTTGCTCGTCTTACAGCTCGCCATAATAAGACAGACAACTGCAAGCAAGTACATTTTTTTAATCATAATATTCAATTTAATTTTCTTTGGTTTCCTGTTGTTTCTCAATTTGTAATATGGTAATCGTAGATTTTAAAGGAATATTGCTTCCTATTTTATTTTCATCTCCATGATAGCCAAATGCCAAAGAGGATGGGAATAAAAAAGTGGCCCTTTCCTTTTCTTTTAAAAGTTTTACAGCATCCCGCATTCCCTGAAAGAGTTCTTGCTTATCTACCTTATAGGTGACTACACCAATATCATCTTTAGAATAAATAGTGTCATTGTCCAAAGTCAACAAGTCATAGTTGAAAACAACGAGATCATCTGGTTTGGGTGTGTAGTTGGCGGAATCGTTAACGGCCAAATAATGATACCATGATCCAGAAGCACTATGGGTATAATCTTTGAGGGAGTCCATTTTTATGAGTTGCTGTATTTGGGCTTCTTCAGTTTCCAGTAATTTTCGACTTCGTTCAATCGATTCCTTAAAAAAGCTTCCACTTTTGGTCTGAACCGGTTTTCTAGGTTCTGGGCCTCTACAGCTATTTAAAAAAATCAAAAGAAGAATAATTATACTGGTTCTCATGATTGTAATTGATACTTATATTGGGGTAATAACGAAGTAAAGTAGGCGATAGTTTCGGCAATAGTATCATCGCTTTTACCACCTGCCGCATTCGTGTGTCCTCCACCATTGAAGTGTTTTCGGGCAAAATCGTTTACCGAGAAAGCACCTACGGATCTAAAAGAAATCTTTAAAATACCTTCTTCTTTATTTTCTATGAAGATGACGGCAAAACGTATTCCTTCTAAAGTTAATCCGTAATTTACAAAACCTTCTGTATCTCCTTTTTGGTAGTTGTGGGTATCCAACTCCGCTTGGCTAAGGGTTATATATGCCGTATGATAGTCGTTTAAAATCACCATATTCTTTAAGGCGCAACCCAATAGGTGAAGTCTGCTAGGGGAATTGGTGTCGTAAATACGATGATGAATTTCGGTTCCCTCTGCTCCTAGGTCCATTAACTCGGCAATGACCCTATGCGTATTACTGGTAGTGGCTGCGAATTTGAACGAACCTGTATCGGTCATGATCCCTGTATAAATACAGTTCGCCATTTCTTTGGTAATACTATGCGAGTCCCCTAATTCGCTAATTAAATTATAAACCATTTCACAGGTAGAACTCATGGTAACATCAGAAAACATAATTTCAGCATAGCTCGATGGTTCTTGATGATGATCCACCATAACAAAAGTTGCATTTGCTTTTTCCAAGGTTTCGGTCATTTGACCTACTCGTCCTAAGTGGTTGAAATCTAACGTAAATATTAGATCTGTATCGGCGATACATGATTTCGCTTGTGAATTTTCCCTTTCAAAGTTCAGGATTGTTTCAGAACCTGGCATCCATTTTAGGAATTTAGGGAAATCATTAGGCGATATAATACTCGCCGTATGCCCTTTATTGACCAGGTAGTGCCAAAGTGCCAAGGTAGACCCAATAGCATCTCCATCAGGGTTTTTGTGAGGTATAATCGCTATTTTCTTTGTAGAAGAAAGTAGTTTTTTAAGCGCGTTTAGGTGCTCTAAATTCATGGCGGCAAAGATACAATTTAATAATGTAGGCTTTAAAATGAAAACATTAATTTTAGCTGAGGGAATAAATTTTCAAGAACTTTAGCCGTAGCTAGGCTAACCTAGCTTTTAAACACTTAATGTTGGAGGCCGATTCAAGTAGCATGATGAAAAAGTGATTTTATACTAATTCTTCAGAATACTTGAAGGTGATTTGAATAGAAAGGTTTTGGAGCCATAGTGTTTTTCTACGATACAGTAGTAAATGTAACTAAGCTTTGAATAGTTGTCAGTTATAGGGAAAAATGTATTTTTGCGCAAAAATTTAGATATGAGTACGAACAGAACATTTACTATGATAAAGCCAGATGCCGTTGAGAATGGACATATTGGTGCAATTTTAGAAAAAATAACTGCCGCTGGATTTAAAATAGTAGCGATGAAATATACACAACTTAGCCTAAGGGATGCCCAGGAATTTTATGGTGTACATAGGGAACGTCCTTTCTTCGGGGAGTTGGTGGAGTTTATGACCAGAGGGCCTATTGTTGCCGCTATTTTGGAAAAGGAAAATGCTGTTGAGGACTTTAGGGCATTGATAGGTGCGACCAACCCGGCAGAAGCTGCCGAAGGAACTATTCGTAAAATGTTCGCAAAGGATATTGCTGAAAATGCTGTTCACGGCTCTGATAGCGATGAAAATGCGACTATTGAAGGCTCTTTTCATTTTGCAGGCAGAGAAATCTACTAAGTAAAAACTCTATATAGATGTAAAAAGCCAATCCTTAACATAGGATTGGCTTTTTTTTTGGAGCTTGGAGTTAGGGAAACTCCAGTTAATTTTTAAAACCGTTTTCTTTGGTTTGCCTTCTATCGATGATCAGCGTAACACTAATTTCTTTACCAACTCTTTTCCCATTTCTTCATTGATCATGGTAATGATCTTTGATTTCCCAAGACTCAATTCTTCTCTAAGTACAGAGGAAGAAAGAGCAACATATAGGGTGTCGTTTTTTAGTTCAATGTCCGTCGTATAATTATTGACACCATTTCCCATTAATCGTGCCCATGCTTCTCTGGCTTCTACCTTGTCCATTCCTTTTTCCAATTTATTTTTTTGGATAAAAGCAGATAAAGCTTCTTTCATTGATAAGTTTTCATTCTCTCGTTTAGGCATTATGGGGCTATATTTATGGGTTCGAACCGTTGGTAACTATAAATGACTCCTTGATCGTTTTTTACGGAGAAATTAGATTTGGAAAGAGAAAGTAAAGTCTCTTTCCAAGAATTTAAAGGAGTGTTGTATTCCATGAAAATGGAATCACTTGAAATTCGTATGCTGAGGGGCTCGGCATCATCAGACGTTTCAAAAGTACCGTTAAATTTTGGGTTTACTTTTTTTCGAAAACCGTGCATTGAATCTAAGCTGATATAATCGACCGTGCTATTTACCTTGAATTCTTTTTTGGTTCCGTCTGAAAAGGTCACTTCTTTAATTTCCCAGTAACCATTTAATAGGGGTAATTGTTCTTTATCGACTGTTGAGTTACAAGAAATAAATAGTAATAGCATTAATAAACCTGAATATTTTGCCATTAGAGTTTGAATATTTTATACGATTGATGAATTTTTTTGACCACATCTTCCGTTCGCTCTGCATGGGTGTCACTTATGAATATTTGGCCAAAATTTTCATCGTTGACCAATGAAATAATATGCGATACCCGATGTTCATCCAATTTATCGAAAATATCATCCAATATCAAAATAGGGGTGACTTGATTTTGGGTTTTCATAAAATGAAACTGCGCGAATTTTAAGGCGATCAAAAATGATTTTTGCTGCCCTTGGCTGCCGAACTTTTTAATGGGGTATCCACTAATTTCAAAGTTAAGGTCATCTTTGTGAATCCCGACACTTGTGTATTGTAACGCACGGTCTTTATCGAGATTTTTTTCCAGTAGTCTCAGCAGACTATCGTCTAATAACTTACTATCATAGGATAGTCCGACTTCCTCGGTATTTCCTGTGATGGCATTGTACTGTTTTTGAAAAATCGGGATAAAGGCTTTTAAGAATGAGGTCCTTTTTTCGAAAATCGCCGTTCCATAGGTGTTCAGTTGCTCGTTGTAAACCGCTAATGTATCTTTATTAAAAGTTCGGTTCGCCGCGAAATATTTTAAAAGTGCATTTCGTTGAGATACTACTTTGTTATAGTTGATAAGTTGTTGTAGGTAGGTTTTATCAGACTGGGAGATAACCCCATCAATAAATTTTCTACGGGTGTCGCTCCCTTCAATAATTAAATCTCGATCCGCCGGTGATATAATCACCAAGGGTAAAAAACCGATGTGGTCGGCAAAACGTTCATATGGTTTCCCGTTTCTTTTGATGATTTTTTTATTGTTCCGTTTTAGGCTGCAGACTACTTTCTCTTGCCGGTCGTCTTTTTCAAAAGTTCCGTCGATTACAAAAAAGTCAGACCCATGACGAATGTTCTGGGAAGAAATCGGATTAAAATAGCTTTTCCCAAAAGAGAGATGGTAAATGGCATCCAGAATATTGGTTTTTCCAACGCCGTTATCACCAACAAAACAATTTATTTTAGAATCGAACAGCAGTTCATTAGACTCGAAATTTTTGTAATTGATCAATGATAATTGTCTCAGCAGCATTAAAATTCTTGGATTTTGGATTTGGATGGACGAAAACTACTTTAAAATATCCAAAAATAACGAATAAATACACTATAGGATTTCAATAAAAACTTTATTTTTGCGCGACCAATAAAAATAGAGATGGCTACATATAAGAAAAGAGGATTTAAACCCGAAACCAAAGCTGAAAAGCAAGAATTCGAAGAGCAGGAAAGTACTACCGCAGAGGTATTTACTTCGTTGGACGAAGGTGCTTCCAGATCAGAGGAGTGGGTTTCAAAAAATCAGAATTATATCTTAGGGGCTATTGGCGTTATTGCCGTAAGTGTTCTGGGCTTCTTGGCCTATAGCCAATTCGTGGTTAAGCCTAAAGAAATTAGTGCGGCGAATGAGATGTACTATCCTCAACAGTATTTTGATCAAGCCTTGGCAAGTACCACTGCAAAGGATTCATTGTTCACCTTGGCGCTGGAAGGAGCAGAAGGTAAGTATGGTTTTTTAGATATAATTGAAGAATATAGCGGCACAAAAGCGGCGAATTTAGCACGGTATAGTGCGGGAATGTCCTACTTGAATATGAACAAGTACCAAGAGGCAATTACGTATTTAGAGGATTTCAATTCTGACGATGCTATTTTAGGAGCACTGGCAAAAGGTGGTTTAGGTGATGCCTTTATGCAGTTGGATCAACCTTCAGATGCCTTAGGGTATTACGAATCGGCAGTTGCCCATAGTGAAAATGAATATACTACCCCTAAATTTTTATATAAAGCAGGGGTGACCGCTTTAGAGATGGGAGAGAAGGATAAGGCCTTGGGCTTTTTTGAGCGAATTAAGAATGAATATCCAAAATCTGAAAATGCCAATACTATAAATGCTTTTATAGGTATGGCCAAAAGCGGGGCATAATGGCTACAATAAATAAAAATTTATCTGTCTATGATAAGGCAACAATCCCAAATGCGAAGGATCTTCGATTTGGGATTGTTGTTTCAGAATGGAATACCGATATTACCGAAGGATTATATTCTGGGGCTGAAGAGGCATTGTTGGACTGCGGTGCCGAGAAGTCGAACATTATACGATGGAACGTTCCCGGAAGCTTTGAGCTTACCTATGCTTCCAAGAAACTGATACAAACCCAAAAGGTCGATGCGGTCATAGCAATAGGGAGTGTCATTCAAGGGGAGACCAAGCATTTCGATTTTGTCTGCGAAGCAACTGCCCAAGGAATCAAAGATTTAAACGTACTGTTCGATGTACCGGTTATTTTTTGTGTACTTACCGATAACAATATGCAACAGGCTATTGATCGTAGTGGTGGAAAGCACGGTAACAAAGGAACGGAAGCTGCTATAGCGGCGATTAAAATGGCCTTTCTGGGTCAATAGTTCCATTTCGACAGTCTTTCCGTGATTTTTTAGTGTATACAATTTGAATGTTGGGTTCGATGCGTGTTACTGTTAACAAATTTTGGCATTCCTAGTATGCCCAATTTTTCTAATTTAAGTAACTTTGAAACTATGGGTATGTTGAGTAAAATAACGAGGTTACGAAAAAATAGGAAATTTGAATACAATCCTAGGTTTTACGATAACAAGGACAAACCCAATCCCTTTAAAATAGAACCTAAGTTCGACCAATTTCGAAGTACCTTAAATCCATCACGAGGTTTAAAGGGTAAAATCAATAGCGCCTTTGATGATACTAAACGACAGGGTGATCGTAATATCAAAATTAGAATGGCGGTAATTTTGGCCATATTGATACTAGCTTTTCTATACATCATTGATTTCGATCTCTCAATATTCTTTTCTTCATAATGGCTGATATCATAAGATTATTACCGGATCACGTGGCCAATCAGATTGCTGCAGGTGAAGTGGTTCAGCGTCCGGCTTCGGTTGTAAAAGAACTAATGGAGAACGCCATTGATGCCGGAGCGACGGAAATTCAACTTATCATAAAAGATGGTGGTAAGACCTTAATCCAAGTTGTCGATAATGGAAAAGGTATGAGCGGTACCGATGCGCGTTTAAGTTTTGAACGCCATGCCACTTCGAAAATACAAAAGGCAGAAGATCTTTTTAATTTACATACCAAAGGGTTTAGGGGAGAGGCCCTTGCGTCAATCGCTGCTATTGCACATGTTGAAATGCTAACTAAGACGGAAGAGGATGAGATTGGCACAAAGATTAAAATAGAAGGCAGCAAAGTAGTAAGCCAAGAAGTTGTGGTGGCACCAAAAGGCACCTCTATGTTGGTGAAAAACCTTTTTTTTAATATACCGGCACGAAGAAATTTCTTAAAATCGGATCAGGTAGAATATCGTCATATCGTGGATGAATTCCATAGAATCTCATTAGCGCACCCTCAAGTTTCGTTTAACTTCTATAACAATGGTAGTGATGTATTTCAATTACCATCCAATGATTTCAGAAAGCGTATCGTTCAAATTTTCGGAAGAAAGACAGATGAAAAGCTGGTACCGGTATCCGAGGATACCCAAGTAGTAAAAATATCCGGATTTATTCAAAAACCAGAATTCGCTAAAAAGAGTAGAGGAGAGCAATTTTTCTTTGCGAATAACCGATTTATTAAAAGTCCCTATCTACATCACGCCATCCTTGGTGCTTTTGAGGGGTTGATTCGCCCTGGCACGCACCCCGGCTATTTTATAAATTTAGAAGTAGAACCAAGTACTATAGACATCAATATACATCCAACCAAAACCGAAGTTAAATTTGACGATGAGCATACGCTGTATGCCATTTTAAAATCTACGGTCAAACATAGTTTAGGGCAGTTCAATGTAATGCCTTCGCTTGATTTTGAACAAGATCAAAATTTGGAAACTCCCTATGAATATAAGAACAAGCAAGTCGATATTCCACAGGTTGTGGTGGACTCCTCTTTTAATCCGTTCGAAGCCGTAAAACCTCCAAAAGGTAATTCCACAGGTCATTATTCTAAATCGAGTGCAAAAGGGTGGGAGAACATGTATGTAGGTTTGGATATTGCGGTCGAGACCGATAATCATAGTAATCTTGAATTTGAATCTGAAATCGTTAACAGTAGTATTTTTGATGATGAAAAAGAGGAAGTAGAAACGACCAGTACTACGTTTCAATTGCGTAAAAAATATATTATCACCACCATAAAATCAGGAATGGTAGTGATAAATCAGAATAGGGCCCACCAGCGTGTACTTTATGAGAAATTCCTAAAAAATATTACCATAAAAGAGGCTGTAAGCCAACAATTATTATTTCCATTGAGCTTATCTTTTTCACCGGGAGAAGTTAGTATTTTAAAGGATATTAAAGAAAATTTATGTACGGTCGGTTTTGTTTTTGGGGATCTTAACGGAGACGGTGTCGAGATAAAAGGAGTGCCGGTGTTGGTTGCTGAAAGTGAGGTGCAAATGATTATGGAACAGTTGATATCCGATTTTCAGCAAGAAGTTCCCGGAGATAGTTTTTCACAAAGCGACATGTTGGCCAAAACCTTGGCCAAGACTTTGTCCGTAAAAACAGGAGAAACATTAGATGAATTTTCACAGGTAAAACTTGTCAATGATTTGTTTGCCTGTAAGGAAACTACCTTAAGTCCGTTTAACAGAAGAGTATATATTACGATAACCGAAAATGATATTGATCGAAAATTTATTTAGATGGGGAGATTAACAGAAGCTATTAAGCACTTACTTATAATTAACGTGCTGTTTTTTATAGCGACCAGTTTGTACGGAGATCAAATGTATGAGTGGTTTTCGCTTTTTTTTCCCAAAAACGAGCATTTTAGACTTTGGCAGATTATTACCCATATGTTCATGCATGGGGGCTTTATGCATATTTTATTTAATATGTATGCCCTATGGGCATTTGGTACTCCGTTGGAACGTATGTGGGGAAGAAACAAATTTTTGTTTTTTTACTTATCGGCCGGACTTGGTGCAGCATTGATTCACATAGGGGTGAATTATTATTACTACAATGAAGGGATGAATGCATTGGTTAATTCTGGGTTGACCGAAAGTAGCGTTTTGGATATTATTAATAAAGGCCAATACAATACGAATTGGTATTCCATAGCCGGCAAGGCCACCATAGATAATTTCCTAAGTGCTTTTAATACGCCTGTTGTAGGCGCATCTGGGGCCATTTACGGTATTTTGGTGGCTTTCGGAATGTCTTTTCCTAATAGTGAACTCTTCCTTATTTTCTTGCCTATACCTATTAAGGCCAAGTTCTTTATACCGGTATTAATTGCATTGGATTTGTTTTCTGGTGTTACGGGTTATAGTTTATTCGGACAAGGAATAGCTCATTTTGCGCATGTGGGTGGTGCGATATTCGGATTTTTAATGATGTGGTATTGGAAGAAAAATCAGTTTAATAACAATCGATGGAACTAATATATGTCGCAACCCAATTTGAGATATCAGTACAGTAGGTTAAACATAGCGGAAAAGCTAATAGCGATAAACGTTCTCGTATTTATCATTAATAGTTTAGTTCCTTTTCTGTTAGGTATTTCCAAGAATAGCATCGTACAATGGTTTGAATTGCCGAATGATATCGTGGCTATCGCCTTTCAGCCATGGTCCATTGTTACATATTCGTTCTTTCACGCTAGTATTGGACATCTCTTTTGGAACATGTTACTTGTTTATTTTGTAGGCCGCATATTTCTTAATTTGTTCGATGCGAAGCGATTTTTAAACGTGTATCTACTCGGTGTTATTCTCGGGGGATTATTCTTCGTTTTAGGATATAATGTGTTTCCGGCCTTTTTTAATACGAATGCGTATTTGATTGGGGCGTCGGCAGGTGCCAGTGCAATTCTTATTTTTATCTGCACCTATATTCCCAACCAAGAGGTACGGGTCATTTTCTTTAATGTTAAATTGTGGTATGTAGGAGCTTTTGTGGTTCTTACGGATCTAGTACAACTTCCGTTAAGTAATTCTGGCGGACATTTGGCGCATTTAGGAGGTGCTCTTTTGGGATATTTATATGCCAGTCAATTGCTCAAAGGAACGGATATAGGTTCAGGGTTTTCGAGTTTTTTGGACGGTATTGGCAACCTGTTTAAAAAGAGTGAAAAAAAGGCGCCTATGAAGACTGTATATAAGAATCAAGCTACACAGAGTAAATCAACTTCAAAGGCGGATTATGATAGAAAAACCCATCAAAAAAAAATTGATGCCATTCTTGATAAAATAAGTAAGTCAGGTTATGAAAGTCTTTCCAAGCCAGAAAAGGATTTCCTTTTCCAAGCGGGTAAGGAGAATTAAATTTCATGAAAAAGCGTTCTTTTTTTCAAAAGTTCATGTTTTTCTTAAACCTGGTCTTTTCATTTTTTTTGTTACTTGCCTGTATCGTTCCTTATACTTCTTCCGCTAGTTTGGCATTTATAAGTTTGGCGGTTCCAGTACTGGTATTTATTAATATTTCATTTTTTTTGTTTTGGTTGGCACAAAAGAAATTTTTGATGTTGTTGCCGCTGTCCATTTTGGTGTATGGCTATTTTAGCTTAGGAACTTTTATTTCTTTTAACGGGATTAAAGCAGGTGAAAAACAGGATGGTGAGATTTCCATCATGAGTTTCAATAGTCTCGGGTTCAGAGGAAAAGAGGATGAGTGGAAAAGTACTGCTGGCGATACGATCGTTAATTTTATTCAGAAGGAAAATCCTGATGTCATTTGTTTTCAGGAGTTTGATTATAGAAAAATAAGGTCGCATTATTTTGAAGAATATCCATATAAATATGTTGATTATGAATTCGGAACGGATAGGGGACGTGTAATTCAGGCCATATACTCAAAATATAGGATTATTGAGAAAGGGATAATTGAGTTTCCGAATTCTTCTAATAGTGCTGTTTTTGCAGATGTTGTAATTAAAAGTGATACCGTAAGATTCTATAATTTACATTTAGAATCTTTAAAGATTAGACCTAGTAGTATAAAAAGTGAGCGGTCAGATCTTTTGTTCGGTAGGCTTCGTGAATCTTTTGCTAAACAACAGGAGCAATCTGAAATCGTAAACCAACACATGAATAAGAGTCCTTACAAAAACATTGTCTGCGGAGACTTTAACAACAACCAATTTTCAAGTGTTTATTTTAATATTAGAGGAGCTATGAACGATAGTTTTCTTGAAAAGGGTAATGGTTATGGACAGACCATTAATTTTTGGAGGTTTCCTTTACGAATCGATTTTATTCTAGTGGACCCTTCTTTTGAGGTGCTCTCCCATAAAAATTATAATATCGAACTTTCCGATCATGAGCCTATAATGGCTTCAATTAAGGTCGGAACCGATGAATAGGCAGTCTACGGTATCGGCGAGAATATGAATTAAAAGGGCTAACCCTATAATCCTAGTTTTTTTGATTGTAAATAGAAGAATATAGATTAAGATTGCCCAATAGCTATGCAAAGGGTGAAAAGCAATGCTACAGCGGTTAGGGGCGAAAATTGGAGTGGCTAATAAGTGGTCTATATCGATAACAATTCCTAGCAGTAAAATTAGGGCGGCCCACATTCTATTTCCTTTATAAAAGTGAAAAGCAACAAAAAGAGGAACAATAAAATGAATGCCATAATGTGCGATAAACCTAACCATTGGTTTCTAAAAGGAAATCGTTGTTGAGGTACGCTACGGTATTTGGACCCATGTTGAAAAGCAAATCCAATATGCTTAAGTTCGGTATGAATCCATTTCGGTCACCGAATACTTGAACATAGGGTTCTAATTTAAGTTGGTTCTTTACTTTAGCGTTCACCAGAAATCGTAGGTCGGTTTTATTTTTAGGAGATTCCTCAAATGTATCTGAAGTGGCCTTGGGCATTTCCAATTGCAGACAGTCAAAAATGGTTTCAATGCTCTTTAGGTTAAAATCCATCAACCGTTCAAAACTATTGATGTATAAAGGTTTTATATCATCTTCGTAGAATTCAAAGAACGGGGAAGTCCTGTAAGCCGTTTCTAAAGTTCGCCAGTGTTGACGTTGCCATGGGTATGAATTGTCTAAGGCGACATCCTTATATTTCTGCCGTCCACTGTCCTTGCCTACATGAACAATGGGAATGCTCAAAATATGTTTACCTCTATCCGTAGCAATATACGTACGGTTCCTAAAGGTTTGTTTTTGATAATTGTCCTCCACTTCCCAGCAAACGGGGTGATGTATGATATAACTAAAGGTGCGTACGTTGGGAAAATATGTCGGATGAAGTAATTTCATCGGCTTTAATGGTATTTTTAGATTAACTATTGTTTCGCATTTTGGCGTTTCCAAAACCAATTTCCAACGAAATATACGACCAATAGAATAAGGAAATATTTAAAGTACGACTGTGGTTCCCCCTCTCCATTTACGGTCGTAAAGATGCGATCCCATCGAGGTCTCCAATGGCTAATGCCTTGTGTGAAATTATCAAAACTCATCCATATAAAGATGGGTGTACCAACGATATGGTTTTCTGGTACATAACCCCAAGCCCTGCTATCCTCAGAATGATCACGGTTGTCACCCATCATCCAATAATAGTCTTGTTGAAAAGTATAACTGGTTACAGGTTGACCATTAATGATGATTTGATTCCCAGATACAGAAAGTTCATTTTCTTCATACTCCCTGATGATTTTTTTATAAAGCGGCAATACCTTAAGATTAAGCGCTACCGTTGTCCCTTTTTTAGGGATATAAATGGGACCCATTTGGCTATAGTTCCATGGATAATCTGCGCTTTGAGGAAATAGATTGATACCTCTTCTGCCTTTAGGGGTAATGCTTTGTGCCACAGAATCTATACTTGGGTCATTTCTGAGGGTTTCAACCATTTCTGCGGTAAGTGGCACCATTCGTTCACGATCCGTAACTTCTTTTAAAGATAAACGGTATTTTGAAATGACACTGGCGGGAATTCCCGAACTTTCTGTATATAATTCAATTTGACCATTTGCAGCTTGGTTATAGCCCTTCAGGTAACTTCTAAGTCCATTGACCTGCTCTTGGTTTAGTGGATTCGAAAGGTATTTTCTTGTAAAATCCGTTACGCCTAGTTTTTCTATTAAACGCGACGAAACCCCTTTCGAACTATAGATGTTATAGTCAAATTGTGGCTTTGCACTTCCGGGAAGTTTTAATTGCTTGCCATTTACAAATACATAACCATTGCGCACTTCTAGAGAGTCCCCGGGGATACCTACGCAGCGTTTTACATAGTTAGATTTTTTATCAATGGGCTTATCTACTCCTTTTTCTTTTTTGAAAAATACACGTACAGTATCTGCCGGCCAACTGAACACCACAATATCATTGCGTTCTACTTTAGTGAATCCTGGTAATCTAAAATAGGGGAGTTGGGGCTTTTTTAAATAAGAGGGGACGCCTAATATAGGTAAGGTGTCATGAACCATTGGGGCTGCCACCGTGGTCATGGGAGTTCTTGCGCCGTAATTGAACTTGCTTACAAAAAGAAAATCACCAACTCTTAAGGTTCTTTCCAAAGAGCCGGTAGGGATTACATAAGGTTGAATGAAATACGTATGTACTAAAGTTGCCGCGACAATGGCAAATAAAATAGAACTTACCCATTCTCCCATAGCTGTTTTAGGATGCAAGCTTCGGTCTTGAATATAGGTAACATCTAAAGAATAATTGACATAGAAAATATAGAAGCCAAAGGTTAGTACGACCAACCAAGTCTCCAACCTACTATTCCTTCCAAAACTTCTAATGGTCTCTACCCAGATGACCGGAAACATTAATAAGTTGATGATAGGAATGAACAATAGAATTACCCACCATTTGGGTCGGTTGATGATTTGCATCAAGACAATAGCATTGTAGACGGGAATGGCGGCTTCCCAAGCTTTTCTACCTGCCTTTATATATAGTTTCCAAGTGCCTAAAAAATGTATTACCTGTACAATCAGGATGAAAATAATCCATTGGGTACCGTTCATGATTCTTAATTTTTAAAGTAATGAGAAGGAATTTGTTTACTGTTACGAATCCTTTATTTATCAATGAGTCTTATTGCATGCTTAATGTTACGTTTTTTAACCAAGGTTTAACACATCTCTCATTGAGAAAATTCCTGTTTTACCAATGATCCACTCGGCTGCGGTTACGGCCCCTAAAGCGAATCCTTCCCTGTTATTCGCCGTATGTTTTATTTCAATACTATCGACTGAGCTGTCATAAGTAACCGTGTGAGTACCCGGGGTATTTCCAATACGTTTGGCGGTAATAGGTAAAATTCTTTCACCATTCTGGTCCAATTCCCATTTTTCATATTTGGAATTGGTGATGATGCCTTCTGCCAAGGTGATGGCCGTGCCACTGGGGGCATCTAATTTTTGGGTATGATGGATTTCTTCTAGAGATACCTTATATTCTGGTAACTTTTGCATCATTTTAGCCAAGTAAGCATTCAGTTCAAAAAAAATGTTTACCCCAAGGCTGAAGTTCGAAGCGTAGATAAAGGCTCCATTTTTTTTCTTACATAGGGCAACGGCATCTTGGTATTTATCGAGCCAGCCAGTGGTTCCCGAAATAACGGGAACATTATGTTCCATACATTGTGAGATATTGGCATAGGCTGCTTTTGGCATGCTAAAGTCTATGGCAACATCCATGGTGCTAAAATCTATTTCTTTAGTATCGTCATCTATTTTAGCAACAATTTGATGTCCGCGTTCCAAGGCGACTTGCTCGATCATCTTACCCATTTTCCCATATCCGAAAAGCGCAATGTTCATTCTTAAAATTTAAAGGTTAAGGCCATCCCGTAATTAGGGGTGTTGGTGACCTGGTTCAAATCAAAATAAGGTTTAAAATCAATACTAAGGTCATCATCGATATTAAACTGTTGTAAATGTGCATCAACATTGGCGTCAATAATATTCAAGGCGTACATACCGATCGAAACTACTAGCCAAAGATCACGATCCCGTTGAAAACGTTCTTGCTGATACTCTAAATCCTCCAAATCTAAATCGGGGTCGGCACCAGCGGCATTATCCCCATTAATATCGTAAAATTTATCATCGGTAAAACCCGCCTGTCTTCTTTTGAAGGCTGTCCTAAACTGTTGATAATTATCATTATTCCATGTGTACATATAAACACTGCCACCGATGGCTCCCCATACTATAGGAAGCTTCCAGTATCTCTTGTTGTATATCTGTCCTAATCCCGGTAAAATAGCGGAGTAAAATGCGGCTTTACTAGGAGCTAATGGGTTGAAGGCCTTTTTTTCGACCAGTAAAGAATCCTCAATTATGATTACCTCTTCTTCAATCGAAGATTGTATGCTGTCTTTTTTTGATGGTGCCACAGATTCCTCTTCTTCTTGCGAAAAGCAGAAGTTGATAGATAATAACAGCAAAAAAAATAATGTGGGATTATTATGCACCGGTTATCAATTTTTTGATGCGGTCAAATTCTTCTTGAGAATTAAAAGGAATCGTAATCTTACCTTTTGCTTTATCCGAAGCTTTTATATCTACTTTTACGGAAAGGGCATCGGTCAATTCCTTGATTCCTTTACGTACAAAAACGGCCGGGTCATTTTGAACCGCTTTTTTTGGTTCTTTTGGTGCTTCTTCTTTGGAATGATAAGCTTTTACAGCACTTTCGGTATCACGAACAGATAGGTTATTGCTGATGATATTTTCGTAAAGCGCAAGTTGGTCTTGCTTTTTGTCAATATTGACCAAAGCCCTCCCATGCCCCATACTTAAAAATCCATCACGCATTCCGGTTTGGATAATGGGATCTAATTTCAATAAGCGCAAATAGTTGGCAATGGTCGATCTCTTTTTACCAACGCGCTCGCTCAATTTTTCTTGGGTGAGATTAATTTCGTCAATAAGACGTTGATAAGAGAGTGCAATTTCAATAGGATCCAGATCTTGACGCTGAATATTCTCAACTAGGGCCATTTCCAACGACTCTTGGTCATTGGCGATACGTATATATGCTGGAATGGTTTCTAAACCCAATAATTTAGACGCCCGGTATCTTCGTTCTCCAGAAACCAACTGGTACTCGTTAAAACCTAGTTTACGAACGGTTATGGGCTGTATGACCCCTAACTCTCTAATGGAGGTTGCCAGTTCCTTAATCGATTCGTCATTAAAGTTGGATCTTGGCTGAAACGGATTGACCTCGATGTGGTCCAGGTCAAGCTCAATTATATTGCCTACTACTTTATCCGCATTTTTGTCCGTGGCAGATTTTATATCATTTTCCGGATCTTTTAAAAGTGCCGAAAGTCCTCTTCCTAAAGCTTGTTTCTTTGTCGCTTTTGCCATATTAAACCGTCTGCTTATTTTTTTTGACTATTTCATCGGCCATATTCAAATAATTGGTAGCGCCCTTACTGGCCGCGTCATACTTAATGATGCTTTCACCATAACTTGGAGCTTCACTTAATCTTACATTTCTCTGAATTACAGTATCGAATACCATATCCCCAAAATGTTTACGTACTTCGTCTACGACCTGGTTAGATAGACGCAGTCTTGAATCATACATTGTAAGGAGCATTCCTTCGATGTCCAAATCTGGATTATGAAGGCGTTGTACGCTTTTGATGGTGTTTAACAATTTGCCCAAACCTTCAAGCGCAAAATACTCACATTGTATGGGTATGATGACTGAATCTGCTGCAGTCAGAGCGTTAAGGGTCAATAATCCTAACGAAGGAGCGCAGTCTATTAATATATAATCGTAGTCGTTTTTAAGGTCTATAATTGCTTTTTTTAGCATATACTCCCGTTCGTCTTTGTCGACCAATTCAATTTCGATGGCTACCAAATCTATATGTGCAGGAATCAAATCTACATTTGGGGAGGTAGTCGAAATGATGGTTTCTTGAGCATTTTTGGTATGTTCAAAAAGTTGATAAGAGCCTAGTTCCACGCCATCGACATCTATTCCTAATCCAGAAGTGGCATTGGCTTGGGGATCCGCATCGATCAACAATACCTTTTTTTCCAGCACCCCTAGCGAAGCCGCTAGGTTTACTGTAGTGGTAGTTTTACCTACCCCTCCTTTTTGATTGGCTATAGCAATAATCTTGCCCATATTCAAAGTAAGTTAGGTGGTAAAAATACAATTATTTACGGGGGTATTGAAAGGATTTTGTTAACACTAGGTGAATAACAAAAGGCTTTTCATTAAAATAACGTTAAACTTTTAATTATGAAATGGTTAAGCTAGTATTTTCTATTCAGGTCCGGAATTTTTTAAAAACTTATCAAATTGCACAAAAACTATTCTTTTTCCTTTTGTTTTAGACTATCCTCATATTCTATCAGGTAAATTTCCTCGTTCTTCTTTTTAAGGTAGTATTCTTCACGGGCAAATTTTTCAAGTTCCCCTTCTTCCGATAATTTTTCTATGATTTTTTTATCCTTTGCAATTTCTTTTTTCAGAAAATCCTGAGTTTTTTCCAATTTTTTTATTTCTCTTCTCAGTTCTAAATGAATGAGTAGGGAATTGGTGTCAAAAAAAAGCATCCAAACTACAAATACAGTCAAAACCAACACGTAGGTATTGGTCATGATTTTGAACCATTTGTTTTGTTTTAAATCTTTAAATCCCATCAGGATTGCATTAGTTTTTGGTTAATGACACCCCTTACGATTTCAACAGCAACCGTGTTGTACGTATTGTTCGGGATAATGATATCGGCGTACTCTTTGGTCGGCTCAATAAACTGCTCGTGCATAGGCTTTATGATCGATTGATATTTTTCCAAGGTTTCGTCCAGATTCCAGCCGCGTTCGTTCACGTCCCTTTTTAATCTTCGTATTAATCTTTCATCGGTATCTGCATGTACGAATATCTTGATATCGAACATATTACGAATGTCAGGGTTGGTCATGATCAGTATTCCTTCTACAATAATTACCTTTGTAGGGTGCGTAAGAACGGTTTTTTTGGTTCTGTTACATTCTAAAAAAGAATAAACAGGTTGTTCTATTGATTCTCCATTTCTTAGCGCAATTAAATGTTGCTCTAAAAGCTCAAAATCGATAGAATTAGGATGGTCGAAATTAGTCTTTCGCCGCTCCTCCAGCGATAAATGGGACAAATCATTGTAATAGGAATCTTGTGAAATTACTCCAACTTCCTCATTGGGTAGTTCGTTAATGATTTGGTTTACCACTGTGGTTTTGCCGCATCCGGTACCACCAGCTATCCCTATAATCAGCATATACTTTTCTTTGGTTCAAAAATACATATTTGAACTTCAAATTTTCATAAAACTTAAAAATCAAGTTTTATTAACATGCCTTGCGGGGTTAAGTATTATTTTTGCAGGATGCAAAATGAACAGGTTAAACCAAATTTTGAATTTGTGGCTTTAATGGCTTCTTTAATGTCCATTGTGGCATTGGCAATTGACGCCATACTACCCGCTATGGCCGATATAGGTATCGCTATTAACAGTTTGGATCCTACTCAAAATCAGTTGTTGGTTACGATGATATTTTTGGGTTTGGGGGTCGGTCAACTGTTTTTCGGGCCCTTGTCCGATAGTCTGGGGAGAAAACCTATTGTCTATTTTGGATTTGCCATTTTCTTACTGGCGAGCGCTGTATGTTTATGGGCGCCCAATCTAGAAATTATGCTAATAGGCAGGGTTTTACAGGGTATCGGACTTTCTGCTCCTAGAACTATTAGTATATCGATTATTAGAGATACCTATCGGGGGGATTACATGGCCAAAATCATGTCGTTTGTAACGGCCTTCTTTATTCTGGTGCCCGTAGTGGCTCCTGCTATAGGAAAAGCGATTATGGATGTCATGGGATGGGAAGGCATTTTTTATATGCAATCATTTTTTGCCCTATTGGTAGGGATTTGGTTTTGGAAAAGACAGGAAGAAACATTGAAACCTACTTTTAAAGTACCTTTCTCCTTTAAGGTTTTTGTTAGGGGAACTAAAGAAATATTCAAGTACAAAGAGACCGTTTCGTGTACGATTATATCAGGATTAATAACGGGTGCATTTTTGGTCTACCTCAGTTCTGCACAGCATGTATTTGAAGAATTGTATGGCCTCACGGAAACCTTTCCTTATATTTTTGCCGGTTTAGCCTTTTCTGTAGGTTTTTCCACATTAATGAACGGTACTTTGGTATTGCGTTTCGGCATGCGTAATTTATCTTTTTTGGCACTTTTGGCCTTTACACTTATTGCCTTTGTGTATAGCTTTTTGTTTTGGAATACTGAAGATCCTAGTTTGGCCATTTTATTGATTTTTCTGTCCATGTTATTTTTGTGTTTGGGTTTTATTTGGGGAAACATGAGGTCCATAGCCATGGAACCTATTGGACATATTGCGGGTATAGGGGCGGCCATCACCGGATTTATCTCCACCATACTTTCGATTCCAATTTCTATTTTCGTGGGGAGTTTCATAGAGGATTCGGTTTGGGCACTTTTTGCGGGATTAGGAGTTTGCGGATTTTTGTCACTGCTTCTATTTTTAGTGTTTAAAACGCGGCCCTTGTTCGCTAATAATCATGCTTACGTTAATTAAGTTCTAACAACGCACCGATTTTGGTATCATCCTTGCATATAGTGTACTTGTCATTTAAATCAAGAAAACACGAATTAATTTATATACTTATGGATAAAATAAAAACGTTTTCACTTGTCTTTTTAATCATCGGGATGCTTTCGTGTTCCACTTCGAAAAAGACAACAGCTACAGCGCTCTTTAATACAACTTGGGAACTTGAATATCTTTCAGGTCCTAAAATTGCTTTTGAAGGATTATACCCGGATAGAAAACCGAAAATAACGTTTGATCCAACTACAAAAAGGGTAGAAGGTAATAACAGTTGTAATGGTTATTCTGCAGCATATACCATCGAGGGAAATGAAATTTCTTTTGGTGAACCTGGACCGACCACTATGATGTATTGCGGAGAAGGGGAGACGTTCTTTTTGAATACCATTAAAAAAGTAAATACCTATAGAATTGATGCTGAAGGAAAATTGAACTTGATGATTGATGACATCATCATGATGCGATTCAAAAAGATAGCCAAAGAATAAAATTTAAAATTAGAGAGTTGAAAATTTAATCTTTCCAATCTTGTAGGTTGTGAAGAAAGTAACTCAAGGGGGTAAAGTACCCTAGAGTAGAAAATGAATTCAGATGAAACCTAAGCTTCCTAAATCCAACTGCAATGGTGGATTTAGGAAGCTTTGTCAATTCTAGGACACTAATAGCTGTTTTTAAAAATTAAAGCGCATTATCCATAATTTCCTGTACCACCTCTGGATTCAAAAGTGTACTTGTATCCCCTAAGTTATCGGTATCCTTACTGGCGATTTTACGTAAGATACGTCGCATAATCTTACCGCTTCGGGTTTTTGGAAGTCCGCTTACGAACTGGATCTTGTCCAATTTAGCGATAGGTCCTATTTGTTCCGTTATCTGTTGATTGATTTCTTTTCTTAGGTTTTCCCGGTCACGGGTCTCCCCAAATTCCTTTAAAATGACATAGCCGTACAGTGCATTTCCTTTGATTTCATGCGGGAAACCGACGATGGCAGATTCGGCCACAGCTGGATGCTCGTTGATGGAATCTTCGATGGGGGCCGTACCTAAGTTATGACCAGATACAATGACCACATCATCCACACGACCGGTGATACGGTAATAGCCAACGGCATCGCGCAAGGCACCATCCCCTGTAAAGTACATATTCTTATAGGCCGAGAAATAGGTGTCTCGATAACGGTCATGATTTCCCCAAATCGTTCTGGCAATCGATGGCCATGGAAATTTGATACACAAACGGCCATCCACCTGATTACCTTTTATTTCATTCGCATTTTCATCCATTAGAGCAGGTTGGATTCCTATGAAGGGTAACGTCGCATAGGTAGGTGCCGTGGGTGTTACATAGGGTATCGGGGTAATCATGATTCCCCCGGTTTCGGTTTGCCACCAGGTATCCACAATGGGACTATTCCTTTTTCCGACGTTATTATTATACCAATGCCAAGCTTCTTCGTTTATGGGTTCCCCAACCGAACCTAGAACTTTAAGACTGGATAGGTCATATTTTTCTACAAAATCAAGATTTTCCTTGGCCAATGCCCTTATCGCCGTAGGTGCGGTATAGAACTGGTTGACTTTATGCTTTTCAACCACATCCCAAAAACGACCAAAATCCGGATAGGAGGGAACCCCTTCGAACATGAGGGTTGTTGCCCCGTTCGCCAATGGGCCATATACAATATAAGAGTGCCCGGTGATCCAGCCAATGTCCGCCGTACACCAATACACATCATGTTCTCGATATTGGAATACGTTCTTGAAGGTATAGGCGGTATATACCATGTAACCGGCTGTGGTATGGACCATACCTTTAGGTTTTCCGGTAGAGCCGGAAGTATATAGAATAAACAAGGGATCTTCGGCATCCATCAATTCGGCGACACAATCCGCATAGGCTTCCTCCAACAAAGGTTGTAACCATGCGTCCCTACCTTCTTCCATATGGATTTTGGCACCTGTGCGTTTGACCACTAATACGTTTTCAACACCGGGACAATCTTCCAAGGCCTTATCCACAATGCCTTTAAGGTCAATGGATTTTAAACCTCGGTAAGAGCCGTCTGAGGTCAAGACCATTTTACAGTCGGAATCATTGATTCTGGTGGATAATGCGTTTGCCGAAAATCCGGCAAATACTACGGAATGTATCGCACCAATTCTTGCACAGGCCAAAAGGGCTACGGCTAGTTCAGGAATCATAGGAAGGTAAATGCAGACACGATCACCTTTTTTAATACCATGGTCCAACAAGACATTGGCCATGCGGCAAACCCGCTCGTGTAATTGCCTGTAGGTAATGTGAACGGCTTCCTCTTTTGGGTCGTTCGGTTCAAATATGATCGCGGTTTTACTCCCTCTTGTGGGTAAGTGCCTATCCAGGCAGTTTTCGGTAATATTCAATTTAGCACCTTCAAACCATTTGATTTCAGGTTTGCTAAAATCCCAACTCAGTACATTATCCCATCGTTTACGCCATACAAAATGCTCTTCCGCAATTTCCTCCCAAAAGGCTTCCGGGTTTCTGACCGATTTACGGTAGACTTGAAAATATTCCTCTAAATGCTTGATATGATAATTACTCATGTCGGGTTATAAATTTTATATGTTTAAATGGTTGAACTAAATTCTGAACGTTGATTTTTTTTAATGTCCCGTTGCTTCTCCAGCACCACTGGGTATCCTGATATCTTCAACGATCTCCTGAACGTCTTGCGGTGGGGGTGGTGTAAATTGAAATACGAGAATTGCTACGATAAAGTTAGCGATCATGGCGATACTACCAAAACCTTCGGGGGAAATTCCGAACCACCAATCTGCAGCAGTTCCGCCACCGAACAGACCGAACTTAAATTTGGTCATGTAGAACAGCATGAGGGCTATACCTACCACCATTCCACTGATGGCACCTTCTTTGTTCATTTTTTTGTAAAAAATACCTAATACGATTGCGGGGAAAAAGGAAGCGGCAGCGAGGCCAAACGCCAAGGCCACTACGGCAGCCACAAATCCTGGTGGATTAATACCGAAGTATCCTGCTATGACTACGGCAACCGTGGCCGAACCTCGAGCGACCCATAATTCCGCTTTGTCAGAAATATTGGGTTTAAAGGTTTTTTTAACCAAATCATGAGAAACCGAAGCCGAGATTACTAACAGCAATCCTGCAGCGGTAGATAGCGCCGCGGCAAGTCCGCCAGCAGCTACCAAGGCAATGACCCATGCCGGCAAATCTGCGATTTCTGGATTGGCTAACACCATGATATCGTTATCGATGGTCAACTCGTTTTTTTCCTTATCGGCCACATATTGGATTTTACCATCGGCATTTTTATCATCGAAAGTCAATAGTCCGGTTCCCTCCCAGTTCTTAAACCATACCGGCATGCTGGAATATTCCTCGTTACTCACCGTATTGATCAAATTGGTTTTCGCAAAAACGGAAACGGCAGGCGCTGTGGTGTATAATATGGCGATCAACAGGAGGGCTAGTCCGGCCGATTTTCGCGCATCCTTTACCTTCTTTACGGTAAAGAACCGTACGATGACGTGGGGCAGTCCTGCGGTACCCACCATTAAGGCCAGGGTAATCGCGAAAATATCTACGACGGACTTAGAACCATCCGTATATTCGTTGAACCCAAGTTCTGTGGAGAGTCCATCGAGCTTTTCCAATAAATACGTCCCGGAGCCATCATTGAGTGTAGCACCCATTCCCAATTGTGGAATTGGGTTTCCGGTCATTTGGATAGAAATAAATATGGCGGGTACCATAAAAGCGAAAATCAATACGCAATATTGGGCCACTTGGGTATAGGTGATACCTTTCATTCCACCCAAAACGGCATAGAACAAAACGATGACCATTCCAATGATGACGCCAGTGTTGATATCGACCTGAAGAAATCGGGAGAAGACAACACCTACGCCTCGCATTTGTCCGGCTACATAGGTGAACGAAACAATCAGGGCACAGATGACGGCAACGATACGTGCCGTTTTTGAATAATAGCGATCACCAATAAAATCGGGCACCGTAAATTTTCCAAACTTCCTGAGATAGGGGGCTAGGAGTAATGCCAGCAAAACATAACCTCCCGTCCATCCCATTAAATAAACGGAACCGTCATAGCCGGCAAAGGAGATGATTCCCGCCATGGAAATAAACGAAGCGGCAGACATCCAATCCGCTGCCGTGGCCATACCGTTTGCCAAGGGCGAAACACCGCCACCGGCAACATAAAAATCACTGGTGGACCCCGCTCTTGACCAAATGGCGATGCCGATGTACAGGGCGAAAGTAACTCCTACTAAAATATACGTCCAGGTTTGAACACTCATGCGAAGGTTGGTTTAGGGTTGTGGTTAAAGGCTAATCGTCGTATCCGTATTTTTTATCCAAGGTGTTCATCAATCGTACATATACGAATATCAAAATGACGAAAACATATATAGACCCTTGTTGTGCGAACCAAAATCCTAATTTAAATCCACCAATTTGAAAGGCATCCAAGGCCTCTTTAAAAAGAATTCCTGCACCAAAGGAAACCAAAAACCAAATGGATAACAGGATGAAAAGATATCTTACGTTTTCTTTCCAGTAGGCGGTCGCCTTTTTTTGTTTTTCAGACATAGATCGGTTTTTTAGGGTTCCTGAAATTAGGCAAAAAAGTTCAATTGGGAAGGAAAACAACGCCGCTACTGGAATCTTTTTTGGCTCCGGTAACCGAGGAAAGAACATTTATTTGTTGTTCCATACGCAAGACCCCCATTAAGGCAAAGACAAGGGCCTCCTTGAATTCGATAATGATTTTTTCAGGGATGATGACCTTGGTTGCCTTTCCCAATTTTTCTTGAAGGGTTACCATAAAAAAGGAATTTAAGGCACCGCCACCGGTCACTAATAGGGTTTGTTCACCACCATTTGAATTTAACCGGATCTGTTGTTCGATTTTTTCACAGATATGATGGATGCTGGTATGCAGTAAATTTTCGATGGAGTCGTTCATATCTTCTACGATAGGAACCACTTCGGCCAAAAACCATTCGTAGCCTATGGATTTTGGATGTGGTTGCAGGTAGTATTTTAAACTGTTAAGGCGTTTGAGCATGGAGGGATTGATGCGGCCACTCCTTGCCAGTTTTCCGTCTTCATCATATTCTAGGCCTACCTTTCTGGTTATGTAATTTAAAATCATATTGGCCAGACCGATGTCGTAGGCAATGCGTTTGCCCTTTACATCGAAAGAAATATTGCTGATACCCCCTAAATTGAGACAGAAATCATAATCCCCAAAAAAGGTACGGTCGCCAATGGGAACGAGCGGCGCCCCTTGTCCGCCCAAGGCCAGGTCGTTGGTCCTAAAATCACAAATGACCTTATAGCCTGAAGTATTGGCCAAATGCTGACCCGAGCCTACTTGAAAGGTGAGGCCCATTTCTGGCCGATGATGCGTGGTATGGCCATGGCTTGCGATATAGTCTACGTCTAATTGATGCTCCTGAACAAACTTCAGGGCTTGCCCACCCAGCCAGGTGCCATAGGTATTGTGTAATTCAAGTAGTTTTTCTGCCGATAAACTAATGGCGTCCTTTAGCTCCTCTTGCATTTCTTGAGTATAGGAAACACTCTTCGTTTTTTTAATATCGAATTTCCATGCGCCTTTGTCCTCCCAAATATGGCAATAGGCCAAATCCAACCCATCTAAGGAAGTGCCGGACATTAACCCAATGATTTTATAGATTTTCATTGTCGATTTATTTTGGTTCAACTTAAATGTGGGCTATCTGTATTCCCTAGAGAAACGGGTAAAGTTCCCTTGGCTTCTAATTTCCCTAAAAAATGCTCGGTAGCCACATCCTGAAATCCCTTGAAATTTTGATAGGCAATAACGGTTGCCATACTTTTTGAAATATCAAATAAGGAGAGGGCATAGGGATTTCCAAAGTGGTACAGCACCACATTTTTTTGTTCTAAAAGTTCGTTGATAAATTCGATTTCTTCCGGTAAAAAACCAAAAGTATTGGTCGGTTTTATTTGGGGCGGATTCAACAGTACTAGAATATCCTTTTCATGCTCCACCTCCTTTTTCATCTGCCGGACTAATGCTTTCAGTTCTTCTTCGGAGCTTTCGGTACTGTGGCGTTTGAAAGTTAGAGTACAGTAATTCCGTCGCCTAAATGCTTCGATTGAGCTTGAAGTGCCTACGTGTAGGGTGATGGACGCCTCCGCAATTTTACGGTTGACATCTGTCGGGTCCGTCAACTCGTGATTAGAGGTTGATAATTGCGTTTCAACGGCTTTGTCCTTGAGCTTCCAGATACGTTCCAAACTTGCATCAATTTGTGTTTCAGATGCATTTTTGAGTATCATTTCAATGCCTTCGGTAATGTGTTCCGCAAAGCACAGGATATCGTTTCCGGCATCAAAGGCCAACCATTCCAATTCCCCGGGAACCGGGTAATTTCTGGAAACGGCGTGCATATTTAAGGCATCGGAAATGACAACGCCCTCAAAGCCCATTTCTTGACGTAAAAGTATGGTAATCATGTCTTTATTGATGCTCGAGGGTAACTCTGGATGCTTGGTCAAGGCAGGGACGGATAAGTGACCCACCATGACCGCATCCACTCCTTCGGTAATGAGTTGCTGAAAGGGATACAGCTCGTTTTTCAATAATTCTTCTTTTGATTTGTGGATCACGGGCAATCCCAAATGGGAATCGGTCGCTGTGTCGCCATGACCGGGAAAGTGTTTGATGCTGGTGAGGACTCCTTCACTTTCCATCCCTTTCACATAGGCTTTTGCTAAATTAAGAACCGCTTGTTTGTCGTCGCCAAAAGAACGGTATCCAATGACGGGATTGTTGGGGTTGTTATTAATGTCCACGACTGGGGAAAGGTTCCAATGAATGCCGGCCGTCTTGCAATCCTGGGCAATCTGTTTACCGACTTGATAGGTTACATCTGTATTATTTTTATTGGCTCCAAGGGTAATGGCATACGGATATTGAGGCGTATTTTCGATTCGCATGGCAAGTCCCCATTCCGCGTCTATTGAAATGAGCAACGGATATTTGGCAGCTTTCTGATAGCGTAAAATCAATGATTTTAAGGTCTCAAAACTATTTTCATTCTTCACCACTTTTTTCTTACCCTCAAAATTGGTGGCCGCACTGGCCCTGGAATGAAAGAAACAGAGTCCGCCTACATGGTGTTCTGAAATCAGTCGCTCGAGTCTTTGGATTTCCTCTTCGGTATCATTGATAAACGCTGCGGGCATGAACAGTTGGCCCACTTTTTCCTTTTGGGTAAGTTTTTCTTTTAACGCTTTTAGGTTTTTGAAATTATTCACGGGGAGCTGCAGTTTTTTTACCGAAATCGGCCGGATAGGTTATGAATTTTAAAAGGAAAAGTGAGGGTAAGGCGGCAATGACGACCCAAACAAAAAAGCCGCCATATCCCAACCATTGTTGCATATAGCCACTGATCATACCAGGTAACATCATGCCCAGCGCCATAAAGCCGGTGGCAATGGCATAATGCGAAGTTTTAGCCTTGCCCTCCGCAATGTAGATGAGGTACATCAAAAACGCGGCGAACCCAAAGCCGTAGCCGAACTTTTCAAAAACCACCGTGGTGGTCACCGCATAAATATTCGTTGTGTTGGTCATGGCCAAAATGGCATATAGAATATTAGGAACGTTTAAGGATAGCACCATGGGAAGCATCCATTTTTTCAATCCATCACGGGAAATCAAGATACCTCCTAAAATTCCCCCAATGGAAAGAAAGATAACCCCTGCCGTTCCAAAAATGGTTCCCAATTGTTCCGTAGAATACCCTAAACCACCTTTGTTAGGGCTGTCCAATAAAAATGGAGAGGTCATTTTCACCAATTGTGATTCCCCAAGCCTGTAGGTGAGAATGAAGGCCAAGGCGATACCAATACCCGGTTTCTTGAAAAAGGAGGTAAAAACTTCTAAAAAGCCCTGTGGTTTTTCTTGAATAAAATCTTCGGATGTTTCATATTTTGGAGCGGCGAAAAAATTGGAAATGGTCAACAGCAGCATTAAAAAGGCGGCCGCTGTCATGGTAATGCTCCATGCCTTGGAATTGTCCCCATATTTATTTTCTAGGAATCCGGCCAGAACGACGATGAGACCTTCGCCGGTCACCATGGCCAATCTGTAAAACGTGCTACGCATTCCCACAAAAAAGGATTGTTTCTTTTCCGATAACCCTAGCATATAATAACCATCTGAAGCAATGTCGTTGGTGGCCGATGCAAACGCCGCCATCCAGAAACAGGCCAAAGACGAAATAAAGAACATGTTGGTAGGTACGGTAAGCCCCACACCAAAGAGTGCCAGGGCAATCAATAATTGCATGGCCAAAAACCATTTGCGTTTGGTACTTTTTAAATCGATGAACGGACTCCATAGGGGTTTTAACACCCATGGTAAATACAACAAGCTGGTATATAGACCGATATCTTCATTGCTGACCCCTAATTTTTTGTACATAATGACCGATACGGTCACCACCAGTACATAGGGAAGGCCTTGGGTAAAGTAAAGAATGGGCACCCATGCCCAAGCTCCTTTATCTTTCTGAACCATACATGTCTAATTTTTTGAGATGAATAATTTGAGATTCCGTTTCCCGGCCATACTTGTCCACAAAAGAAATGGCGATATGTTTTCCTTTTAGTGCCGCTTTTGATAGAGTCACTGTGTTCCCGTTTACGAATATTTTTTGTTCCAATTTTTTGATGGGATACATTTCCTTATTCGACCGGCCCGATTTATACATCAAGGCATAGCGTTGATTACTGATATCTTGAAATTGTAAAAGAATTTCTTCGGATGTTTCTTGAACCGATGTCAATACCGGTTTTTCAGGGAGATTACGATATAAACCTGGTGCGGTGGGGGTCAAGGCAGGATATTTATAGAATTTCTTATGGATATCTTCCACCACGTCCTCCTTATCGGTCATCAAGGATTTGGCACTGAACATGATATTTCCGGATATTTCCGGAGTCCTTCGCGCCAGTTTCAGTTGGTTTGGCAATTCCTTTTCATCGTTCCAGGCGACATCGCTATTGTTCCGCACTTTATAGGCACCATTGCCAACGTACAAATGGGTACCATAGTTATGGTTGGCCCACCAATCCACAATTTTTCGGTGTGAGGCGGCCGGTAGGTCCATACTCCAATACACCTGTGGCGCTAGGTAGTCGATCCAACCTTTTTGCATCCATAACAAAGGGTCTGCATATAGATCTTCATAGGTGGTTTGTCCTGCCTTGGTATCCGAACCTTTGGGATCGGTCGAGTTATTTTTCCATACCCCGAACGGACTTATACCAAACTGTACCCAAGGTTTGATGGATTTAATGGTATCGTTCACTTGCTTTACCAAGGAATCGATATTACTACGTCTCCAATCCTCCAGATTTTGACGGGCTAGCGCATGCTCTTTAAAGGCGATGGAATCCCTGAAAGTTTCACCTTTTACCTTATAGGGATAGAAATAATCATCAAAATGCACGGCGTCGATATCGTATTGGGAAACGAGTTCTCCAATGACTTTGGTAAAATGGTTCCGTACTTCTGGCAAGCCCGGATTGTAATAATTCTTTTTACCGTAATGCACCATCCATTCTGGGTGTGTACAGTAATCATGGGTCTCACTTAACACCTCAAAGTTTTCATCAAAGGTGGCGCGGTAGGGATTCAACCAGGCATGGAATTCCATGCCTCGCTTATGCGTTTCTAAAATCATCCATTCCAGCACATCGGTATTCCACTGGGGCGGAGTTCCTTCTTCTCCGGTCAGAAAGCGGGACCAAGGAGCAAATTCAGAATCGTAAAAGGCATCACCGGCGGCGCGTACTTGTACGATGACCGCATTGTAATTTTCCTTTTGGTAAAAATCAAGGATGTTGAGGTAATCGGTTTTTTGTTTTTCGGCCGTATCCTTTCCATTTTTTGGCCAATCGATATTGACGACCGTGGCCACCCAAACCCCCCGAAATTCCGTCTTCGGGTGTTTTTCATAGTTCCTGAAAATTGAACAAGAAGTGAATAACAGCAATAAAGTAAGTAAGGGAAAAAATCTGATCATAGTAAAATAAAAGGCCTATTTTATGACTAAAATAGGCCTTTTTGAAAAGATTTAAAGCTTAGTTGAATTTATATCTTACAAAAGCTTCCATAGCAGCGTAAGAGGATAATCCCATCGCCTTATATTTATTGGCAGTGTCCCTATTTCGCTCTTCGGCACGCATCCAGAACTCCCTGGAATCGTCACCTTGGAACATCACCCCATCTTTTTGGGATTGGTGGCAGAAGATCGCATTTCGTTTTTTCAATACTTGCCCCGGACTCATAGGAACGGCCATTTCAATTTCATTAATATCCCATTCATGCCATGCCCCCCTGTATAACCATAACCAACAGTCGTTCATGAAATCCTCCGATTTCAATTCTTCACAAGCCGAAAAAACAGCATCCAAACATACTTTGTGCGTACCATGGGGATCGGCCAGATCACCGGCGGCATAAATTTGATGCGGTTTAATTTGTGAGATGATATCCACCATGATTTTGATGTCCGCATCGGATAAATTCTTTTTCTTGATGGTTCCTGTTTCGTAGAAGGGTAGGTCCAAAAAGTGTACGTTCTTATCATCAAGACCCATATAACGGGTTGCAGCATACGATTCGCCCCGTCTAATTTTTCCTTTAAGATCCCGTACTTCTGGAGAATCGATTCTGGTTTCGTTCTTTTCAGTGATGGACTGTATTATTTTTTTAGCTTCTTCCGACGGATTGATATGCATGGCAATTTCAGCATATTTTCGAGCATCGGTGTCCGATACAGCAATATTTCCCGAGGTTTGGTATACCACATGTACGTCGTGCCCTTGTTCTACCAAACGATCGAAAGTGCCTCCCATGGATATAACATCATCATCGGGGTGTGGGCTGAATATGATGACCCTTTTCTTTTCAGGGGTAGCCCTTTCTGGTCTGTTGGTATCATCCGCATTGGGTTTTCCACCAGGCCAGCCTGTAATCGTATGCTGTAATTTATTGAACATAGCAATGTTCAGGTCGTACGCATCTTCCAAAGCAAGGAGGTCTGCCATTCCATTGTCATTATAGTCCTTGTCGGTCAAGCTTAAAATCGTTTTTCCAGTCGTCTCGCACAGCCAGACCATCGCTTTGGCTTTTAGCTCTTCCGTCCAAGTACATGCATCTACAAGCCAAGGTGTTTTATTTCGGGTAAGCTCGCTACCTGCGCCGGTATCCAAAACAAAGGTACAATTGTCATGATGCTGAAGGTAGGTTGCGGGCACATGGGAGGAAACTTCACCCTCAATTGTTTTTTTGATGATGTTCGCTTTGTTCTGACCCCAACCTAAGAGAATGATGCGCTTCGCTTTGCGCACCGTGGCGATACCCATAGTTATCGCTTTACGGGGAACATTGTCTATTCCTAAGAAAGACGGTGCGGCATCAACCCTAGTGATATGATCCAAGGTAATTACCCTTGTGCCGGAGTTGAAGTGAGAACCTGGTTCGTTAAAACCGATATGTCCCGTTCTACCAATACCCAACAATTGAAAATCCAATCCGCCATATTCCTTGATTTTCCGTTCATAGGATAAACAATAGTCGATCGTTTCCTCATTGGTAACCGTACCATCAGGAATGTGAATGTTCTCTTCAGGAATGTCCACATGGTTGAACAAATGTTCGTGCATGAAATAGAAATAACTTTGAATGTTATTAGGTTCCATGGGAAGGTATTCATCCAAATTAAAAGTGACGACATTCTTAAAACTCAAGCCTTCCTCCTTATGCATCCTCACCAACTCCTCATAAACGCGAATAGGGGAGGAACCGGTGGCTAAACCTAGTACACAGTTTCTTTTTTGGCCTTGTCTTTTCTTGATAAGCGCTGCAATTTCCTCGGCCACCTTAATGGAAGCCTCATTGGAATCCTTAAATATGACATTGTGTATTTTTTCAAAACGGGTCTCCTCAAATTGGCCAATGGGTTTATGGCTAATATCGATGTTGGATTCTGAAAGGCTTGTTTTCATAGAGGGTAATATTTCTTTTAGAGGTTTAAAATCCCTGCAAATATAACTTTAAAATTTAATAATTGCTGTTTTGTGCTTTTTATTTTGCTGTTTTGTGCTTTTATGTGAAATTATGATGAATTTGAAGTTAATTAAACGTCATAAAACGGCAAATCAATAAAAATACTATCTTTGTGCAGACTCAAATTTTTTAAGTCCGGCAAAGCATGTTAAAAGAAGAGCGACAACAGGCCATTTTAAGCGAGGTAGATTTGCACAACCGAATCCTATTGACGGATATTGCGGAAGCTTTGGACGTATCCATTGATACCGTTAGGCGAGATGTAAAGGAACTCGATGCGGATAAGCGACTTCGAAAGGTACACGGTGGCGCCATTTCGATGGGTTTCATGACCAATAGCACCCGTAATAGCAATATTTATAAATTGGATGACAAAGTGGCGATAGCCACAAAAGCGGTTGGAATGCTGAGAAACGGTGCCGTTATTTTCTTGGATGGAGGTACCACCTGTTTAGAGTTGGCCCGAATCATACCCGAAAATTTGAACTTGACCTGTTTCACCATTAGTTTGCCTGTGGCGATGGAACTCTCCAGTAAGGATAATGTAAACGTGATTTCCATTGGAGGGCAAATATCCAAGGAAGCTCAGATTTCCATCGGGGCCAATGCCATTCACCATCTATCTGAAATACGGGTGGATTATAGTTTTATAGGCACAGGGTATGTGGATGCGGTGTATGGACTAACGGAGTTCGATTGGGATATAGTTCAAATCAAAAAAGCCGTCATCAAGGCATCCAAGAAAACGGTACTTTTATCCATTTCAGAAAAACTCAATTCACAGCATCGCTACAAAACTTGCGATATCAACTCAATAAATACCATGATTACGGAGTTAAATCCAGACGATCCACTGTTGAATGCTTTCAAAAATCATGATATCAAATTATTATAGCAACTATGGAGTATAAAAAAATTACCGAAACCCCTTCCAATCATGAACATCTAGAACAAATGGATACCCAAACCATTTTGACCAAGATGAACGAAGAGGATAAAACCGTCGCGGAAGCCGTTGAAAAAACCATTCCCCAAATTACGAAATTGGTGGATGCCCTCGCGGAGAGATTCCAAAAAGGAGGCCGGTTGTTTTATATAGGTGCCGGTACGAGTGGGAGACTGGGAGTTTTGGATGCTTCTGAAATACCACCCACTTTTGGGATTCCCCATGAACGTGTTATCGGTCTGATTGCTGGTGGTGATACCGCCATACGAAAGGCGGTGGAAAATGCAGAGGATGATAAGGTTCAGGCTTGGCTCGATTTAAAGGCACATGACATCAATGAAAATGATGTTGTAGTAGGTATCGCCGCATCGGGCAGTACGCCCTATGTTATCGGCGGTTTGAACGATGCAAAACGTAACGGAATTTTAACAGCGGCCATTACCAATAATCCAGGAGCACCCATTGCTCAAATCGCGGATATTCCCATCGAAATCAATGTGGGTCCTGAATTTCTGACCGGTAGTACCCGTATGAAAAGTGGTACTTCCCAAAAGTTGGCCCTCAATATGATTTCCACCGCCCTAATGATTAAAATCGGTAGGGTAAAGGGAAACAAGATGGTCAATATGCAGTTAAGTAATGATAAATTGGTGGATAGGGGTACCAGATACATTGTCGAAGGGCTTGGCATCGATTATTCCGAAGCTGAAAAATTACTTAAAAAACATGGCTCCGTGAAGTTGGCTTTGGAAGCTGGAAGGGAGTAAAACCACTCCTTTGATTATTTTTCAATAGCTGCAACTTCCTTCTCTGTAATCATTTTTTCTTGGATGTTGCCCCAAGAGTTCATAGCGTAGTTGAGCACATCTGCAATTTCGTCATCCTCCAGTCCCATAGCCGCCATGCCACTATTGTAGACCGTGCGGTTTACGGTAATTTCACCTTGTAATCCAAATTTCACCGCATGTATGGAAGCTTCCCTTTGCTGAAGTAAATAGTCTGAATTTGCCAAAGGAGGAAAAGTATAAGATACTCCTTCTCCAGAATCCAAATGACAGGTCACACAGAAATCCGCATAAATTTCTCTGCCGCGTTCCATACTTTCTTTTAGACCGGGCTCTTGAAAAAGTGACACGGTCAAGAGGGCGACAATGGTCAGATAGGAAAGAAAGATATATTTCATTTTCGTTTAAGGTTTAGGGATTAATTTAAAGATGCCTTTGCCTTCGACAGCCACGTAGATTAGCCCGTCCGGACCTTCTCCAATGGCGCGAACACGGCCCTCGCCCGGTAAAAGTTTTTCTCTTTTGGTCACCTTTTTTCCATCGAACTCCAATCGTTCCAAGTATTGAAAAGCCAAGGAACCCACCAGAAGGCTTCCTTTCCAACCCTTATACTTATCGGTGGTTACAAAAGCCATTCCGCTAGGGGCGATGGAAGGTACCCAGTAATGAATGGGTTGTGTCATGCCATCCATTTCTGTTTTTTCTGTTATGGGCGTTCCGCTATAATTGATACCGTAGGTAACCACCGGCCAACCGTAATTGGCACCTTTTTCAATGATATTGATCTCGTCTCCACCTCTAGGTCCGTGTTCATGCTCCCAGATGCGTCCGCTTTCGGGGTGTATCACTAACCCTTGGGGATTTCGATGGCCATAACTATAAATAGCGGTTTTGGCGCCTTTTTCATTAACGAAAGGGTTGTCATTTGGAATGCGACCATCATCGTGTAGTCTGTAAATTTTTCCACCGTCACGGTTAATATCCTGGGGGTTTTCATCTCTGGCTCCTCTTTCTCCAATAGAAAAGTACAGATATCCATCGTTATCAAAAGTAATGCGAGATCCAAAATGTTGGCCTTTTGTTGTATTGGGGGTGGCTTTGTAAAGTACTTCATTTTCAACCAAATTACCGTTTTTAAGTTTGGCTCGCATTAGCGCAGTATTTCCCCCTTTTTCCTCTCCTTCAGGCGAGGAATAGGTCAAATAAATCCACCCGTTATCGTTGTAATTTGGATGCATTACTACATCTAAAAGTCCTCCTTGACCTCTTTGGTAAACTTCTGGCACATTACCAATTTCTTCGCGTTCGCCATTGAAATATTTTAAAAGTTTGCCTTCTTTTTCGGTAATGAGCATACTTCCGTCCGGTAAGAACGCAAACCCCCATGGAATCTGTAGGTCATCGACGAACAACTCAGCTTTAAAAACCGGGTTGTTTGGTGTAGTGACTTTATTTTCAGTGTCTTGTGCGCAAGATGAATTGAGCATTACAACGAATAAACAACTCAAAATGATACTTTTTTTCATATTGGGACGTTAGAAATATATTAACGGAATCAAGTTTTATTTAAAGATAACATATAAGTATAAAAAAATACACTTAAGAGCGATAAAGACCCCAAATCAAAATTGTTCTGTCAAACTAACCTTAACCTATGCTCCCAAAACAACAGCGGTATACGCTGTATGTATCACTGCTGATTCTACTATCAGTTGTTGGTACTACGGCAATAGCCAACTCTAAGGTAGGAATCCTTTTAGAGGAGGTCACACTCGTGATCGAGAAAGCTGTTACCGTTTCGCCCCCAAAAAAATCCAATTTAACTTCATCGAGCTACGTCGACCAAAATTCGAATTTGTCAGCTAGCGCTATGTTCGCTACCATTATTCAAGGCGCTGATGAAGAAGTAGGTTGCAGTGTGCAAGGATTCACCGTAGCACGTTTTAATCTCTGTGGAGATTATGATGACCGTATCATTAGTTTGGCCGGATCTTACGGTTCCGTTTCGTGGCAGAAATTAGGAGGTTCCTGTAGTCCGAACATCAATGATGATTGCCCGAATACCGGTTCTTGTTATAGTCAAGTTGCAACAGGTTCTACTTTTACGTTGGATGCCAGTTCGGTACCTGCGACCTCCGGTGCTGAATATCGGGTAGTTGCCGATGGACAAACCTATTATTTTAAAGTTAAAAAGAGTACCATCACTCAAACCTATCAGAAGCAGGATTATATCTGCGGTGTAGAAGGTAGGATTCAAATCACTAATTTATCAAGTGCTTATGAGTACAGTATAGATAGTGGTAGTGGTTTTGGACCATGGCAGGGTCCAATTTTCTCAAACTTGACAGCGGATACCTATAATGTAAAGGCAAGGTTGAAAAATACGCCGAATACTTGTGAATATCCATATGAGCCAATTACCATTGAACAGCTCGACATTGAAATTGAAGCCACTTTTGTGGATGCACTTTGTAACGGCGATACAGGTAGTGTAACGGTTACGGCCTCAAATGTTCCAGGGCCTTATAAATATACATTACTTAATTCAAGCGGGGTAGCGCAAGAATTTACAGCGTTTGTTTCTGATAATCCCTATACGTTTTCTGCGGTTGGTTTTGGTACCTATACGGTTCAAGTGGAAACCCAACAGTGTACTGGAGATCCCTTGAATGGTATCAATCCACCAAGACAAAATTTGGATACTTCGGGAAACCCTATCACCATTGGTGCTGGGGCTTCTGCATTAGATGCCTCCACTGAGGTTAATAGTAGTTTTGGATGTTCAGATATTTCTAGTGTAGATATTACCTTAAATGCGAGTGGTGGCTCAGCTCCTTACACCTATACCGTAAACGGCGGTCCTGTTCAACCTTCTTTTGGAAACGCAACTACAGATTCAGGAACTACCACGTATACGGTTACTTCTGATGGCACCTATGATTTTGTGATTACCGATAGCAATGGCTGTATTATAAATGCATCGTCCGATGTGGAAACGTTGTTGCCCCCTGATATTTCGGTAACGGGAATTGATGGTACATGTAGCAACGGTGGCGCAAAATTGAATTTTACAATAAACAACGGAAGGGGATACAATATTACCTATCGAGAAAATCCTTCAGAACCATGGGTAAGCACCCCACAAATTTCGGTTGCGGCTGGAACCTATTCTAATATAGAAGTGCATTACCAGCAAGGTGGTTTTGAATGTACTTTAGCCTTACCATCGGTTACGGTAACGACAGTTGGTTCTTTAATGGGTTCGGCAAGTAAGAGTTCAGATGTTACATGTACGAGTGGTGGCACTAATGGAGGGCAAATCGATTTCGTTGGTCCATTCTCTGGAGGTTCCGGCAGTGGATATGAATTCAGCATTGATGGTACAAATTTTTCCACCAATACTTCCTATGCCAATTTAGCTGCCGGCACTTATACTCCCATTATTCGTGATGCAGGGGGATGTCGTTTGGAGTTGGCGCCAATTAAAATTTTTGACGTAGACCCACCTACCAATATTGATTTTGCACAAAGCAATATCAGTTGTTCTGCCGGAACTTCAGATGTTCAGCTAACGCCCACAAGTAACGAAGCTATAAACAGGTATGAGATTATAAGTCCAAGTTATTTTGACAACGGTAGTAATGATACGTTTACAGGATTATCTACCTCAACGGCCTATATTTTTCGGATAACCGATGTTAAGGGATGTACCTATACTGAAGGTTTCAGACCAGTAGAATCTAGTTCTATTAGAGTGAGGGTTAAGGCGGGTGGCGATTTAAGGGTTTGTAATGGAGCTACGGATGGTACGGGAACATTCATTATTGATGGATTCGCAACGAATTATACCTATGATATTAACGGTGGAATGTTTACCGGAGGACCTCAGAATAACAACGAGGTTGCTTTGCCTCTATCTGGAGCTGGTACGTACACCATAACCGTTACCGATGCAGATACCGGTTGTACCGATACGGCTTCATTCGATATTGAGGAAGCTCCTGTCTTAGATTTAAGTGGTAGTGTAGTTACCCCAATGAGTTGTGCCAATGGAAACCTTGGCGCAGTTCGGGGCAATGCTACAGGAGGTTGGGGGTCTTACAAATATACCCTGACTCCGCCAATAGGTTCTCCAATAGGTCCAAAGTCAGGTAATAATTTTGGAAATCTGTCTGCCGTCGGTATGTACACCTTAACAGTTGAAGATTCAGAAGGCTGTACAGATTCTTTTACGTTTAATTTAATTCCAATTGATGCACCTGTCCTTTCTTTAGATACGAGCAATTCAGATTTTTGCTACGTGGCAGGTGTGGGGGCGACGGCGGTTTTAAATTCAACGGCTGGCTCCGCTGCTATTGGTACGCATCAATACCGTATGAATGGCGGAAGCTTACAATTAAGTAATTCTTTTTCCTCATTAACCCCTGGGAACTATACTTTTGAAGTCGTTGATGGCAATAATTGTTCAGATTCCATAAGTATAACTATTGAGCCACAGTTGCGGGTCAATACGAGTATTGAAACGGAAATACCCTGTGGTGGTAACCCAGGACAGATTAGGGTACAGGTCAATGGTGGGTATACAGCGGGAGCAGGAACAAAAACATATGAAGTGAGTTCTGATGGCGGTACCACGTTTGGTAGCCCAATATCATTTACTTCTAATAATTTTCTTTTTGATACGGCAGTACCTGGGGATTATGTTTTTAGAATTACAGATAATAATACTACAAGTACGGGTTGTGTTGCGAGTTCTGCACCTATTACCTTAAATCCTCCTCAAAATATTGCAGCGGCTTCGGTTACGACTAGACCTGTAAGTTGTTCGCAGACCAACAACGGTGCCGTAACCATCATACCCGATGCGACTAGCGGGGTTCCTCCATATGAAGTTAATTTTAACGGTAATGGGTGGGATACCCGAACAGTATTTTCAAACCTTACCGTAGGAACGTATTCATATGTAGTGAGGGATGCACGGGGTTGTGAAACCGTTCCCGCTACTGTTGATATTATTTTAGATACAACTTCTCCACCCGACGCCACTATTACAGAAGTACAAGCTACTTGTAGTGGAAGTGGTCCGGTAAGTGGGGGAATTAGCGTGGATGCCGTTACCGATGGAACTCCTAATTTTGACTTTATTATCGAGGATAATACAGGAGTTGAAATTACCCGTCAAGAGAATGTAGACCCATCCTCACTTCCGTTACAGATTTTAGACCCAAACCTTGTCACCGGTGATTATACCATTATCACAATTGACGCAAATGGGTGTACAGATATCGATACCATTACAATTACCTCTAATGAGGTAGTGATCACCCCGATACCTCCACCTGCTCCGGTTGATTGTGATGACAGTTCCTTTACGTATGCAGTGAGTGTTAGTGGTGGCTCAGGCTCATACCAAATACGATTGTTGGAACAACCTACTTTTTACAATCTTAATAATACACCTAATACGAATGACCATACTTTTAGTAATTCTACAGATGGCATTCAGTACGGTGTAGCCTATACGGTAGTTGTTCTGGATGTAGGTACGGGATGTACCTATGAACAAGAAATACCACCATTAGATGCTCCCTCAACCTTAAATGTAACCGCTACCTCAACTCCCGGCGCATGTGATTTAAACAGGAATGGAGAAATAGCTTATGAAATTTCGGGCTATACCGTTGGCGACAATTTAAGAATAGAACTAATAGATAATGAGGACGGTTCGAGGATTATACTTGAAAATTCTATTTCGCCAGCTACCGTACCTTATAGTTCATCGTATCCTGAGTTACCGGGCAATTATCAAATTGTAGTGACCAACCTGACCGATTCATGTGTAGATGCGGCATCGGTTACCATCGATCAAAACTTGCCCAGTATAGATATTCTTTCAGAAGTCCCGGCTAACTGTAATGCCTTTGGTCAAATTACGGTTCAAGGTCGTGGCGGTTCAGGTGGACCATACGAATTCGCCTACATGGATAATGGTGTTGTACCATCTTATCCGGCAGATTATACCAGCGAAACAACCTTTGTTGCTCCCGCAGGTGATTACGATGTCTATGTAAGGGATATTTCCGGGTGTACCTCCTTTGATATAGCAACGGTGATATTGCTTCAACCCGACCTGCCGATTCCAGATTTTATAGTAATCAACCAATGTGATCCAACATCCACCGCATTTGATATTACGGTAAGTATTCCCAATACGGTTAATACACCAAGGTTTACCTTAGGTGGAGATGAACAACTGCCCACCGATGATGGTACAAATTGGTCATATACCTACACGGTGAGTAGTCCTGGAGATTATGTGGTTGACGTGGTGGACGCAAATGGATGTACCAGTCAAGGTACAGCAACGGTCTATGATTTCCTTTCTGGATCAGGGGATTTTACTACAGATTCTACGTGTAACGATGCAGACGGTGAAATTACGATACGTACAAATGGGGGTAGTGGAGATTTTAGTTTTGAGCTTACAGGAACAGATTATAATTCAAATACCGTTGGACCCATTACACAAACAAATGACCCTATCTTTACGGGCCTCGTTCCTGGTACCTATCAGGTTTTAGTTACAGACCGGATTGTCAACGATGGTTCGGGTTACTGTGAATTCAACGTTGTCGATATCACTTTAAACCAAGCGGCCGAACCTGTTATTATTTCAGAAAATGCAACTGACATTAGTTGTAGGGATGCCGACGATGGTTCGATAGAAATTGTGGTAGGGCCGGCGAACGCTTTGGTGCCTTTTACCTCACAGGATACTCCAATCACCTATATTTTAAACAATCTAACGACCTCTTCAGAACAGGGGCGTAATACTACGGGGGCGTTTTCTGGCTTACCGGCAGGGGATTATCAAATGCAAATAGTGACTGCTAGAGGTTGTGAAGTTTTGTCATCTGTTCATACTATAACTAATCCTTTGGACTTTACCATTACCGCAAGTGCTCCTGACTTTTCTTGTGAACCTGGAGCTAATCGGTATAGTTCGACAACGATTACGATTAATGTGGTAGATGTGGGAACAGTTGGTTCTGGGTACCAATATAGTATTACTGGCTTTTCCAATTATCAAACGGCGAATACCTTTGAAATCGTTGATAATGGCTTACCACAGAATATAACCGTTTATGCTATAGACGGTAATGGCTGCCAGACCACCTTCGATGTACCAACTATAAATCCGCCTACAGATGTAATACCTACGATTATAGATGTCGAACCCTTAACCTGTACCGATGACGAGCGCGTGAGAATTCAGGTGACCGGTACATCTGATTTCACGGTAAATACAATTTCTGTAGCTACAGTCTCGCCTGTGACTAACACTCCAGGGGAGGACTTTGTCGATGTTCTTTTACCTGCGGCTGGCGATTATTTATTCGAAGTAACGGATAACACAGTTGGTTGTACGTATCCTATGCCCATCCATACCGTTCATGAACCTGCCATACCCACTGTGGTGATCAGCGAGGCAAAACCGGTTAGTTGTGCGGATCCGGGAAATGATGGTGCTTTGTTCATAACCGTTGGAAATTATGTTGGCACCTACGATTATATCGTTTATGAAGCTACAGATGTTAGCAGAGCAACACCATTGGGATCAGGTAGTTTTGATACGAATGACTATCCGGACAGCAATTCACAAGAGGCACGTATCGAGAATTTACCGGGCGGGAATTTAATTGTAGATATTACCTCCACCGAAACACCCTTCTGTACCGCTATAAGTAACGTAGCTACTATCAGGACACCGAACGGTCCCTTGAAAGTGGAAGCGGTTTCTATTGGTAATGTGGGTTGTACCAACGATACGGGTAAAATTATAGCCACCGGTAATGGAGGATGGGATGTATTGCCTTATGAGTATAGATTATTGTTCAGTACAGATGGCGGGGCGAACTATACTGCTGAAATAGCTCCATTTTCGGCCACGAATGAGTTCAATAGTTTATCCTATGGATTTTATCAAATAGAAATCAGGGATTCTGAGTTATGTACGACTACTTTTGAAATTGAATTGGGGGAGGTTCCCCAAATCGTTGCCGGAATCAGGGAACCACAAGGATTGGATTGCCCTAATGGAAACAATGCCATTCTCGAAACATTTGATATCACTTCTGGAGATGCACTAACGGCGACCTCAGGGGCAAGCGGAGGTTATGCAGGAGCGGGCTATAATTACACGTTACTTTATTTGAACAGTAATGATAACACCGATATTGCATCGCAAAGCGGACTTCAAAACACCCCAACCTTCGTGGGCGATAGTGGAGGTTTTATCAGCGCGGGATGGTATGCCATCGAGGTATCTTCCAGCTTTGGATGTTCATTTGTGACCGAACCCTATTTTGTAGATCCACCGCCCCCTATACAACCTTTATTGGTTCTAACAAGGGTGCCTGGTTGTGGAGGTGATGGGGAGATGCGTTTGACGGTTGAGAATCCTGACCCTTTGTTTACGTACGAGTTTGCCCCTATAGAGAATGGTGTAGTGGTAGGTTCTTATCAACCCATGCCAGGGAATTCCATTTTAATTTCCGGTGTTCAGGGAATTAACTATCAGTTTGATGTTAGAAAGATAAATTCCGCAGGAGTTTGTCCCGCCATACGATCAAATGGTATAACGATGACTAATGCAACCGGTATTACCATACTGGCTAATTCACCGGATGATATTTCTTGTGCATCAGAATTGGATGGTAGAATAGAATCGTTTGTAAATGGTGGTGTAGGGCAAGACGAGTTTTTCTTATACAGAGGAAATCCCATTGATGCCTTTAATCCGGCATCGACTGCTACTTTAGTTAGAGGTCCACAGAACAATGGTACTTTTGAAGGTTTATCGGAAGGAAGCATTGCAAATGGAACTGAATATTATGTAGCAGTAACAAGCGGAGCTACATGTATGGATATCTCAGAGCCATTTGAAATTATTAGGCCTGAGCCTATAATTTTCGACGCGGTGGCAACGGACGTAAGCTGTAATGGAGAAGAAGATGGTTCTATAACAGTTACGGTTAGTGATGGTGGTGTTGGTTTGATCCAATTTGCCATAGCACCAAATTTCAATGAATTTTTTACCGATATCGATAACCCAGGTAGCTATACTTTCGAAAATCTTGCTGCGGGCACCTATGAGATATTGATTCAGGATGAAAATGGATGTTTTGAAAAGGATTTCATTACCGTAGAAGAACCAGATCAACTACAGGTGCTAAATATCAGTACCACGCCTGAGCTTTGTATTGGTGCTAATAACGGAAGCGTCGTATTCGATATTATGGGCGGAACACCATTTAACGATGTTTTGGTGAACCCAACCCCATATTTCGAATATAAAATTGAAATGATCGACCCAGTAGATGAATCGGGTACTTCGGTATTTGCTCCCTACAACGGAGCGATTATTGAAAATTTACAAGGAGGAGCTTCATATGCAATCTATGTTCAAGATGCCAATTTATGTGGTACCACAGAAATTTTTACTATAGGAATAGGTGTAGACTTAACAGCAGAACCTCTTGTGCAATACGGTTGTGAGGGTATATTCCCAACGAGTACGACTACAATTGAAATGATTGATAATAATTTGCTCCCTCAGTTGCTATTTGCACTGGATCCCATAGATCCGACCGATGCAATTAGCTCAATGGCGACCGATGAACATGTTTGGGGAGATTTAACCCCTGGAGACCATACGGTCTACATTTATCATGAAAATGGCTGTGCCAATAGGGTTGAATTTTCCATTGATCCTTATGATCCCTTAACCTTGTCCGTTGATAAAACTGGCCCCAATGAGATTACGGCTTTGGCAACCGGGGGTTACGGAGAATATGAGTATTTCTTTAATGGAGACTCTTTTGGTTCAGAGACCCTATTTACGACCAATGAAAGTGGTATGGTCAATGTTAAGGTAATAGATGCTAAGGGATGTATTCTAGAATTAAATGTACCATTCGAATTTACAGGAATGTTAGAATTTCCCAATTTCTTTACTCCAGATGGCGATAACTTGAATGATGTTTGGTCTCCAAAAAATAGAGATCTCTTTGCTGGGGTAGATGTGAAAATTTATGATAGATACGGTCGGGTGGTGGCTGTCTTAAATGAGGTAAGCGGCTGGGACGGTACCTATGATGGTAAAGAAGTACCCACCGGCGATTATTGGTATGTTGTGAATGCCAACAGTAACCAAATAAGATATGTTGGACATTTTACCCTTTATAGATAAAGTGTTAATCATTGTTGATGAGGAGATACATATTATTATAGGTATCTCCTTTTTTACTTTCCGAAAAAAATTGATATTTAGCGTAATCTCGAATTAACTACAATTATTCTGCGCACATTTTCACAAAGTTCATATAAACAATCCTTTTTAGGTACATTTGATAGCTAAAATGAACTAGAAGTGATTAAGTATCTAAGCTATTTTTTACTATTGATTATTTTTCAAAGCTGCGCTTCCCAGGCAAAACCTATTCTTTTAGATTCGGTAATGGAAACCGATGTAAAGGAAAATCTTGCCTATTATCTATATTATCCAGAAGATTATCAGGATGAACCGGATAAAAAATTCCCCTTACTTCTTTTTTTACATGGTGGTGGGGAATCAGGGGATAGTTTGGTAACCGTAAAAAGAAACGGTCCCCCAAAACTAATCGTTCAAGGTAAAAAATTTCCATTTTTAATTCTTGCACCACAAAATCCGTATGCAAAAAAATGGTGGAACACGAGAGCCGTAAAACAGCTTTTAGATTCTATCGTAAACGATAATAGAATTGACAGGAATAGAATTTACTTAACGGGATTGAGCAGGGGAGGGGGTGCTGCATGGGAGCTAGCTGTGCAATATCCTGAAACTTTTGCGGCTATGGCGGTAGTTTGTGGAATGAGTCCGGTACCCTACGCATCATGGATCAACAAAAAAATGCCGATATGGGTTTTTCATGGTGAGAAAGATAAATCGATTCCTATCGAAGAATCGGAGACTATGGTGGCCAAATTAAAAGAAATGGGCTATGATGTTACCTTTACCAAATACCCCAATGTTGGTCATAATGCCTGGGTTAAAGCATACGATACAGAAGAATTGTACGAATGGTTTATGGATCAGGAATTGAAAAAATGATTATTGCTTTATTGTTCTTGTTTGTTCACCATTCGCATTAAAAAAAACTATTTTTTCAATATTATTCGAAACTATTATTTTTTGCGAGGTTTGTGATTGAAAAGTATCGCCCCAATAAGCCTCCCTCAATCGTTCGGTGCCATCCTTAAAAATTATTTTAGCTTTTGATTCACCTTTTTTGAAATTTACGGATTTCATCTCAAGATTTTTCTTGATTTGAAAAACTTGTAATGAGTCATTATTTTGGGAGGCAATAAATAATTCTCTATTATTGGCGAAAACACTTACCAGAGCCTTTCCGTCCCCAGGTACATAGAAGTTGGTATCGTTCAATGGTAAAGTTTCAAAACCGTTTGGTCCATGATTCTTAAGAACCAAACCTACTAATGCATCTGCCATTCCTTGCTGAACCTCCATTCCAAAATCATTTCCTACCATCAAGAGATCTACAAAATTATCATTGTCAATATCTTTAGGTAAAATGCCGTAAACAGGTCCATACTGTGCTTCAATAGGAAGTTTATGTATTTTAAATTTGCCGTCACCAAGATTTTCAAACCAAGATGTTTGCATATAATTGAAAGTATGTATTTCAGCATCATCAAGAAGGCCATCTGAAAACATTTCTGGTAGAGTTGATGTACCGAAAGCACCAAATGAGTTGAACTTTTTTCGTATACCTACATATTGCTTTGTAACGTCTTGCCAAGGATGATATAAATATTCCTTCTTAGTTCCTATACTATCTCTTAGGTAAAATGATAATAAAGGGTCAATAGTACCATTTTTATCTAAATCTTTGGCATATAATCGAATAGGTTCTTCTGCAGTACCTTTGAAATTAATATTACCACCAAAGTTACCTGCTATATAATCGGTATCACCATCGTTGTCCAAATCCGCTCCAGCTAAACTATTCCACCAACCGGACTCGTTCGATATACCTGTATCATCGGTGATTTCCGTCAATTTTCCTTTGTCGTTTTTGAAAAATCTAAGAGGCATATATTCCCCTGCCAAAATTAGGTCGGGCCAAAAATCACCGTTGAAATCCGTCCAAAGGGCATCACTTATCATTCCGGCGAATTTCAGTTCTGGATTTACCTTTTCAGTTATATCTACGAACTTGATGTTATTTGGGGATGACTGATTTTCAAAAATATAAGATCTATCTGCCTTGGGATATGAAAAAGGTAGAACCCTACTCCCTACAAAAAGATCTAAATCACCATCCTTATCAAAATCTACAGCCTTTACGCAGGATCCATTAGAATTCAAATCTGGTATTGCATCAGATACATCCTTAAAAACTCCTGAACCGTCATTAATCAATAATTTATCTTTATAGAGTTCGTCACCAGAGGGATATTGACCGCATCCTCGAACTATATATAGATCTTCATCCCCATCTCCATCCGCATCGAATAGCAGAGAACCAGCATCCTCTTCGAGTTTCTTATTACTCTTATAAGATACTTCCCTTTTTTTAAATACACCGTTCGCTTGTTGTAAAAACCATGCTTCATTTTGGCCTCTACTGCCAGCGATGAATACGTCTTCAAGATTATCTCCATTTACATCCCCTGTTGAAATGGAAGGGCCATATTGCGAGAATTTATGTGGCAAAGTACTCTGAAAGTTAAAATCGATAAAATCATCGTCCTTACTAAAAAAGTTTAAGCCTATCGTATTAGCAATTTCTTCAAATAAAGGAGTGTTTTTTTTAAATCTATGTTGAATTTTGTTTTGTTGTGGTCTAATATCATTAAGGCCGTTAATTCGTAAATTCTTTTCAACTTGCGCAGTACCATCTGGCCAAACGATTATAAGACTATCGAGTTTTGAAGTAGCTCCTAAACCAAAATGAATAGTTCTTTCTGGTTGTGATAGATAACCTCGACCGGCCATTACCGATTGTCTTTGTTGTTTACCATTAAAATATGCGATTACAGTACTGCCAATTGCCGAAGGATTCAATTCGGTACCTATTAAATTGATGCGTATGAAGTGCTTTTTTGGAGATTGACTATTACTATGATTCTCCATTAAAATTACGGGGTCATTTATATTATTGATTACTAGGTCTAAATCCCCGTCGTTGTCTAAATCTCCGTAAGCAGCGCCATTTGAAAAAGAACCAAAATCGAATCCCCAAGATTTTGTTTCGTCTATGAATCCTGCTCCTTTATTGTTTTTGAAAATAAAATTCGGAATTTTTATTTCAGGAATGGCCGCAATTAATTTCTCTTTACTCACTAATCTACTTGCGGTAATTCTAAAGTCACCAAAATCCCTATCGGTGACATCCTTAGGAAAACCATTTGTAATCAATAAATCCTTCCAGCCATCATTGTCGTAATCGGCAAAAAGAGGTGCCCAGCTCCAATCGGTTTCTTGAATTCCAGAGAACATACCTATGTCACCAAAAATAGGAAGGTCGGTTTTTGGATTTACACCTAAATTTTTTTGTAAAGTATTTCGGGTATACTGATGTTCGTATTTATATTTTCTTGTAAAAATTTCTTTCTGATAACTACTTGGTCCTTGAAATAATTTTTTTCTTTTATTATAGTATGGCTGCATCTCAGTAGTGAAAATGTCCATTTTACCGTTGTTGTCAACATCCGCTAAATCACTACCCATTGAGGATAGACTAAAATGTTTAAAAATATCACCAGCCCTATTAGTAAAGGTCCCGTCTTGATTGTTTATATAAATGAGGTCGTTACTTAAGAAATCGTTGGCTACATAAATATCTGGCCAACCATCCTCATTAAAATCATTGATTAAAGTACTGTGGCTATATCCGTGATAACGTATTCCAGCTTTTTCGGAAACGTCGATAAATTTTCTTTGTTGTATACTATCTACGTATACATTCTCGTAAAGAACATCTTTACTTTTTGAGGAACCATCATCGGTTAAGGGACTAAATTGGTTTGGATTAATACCTTCAATTCTATTAACACCGATGAAAACATCTAAATCCCCGTCATTATCATAATCGAAAAATTGGGCGTGAGAGGAATATGTTTGATCATCCAAGCCATACGAAGCAGCTTCTTCTTTAAAATATGGAATATTTGTTGTTTTTGTATTCCCTTGATTGATGAATAGTAAATTTTTTCTTAAAAGACTGTCTTTTCTAAACGTATTGCATATGTATATATCTTGTAAACCATCTAAATTGACATCAACGATTGTTACACCTGATGACCATTGTAGTGTATCGGTTTTTCCAATTTGTGCCTCTTTGCTAATATCCTTGAATTTTAATTCACCCGTATTGAGGTATAATTTATTGTCGACTTGATTTCCAGCCAGAAAAATATCTTGTAAACCATCTCCGTTTATATCGGCAATAGCTACGCCCGCACCATTATAAACAAATTCGTTATCTAAAATATTGATTGAGTCATTTTCAAATAGCTGATTGTTAAAAGTTAATCGGGAAATATTCGGATCCACTTTTGTGAACAATGTTCTTATTTTTTTTTCAGTACATCCAGATACGATAATCAGAACTAAGACAAATGTAATTTTGGTTTTAAAATACTTCATTCTTATGGAGATATAAACACTACAAATATGCGAGAACCTAGGTAAAGAAGCAAAAAAAAGCTGCCATAATTGGCAGCTTCTTATAATGCTGAATTTAAAAATTAATATCCGGGATTTTGTGTCAGCACCCCAGGCTGTAAATCTATTTGGGTCTGTGGAATCGCCCTATATTCATCTTTACCTGCTGTAAAATTACCTCCCGTATAGGCAGCTGGTAAGAATTTAGCCTCATATTTGAGGTATTCATTAATTTCTTCTGCAGCAACGCCCCATCGTACTAAATCAAAGAAGCGGTGGCCTTCTCCAGAAAGTTCTAATTTACGTTCAAATCGAATCGCTCTATTAGCTAATTCCTTGGTTGCGAATTCTGAAACAGGATACTCTTCTATCACATAATTAGCCGCATCCGTTCCATCTTCATCTTTAATCCAAAATTGAGAATTTGCTGCTCTTTCTCTGACCAAATTAACGTATGTACGAGCTTGTTCCAGGGAACCTGCTTCTACTTCTGCCTCTGCTGCCATTAATAATACGTCAGCGTACCGGATAATGGGATAATTCATAGTAGCGTAACCCCGTGTCCAAGAGCTAGCATCGGTAAGAGTACCCTCCTGATCTGCATAATAGACAAACTTTTTTGGAGAATATGGTCCACCATAGTTCTGAACCCTTATCCATGCTTGACCAGGATGAGGCTTCCACCCCAAATATGGAATATCTCTTCTACCGATTGAAAAGTCAATTCTTGGATCAAGTGGGCCTGCATCTGGCGTAAAAGGTTCAGTAGAAGCTATTCCCATATCCGATTTAACGGAATTTTCAGGATTTCTGTATGATTTATCAAGTAATGGTAAACCGTCCGTAGTAGTTCTAAAGGAATTTGCCAATTCAAAGCTTGGTTGGAAGAAGCCACAGCAGTCGCCCGGACCTTCGGATCCAGTAAGGTAAGGATAGTTCAAATCATCAAACCAATTCGCATTATTTACCGTTCCAGTATTGTTAGAAGATTCTACATCCATAATTGCCTCTTCATGATTATCGAAGGCTGCATTGAAAACTTTTGCATAATCATCCAATAGGTCATATTTAGTTCCATTCCAACTTTTACCATTGGCGATAACATCATCGAACCAATCTTTAGCCTCACCATATTTTTTCTGGTATAATTTTGCTTTACCCATGTATGAAGCTGCAGCCCATTTGTTAACCCTTCCGGCATCCGTAAGTTCTGGTAAATTATCGTAAGCAAATTGAAAATCGGCTTCAATTTGTGCCCAAGCATCACCATTATTAGGAATTAAAGCTATTGAATCCTGCGGTACGGTTTCGTCAAAAACCACAATATTATTGAAGTTCTTTTTAAGATCAAAATAAAAATGTCCTCTTAACATTCTAGCTTCCGCCCGCAAGCTTGTGGCTTTTTGCGAAGTAAGGTTGTCTATGTTTTTAGTAACAGTTTTCAATACCACATTGGCACGGTTAACACCTTCATAGCGTGCTTTCCATAATGCATTTATCTCGGATAAAGTTGCGTCAGCTTGAAACCTTTGAAATGTTGCTAGTATAGCCCCATCTCCTGGATCTGTACCTTTATTTGCATCACCACCGAGTATGGAACCCATAAGCCATGCGTTTGGAGTTGAACCGCGGTTACCATCTAGGTATCCGTTTATCATTGAATAGGTACCAATTAATAGCCCATCTAAGCCTTCAGCCGTGCTTACCTGTGCATCTGCCAATGAGCCTGTAGGCGCTATCTCCAAAAACTCATCACTACAGGATAAGCCGAATGTAAGTAGCCCAACCAAAAGGATGACAATTTTCTTAGAATTTTTTTCTTTTTTCATATTTTTTTTTAAAAAATTATTTTTTGATGACATAATCTTAATAATTTTATGTTAATCATTTAAATACCCAATTCAAAACTTATGAGATATTGGGGAGCAACAGGATAATTTCCTATGTCAATACCAAAATTGGTATCAGCACCACCTCCTACACCTGGATCAATACCTCCATAATTTGTTATTGTCCAAATGTTGTTAGCTGCTAGTCCAACCTTTAATTTTGTCAAACCTAATTTCTCGGTTACAGGTCCTCTAAAATCGTAAGCCAATGATAGGCGTTGCAACCTTACATAAGTACCATCTTCTACGTACCAAGAATTTCCGACGGTATTGGTGCTAAAGTTAGAAGCACTTTCCCATCGGGGTGCTACTGCGTTGTTACCGAGTTGTGGGGTCCAAGATTTAAAGGCCGCTTCACCTTTTGCCGATCCTTCAAATACTCCATAAAAATCAGTATACCATTTTGTTTGATTCCATATTTCATTTCCTATGGAAGTATACCAAAAGGTTTCAAACTCGATTTTCTTATATTTAAGATTTAAAGTAAGACCACCTGTGAAGTCGGGCACGGGACTTCCAAGAAATTTGCGGTCAGCCGTGGTTATTTTTCCATCTCCATTCACATCTTCATATTTGAAGCGACCAAGACCTTGTCCATCTTGTGCAGGTACCGTAGCACCCTCATCATTGACATACGTATTAGCATCGACTTCTGCTTGGGTGTTAAAATATCCCACAACATTGTAACCATAAAATGCAGAAAGACTTTGTCCCACAGCATTTCTCGTAGCCACAATATCTCTTACCGCAGGGCCGTCAAAGAATTCAAGGCCTGGCGCCAATGAACTGATTTCGTTCTTTAAGAAGGCACCATTTAAAGTTGCTGTAAAATTAAAGTCTTCAGTAAAGTTTCCCCTACCAATAATTTGAAAATCTAAACCTTTATTAGCCATACTTGCAACATTTACTGATGGGGCCGCGGCAAAATTTCCTGTAACACCAGGTAGAGGAAGCTGATATAATAAATCCTCTGTATCTTTTTTCCACCAATCTAAAATGAATTCTAGCTTATTATTGAAGAAACTAGCATCAAAACCAATATTTAGGGTTGTGCTGGTTTCCCATCTTGCATTTGGATTCCCAATACGGCTAGCTGCGAAACCTTCGTCTGCACCTGAAGATTGACCTTGAGTTTGATAAAAGGTGCCGGTTCTATCCGATGCATATAGTGAATATTGATTATTGGGGTCGACGTTATTTGAGTTACCCATTTGGCCCCATCCACCACGGACTTTTAAGTCGTTGATTATATCCTGGTTTTGCATAAAAGGTTCTGCAATTACCCTCCAAGCTGCAGATACCGCCGGAAAAATACCATAACGATCATTGGCTCCAAAGCGGGAAGAACCATCACGTCGTAATACTCCTGTCAGATAATATCTTTCATTGAAATTGTAATCGATTTTACCGAATAGAGAGTAAAAATTAACACCTTTGAATTGGTCGCTATTCACTACTGGGCTTTGAACAACACTCAAACTCTGAAAATCAAGATCAGTAGAAAACGGGTTAATACCAGAACCACTCATATTACGGCCCTTACCCGTATTCAATGCCTCGATACCTGCTAATGCCTTAATTCGATGTTGACCGAACAATTTGTCGTAACTAGCGGTATTAGTGAAAATCCAGTTAAAAGAATAGCCACTATTTTCAGAGTAACCATCGCTTGCTTGTGGTTCAGAGTCACCTAAATATCTATAGGAGTAATTCGTATTGTAATAATTAGAATAACCACCACCTAAACTAGATCTTAACGTTAATCCATCAAAAGGCGTTAATAGTAAGTAAAAGTTACCAACACCACCTATCGAGTAGGCTGTATCGTCACCATTATCATTCTTTAATACTCTAACCGGGTTTCTTGCGTTACCAAAACCTGCTGCTTTTGTACTAGCGAAACTTCCAAATTCATCGTATACTGGAATAATGGATGGCATTCGAATTGCCGAGGTAATTACAGATTCATCATCGGCACCACTGATACCACCGTCGTCACCGAATCCTCCTTTAACTGATCTATAAGTTGCCTGAAAATTTTGACCAAAACTTAGCCAAGGGGTTACATCCCATTCAGAATTGAAGCGAGCCGTGTATCTGGCAAATTCGTTTTCAAGCAGTATACCCGCTTGAGTTTGTCCAGAAATACCTGAATAAAATCGCCCGTTATCGGTACCACCATCAAAACCAATAGTAAACCTACTTATAGGTGCTATTCGGGTAATTTCTTTATACCAATTCGTTCCTCTTAAATTAGGCTTGATTAGAAAGGTATTCTTAGGGTCATTTTCGTAGTTTTGGCGTATTTGGGCTAAATCTACTTCAGCAGCCGAAACACCACTAAGACCATCAGCATAAAGGTAGTCGGGTAATGTAGGTACTGCGCTGTTGCCATATTGCGGGTGTCTGTAGTCAACTGGATCACCACTTATAGAAGCATCGTTCTCATAAGCAATATGCGTATATCTTGCCTGATCAATCGGACTTAAAATTTTCAGTGCACGCTTTGCATTAGGGTCACTAACCCCACTTGATAGATTAATGGTCATTTGAGTTTTACGTTTACCCCTTTTTCCTTGTTTGGTAGTATAAACTACAACTCCATTTGCAGCTCTTGCCCCATAGATTGAAGCTGCGGCCGCATCTTTCAGTACGGTTGTTGTTTCAATATCATCGGGATTTAAAAATTCAGTATTTGCTACAGGTAAACCATCCACTACATATAAAGGCTGGTTACCCCCAAAAGCACCAAAACCACGAATACGTATTTGACTCGTTGTGCCTGGTTGGCCATTGGTGATTACCGTTACCCCTGCAACTCTACCTTGTAATTGCTGTTCAACATTACCTGAGGGAATTGCAGCTAATTCTTCGGCTTTTACAATAGAGACCGCGGCGGTAGTTTCACGTTTAGTCTCGGTTTGATAACCTGTTACAACAACCTCGTCAAGCTGTGCAGAATCTTCTGCTAAGGTTACATTGATGGTGGAACGACCATCGACAACAATTTCTTGTTTTACAAAACCTATGTAGCTAAATATTAAAGTGCTACCATTATCGATCTCTAACGAGAAATTACCATCGAAATCCGTTTGGGTTCCATTTGTTGTCCCTTTTTCAAAAACGTTCGCTCCGGGCAGTGGAACCCCTTCACTATCAACAACAGTACCGGAAACTGTAGATTGCACTGTTTTTACGCTAACTTCATTAGAAGTGTTAATTTTTTCATTTGCATTGGCCATTTGGGCTCCTAAGCAAATGAGCATCGATAAAAATCCTGACTTAAAAAAGGAAGACCTTTTTTTGGATTTGACCGACTTGTCATCATGTTTTTTACTCATAATCCTTGTTGTTTGTTAGTTTAAATTAATCTACTTGTTTTTTGACTTTTCAAATTAGTAACATCGTAGTCAAATGTTAAAAAAATCAAAATCCAGCATAATAATAGCAATTTTATGGCACATAGAAATATTTCATCCGTAAAATTTTTAAATCTATGTAAAAGTTTATTTACCTCTTGTAATTCATAAAATCTTTAAAAAAGCCTATGTACGTTGGTATAATCATAATTCTAGGAGGGAATAATTCATAAATTAATACGTTAAATATTTTAACATTCTGACTCTTAATTGTAATAAATTAACGAGGAAAATTAAATATGTAAAGGGTATATATCTAGACTGAAGATATATCGATTAACATAATTTTAAGTTTGTGTTATGTTAATGAAAAGAGAAGGAAAACCATCTTCAATGGTTAAATAACAAAAATTTGATCACAGATTAAGAGGGTTAAGTTTTGGTCGATATCGGTAGTGCAGAACACATAGCTTTCACCTCCTGCTTGTAATTTCAGTTTCTTTCTGATCGTTTCGACGGAATCAGGAAAATTGCGAGTAGAAATATTCGCTTTGGAAAGGTTTAGTTTTTTAATCGATTTTTTTGAATAATCAATTACATTTAAAATTTTAAAAATCCGCCCAGGAAATTGAATTAATTGGGAAGAGGTATAGAGGTGCGAATTTGGGTGAAGCTTATTCAGTTGGTAATAACTTCCTATATATTGAAAAGCACCAGATTTCAGAATGGCTGCATTTGGCTCATAAAGATATTTTTCAGGATTTCCATAAGTTGCAACGGAAGCGCTTTCTTCACTTGGCTTAAATTCGAATACCTGTTCGGTATTATTTTTGAAGTTCAGTGTTTTAATCAAGGGCTCTTTGCAGTAGTCCCTTTGTAAAATCCATAACACTTCTTTTACATCGTTGTTTATGGCAACGATATGAATTTCTTTTACGTTCGGTAATTGGTTCAACCCCACACTAAGGTCAAGTAAGGGACCTGTTTTAATTAGAAGATTAGAAGATTTGGAGAATAGTAAACCCATATGTTTGGTAACATCAGGCTCACAATCGGATAAATAGTAAACTTTGTTATTGACACTATCCCTTCTAGAGGGATCGATAAATATCCAATCATAAGATTTCGATGAGTTTTTTAGAAAACTAATCGAATCTTCACTTAAACATTCAATATTTTCAATTCCTAACGTCTTAAAATTGTGTTGCGCAATCGTGGACAATTCTTCATTTTTTTCCAAATGAACGACTTGTTGCATCTGTTTGCTAAAAGCAACGCAGTCAACTCCAAGTCCTGCGGTACAATCAACAATTGAATCACCCTTGACCAATGCTGCTTTATAACGAGCCGTTTTCTCTGACGAAGATTGGGAAAGATTCAGTTTATTGGGATAGTATATGTTTTTCGTAGCAAACCATGTAGGAAGCTTCTGTTTGCATTTAAGTTTAGATTCGATCTGTTCCACCACTTCTTTTGAAGACACGTCGTTGAAAGGTGATTTTTTTAGAAGAATTTTATGGATGTCGGTCGAGAGGTTCGCATTTATATATTCTTGAACCTCTTCCGATAACAATGAAGAATTCACAGGGTGTTTTTTAAAGATTTTGGGTCAACGATTTTACAATCTGATTTTCAGCGAAAAATTCCTTGAAAATAACCTTCAATGCAGTGTATCCAGGAACCGCTACCATCATTCCTACGACTCCGAACATTAATCCCGCTATGATGATGATTAAAAATATTTCTAATGGATGCGATTTTACGCTATTCGAAAATATCAAGGGTTGGGAGAAAAAATTATCGATTAATTGACCGAACAATAAACCTAAAAATACATATCCGGTTTTGGGTAAGATCACCATACTAAAATCTGACCCTAAATTGCTGGTCATTGTCAGTGTGAGCATGACAATGCCACCGATAATGGGTCCGACATAGGGTATAATATTAAAAAGGGCGCACAGAAATGCAATCACTACGGCATTCTCAATGCCAATAATTAAAAGTACTATGGTGTAGATCACGAACAAAATGAATATTTGAAGTAACAGTCCTACAAAATACCGGGATAATAAACCGTTTATTTTTTCAATGGAATTTATGGTTCCTTGTTCCTTGGTTCTTGGAATGAAAATGAGTAATCCGTGCTGAAATAATTTTCTATCCTTTAAAAAGAAAAAGGAAATGAAAAGAACCGAGAAAAGTCCAACACTGGCAGAGCTCAAAACATCTAAAAATGAATTTAAAAAATTGGGAATAAACCCTATGTCAAAACCTTTTAAAATATTTTTTTCAAATTCTACATCATCTATTACGTCCTCAACCACATGTGCCGATAGGCCTACATAATCGGTGATCTGATGATAAAGCGAATTAAGGGTTCTTTGCAGCTCGTTAATATTCAATAACGATAAGTTCTTGCTTTGTTCGGATAGGAGTGGTATAAACAAAGCTACAATGCCGACAAGTACACCTACCATGAGCAGCATTGTAAGGATAACGGCAAGAATGTTCGGTAATTTAAGCCTTAATCTTAGAAACCGTACCAAGGGTCTTCCAATTAAAGCTGTCACTGCAGCAATGGCCACATAGGCCAAGACAGATCTGATGGTATATAGAAAATAAAGGAGTAGCAGTATGCCAGCTATCACGCCAACTGCTCTAAGAATTCCCTTTGATATAGTTTTTGAAGTCACTGTTCAATTAACTTTTAAAAACATAGGTTATGATGTTAGCTCCCATTTTCAGTGCTTTTTCACGTACCTCTGCCGTGTCGTTATGCACTGTAGGGTCTTCCCAGCCATCTCCAAGGTCTGATTCTGATGTAAATAACAATACTATTCTTTTGTCATGGAATATGGCGAATGCCTTGGGGCGCTCTCCGTCATGTTCATGAATTTTAGGTAATCCTTTCGGAAAATCATAACTATTTGAAAATAGAGGATGATCGGCCCCTAATTCTTCTAAAATTGCATCAGGGAAAAGTCGGGCTATTTCTCTTGTTATGTAAGGTTTCATGCCATAATTATCATCGATATGAAGAAATCCACCCGCGTATAAATAGGTTCTTAGATTCTCTAATTCTTCATCAGAGAATACTACATTACCATGACCCGTCATATGTAAAAAGGGATATTGAAAAATAGCGCTGCTTCCTACTTCTACCGTTTCTGGTTTTGAATTTAAAGCTGTACCTATATTAGTATTGCAGAATGTAATGAGATTCGGTAATGCGGTTGGGTTGGCATACCAATCTCCACCACCTTGATATTTTAAAATGGCAATTTCTTGCGCTCTTAAACTTAAAGTAGAGAAAAAAATGAATAAGGTAATCGATGTAACTATATGTTTCATAGTAATATCAAATTTACAAAATTTGATGATGTGAAAACGCCGCCAAATAGATATCCGAACGATTGAGAATTATTTTACAATTATAATGTTTTAACCATTATTGATTAAAGCAACAACAGTGCAGGCTACAATGGCAGCTGTCTCTGTCCTTAGTCTTGTTTTACCCATGCTTACCGGCAAATAACCTTTGTGCATTGTGTTTTTAATTTCAGAAGGGGTAAAGTCGCCCTCGGGCCCTATTAGTATCGTTATATCTTGGTCGGCAACAACCCTTCTTTTAAGCTCGAAACGTTCGCTTTCTTCGCAATGCGCAATGAATTGTAATCCGTTTGTCGGTGATTCTAAAAATTCGGAAATGCTTACGGGTTCGTTGAGTTTCGGTAAAAAGGTTTGAAGGGATTGCTTCATGGCAGATTCAATAACCCGTTGCATCCTATCTAACTTGATAGTTTTTCGTTCTGAGCGATCACAAATTACCGGGGTGATTTCGTGAACCCCTATTTCTGTAGCTTTTTCTAAGAACCACTCAAAACGATCGTTCATTTTTGTTGGGGCTACTGCCATATGAAGGGCGTAGGAGGGTGGATGTGATTTTTCCGAGGCAATGATTTCAACCTCGCATTTTTTGATATTGTCACTTGTTATTTTTGCCTGAAATAGATAGCCTTTGCCATTGGTGATCCATAATTTGTCTCCATTCTTTTTTCGAAGGACTTTAATAATATGCCTACTCTCATTGCTGTCAAACGTGAATATGGAATCATCTACATTTAAATCGGGATTGTAAAAAAGTTGCATAGCGTCAAAGTTGAATCAAGAAATTAAATATCTGGCTTTTGCGGTTACATCTTGCGCGGTAAAAGATTCGTTTAAATATTTGTGGTAGCCAACAATACCGATCATGGCCGCATTATCTGTGCAATATTCAAACTTTGGTATGTAGGTTTTCCATCCGTATTTTGATTGCGCTTCCAGAAGTGCTTTTCGTATTCCAGAATTTGCCGAGACGCCACCCCCAATGGCAATCTCTTTTATTCCTGTGAGTTTCACGGCTTTTTTTAATTTTTGCATCAATATAGCAATAATGGTGTATTGAATGGAGGCACAAATATCTTCTAGGTTATTTTTTATGAAATTAGGATCCTCCTTGGTCCGCTTTTGAATAAAGTAGAGGATACTTGTTTTTAATCCGCTGAAACTAAAATCCAGTTCCTTGACTTTTGGAATTGGAAAATCGAATTTAAGCGCATTCCCAGTAGCCGCGTATTTGTCTATTAATGGTCCCCCGGGATAGGGAAGGCCCAAAATTTTGGCACTTTTATCAAATGCCTCTCCAACGGCATCGTCCAAAGTTTGACCGATAATTTTCATGTCGAAATAGTCGTTCACCCTAACTATTTGTGTATGCCCCCCGCTAATCGTCAGCGCTAAAAATGGAAACTCAGGGGATTTCATGTTTTCATCCTTAATAAAATGTGCCAAAATATGTGCTTTCATGTGGTTCACCTCAATCAATGGAATCTGAAGCCCTAAGGATAAAGATTTGGCAAAGGAGGTGCCCACAAGAAGTGACCCCATGAGACCAGGTCCTCTTGTAAATGCTATGGCTGATAATTGTTTTTTATCGATATTTGCTTTGGCTAATGCTTGATCGACTACAGGGACAATGTTCTGCTGGTGCGCTCTTGATGCCAGTTCTGGTACAACCCCCCCGTATTCCTTATGAATCGCTTGGGTCGCCACAACATTGCTAAGCACTTTATCGTTCTTTAAAACCGCCGCCGAAGTATCATCACATGAAGATTCGATTGCCAGAATATAAATTGTTTTCTGCTCCGACATATTTGGAATAAAATTTGAATAACAAAGGTAAAACATAAAGCCCTATCAAAAAACTTAGGAAAATATTGGTTAGAATAGTATTGGTGCTTTTGCTGATATGTGTTCTGGGTACTTTAATTTTTTCCTTGCCGGCTGTACAAACGTTATTGGCAAAGTATGCGACCAAACGAATAAATACCCAATATGGCACCCATATCAATATTGACCGTTTACGGGTTTCCCTCATTTCTTGGGATACGGCTTTAGAAGGTGTATTTGTTGAGGACTATCGACAAGATACCCTATTCTATGTCAATGAACTAAAAACTTCAATTCTAAGTATTGGTAACTTGGCGCAAGGTAATTTGGAGTTTGGCGATATCGGTGTAAACCAGTTGAATTTTAAACTGAGAACATATTACGGAGAAAGCAGTACTAATTTAGAGGTGTTCGTCGATAAACTTGATGATGGAAAGCCCAGATCACCTGATACGCCGCCATTTTCGTTGTCCTCATCCTATGTTGATATAAAAAAAAGTAAGTTCCAATACTTGGATGATAACCTTGAAAAATCAACGATTTTAAATTTTGATAGTTTAAATATCAGTGCCAGAGGTTTTAAGATTCTTGGTCCGGTTGTAACGACTGATATTCAAGATATGGCCTTTTATAGTAACAGAGGTTTGAAAGTAAATCAATTGGCCACAAAATTTAAATATACCAAAGAGCAAATGCGCTTCGATTCGCTCAAAATCAAAACCCCATTATCTGAGTTAGACGGTAATTTGGTTTTCAACTACAACCGAGAAGATTTTAAGGACTTCTTAAATAAAGTGAATGTTGAAGCCAATTTTACGGAATCTAAGGTGGCCTTTGACGAAATCAATTTGCTTTATAATGAGTTTGGAAAAGGAAAAGAAGCAACATTTAGTGCCGTCATATCAGGAGTGCTAAACGATTTAAATACAGACAATCTTTTTTTGTTTTCCGATAATACGGGAATTCGTGGAAATTTTAATTTCAAAAATCTGTTCAGTTCGCAAAAACCTTTTAGTCTCAATGCTGACATGAAGAATGTAACGAGTAGTTATTATCAATTGAATGCTTTATTGCCAAGTTTAATAGGTAATTCATTACCATCTACCTTTAGTAAATTAGGGCAGTTTACCATACGTGGCAATGCTTTGGTCACCAATTCTTCCATTGAGGCAAAAGTTAACTTGAACACCGCGATCGGCAGTAGCTATTCTGATATTGTTCTGAGCGATTTCAACAATATAGATAATGCTACCTATAAAGGATTCATTTCCTTGATCGACTTTGATTTGGGAGATTTTGTGGAAAGTAAAAGCTTGGGCAAAACAACGTTAGATTTTAACGTAGAAGGAAAAGGTTTTGTAAAGGAAAAATTGAATACTGAGATCATTGGGCAAATTTATTCCATTGAGTTCAACAATTACAATTATCAGAATCTAAAGGTTTCCGGTTTGCTTAAGGATCAATTGTTCGATGGTACACTGATCAGTAATGATGAAAATATCAAGTTTAATTTTAAGGGATTGGCCAATGTTGCAGAAAATAGAAACAATTTCAACTTCATTGCGTCGGTCGATTATGCGGATCTAAAAAAATTGAATTTCATCAAGGATAGTGTTTCGGTTTTCAAGGGAAATGTAAGTATGGATATCTCGGGCAATACTTTGGACAATATTGTAGGAGATATCAAGTTCACCCAAACCAGTTATCAAAATGTAAACGACACCTATTACTTTGAGGATTTTGCAGTAACATCCACTTTTGATGATGAAAACATCCGGAACATAAATATTAATTCTCCTGATATTATTACAGGTTTCATGAGAGGTAATTTTAAGGTGAAGGAACTGGGTAAACTTGTGCAGAACTCATTGGGTAGTATCTATACAAATTATAAACCTTTTGAAATTTCCGATGGCCAAAACCTCTCTTTCAACTTCAAGATTTACAACAAAATAGTGGACGTATTTTTTCCTGAAGTCCGTTTTGATCCAAATACGTTCATTAAAGGGAATATTGTTGCGGATCAAGGTGATTTTAAACTCAGTTTTGAATCTCCGAGTATTGAAGCTTTTGGTACGGCCGCAGATAATATTGAGGTGCGTATAGATAATAAAAACCCACTCTTCAACACTTTTATATCGGTCGGGGAGTTGGATACACCTTATTATAATTTCAAAGATTTCAACCTGATAAATACTACGCTGAAGGATACACTATTTTTTAGATCCGAGTTTAAGGGGGGCAGTGATTTTAACGACTCCTACAATCTTAATTTTTACCACACTTTTAATAAGGATAACAAATCCGTTATCGGTCTTAAGACATCCGACGTCAGTTTTAAAGGCAATAAATGGATTTTAAACAAGGAGGGTGATAATAAGAACAAAGTCATCTTAAATCGGGCCTTGGATAGCATTACCATTCAAGAAATCGTGATGAACAACGCAGATAAGGAACAAATAAGATTACGCGGACAATTGGCGGATTCTACCTATAAAGACCTTCAATTAGAATTTAAAATAGTTTCATTGAACAAGATTACCCCAGTAATAGACAGTCTTAAATTGCAGGGAGAGGTTAACGGTACTTTAAATGTATTGCAAAAGGATGGAATTTATTTGCCATCGTCCAATCTAAATATAAATAGTTTTGGTATCAATGAAATTCCATTGGGAGATTTAGCGATTAATATTATCGGAAATAAGGATTTGACCGAGTTTCAAGTCAATTCACAGATCTCTGACAAGGGGATGGAAAAATTCAGTGTTGTGGGTAAAATCGAGAATAAGGAGAAAATACCTAAGGCAGATTTAATAGCGAATTTCAATAATTTTAGTTTAGAACCTTTTAGTCCACTCGGGGAAGGTGTCATTGATCATATAAGAGGTGATATTGATGGAAGGGTAAGTATAGTTGGTAATGTTGACAACCCAAGTTTTAATGGTTTGTTGACGCTAGATAATGCCGGTATCGCAATACCCTATTTAAATGTGGATTATGGTTTTGCACCACGTTCCCGTGTTGTGCTTTCTGATCAGACTTTTGATTTTGAAAATATAGCTTTGCGTGATATTGCAAAAGGTACCAAAGCAAATTTAGATGGTACAATTTCCCATAGTTATTTTGATAATTGGGTGTTAGACTTAAAGGTCGATACCAATAATGACCGTTTTCTTATTTTGAATACAGAGTTCAAAGAAGGCGATCTGTACTATGGCACGGGGTACCTCAATGGTACTGGACGTATTTATGGGCCTACGACCGCACTGAATATTACGGTTGATGGGGAAACGGCAAGGGGAACTTCTTTGAAAATACCTTTAAGTGATGTTGCCAGTGTAGGAGATTATTCCTTTATCAATTTCATTGAAAAAAATGACCGAAAAACCATTGAGCAACAAAAACAGTTAAAAGATTATCAGGGATTGGAACTTGAATTCAACCTTGACATAACGCCTGAGGCAGAAGTCGAAATCGTGACCGACACCAAAACAGGAAGTTCTTTGAAAGGAACAGGAGAAGGTATTATTTTGATTCAGATCAACACCAACGGTAAGTTTGAAATGTATGGTGATTTTGTTGTGGTTACAGGAGAATTCAATTACAAATTCGGTGGAATCATCGATAAAAGATTCAAGGTAAAACCAGGAGGTACCATTAATTGGGATCAGAAACCCTTAGAGGCTTTATTGAGTATGGAAGCAGTCTATTCGCTAAACGCCAATCCTGCTCCCTTGTTAGATGATGCAGGCTTTACGAGAAGGATACCGACAGATGTGGTCATACGATTAACAGGAGAGCTGCAAAGTCCCGATATTGACTTCAGTATTGATTTTCCAGGTACAAGTTCTATCGTCCAATCTGAATTGGAATATAGACTTCAGGATCCCACGGTAGAAGAAAAGAACGCTATCTTTTTATTGGCACAGGGAACCTTTGTAAACGCTCAAAGTGGTATCAATCAACAGGCGATAACAGGCAATTTGGTACAAAGTGCTTCGGGTATTTTGAATTCTATTTTAAGTGGGAACAATGATAAGTTTAATCTCGGGCTTTCTTATGAGCAGGGTATTTTAGATAGAACTGCTGATATTCAAACTGATGATCGAATTGGTGTAACGTTGTCGACCCAGATATCCGATAGAATTTTGTTTAACGGTAAAGTAGGGGTTCCGGTAGGGGCTTCGAGTCAAACCTTGGTAGCGGGTGATTTTGAAATACAGGTACTGTTAAACGAAAAGGGAACGCTTAGCGCTAAATTTTTCAGTAGGCAGAGCGAAATTCAGGCATACCTATCCAATCAACAAGGTTCAACCCAAGGGGCGGGATTGACCTACGAGGTAGATTTCAATAATTTCAAAGAATTGTTCCGAAAAATTTTGGCCAATGATATAAAAATCGAAAAGCCAGTACCAACACAAGAAGCTCCGACTTCTGTAATGGGGAACGATAGCTTGATACGGTTTTACGATAAACCCAAATCAATCAATCGCTAAATTATTGTAATCCTACTGTTAATTAATATTGATTTTTAAGAGTTTTTACAATAAAATATCACAACTCAAACATTTTCTATGATTTCCTTTAAAATGGGTGCCTCGTAGATTTCATTATTGAATTTAGTTTTAGTAATTTCGTTGGCTTAAATTTTTCGATGTCTTCAAAAATTAAGAAAATAGCAGTGTTGACTTCAGGCGGCGATTCTCCAGGGATGAACGCAGCCATTAGGTCAGTCGTACGTACTTGTGCCTACATGAAAGTGGAATGTATGGCGATCTACAGAGGTTATCAAGGAATGATTGAGGGGGATTTTAAACCGATGGACGCCCGTAGTGTTAATAATATTATTAATAAAGGGGGAACCATTTTAAAATCGGCCAGATGTAATGATTTTAGAACGCCTGAAGGTAGAAAGATAGCACATGAACAGCTTTTAAAAGCGGGGATTGATGCCTTTGTGGTGATTGGTGGTGACGGTAGCTTTACCGGGGCCATGATGTTCAACAAGGAGTTTAACTTTCCCGTAATGGGTATTCCAGGAACTATCGATAATGATATTTTCGGAACAACTTTTACCTTGGGCTTTGATACGGCGCTAAATACGGTGGTCGATTGTATTGACAAGATTAGGGATACGGCAAGCTCTCATAACAGACTTTTCTTTGTAGAAGTCATGGGAAGGGATGTTGGTCATATTGCTTTAAATGCTGGCGTTGGTGCAGGTGCCGAGGAAATATTGATTCCAGAGGAAAATTTAGGTTTGGATCGACTATTGGAATCCTTGAAAAGAAGTAAGGAGTCAGGAAAATCATCAAGTATCGTAATCGTTGCCGAAGGTGATAAATCGGGTAAAAATGTATTCGAACTTAAGGAGTATGTAGAAGAACATCTACCGATTTATGATGTTCGTGTTTCCGTTTTAGGCCACATGCAACGCGGGGGTGCGCCATCTTGTTATGATCGAGTGCTTGCCAGTAGAATGGGAGTGAAGGCCGTAGAAGCTTTATTGGAAGGTAAAACGAACCTTATGGTAGGTATCCAAGATAACAAAATCACATTGACCCCTATAAACAAAGCGATAAAGGGACATACAAAAATAGATAAGGAGCTCATAAGGGTTTCTGAAATAATGACAACATAAATTTAAACGTTAAAAACAGAGAAAATGTCAAATTTAAAAATAGGAATTAACGGATTCGGTAGAATAGGAAGATTGGTCTTCAGAACAACGGTAAAGCGTGGTGATGTAGATGTAGTCGCCATCAATGATCTATTAGATGTTGAGCACCTGGCCTACTTGCTAAAGTATGATTCCGTACACGGTGCTTTTGACGGTACTGTAGATGTAAAAGACGGTCATTTGGTCGTAAATGGTAAAACAGTGCGAATCACAGCGGAAAGAGATCCTAAAAATTGTAAGTGGGATGAGGTAGGCGCAACAACAGTTGCCGAATGTACAGGTATCTTTACTACCTTAGAAACCGCTCAATACCATATTGATGGTGGTGCTAAAAAAGTTGTTATTTCAGCTCCTTCCAAAGATGCCCCTATGTTCGTAATGGGTGTCAACCATAAAGATGTAAAATCTTCCGATACTATAGTTTCAAACGCATCGTGTACGACCAACTGTTTGGCACCGATGGCAAAAGTATTGAATGATAAATTCGGCATCGAAGAAGCTTTAATGACTACGGTACACGCCACAACTGCAACTCAAATGACAGTTGATGGTCCGTCTAGAAAAGACTGGAGAGGTGGTAGAAGTGCAATGTTGAACATTATACCTGCCTCTACAGGTGCAGCGGTTGCGGTTACTAAAGTTATTCCATCGCTTAAAGGTAAACTTACAGGTATGGCTTTCAGGGTTCCTACTGCAGATGTTTCTGTGGTTGACTTAACTGTGCGTTTAGAAAAGGAAACTTCTTATGATGAAATCAAAAAGGCCTTTAAGGAAGCTTCTGAAGGTGAATTAAATGGTGTCTTAGGGTATACCGAAGAAGCTGTGGTTTCACAGGATTTTATCGGGGAGACCAATACGAGCGTATTTGATGCCGAAGCGGGTATTGAATTGAATTCGAAATTCTTCAAACTTATTTGTTGGTATGACAATGAGTCTGGTTTTTCCAATAAAATGGTAGACTTGATTCAACACGTTAATACACTATAACCAACAATTTGGTTTAATAAAGATATTTCCTGAAAATGAGGCATTTTTTCCTTATTTTCAGGATTATTTTTTAAATACAATCGGTATATGATTTTAATAGTAGACAGTGGCGCAACCAAGTCTGATTGGATTGCTTTGGATGATAATGGGGAGCAGCTTTTTTTGACCCAAACGTTGGGGTTGAGTCCAGAAGTTTTGACCAAAGATGTAATTGAGGATCGCTTGGCCAATAATTTTGAGTTATCCAAAAACCGGGAAAATGTTTCCCACCTTTATTTTTACGGCGCTGGTTGTGGAACGGACCGGATGAAGAAATTTTTGAAAGGCATATTTAAAGATTTTTTTCCTAATGCAAAAGCAGATGTTAAGGAAGATACCTATGCCGCCATTTTCGCCACGACCAAAGTGGGTCATCAAGGAATTGTTTGTATCCTTGGTACGGGATCAAATTGTAGTTATTACGATGGCACACAATTATTCCAAAAAGTAACATCATTGGGCTATATTCCTATGGATGATGGAAGTGGAAATTACTTTGGACGAAAGTTGATCCGTGATTATTATTTCAATAAAATACCCACTGACTTAGCTCATAAGTTCGCCAAAGACTACGATTTGGATGCAGATGTCATCAAAGAAAACCTGTATAAGCAACCCAATCCAAATACCTATTTAGCAACTTTTGCGCGCTTTTTGGTCGAGAACAAAGAGCATCCTTACTCGAAAGGAGTCATCGATAAGGGTTTCCAGCAGTTCATTAATAATTACGTAATGCAATTTGATTTAGCTACTAAAGTGCCTATTAATTTTGTTGGCAGTATTGCCCATTACCTTAGAGATGAGCTTACATCTGTATTGAAACGTAATGATTTAATTGTTGGGGTTATTAGACAAAGACCTATAGAAGGGTTGGTCGATTTTCATAGATCCAATATGTAATTTTATTTTACAGCGATCATGGATATTTCAACGTTTACAAACTTCGGTAAATTTGCAACTTCGACAGTTTCTCTTGCCGGTGCGGTCTCTGCATCAAAATAGCTTGCATACACTTCGTTGACTTGGGCAAACTGATTCATATCGCTTAGAAAAATAGAAGACTTTACAACATGTTCAAAGGTCATTTTGGCTTCGTCCAAAATGGCCTTTAAATTTTCCATAGACTGTTTAGTCTCTTTTTTAATATCTCCAGAAACCAATTCTCCTGTAGCTGGGTTTAGGGGTATTTGTCCAGAAATATATAGCGTTCCATTACTTAATATAGCCTGATTGTAAGGGCCAATGGGAGCTGGTGCATTTGTTGTATTGATTATTTTTTTCATTGTTGAATAGTTAAGTGAATATAATTTTTAATTTCTAATTGGTTGGCTTCTATTCTCCCATTTCAAATCTTTAAGGATCGAAGAACTTATACCTATGAAGAAATACCATCTTTTGTATTGTCCGAAGGGCGTCCAATTAAAACGCATGGAAAAACTCTTTAGATCACGTTGAAAGCGAAGTTGGGTCAACGTAAATCCGTTATTTTTAAAATCATACCCAGATGAGCCCCCAATTTTCCATCGTGGTGCTAATTCAATGTCCCCCGAGAACATTAGTGAATGACTGCTGAATTCATTCTGTCGCGCCGAATTCAAGTAACTGGCGGAATAGGCCAACCTAAAATTCCATGGAATCTTTGTTCCATAGATTGGGTTTTCAACGTCTTCATTCGTGTCCTTGTCCTGTATAGGGTTGTCACTGAAGCTATCTGCCTTACCGAATAGGTCATCGTCCCTACCACCACTTTGGGCAACATAGTCAAATGGATCTTCCTCTTCTTCTTTTTCATCGTCCTCCTTTTTGCCGAACATATCGCTACTTATCGAATAGGATACATTCATATTGGCTCTGGTCAACCGAAATAGGCTACCTCCATTATCAACATTCCAGGTGTCTATTCTTCTACCATTATTATCGATAGCATAAGGGTCGAGACCCGCAGAAAAGTTGATGGACATTTTATTGTTTAGAATATTCGTACCTCCATTGATGCTTAATGGATTTAAACGTAATGAATCCGATTCGAAATTATATCCTGTCGAAATATTAAAATTACTTAATAAGGGCACTTTTTTAGGTTCTATTTTGGTAGAATCCTTATCCCTGACTTTGGCTTCTAGGGTGTTGGCCAATGAAAATCCTACACTGTTCGATTTACCCAATGATGGAGCACCGTTGAGTGTTCCTTGAAATCTACTGAATTGAACTACATTGCCATTACCATCCAAATATTCATCATAGAATTGATCAAAAGAAGGGGCGTAACCGTAGCTTATTGAAGGGCGCATGGTATGGCGTATCGCTTGTATTTTTTTGTCCTCGCCAAAATCGAATGTTCCATAAAGGGTGGTACCTATACTTGTGCTGAAATTGTATTTGTTGTACCGATCAAAACCTTTGAGAGTATCGGTAACTATTTTAGAAGTAGTTGCATCAAACCGTTTGTTATAGGTTTCTAAGGTCCAAACGTCTTCATAATTTCCGCCAACACTAACGCTGAAGAATTTAGCTACTTTGAAATTGGTGCTAATGGGTATGCGATGTCTTGCTCCGACTTTAGCACCCTCGAACATCCTTCCTGTTAAAAAATCGTCATCATTGGTCGTTAGTCTATTTTGGGCGTTTACATCATATTGAAAGTTGATGTTCTGAATAATACCTTTTTTAATTCCGTCTCTTTTTACAAATGGATAAATACGTTCCATGCTTGCCTGAAAGGTAGGGAGTGTCATGGAGATATTTTTTAATTCGGGATTTTCCCTTGCCTGCGGGCTGGTGTTTTGAGAATGTGTGGCCGTTAGGCTCATGTTCACAGATGGATATGCCGGAAATGTTTTTGAGTATGAAATTGATGATGAAAGATTATTGTTTTGGGTGAGTGGCAAGTTTCTTTGTTGCAGCGAATTCTGATAATAATTGGTGCTACCTAAATTTACGGATGCAGAAAATCGAGAATTTGGGCTGGATTTTGGATCTTGTGAATGCGAAAATTGAATATTGTAATTTTTCGATAAACTGTAATCACTAAACCCTTTTTGACTTCTAACCTGGTTCTCGTACCTTAAATTAACATTTCCCCTATACTTGTATCTTTTGGTATATATCGATGCAGTTCTAAAGGCATAACTACCGTTCGTGTAAAAATCTCCAGAGAGGGTCACATCCGCATAATCGCCTAAAGGAACATAGTAGCCCATATCTTGCAAAAAATACCCTGTATTCGGGTTGTTCCCGAATGAGGGCATCAAAATACCTGCAGATCGGCCAACGGAAAGTGGAAAATACGCAAAGGGCATGGCAATAGGTGTTGGTACATCGGCTATGTACAAATTACTGAAACCGGCGATCACCTTTTTTTTAGGAACGAATTTTGCTTTTCTGACTCTAATGTAATAATCAGGATCTATGGTGTCTTTTGACGTAGTTAGCTTTGCTTCGCTCAAGAAATAAACCGAATCGTTTTCTTTTTTTGTGATTTCGGCATAAACTTTCATGGCATCACTACCCAACTGTCCGGCAGCTGCTTGTTGTTCCGTTCGTGAATTCCAAATCAGTGCTTTCTGGGTGTCAAAATTAAACCGTATGGAATCTGGAATAACAATATTGGACCCTTGCTTGAAATAGGGTAACTGGCTATAATTTCCCAGGGAATCTTTCATTCTACCGGCATAGACCTCATTTTTAATATAATCCATAATGATTATACCAGCCTTTAATTCGGTATCTTGGTAATATATTTCGGCCTCGTTGTAGAGGTAGATCTTATTTTCTTGTTGACTTAGTTTAACGTAATCCTTAGCCTTGTAAGTTATTTTATCGAGCAACAACGGGGGCTTTTGGTTTAAGGAATCAACGGCCAAAGAATCTGTAGCGCTAGAATCTCTTATTATGGCCGACGGGAACAAAGGAGCTGTAATGGAATCTTTTTGAGCCTCGATGTTTAAAGGGGTAACCTTGCCTTCTTGTGCTAGGACACAAAACCCACCAACAATAACCACGAATAGGAAAAGTAAGTATTGTTTGTTTGTTTGCAAGGCTTTATATCCTATTTTTGTAAAGATTTGGCGGTTAGATGAGCCATTGTTTCAGATGCCAAACTTACATATATTTTTTATTCCCTATACAGGGTGTTACCATAAATTTAACCATTATAAGGGCTTTAAAACCCCTAATACTTATGAAAATAAAATTCGTTTGCGCACTACTTTTTATATCGATTTCATTGTTCCTTCAATCTTTTTCTGTCCCTAGTGAAGAAAAAAGATCAGATGATCCGTTTATTGTGGTTTTAGATGCAGGCCATGGGGGGCATGACCCCGGGAATTTAGGAAATGGTTATCTGGAGAAAAAAATAGCGTTGAATATCGTTCTTAAAGTGGGTGAAATATTATCGAGGAATAAAGACATCAAGGTTATTTATACCCGAAAAGACGATACGTTCATTGATTTGTACGTTAGGGGAGAGGTCGCCAATAAGGCCAATGCAGATTTGTTTGTATCTGTTCACTGCGATTCACATACGTCAGACGCCCATGGCGCGGGTACGTTTGTTTTAGGATTGCACGCGAACAAACAGAACTTTGAAATTGCAAAAAAGGAAAACTCGGTAATCTACTTAGAGGATAATTATGAAAACCGATATGCCGACTATGATATTAATTCACCAGAGTCGGTAATCGGGCTAACCATTATGCAAGAAGAATTCTTGGATCAAAGTGTCGCTTTGGCTACCATGATTCAAGAAAATTTTTCCAATTCCTTAAAAAGGACCGACAGAAAAGTAAAACAAGCAGGATTCATTGTTTTACACCAAACGTTTATGCCGAGTGTTTTGGTTGAAACGGGGTTTTTAACCAATAAAGAAGAAGGCTCTTATTTGAATTCTAACAAGGGGCAGGCTGAAATGGGGAATGCAATTGCAAAGGCCATTTTGCGTTATAAGGAAGGAGTACAGCCAACGGTTAGAGAGGTTAGCACTACATCGCCCGAGCCCGGGTCAAATGAGATAGTTAAGGAAGAAGCGGGAAGAAAAAAGGTTGTGTCAAAGGGAATTCAAAAAGAGAAAGAGAAGGTTGCCGAAGTACCTAATAATCCCAACGAGTTAAATACGCCAAAAGAAACAATATCCTCAAAAGAGGTGGCGGCCTCTATCGTTTTCAAGATCCAATTAATGGCAAGCAGTAAAAATATACCGCTCGATGGGGCTAATTTCAATGGACTCTCTAATTTGTCACAAGAGCCTTATAAGAATCTTTATCGATATATGTATGGGGAAACCCGCTCTTACCGAGAGGCGAAAATGATGCAATCATTGGCAGCGGATAAAGGATATGGCAGTGCCTATATCGTGGCATATAAACTAGGTGAACGCATCCCCATAAAAGAAGCAATAGAGGAGGTTTCGGAATTAAAGCCTTAAAGTGTCAATTTTATTCCTAATTTTGAGTGTACTAAAAATATATTTGCTTGAAACTATCTAGAGAATTAAAAACAGGAATTATTGTAGTTGGAGGGATTCTATTGTTCATAATGGGATTCAGCTTTTTGAAGTCGACGCCCATTTTTGATAACAGCAAAACATTTTATGCAGTTTATCCAAATGTTGGTGGCTTACAATCCGGAACCTCGGTATCCATAAATGGCTTTAATGTAGGTAAGGTGAACGACATTAAATTTTTGGATACAAAAGGAAACTTATTGGTAACCTTCACGGTAGGCAATGACTTTAAATTTTCCAAGAATAGTATTGTCGAACTTTACGATACGGGAATTATAGGAGGCAAAGGCCTACAGATAAGACCTGCTTTCGATAGTACGGGCATTGCTCAATCGGGAGATACCCTACAAACTGAAACAAGACCAGGTATTACTGATTTGGCGCAAGAGAAATTGACACCCTTGGTCCGTAAGTTCGAATCTGCAATTTCTGATGCCGATTCTGTGCTTGTCAATGTAAATTCGGTATTGGATACAAAAACGAAAAAGGATTTAAGAGAAGTTATTTCAGGGTTAAGTGATTTGATCGTCAGTCTAAATGGTAGCGCAAGTGCGTTAAATACCATACTTGATACTAACAAGGATAAATTGAACAACTCCTTTAAGAATTTCGACGTGCTCACTACGAATTTCGCTAAACTATCCGATTCCTTAAATACTGCTGGGTTAGGTAGAACTTTGGCCAGTTTGGAATCGACAATGGCTAGTTTGGACAGGGTTACGCAAAAAATCGAAAATGGAGACGGTACTTTGGGATTGTTAATGACCGATAAAGAATTATATACCAATTTAAACAGCACTACAAGAGAACTGGATCTTCTACTACAAGATTTGCGCCTTAATCCTAAACGATATGTCAATGTTTCGGTTTTTGGTAAGAAACAAAAGGAGTACACATTACCAGAAGATGATCCTGCAGAAAAAATTGAAGATTAAATTATGCAATACCTCCCCAATATTGTATTTGTCGCCCTACTTATTTTCGGAATAGGATTTTTTGTAAAGAATATTTCAAAATTAAAGCGCAATATTTTTCTTGGTAAGGATGTCTCCGTATCGGAGAATAAATCCCAACGCTGGAAGAATATGGCCAAAATTGCTTTAGGTCAGACCAAAATGGTGGTGAGACCCGTTGCGGGAATACTTCATATCATTGTTTATGTCGGCTTTATCATCATAAATATAGAAGTGCTTGAAATAATTTTGGATGGCATTTTTGGAACCCATAGACTCTTCGCCGTATTAGGTCCTATTTATGATTACCTTATCGCATCTTTTGAAGTTCTGGCCTTTCTAGTGATCGTCGCCGTAATTGCCTTTTGGTTAAGAAGAAATGTTATTCGGTTGAAACGGTTCTTTAAACCTGAAATGAAAGGTTGGCCAAAAAAGGATGGAAATCTTATTTTATATATTGAGTTGGTGCTGATGTTGTTGTTTCTTACCATGAATGCGGCAGATTATCAGTTACAGCAAATGGGAGCGGAACATTATAAAGCAGTGGGATCTTTTCCTGTAAGTGGATTCATAGTTCCATTATTTCAAAATTTATCCGTATCCAGCTTAATTCTTGTGGAACGAGCCGCATGGTGGCTACATATAGCAGGAATTTTGTTCTTTTTGAATTATCTGTATTATTCCAAGCATTTGCATATTCTTTTGGCTTTTCCGAATACCTTTTATGGAAGACTAACACCAAAGGGACAATTCAAGAATTTAGAATCCGTGACCAAGGAAGTCCGTATGATGATGGATCCCAGTGCGGATCCTTTTGCGACACCTGCAGATGACGCTGTGGTTCCAGAGAAATTTGGAGCGTCAGATGTCACTGATTTAAGTTGGGTTCAATTATTGAATGCATATACCTGTACAGAGTGTGGTCGTTGTACCAGCGAATGCCCTGCCAACCAAACGGGAAAAAAATTGTCGCCACGAAAAATAATGATGGATACCCGGGATCGATTAGAAGAAGTAGGGGGTATAATGGATGCGAACAAAGGGGAATTTAAGGCCGATGGAAAACAGCTGTTAGATGATTACATAACCCGTGAGGAACTTTGGGCTTGTACATCTTGTAACGCATGTTTAGAAGCGTGTCCGGTGAGTATAGACCCATTATCGGTTATAATGGATATGAGACAGTACCTGGTCATGGAACAATCTGCGGCTCCAACAGATTTGAATAATATGATGGGGAATATTGAGAATAACGGAGCACCTTGGCCGTTCAATCAAATGGACCGCTTAAATTGGAGTAAAGAATCTTAAACAACAATATGGCAAGTGAATTAAAAGTGCCTACAATGGCAGAGCTTTTTGCGGCAGGAACCAAACCCGAAGTTTTATTTTGGGTAGGGTGTGCCGGAAGTTTTGATGATAGGGCTAAAAAAATAACGAAAGCCTTTGTGAAGATCTTGAATAAGGCAAATGTTTCTTTCGCAGTGTTGGGAACAGAAGAAAGTTGTACCGGTGATCCGGCCAAACGGGCAGGGAATGAATTTTTGTTTCAAATGCAGGCCGTTACTAATATTGAGGTACTTAATGCCTATGAAATAAAGAAAATTGTTACAGCTTGTCCGCATTGCTTCAATACCCTCAAAAATGAATATCCAGGATTAGGTGGTAGTTATGAGGTCGTGCACCATACCCAATTTTTAAAACAATTACTTACCGAAGGCCGCATCTCTATGGAGGGTGGGACGTTCAAAGGAAAGAGAATTACATTTCACGACCCCTGTTATTTGGGTAGGGCAAATGGCGTTTATGAAGCCCCACGCGATTTGATTCGAAAGTTGGATGCCGAGTTGGTGGAAATGAAGAGTTGCAAGCAAAGAGGACTTTGTTGTGGAGCTGGCGGTGCCCAAATGTTCAAGGAGCCGGAAAAGGGTAATAAAGATGTGAATATTGAGCGTACCGAGCAAGCTTTGGAAACCCAACCGGAAATCATTGCGGCTGGATGTCCTTTTTGCAATACCATGATGACAGATGGTGTAAAGAATAAAGAAAAAGAAGGTACCATTGCCGTGATGGACATAGCGGAGCTAATCGCTACTGCCGAAGACCTTTAAAAAAGATATTGTTTTTTCAAATCGATAAATAAAATAATTTGCTAGTAGAATTTAATACCTTACCTGAATCTGCAAGAGTGTGGATCTATCAATGTAATCGATCTTTGACCGAGGACGAATTGGCCGAAATATGTACGGACCTTGATAAGTTTCTTGAGTCGTGGACGGCCCACGGTAAAGATTTGAAGGCCGGTTACGAAATAAAATACAAGCGTTTTATAATTATAGCTTTGGATCAGAGTGCTCAAAATGCAACTGGGTGTTCCATTGATGCCTCTGTAAGATTTATACAGGAACTGGAAAAAAAGTACGATGTTCTATTACTTGATAAAATGAACGTTTCGTATAAACAAGGTGAATTTGTAGCCTATAAAACGCTGGTAGATTTCAAAGCAATGGCGAAACAGAAGGCTATTTCCAAAAACACGATTGTTTTCAATAACCTAGTTACCAATAAAGGTGAATATTTAGAACATTGGGAAGTCCCGGCTTCTGAAAGTTGGCATGCCCGTTTCTTATAAGAGATTTCTTCCAAACACCTCTAATCTATTGGGTTTTATCGATGAAATGCAATAATTTCATTGCATTGTAGTTATCCCATTACACATCAAATTATGCGCTTAGGTTTAGTTTTTATTTTAAGTTTAACGGGTTGTTATTTCCTAGTGGCTCAAAATCCATTGCGAACTAAGGACAGTCTTGTCCAGCAAGAATGGGTTGCAAAGCGGTATGATCAAATGACCCTTGATGAGAAACTGGGACAGTTATTCATGGTGAGTGTGGCTTCCGACCAAAATAAAGTGGCTACCGATAAAATAAAGAACCTCATTAGAAAAGAGCATTTAGGGGGTGTCATTTTTTCAAAAGGAGGGCCGGTACGGCAGGCCAAACTATGCAATGATTATCAGTCCGTTTCAAAAGTACCTTTGTTAATTGGGATGGATGCAGAATGGGGGCTCTCCATGCGATTGGATTCTACTTACGCTTTCCCTTGGAATATGACCTTGGGAGCCATACAAGATACCTCTATAGTCGAGAAAGTGGGTTACCAGATAGGAAAACACGCAAAACGCTTAGGTGTACATATTAACTTCGCTCCAGATCTTGATATTAATACAAATCCACAAAATCCGATCATAGGAAACCGCTCCTTTGGTGAGAATAGGGATAACGTTGTTGAAAAGGGCATTGCCTTTATTAAAGGAATGGAGCGTGCCGGAGTTTTGGCTAATGGAAAACACTTTCCAGGTCATGGCGATACAGCGGTTGATTCACATCATAATTTACCGGTGATACCCTTTTCCAGACAACGGCTCGATAGTTTAGAACTGTATCCCTTTAAAAAAGTCATTGCATCGGGTTTAAGCAGTATAATGGTAGCCCATTTAGAAGTTCCTGCCTTAGAACTCAAAGAGGGATTGCCCTCTTCTATTTCAGAACAGATTATTTCCGGACTTTTGAAAGAAGAGTTGGGTTATGAAGGCTTGATATTCACTGATGCCCTAAATATGAAAGGTGTTTCTACCCAAGGCGTTGGCGGAGATGTTGAATTAGCGGCTTTTATGGCCGGAAACGATATGTTGTTAATGCCAGAAAATATAGTAAGCGCAAAGCAAAAATTAACGAAAGCCTACGAAACCGGTCAGTTGACCGAAGAGCGATTAGCCTATTCTGTCAAAAAAATATTGATGGCTAAATATAAAGCAGGATTACATACGTATAAGCCCATAGTGCTAGATCATTTATATGAGGACTTAAATACACTCGAGAATGATATGGTGTATGAAGAGGCGATGGAGAATGCCATTACGATCGTAAAAAACAATGTAGATCTTCTCGGTATTAAGAACTTGGAGAATAAGAAAATCGCTTATGTGAAATTTGGAGATGATTCAAATGAAGCCTTTGTCAGAGCCTTGAAAAACTATACAAATGTCACCGTAATAAACTCAGGTAATATTAATGATCTTAAAATCAAATTAAAGGAATTTAACCTAGTCATCATAGGCCACCATAAAAGTAATGCCAGTCCTTGGAAAGGATATAAATTTTCAAATCAAGAGCTAGATTGGTTACAACAAATTGCAGAAGAAAGAACTTCTAATTTAATTCTGTGTGTATTTGCAAAACCCTATGCGCTTGCAGATATTAGCTCTTTTCAAAGTATCGATGCCGTGGTTATGGCATATCAAAACAGTGATATCGCACAGGAGAAAACAGCAGAAATACTTTTCGGGGCGATAGGGGCAACCGGTAAATTACCGGTAAGTGTAAATACTGAATTTCAAGTCAATACCGGATTGGAAACAAAGTCTTTAAGTCGATTGGGTTATAGTATTCCAGAACGGGTAGGGTTGAGTACCAATGGATTAGGAGCTATAGACCGCTTGGTTAAAAACGGTTTGGATAGTTTGATGTTTCCAGGGGCTCAGGTTCTGGTTGCCCGTAAAGGAAAGGTGATCTATCAAAAAAGCTTTGGTAAGCCTACCTATGATTCAAAGGAGCAAATTACCAATGATAATATTTATGACCTGGCTTCCTTGACCAAAATATTGTCAACCTTACCCATGATCATGAAAATGGAGGAAGAAGGTAAAATAGATTTGAATAATACGTTTGAAGAATTGGTCCCAAATTATTCCAATACCGAAATTAAAAATGTGACGGTACTTAAAGCCTTGTCACATTATGGCCGCCTACCTGCATGGATACCTTTCTATATCAGAACATTGGATAAAAACAAAAGACCTTCTCAAGAGTTCTATAGAACGTCTTCGATGCCAGGTTTCTCGACTAAAGTTTACGACCAGTTATATTTGGCAGATGCCTATCAAGATTCCATTTACAATCGAATCGGTAGGCAGGATCTAAAGTCAAACCGATATCGATATAGTGATGTTCCCTATTACGTGATGAAAAAGGTCATCGAGAAAAGTTACGGCCAACCATTAGATTATCTTGCCGATAAATTTTTATATAGTAGAATTGGAGCCAATCACACAACCTATAATCCGTTAGATAAATTTGAAAAGAGAAGTATAGTGCCTACGGAAGAGGATGATTATTATCGCTATGGAACCGTACAAGGGTATGTTCATGATATGGGAGCGGCAATGCAAGGCGGAGTAGGGGGGCACGCGGGACTTTTCAGTACTTCGAACGATATAGCCAAGATTATGCAGATGTATTTGCAGAATGGCTACTATGGTGGTACAAAATTTTTTGATTCCCGCACGGTAAAAAGGTTCAATACTTGTTATTTCTGTGATCAGAACGTACGCAGGGGAGTTGGTTTTGATAAACCGGAATTAAATCACGCCGGACCTACATGTGGTTGTGTTTCTAGAAAGAGTTTTGGGCATAGCGGTTTTACGGGTACCTATACTTGGGCAGACCCCGAAGAGGAAATAGTCTATGTGTTTTTATCCAACAGAACCTACCCCTCCGCATCCAATACGTTATTAGTTAAATCTGCGTTAAGGACCAGAATTCAACAAGCTATTTACGATTCAATTCTAAATTAAAAAGTAGTTTTGTACTAATGAAAATAGCAATAGTATGTTATCCTACCTTTGGAGGTAGTGGCGTCGTAGCGACAGAATTAGGAATTGCGTTGGCCAACAGGGGCCACGAAGTGCATTTTGTAACTTACAAACAACCAGTTCGCCTAGAACTATTGAGTAATAGGATATTTTTTCATGAGGTTCATGTGCCAGAGTATCCACTTTTTCACTACCAACCTTATGAGCTTGCCTTATCAAGTAAATTGGTAGATACGATTAAGCTTCACAATATTGATCTTTTACACGTACATTATGCCATACCACATGCCTATGCAGGGTATATGGCAAAAAAGATGCTCGAAGAAGAAGGAATTTATGTTCCAATGATCACTACATTACACGGTACCGATATCACTTTGGTCGGTAAACACCCTTTCTATAAACCTGCGGTAACTTTTAGTATAAATCAATCTGATGTAGTCACCTCGGTTTCAGAAAGTTTAAAAAGGGGCACTTTGGAAATTTTTGATATAAAAGGCGATATAGAGGTCATCCCTAATTTTATCGATACCAAAAAATATAGCACTTCGTTTACCGATTGTCAACGTTCTAATATGGCATCTGAAGGTGAACGTATAATTACCCATATAAGCAATTTCAGAAAAGTAAAGCGAATTCCTGACGTTATTAAGATTTTCAGTAAAATTCAATTAGAAATACCATCGAAACTAATTATGGTTGGAGAAGGGCCTGAAAAGGAAGGTGCGGAACGACTATGCGAAGAATTAGGGATTGCAAAGAAGGTCGTGTTCTTGGGGAATAGCAATGAAATCGATAAAATTTTATGTTTCTCCGATCTTTTTCTTTTACCATCGGAATCAGAAAGTTTTGGACTTGCGGCTTTGGAGGCCATGATTAATAAAGTCCCCGTCATTTCAAGTAATGCAGGTGGAATTCCAGAAGTGAATAAAGAAGGTGTTAGCGGATTTTTAAGTGATGTTGGGGATATCGAAGATATGGCATCCAAAGCCATAACCATATTAAAGCATGACGATGTTTTGGAAAGGTTTAAGCTGAACGCGCTTAAAGAAGCACAGAAGTTTGACATACAGAAGGTCTTGCCATTATATGAGGAGGTTTATGAAAGGGCTTTTAAAAGTCGATTTAAGAATGCTTAGGTCATTCTTGATTTCCGTTCCAATTTTTGTTTTTTTATCCCACGCTTGTAAAAGCAATAGCGCTCTAATGGATTCATATTCAGATAAGAATGCAATAGAATTAATTGTTCAGGAGAATTACAGTGGCTTTGATGATGAACAGTTCCTAATGATTCATAACCAAGAAGACCTACGTTCATTCTATGGAAGGGTAAATAGAACTAGAAAACCTGGTTTAACACCTCCGCTTATTGATTTTAATAAAGAAATGGTATTGGTTTGGTGTGTAGGAGAAGTAGATTCGGGTAATACTGAACTTGAGTTTTCGAGTCTCCAAAATAATATTTTGGTTCAGAAAATAAAATTTAAACCAAAAAAGGATCAGGAAAATTTAAAAGTGCAGCCTTTTTATATTTATAAACTTCCTAAAACTTCTAAAACACTACTATTCGATTAAACTTTCGTCGCGATTTCCTTCACTTTTAACTATCAATCGATCTTAATAGTAGTACACAGTATTAATTTGTCATAAACTCTTTATTCCATTAATTTCACATTTTAAAACCCAATTTTACATCTTATGAAAACTAGTAAATTAATTACTTTTTTGTTATTGTCGTCTCTGGTAAATATCACATATGCACAAGAAGATCTTCAGATTACTTCCAAGGACAGTATTGTTCAAAGTTCATGGATTTTCGGCGTGGGATTCAATGCAGTTGATGATTCTGGAAACGTTTTTGATGGCCTATTAAATGTGGCCAACGAATGGAATATGGTTCCATTTCCATCGCGCGTAAGTATCGGCAGGTATTTTAAGAACGGTTTGGGCATTGAGGCAGTTGGAACGTACAATAAATATAAAAAGGGCAATATTATTGATAATCAGATAAACCCTACTGATATAGATTATTTCGGATTGGACGCGCGTTTAACCTATGATTTAAATAAGATTATAGGACAGACCGGTTGGTTCGATCCATATGTTGGGGTAGGCGCAGGATATACAGATGCAAATAATTTGGGAAGAGGAACTTATAATGCCGTGGTTGGCTTTAGAACATGGTTCTCTGACCGATGGGGGCTAGATTTTAATTCTACTGGAAAATGGGCCATGAGTCAAAGTGACGGTGCTTCGAACCACATTCAGCATGCAGCGGGTGTGGTATATCAATTTGGTATAGAAAAAGGATTGTCTAAACGAGGTGAAGAAAAACAAGAACTATTGGCTGCGATCGAAAAAGAAAAACAGCGTCAAAGAGATTCTATTGCAGAGGTAAATCGACTGAGAGATGAAGCCTTATTGGCAGAAAGACTTGAGAAAGAGGCTCAACTGGCTGCTGCCGAAAAGGAACGTCTAGAAGCGTTGAAAAGGAGAAAAGAAGAGATAAAATCAAGAATAGCGAATTTGGGTAATGTTCATTTTGCCCTCAATTCATCGGTTTTAAATAATAAATCAAAATCTATAATGGATTCCCTTGTCGAGATTATGGAAGAAATTCAGACATTAAAATTAAAAATCACTTCATATACAGACTCCAGGGGTACTTCTAATTATAACGATTGGCTCTCCCAGCGTAGGGTAGATAGAACAAAGGACTATTTGTTGTCTAAAGGAATTCCTGAATCAAGATTGTCATCAGAGGCATTTGGGGAACGCATGCTGTTGAATGAATGCGATGACAATACGTATTGCCCAGAAGAGAAACATGCAGTCAATAGACGTTCCGAATTTGAGATTATAGAGTTTTAAATTCAGCAATTTATACCAAAATTTAAGCCCGATATGTATCGGGCTTTTTTATGTTGTTTTGATTTTAAGGTTTTGTGAATTTTAACGTTTTAAATAAACCCGTATGTCAAAGCACTATTTACAAAAGAATCGAATAAAATACTATTAACTTTAAAATATATTTATCCTACGGTGAAAACAAAAATAGGAGATTCCGATTCATTACCAATACTATCTTTTGTAATTACTTTCCAATAGTAAGTCTTTCCGGCAGTAACAGGAATACCATTAAATCTAGTTTCATTAATATCGGTTTCGTATAGGGGAGAATCCATGGCTTCACCAAAATATAGGTCATACCCAATAATATCATCGTCAAAGTCCTCTGACTTCCAAACAAGGTTTACGGTAGTACTCGTCTGGGAGATAGATGCTCCTGAAACAGGGGAAACGGCAGAAGCGGGCAATGGAATCGAGGCTTCAAGCCCCGGACCAGCATTGTAAAAATCCCAACTCGCACTCGTTGTATTGACTGTACCTGTTACGTACCAACTATAAGCAATACCACGGTCTAAGGTAATAGCTAATTCTGTATCATTGCTTTCAAAGGTTTCTTCTTTTGAATTTTTGGTAAGATGTACCACGTAAGGTCCATTTTCATTAATGTCCTCCCATCTGAAAACCAATTCACTTTGAGTGTCGGAAACAAGAATACCTTCGGTACATTCAGAGTCTTTTTCGGGAAAAATAAGATTGATCGAAATGTTCTTATCGTCATTGTTCAATACATCTGAGTCTATACCGCAAGACAGAACTAAAGAGCCTGTGATCATGAGGATTAAAATTTTTCTCATGACTTTATGATTTTAAATGATTTATTGATTTTAGCATCTTTTAATCTCAAAAAATAAATTCCGGAAGATAGAGAACTCATATCTAATGTAATAGGAGATTGATTTACTTTATAATTTTCCAGTCTCAGTAAAACTCCGGTTTCACTAAAAACACTGATTTCAATGAATTCCGAAGTTAATGATTTTGTGTCAATCTTAAGGTCGTTCGCTATAGGATTGGGATAGATTAAAATTGCATTTTCTAAAAGAATGGTTTCTTCAAATTTACCTAGGCAAAGTTGATCAGAAACAACTGAAACCGTATTGACCTCTTCATAAAGCTGCAGGTTTATTTCATTGCTATTCGTATGTGTACTTTTTCCATTGATGCTTACCGTGTAGCCTTTACTTCCGCTCATCTTTAAAGAAACACTATTGGTTAAAGAATTCACCTCTAACTGAACGGAAAGAGGATCAGGCTCACTGATTATAATCTTGGAACAATTTTTATAATCGGGGTAGTTTGTTGAGGTTATACACAGCGTATAGGTTCCTTTTTTTAAATTGTCGATTTTTAATAATTCCGAAAATTCGATGGATTCCTCTTTTTCAGGTCCGCTTATAGTTGCACTAAAAGGATCGGTTGTTTTAGATTCGATCAAGATAAATCCATTGTTTGTAGTGATGCACGAAGTTCCTGTCGAGGTAATCTTAAACTGGTCCGCTGGAAAAATCGAAATTGAACATCCATTTTCATCTACCGTTTCTCCCGATGGAGTATTGGGACAATTATCCTTACTATCTAAAATTCCGTCATTATCTGCATCAGCTTCTTTAACGATAATTTGTAAACTTTTAGAACATCCTTCTGCGGTGGTGAAGAGATAGGTTCCAGATTGTTCCGTCTGTATGTTTTCTAGGTTGTACTCTCCATTTATGATCGAACCATTGGGAAGTTTTATCGTAAAAGGAGTATCATTGGATAAAATACTTAGGATCAGCTGGTCCCCTTCTGTAACGGTTATAGCGTTGTTGCCATTAGACCATTCGCCATTTATCTGATATTTCGGGATTATGCTCTCATCTGTACAGAATACGGCTGCCCATGTTGCTATATTACCGACAGAAACGGAACCTGCTGTCGCAAAATTCCCGCCAGCTATCAGTTCGGTATTATTTTTAGTAAACGTGAGAGAATTCACCCTATTATCTACCCCTACCGTTGTATTTGGTCCTAATGCTTGCCAACCTTCATCAGTACTCCAACGGGCAATATTATTCACGATCTTATTGGTGTTTCCATCATCACTTGCTGTCTCAAAGGTTCCCGCTACATATAAATATTCTCCATTGGCTTTTAAACTATTTACATTGCCGCTTAGTCCATTACCGAGCATTTCCCAAAGTTTGGTCGATCGATTATAGCGAGCGATACGATTAACGGTCTGTGAACCCGATACTGTAAAGTTCCCGCCAGCATAAATATAATCAGCATTGGCTTCGATGGCTTGAACGAACCCACTTGTTCCCGGTCCCAGTGCCGACCAATTGACACCATCCCATTGGGCGATACGGGCTGCAGAATTTCCCCCGGCAGTATCAAAGTTACCACCAATATATAAGGTGTTATTTTCATCAAAGGCAATTGCCCTTATTTCATTGTTTGTTCCAGTGATTCCTGTCGATGAGTCGGTCAATGCACCCCATATCCCATTCTTCCATTGGGCGATATTATTGACCGTAATTCCGTTAGCCTCCGTAAAGACTCCACCTACAAATAAGTTACCCATAGAATCGAACGCTATTTTGGAAACAGGGCCATTGGTACCAGTACCCAAAGATGACCAAGAAGTTCCATTCCAAAAAGCAATGTTATTAGCACTAATGCCGCCTATTTGGGAAAATTCTCCAGCAGCATATAGGTTTCCGTTCGGAGCAAGGGCCAGTGAAAAAATAGTGCCGTTGCTGCCTTCTCCAAAAGCTTCCCAAGTACCGTCGTCATTTCTAATGGCTAAGTTAGAGACCCCAATGCTCCCTGCACTTCTAAATGACCCGCCAACATATATTTTGTTATTTTCTGCTTCTATTATTGTTTCTACCGTACCATTGACTCCAGAAGATAGATTCCTCCATTCCCCAACACCATTGACAGGTGTTGTAGTCGGCTCGGCCTTTTCTCCTGTAAGTTTAAAAATTTTAGCTGAAGAACCATATCCTGCAAAATATAATTCCCCTAATTCATCTTCTCCAAATGATGAAATCAATTCACCATTGGTCCTGAATAAGAGCTGGTTGTCGGTACTTCCATTAGCTTCGTTATAACCTAAGGCCCAAACCCTTCCCGATACATAGTCCGCATAAATATATTTATTCTGAAGCACTGAATTTGCCAAACTACCCTGGTAGACATAACCACCTGTAATGGATACGTCACCGTGATCATGGTCATAGAAAAAAATAGGTTTTATGTCAGGTGTTGTAACCAAAGAAGTACCAGATCCAAAACTAGGTTGTGAATTGGCTTCAAATCTGTTCCAGCCATAGTTTCCTCCCTTGGTTATCAAATTTATTTCTTCAAAATCTCCTTGACCCACGTCCGCTCCCCATAGTTTCCCTGTAGCATCAAAAGAGAATTTCCAAGTATTTCGTATGCCCCATGCATATAGTTCATCTAGGCCTGTTTGACCGACCCTTGGATTGTCTGATGGTATTTCGTAATTGCCATTGGGTAAATCTGGGTTGCTTTCTAATGGATTGTTTCCATCTACGTCCACATCGATTCGAAGTAAACTACCAAAAACAGTATTTAGATTTTGTCCATTACCTTGAGGGTCTCCACCACCTCCGCCGTCACCAATAGATATATATAGGTATCCATCGGGGCCAAATGCTATTTTTCCACCGTTATGATTAGAATCACCTTGGTTCTTTGTGAACTGGGCTATAATCGTTTGTGAAGAAGGGTCTAGTGTATTTGGATCTGAACTGTTGACTTTATAGCGCACTATGTTGATCCTGTAATTACTAGGACGGTCTATATAGTAGACGAACACATAGCCATTGGTCGCATAATTTGGATGGAAGGCCATACCCAATAATCCTATTTCTTGACCAGCGCTGTAGGAAACAGTTGATGAAATATCTAAAAAAGTGGTTACTCCTGCGGCCTTTATAGTATTGTTATTTGAAAAAACCTTTATTCTACCGGTTTGTTCTACGATGAACAATTTGTTCGATCCGTCGATAGAGCTTTGGATTTCTACTGGAAAATTAAAAGATACGTTTGGGAAAGCATTCTGATAAGAGACTTGTCCGTTTGCTATGAAAACCAATAAAAAAATAAATGGCAGAATAAATCTTGATGTAGTAATGTTCATGGGGGCTATGGAATTATATTATTCGCAGCCGCAAATATACAATTCCCAAGAGCCATCTGTTTCTCTAAAACTTTAAAAAAATAGTTCTAAAAAATGAAGTTATCGAATAATGGGGTAGTTTATTTAGTTAAGACTAGCTATGATTTTCTTTGAAAGCACTGAACTTGACCAGATGATTCGAGCACAATGTTCCAGATGCCAGAAAATTCTCTCTTCTATTTGATTGCCGGCCAAAAGAGGTCCGGCTATAAAAAAGTTTTCGGTAGCTTGCATATTCTCATCTATTTTGAAACCGATTTTGGACGGATTTGGTTCACAAAGACCCTCTGAAATCAGGGCCTTGAAAAAAGGAGTTAAACCTACTGAAGTCAAATCGACGCTTCCAAGGCAATTGATTACAATATTGAACGTTTCACTTACTTCTTTGAAATTTGAGCCTCCATTTGTTTTGTAAGTCAAACTCAAACCTTCTGAATTTTCATCAAGTTCGATAAAACGACCTTTGATATGCTCAAACCGTTCACGGTGAGATAGCTCGTTCACTACAGAGAGATAATGATTACCAGCGCACCGTTGCCTTCTACCAATTTGGTTCCCGTGGAAGCAAGCAAAATTCAAGAGTTCTTCCTTACTTAATTTAGGTAATAGATCTCCAAACCCTTTAGAAATAATACCTACAGTAGTAGCCGCCCCCAAGCCTTGTTTTTCGGCTTCGTCAATGTCTTTATGTGCTGCTTGGGCAATAGTATCGGCAGTCAATGATTTTTCTTCTAAAAGAGACAATAAATGATTGGCCTTGAAATTTTTAGCTTTAACCGTATCAAATGAACCATCTGGCATTACCCCGTGTGAGGAAAGGGTTTTGAAAGAGGTGTCGAATTCATTCATGGGCAATTTGTCGCAGATTTTATAGATCATTTCCAAACCACTTGCATTCGCCCCAAGAACGGCAATTTTTGTAGGGAGGTTATTTTTTTTACGTTCACGTATAAAGGTAGTGATTTGTGTCATGTTTTCCTCCATTCCAAGTCCGTAAGGCTCTTTGATGTACAATGCGGTTTTCTTATTTTTTAGTTCGGCATCGAACAATTTTTTATAAGGTAACGAACCTACAGAAAGAATCACCTTATCAGTTTTTACCTTGCTATTATCTTCAAATTGAATGGTAAATTCATCATTTTCTTTCGTAATCGCTATTGTTTCTTTTCGAATATATTTAACATGTATTCTATTTTCTTCGACTAATCGCTCAATCCGTTTTTTAACCTCTTGTTCTATATATTCGCCGAAAAAGAATCTTGGAATATATAAATCATCCCATTCGCCTTTTTGGTATAAGGGACTATTTTTATCTACCCATTCTTTCGCATACGAACCTCCACTTTTTATAAATACTTCTGAAAGTTCGTCTATATTTTGGTCAAGCCAATTTTTAAAGTGTGCTCGGTGGGGTTCTGTAATGAAATTTTTTAAATCTTGTATCAGAAGAACTGACTTGCCGGATCTTTCTCCATAAGGCATCCCTTTAAAAAAATCATTGCTCTTGTCAATAATTAGAAGCTCTAATTTTAAATCACTTTTTTCATCAAAATTCTCTAGTAAAGGAATCAAAGTGTAACTGGTGGCAATTCCTGCACCGATAAATGCGATTTTTGTTGACATGATTTATATGTATTAGGGGTGTAAAGTTGCTTAATTATGTTGGAAATTCAATAGCTAATCCACGAAATTTGTTTAAGCTCTTAAATAATCGATAATCTGCCCTTTAATTGTTTAGATTTTACTAATAAAAAAATAAAAGCCTGTAAAACAGGCTTTTATTAGCGGAGGAAGAAGGGATTCGAACCCTCGAAGGCGTTAACCTTACGTACAAATAAATTGTACGTTGCAATAAGCCACTCTGCCATTCCTCCAATTTCAGCATTTAAAACGTGTTTATTTATTAAATATTGTAAGGGGACTAAATTTTTAACGTCTAGTGCTTTCATTTTGCTCATTGCTTAAAGTACATTTGCGCCATTGATATTAATCGTTTTTAAACACCTTTTGAACGAGATTAATCTTACAAGACAGGTAATTGCGTTTTTTTTGTAAGCTGAAATAGTATCCTGTCGATTTTTACTACATTATGATGAAAAAAAAATACGAACAAAAAGGGAAATCCCTTAAAAATTTATTCTTAACTATTGGTATTGTTGGGGCTACGGCATTAATTACGGGGTTTGGTCCTATGTTTTTTGGACCCGGCATGACCGCTCCGGAGCCTTTTAATTTAACGGTGAATACTTCTTTTCCTGGAGGTGGGGTGAGTAGCCCTGCCTACGAACCCGCATTTCCTAATCTCACTTTTGATTCTCCCATCACCTTTAATCCCTTACCTCACGACAATAAGATAATTATCGGGCAATTAAATGGTGAAATTTATTCTGTAGAGGACGATAATGCAACGGCACAAAAAACACTGGTTGTAAATTGGTCAGCTGAAGTAGGGGATCGTAATGAAGGGGCCGTTTGGGATGGTGGTTTTTTGGGCTTGGCAATACACCCTGAATTTGGCGTGGATCCTGAAAAGAATTTTATGTTTGTGTATTATACTACTAATGCCACAAATAATAATCTAGGAGATCCACAAGACTTCAGTTGTAGTGTTGAAGTATACAGTGGAAATTATCTGGTGTTGGCACGTTTTCGCGTAAATCCAACGACCATGAAATATGTTCAGGGGAGTCGTGAGACAATGATTCAACGAGAACTGTACAATACTACCCACCGTGGCGGGGGTATGACTTTTGGACTTGACGGCTTTTTGTACGTTTCCACAGGGGACCAGGCCACTTACGCCAATGCCCAGGATGTTGAGAACAATCTAGACGGTGGGGTGTTGCGTCTCGATGTAGATATGGTAGGTGGTACCACTAGTCATATTCCCAGAAGGTTTTTACAGGACCCCGGAGTGGGGAACACCCATCCTGATTCTGACGGTCAGGAAATGTCAGGGGCTTACTATTTCATTCCAAATGATAATGCTTTCAATGATCCTGCAGGAAACATTTTTGAAGAATATTATACCATCGGGCACCGAAGCCCACATCGTTTAACCATGGATTCAGCTACCGGTGATTTATATATAGGAGAGGTTGGAGAAGGTACGCATGAAGAAATTAATGTTCTCAAAAACAATTCCGCTACCGCTGGAAACAATTACGGTTGGCCCTTCAAAGAAGGGAATGAGGGCTTCACCATACCCGAAAGAGCAGGGACCCCTTGCACGGCAAGCCCTTATCCTGACGCGGCAACGGTTGTCTACACAGCTCCCTTGACGGATTTCATTAGAGACGAGGCATGGTCTATCATCGGGGGCTATGTTTACCATGGTTCCATAGCTCAATACCAAAACCGTTATATTGCAGGAGACTATATTACCAACCAATTATTTGCTATAGATACCCAGAGCGGGGCAAAGGAAAACTTGGGCGTTGGCCCTGGTGAAATCATTTCTTTTGGGCAAGATAGTAGTGGAGAGCTTTATATGCTTAGGCTCGGTAATCATGGTGATAGTGGAATTTTTAAGTTAAAGGAATCTTTCGATATCAATTCTGCACCCCCTCTACTTTCGCAAACAGGAGTTTTTAAGGTTGGAAATAATAATGACTTTTCGGATATAGCGGAATTGAGTGTAAACGAAGGTTTTATTCCCTATGAGATGATTGAATCATTTTGGTCGGATGGAGCCATCAAGACCCGTTGGATGGCCATTCCTAATAATGGCGCCCATGATACTCCGGCAGAAAAGATACAATGGTCTGAAAATGGAGATTGGCAATTCCCCATCGGTTCTGTTTTGGTCAAACAATTTGATTTTCCTATTGATGAAAATAACCCTCCGAATACACGCAAAATCGAGACCCGTTTTTCAATAAAGGGTACGGATGGAAAATTTTACTTTCTTACCTATAAATGGAATGATGCCGAGACAGATGCAACGCTCGTGGACATGGCTACTGGTGCTACTGCAAGTTTCAATGTAGTTAGGGCAGGGGTTCAAGAAACCGTAGATTGGTTATATCCGTCAAATGCGCAATGTATAAACTGTCATAATCCGGCTTTGGGCGGTACCTTGGGACCTAGAACCCGTAATTTGAACAGTGATTTTGATTATGAGGATAAAGGGGGAACCATAGGGAACCAATTGGTCACCTTGAGTTCTTTAGGTATTTTAAGCGAAGACATCACTGATAACGACACTCCAGGTTATCTTACACATAAGGCTATTGATGACCTAAACGCTAGTTTGGATGAAAGAGCTCGTTCCTATTTGGATAACAACTGTGCCTATTGTCATCAACCGGCTACTGGTAATAGAGGGGATTTTGATTTAAGACTCTTTAATACATTATCACAGACAGGACTTTATAATGCTGGAATAAACCAGTCGATACCGGCTATGGCTCCTGATCAACAGATTGTTTATCCAGGAGATGCTTCTAAATCGCAATTGTATCATAGGGCTAATAGTATAGCCGAGGGTATTAAGATGCCACCTTTAGCCAAAGGTATTGTGGATACGGAAGGAGTACAACTTATAGAAGAATGGATTAACCAGTTGCAGCCACCCGCACCGGCTCCCGTAGAAGGGATCTATAGAATTGTAAATCGAGCTTCTGGGCAAACCTTGCAGGTCCCTGATGCCAGTACAGCAGACATGGCCAATATCGCTGAAGGCGGTTATATAGGTCTTGAATATCAAAATTTTATGTTAGAGAATGCTTTTGGTGGTTATCACCAGCTGAAAGCTGTACATAGTGACAAATATCTTGATGTGGCTTCAGCCTCTATGGTCAATGGTGCCAACATTTGGCAGTATACCGGTAACGGTACGGATGCCCAACTTTGGGAAATATTGGACGCAGGTGATGATACGTACCGTATAGTGAGCAAGCTCAGTGGATATGCTTTGGGTACTGAACCTAATGGGAACGTGGTAGTGGCAGCTGACAATGGTAGCGATATTTTTAGATGGCAGTTCTTACCGATAGATTCACCACTTGATTTAGGAATAACAGCAGAGGAAGAACCGTTGGTGACTTCTGAGGATGGAACTTCCGATGAGATTAGTATCGTATTGGATGGTCCGCCAACAAGTGATGTCACCCTTTTATTGAATGGAATCAACAATCCCGATGAATTTTCACTATTAGATACAGAGGTCGTTTTTACCCCTGCTAACTGGAATATTCCTCAAAGTGTTGAAATTAAAGGAGTAAATGACAATGACGTGGACGGGGTACAATATTACACCGTTGAAATAAGCGTTGATGTAACACGAAGTGACCCTTTATATACTGGATTTACGACAACTATAGAAGGTTATAATTCTGACGATGATGGTGGTGGCGTTGGCCCACCGGCCTTGGGCATTTATAGGATTTTCAATTATGCTAGTGGCGAGACCCTACAGGTTCCAGATGGTAGTATTCAAGATATGGCCAATATTACCGAGTCCGCCTACCAAGGACTGGACAATCAGCATTTTGAATTGGAATATGTCGGAAATCAAATTTATAAGTTAAGCGTGGTCCACAGCGGCAAATATTTAGATGTAGCCCAAGGCGGCAACCAGGCTGGAGTCAATGTATGGCAGTACGAGGATAACGATGGGGATTCTGATGCACAATTCTGGCGTATCGCGGATGCCGGCGATGGTACCTTCCATTTGGTGAGCGAAGCCGGGGGCAAATATTTGGGTACGGAACCTAATGGAAATGTAATTGTGAGGACATCTGACGGTAGTGATACTATTCGATGGAAATTTGAGCAACCTAGCGGTCCTTTAAATTTAGGTCTAACGGTGAACCCAGAACTTGTGGTGGTTTCAGAAGATGGAAAGACGGATTCAATTACCGTGGTGTTAGATGGGGCTCCATCACAAGACGTAGTACTCACACTTACAGCATTGAACAATGCTGATGAGTTTCGTCTTGATCCGCAGGAATTGACATTTACGGTTGAAAATTGGGATAAGCCTCAAGAGGTTATGGTATCGGGTGTTGATGAATCGGAAATAGATGGGGTTCAATATTTTGACATAGAGATTGCCGTAGATGGAGCAAGAAGCGACCCGGCTTATGTTGGTTTTTATACAATTATTGAAGGCTACAATTCTGACGATGATGGAGGAGGAGTAGGTGCTCCTGTTAATGGAATTTATAGGGTGGTAAATAGAGCAAGTGGTGAAACCCTACAAGTTCCCGATGCTAGCCTTTTAGACGAAGCCAATATTGCTGAAGGTACTTATGGAAATTTGGATAACCAACATTTTGCTTTAGAATATGTGGGAAATACTTTATATTCTTTAAGGGCCGTTCACAGTAGCCGATATTTGGACGTCTCTGGAGCTTCTATAGCTGTCGGAGCCAATATTTGGCAATATGAAGGCAATGGCAGCGACGCTCAATTATGGCAGATTGTAGATGCCGGTGATGGTACGTTCTATTTAATTAGTGAACTCAGCGGACATTATTTGGGAACTGAACCTGATGGAAATGTAATTGTTAAATTGAATGATGGCAGTGATTCCATTCGATGGGAATTTAGGTTTACGGGATATCCGCCAACGGCCGTGGCGAGCAGTGACGTAACGCAAGGGGACGCCCCCTTGGAGGTCGCGTTCTCGAGTGCGGGTTCCACAGACGATGTCCTTATAGAGGAGTACCAGTGGGACTTTGGGGACGGGAGCGTACAGTCCACGGAGGAGAATCCGGTACACACCTTCACCACTGCGGGCAGTTACACCGTAACCTTGACCGGTAACGGTAAACGCGGTGAACGCGGCCCCGATGGGGGTATGTTGACCGATACCGACACCTTGACCATAACGGTAAATGCGGTGAACGCGGCCCCGACGGCCGTGGCGAGCAGTGACGTAACGCAAGGGGACGCCCCTTTGGAGGTCGCGTTCTCGAGTGCGGGTTCCACGGACGATGTCCTTATAAAGGAGTACCAGTGGGACTTTGGGGACGGCAGCGCATCGTCCACGGAGGAGAATCCGGTACACACCTTCACCACTGCGGGCAGTTACACCGTAACCTTGACGGTAACCGATGGGGGTATGTTGACCGATACCGACACCTTGACCATTACGGTAAACGCGGTGAACGCGGCCCCGACGGCCGTGGCGAGCAGTGACGTAACGCAAGGGGATGCCCCCTTGGAGGTCGCGTTCTCGAGTGCGGGTTCCACGGACGATGTCCTTATAAAGGAGTACCAGTGGGACTTTGGGGACGGCAGCGCATCGTCCACGGAGGAGAATCCGGTACACACCTTCACCACTGCGGGCAGTTACACCGTAACCTTGACGGTAACCGATGGGGGTATGTTGACCGATACCGACACCTTGACCATTACGGTAAACGCGGTCGACGGAGCCCCGACGGCCGTGGCGAGCAGTGACGTAACGCAAGGGGATGCCCCCTTGGAGGTCGCGTTCTCGAGTGCGGGTTCCACGGACGATGTCCTTATAAAGGAGTACCGTTGGGACTTTGGGGACGGCAGCGCATCGTCCACGGAGGAGAATCCGGTACACACCTTCACCACTGCGGGCAGTTACACCGTAACCTTGACGGTAACCGATGGGGGTATGTTGACCGATACCGACACCTTGACCATTACGGTAAACGCGGTCGACGGAGCCCCGACGGCCGTGGCGAGCAGTGACGTAACGCAAGGGGATGCCCCCTTGGAGGTCGCGTTCTCGAGTGCGGGTTCGACGGACGATGTCCTTATAAAGGAGTACCGTTGGGACTTTGGGGACGGGAGCGCATCGTCCACGGAGGAGAATCCGGTACACACCTTCACCACGGCGGGCAGTTACACCGTAACCTTGACGGTAACCGATGCGGATATGTTGACCGATACCGACACCTTGACCATAACGGTAAATGCGGTGAACGCGGCCCCGACGGCCGTGGCCACCTCCGATGTAACGGAGATCGGGGTTGACGGGGAAGTCTCATTTACAGGAGAGGCTTCTACGGACGAGGATGTGCTGACCTACCTATGGGATTTCGGTGACGGCGTTACTGCTACAGAGGCGAACCCGAAGCATACCTTTACTGTTGCAGGAACGTATGAGGTAAGATTAACGGTGACGGATACCGGTGGATTGACTAATGAGACAAGTATTTCTATTGAAGTTATAGATAATGGACCTAATTCTTTAGATGAATTAGAGATAGTTATTGCTCCAAACCCTACTTCTGAATATGCTAATGTTTATATAAATAATAGTTTTGAGAAAGAAACGGTCGTTGGTTTTACGGTTCATGACATGGGAGGAAGATTGATTCATATGTTTATGGAATCTGAAGCGTATAGTGAACAAGGTATTTATAGGATTCCTTTGTATGGTTTAAGAGATGGATCATATGTTATTACTATTATGTTTGAATCCTCAGAACCAATTAGTAAGCGTATAATCGTAAGAAATTAATTATCAATTTTAAGTAATTATAGAAGGCCAATATTTATATTGGCCTTTTTTATTGAACGCTCAATTTTATATTTCGGTAATAAGTCTAGGATATCCCCTTGGTATGATTTAATGCTCCTAATCGAACAAAATATCGGTTTTGTCGATTTCTAAATCTATTTTTCCAAGTTCATTGAACTAAAAATTACTTTTAACGGTTCCCTCAACTTAGTTAATCAAAACACTATTTTAAATGAAAAATTTAAGGGCTATACAGCGTATGGCTTGTTTTGTAGCAGCCGCATTAATTATGGGTTTCGGTCCTATGTTCTTTGGGCCCGGCATGACAACTCCAGAACCGTTTGCCCAATTTGCGGGCGGTACGTTTCCCGGGGTCGGTGCGGTACGGGACCCCTATAGACCAGCTTACCCGAACGTTTTCTTCGATTCCCCGATCACGTTCACTTTGGTTCCGGGCCAGAACAAAATAGTCATCGGTCAACTTGACGGTAAGCTATTCTATATCGAGGACGATCCCGAGGTTGCGAATAAGCATGCGATAGTGGATTTTTCGGAGGAAGTGGGAGATTATACCAATGACGAGGTCTGGGACGGGGGATTTTTGGGACTTTCCATCCATCCGGACTTCGGTGCCCCCGGCAAGAATTATTTCTATATCTATTACACTACGGCCGAGCCGAACAACACGCTGGGCTCCGCACAGGATTTTTTCTGCGGTAACGAGACATTCGCTGGGAACTACCTTCTTCTGGAAAGGTTCGAGGTCGACCCTGAGGACCTGACATATATCGACGGGTCCAAGGTCACCATGATCAAGCGGCGCATGTACAATACGACCCACAGGGGCGGGGGCATGGATTTCGGTGAGGACGGTTTCCTATATCTGTCCACTGGTGATCAGGCCACGTTCGTGAACGCGCAGGAAATCGACGAGAACCTGGATGGTGGCGTGCTAAGGATCGATGTCGACAAGGACCCGGCAAAAAGTCAGGCACCCGTGCGTACGCTATCCTCCCCGGGCGCTGGGGAGGCGGATGAATTCTCCGGGGTAGAATATTGGATACCCAACGACAATCCATTTTTAAGCCCCGCCGGGGCTAATTTTGAGGAATACTACTCCATCGGGCATAGAAACCCTCATCGGATGACCAGAGACGCTAATACGGGCGTTTTCTATATCGGCGAGGTAGGTGAGGCACTGCACGAAGAGATCAATGTACTGTCGAAGGGTAAAAATTATGGATGGCCCCTTTTCGAGGGACTTGATCCCGGCCCCGATGAGGATTGCGTCACGCAACTGTACAACGGCATGGCCCATGAGGGTCCACTCACCCAATTTCCCCGTGCCGAAGCCAATGCGCTTATAGGGGGTTTTGTCTACAGGGGTACGGAAATACCTAGTCTGGAGGGAAGGTATATCTGTGCGGACTACGGCACGGGCGATGAAATCTGGTCTGTTGACATCACTACGGGGCAATATGAAGTGTTGGGCAATTTCACTCCCCAGGGGGTCATCGGTTTCGGCCAGGATTTCGATAAGGAACTATATATACTCAAACTGGGCGACAATGTGAACCTTTACAAGCTTGCCGCCCCCGGTATAAATTATGGGGACATGCCCCAGACCTTGTCTGCCACCGGCGCTTTTACGGACCTACAGAACCTAAAGGTTTCGACAGGGTACATCCCCTATGAGCTAATAGACCCCTTTTGGTCCGACGGGGCGCTTAAGAAACGTTGGATGGCGATACCCAATGATGGGAGCCATGATACCCCAGGGGAAAGGATAAAATTCTCCGAGAACGGGGAATGGGAGTTCCCTCTGGGTACCGTAATGATCAAACATTTCGATTATCCCGTAGACGATAGGGACGCCACCAAGACGAGAAAGGTGGAGACACGTTTCTCTGTAAAGGCGGACGACGGTAATTTCTACTTCCTTACCTACAAATGGAACGAAGCACAGACGGAAGCCTATTTACAGGAGACGGGTGTCGAGGAACCGATACAGGTCACGACGGTAGGCGGGGGCACACGGCAGGTTAATTGGCATTTTCCCTCAAACAGCGAATGCCTGAGTTGCCATAATGCCGCGTCGAAAGGTACCTTGGGGCCACGTACACGTAATTTGAACAGCGACTATGATTATTCGACCCATGTTTCTGGTGGAACTGTGGGGAACCAATTGGTGACCTTGAGTTCCTTAGGTATCTTGGACCGCACCGTTACTGACGGTCAGACGGGAGGTTTCCTTACCCATGTTTCCATCGACGACCCTAATGGTAGTCTGGACGAAAAGGCGCGTTCCTACCTTGACCTGAACTGTGCCTATTGCCATAGACCGGGCACGGGGAACCGTGCGGATTTCGACCTGAGACTTTTCAATACGCTTTCCCAGACAGGTCTGACGACCGCCAAATACAATACTGCTATAGGGATTCCGGGTGAAGAGGTATTGATACCGGGCGACGCTTCCCGGTCACAGGTCTACCATAGGGTGGCCAGTAAGGATCCAAGTATAATGATGCCGCCCTTGGCCAAAGGCCAGGTGGACGCCAAGGGAGCGGCCCTGATAGAGGCCTGGATAGACCAGTTGCTACCGTTGCCCCCCGTTCCCGCCACGGGTCCCTACAGGATAGTGAACAGGGCCAGCGGTGCGACGCTACAGGTGCCCGATGCCGGTCTGTTGGACATGACGAACGTTGCCGAAGGGGAGTACACGGGTTCCGACAACCAACATTTCGTCCTTGAGAACGCCAATGCGGGCTATTACCAGCTTAGGGCCAGCCATAGCGACAAGTACCTTGATGTGGCTTCCGCCTCGACCAAAAGCGGGGCGAACATCTGGCAGTATGAAGGTAATGGTACAGATGCCCAACTTTGGGAAATATTGGACGGGGGTGACGGGACCTTCTATCTGGTGAGCAAGTTGAGCGGATATTATCTGGGGACCCAGCCCGATGGCAACGTCGTGGTGAAGGCCGACAACGGCAGTGATATCTTCAGATGGGAGTTTCTATCTAATAGTGAAATCAAACCCCTTGTCCTGTCGCCGGTCTCGGACCGCTCCGACCTTTTGGGCTCCACGGTCGATTTCACGGTGGTGGCCTCTGGCGGCGACCCTTCCGCCGCTCTGGGGTACTCGCTATCGGGCGCTCCGGAGGGTGTCTCCGTCGACGCTTCCACGGGCCGTGTCTCTGGCACGTTGACGGGTGCCCCGGGGAGCTACGCGGTGACGGTCGGGGCCTCGCGGCCCGGTTCCGCGGCCGTCTCCACGAGCTTCTCCTGGAGGGTATCGGAGGCTTCGCGTGTCGTGTACCGTATCAACGCGGCCGGCGGGCCGCTTGCCTCCACCGACGGCGGCCCCGACTGGTCTGGGGACGGGGTCGCGGGCGCGTCCGCGTTTGGCGGTCATTCGGTAAGTTCGGGAGGGCTGAGCACGAGTACGGCGATGTCGTATGGGGGCCGCGACGGCTCTATCCCGGGCTATATAGACGCGGCGACGTACGTTTCGCTCTTCTCGAGCGAGCGTTGGGACCAGAAGGGAGGCGCCGAGATGTCGTATTCGATACCGCTTCCCCCGGGCGATTACGTGGTCAACGTGTACATGGGGAACTCGTTTTCCGAGACCGACGGGGCGGGTGACCGTGTGTTCGATGTTACGGTCGAGGGCTCGGTCGCGCACGGCGGGGTGGACCTGGTATCGCTCTTCGGCCATCTGTCGGGGGGCATGCTGAGCTATCCGGTGCACGTGGCCGACGGCGCGCTTGAGGTCGGGTTCGTCCACGGGGTCGAGAACCCGCTGGTCAACGCCATCGAGGTGCTGGCGGGGGCCGTTGCCCCTGGCCCGCTTGTCCTGTCGCCGGTCTCGGACCGCTCCGACCTTTTGGGCTCCACGGTCGATTTCACGGTGGTGGCCTCTGGCGGCGACCCTTCCGCCGCTCTGGGGTACTCGCTATCGGGCGCTCCGGAGGGTGTCTCCGTCGACGCTTCCACGGGCCGTGTCTCTGGCACGTTGACGGGTGCCCCGGGGAGCTACGCGGTGACGGTCGGGGCCTCGCGGCCCGGTTCCGCGGCCGTCTCCACGAGCTTCTCCTGGAGGGTATCGGAGGCTTCGCGTGTCGTGTACCGTATCAACGCGGCCGGCGGGCCGCTTGCCTCCACCGACGGCGGCCCCGACTGGTCTGGGGACGGGGTCGCGGGCGCGTCCGCGTTTGGCGGTCATTCGGTAAGTTCGGGAGGGCTGAGCACGAGTACGGCGATGTCGTATGGGGGCCGCGACGGCTCTATCCCGGGCTATATAGACGCGGCGACGTACGTTTCGCTCTTCTCGAGCGAGCGTTGGGACCAGAAGGGAGGCGCCGAGATGTCGTATTCGATACCGCTTCCCCCGGGCGATTACGTGGTCAACGTGTACATGGGGAACTCGTTTTCCGAGACCGACGGGGCGGGTGACCGTGTGTTCGATGTTACGGTCGAGGGCTCGGTCGCGCACGGCGGGGTGGACCTGGTATCGCTCTTCGGCCATCTGTCGGGGGGCATGCTGAGCTATCCGGTGCACGTGGCCGACGGCGCGCTTGAGGTCGGGTTCGTCCACGGGGTCGAGAACCCGCTGGTCAACGCCATCGAGGTGCTGGCGGGAGCCGTTGCCCCTGGCCCGCTTGTCCTGTCGCCGGTCTCGGACCGCTCCGACCTTTTGGGCGCCACGGTCGATTTCACGGTGGTGGCCTCTGGCGGCGACCCTTCCGCCGCTCTGGGGTACTCGCTATCGGGCGCTCCGGAGGGTGTCTCCGTCGACGCTTCCACGGGCCGTGTCTCTGGCACGTTGACGGGTGCCCCGGGGAGCTACGCGGTGACGGTCGGGGCCTCGCGGCCCGGTTCCGCGGCCGTCTCCACGAGCTTCTCCTGGAGGGTATCGGAGGCTTCGCGTGTCGTGTACCGTATCAACGCGGCCGGCGGGCCGCTTGCCTCCACCGACGGCGGCCCCGACTGGTCTGGGGACGGGGTCGCGGGCGCGTCCGCGTTTGGCGGTCATTCGGTAAGTTCGGGAGGGCTGAGCACGAGCACGGCGATGTCGTATGCGGGCCGCGACGGCTCTATCCCGGGCTATATAGACGCGGCGACGTACGTTTCGCTCTTCTCGAGCGAGCGTTGGGACCAGAAGGGAGGCGCCGAGATGTCGTATTCGATACCGCTTCCCCCGGGCGATTACGTGGTCAACGTGTACATGGGGAACTCGTTTTCCGAGACCGACGGGGCGGGTGACCGTGTGTTCGATGTTACGGTCGAGGGCTCGGTCGCGCACGGCGGGGTGGACCTGGTATCGCTCTTCGGCCATCTGTCGGGGGGCATGCTGAGCTATCCGGTGCACGTGGCCGACGGCGCGCTTGAGGTCGGGTTCGTCCACGGGGTCGAGAACCCGCTGGTCAACGCCATCGAGGTGCTGGCGGGGGCCGTTGCCCCTGGCCCGCTTGTCCTGTCGCCGGTCTCGGACCGCTCCGACCTTTTGGGCTCCACGGTCGATTTCACGGTGGTGGCCTCTGGCGGCGACCCTTCCGCCGCTCTGGGGTACTCGCTATCGGGCGCTCCGGAGGGTGTCTCCGTCGACGCTTCCACGGGCCGTGTCTCTGGCACGTTGACGGGTGCCCCGGGGAGCTACGCGGTGACGGTCGGGGCCTCGCGGCCCGGTTCCGCGGCCGTCTCCACGAGCTTCTCCTGGAGGGTATCGGAGGCTTCGCGTGTCGTGTACCGTATCAACGCGGCCGGCGGGCCGCTTGCCTCCACCGACGGCGGCCCCGACTGGTCTGGGGACGGGGTCGCGGGCGCGTCCGCGTTTGGCGGTCATTCGGTAAGTTCGGGAGGGCTGAGCACGAGTACGGCGATGTCGTATGGGGGCCGCGACGGCTCTATCCCGGGCTATATAGACGCGGCGACGTACGTTTCGCTCTTCTCGAGCGAGCGTTGGGACCAGAAGGGAGGCGCCGAGATGTCGTATTCGATACCGCTTCCCCCGGGCGATTACGTGGTCAACGTGTACATGGGGAACTCGTTTTCCGAGACCGACGGGGCGGGTGACCGTGTGTTCGATGTTACGGTCGAGGGCTCGGTCGCGCACGGCGGGGTGGACCTGGTATCGCTCTTCGGCCATCTGTCGGGGGGCATGCTGAGCTATCCGGTGCACGTGGCCGACGGCGCGCTTGAGGTCGGGTTCGTCCACGGGGTCGAGAACCCGCTGGTCAACGCCATCGAGGTGCTGGCGGGAGCTAATACATTAAATGTAGTCTCTTTAAAAAGTCAAATTGCTTTGAACGAAACTAAGGTTAATGCAGTTACGATTGCACCAAATCCTGTTATAAGAAGTCAAAACATTCAAGTCTCGATTGAAGCAAAGGAGGATTACATGGGCTCCGTTTCAATTTTCACATTGAATGGGGGAGCAGTATTTAATAAAAAATATGAAATACTATACGGTCAAAATGTATTTGAAATTTCAACCGATAATTGGGAGACAGGTATTTATTTGATAAAAGTATCTGTCTCAAATGAAAATATTTTCAAGAAAATTATTATTAAAAATTAAAATTAAGAATTTTTACCGATGTTTCTATTTAAAAAATCATCGCTTCAATAGCTTTGATTTTAAAAATTTGCTACCCTTCAATTCGATATATTTATAGGTTAAAGCAGAATAAACTAGAATAAGAATACATAAAAAAATAAGAACTCCAACTTCCGTATATGTATTTTGCTCTATTTTCAAAATCTTAAAAAAGAATCTAGGTAAAACGGTAATTATGAGCAGGTGGTTTAAATAAACCGAATAAGAGATTTTTCCTAGAAATTGTACAAAAGGGGAATCTAATATTCTGGTAATTGTACCATCGGTTTTTAGGAGCATTAAAATGGAAAAAAAGAAAATGATATTAATGGTGAAATTTCCGTTAAAATGAGCCAAACCAAAAGTGTTATCATGGATCATGTACATGACTAAAAGAAGGGCTATAGGAATCAAATATTCCATCCAATCCTTAAATGGGATTCTAAATTTACTAACCTTGAACAAAAGATATCCCAGACTGAAGGAAACAAAAGCCCTTAGGAAAAAGTAATTTACAGGGGGTTTGAATTTTAATAGGATAGACATAGAAACCAGAATAAGGCATATGTAGAATATCGTCTTGTTCTTTTTACTTAAATAAATGGTTGCCAAGCCAAAAACGATGTAGGAAATCATTTCTGCAGAAATAGACCATGAAGGACTATTCATACCTCCATCGGTATCACCAAAAATTGGAGTTGAATTCGTGAATAATAACGAATCAATAGTGGCAAGTATAAGGCTTGGAACAGTTTCTGGGGTATTGATGAAACTTTTGAGAATTGTACTTCCGAGAAGTTCGAAAAGAAAATAAACCATTATCGTAAAAAATAATAATGGATATAATCTAATAAATCGCTTTTTTAAATAAATCCAAAATTCATTCTTGGTCGATAGATTATCATAATTATAGGAAATAACATAACCACTTAGTACAAAGAAGAACTCTACAAAAATCCAAGCACCATTTTTGACAAAATTCTGAGATACAAATTCCGGTAAAATTCTATTATCATAATGAAAAAAAATAATCATAAAGCTAAAAATGCCCCTTAAACCGTCCAATTTTGTTATTCTCATATCGATTCTATTATTGACCAATTAATCATGTCACAAGATTAACGCTTTTCAACTAACAAATAGTATTCGGTATATAACATTACCTTAATTTTGTCGTTAGTTTTCTATTGAGGTTGATTTTATTCTATCTGTTTTTTGAACTAAAATTCTTCGTAAAGTAATTCTATGTATTTGAGTATTCTTATTCCAGTATTTAATGCTGAAAATCATATCATAAATTGTCTTCAAAGTATACTGAAACAAGAAATCAATAGCGAAGATTATGAAGTTCTTATAATCAATGACGGTAGTACCGATGAAAGCAGTCGGTTAATTGCAGATTTTGTCAAAGACAAACCTAATATGCAATTATTCGATCAAAATAATAAAGGAAATGCGGCTACTAGGAATAGCTTAGTGGAGATGGCGCAAGGTACCTATGTCTATTGTTTGGATGCTGACGATTATCTGATACCCGGGGCTTTAAAAAAAGTACTGGATTTTGCATTGAACAATGAAATGGATTTCGTGGGCTTTCACTCAAGTGAAACTTTACGTCCAGATGAAAACAAACTTTCTTCAGATCATTTGAATGACGCTATTCTCATAAGCACCGGCGTAGAATTTTTAAAAGAAAAGTCTTTACCCTATGTAGAGGTTTGGTGGTATTTGGTGTCAAAAAAACTTTTGAAGGATTTTCAGATCGGTCTGGACAATATTACGATGGCCGATGTTATTTTTACGTATAAGATTGTACTTAGTTCCCGAAGAATGTGTGTGCTTCCTTTACAGGTTCATTGGTACTTTCAATCTCCTGTTTCTATTATGAGAACCAAAGGAAGCATAGCGGAACATAAATTGCGCCTTGCCGATGCTACATATGAAATGGTCTTAAGATTAAACGATTTAATAGAGAAACCGGAAGAATTTACATTAGATACAAATGTCGACGTAAAAAAAGACCTTATTCTTAAAAGAGATTATTATTCTTTTTTTATGATTATAAAGTGGTTACGATTTAGTCGGAACAGTCAAAAAATAAAGGATAAAATCACTATTCTAGAACAAAGATCAATGTATCCTTTTACGAGTCATGTTCAAATTCATAAAATTCCTTATTTTTTTGAAAAAATTATCAATTCAGTTATTAATACCAAAAGAATTGTCTTTGCACTAATTTGGATAAGTTCGATTTATAAACATAAAAAATAAGAGGGTTGAACCATTGACGACCCATTCAAAACTAACGGAGAACATATAAAATATTAAACATAAACGCTTTATGCCAAATACACTTTTAGAATCAATTGCACTTAACTCACTCGAATCTATATCCTTATATAAACAATCGATCGCTATTATTGACGATAACAACCCTTATTACTGTTATGAGCTGCTTGTTAATCATTTAGATCATCAAGAACTATATTTCTTTCGCTATGTAATCAATGAAGAAGTTTCCGTGGTTATGCCATTTATTTTGAGAGACATACTACATGACGACGTAAAAACCGGGTATTATGATGTTACGAGTCCTTGGGGATATAATGGTCCGCTTTTTCACCCATCTTTATCAAAAGAGTTGATCGAAGGTTTTTGGGTTGCTGTAGATGCTTGGTATAAAGAAAATAAAGTAGTTTCAGAATTTGTTCGGTTCAATTTCAGTGAGAATTATACGTTTTATACAGGCGAAACGATTCATACGTTACGTAATGTAAAGGGTAAAATAGCCGATTGGGATTATTTTTGGTCTAATTTAAAGTCGAATACCCGCAATCAATTTAGAAAGGCCAAAAAGGAAGGATTAACTTTTGAGTTGCACTTTGGTACGATCGACGAAGCCAAGGTGAAGGCATTTTATGATGTTTATATTGGCACCATGAATAGAAGGGATGCCATTGATTCATTCTATCATCCTTTAGAATATTTCACGGAGTTTTGCGAAAAAAACCCTCGAAAATGTGCCATTGGCTTGGTGTATGAAAACGACCTTGCTATTTCCTGTGAATTATTTTTAATATCAGACGATACCATGTTCTCATTTTTAGGAGGCACCAGCTCCGACCATTTTAAATTGAGACCGAACGAATATTTAAAGATCAATGCAATCGATTGGGCAAGAACTCAAGGATTGACTTATTATATGATCGGGGGAGGGCTATCCAATAGCGAGACCGATAACCTATACCTATACAAGAAAAAGTATTTTCCTTTTGATGATGATATCCATTTTTATACCGGTCGAAAAATCATTGATAAACAGGTATATTTAAAATTGACTAATGAAAATAGTACCGATGATACCTTATCAATGGAAGAGATAGAAAAAATTGAAGAAGGCTTTTTTCCACGCTATAGAGCGTGAGTAATCAATTTAAATAGAGATAAGTTCTTTATAAACGCTAAGGGTGTTATCTACCATTTTCGTTGTGGTAAAATTAGCAAGGGCTTTTTGTTTGCCATTTTCAGCAAGTTTTTGCCGTAAAGAACTATCTCTAAGTACTTGCTCTAAACATGCGGCTAATTCAACAGCACCCTCCATTGGGAAAATAAGTCCGTTTTCACCATGGTCTATTTGGTCATAGGCTCCATTAGAATCTGATCGGATGGTACAACAACCTGACATCATGGCCTCAACCGCTACCAAACCAAAGGTGTCTGAACGTGAGGGGAGTACAAATACGTCGTATGCTTGATAGTAGGGCTTGGGATCACGAAAACCAAGTACACTTATTTTTTCGGTAAGCTGATTTTCGTTAAGAAGATCGGCCAACCACTTTTCCTGCGCTTTTGATTGATAATCACCAACGATTACAATGTGCAACTTCTCTACCAATTCTTTGGATAGATGTTTCCCGATAGCTTCGATTAAAACATCTGTTCCTTTTTGTGGAGTAATTCTACCTACGACCCCTACAATTAATTTATCGGAAGGGATGCCGTGCCGCGCTTTTAATTTTGCTAACGCTTCTTTTGATTCTTTAACGGCAAATCGTTCGGAGATACCATGGTATACCATACGGATACTTTCTTCTGGGGAACCCATGACCTTTTTCGTAAATTCTTTTGAACCTTCGCTAACGGCAATCAATAGTGTAGGATGCTTATATCTTGCGTTTGGCCTAATCGTATCTGCATGTACGGTAGAGGTGAATTTTTTGCCCATTAACCAAGGTATAAAGGTAAGGTTAGGCGAGTGGCAATGGATTACGTCTGCATCGATTCGTTTTATAAATCTAGCGATTTTGAAGAGGCTGGTCACCGACATGACCCCTTTTGTTAACGGATTGCCATTGGGCTCTTTAAAGTAATGTACGGTAACGCCTAATAATTTAAACTGAGCTTTAAGTTCATCGAAAAAAGAGGTGTCGGTTGTTTCCTTTATTTTAAAACCACTGGTAATGATATGTAGTTCATGTCCACGTTCGACCATGCCTTGAACCAGCTCACGTATATTCGTGGCCAACCCATCCTTTCCAAGACGCATGACAATAAAAACTATTCTCATTTAATTAATTATTTTACATTTTTAAACTGTGGCCATTGACTTCGCTGTAAATCCATTGCCAGCATTGATGGATTGGAGTTCGGATCGACCTCGATCTCGTCTGGGTTGAATACTTTTTGTATGGTTTTCCAATAGATGTACACATCGTTTTTAAAACTCATATTTTCCATATACTCAATGTCTTTTTCAAAACGCTCTTCCCAACTCATGAAATTTCTACCAGAAATTTGTGCCAAACCTGTAATGCCTGGACGTATTAAAAATCGTCTGTTTTCTTCTTCTGTGTAATAGGGCAGATAGCGTATTAATAATGGTCGTGGTCCTATTAAGCTCATATCTCCCTTAATGACATTTATCAATTGAGGTAACTCATCAATGGACGTTTTTCTAATGAAGATACCAAAGGGGGTTAAGCGCTCACTATCGGGCAATAACTTACCTTGTTTATCGGTTTTACTGTTCATTGTTTTGAGTTTAAGAACGGAAAATATTTTCTTGTGTTTTCCAGGTCTTTTTTGGGTGAAAAATGGATTCTCCCGAAAACTAATGGCAATTGCGATTATGGCTATAATTAAAATGGGGGATACAAGGGTAAGACCAATGATACAAAATAAGATGTCTAGGGGTCTTTTAAAATAATTTTTATAAATCATGAGGTGTTGTTTTTTCTAATCCGTTATTTACGGCTTCTATGATATAATTTAAATTTTCAGGAGTATACCTGAAGTCCATATGAATGTTCAATAAAAATTTATAGGCTGTGGCCATCGTGTTTTTAGGCCAAAGTTCTGCGGGATAAATAGCTTTGGATATTAAAAATGATTTTAATTTTTTTAAACAAGCTTCCTCTTTGAATACGAGTAATAATCCAAATCCATCAAAACTTTCCGTATTTATAATTTTAAAGAATGGGCTAGGTTCAATTTTAGGAACGGTATAAGCGAGATTCCTGTTTTTGAAATGATTATAGTCCTTAAAAAGAAATTCCTCCAATCTGATTTTATGCTGTTCCAGCACCGGAACAATGGAATAATTAACCCCTAATTTTGATTCGCCTTTAGCGTGTAGCTGCAGATAGTTATCTTTAACCATAGCCTCTTCACAAGTAGCTTTTAAACGCATTGCTTCCCCAATAGAATCCCAAGCCTCACGTATTGCAATTTTTTCAGCTTCGTCTACATACGGTAGGTTTAGAGAAGCCAAGGCTATTTTCGACCTGCTTTTTTTCGGTTTCCAAGCTATACCTCCTAAGGGTAGCGGAATTGTTTTTCGCAACGAGGCAATACAAAAATCGGCAGTACTATTTTCGCAACCTTCACTCAACCATCCATGGGAATGATCTTCAATGACCCAAGGCCGTTCTTGATCGGGTATAGGGTTTGTTTTTAATCCCCAGTAATTATTCACAAAAAGAATAGCGTTCTTATTTTTGAAGTTCGACCAGTCAATGGTCGCTTTTGGATCAAAAGGATCTATCTCATAGTATTTTATGGTCTCGAATTCATGTTCTAACCATTCCTTTACGAAAGGACAGTAATAATTGGGAAACCAAACCGTTTCTATAGCTTCCGTTTTTTTTAGGAGTAAAATGATGTACTTAATCGCATGTCTACCAGAATAGAACAAGATACGATCGTCACAAAAGTCTGTGTTCGCAAGGGAGCCAAACAGGTTTGGTTCTACTTGATGGAAGAATGATCCGTACCCAATAACATTTGTATTCATAGCGCAAAGAAACCAAATTTAGTTCATACAATTTGATCAAATCGAAGAAGTTCTTAAAAATTGGCTGAAATAATTTTAGTGCTTATTAATGTTTTTGAACCTAAGGCTTTTCTGTTTTTGAGAGTAAATTTTCATACTCTTCACGCAGTAACTGCCATATACGTTTTTGGTCGTACCTGTCAATAATCATTTGTCTACAGTTCGCAGAAGAGTAAGTACTTTCTTTACCTTCTAAAAACGCGGCAATGGCTTGTTCTAATCGCTGAGCATTCTTTACAGGTACAATTGCGCCGTTCTTTCCAGGGATGATGATTTCATTGCTGCCATTGATGTCACTGGCGATAACGGGAACCCCCATAGCCCCGGCCTGCATAACGACATTAGGAAAACCTTCACGATAACTAGGGAAGATCATTGCTTCGGAGATCGCTAAATACGGTCGTACGTCGTTGATCCAACCTAATACTTTTATTTTAGGATGACCGTTTAGAATTTCTTCGGTACGCGGCGCAATCGGATCTAAATGCTTTTCAGGACTTCCGGCAATTAGTAAAGTTACATTATCGAATTGCTTCGCAATATTCTCGAAAGCATCGATCAATTCATGAATACCCTTGTCGGCTACAATACGACCAAGATAGATTAAGACCCTTTCACTTTGAGGAAGCTTTAATACTTCCCTAAGCTCGGTTTTGTCCTTCTCTGTAAATAGGGCTGGGTCGAAATGGGTGATATCTATTCCATTGGAACTTCCTTCCCCGATAACCTTCAATTTTTTTTGGGAGGTAAAACCTTCCTGTTTTACAAAATCGTCCAATCCTTTAGAGTTTGGGTAGACTTTCGTAGCACAAGCATAGGTGAATTTTTCAACTACGTTCAATAGCGTTCTTTTTTTACCAGTGGCTTCCATTAAAGGTAATCCCGCAATGGTATGCAAACGATGCGGTACGTTTGCCAATAGGGCTGCCAACATGCCCAAGGTACCTGCTTTCGGTGTATGGGTGTGAACAATGGCAGGCTTCTCCCTTCTAAATAATCTATATAATTGCCAAACCGCCTTTAAATCTTTCAAAGGGGTTATTTGTCTTGTCATTTCTATCCCCAAGGTTCTGATACCTTCTTGCTTGGTAACTTCATCTAACATGGGGTCATTGGAAGCTACGCCAACAATTTCATAGAACTGGTTCATATAGGCTAGCTGTCCTTTTAATAGAATTTTAAGGGATGAGGCTACTGTGGTTACCCGAATGATTTTTTTCTTGACCATAATTTTAAACTCTTTGGGGGTTTCATCAACTATTCAAATCAAACAATGGCATTATTCGCATGATGCATATAATGCTTGATGTCGCTCATATATTTTATCGATGTCAAATTCTGAACGTACCTTTTGTTTAAAGGATTTCGCTTTTAAAATCGCTTCGTTATAGTTGGTCATTAAGGATATCATTGCCAAATGAAAATCGGCGATACTGGCTAAATAACCTGTTTCTGAGGTTAAAAAATCAGGTATACTGCCCACGGGAGTTGTTATTACCGGTAAGCCAACAGATCCCGATTCTAAAATGGATATTGGCATTCCTTCCCACAATGAGGGCATAATCTGGGCATGAAAATCAGGTAACAGTTCTGGGACGTCATTCCTGAATCCTACTAGCTCTATGTGGTCCTGTACGTTAAACTGCTTAATTTTTTCAATCAATCGACTCTTCAGGGGACCTTCACCAATAAAATAGATTTTGAAATTTATGATACCCCTATCCTTGATCTTTTGAGCTATTTCTGGAACGTAAAGTGGATTTTTTTGCTCTGTAAGGCTGCCTAAGAATAAGAACTTAAAGACCTCGGGCTTTTTTTCTGGGTATTCCTTACCCTTTTTGAATTTTGTTAAGTTGATACCGTTGGGTAGTACGATGCTATTTTTTAAATACCATTTTTTACCACGATCAGAAAAAACAACATCTTTACATCGAAGCGGTTTTGAAAGGAACAATATGATCCTTCTGAACGAACTACTTACACTATTGTTATGTAGCGTAAATACGATTTTTATCGGAGACCCACTTAGTTTTAAAAGTATGGCCACCAATACGGCATGGAACATATGGCAATGCACAACGGGTTTTTGGGCGTATTCGGCTAAAATTCTTTTAGCTTTGGTAAGACCACTGGCCAATTGTGAAAAGGAATCGATATTTAGAAAGTGACATGGTATGCCTAATGCAGTAAATTTATGTTCAATAGCCTTTAGACCCGTGACAGAAATAACGACTACTTTTTTTTGATCTTCTTTAGCTCTCTGACTGAGGTCTAAAACCAAATGCTCGGCCCCGCCACCAGAAAGACCTGTTATTATGTGAATATTATAGTTCATCATTTATTAACCTCACTTAAAAAAAGTTGCTCGTAATCTGAAATAATTTTATCCTCGTTATACCGGGAAACCACCGTATTTCGTATTTCTTTACGATTCCAATCTTGTTTTGAGGCTAACACAATTTTTTCGACATACTCTTCAGGTGTATTTGCGATGTAACCGTTCACACCTTCAATAATAATCTCATTAATACCACCAAGAATATTAAAAGAAATTACCGGTGTTCCTACTGCGCAGCTTTCAAGCAAAACGTTGGGAAAACCTTCTACAAATGAGCCCAAAAGAAAAAGATCATGGTTTTGAAGCAATTGCGCTACTTCATCTGAAAAGGGAATGTGGGTTACTTTATCTTCAAGATTATATTTTCTTATGGTTTCAAAAATTTCATCTTTTAAATCGCCGTTGCCTACGATAGTATAGCTAAACGGTATGGTTACGTCTTTGAGTACCTCTAATAATCTTAAATGACCCTTTCTACTGGAAAGGCTGCCGATAGTGATTAGCTTGAACAGTGAATTCGAATCTTCTTCATGATTTTTTAGTTGAAACCTTTTAGATACGGGATTGTTGATAATCTTTACCTTTCTGTCGGGAATCCCGAACATTTTTTTGACATCTACGGCCATATCCACAGATTGGCACACCATAACATCAAGTCTATTGACCAAATAGAGGCCAAGCCATTTGGGCAATTTTCCTTTCATTTCCTGTACTTCAGAAAGTACACTGATTACGTTGACTTCCCTTCCTATAAAGATCGTTTTTGGAAAGAAAAGTTTTATAAAGCCCAAAAGGATATTTACATGGCCTATGGTGCCAAAAACGATATCAGGCTTTCCTTTTCGTACGGTATTAAAAATTGCTCCGAAACTCTTTGAAACCCGTCTGTGATTTAAGAATTCAACGGCAACATCAGTTACTTCAAAGGTGGCATCTTCTTTTGTGCCAATCACATAAAGGGTAGGCTCGAATTTGGCCTTATCAATGTTTTGGGCAATAAAAGAAACTACTCTTTCTGCGCCACCTGCTCTAAGAGAGGGGATAAAAAAGAATATTTTCGTTTTTATAGTTTTCATAATTGGTATAAATAATGAAATGGTGTTTTTTTAAACATGTTTGATTATTCTTTTGATATCGATTTCCTTTATTTTTTTTGCGGGCGACCCCCCTATTAAAATACCATCCTCTTCAAAAGATTTATTAACTGATGAATTTGCTGCTATAGCTATATCGTTTCCTAAACGTATGTCACCGTAAATTTTCACTCCCGGAGCGATATATACATTATCACCTATTTGAGGAGCTTCTGGTTGACCTCCGGAAGCCCCAATATTAACACAGACTTCCATCCTACAGTTTTTTCCAATTTTTGCATTATTGTTGACTACGATAGTTCCATAATGAAGTATACAAAGACCTGGTCCAAATACATTTAAGGGAATTGAGAAGCTTAATTCAATCGATATTTTTCGAAATTTATAATGTAAATACTTTATATAAATTTTAGAAAGTACCCCTTTTTTACAATTAGTGAAATATTCTAATTTTCTTAGCCTCTTTTGGAACCTCCACGTAGGTGCCGGATATAAAAAATCTTTAATTTTGTCATATGCAGAATTAAGTTTTAAACCTCTTGCAATGGCATCTTGTTGAAGATAGTATTTATAATCTTTTTCGGAATTAATCATTTATAATAGTTAATCAAATTTTTTGAAAGTATCAATAGAAAATATTTAGTTTGACTTTTAATTAAAATAGGATAATATCCTTTTAGGGGTGTGCCAAATGCTAAGTACAAAACAACATAAGAATTTCCTTAATCCTAAATTTAAATCTCTATTCTTGTATATAAGAATTGATTTAACATAATTAAATGCTATTTGATGATAATATGGATATTTAAAAATATCTAAAATAGGTGTCTCTATTAATTGGTAATATGAATTGTAAAACTTATTTTTTTCTATTTCTAATCTACTTTTCTTTTTTAATATCAAACCGTCAGGGCTTTCAAAGTATACCCTGTGGAAAATATTGACACATAAAAAATCATACTCTTTATTGATTCTATTCCAAGTTGCCCCTTCACTGATAAAAGAATGCTCGCTATGATACATTTTAAATTTCTTTAAAACATCTGTTCGCCAACTATGCCATTTTTCACCGGATACCACTTTTTTCCTATCTAGAATTCTTTTATTAAGATCCACCTGCCAAAAATTAAAGGGAAAAGGTTCCCCGACCAATTCATTTTTCTCATCGTGAACTAGCGTCCAAATACTGGCAATTTTACCTGGGTTTTCAGAAAGGTCGACAGTACCCCATAAATTTTTTAGATCTGCTATTGTTTCAGGACCAAAAGAATCGTCACTATCGGCAATAATTGTTATGGGTCTCGTGCAAAAATTTAGGCCCTCGTTAAGAGCGTTAGGTTTTCCTTTGTTGACTTCCAATAAATGATAACTTATTGTGAAGGGCAATTCTTTTTTCAACCATACATCAACTAGATTCTTCGTGTCATCAGTACTGGCATCATCTATGATATGCCATTCAAAATCTTGATCTGTTTGTGCCAGTAAGGATAGGTATACCCGCTCTAAAGTATGGGCTCGATTATACGTTGGGGTTAGTATGCTAAACATAAACTGTTTTTGAATGCTGCTTTTTTATGTACAGGTATATTACAAGGGCATTAATTAGGGAAACCAATGAAGTGGCCAATGCCAAGCCTTTTATGCCCATTACCTCTACTAACGTATAATTCAAAAAAATATTGAGAAGAAAACTAATGAGCGAAGAGAAAACCAAAAAGTTATTTTTATTAATAGCTGTGAGGTACTTGTTCATTATAATGCCTACAACATAGAAAGGAAGTTGAATGAAATACATCTGCTGTATAATGTAGACCAAATCGGTGTCTTTTTCTGTAAACTCGCCCCGTTCGAAAAAGAGGGTGATAATAAATTTGGAAAGCATAATCAATATTACCATAATGGCACCGCTTACGAGAAAACTTGATTTGAGCATTCTTCGTAAATACTGATAAGTAGCTTCCCTGTTTTCGGCGGCCTTACTTGAGAAATAGGGTAAAATCGTGCTTCCTAAAGGTAAGCTTATAAGGCTTATGGTTACCATAGGAATTTTTACCCCATAATTTAAAGCTGCTATGGCACCTATTGCCATTTGTGCTGAAAAATATTGATCTACCATGGGGTTTACACCATTTATAAGACCAGAAGAAATTTTAGCAGGTATTTGATTGATTAAGGTCTTCATGTTCTTACTTTTAAAATCAGGCAGGCCTAATTTTAAAAGACGTTCTTTTATACTTACGATCACCAGATATAGTGTACTCAAGATACTGCCCGCCAGCATGCCTACAGCAAGGGTTTTTTCTTGTAGAAAATCCTGAAAAAACAAACAGATTATTAGTGCTAATGGTGTGAATATATTGTTTAAAGAAGAAGATAAGAATTTGTTGTCCGTCATTAATAGGCCTGAAATCAAAGAAGATATGGCCCAAAAAAACATACAGGGTAGAATTATCCAAAGTTGAATTTTTATCAAATCATAATATACTGTTGTGTGACCTGGGAACATTGACTCGAGGTATAGGTCAATACAGAAATATGTTGCTGCCATCATAATAAGGGCAATGGTCGTGGTAATGATAAAACTACTGGTTTGAAAGGCTCTCGTATCTTTTGAAATGCTTTTTTCCAATATATAATTTGGGATAAAAACGCTACTATAGGAATTAATAAATACATTTTGTATGAACGATGGCACCAAAACTGCGATTAAAAAAGTATCCAAGAGTTCTGAAACTCCATATTCTTTGGCGATTAGAATTTCTTTGTAAAAAGTAATTCCCTTTACCAATAAAGAAACCCCTGCAACAATTAACATATTCGTTAAGAGTTGTGACTTTTCTTTTTTAAAGAAATCTAGGATGAAGACTTTTACTTTTTGTACTATTCCTGAATTATTCATTGCCTATTGTCTACCAGTAACTTGCACAGTATTCTTTTGAGGTTCAGTGTATTCTTTTAATCTAATGTGAACCCATACATACAGTAAAAGTGAATAGAAGGTCGTTAAAAAATTATGGTTGGTAAGCAAGAAGAGACTTAGGGCTATGAGTATCATTAACAAGTGAGGGGCATTTTTGAAATTTCTGGCACTGCCCACAAATAAATGTCCTAAATAAATTAAAAATATTATGAGGGGAATAATACCCCCTTCGCCCCATATTAATAAATAGGTGTTATGAACCCCTACAGGAGCTTTAATTCCAGTTGTTCCAAAGGAACCATAGCCATTACCTAATATCGGTTTATCCAATAATGGGTCATAATACCTGCTCCAAGTTTCCCACCTAGAATCTTTGTCGATACCCTTTGCATTTTGAGTATCTCCACTTGCCATTGCACCTATTTGTTCCAACCTTTGATTCTTTACTGGTAGAAATTCATTGAATACCAAAAGCATGCTTAGAACGCCGAAACCAATCACTAACATTCGGGCATTTTTTATACTTAACTTTATGGAAAGAATATTCAATAATAACCATGATAGGATAAAAGTGCGAGAAAATGTCAACAATCCTAAAATTGTAAAGACTGTTTTTCCTATTAATTTCATTTTATTGGGCATTACATACGTAAGCGAAAAACCAATTAAACAAATAAGACCTCCGTTGTTCGGGTCTAGATAAAACCCACTATACCTACCGTAATCTGCTTTTGGATCGTTAAAAAGAAACATATTCCCTAAAATGGAAAGTGCGCCGATAAACATAAAAACCCATATTTCTTTCGAATTCGTATATTTCATAACTTCGTAACCGCCCCAAATAATAATTAAATATTTAATAATTACAATTACAAATTGTATAAATATGGGAGGCATGTAGGTTTGATCCAGAATGCTACTCAAAGTAAAAAACAATATGCCAAAAATCAGCATAAAGTTATCATTGCCACTTTTTCCGTTGATCAAAACGAACAGCAAGATCAAACCAAAGGTTGAATAACTGATTAAAGAAGAGAATGTACTATTGATATATACTAAAGCAAAACCTGGTAAATTCCAGAGTATTAATGCTAGAATAGCATATTTTAAGAGGTTAGAAAATTTTGATAATTCCATTATTTTTTCCCTAGTACATTTTTAATCAACTCTTCCCATCTAATTATCATATTATCCAAGTTGTATTGGGTAAGACCTTTTATAGCATTATTACTTAGTTTCATCATCAAATTTGTATCATCGATAAGGGTGGAAATACCATTTTGCAGGGCCTCCTTATCTTGGTTTTCAATCAATAGTCCGTTTTCTTGGTCATTTATTAAGTCACCTGGACCAGAAACACAATCATATGCAATACAGGCCATACCATTTGACAATGCCTCCATTAAGACCATAGGTAGTCCCTCGTATTGGGATGGGAGTGCGAATATCTTCGCATTTTGCATTACTTCCCCAATATTACTTATAAAACCTAAAAACACTACTTGGTTAGATAAATTTAATTCTGCTGTTATTTTTTTTAGTATGTTCAGTCCAGGTTCCCCATCGCCAGCAATCATTAGTTTCCAATCGGGATGACTTTTAAGAATAGGGGCTATTATGGGCAATAAGACATCAAACCCTTTTACTTGATATCTTTTAAGAGAACCTGCTACAAGAATGGTGTTTTCTCGCTCACTAAAAGGTTTTATCGTTTTAGGGATATTTATGGGATTTGGCATTATTACAACCTTGGCACCCAAATTTTCAAAAAATGGCTTATCAAATGAGGTAAGTACTGTGGTGGTATCAGCAAAACGGTATAATAATTTTCTAATCCATTTAGACTTAAACGAGGGATTTGCCAAATGATTGTTGTGCTCGCTTATTATCACTTTAATTCCATAAAACAAACCTATTAGAATGGCGATTAAATTATTGGAAGGTATAAATGCAATTAAGATATCTGGTCTATTTGATGTTACTCGATAATAATTAAAAGAATTAAGAAGTGACCGAACAGAATGATTTTTTATTTTACCATGATGTAGGTCGATTCTCTTTACCTTACTATTGGTTTTATAGGCATTACCTTTATTAAAGGTAATTAGATTAACCTCATGTTTATGTTCAATAAAACCATTAGCCAGCGTAACCATAACTCTCTCTGCACCGCCACCGACTAGTGAATTTATCATAAAGTCAATTCTCATAAAAAGTGTTTTTAATAAGTGACAAATATAGTTGGCAAAAAGGGAATTTTATTAAACAATAGACGAAAGTATTGTTTTATCGGTTGGCAAAATAAGTATAAGGATTACGGTTTAATCTGTTCTGGATTTAGATAATAAAAGTTCAACTTTTTATTTTTAAACACATTTTTTGGCAATCATCACTAGAATAGATTCTTTTTTATTATTCTATAATCAGCATATTTAGTAGTAAAGTATAAAGGGGGCAAAGCCCCCTTTATACTTAATGTCCTTAAATTATCACAAATAATATATATATATGTTTGACTTGTTGTTTCAAATGCTAATTATTTACGTCTACCTGATTCATGTATTCTTCAATATTTTCATATCCATCACCATCAAAATCTCCCCTATAACTTTGAGATAAATTACCAAAGGTTTTAATTTCCCAGGCATCGGCCATACCATCATTGTCCGTATCATACGATGAGGGCCTTTTGTTATTAGGTATGTTTGGTAATATCCATTCAGAGACTTGATGCCACTCTTTATTTATTCTTTTAAGCGCTATATTAAGCATACTTGCATCAAAAGAATCTTGATATGTCTTAACTACACCGTTGTCATTGAGGTATTTATTAGCCCCAATATTTTTGTTGACAATTTTTTTTGTGTAAACTTGATTAGCTGTTTCTAATGGTTTTTGGTTGGGAATACCAGGTAGTAGCAGCCTTGTATTGCTGAAAAAATTCAATCCCAACAGAAGGCTTCGATTGCCGAAGTCTGTCCACATCAATTTATTGTTGCTAGAAGCATTTGATTTCGAGCTAAAACCTTCATAAACATTACCTTGAGTAAATATCCTGGGAGAATCGTTAAGCCCTAATTCTTGATGGGCATTTGTAATATTGCCAGACGTCCCGGGGTGGAAGATGTAGTTGTTCAAGTGATTCAGTTCTATGTTGTAATAAGCGTTTATCATTTTGCTCATCGGGGCATAAATGACATTATTATTAACCTCGCCTTGACCATTAAACGCTATATTGGGGGTACGGTTGCCGCCAATAATAACATTATCTAAAAAACTAATATTGCCGATGTGATCCTGCGGGTCATTGGGTCTTCCTGGATTGATTGCGGTGTACATATTGGTATGACCGTCGGCAACAAGATTATTCTGAAAAGTAAGGCCATACATAGTAGAACCTTCGGCTACATGTTGTTGGTCAATATATCCGCCCATATTTTTATCATAAGAAAATGAGGCTGAACAATGGTCAACCATAATTTTATTCCCTCCATAGAACAAAAATGCCCAGGTATATGCATCATCTTCGGCAATACCATTTTTGTTACCTTTATTTCCATTTTTGTCATATATAGGTCTACTACGCATATACCTAAATATTAAATTGTTGCCGTCTCCAAAGCGACCATTGATTCTAAATGAACCTCCGGTCAAGGTAATGCCGCCCATTGGAGCAGATTGGCCGAAAATGGTTTTGTCATTAACTCCTCCCATACCATCATAACCATATTGGGCACTTGTACCACCTCTACCCAAATCAATATTACCCGATACATTGAAAACAATATACCCAACCTCTTTATTTTGCATGGCTGTAAAAAGTCCACCAATATAATAGGCATCGTTATTCCCTTGCTTAGGAACAAACTTTAAGGGAGCGTTACGATCCAGTGTATTGATGATGGCCAATACTTTTCCTCTTCCACCAGTGGCTTCGGATCCCCCTCCAAAAGCAGTGGGAAACGCTTTTACAGGTCCGTCATCAGAAACGGTTACCGTTACAGTAGCCTCTTCTTTGGTGGTGGTTTCTGTGGTCGTATCCACTACTTCGGTGGTATAGGTAAAGGTGTCTTCTTCGGTAGTAGTTTCTTGAGAAGTTCCAGTGGCTTCTTGATTGGGTACATAGGTCAACGTATTGTCGCCATTAATCGTCACCGTACCATTATCTGGAGTTGAAGTTTCTACGATACTTACCTTGGTGTTTGAACCAAAATTATCGTTATTTAGCACGTCCATTAAAATAGAATTTTGCCCCCGCGATATGAAAAAGGTATCATCTGCTAATAGGGCCAAACTTTGCAAGTTATCATTCTCATTGATGACATATTCCGATAAAAGGTCAGCATCTTTGCTACAGGAGAAGAGTAAAAAACACGACCAACCTACTAAGGTCAATTGTGATAGCGTACTACGGGTAAAGTTCATAAGTAGGTGTTTTGCTTTTTGGGGTTAAAAATTTTGTGATATGGGATACAATTATAGGGCGATATTTTATTTTACCGATGAATTCACCAATATTTTCGATGAACTACTTAAATTATTTTGAGATTTAAATTATCTAACGATTAAAAAATCTAAATATTCTTTCAAATAGGTTATTTAACTTATTATTTGAGTACCTGTTACTATAGGTTAACATCTATAGATGATTGTCTGCTTTACGAGACAAGTAGGATGATCGGATGTTCTTGATCGACAAAATGCATCTTTTTTATTTAAATTCGATGAACTGCAGTTATTGTTAACAACATTGCGGTGCCACAATTCAGCTAGTATCCCCAAATGGAACTTGTAATAGGAAGATACTTATTTTAAAATAGTGCTTTTGGTCATTGATTGCGATCGGTTAACTTTTATAAAACTCCTGTTGATAGAATAAGCCCTATTTAATAGAGTATGAACGGTATTTGGATACACCGGGATAAGTTTACAATCGCAGCATTTTTGCTTACTTGAACTTATATTAACCGTAAAAAAGAAATTAGGGTCAATTCAGGCCACCTTGTCTTTACTGCATAATCTAGATTTAAATGCTACGACGCTTGCGTAAAACTTAAACATGAATGCCTATTCAATGCCCCGAGGTTGGTTACTTAAAAAGGCTTAGAAAAATGACGTTATTTTTCTAAGCCTTTGTCTTTTGAAACCAAAGGTTTAATTATAATCTTGCATCTACATTTTTAGTCAAAATTCCTTTTACATCATAGATGACCCCATCGGTTTTCAGCATTTCTTTCAGTTCCATAGCTAAAAATTGGTTATGGGCAACCGTTAAGACAATGGCATCATATTTATCTTGGGGCAAATCTTGGGTCACTTTCATCCCATATTCATGCTCTACTTCTTTACTAGAGGCCCATGGATCATAAACCGTAACGTTGGTGCCATATGATTTTAAGTTGTTGATTACATCTACGGCCTTCGTATTACGCACATCAGGACAGTTTTCTTTAAAAGTGATACCCAATACCAGAATCGAACTTCCCTTAATTTTGATATCCCGTTGTACCATGAGTTTTATGATTTCAGAGGATACATACTTTCCCATGGTATCGTTCATACGACGGCCCGCCAAGATGATTTCTGGGTGGTAGCCATATTCTTGTGCCTTCTGCGCTAAATAATAAGGATCGACCCCGATACAGTGTCCCCCAACCAAACCTGGTTTAAAAGGCAAAAAGTTCCATTTGGTACCTGCCGCTTCTAATACTTGATGGGTATCAATGCCCATCAAGTTAAAAATCTTGGCCAATTCATTAACAAAGGCAATATTGATATCGCGTTGCGAGTTTTCAATGACTTTTGCAGCTTCCGCAACTTTTATGGAAGGCGCCAAATGGGTGCCGGCCGTTATTACCGATGCATATAGTTGATTAACTTTTTGACCGACCTCTGGCGTGGAGCCTGAGGTAACCTTTAATATTTTTTCTACGGTATGTTCCTTATCTCCTGGGTTGATACGTTCGGGCGAATAGCCTGCATAAAAATCGGTATTATAGCTTAGGTTACTGATTCTTTCCAATACAGGAATACATTCATCTTCTGTTACACCGGGGTATACCGTTGATTCATAAATTACCGTGTCTCCCTTTTTCAAAACTTTACCCACCGTTTCCGATGCTTTATAAAGGGGTGTTAAAATGGGGCGGTTGGTGCTGTCTACAGGAGTAGGAACCGTTACGATATAGTAATTGCAATCTGCAATATCTGCCAATTGATCCGAGCAAAACAGACCGGTTTCCATTTTGGCCGTTGTTTTCAAAACCCCTTGAAGTACCTCATCTTCAACTTCTAAGGTACTGTCGTGGCCTGAGCGTAGTTCTGCTATACGATCTTTATTGATGTCAAAACCTATTACTGGATATTTTGTAGCGAATAATCTCGCCAAGGGCAGACCAACATAGCCTAAGCCTATTATGGCAATCTTAATGTCTTTCATTCTTTGTTTGTTTTAGTATCGCTTATCGTTGTTCGTTAATTTATGTTCAGGCTCTCGGTCCTTTAGCACTTCATCCTGTTACTCCTACTTTATACTTCGTTACTGCTAACCCCCTAATTCCTTAAATGGATCCAATACCAATCTACGGCTTCCTTAAGTCCGGTCTTGATGTCATATTTTGGATCATAGCCCAATAGGGTTTTGGCTTTGTCTATCGATGCTAGAGAGTGTGGTACGTCTCCCGCACGGGTAGGCCCATAACTGTTTTGAATGTCCGCTATTTTTGGGTCATAAGCACTTAAATAATCTTTAAGTAATTGTGTAAGCTCGTTCAAATCGGTCCGTTCACCAAAGGCTACGTTATATACGGTATTTAATGCCGTTTGGTTTTCGGTCACCAATGCCCGTACATTCATTTGGATCACATTGTCGATATAGGTGAAATCACGGGAGAAGCTGCCATCGCCATTAATGACGGGTGATTCATGTTGCATGAGCTGCATCACAAACTTGGGTATCACAGCGGCATAGGCCCCATTGGGATCCTGTTTTCTGCCAAAAACATTAAAATAACGTAAGCCGATGGTTTGCATACCGTACGTCTTGCTAAACACATCGGCATACAATTCATTGACATATTTTGTAATAGCGTAGGGGGAAAGCGGTTTTCCAATAATATCCTCTACTTTAGGCATGTTGGTTGAATCTCCATAGGTGGAAGAGCTTGCTGCATACACAAAGCGTTTTACGCCAGCGTCGCGTGCCGCGACCAACATATTTAAAAATCCGGACACATTCACGTCATTGCTGGTAATTGGGTCATTAATGGAGCGAGGTACGGAGCCCAACGCCGCCTGGTGCAAGATATAATCTACACCTATACAAGCTTTTTTACAATCTTCTAAATTACGGATATCACCTTCAATTAAGTTGAATTTACCATTCACCATCAAAGGTTCTATATTTTTTCGTTTTCCCGTAGCAAAATTGTCCAAACAGGTCACTTGGTTGCCGTTATCCAATAAAGCCTGACAGAGATTGGATCCGATAAAACCGGCACCGCCGGTTACTAAAATATGATACTTAGATGTTAGATTATATAACTTCATGTAATGGATTTGAGGTTGCAAAAATGCTATTGGTTTATCTAATAGACGAAAAAACTATTTAAAAGGACGGCAAACGTCGCTTAAAGGAAATAGGTAAAAGAATAACCTTATAACTTTAAATATATTGTTTTAAGATTTGTAATAGGATTTATACCAATCAATAAACCGCTGAACTCCCAGTTTTATAGGCGTATTCGGGGCGTAGTTATAATCTGAAATCAAATCATCGACATTGGCCCAGGTTTTTTCTACATCACCCGGTTGCATGGGCAGCATTTCTTTTTGGGCGGTAATTTCTAGACTTTCCTCGATGGCCGTAATAAAATCCATCAATTTGACCGATTTACTATTGCCAATATTATAAATTTTAAAATGTTCTTTGTCAGCATCTCCTGAAAGAATAGGGGTTTCTATAATGCGTACTACGCCTTCGGTAATATCGTCGATATAGGTAAAGTCACGTTCCAAGTTACCGTTATTAAAAACTTTTATGGGTTTACCGTTGATGATGGCATCGGTAAATAGGAACATGGCCATATCGGGTCTTCCCCAGGGGCCGTAAACCGTAAAGAAACGTAGTCCGGTAGTTTTAAAACCGTACAGATGTCCATAAGCATGGGCCATCAGTTCATTACTTTTCTTGGTGGCCGCGTACAAACTTACCGGATGGTCTACTGCATCAGTAGTTTCAAAAGGTATTTTTTCATTAAGGCCGTATACGCTAGAGCTACTGGCATAGACCAAATGCTTTATCGTATACTTACGACAACACTCCAAAATATTCAGAAAACCGACCAAGTTACTGTCTATATAAGCCTCGGGATTTTCAAGACTGTACCTCACCCCGGCCTGAGCGGCTAAATTACAAACCTTGTCAAATGCTTGGTCCTTGAAAAGTACGGGTAGGCTTTCACGGTTTTCCAATGCCATGCGAATAAATGAAAATTCTTCATGTGTAGCGCTCTTTACCATTTGATTAAAGGTTTCGGCTTCCGGTCGTGCAATCCCTAACTCTTCTAAACGCGCATATTTTAAATTAATATCGTAATAGTCATTAATATTGTCCAAGCCTACTACGGTATGCCCTTGAGCCAATAGCGATTTGGATACGAAAAAGCCGATAAACCCTGCTGCGCCGGTTACTAAAATCTTCATGATTGACCTATTTTATAATAATTAAAGCCTATTTGTTCCATTGTAGCGGTGTCCAACAAACGCCTTCCATCAAATACAAAGGCTGGTTTCAACATTTGACGATAAATAGCTTCCCAATCATAGGTCTTGAACTCGTCCCATTCCGTTAAGATTGCGATGGCATGGGCCGCTTCCGTAGCTTTTATAGGATCATTCGTTACCGTTAGCAACTTTCTGTTTTCCTCAGGGGGACGGGTACCTAGGTAATCGAGGTCTGCATAGATACGTTCGGCCGAAACTTTAGGATCGTACACTATGATTTCTGCACGTTCTTCCAATAGCGCATCCGCAACCGAAATGGCAGGGGATTCACGGGTGTCATTGGTGTCTTTCTTAAAGGCCCAACCATAGAGGACAATTTTTTTGCCAGAAATGGTATTATATAAGGTGGATATAATGTTCTCGGCGAACCTACTTTTTTGGTAGTCATTGGCGATGATGACCTGCTCCCAATAATCGGCCACCTCTTGTAGTCCATATGACCGGGCGATATATACTAAATTAAGGATATCCTTTTGAAAACAGGAACCTCCAAAACCTACGGATGCATTTAGGAACTTAGAACCAATACGGCTATCAAAGCCTATGGCCCTTGAAATTTCCTGAATATTGGCATCGGTTTTTTCACACAAGGCCGAAATCGTGTTAATAGAGGAGACACGCTGTGCCAAAAAGGCATTGGCCACTAATTTGGATAGCTCTGAAGACCAAACATTGGTCTGTAAAATACGTTCTTTCGGTAACCAGTGTTCATAAACCTCACTTAGGGCATCTTTGGCCTCTTGGCCAGAAGGGGTATCGTTGCCCCCGATTAATACACGGTCTGCATGTAACAAATCTTCGATGGCCGTACCTTCCGCTAAAAATTCAGGATTGGATAGAATTTCAAATTTCACCGAATTACCGGTGTTATCCAATATATTCTGAATGGCCTGAGCGGTGCGCACAGGCAGGGTCGATTTTTCAACCACTATTTTATCATCTTTGGCAACTTTGGCGATGTTGCGTGCACACAACTCTATAAACTTTAAATCAGCCGCCTGGCCTTTTCCTTTACCATAAGTTTTGGTTGGGGTATTTACCGAAATGAAGATCATTTGTGCTTCATCGATGGCCTTATCTACGGCCGTGGAGAAAAATAAGTTTTTCCCCCGGCTCTTACCCACTATTTCCTTTAACCCTGGTTCGTAAATAGGAAGTTTGTCCAAATCTTCTGTATTCCATTGTGCAATACGGTCTTCATTAATATCTACCACCGTAACCTGAATTTCTGGACATTGACTTGCAATGACGGACATGGTGGGGCCGCCAACGTAGCCGGCGCCAATACAACATATTTTTGTAATCTTTTTCATTCGTACGATTAGGAGTTAAAAAGGCAAAGATTATAAAATAACGTGCGATTAAAAAATCTATTTTAGACGTAAGCGTTTTTTAAAAGGTTTAAAAGCAAGATGTACCGTTATAAGGAGAGGGCCTTCTCCTTTAACCGATAAATTTCACGGATTAAACGAATTATATCCTTTATTCTATTTTAAGAGCACAACTATAATTAATTTTGAAACGTATATTTGTAACCCAAAATAATCGACTTTTGAAAACCACAGTGACACCTGCTAAAATATGGCTCTCTTCCCCACACATGGGAGGAACCGAAAAGAAATATGTTGACGAAGCGTTCGCCACCAACTGGATCGCACCCTTAGGACCTAATGTTAACGGCTTTGAAAAAGCGATACGAGAACAATTAGGGAATGAAGCATACGTAGCGGCTTTAAGTTCTGGTACAGCGGCAATTCATTTAGGTTTGGAACTATTAGGTGTAGGGAAAGGCGATGAGGTTATTTGCCAAAGTTTTACCTTCTCCGCTTCCGCCAATCCTATTCTTTACTTAGGAGCGGAACCGGTATTCGTGGATAGTGAATCGGATACTTGGAATTTATCGCCGTCATTGTTACGTAGCGCTATTGAAGACCGAATTAAGAACCATAAAAAACCAAAAGCCATCATTGCCGTCCATTTATATGGAATGCCCTATAAAGTTAACGAAATACGTGCCATTGCCGATGAGTTTCAAATTCCTATTTTAGAGGATAGTGCCGAGGCCTTAGGTAGTACATATGAAGGTAACGCATGTGGTACTTTCGGAGATATCGGTATCTTATCTTTTAATGGGAATAAAATTATAACAACCTCAGGCGGCGGGGCATTGGTGTCAAAAAATAAAAATTATACCGATAAGGCCATATTTTTGGCAACTCAAGCACGGGATGATGCACCTCATTATCAACACTCGCACATTGGATACAATTACCGGATGAGTAATGTTCTTGCCGGTATAGGTAGAGGTCAAATGGAAGTTCTAGAGGAACGTGTAGCGGCACGAAGGGCCAATCACAAATTCTATGAAGAGGCCTTGGCTAGTTTTAGTGAAATAGATTTTTTACAAGAGCCGGAAGGTTATTTTTCAAATAGGTGGTTAAGCTGTATTTTGACGCCTTCTTTTGAAATTCGTGAAAGGCTTCGTTTAGCGCTCCTTGAGGAAAATATCGAATCAAGGCCCTTATGGAAACCTTTGCATTTACAACCTATATTTAGCGACCATGCACAGTTTATGGACGGAACCTCTCAAGTTCTTTTTGAAAGAGGTCTTTGTTTGCCAAGCGGATCTAATTTGTCTCAAGAAGATTTGGAATACGTCGTCGCAACCATAAAAAATGTTTTATCATGATACAAAAATACATAGCTCAAAATACGCAACGTTACGCTTCTAAATGGTTGGTGTTGACTATTGACCTGTTTACGGTAGGTTTTTCTTTTATCCTTTCATATTTGATCCGTTTTAATTTAACCTTAGATTTTGAAGTTCAAAACTTATGGGTTCAATTACCCTTGGTCATTATAACAGCTTTATTGGCTTTTATTATTGTGGGATCTTATAAGGGCGTGGTTCGTCATACTGGCGTACGCGATGTTTATAATATTTTTAATGCTATCTGCCTTTCTAGTATTTTGGTCATATTTATTGTATTGGCCAATAGGCAGTTTGATATTTTAAATCAATTTACGATTCCGTTATCGATTATCATTATCAACAGTTTGATAACCTTTGTGGGACTAACGGCATCTAGATTTGTGTTTAAATCCATCTATAACCAAATTAATAGTTCGAACAAAGCCTATAAAAATGTATTGATTTACGGGGCTGGATCTTCAGGAGTCTTAACCCATGGCGCCATCAGTAACAGTCCACAAAGCAGGTATAAGGTTGTGGGTTATATTGACCGTGATGCCAAAAAGATTGGGAAACACATTAATGGGGTACCTGTCTTTGCCAGAAAATCTTTAACCGAGGCCTTTATAATCAAAAATAATATTTCTGAAATTATATTCTCTATACAAAATATAGATTCAAGAAAACTACGTAAAACGGTTGAGGGTCTGGTCGATTATCCTATTGTTGTTAAAATAGTACCTCCTATCGAAGATTGGATCAATGGCGAGCTTAAGGTTTCACAAATTAAACAAGTGCAAATAGAAGATTTGTTGGATCGGGCTCCCATAAAAATCAACAATAGTAAAATTGCGATGGAATTGATGAACAAAAGTATTATGGTTACCGGCGGTGCGGGATCTATCGGTAGTGAGATTGTTCGTCAAATAGCTACATATTCCTATAAATCGCTAATTATTATTGATTCTGCAGAATCGGCTTTGTACGACTTGCAACAGGAATTAAAACAAAACGGGTGCCATAATTTTATACCCATTGTAAGTGATGTGCGTGATAAAAATAGAATGAACGCTTTATTTGCCGAACATCGTCCCAATGTTGTTTTCCATGCCGCTGCTTATAAGCACGTTCCACTAATGGAGTATAATTCGTATGAAGCCATTAAAATTAATATTGGGGGAACAAAAACAATAGCCGACCTTTCACTTATTCATGGTGTAGAGAAGTTTGTATTCGTTTCTACCGATAAGGCGGTTAATCCGACCAATGTTATGGGCGCTTCAAAGCGTATTGCAGAAATGTATATCGGTTGTATGCAAAAGGAAAACAAAACCAAGTTCATAACCACACGTTTTGGAAATGTTTTGGGCTCGAATGGGTCGGTTATTCCTCTATTTAGAAAGCAAATAGAAAAAGGAGGACCGTTGACCTTGACCCACAAAGACATTACCCGTTATTTTATGACCATACCTGAGGCTTCACAACTTGTATTGGAAGCAGGGGCTATGGGTGAAGGAGGTGAAATATTTATTTTTGATATGGGTGAATCCGTTAAGATTTTCGATTTGGCCAAAAACATGATTAAACTTTCAGGTCTACGATATCCGGAAGACATTGACATCAAAATTACAGGCTTGCGCCCGGGAGAGAAATTGTACGAAGAATTATTGGCCAATGGTGAAAATACCCTCCCTACCTATCATCAGAAAATTAAAATCAGTAAAGTACGTGAAGTAGATTATGCGAAGGTGAGATCGAAAATCGATGAGCTTTGTATTACCAATATGTTCTTTAATGGCAACACGGTAAAACTTATGAAAGAAATAGTTCCCGAATATGTCTCGAAAAATTCAGACCTTTGCGAATTGGATAAGAAGTCTGGCACGAATGATTTTTCAAGTAAAACGACATTAAAAATAGTTCAACCTTAAATTAATCCATACAGAAAACAACCTTTACTTTAATTCCTCTTCAAGATGATAAAAAATAAAATGAACTTAAGTAGATTCTCAATATTCTTATTAATTGGATTGCTCATATCTTCATGTGCTACAAGAAAAGATGTTGTTTACTTTCAGGATGCCAAAGATTATGAGACTATTGTAAGTGATAATTCACATAACAATACCTTTAAAATTGACGATGTCGTAGGGATAAATGTTTCAACCCTCGATCCGACGGCCAGTATTCCGTTTAACCTTTTCTCAAGTGCAAGATCTGAAGGCAGTTTTGCACAACCCCAACAATTAGATTATATTGTGGACAAAAACGGAGAAATTGATTTCCCGGTTTTGGGCAATGTTAAAATTATCGGGCTTACTCCTGAGGAGACCAAAATTCTTTTAAAGGAAAAATTAAAACCTTATTTAAAAGACCCCATTATCAATATTCGGCTACGCAACTTTACCGTAACCGTTTTAGGGCAGGTCAATAAGCCAGGTACATTTCCCGTAAATGGGGAACAGATAACGGTTCTAGAGGCCATAGGTTTGGCCAATGATCTTAACATAAAAGGAAAACGTGACAATATTTTGGTTATTCGTGATTTTAATGGAACCAAGGTATATACTCGAATCGATTTAACTTCTAAAGATGCCTTAAACTCTCCGGTCTACTATTTGACCCAAAACGATATCGTTTATGTGGAGCCTAACAAATCGGCCGTGACACAATCTACATTAGACAACCGTGCCAATTTAGCTGTATCCATTGCATCCCTTTTGATTACCATCTCCGTTGTTTTAATAACAAGAAATTAAGATATTTTTTCAGCTACCTACTTACACTTATTCTATGAGTTTTTCCGATAAAAAAGAGGATATCAAATCAGTTATTTCAAACTATACCAAACATTGGAAATGGTTTGTGATATGCGGCCTATTGGCCTTGATCATTGCTTACGTCAATATTCGTTATACCATACCTGAATATGCGGTTCAAGCCCAAATACAGATCGTTCAGGAAAAAAATGCAGCAAGCGAAATGAGTGCTTTTCAAGACCTGAATATTCTTGGTGCATCTAACAAGCAAGTAGAAGATGAAATCGAAATATTGGCTTCACGGTCTAATTTTATAGAGGTTGTCAAAGAGTTGAAGGCTAATTTTAAAATAGTTGCCTTAGGTAATGTCATTAATTCGGAAGTATATGCTGCCCCCCCCATAAAAATGAATTTTATTGTGGCCGATTCTATTATCAACAATGCCACCTATGATTTTTTTATTGAATTCTCTTCGGCAACTACCTTTGGCTTTACAGAAGCGGAAGATGCGCCTTCTAAAGTATATGCTTTTGGAAATGGAATACCTACTCCGATTGGGGACATGGTGATAACGCCTAATGTGAAAGATGTAAAGGGATTGATTGGAAGAAAATACCATGTGTCCATTCGTCCGATTGCAGATGTGGCTCGTAGCTTGAAAGAAGCAGTTCAAATTGCCGCTACCGCCGAATTATCTAATATTCTTACGATTTCTATGACCAGTGCCATACCTAAAAAGGCCAAGGATGTTATTAATAAACTTATTGAGGTATATAACAGAAATGCGATAGAGGAAAAAAAGCGAATAGCCGATACTACCTCTGATTTTATCAATAATAGAATTCAGTTGATTGCAGGAGCCTTAACTACTGTGGATCAAGATGCCCAGGAATTATTGACTGAAAAAGGCATGACCGGTTCGGGTCTCGAAGTTGGTGCAGCAGTGCAGGTGAGTGCAGGAAGCCGCCAAAATTTGGAGAATGCCAAAATACAGTTGCAAATGGTCAGTGGTTTAAAGGATTATGTGAGTGGTGAGACCGGCTATGATGAAATGCCCGTTGTTGATGTAGGTAGTGGAGCCTTGAGCCAAGCTACGGTGCAATACAACCAACTGGTAGCTGAACGTAAGCGCTTACTGAAAAGTGCCGATGAAAAAAACCCGATGATCGTAAACCTCGATGAACAACTGGATGGTTTAAAAAATACCATGCAATCGAGTTTAAACTCCTTGGAACGGAATGTAGGGATGAACGTAAATACCTTACAAAGTCAATTGGGTAGAATACAGGGGACCATCTATTCTGCACCTGAAAATCAACGGGAATTACGAAATATTACCAGGAAGCAGGAAACTACAGAATCACTTTACCTTTATTTGTTGCAGAAAAGGGAAGAGTCACAAATTGCTTTTGCGTCGGCAGCCCCGAAATCTAATATAATTGATGATGCCTTTGTATCTAGTCCAACTCCTGTAAAACCCAAAAAGGCAATTATGTACCTCGCTGCTTTAATACTTGGGTTGCTACTTCCTTTTGGCGTTATCTACGGTAAGGGTCAATTGGATACCAAAATACATAATAAGCATTCTCTGGAAGCGCTAACCAAAGATGTTCCGGTACTTGGCGAGTTACCCACACTTAGTAAAAAGGAGAGTAAAATTATTATCAACGATGACCGTTCTGTTCTAGCCGAAGCACTGCGTATTATACGAGCCAATTTGGACTTTTTGATCAAGACCAAACGCGCTAGTGATAAAAACAAGAACAATGTGGTATTCGTTACCTCAAGTACGCCTGGTGAAGGAAAGACCTTTGTTTCTACGAACCTCTCCATGATTTTGGCAAGTACCGAAAAGAAAGTACTCTTGGTCGGTGCAGATGTGCGTAATCCCAAGTTATACTCCTTCTTTAGTGGAGATTCTGTAGATAAGTTAAAATCTCCAACACGAAATAAAGACGCGGGTTTAACTGAATATTTATTAGATGAATCTTTATCTGTAAATGATATCATTCGTCCAATGTTAGTGCATAATAATACTATAGATGTTATCTATTCAGGTAAAATTCCACCAAATCCATCTGAACTATTGATGAGTTCTAGGGTTTCAGATTTATTAGCTGAGGTTTCTGAACTTTATGATTATGTAATTGTGGATACTGCGCCGATGATGGTGGTTAGTGATACCTTATTGATAGCACCTTTTGCCAATCACGTTATTTACGTTACTAGGGCCGGTATTACAGATGAAGCAGCTGTAAAATTCCCCCTTAACCTTCGTGATGAAGGAAAGTTAAAGGGTATTTCGTTTGTTGTGAACGATGTAAGCCTTGAAAATCTTGGTTACGGAGGTAAGTATGGTTATGGCTATGGTAAAACCAGTAAAAAGTGGTGGAAATTTTAAACCATTACTTATTTAAAATTATATATTGTTTTTTCCAGTATTGGCTTTAAATTTTTGATGGTCTTCGTATCGAGGCTTATTTTTTTTAAGTTTTCTAGTTGAGACAATTTATGAACGTCACTTGCGGCAAAGTCTATTAAATTATTATTTAATAGACTTTTCGCTATTTTTTGCACATCGCTTCCATAATAATCCCCTAGCGACAATAAATTCAATTGGAAGAGCAGCCCTTTGTTTTTTAGTTTTTTGTATTCTCCTAAACTATAATGGAAGTAGGAATATCGCTCAGGATGCGCAAAAATTGGAAATAGGCCTTTCTCCTTTATTTTGTCAATGGCATTATTGAAATTAATCGAAGCTTGTAAATAGGACATCTCGATTAAAATATAGCTCTTCGAAAGCGGCATTATATTATTTTCATCAACCAGTTTTTCAAAACCTGAATCGATCATATGCTCAGCGGCAGCTTGAATATTGATATGGTCTAAATTGCTCATTTTCAAACCATTTTGAAGCAATGCAAGTGATTTCGTTATCGTATTAGGATTATTAGGATAATAATTTTCCATTATATGAGGGGTGCAAATGAAATCTTTAACCCCAAATTCGCCAAAGCATTTGATAAGTTCAATAGCATCCTCAACGCTTTTTGCGCCATCATCAATACCAGGGAGGATATGATTATGAATATCAATGAAGCCGTCTAAATCGTCTATTAAAAAATGTTTTTTAGTAAAGAAACTGAACATAACCTACTCTGATTTTTTTGTTACCAATTCAATAGGTAACCGTTTTATAGTTTATTTTGGTTTAGGATTTTTGTGTCTTAAAAGCATCCCGCAACCATAAAATAAATGCAAACTATTCCGCAAAGTTAAGGTGTTTTGTCTATTTCATCGATGAGGTTATCGGGTTTTACAAGAATAACCTATTTTATTGATGGAATTCAATTGCCATAAAAATAAGTTCTACTATGGTTTAAAAATAGTACCCGGCCTTTTAAGGTACCGTCAGGTTGATGAGTTAAAGAAATTACATCAAGTCGTAATAAGCACTAACAGCAGATGTGCTATCTTCTACAGGGTTCAATCTTACTATTTTCTTAAAAAACAATTGTTTTCCAGTAACGTTTAACTATGTTGGATTTTAAATGAATCCAGTAGAGTGGTGGTCTTATAGTTTATGGTCCATAAGACGAAGAGCGAATTTACTCCCGCCGACTTTTAAACTGAGAACTTTCCTATTTTGAGTAAGGCAAAAAAAAACAGTTAAATAAGAAACCCTTAAATAAGGGGTTGAGGTCTTGGTCATTTATACAGTGGCACCCTTGATGTAATTCATTTGAGGTGGATTATCGGACTATGTCTTAGGAGGACTTCAAGTAGGTCGATATCAGTTTTTTTTAGGAAATGGTAACGTAAATTTAAATGAACTACCTTTTCCGACTTCGCTTTCTATCCAAATTCTTCCACCGTGTCTTACCACAAATTCTTCACAAATAATTAGACCTAAACCTGATCCTTTTTCGTCTACCGTTCCTGTCGTTGTTACATTTTCACCAACTTTAAATAATCTGTTCTTAATATCTTCTTTAATACCAATTCCGTTATCTGAAACCGTGATTTCGACAAAGTTATGTTTGCCTACTGCTTCAATATTAATTTTACCGTTCGTTCCAGTAAATTTAATGGCATTCGAGATCAGGTTACGTAATATTGTTTTAAGCATGTTCTCTTCGGCATATACCTTAAGATCGATAGATTGATTATAGTTCAGGGATATATCCTTGCTTTTCGCAGTTGTGCTTAGTATTTCGAATATTTCTAACACGATTGGTTTTAATTTTAGGGTTACTGGCTCAAATTTAATTTGCCCTGTTTGTGATCTTGCCCAATCAAGTAAATTATCAAGTAAAACAAGTGTGGTTTTTGAGGATGTGTGTATCATTTTAGCAATATTTTCAACTTCTTCAATATTCTTGTTTGCAGTATTCAAGCTCAATAATTCAGAAAGACCTAAGATGCTATTAAACGGACTTCTTAAATCGTGTGAAATGATAGAGAACAATTTGTCTTTAGTGATATTTATTTCCTTTTGTTGTTTTTCACTATCTAAACGTGCTTGTTCCGCTTTTTTTCGGTCGGTAATATCATATAATATTGAAAATAATATTCGTTCCCCTTTGTATTCTATTGGTGAAGAATGAACTTCAACTGTCCGTATTTCACCGTTAGCTAATTTATGCGGGAAAATAAAGTGATTTCTTTCCTCTTTTACTGCGTTAGTGCGTTCTAGTGAAACTTGTTCTGAAGATAGCATGTTGATATCATCAATTTTCATTGAACACAGTTCGGCTTTTTCATAGCCATAGAAATTAATTGCCGAAGGGTTTGCATCGAGAATTAAACCTGTTTTCACATCAATCAATAACATAATTGCATTATGTCTTTCGAACATTTTTTTGAACATTTTTTCGTCTTTTTAACTTGGTATGATGGTTTTAAATGTCTTTGTGCAGTAAAGTGAACCTTAAGTATCTTTCAAATTGTATAGACCATGCCTTAAGATCATATTCATATAATTTATTTTCTGGTATGAAGTTTTGACTGATTTTTGAAAATGGTTCTACCAAAAAATTATCGGTTGGTACTTATGAAGTACAATGATTATCATATATTCCTTATACCCTCAAATATAGATGTTTAATGGCATATTTTTCTCCCTTACAACATGTTTTGTACCTTATAAAAATAAGATTACAAGTTTTTTGGAATAAAAAATCAGTAGAGAGTGAAATAAATCTCCTTTGATTGAGCCGTAACAGTTAAAAAAGGAAATTGGCATTAAACGTTTTACCGCTCAGTACTACATTGGTGTTTGAAATTTCATTTCGATTTATTTTTTTGATGAACAACCCTAATAGGTTCAAACGAAGTCATAAACTTTTAGGATTGTTTTTTAAACGGGTTCTCATTAAGAACATTTTACAGATAAGATTTCTAGTTGAAAAATGGATAAAAAGGTTATAACCGTCTATGGAAATTCTAATCATTACTTTTACAGCCACTAAAAGACTTCTCTAGAACCAATTGGTTACGTTAATTGTGGGCATAAGCTAAAATGGGAGTATGCATAAAGAGCTGAACTCTTCTTCGCAGGTTCATCACTTAGGTCGAGAGGAGGGATGGCAAGCTCATAAATTGAAATGATTTTCTTTAAAAATGTTTGTTGTAACCTTCATCGATAAGATTAACGTACTTGAATTGGTTCGATTAATAGCCGTGTGATTTTCTTCTAAGCAGTTCGCTATGCTTGTTTTCTTATTCCAATAAACTCATAGAAAATCTTAACAATTACAACCCATTGAAGTTCAATTTTCCTTTAACGTAGTTATTTGTTAGAACAAACTACCTTTGGCAGATATTACTTGAAATTTGTTTATTTACTGTTATTAATTGTTCTATCGCGAGAACCGCACCTTAATTGATTTCATTTTTACAAACTTTGCCTTTTAAAATATAAAATACCATTATCTATTGAGAATTCCCTTATATATTTATCCGCTATTCCTCACTGTATTTTTCACGAGTACTTTAATCAACGCTCAGCAAAATGATGTTTCGCAAGTGTTTTACCTCACCGGAAACACAGGTGTTGATGACAGTCAGTATTCCACCGAAATTTTAGAAGCTATTTCAAACATGTCTCAGAACGATGCCAAAGCGACCTTTTTAGCGCTGGGGAATATTACGAAAAAGGGCTTTCCAGAGAACAAAAAAAAGCGGGAGAAGGTTAAGGGGCATCTTAGGAAAACCTTACTGGATCCGTTGAAAAAATTCAATGGGAATATCATTTTTATTCCGGGCACCAACGAATGGAATAAAGACGGACATAATGCGCTTGACGATATGGAGTCCTTTATTCAAGATAACAGCAAGGCAGAATTCTGGCCAAATGATGGCTGTGTGCGTGAAATAGAGGATTTAGATACTGATAATGTAGAACTTTTAATGATCGACTCCCAATGGTTTTTAGAGGATTGGGATGATCATATCTATATTAATAATGATTGTGCTATAAAAACACGTAAAGATTTCTTCATTAAGTTTAAGGACGATCTTAAAGACGAGCAGAACAAAACCCTGATCGTGGCGTTACATCACCCGATATTGAGCGAATCAAAACGTAACTTTTTGGAAACCATTGGAGGAACTCAAAAGGAGGATTTCTTCAGTGCGGAACGTAGTAAATTCCGTAATCAATTGGAGTCGTTGGCCGAGCAATTTCCTGATGTGATTTTTGTTTCAGGAAGTGATAAGAACATGCAGTATATAAATGATGATGGTATACCGCAAATCATCAGTGGTGCTGCAACAGGAAAATTAAAGAGCGCAAAAAATTCCGATGGTGATGAAATACTTTTCACCAAAGCTACCCATGGTTTCGCCAGATTAACGGTTTATGAAGATAATAGCTCACGTGTTGAATTCTTTTCTACGGAAGATGGTACCACCCAAAAGTTGTTCGAGAAAGCTATCCACCGTCAGCAAACAACTATTGATGAAGTAAATCTTCATAAAGATTTTAATTACGGAGATACTTTTAAAGCGTCTATTTATACAAAGAAAGAAACGGATAAAAGTGGTTTCTACCGTTGGTTTTTTGGAGACCATTATCGTCAAGTGTATAGTAAAGAGGTTGAAGTGCCGGTCCTGAATCTAAATGAATTATCGGGAAATATTCACGCCATCTCTGAGGGGGGTGGCAGTCAGTCACGCTCCTTACGCCTAATTGATGACAATGAACATGAATATACCGCTCGTGAAGTGCGCAAAAGTGCTACCCGTTTTATTCAATCGAGCATTGCAAATTATTATGTGGAAGATTATATAGAGGATACCGTGGTAGAAGATATGGTGCAGGACTTTTATACCACTGCACACCCTTATGCCAATTTTGCATTGAATCCTATCTTTGACAGCCTTAATATTCTTAATGCCGAACCTAAGTTGTACTACCTGCCCAAACAGGAACGAATCGGAATTTTTAATGAAGATTATGGTGATAAATTATATATGCTAGAAACACATGCGGGAGACGAAAACAAAGATCTGGAATTGTTCGGGAAACCAGATGACATTATCAGCACTAGCGACCTGATCGATAAACTGCAAGAGTCAAAGAAAGATTATGTAGATGAAGACCTGTACCTTAAAGAGCGTCTTATGGACCTTCTTATTGGTGACTGGGACCGTCATTTTGATCAATGGCGTTGGGGAGCTCATGAGCAGACAGATGGGACTACGCGGTATGAGGTGATACGCCGTGATCGAGATCAGGCTTTCCCTAAATATGATGGAGTTTTTGTTAAACTTCTTAAAGCGGGAGCCATTCTTCTTCGGAAAATGCAGACCTATGAAGAGGAAGTGAGTAGTATAAAATGGCTGACGCTTTCTGCTTATCCGTTGGATCAAGCGGTCATCAAAAATTCAGATTGGGAAGCCTGGCAGAAACAGGTGCATTTCATTCAAAGAACATTGACCGATGAAACCATTGATGCCGCTTTTAAAACCTTGCCAGAATCAGTTCAGGACAAAAGTGTAGCGAACATTATAAAAACACTGAAAGCAAGACGCGAAAACTTGGGTGAAATCGCTAAGGAATATTATGATTTTTTAAATAGACATCAGATTATTTTGGGAACGGAAGAAGATGATAAATTCCTGATTACCCGTAAACCTAATGGGGTCACTACTATTAAAATTAATGCTGAAGATAGCTTGGTGTACGACCATACCTTTAAAAAGGACCTCACTAAAGAAATTTGGATGTATGGGTTGAACGGCGAAGACGAATTCGTAGTGGAAGGGGACGGAAATCATCTTATTGATCTCAAAATTCTAGGTGGCGAGGATAATGACATTTACGATTTTGAAAACAAACAAAAAGCAAAGGTTTTCGATTATAAGAGCAAAGAAAACACCTTCGAACAAAAAAACATCCATAAATGGCTAGTAGATAGTTATGATATTAATAATTATGATGCGGATAAACGTAAACTTCACGCCAATACCATTTTACCAAGTATCGGGTATGATCCAGACGCTGGTTTCAAAGCAGGTTTTCGCGATACCTATACGATAAAGGGATTAGCGAACAATCCTTTTTCATCAAAGCACATGGTAACTGCCCAATTTTATTCGGCCACAAGCGGAATTGAAGTGAATTATACCGGTGAGTTTGCACACGTTTTTTATAATTGGAATTTTAAACTGGATGCAGGGTTCACGAGTCCCAATTATGTAATCAATTACTTTGGTACGGGTAATGGAACTATCTATGATGACGATGCGGTAGATAGGGATTTTAACCGTGTTAAAATTCAACAATGGAAGGTTAGGCCTTCGTTGATGTATCGTAACGACGGACTTCAATTTGAGGTAGGTCCTTCTTTAGAGTCCATTAGTGTTGAATACGATGAAAGTGACGTTACCGCTAATCTTTTCACCCAAGACAATGATGTATTCAATAATCAGCACTATGTGGGCGGCGAAGCTAATTTTCAATACAAGAATAAAGACCCGCTAATTGCCTACCCAAGAAGAGGCTATCAGGTTGACCTTACGGCAGGTTATAAAACCAATATCGACAAAACCTTTAATAATAGTTTTAGTTACCTGAAGCCAACACTCTCTATTGATTATCCTTTACACCCGAGTGGCATCGTTGTTTTAGCGATGAAATTGGGTGCTCATATGAATTTTGGGGGAGATTACGAGTTTTACCACGGTGCTATAGTTGGTGGAAACAATAGTTTACGTGGGTTTCGTAATGAGCGTTTTAATGGAAACACTGCATTTTACCACAGTACTGATTTACGTATTGGCCTTGCAAAATTCAGAACCAGTTTTGTTCCGATTCGTATGGGAATTACCACAGGTTTTGATTACGGTAGGGTCTGGGCTGAAGGTGATGAATCGCAAAAATGGCATAATAATTTTGGAGGTTCGATTTTTATCAACGGTTTTAATGCCTTGACCGCGAATGCGGGCTATTATGTGAGTAAAGAAACCAACCGAATTATATTTACTGTAGGGTTCGCGTTCTAAATCATTGTCTTTGTAAATCCTTTTTAAGGGGCAGGTGAAATTGATTTTAAGGTAGTAGATCCTAATTTAAAATTTAGGTTGATAAAATACCATTGGTAAAAGTTCTTGTGGCCTTTGTTAAATTAGAATTTTCTAATTCTAATTTTAGAAGTCACGTGAAAAAAATTAGCACGAGACAAAATCATCAAGTGCTTCATGAAACCGGATAACGACAAAGAAGAGGGCATATTTCCCCCTCAGACAGGTATTACAATAACAACCTAAGGTTAAAGTAGAACGAAAGTGGTTGCTATGAAATGTTATCACCATTGGTTAGGCGAAAAATCAAAAATATTGAGCGTTTGTATGCTCAATGAACTACGCTCAAAAAATACGAAGGCCTTCCGATAAAAAACTTATAGGGCGAAGTACCCGTAACTAACCTAGGAGAGGGCTTTGCAGCATCTAGAAGAAGAAATAGTCTTATAGAATAAATGGAAGCAGCTACTAAAAATTTAGTGCTTTTATTCTATAAAAAAAATTAAGTTCCTAATACTTTTGTCTATGCATTTGTTGTTAGTTTGGTGTACAAATTTAAATGATGTCATCAGAATCGCTAAGTGAGGTTCATGCCTCGGTAAGGACGGATAAAAAAGGTTGGCGTAAGATTGCCGCTTTTTTAGGACCTGCCTATTTGGTCAGTGTCGGGTATATGGATCCCGGTAATTGGGCTACCGATATCGCAGGTGGTTCACAGTTTGGCTATAAATTGATTTGGGTGTTGCTTATGTCGAATCTTATAGCCCTTTTATTGCAATCTTTGAGTGCACGTTTGGGGATCGTACAAGGTCTTGATCTTGCCCAAGCCTCCAAAAATGCCTATCCCAAATGGGCCAATATTCCCCTGTACATCATTGCCGAATTGGCGATTGCCGCCTGTGACCTGGCCGAAATCGTTGGTATGGCCATTGGTCTTAACCTTCTTTTTGGATTGCCTATGATATGGGGAGTCGGTTTAACAGCTCTCGATACCCTATTATTGCTCTATCTCTTCAAAAGAGGCATGCGGTTCATGGAAATTTTCATTGTCAGCCTCGTTTTTATAATCGGAATATCATTTGTAATAGAGATGTTCATTACAGGACCTGTTTATGGAGATGTAATGAAAGGTTTTATCCCTTCTGAATTAAATGAGGATTCCCTTTACATTGCCATAGGTATCATTGGTGCTACCGTAATGCCACATAATCTATACCTACACTCCTCTTTGGTACAGACACGAAAAATTGACCGTTCTTTTAAAGGAATAAAAAAGGCCATTAAATATAATTTTATCGATACTACGATTGCCCTTAATTTGGCCTTTTTTGTGAACGCCGCCATATTAGTCCTTGCCGGTGCGGCCTTTTATATGAATGGCTATTATAATGTCGCCGAGATCCAAGATGCTTCAAAACTACTTGAAAATCTTTTTGGCGGTATTGCACCTGCTTTTTTCGCCATAGCTTTGATCGCTGCAGGACAAAGTTCCACGATTACGGGTACACTTGCGGGACAGATTGTGATGGAAGGACATTTGAACCTAAGGATCCAGCCTTGGTTACGTCGTTTAATCACAAGGCTCTTGGCTATTGTACCTGCTATGTTCACCATCTTATATTTTGGGGAAGATGCTTTAGGAAGTCTTTTGGTATTAAGTCAGGTCGTTCTTAGTCTTCAATTGGGTTTTGCGGTAATTCCATTAATCCATTTTAATTCAGATAAGAAATTGATGAAAGAATTCACCATAAAACCATGGGTTAAAATCATCGCATGGGGCAGTGCCGCAATCATTGTTTACCTTAATATCAGTTTAGTGATCGGGGAGATTACGGGATGGGTACAAACCGCCTCGGCATCGAATTTAGTTGTCATTTATACGGTTGTAATTCCGATTGCTTTGGGTTGCCTCATTCTGTTAGGCTATATTTTTATTTATCCGTTTCTCAAAGCTATACCAAAGTCACGCCGTCAATTACCGCATGGCGAAGCAGGAAAGTTTATGGAAGGGACTTTAATAACCTATAAGCACATTGGTATTACCATTGATTTTTCTGGAAACGATGAACGCATTATTCAAAATGCGCTTTCACAGGGAGGAAAATCGAGCACCTATACATTTATACATATTGTGGAGAGTGCCGCAGCGCGTTACCTCGGAAAAAGTTCTATGGACCATGAAACGAAAAGAGATATCGAAGGTCTAGAAAAGTATGAACAAAGACTTGAACAATTGGGCTATACGGCCAATCATAAAATTGGGTTTGGCAATGCACCGTTGGAAATTGCAAAAATAGTAATTGCTGAAGAAATCGATTTTTTAGTCATGGGAGCACATGGTCATAAAGGCATAAAAGATGTAATCTTCGGAACCACTTTAGATGTCGTTCGGCATAAAATCAATATTCCCATTTTGATTATCAACTCGTAAGGTGACAATTTTTAATTTCATGAAATTTCAAAACAATCTAAAAATGCTTAATAGCGCCACCTACTTTTAATTGATATACGGCTTTAAGCAACTTTTTTTATTTTCATGTTATATGAAGCCTAATTGTTTCATTACGGTTACTCTGTCAAAAACTTGGGTATGCCCGTTTATGAGATTGTCCTTAAAATGATAAATGGTCATTCCTTTTGTATTGATGGATTTTTTAGTTGGCGAATATGCTCCTATCATTCCAAGATTTGTTCCCGTAAGAATCCACGTTATTGCGACGTGATTTTCTTCTGGAATAGCAGATGTTATTTCAAAATTCATGTCTGGGAATGAGTTGAATGAAAATTTCAACCGTTCTTTAAATTCGGAATGGTCTAAGGTTTTTCCTTCCCATGGATCACTTGTGTCAAGATGAATAGTATATTCTGAATGAACATAGTGCTCAACTTTATCAAAATCCTTTTTATTCCAGATTTCTTCCATAAATTCCCGTAGGAAAGATACTTTGTTCATGGTCTTATTTTTAGATTTCACCAAAGGTTTATGCATCCATTATTCAATTTTGTTCTTTCTTCTTCTCACTATTTTAACTATGCGATTATAGAGGATTTCAGCTAAATTCCAGTCATAGCCATCAAAGTTGGTGGTATTATTAAATTGGATTACCACAGTATCGATGTCTTCATGGTATTTTGCAAAACTTTGATAACCAGGAAGCAGACCCGTATGTTCGTACTCGTAAATGGAAGAATAGATTTCCTGTTCCCCTTCATTGAACACCGAACCATTGTTAAGTGCCCTCAAGAACATTCCCACATCTTCTGCCGTAGCTAGCATTAAACCTGTATCTTCTGTTTTAAGGTCTTCTTCAACACCAACATAATATCCACTCATAACACTGTCTATATTCACCTCACTAAGCGAACCGAAGGTATGGTGGAGTTCTAGGGGTGTTAAAATTTCTTTTTTGATATATTTTTGATGGGGATACCCTAGTGTTTTATCAATAAGGTCGGAAATCAACAGATAATTTGTGTTCGAATAACCGAAATCTTCATCCGGTTCAAAATCTGCTGGTAGATCCAATGCATATTCAAGTGTTTCTTGTTTATTTTTTGGTGGGTTTGTCCAATAATCAGGGTGTTCTACAAAATTAGGAATCCCACTTCTGTGCTGTACCATCATTCTTAAGGTGATTCTATCTGCGTTTTCAATTCGATCTGCAAGTTCAGGAACGTATTCTGCAAGAGTTGTACTCAACGATAAACGTTGTTCTTTCACTAATTTGGCGACGGACACCGCAATATATAATTTGGTAATGCTCGCAATCTTAAAAAGGGCTTGAGGATAGGCAGGTATTTTCTTTTTTCGGTCATGCCAGCCTGCCGCATACAGTTCTGGTGGCTTCCCTGCTTGGTCCACGTAAACGATCATGCCATCAAATCCGTGATCGATTCCTTCATTTAATTGTTCCTGAACGGTTTCAGGTAATGGTAATATCCAAGCCTTCACCAGTATCCAGGGTACAAAATATAAAGAGCTTATGCTCACAAGAATGAATAGTATTCTGAGTACTTGTTTTGTTTTTTTCATAGGGGGTAACTAGTTTACTTTGTTATTTGTTCACTAATTGGTTTGACGGGTTCTTTAATATTTTTGAATTTTAAGGGTTGGTTATAGTTCCATTTCAGTCCGAACAAAGGTCTTACAAAACCAATCCTTTTAATGATGAACTCAAAAATGAGGTAGCACGATAAACCGGTATAAGCTATAACACTTATTAATTTTAACGTCACCGGTATTGCTAAAGGTAGTATGAGCATAGCACCGGTATATAAGACAAACATATGTATAATATAAACGGGATAAGCAGCTTGGCTTAAATAGCTTAATGCCCCACTTGGTTTGTTCAAATATTTATAACCAAAACCGAACATCCCAAAAATCCAACAATTAGATTCAATGGCCATGAGATAGCCTGGTGCTTCAGTAGCGAATAGCTTGAGTCTTATTCCGAAAAGAATGATGGCAAAACTTGAGTACAACCATCTCCATTTCAAAACCGTCTGCCAAAATGTTTTTCCACTGTACACTAAAAGGAAACCGAAAAAGAAAGCAAGAAACCCATTGAAAAATCCATGCCAAGTCTGTGCATACAATGCAAACAATTGGGGGTTTACCAATAAAACCTCAATGACAAAAAATAGGGATATCAACAAGGGGCCAAAGGGATGGCTCATGATAGTGGATAAAACACTTCTGATTTTACCGTTCTTATGCTTCTTCATATAGATAAAAACCGGCAAAAGCAGCGCCACATAAACCATAATATTTCCTAAGAACCATAAATGGCCTTGATGTGGATAATACCCCAAAGGCATATGATAGTATTTCTGAAGAATGAACATATGCAATGGAGTAATCGCTACGATACCAAAAGCGAAGGGCAACAAAATTCGTTTACTCCGCTCTAGAAGTAATTGCTTAAAGTTGCGTGTTCTCATGGCGAAAAAGAGCCCCATTCCCGATACGAAGAACAAAAACGGAATTCGCCATACGTTTAGCATGGTCATGGGTTTCCATACTACCTCAAGCGCTTCTTCACTCTTTATAAAACCTATGAACATCGCCCATGGCTGGAAAATTATGGCGATATGATAGATTAGTAATAAACCAATGGCAATGACCCTTAGCCAATCGATATCATATCTTCTTTCTGTTTTCATTTGAATGGAGATTTAGCTAAATTATTGTAACATCATCGCAATAACCGGACGTGTTTTTTCGATTTCTGTTAAATCAATCTGTAAACCTAATGGTCCTAATTGTTGTTGTAGCATTTCATAGATGGGTTTTAGTTCTTCAAAAGGCCCCATAACCGTCTCGCGTGCAGTGGCGCCGAAATTATTTAGTGCCGTTTTATCGGCCTGCGCATCAATTAATGCTTGTACAATCTCTACACGACAAAAGAAAGAAGCTACATGCAACGCAGTAGAACCATCATTATTTTTGGCACTTAAATCTGCCCCTGCATTTATAAGCGCTTTGGCAATATCGATTTTGCCAAAACTCGCGGCAGTGATTAAAGGAGTAGAACCGCTCATGGCGTCTTTTTTGTTAAGATCAGTTCCTGCTTCAATATGCTGTTTAACAACCTCTCGATTATCTGATACTATTGCCGTTTGCATATCCATTTGTGGCACCTCAATAATGGTCTTTGATTCGACTTTGGTAGCGGCTTGATTTTTAAACTTGTGATTCGACTCAGCGCATGAAGCGGTGAATAGAATAAGAACAAACGAAATGTAGACTAGATTTTTTAAAGAAGTGATTTTTAGTTTTTGACTCATGGCTTTGTTATTTAATTCTAAAAGGTATTCGTGCATCTTAGATTTCATGATTTTGATTTTTAATTATTTAGTTTAAATTTTGCTTCTACAAAGATGGAATGAACTGTATGGCAAGGCTTATAAGCTATGCGGTAGATTGTATAAAGTTTTTCTTAGTCCATGAAAAATATGGCGCAGAAGTATCAAATATGACGCAAACAAGTATTTTATCAACAAATCGGCTAAGGGTGTTCTCGTAAGTATTTATATAATTCTCTACTTTCGTTAATAGCAACCAAAACCATGTCGAACACACCGAATATTGAACCGGAATTTATTAAGCTGGCGGAAGGAATCGTTTTGAAGAATCTTTCCAATGAACAATTCGGTGTTTCAGAACTGGCAGAGGTTATGGATATGAGCCGTTCAAGTCTGCTCCGAAAAATTAAAAAAAATACCTTTCTTTCTGCAAGTCAATTTATTCGACAAGTCCGTTTACAAAAAGGGATGGAGCTGCTAAGGCAAAATTCATTGACGGTTTCTGAAATCTCATATCAGGTAGGTTTTGGTAGTACTTCTTATTTTATTAAATGCTTTCGGGAACACTACGGCCTTTCACCTGGCGAGGTAGGGAAAGGGTCGTTGGAAGTAGAAATGGAACAGGAAGAAGTTAGACCCCATTTGTTAAAGCGAAATCTATGGTGGACGGTCGGGACGGTATTGTTGATACTACTAGCAGTAGTCTTTCTGTTTCTAAACAAATCAAATGTCACTTCAGAGGTTAAGCCTGAAAAATCCATAGCAGTTTTACCCTTCAAGAACGAAAGTAACGATTCGACCAACCTTTATTTTGTAAACGGGCTGATGGAATCTGCACTAGGCAACCTTCAAAAGATAGAAGACCTTCGCGTTATCAGTAGAACATCGGTTGAGAAATATAGGAATACAGAAAAGGGGATAACAGAAATTGCTGAAGAACTGAATGTAAATTACCTCGTGGAAGGAAGTGGACAACGGGTCGGTGATCAGGTTTTACTGAATGTTCAATTGATCGAGGCTACAAGTGATAAACGTATCTGGGGAGCACAATATAGCCATAAAGTTAGTGATGTATTCGCTTTACAAAATGAAGTTGCGCAAAAAATTGCAGCTGCCATTGAGGTTGTTGTAACACCTGCCGAATTGGAACAAATCGAGAAAAAACCCACTGACAATCTTATCGCCTATGATTACTACCTCAAAGCACTTTCATTCTTCTACAAAAGAACGATAGAAGGGTATAAAGAAGCCATTCCGTTATTTGAAGAAGCGATTGGAGAGGACCCAAAATTTGCACTGGCCTATGCCAATATTTCAATATCGTATTATTATTTGGACATGCTTCAAAACCAGAAACAATACAAGGAGCAAATAAATAATTATGCCGACAAGGCACTGCTATATGATCCCAAATCAGACATAAGTCTAATTGCAAAGGCTTTATATTATATATATGACGAGGAATATCGCTTGGCACTTCCCCATTTAGAAAAGGCCCTGGAGTACAATCCGAATTCATCTGCAGTAGTCAAAGTATTGGCCCTTTTATACGCCAATAACATTCCTGATACGGCAAAGCACCTTAAATATGCACTATTGGGTGTGCAGTTAGATATAGCCGCCGATGATTCTATTGCCAAAAGTTATACCTACTTGAACCTAAGCCATGCACTTATTCAAACTGGTTTTGTTGAAGAAGCTTTAACCGCTATAAATAAGTCTTTGGACTATGCCCCGGATAATTATTATGCCCCCTATTTGAAGGCAATGATTCTATTTGCTAAAAACGGCGATATTGAGCGCGCTACAAAGTTACTGGAGCAAAATTTGCAAAAGGATACTACCCGCCTGGACATATTACAAGAAGTTGCCAATTTTTATTATTACCAAGAGGACTATGATAATGCCTTTTTATACTTTAAAAAATTTGTCGATGCAAAAGAAAAATTAGAGATAGATAGTTACCCTCAGGAAGATATCAAGATCGGTTTCGTTTATGAAAAGATGGGTTTGAAAGCAAAAGCAGTAGACTTTTTTAAGGATTACGCAGATTATTGTGAAAAGGATGAATCTATCTATAAGAGCGCCAGTATGGCCTTGAAGTATGCACGAGAGGGTAAATATGACCAAGCAATCAAACAGCTCAATATTTTTGCATCTCAAGATAATTACCAATATTGGATTTTGTTATTTATGCGGATGGACCCAATTATGAAACCCTTAAAAAGATATCAAGATTTTGAGGAGGTCATGCAAAAAATAGAAGACAGGTTTTGGGAAAATCAGACCAAGCTAAGAAAATCGTTAGAGGAAAAAAGATTGATATAAGATTTTATTACAATTGTATATTATCTTAAACCACAGAGTAATCGATAAAATATTTAGTTTTATAACTACACTCAAGATTGTAAACCAACCAAGAAATTTCTTAAATCTCCATGAGCAAGGACAAATTTTATGTAGTGATCATTTTTTACTTATTGGGTGGTATTTGTTATTCCCAAGAGAAGCAAGATGCAAATACAGAACGTATTCAAACTAGATGGGCTAAGGAAGTTAGTGCTGAAAATGCCCTAACCGAATATCCACGCCCTCAAATGGTCAGAAAAGAATGGAAGAACTTAAATGGCTTATGGCAATATAACGTACAACAGGAGTCAAATATACCTACAGATTTCGATGGTCAGATCTTGGTGCCTTTTGCCATCGAATCACGGCTTTCTGGAGTTCAAAAAAGAATATCCAAAAATGAGATATTGTGGTATCGAAGGACTCTTGAAATCCCTTCTAATTGGAAAAATGATCGTGTGCTACTACACTTTGGTGCAATAGATTGGGAAGCTATTGTTTTTGTTAATGGAATAAAAATAGGGATGCATCAAGGTGGTTATGACCCTTTTACATTCGACATTACCCATGCACTAAACAGTTCTGGTCCACAGGAATTAATCGTTCGTGTTTGGGATCCCACTAGTGATGGAACCCAAGCAAGAGGTAAACAGGTGACCGAACCAAATGGCATTTGGTATACGCCGGTCTCTGGTATTTGGCAAACCGTGTGGATGGAACCCGTTCCAAAGAGTTTCATTCAATCGATTAGGATTACTCCCGACATAGATACCGATAAAGTAATGATAGCAGTTCAGGGAGATAGAAACCTTAGTAAAGATCATACCCTTGAATTCAACATCTATGAAGGTGTTGAAAAAGTTGCTTCAGGTAGGGGATTTTTTGGTAAAGTTGTTGAATTGAAGATTGAAAATCCAAAATTATGGTCGCCAAACAGTCCCTTTCTGTATGATATTGAAATTGCCCTATCAAAGGGCGGCAAGACAATGGACAAAGTCAAAAGCTATTTCGGAATGCGTAAAATCTCCATAAATAAAGACGCGAATGGCCATTCGCGTATATTGCTCAACAATGAAGTGTTATTTCATTACGGTACTTTAGATCAAGATTGGTGGCCTGATGGACTATATACAGCCCCAACCGATGAGGCCTTGAGGTATGATATTGAAGTGACCAAACAGTTAGGCTTCAATACGATAAGAAAGCATGTAAAGGTTGAGCCTGCCCGATGGTATTACCATTGCGATAAGATTGGCATGTTGGTTTGGCAAGATATGCCCAATGGCGATAAAAGTGCGGACTGGCGAGGACCTTCGGGATATGATGGAAGAGAAATGAATAGGTCTGCCCAATCGGCACATCAGTACTATCAAGAATGGAAGGCTATAATTGATGCTAATTACAACCATCCCTCAATTGTAATGTGGGTTCCCTTCAACGAAGCTTGGGGGCAGTTCAATACGGTGAATACTATCAACTGGACGATGGATTATGACCGCTCTCGTCTCGTTAATGGCCCCAGTGGTGGAAATTTTTTCCCAGCTGGGCATACTGTGGATGAGCATCGTTATCCTGGTCCAGGAATGCCAGAAGTCGCACTTCACGCTCCTGAAATTATGAAAGACCGGGTATTAATTCTTGGTGAATTCGGAGGATTGGGCTTACCTATGGAAGGTCATCTTTGGCAAAATAAAAATAATTGGGGGTATCGAACTTTGACCGGCAGGGAAGAACTATTGAAGTCATATAAAATGTTAATAGATGAGTTCCCACCTTTAATTAAAAAAGGCTTAGCCGCAGCTATTTATACGCAAACAACCGATGTAGAGGGAGAAATTAACGGACTTATAACCTATGATAGGGAAATCATAAAAATGGACACCGAAAAAATGCATGTAATTAATCAATCGCTCTATCGAATAGGTCTGGATTGATTTTCAAAATGTAGTTTGGGCTTACTACATTTGATTAGGCTATGAGAAAAAGCGTGTTTGTTGTTTGAATTAACTTTGAAAACGAAATGTATAACCAAAAATCGGCTGCAGGACTCTTCTCTAATTATCCACTTTTTGTTACAAGTCCAGTCCCAAGATAACAAGCAAACCAGACCATGCAAAAGGATGTATATGACATGCTTACTAATAGAATAATACATTCTGGATTTCAATAAATATTGCTCGAACATTACCCTTTTGCAGTGGGATCTGTACTACCAAACACGAGGAATAAGAGTGTTTGAGTATTAGAACTAAGAATTTCTTTAAGCTGTTTAAAAGCTTTAGAGATATGCCATTCTACTGTTTTTATCGATATATTAAGATGTTCTGAAATTTCTATGTTCGTAAGACCTTCTTTTTTATTCATTAAAAATATTTCCCTGCATTTGGGCGGTAATTTATCTATAACCTCGTAAACTTTGGATATTAATTTCTCCAAATTTTCCGGCTCTGTTTCAACATAGGCTTCCAGCGTCTCCAAATATTTCAATTCTAGCTTTGTAACGTTTTTATTTTTTCGATAAAGGTCAACGAATTCATTATATATAGATTTATATAGAAAACTTTTAATTGATAATTCTGGATTTATTTTTCTACGCTTGAACCAAAGTTTAGCGAATACATTTTGGACCAAATCCTCAGCATCAGAATGGTCATTGGTTAAGGTATAGGCATAAGCACAAAGCTTTTGGTAGTAGGTATCCATTAGGTATTCATAAGCATCTATCTGGCCTAGTTTAAGTCGTTCAGCTAAAATAAATCCTTTAGTATTTTCCATAATAGATTAGGTGTGTAATTTGTAAAATATTATGAAATATAAAAAAAAGATACCGAATACCAAGGGTAATGTGAATTTCTATCGTAATATATTAGAGTATCCTTAAAGTGTGATGAAACAAAAAATCAGATTGATTGTAAAATTCCTGGGGAGAGAGGCCAATTTATTCGAATTGGAGCGTCTTGGAATTCTTATCGAAAAGAGAAAGGGCAAGAAAGCTTTCAAGCAGTTGGTTAAAATCCACTATATACTTTCATTAACTATGAAGAAATACGATGTTGAAAAGGCAAAAGAAGTTTTTAAGCAAAGGGTTAGAAAAGATGCCAATAAAAGAAATTTAAGCTTTTTTGTTAAAGCAGGTTTAGCCGCTTCTATTTTATTTCTTTTTAGTATATCACTTTTTGATTTTATCGGGAAGGGTCAAACATCGGAAATCAATAAGGTTAAACATAACATTGAAACTGGAACCGACAGGGCAATATTGACATTGGAGAATGGCAATCAAATGGTTCTGGAAAAAGGCCAGGAATATGAATCGGAAATAGCGAAGGGTGATGGGAAATCTTTGAGCTACCAACAGGTATCGAAAGAAAATAATTTCCCTTACAATTACCTTACTATACCAAGAGGAGGACAGTTTAAACTTAAATTATCTGATGGAACTCTAATATGGTTAAACTCTGACACTAAATTAAAGTATCCTGTAAATTTTAAAAAAAATGGACCTAGGGAGATTGAATTACTTTATGGGGAGGTTTTTTTAAAAGTTTCTCCTAGCAGTGAGCATAATGGTTCCTCATTTAATCTGATATCGAGAGGTCAAATAGTTCAGGTCTTAGGTACTGAATTCAATGTTAGGTCCTATGCCGATGAGGCTCTCATAAAGACAACCCTTTTAGAAGGAAGTGTATCAATTGATGCGCAGGGCGTGAGTACTTTGTTAGAGCCAAATCAGCAATCAATTTATAATGACAAGCTAGAAGAAATTGAAGTTAAAAAAGTTGATGCCTCTCAAGAAATTGCATGGGTGAACGGTCTCTTCGCTTTCGATACTCAATCATTATCCGATATTATGAAGACTTTGGCAAGATGGTATAATGTTGAAGTTGTTTTTGAATCAGCAAGCTTAAAGGAATTTGTATTTACCGGTATTTTGGAAAGATCAAGCTCTATTGATGATGTCCTTAGTCATATTGAAGCTTCAAGTGAAGAAAAGCTAAAATTTATAATAGATGATAGAACCATTTTAATTCAAGCCTATGTGAAATAACAAAAAAAGAGGAAACGGCGCTACACTTCCAAATGAGATGCCGTTTTCCCCTAGAACTGATTAACTAAACGAAATGTCCAATTAAATCAAAAACCAAATTTATGAAAATTAATTTTATAAGGTGTTCCTTACGGCCTTTCCTGTGCTTATTTCCAAAACTAATTATGAAAGCTTTTATCTTTTTATGCTGTAGTGTTGTTCTAGGTCTTAGCCCTAAAACAAGTTTTTCACAAGATGCAGATATTCTTGTATCCGAATCGGGAAGAATATCGATAAAGAGCATGTTGCATCTTATACATCAGCAATCAAATTATAGGTTTATCTATAATAATGACCTTATAAAGGAAGCGCCTTCGGTCAATTTGGAGAAGGGGACCATTAAAGCCAGTCAGTTATTGCAAAAAACACTGAATCCTATCGGGCTTACCTATGAGTTTACTAATGATAGGACCATTCATATAAAAAGAAATACAACCGACGATCAGGAGTTAAAAACAGATGATGATCGTAAAATAATTCAGTTTCAGGTTTCCGGTACTATAACGGATGGGAGCGGGCAACCATTACCCGGGGCCAATGTGATTGAAAAGGGAACTAAAAATGGGACTCAAGCTGATTTTGATGGTCAGTTTGAACTTTTTGTAAAAGACCAATTTGCGGTGTTGATTATAAGTTACATTGGCTACGATGGTCAGGAAATAGCCTTGAACGGAAAATCAGAAATTTCTACTGTTCTAATAGAAAATACAGAAAGTTTGGATGAAGTTGTCGTCATAGGTTTTGGCACAAAAAGAAAGAAAGATTTAACAGGTTCGGTGAGCGTAGTAAATACAGCCGATATTGAAAAATCATCATTTGCCTCGCCTCAATTTGCATTGCAGGGTAATACAGCAGGTGTTCGTGTTATAAATTCAAGTGGTGACCCCAATTCACCTCCTGAAATTTACGTTAGGGGAATAGGAAGCTGGCAAGGAAACGCACAGCCTTTATACGTTATAGATGGTCAAATAATTACCCCACCTTCTGCAAGTGGTAATTTAGATTTAATTAGTAGAAATGGAAGTAGCCCGCCCCCCAATTTATTTACAATGATTAATCCAGACGATATCGAATCGATAACCGTCTTAAAAGATGCCTCCTCCGCGGCAATTTATGGTAGTAGGGGAGCCAATGGTGTGATCTTGATTACAACTAAGAAGGGGAAAAAAGGTGCTCCCACAGTGGAGTTCACTAGTAGAACAGGTTTTCAAAACATAGATACGTTTAAAATGCAGAACACCAGTGAGTTCAGAGCTTTGGCACAGGAAATCTATGCCAACAACCAAAACCCGAACATTACCATAGAGAACCAACTCTATGGAAGGGATGCGGCTGATGATGTTATTAGAAGAACCTCGTTTTCCCCACAATTTGATCCTACTAGCCAATTTTATATTGGCTCTGAGCAAACATATGATTGGCAGGATGATCTGGTTAAAAGAAACGCAGTTACCATGTCTTATGACTTTAAAGTTTCCGGTGCCGGGGAAAATACCGATTATTATGTTTCATCCGGTTATGATAATATAGAGAGCAACCTTGTTGGAAATAATTTGGAAACCTATAGAACAGCCATTAATATAAACTCAAGAATTACCAGTTGGTTAAAGGTAGGTGTCAACTATAAATTTGCTTATCAAAATCAAGATATAGAAGATTTAGCATCGTTGACTACTATATCACAAACACCGCCTTGGCAGCCCATTTTCGACCCTTCCAATCAATTTGGGTATGCTGAAGTAATGGATACTACATTGGAAGATTGGCAGCAAGCAAAAATATATGGACAAGGAACCAGAGATAATTATTTAGCGCTACGCGATTTAAATAGAAGGGTGTTTGAAAATACAAGACATCTAGGACAGGGCTACATTGAGCTCCTTCCTTTTAAAGGATTGACTTTGAGAAGTAGTGTGAACTTGGATTATACTGCGCAGGATAGGATTTACACATCCACATATAGGGGTAATATTTTTAAATCAGGAGGTCAAGATCCAGCCACGGATTCCGCTTCTGCACCCAATAGTCTTGGTGCTCATGAATCTCGTAATAATTATATCTATAATTATCAATTTGACTTTAGTGCAACCTACGAGAAGAGTTTTGGGGAGCACAAGTTTATTTTTACAGGAGCCGTCCAAGACCAATTTCAGAGGACTCAGACCAAAAGTTTGAGTGGTGAAAACCTAACCAATATTAAGGACCTAAAAAGGATACAGTACTCCAATGATCTAGCGAATAACTCATCATTTATAGGTTGGAATGAACGATTTTGGTTAGGATATGTAGGTAGATTAAGTTATAGTTTTTCTGATAAGTATTACTTAGATGGTTCTTTTAGAAGGGACGCAAGTTCAGGCTTTGCCAAAGATTATAGATGGGGCAATTTTTACTCCGTATCTGGAGCATGGAGAATGAGCGGAGAAAAATTCATGGATAATGTAAAGTTCGTGAATGACCTTAAATTTAGAGGGGGCTATGGAGAGGCTGGTAATGATGAGGTAGCAGCAGGAAGATATGCCTATCTCTCTACAGCTGGTGGCGCGGGATCCTATAGATTAGGCTCGGGTAGTGGTGACGCGTTAGGAGATTATTATATAGCTGCCAGTTTAAATTCTCTACCCAATAAATCTTTAGTCTGGGAAGTAGCCAAGACATCTTACGTAGGCTTAGATGCTACACTTTTTGATTATAAATTAAACCTTGCGTTGGAAGTCTACAAAAGGGAACAAGTCGGTATTCAACAAACCGTAAATTTACCTCTAAGTGTAGGTACATCAGATCCCTTGTTCAACGTAGGAAAATTGGAAAATAGAGGTGTAGATATACAATTGGGTTTCAATGACCGCAAAGGAGATTTTAACTATGGTATCTCTACCAATATAAGCTTTCTGGAAAACGAAGTAACAGAAATATATAATGATCAGCCACTTTATGCTACCAATCAATTTCAACGGACATATAGGGTTGAAAAAGGAAGATCTTTAGGGCATATTTGGGGGTATAAAGTGGGTGGTATTTTCCAATCGCAGGAAGAGATCGATGCATTTTATGCTGCCACACCAGATGCAACCGTTCAAGATGTAAGTTTTGTAGGTCCGGGAGACATGTATTTTCAAGACGTGCATGGTGACCCCACCGAAGAAGAACGTTTTTATACGAATACTCCCGATGGAAAAATCAATACCAATGATCAAACAGAAATTGGTAACACAATTCCAGGATACACGTATGGAATCAATCTGAATCTTGGATATAAAGGTTTTGATATCTCTGCCAGTTTTTATGGCGAAGGAGATGTAGATAAATATAACTATGCACGGGCATCCTTGGAAAGGATGAGTAGCGCGGGATTGAACTACGGAGCATCCGTGAGCAATAGGTGGACCCCTTCTAATACGGATACTGATATGCCTAGGGCAGTTGTAGGAGATCCAGCTGGAAACAATAGATTTTCTGACCGGTTTGTTGAGAGTGCTGCTTTTTTTCGATTAAATAATTGGCAGTTGGGTTATTCGGTTCCAAGGGCATTTTTAGATAAAATTAATAATCCTGTAGGCTCTTTTCGCTTATATGTAGGAGGACAGAATAATATTTACATAAATAAATGGAAAGGGTTGGATCCTACTAACGATGAGTTTCCACTTCCCAAATCATATGTTATTGGTTTAAAGGCCACTTTTTAATTTTAAAAAAAATACAATGAAAAATCAATATAAAATACTTTTTTGCTTATTGTTTCTGATAGGATTGGGTTGTGATCCTGATAGGATTGATTCACCACCTTTGGGTGCAACCGAACGCACATACTTTTCCAATGTAATAGAATTTCGAAATGTAATGATAGGGGCCTATGCCAAACTTTATGATTATTATTTTTATAATGTACCAGGAGCAAATTGGCCCAATAGTCTTTGGCTATTACCAGGGGATGATTTAACCGAGACCAATGCTACCCGAACGGCAGAGGAGTTGTTTGACGGCTCTTTGAATTCAAATAATACGCGGTTAGAATGGATGTTCGACAATATTTATGAAATGATACAAAAGACCTGTGTTGTTATAGATAAGGTAAACACCGTGGATTTCACCAACTATGACGGTGCCGATGAGATAGTTTTAATGGAAGGGGAAGCATATTTTTTACGGGCGTATAGTTACTATAACCTCTTTAACCTTTTTGGAAATGTTCCTATAGTAACTGAAAGATTAGGGGCTGAAAATACAGATACTCCCAAAAGTGATAAAGTGGAGGTTTTGAACCAAGTAGTCTTAGATGCGCAAATGGCCATCACCATATTGCCAGAAAGTTGGGATGGGGGTTTTAGGGGAAGAGCCACCAAAAATTCTGCAAGAGGGCTATTGGCCAAGGCCTTGGTATTTAGAGGTAATTATACCGGCAATACAGATGATTATGCTCAGGCTATTATAGTATTCAATACCATTACCGCTACGCTTACCGATAGATACCTTGATAATTTTGATGCGCAATTTGAAAACAATCAAGAATCCTTATTTGAAGTACAGGCTGCAGCACCAACGGCCATCAATAATATATTTTTGTATAACGATGGAGCTTGGCGAGGAGTTGAGGATATGAGTGTCTTTAGGGGAATGATGACCCCTACAGGTAAAGGAACAGTAAGTAATAATGCAAGCACTAGATTTTTGGTGACCAATAAGTTATTAGACGCATATGGTGAAGACCCCCGTATAAGTTATTTCCTTAGACCAGACGATAATGAGGACGGTCGAATTTTTCAAAAATATACCGCGGACGAATTAGATAAAAGATTGGCTCCATTTCAGAGTTCCATTAACAATGAACGAGTTTTAAGATATGGTGATCTTATCTTAATGATTGCTGAAGCTCACTTAAAAACCGGAGACCCATCCAGTGCCATCAGAAGTATTAATCAAATAAGAACTAGGGCAAGACAATGGGGGCTTACCTCTGGAGCAGGTAATGGTATAGTACCTGTGGATTATGTTACCAGTGAGACAAACACAGCTACTATAATGCAATGGATTATGGACGAAAGATATGTGGAATTAGCAGGTGAAGGTCAAAGATGGTGGGATTTGAAAAGATGGCACGAAGCAGGTGATATAGATTTGACCAATTGGACTGGCGCTGACGCCTATTTTAGTACCAACCTAGCTTCAAGTTCACTTTTTGATGTGAACAAGCATTTGTTGTTCCCTTTGCCTCAAGTAGAAATAGATCGTAATAACAGTATTTTGGAGAATAACCCTGGATATTGATTCTTTAAAAATAGTTTAGTTGTTGAGTTAGTTGAGTTAGTTTCTTAGTTAAGAGTGGTACGAAAAATTCGGCCACTCTTATTTTTAAGTATAAACTACAATCCTTCTCAATCGAATAATGCACGAAGTTTTCTTAAAAAATGCAACGAGTAAAAGAGAAATCATGAATACAATGAAAAAAAATACCGTAGTAGTACTATTCCATTTATTATCTATAGTAAGCAGTAAAGCCCAAGATTTTGAGACATTTACTTATTTTAAAAATGATTCCATTAGTTTGGATCTAGACCTCTTCTTACCTAAAGACAGGGATTCCTTAAATTCAGCTCTAGTGATTTATGTTCATGGAGGCGGTTTTTCAAATGGGAGGCGTGAAAATGGACATAATTTAGCTAAACATCTCAGCGAAAATAATATAGCGTGCGCAAGTATAAGTTATTCCCTTTATATGAAAAATAAGGGGTTTGATTGTAAGCAAGCTTTATCTGAGAAAGTTAAGGCTATTCAAATAGCTGCCAGTCAGTTATGGAAGGCCACGGAATTTCTGATCGAAAAAAGTGGAAAACTGAATATTGATTCAACAAAAATTTTTATTGCAGGTAGTAGTGCAGGTGCTGAAACCGTTTTACACGCTGCCTATTGGAAACGGGAACAAATGCAATTATATGAATCCAAACTAGTATCAGATTTTAAATACGCTGGTGTAATTTCAGGAGCTGGAGCTCTAATGGACCTTAACCTAATAACACGTTCCAGTGCAATTCCGTTCATGGGATTTCATGGTGATGCCGACCCACTAGTACCTTACAAAACTGCTTCACATCATTACTGTGCGCCTAATTCAAATGGCTGGTTAATGCTATTTGGATCTCATACAGTTGCTGAACATCTCCAAAGCTTAAATCAAACAAGCCAACTCATAACCTTTGAAGGTGGAGGTCATTCCTATGCAGGGGCCTACTTTTACCAAGACCAACGACCAGTTTCTGATTTTATTAAAAGGGTGTTGAATGGAGAACGGTTTAATAGTTATCAGACATTGAAGGCAGAAAATTGAAATGGGTCCAATCTTTAATTGAGGTATGAGAAATGTTAGAGTGAAATGCTTCCTATTTACCTTATGTCTTATCCCAGCTATGAGTTTTTTTGTTGCTTGCCTTAACAAAGAAATAATAACTGAGTGGTATATGTTTTCTCCCGATAATGACTTTAAAACACCCTCTGTAATAGCTATGGAAAAATGGTTGGATGCTCCCGCTGGCAATCATGGTTTTCTTGAGATGAAGGGGAACAATTTGGTTTTTGAAGACGGAGAACCAATTAAGTTTTGGGGCGTAAATATATGCAGCGATCAACCTTTTGTTGCTAATGATAAAGCTGATAAATACGTGAATATGTTAGCCTTTATGGGCGTCAACGGAGTTCGTTTTCACAAATTTACTTGGGAAGCGACTGATTCTAAGTATTCTACGGTTCCTGACTCTTTAAAGTTTTTGAAAATGGATTATTTTCAATATAAGCTTAAGGAAAGAGGAATTTACTATGGATGGTCACATATTTATGGCCACAAGGTCAAACCTAAAGATAGTTCCAGATTGCTTTCATATAGAGAAATAGCTAATCTAAGCTATCCTTGGAAGCACCTGAATGGAAGTTCTTCTTCATTGGTGAATTTCGCGAATGACCTACAGGATTTGAATATTGAATTAACAGTAAATATGTTAAATAGGGTGAGTCCCTACTCAGGTTTGCGTTATGCAGATGATCCGGCATTGAGCTTTATAGAGTTTCAAAATGAGGACAATATTTTTTGGGCAGCAATGGAAGCAGCCTTAAAACAAGCCCCTACTTATAGAGCCTTATTATGCAAGCAGTTCAGTGAATGGTTGAAAGATAAATATGATACTGATGAATATTTGAAAATTGCTTGGGGCTCCAATTTACCAGAAGGTGAATCTATTTCTAAGATGAATGTTTACCCAACCCCCAATCACGGAGTTTTCGGTTTTGAATATAATAGAGCATTAAAAGATGATAGTGAAATACCTAATGATGTATTGGATAAAATGCGGTTTTTATACGATACACAATTAAAATTTTATAAGCGTTTTGAGAAGGCCATTAGAGAGACTGGGTATAAAGGAATTATAGTAGGAAGTAACTGGCAGGCAGGCTCGGGAATTTCCCATTTATATAATTTACATGCAGATTATTCTGTGGGGATGGTTGATAGACACAATTACTTTGGTGGTGGAAAAGGCGGACATGTTTTGGATACAGGAAAGGTCAAGAGCAAAACGATGGTCTCTCTTCCTGGATCAGGGCTTCTTAGTACAGGAATGCAACAAGTTGAAAATAGACCCTTTGCTATTTCTGAATGGATGAGCTTAATACCTAATGAATATACCGCCGAATCTTCTCCCATCATTGCGACCTATGGAATGGGCTTACAAGGTTGGGATGCTTCATTCGCATTTGCCGTCGATGAAGCCCACTATACAAATACACTTCAATCAAAACATGGAGTGTACAATGTAACAAGTCCATTACAAATGGCACTTTACCCAGCTTTGTCCTCAATGATTTATAGAGGAGATATTACCGAGGCACCTAGTGTTACGGAACGAAATGTTCACATACCTTCCTTAATGAGCGGTAAATTAGGATTCAGCGAGCAAATTGAACAACGTTATGATGATAAATACTTTTCAGGCTCCGTTCCACCAGAGGCTTTGGCATTTGGTAAGATTCCAATTGTATTCACTGAGGAATATGAAGAAACAAAAGACCTTTCAGTAGAGCAATTACAAGTTTATGGCAATAAGGCTATTACCTCTATAACAGATGAGCTTAAATGGGATTACTCAGGCAAAGGATATATAACCATCAATACAAAGGGGACAAAAGGAATTATTGGCTTCACCAAGGGTAAGGAATTTGATTTAGAAGGATGGAAATTAAGTACAGAAAATGATTTTGTGGTCATATACCTTACAAGTTTAGATAAGTTCAATGGAATGGATCAATCCCGTAAAATTTTGATTACAGCAATAGCTCGTGCTAGGAATAAAGGAATGGCGTATATCCAAGACGGAACTTATCTTGTAAAAAAAGGAACAGCACCCATTGAACTTGAACCTGTGAATTTTGAACTTTCTTCTCCAAGAAATACAATAGCAAGCCTTCAACCGCTTGACCATATGGGAAGACTGACTGGGGAGAAGATTCTTTTAAAAAAAAATAAAATTAGAATTAATGGTAATCGGTATAAAACGATGTACTATCTGTTGGAGTTTTAAAAATATAAAGTATCCATTTCATAAGAATACTAAGGTGAAGTACATAACTTTTCATTATTGAATTTTAAATGAGAGTTTTTATAATAAGTAATAATTGTTGAATGAATTCCGTTCATCAGAAATAACAATATCTCGAAAAGGAAATCTAATTATCTTATAAATATGTTTCGTAATCTATTGATTTTATTGGTTTTAACTTGTCAAAGCACTGAAAAAATCTCATCTGAATTGTTGCCCACCCAACTAACCTGTGAGTATTTAAAGAACCCAGCTGTAATCGATATCAAGAATCCCCAATTGGCTTGGATTTCTATAGACCCCAAACATGAAAGGGGCCAAGCACAATCTGCTTATCAGATTCGTGTGGCAAGTTCACAGCAAAAATTAGACGCTCCTGATTTATGGGACAGTGGAAAAATAAGGTCAAGTAAATCAATAGGTATTAGATATGCAGGAAAAAAGCTTAATTCTCGACAAGAATGTTGGTGGCAGGTAAGAGTTTGGGATAAAAATGGAGACTTTTCTAAATGGAGTGATATCAGTACGTGGCGAATGGGTTTATTGAATAAAAGTGATTGGCAAGCCAAATGGATAGGAGCTCCATGGCAATCAGAAGAAGCCTTTCCAAAACCTAGTGGAGGGCCTAATGCCATTCCTAAAGATTTTGGTCCACCGGCCCCTTTTTTAAGAAAGAGTTTTCAACTTAAAAAGGAACTATCTAAAGCTGTGGCCTATGTTACGGGTTTAGGATATTTTGAATTTTATGCGAACGGAATAAAAGTAAGCGACGATGTCTTGGTTCCCAATCAAACCAACTATGGAAAGCGACCCAATTTGTCTAATTCATTGATCAATGTTGAAGATAATTTTAGTAAGTACAAAGTGATGTATTTGGCTTATGATATTACGAAATACCTAAATAGGGGTGAAAATGTTGTGGGAAGTATTTTAGGAAATGGTTTTTATAATCCAGCAAAATTCTGGACCGAAGGTTATGGAAGTCCAAGATTTATAGGGCAAATACATCTTACCTATACCGATGGTTCCGAAGAGGTAATCGTAAGCGATGAGTCATGGAAAGTTTCTCAAGGGCCTATCTTAATGAATATGGTATACTATGGGGAAACATATGATGCCAGAAAAGAAATCAAAGATTGGGCAAGCCCTAAATTAAATGATTTGGCTTGGAGTAATGCTATTACAAGAAAAGCCCCTGAAGGGACTTTGGTCGCACATGCTGCCAATACGGATAAAGTAATGGAGCGTATTCAACCAATTTCAATTATCAAGATTTCTGAAGGTAGATATAAAGTAGATTTTGGCGTAGAAATATCTGGATGGGTGAAATTAAATGATGTGACAGGACCGGCCGGTCATAAAATTGATATTACGTTCAATGGTAATCTATATTCAGGAGAGAATAGCTATATATTGAAAGGTGAAGGCAAAGAAACATATGCTCCTCGCTTCAATTGGTTTGTATTTAGTGGTGTAGAAATAAATAATTGGCCAGGAGAGCTAAAGGCTTCACATTTAACAGCTGAAGCAGTGAATACATTTATTGAAGAATCGGCAACTTTTGAAACTTCAAATCAACTATTGAACGATATCACAAAAATTTGGAAGAGAAGCCTAGTTGATAATATGCATGGTGGAATAGTTAGTGATTGCCCACATCGTGAACGTTCAGCATATACGGGAGATGGACAAGTAGCCTGTTCAATGGTAATGCAGAGTTATGATGCTAAAAACTTCTACTATAAATGGATTCAAGATATTCTTGATGCACAAAATATAGACACTGGTTATGTTCCCAATGCGGCACCTTGGCAACCAGGTTGCGGTGGCGGCGTCGCATGGGGTGCCGCAGTTTCCATTATGCCATGGGAGTTTTATGTGAATTATGGAGATACGGAATTGCTCGAAATGAGTTACGAGCCTATGAAGAAATATATAGAGTATATGAAAACATGGGTTAACGACCGTGGATTAATGCATTCACAAAGGAGAGGATCTAATGGAGAAGTAGTAAAATGGTTCAATCTAGGAGAGTGGGAGTCACCAGGTGAATTGTTAAGAGAAGATTTGGTGCATACATTCTACTTTTGGAAATGTTTAGATATTGCAACGAAAACCGCAAAAGTTTTAAAAAAAAATGAGGAGTATTTTAAATATAAAAATTTAGCTGAATCTACACGAAATACTTTCCACAAGGCATTTTACAACGCTCAAAAAGGAAGCTATGGTGATGGTGGTGGAAATATATTAGCACTTAAAATGGGGGTTACCCAAGAACAGTATGAGAAAGTTAAAAATGCTCTAATTAAAAATGTCGAGAATAATAAAGGTCATTTGGATACGGGTATCTACGGAACTCGTTATTTCTTTGAGGTTTTAGCCGAAAATGGACTTAATAACTTGGCATATAATGCAATAAATAAAACTGATGAGCCAAGTTTTGGATATTGGTTGTCCTTAGGTTCAACGACTACTCGAGAATCATGGGATAATAGTGGTTCACATAATCATCCAATGTTCGGTGGCGGATTGGTTTGGATGTACCGTAATTTAGCAGGAATGAAATCGGACCCAGACCTTCCGGCCTTTAAGCATATTATATTTAAACCCCAACCAATAGATGAATTGACGAATGTTGCCTATAAAAATAACACACCTTATGGGCAAGCAGGAATACATTGGAAAAAAGATAACGGAGATTTAGATATTAGTATCACAGTGCCGGTTGGTAGTACTGCCACTGTATATATACCAGTTTATGAAAATTCTGTGGTTTTGGAAGGAGGTAAAGTTCCCTTAGGAGATTCCAAGGTTGTTTTCTTAGAGAGGGAAAATGATTATGAGGTTTATAAAATAGAGAGTGGAGAATATAATTTTAAATCTGAAGTTCGATGAGTTTTAAATTTCAAAAATTGAAAAACCTAATCATGATTAAAAGAGAATTGAATAATTGAAAGCATTATGCCGATTTCTTTAAATGGTATAGGATATAGACCGAAAACATAAATAATATTGGAATCTCTTTCCCTATTGCGGTTGTTGGATGCCATACGTTATATCAAGAAAATACCGGATACCACAGTTGGAAAAATTTGTATTCGATTGATGGCATTATTGCGCGAATTGAAGACTAGCGAACAGATAAAGCTAATAAAATTAGCTTTTAAATATTCTTCCGCAACCAGAGCTTTATTAGGAGTATTACTAAGGGAAATCGATTGCAAAATAGAGACTGAAATAAGAGACCTTAAAGATAGTTTAAACCCGATAACGGTTTATAATTTTGATATTTCTGAAAACGTGCTGTCAAATTCTAAATACTGGAATATAAAATGAAGCTGCAAGAGAACGAACAACTTTTTAGACAAGCGGTTCAGGCAACTACAGAATGTATGGGAATTTTAGATATCTATATCTAAAAGGACTGTTGGGTATGCTATGCCCTAAAGCTCATTTTTGATGGTGCTATTAAAAATGAAGTGCTATTTAAAGGCGGCGCGGCCTTATCACAGTGTTACAAGTTCATCGAACGCTTTTCCGAGGATATTGATTTAGTCGTAATACGAAGCGAAAAAGAGACAGGAAATCAATTAAAGACTAAGCTTAAAAAAGTAACTAAGGAAATAACCGCACCATTTGTGGAAGTAGAAATGGAAGGTATTACCAACAGAATGGGAATGATTCGAAAGATAGCTTATAGCTATCCCAAAGTTTTCAAAGGAAATTATAGGCAGGTAAGAGATGCCATTATTATAGAAGCAACATGGCTAGGCTTTTAAGATACTATTGTAAAATAGACTAATCATTAAAGAGAAAACGATGTTATTTTATTCCATAATCATGCTTTTTTAAACTTTTAAAGTTACGACTTCTATTATGAGGCGTCAACGATGGGGTAGCTTACAAATCATAAATGATTATCAATAAAAAGTCATAGATTAGAAAAGAAAATTAAGATTTAGGCTATTTTCGACCTGATAATCTATTTCCCGATACAGGAATTATATTTCCTTATCATATAGGGGCTAACGTAATTTTGGGTACAAAAAGTGATGGAAAGTATCACGGAAATTAGCAATTAATTAAAAACCATATATGAAATTAACTATTAGACCGTAATTTCTCTAATCTATAGCTAAATATTATCATGATAATTGTTTTCTGTTAATGTTAAAATATATTCGTTATACTTTTTATAGACGATATTACTTTACTTTCTAGGGTTTATATAGATATAATGAATCCTTATCATGTAAATAAAAGACAAAGGTTTTCGATGGTCGTAACTCTACCATAATTACACTAAATTCTGAATACCAAGAATTAGTTACCGATTTGCTTGTTTTGGCACAAGAAGAATTGGTACACTTTCAAATGGTTCATGATATTATTAAAAAGCGTGGTTACACCTTAGGTAGAGAGCGTAGAGATAGCTACGTTAACGAGCTCTATAAATTCATGAACAAAGGTGGCAACCGGCTACAATCGATGGTGGACAGACTCTTATTTTCACTATTATCGAAGCGAGAAGCTGCGAACGTTTTAAACTACTTTCAAAAGAAATAAAAGACCCAGAACTATCTAAATTTTAATATGATTTGATGATTAGCGAAGCTGGACAATATACAATTTTATTGGCTTTGCTCGTAAGTATGGTCAGCATATAGGTGTAGATAAGCGATGGCAAGAATTGGTGGAATTTGAGGCCGAAGTAATTAAAAACTATGGTAAAGAAGAAACCATACATGGTTGAAACCATTTTACATTTTGAAGCTGAAAATTTGTAGTGACGGTACATTCATTAAAGAATTTAGCTATTTTATTTGATTAGTACTTTTTTTAACAAATAGTTGTGGTCATAGTTGAAGCAAAGACAATGATATTAGAATTGTTTTGTTTACGTGATTCCGTTGTTCATTAAATCTCTTTAAATTTTATATGTCTTAGAAAGGGTAAGCAAACGGGTAGGCAAGGGTTACGGCCTTAACCCTTAACCTACCATTGTCATAACACTGTCTTTAGTTATCGATTAAATGGTAATTGATTGATTTTCATTTTCTTATGTGGATTCAAGGTACACAATGGTAGTAGCTAGGTTTGATAGTGGGTAGGCCAATGGTTGCCTAACAGGTAGGCTTTTAGGGTTAAAGAGGGTGACTACTAACCCTTTAATGTGTTATTATTCAGTCGAAAATTTTTGGCTTCGGGTGGGCAATTGTAGTTAACTGTATAGGTTTTCGGGTAGCAAATGGTTGTTTTATACCCTCAGAAATATCAAATAAATATTAATTGGGTAGTTAAATATAACTATAGCTAACCAATTTCAATTTTTTGTTAGTTAAAGGTTTTTGTCCATTATTATCGTAGGCCTTAATGGAAAACTTAGTATTGCCGTAAGGAACCATCGACTACGCTCTTATAATCCAATAATCATATATTTAAACCTTTTTAATCCTTGAATAATCTCAACTAAACCCTCTTTAACTTAGTTTATCCCTAATTTAACCCTCGTTACATATCATCTCTAACTTCACTATAACCCTATAGCAATCCTATATAACCTTTTCAGTTTATAAACATCTTCACTATCAATTCAACCAACTAAAATCTAAAGATTTTAACATTGATTCTTCAAGAAAGTTGGCCGACCACTTCTTTGTTTTTCAATAAGGATTTTGACTATTAGGATTATTCATTTTCATAATTATCAAGTCTAAATGAAGACTGTCGATGATAAGCAGATTTTATTTAAAGGTGCAATTTTTTCAAGCTTAATTTTAGATGTTAGCTATTTTTTAAAATTTTGAAAAAACGTATGATATATTAAATTTCATTAATTGTTACGTTGTTTATTATTTTTTTGAGAATCGAAGGTTTAATAAGCAGAATATGCAAAATGAAAGTAAAACCTCAGAAAAATTAAGGTTTTTCTATATTGGATTTTAAAAATCAATTTTTATATTTATCTCTTACAACTAATTGATTACCTATATTTTACCTCCCCCATTTTATTTTTTATTAAAGCATATGGCATTGAATTTTTGCCTTTTGTTATAGTCGATTAATAATCAAACCAAAATAAAATGAAACAAATTAAATTTTACTGTTTTATTACTTTACTATTATTTTTAACGAAATCCAGCTTCGGACAGGAAGAAAAAGATAGTATTGCGATACTTAAATCTAAATTAGAACGAACTCAAAAGGAATTTAATTTACTTCAAGAAAGTACTTCTCCTGAAGAGAAAATACATCTAGATTTTGTAGGTACAGGTAATTTACAAGCATCTATTGCTGATGCGGATGAAGTGCAAGGAAGTGCAGGTTTAGGTGTTATATATGAGCGTTTTTTTGGGTTGAAGAAACCTCTTTTCAGAAGTTATGATATTGAAGCCTTTATCAATGTGGCATCAACTGTAGATACATTAAAGGCTACTCTAAATGATGAAAGTCAAGTAACTAATCAGAGACTTTTCGGCGCCTATATAATAAATCCCATCAGTACAAAACAATCAATTTATGTTAATAGCAATGTCTACTTTAACCCAGACGGTAAGATGTTATTCAATAAAATTGCCAAATTTATTAGTGGTGTAAATCTTCGTCTAATCTCTTCAAATGCGCTTTGGCAATTTGACAATAATACAAATAAAAATTTAGGAGTACTTGCTTTTAGATATGGAGTTTTTCATGAATTCTTGCCAGATGATAAGATTAGGGACAGGGATGGCAAAAGAAAATATAGTGTATTTTTAGGATTCAATTTGACCCATAGGGGTATTGTTGGTGATTTATCTTCCGAGACTAACGATGATTTAAGGAATTCATTCCTTGGCACAACCGATTTTGAATTCTCTGGAATTGAACCCAATTTTGGATTTAGATTAAATAATATAATAGCAGAATTCACTATGCCTTCTTTAGGTGGGTCAAGAAAATCTGATATAGAAGGATTAACGGATACCCAGTTTTTATTTTCAATCAGGTTTGTTGGGGGGTTTTCTTTAAAGTTCGATGCAGACGAGGCTAAAAAAGATGATACATCAATTTCAGAAGAAGGAGGACTATAATTATAACCAACGACTCACTTTTATTACCAAAGTTAATAATGCTCGGTATCAAATATTGATTCAGTCTCTAAAAATCAAATTTTAAATAGACCTAACCTCAATATTTAAAATGGAAGAACTAAAATTAGCGGAAACAATGACATTATTTTATCAAAGGTTTGATTCCTACTTGCTTTTATGAAGTATTTATACCACGTTCATAATGAGAAAATTACTGTTTTAATTTCATTTTCTAAGCATTTAAATTCTTTGATAATAAGATTGATTTTAATAACAGGTTTGACCTTCTCTGCCTATGTTAATTTAAATGAGATAATAGGAGTTCACCCCTTAAACTAGGCCTAACCTATTAACCACTCTTTTTAACCCTATATACAACTTCAATATAAAAATAAAGGGTGATGGTTAATCCTATGGCAATCCTTAACGTACTCAATCAGGTTATTCTAAGACCCATGCGCTAATCCTCAAACCTTTAATAAAGGGTATATCAGCCAACCCTAATAAAATATTATAAGAATCCTTAACTAACCCTATGCAACCCTCGTCTATACTTTTTAAAAGAGCTGATCAAACCCTTCTATTTTTTAAGTAATCTTTCTAAACATCTTAGGATAAAAATAAAGGGTAGTGGTTAACCCTATGGCAACCCTTAACCAATCCCCTTTCGGGTTATCTACAACCTATAAACTAACCTTAGGCTTTTAATAAATGGTATGTCAGCCAACCCTAATAAAATATTAGGGGAACCCTTAAGCAACCCTATGCAACCCTAGATTATTCTAGCTTGTAGAGCGGATTCAACCCTTCTATTTTTAGGTTAAACTCTATTACGATCTTTAGTTTGAAAAATAAAGGGTAGTGGTTAACCCTATAGCAATCCTTAACCAACCTTTTCGAGTTACCTACAACCCATAAACGAACCCTGAACTTTTAACAAAGTGTATGTCAGCCAACCTAATAAAATATTAGGAGAACCCTTAACCAACCCTATGTAACCCTAGACTATTCCAACCGGTATCATCTGTGGTTCTTACTCTATGGTATTTCTGTCGAAGATTTATTTCTATGGTTTGTTGGTATAGCCCAACATGGCACCTACCATAATCAAAATTGATTTTCATACCTCGCTCTTCTAAATTTGTCATAAAAAGGTTCATGAAGCTCAATGTTCGTTTCTGTAACTTTTTATTGGTATGTATGGGTAATATATCTTTTTGTCTATTCCAGTCCATTCTAAATATAGAATTTCTGTAAGACTCACTCAGATTCAGTTGTTCCTTTGTCTTTATAACTAACGGGTGCATTTTTTTTGGCCTTATAATAAGTGTTTTAGTTTCAAGACCATTTTTTCCTCTTTTTAAGGGTTCCAAGTCAATTTCTTTATTTGTGTCAAACTCCGTGGGTAGGACATTTTTTTACTGGTTTACCAAACTTTAGTTTTGACCAATACCCATTTGCGGGTAAAGGTATCTGATTCTCTCTACATAGTTTCTTAAAATCTTGATAGGAGATTCCATATTCTTGACAAATATGCTTCATAGGTGTTCTCCAAGCTAATTCGTATAGTTCTATTATTTTCATTTTAAAGGATTTACAATTCTTATAACTTTCATCTTTGAAATCACAAATAACAAATCGTATATTTAACGGCATAGGTATTTGTTGGAATTTTCCCTCAACACAGCAAATCATTTAGTTTGTCAACTATAAAGCAAATCTATTTTAGATAATTAAGCATATAATTGTGTACTACGAAGGAATATTTTAAATGAATAAAAAAGACCTATCCGAAAGAGATATTTGCTCCAAATTTATAAATCCTGCAATAGAGAGTTCAGGGTGGAACATGAAAAAACAGGTCCGTGAAGAGGTTTCTTTTACTGACGGACGAATTATAGTTCAAGGCAAATTATATACAAGAGGTAAAAGTAAAAGGGCTGATTATTTACTCTACTACAAGCCAAATATTCCCATTGCCATAATCGAAGCTAAGGACAATAAAAAACCTGTGGGTTCAGGTATGCAACAGGCTTTGGAATATTCAGAAATACTTCAAATTCCATTTGTTTTTACCTCCAATGGAGATTCCTTTGTTTTTCATGATAAGACTTTGGAGGTTGGAGAAATAGAAAAAGAATTGTCTTTAGAGCATTTCCCCACCCCACAGGAACTCTGGAATAAATACTTAAAATATACTAACCTTGACAAAAGTGATTCTAGGGAAATAGTAGAAAAGGACTATTATATAGATACTAGTGGTATGTCTCCACGATATTACCAACAGAACGCGGTTAATCGCACCATTGAAGCCATAGCAAAAGGACAGAATAAGATTATTTTGGTAATGGCTACGGGAACGGGTAAAACGTATACCGCATTCAACATTATTTATCGTTTATGGAAATCGGGGGTGAAGAAAAGGATATTATTCCTGGCGGATCGGAACGCTCTTTTAACCCAGACAAAAAACGGTGATTTTTCGCCTTTTGGCAATGATATTATGCATATCATAAAAAATCGGAAAATTGATAAATCGTATCAAATATATTTCGCTCTTTACCAAGGTCTGACAAGTACAGATGAAGAGAAAAACGCCTACAAGGAATTTAGTAAAGACTTTTTTGATTTGGTTGTCATTGATGAGTGTCACAGGGGTAGTGCTGCCGAAGCCTCGGCATGGAGGGAAGTATTAACTTACTTTGACTCTGCAACACAAATTGGGCTTACGGCCACACCTAAGGAAACCAAGGATGTTTCCAATATGGATTATTTTGGTAAACCCGTGTATACCTATTCTTTAAAGCAGGGAATCGATGATGGTTTTTTGGCTCCCTATAAAGTGGTTAGAATTACGACAAGTGTTGATGATGGGTGGAGGCCAACTGTAGGCTTATTAGATAAATATGGCCATGAAATTAAAGACCGAATTTACAATCTAAAGGACTATGATAGAACATTAGCTATTGATGAACGCACCGAAGTAGTTGCAAAAAAAATCACCGAATATTTAAGAGCTACGGACAGATTTGCAAAAACCATTGTTTTCTGTACGGATATCGATCATGCCAACAGAATGCGCCAGGCACTTATAAATGAGAACGCAGATTTAGTGGCGAAACATTGGAATTACTGTGTAAAGATTACGGGTGATGATGAAGTGGGTAAGCAAGAATTGGATAATTTCACGGATGTTGAAGAACGTTTTCCAGTAATTGCTACCACATCTAAAATGTTGACTACGGGCATTGACACCAAGATGGTGAAGTTTATTGTTTTGGAATCCAATATTCAATCCGTAACCGAGTTCAAACAGATTATTGGACGTGGCACCCGAATTAGGGAAGCAGAGGGTAAGGTGTATTTTACTATTATGGATTTTAGAAAAGCGACCAACAATTTTGCACGACCTGATTTTGATGGTGACCCGGTACAAATCTATGAATCAAAACCTGATGAATCCATTGTGCCACCTGATGAAGCAGAACAGCCTTCTATCGATAGCGAAGAACAAACCCGGCCGGATGATTTTGGACCAACAGCCCCGGATATTGGTATTAATGAAACGGAAGATAAAGTAAAGAAATTCTATGTAAATCAAATACCGGTTTCTGTTGTAAATGAGCGGGTTCAATACTACGGGAAAGATGGTAAATTAATAACAGAGTCTTTAAAAGATTATTCTAAAAAGAATATTGAAAAGGAGTTTACATCACTAGATGATTTTATTCAACGTTGGAGCGAGGCCGATAAGAAAGAAGAACTTATAAAAGAATTAGCGGAACACGGCGTTTTACTAGAAGTGCTTCGTGAAGAGGTAGGATTAGATTTGGATGATTTTGATTTAATCTGCCACATTGCATTTGACCAACCCACTTTAACGCGACAAGAACGTGCTAATAATGTTCGTAAGCGAAACTACTTTGGTAAATACAGCGAAACTGCTCAAAAGGTGTTGAATAGCTTATTAGATAAATATGAGCAAGAAGGCATAGTATCTATTGAACAAGGTTCAGTTTTAAAAGTTCAACCACTCAGTAGTTTAGGTTCTCCGGTAGAATTGGTCAGGGCCTTTGGTAAACGGAAAGACTTTGAACTAGCAATAAAAGAATTAGAAAATGAAATATATAATATAGCGTAATGTTTAATCATCAAGATATAAAATGGGTACGAAATGTAAAGCGTGATAAAGGTAAAGAATGGGCATATTTTGATGATGATAGTGAAGAGATGATTTTAAATTGGTCTTCAAATTTTAAAAAACGTCCAACGCCCGCAATGCTTCCTGAAGTGGGGGATATCATTGTTGTTTATCAAAAAATAAACATTACAAATGAAGTTCATTTTACCCATTTAGTCACTCCAATTGATAATATCGAAAGAGATTGTATTAAAACAAATCCATCGCATCGATGGGGGAGGAAAGTCAAAATTTTGTCCAAAACCAAACAATTGTTTAAACCTGAAGAATTTAATTTAACTTCTGTAAATCAAGGTCATACATACCGCATTAGTTCAATAGATGATAATGCAGAACTTGAATCTATTCAGAAGATCATTTGGAATCTTTTTAAACCATATTTTAAAGAAGGTATTTCTAAAAAATATTTTTTCGAGTTAACTGACATTTTAAATGATGATTTGGATGATGCAGAAAGTGATGAGGGAAAATTAAAACTTGCTTTACATCTGGTAAGAGAAAGAAGTCGAAAATTAGTTGCGCAGAAAAAAGCATCTGTTCGCAATCCTAAATGTGAATGCTGTACTTTCGATTTTGCCAATACATATCCATACATAGGTGATGGGTTTATTGAATGTCATCACAGAGTTCCAATTAATAGAGGAGAAAGAATTTCTAAATTAGAAGATTTAGCCTTAGTGTGTGCAAATTGTCATAGAATGCTTCATAGAAAAAATAAGCAAAACGAATACTATACAGTAGAAGAGTTAAAACAAATTATAATTAATGAGTAACATAACAACCAACATTAAAGGCATACGCGATATAATGCGTAAGGATACAGGAGTAGACGGAGATGCACAACGTATCTCTCAAATGGTATGGATGCTTTTTATGAAGATTTTTGCCGATAAAGAAGAAGAATGGGAGATTACCATAGACGGTTATGAAAGTCCGATTCCTGAAAAATTCAAGTGGCAAAATTGGGCTGCGGATGATGAGGGAAAAACTGGTGATGAATTAATGGAGTTTATAAACAACGAACTCTTTCCGGCACTTAAAGAATTGGATATAATCGTAAGTCCACAAGCTCAGATTATACGTTCAGTATTTGATGATACCTATAACTACATGAAAAACGGAACCCTCTTCCGCCAAGTTATAAATGTCATTAATGAGATAGATTTTAATAGCACCACAGAGCGTCATTTGTTTAATGATATCTATGAGACTATTTTAAAAGAATTACAATCTGCAGGTTCTTCAGGGGAGTATTACACACCAAGAGCGGTTACGCAGTTTATGGTAGATATGATAAATCCAAAATTGGGAGAAAGCATCTTAGATCCTGCCTGTGGTACGGGTGGTTTTTTAACCTGTACCATAGACCATTTACGAGAACAAGTAAAAACCCCGAAGGACCGAGATGTTCTACAAAACTCCATTAGAGGTATTGAGAAAAAGCCATTACCCCATTTACTGTGCACCACCAATTTAATGTTGCATGGTTTTGATTTACCTGCGGTACGTAGGGATAATTTGTTAAGTAAACCCTATGCCGATTGGGGAGCAAAAGACAAACTGGATATTATTGTAACCAACCCACCCTTTGGTGGTGTGGAAGAAGATGGCACGGAAACCAACTTCCCTAAAAAGTTTAGGACCAAAGAAACGGCCGATTTATTCCTGGCCTTAATTATTAAGTTGCTTAAAAACAACGGGCGTTGTGCCATCGTATTACCCGATGGCACCTTGTTTGGTGAAGGAATGAAAACACGCTTAAAAGCAGAATTGTTAGAGCGTTGCAACCTACATACCATAGTGCGTTTACCCAATGGGGTGTTTAACCCCTATACAGGTATTAAAACCAACCTATTGTTTTTTCAAAAAGGCACTCCCACTAAAGAGATTTGGTATTTTGAACATCAGTATCCAGAAGGAGTAGTTAGCTACAACAAAACCAAACCGATTAGCATAAAAGAGTTTGATGTAGAAAAGACCTGGTGGAACAATCGTGAGGAAAAGTCGGAAGCCGACCGCTTTAAAAAATACGCTTGGAAAGTATCTATTGAAGAGATTAAAAAACGAGGTTATAATCTGGATATTAAAAACCCGCATCAAGAAGTGGATACCTTAGCAAGTCCTGAAGTATTATTAGCAAAGTTTAGAACTACCGAAGAGAAAATTTCTACCATACAAGATCAAATTATAAACGTATTAACCGAAGCTTTAAAGTAATATGCATTTACTACAACATTTTAAAGATCTTACGGTAATACCCAAAAATGCGCAGGAATTAAAAGACTTGATTTTAAAGTTAGCAGTACAAGGTAAATTAACCGCTAATTGGAGAATTGAAAACCCTAAAGTTCAATCTACTTCAAAATATTTAGAACAATTAAAAGCAGAAAAGGATACTTTAATAAAGGAGAAGAAGATTAGAAAAGAAAAACCACTTTCTAAAATTGAAAAAGAAGAATTCATCAATAACCTACCAACCAAATGGGAGATGATGAGATTGGGTGAAATTGGTGATTGGGGAGCAGGTTCAACACCTTTACGTTCTAACTCATTATTTTATGACGGAGAAATAAATTGGTTTAAATCTGGCGAATTAAATAATGGAATAATTGATTATGAATCAAAAGAAAAAATTACAGAATTAGCAATACAAAAATCATCTCTAAGATTAAATAAGTCAGGTGATGTACTAATTGCTATGTATGGAGCAACCATTGGTAAGACAGCTATATTAAATGTTGAGGGAACAACAAATCAAGCTGTTTGTGCTTGTACTCCATTTTCTTGTATTAGCAGCTCTTATCTTCATTTACTTCTTAAAGCTTTAAAAGACACTTTTATTAATCAAGGAGAAGGTGGAGCACAACCAAATATATCTAGAGTAAAAATTAGGAATCAAGCTTTTGCACTCCCACCACTAGAAGAACAAAAAGAAATCGTCAAAGTAGTAGATACTTTATTTAAAGAAGTAGAACAATTAGAGCAATTAACGATTGAGCTTATTACTCTAAAAGAAGACTTTGTAACATCGGCTTTAAACCAACTCACCACCAATAATTCGAAACAAGAATGGAGGTTTTTACAAGACCATTTTAAATTTTTTTTTAATGAAACTACTAACATTAAAAAGTTACGAGAAACCGTTTTACAACTAGCCGTTCAAGGAAAACTCACAGCAGATTGGCGAGAACAACGTTCACTGAGCAGAGCCGAAATGGAAGATGCTTCTATTTTATTAAAACGAATTCAAAAAGAGAAAGCACTACTTATCAAGGATAAAAAAATAAAAAAGGAAAAATTGTTACCACCTGTCACTAAAGATGAAATTCCTTATGAATTACCTGAAGGGTGGGTTTGGTGTAGAATGGGTGATATTTTTTTAATTGGATCAAGTAAGAGGGTATTTAAGCATGATTACGTGCAGGAAGGAGTTCCTTTTTTTAGATCTAAAGAAATTGGCCAATTAGGTAGGGGCGAAGAAGTAACTACAGAATTGTTTATTAGCAGAGAACGTTATGAGGATTTTAAAGTGAAATTTGGTGTCTCATTTCCAGGTGATGTATTGATGGCATGTATTGGAGGGTCTATCGGAAATACTTGGTTAGTGGATAATCGAGAATTCTATTATAAAGATGGTAACCTTGTTCAGATTAGAGCAGTAAGAGAAATTGAAGGTGATTACTTATTGAAATATTTAGATAGTACAGTTTTTTATGACTCTGCTTTAGGAAGGGTTTCTGGTTCTGCTTATAATGCACTGACAATTGAGAAAATTAAAAAATCATTATTTCCACTGCCTAGTTTGGAGGAACAAAAAACAGTTGTCCAGAAAGTAAATGCTTTAATGGGTTTATGTGATGCTTTAGACCAAGAAGTACAACAAAGCCAAGAGCATAGTGAGCGGTTAATGCAGAGTTGTTTGAGGGAGGTTTTTTTTATTAGCTAATTAAATTAAAATTATATGTTAGGAGTAAATATTTTAGAAATTGATAAGTTAATTATAGATGCTAATTTATTTAATAATTCAGAAGAATTTTTAAATAAATTGTCATCATTGGTAATTGCTTTCGTAAAAAAAACCGAAAAAAAAGAAATTGGTTATAATGAGCTTTTTGATAATGAATTAAGCCAAAATCATAAGCGATTTATTGCATATTCTTTATTACGTGTTTACTCTATTAATTCCAGTTGCGTAACCGAAGGAATAGTAAAACATAAAGTTTTAAAATTAATTGAAGAATCTACACCTGAAGTTTATAAATACTTAAAAATAGATGACAAAACCGAAAACTATTTAAAAGAAAGTCATCTAGGTAATTATATCTCAAATATTGAAAATAAAATTAGTGAAAGTATAGATAAAGAATTTGATTTACTTTCATTAAATGGTTATAAAAACGTAATTCTTGGAACAATTAATAATAAAGTGTATAAAGCGCTTTTGAATGATTATACTGATTTTACCATTATTAATAAATCATTGGATGTTCTTTTTAATTTGCTGAATGAATATTTGGAAGGGGAACCATTAAATAAATACAAAAATTACAACAATACAATTAAATTATTAGATAGAATAATTGATTCCGCTAAAGAGTTTGGAACTAAGTATAGTTTGGACTATGTCTGCAAGCCATTTCAAAAAATTAAAAATGCATTAATTAATGATTTTGCTAATAATCCAAATTCAAAACCAGCTGAATTAAAAATCTTAAAAACCGAAAAAAAATATCCTATAATTCCAGGACTACAGCATAAATTACAGTTAAGATTAGAAAATAATAGTACCGGTTTTGCTAACGACACTAGAGTTTGTATTAAAGATGTTACTAATATTGAATTAATAGAACAAAGTCAATTTGTCGGTCAAGTCAAAACCTATTCATTAATAAATTTTGATTACATAGGCACGAAGGCTTCTGATAGCCTAATTGTTGAAGGTTTTGTTGAGTGGGTAAATTTCGATGGCAAAAAGTGTAAAAATGATTTTTTAATTGAATTAAGTAGCCAAAACTCAAATATAGATTGGAAAAAGATAGAAGGTACTGAACCATATGATTTGGAACCAGTAACTAATGAAAATGAATTTATTGGAAGAAAAAAGATAATTGATGTATTAAAAAAAATTGGAAAAAAAGTTAATTCCTCCTATATCTTTGGTCAAAGACGTGTTGGAAAAACGTCAATTGTTAAAACACTTCAATCAAGTATGAATATTGAAGATACTTTAATAATATATCTTGAAGCAGGAGATTGGAGTAATGCAACAAGCCCGGAAAAAAGTATGAATGATTTAGGTAGAAAAATATGTACCAAAATTGTTAAGTCGAATGTTAAATATAAGAATCTAACTATTCCTGAATTTGGAGGGTCATTTAATACTATTACAGATTTTTTAGATGATGTAACAGAGATAGATTCCAATTATCAGATTTTAATAATTTTAGATGAATTTGATAGAATTACTAATAATCTACTCTACCAAGGTGACATTGCTCAATCGTTTGTACTAACTATACGCTCAATAAGTAACAGGGAACAATTCGGTTTTGTTTTGGTTGGAGGTGAAAAAATGGAATATATTTTAAGTCAGTGGCAGGAATTTAATAAATTCCGACCAATTAGAGTTGATTATTTTGATAAAAAATTGGAGTGGGAAGATTTTAAAAATTTAATTAAAATCCCTGTCCAAAAGGTTTTAGAAATATCAGATAAAGCTATAGACTATATTTATATGCAGACTTCTGGAAACCCATATTTTACAAAAAAAATCTGCATTGAGTTGTTTCGTTTAATGGTAGAAAATAGGGACAGTCATGCTACGGAAGAAGAGGCAAGGCAAGCCACTTATATTGCGAGAGACAGCAGTAATATTGGAGCAACAGATTTTTCGCATTTTTGGAAAGATGGTATTAAAGAAAAGGAAGCAAAGGAGGAAGAAATATCTATAAATAGGAGGAAAGTCCTATTAGCTTTGGGTCAGTTATTAAAGCAGAAAGTTAAAACTTCAAAACAGGCAGTTATAGATAAATCTATGGCTAACGGATTAAATAGTCTTGAAGCACAAAAAACTTTAGAGGAATTTATACAAAGAAAAATAATTAAAGTTAATGCTGATGAATACAGATTTGTGGTGAAATTTTTTGAGGATTGGCTTGTTTCGAATGGCTTAAATAAAATTATAACAACATTTAAAGAAGAACAGGGCATAATTTTAAGAAGACAATATGAAGATGATTTGAAAATATCGACCAAGGAAATTAATAAACTATCGCAAAGTTGGCCAAGTTATAAAGGTATAAAATTGACTAATGAAGATATTAGAAGTTGGCTCGAACAATTTGAAGATTTGGAAGCACAGCGTTTAATGTTTGATATTCTTGAAAACGTTAAGTTTTACAAACCTTCAGAAATAAGAGATAAGATGGAAGAGTTGTTTAACGAGGTTAGAAAGGAGATTGCGAGAAGCAATAAAATTGTATATCTCGCTGAAGGAAAACAAAAACGTGATGATATATTGGTTAGTTATTTAGATAAAAATCCAGTAAAAAGCGGTCCTGAATATGCTAAAATATTCGTGGAGTCTAATAATATTTATAAAGATAATTCCACAAATCCCGATAAAATAGAAAATAAACTTAAGGAATTAAAAAATATAAATGCATTAGTATTTATAGATGATTTTATTGGCAGTGGCAATAGCATAATAGAAAATTTAAATCCAATTTTAATTAATAATAAGGAGCTTCTTTTAGAGAAAGAAATCAATATTATCATAGGAGTAATTACTGGTTTTGAAGAAGCAAAACATAAAATTTATAAATATGTAAAAAAGACTGGATTATCTATAAAAGTGATTTTATTAGATCCATTGAATAAATCAGACAAGTGTTTTGATAATTCTTCTTTGATTTTTCCTAAACAAATTGAGCGGCAAAAAGCAAAAAATATTTGTTTTACAATAGGAGTAACACTTGAGAAAAGACATCCACTTGGATATAGTGATTGTCAGAGCAGGGTTGTGTTTCCAAATACTTGTCCAAATAATTCCCTTCCAATACTTTGGAAAGAAACGGGTAATTGGAAGCCACTTTTTAAGAGGGGTTAACCTAATTTTTCATTCCCTTATGTTTTTTTTGTACTAGCATAAGAATTCTATAGTATTCTTTAGCAAGAGAGTATTAATGTAAGGATTCATGTCATCTAAAGGATGGCGAATAAAATTGTCGATTTTTAAAGTGTATATAGAATAAGATGTAGGTTTGTAACAGAAGTTTAACTATTAATTGACGTGTTTTGAATTGATAAAAAAAATTGGTCAAATAAGTATTAGCGTTGTAAATGCTGATTTGAGAGAAATATATATTGCATAGTGCAAAATATTATATCCAACAATTTCAGCTACAAATATTGAATATGTCATTCAACAGATTAAATGTAGTCTAATTCGTTTATCAAGAGATGCAATAGATAAATTATCTTATAGAATTGCAAATGACAGTATTTAACAATAGAAAAATGGATATTATTTAGTAAATCTGACCGAAATTAAAAGAAAATATCAAACTAAATTATGAGTAAATACATTTTCCTTAAAAACTTCATTATTCAGTTCTATAAGAAAGGTGTTAATAAAAGAAGAACACAAGAAAGAAGTGCTCATAAAATCGCTTATACAATTAATCTATCCCTAAGAACCTTTGATAAAAAAATAGAATTTGAGAATAAGGAAATTTTCAAAGCTTTTGAGAAATGCGGTTATACACTAATGACCTCAGAAGGAGAATTTACATGGGAGCGTTTTCATTCGAATCATACACTAGTTACCATAGATAAATTTCTAAATATAGATGTCCAATCCAATAAAGATTTAAGGTCTACAAGATTGAAGAGCTATTCACCGAAGTGGAGCAATGATTCTAAAAATAGGATAGATAAACTAAAAATGGATTTGGAGAAATTTTGGGATGAAAATAAACACTTAATTACGGGTTCATTTTTAAATAACAATTGCTAATGGATATAGAACCAAAACAAAGACTATCTCATATAATAAATCAAGCTTGGTTAATTTTATTCAATAGAATAGCTTATGGTAAGCAGCTAATAAATAAAGAAGCGTCATTACAATTACAATTAGCAAGAATATTACAAGACCTTGGTAATGTCTATTGTATTTTACCAACTGAAAGGTTTGAATTGGAACTCGAAACAAGTTATAATAGTAAAAATGTTGATATAACTTGTGAATTGGGTAAGGTGAAAGCAGCTATTGAATTAAAATTTTTTAAGAAAGCTTCAAATAGAGCTAAAGATACCGATATGTACGATGCTTTGATAGATATTCAACGTCTTGAATCTTTTGATGATTTCGAAATAAAAAAGTTCTTTTGTTTGACCGATAATAAATATTATTCGGAATATACTCAAAAAGGTATGGCAAGTTCCGTTACATTAAAAAATGGAACTATCTATGGGGCAAATCAAGAAATCATTCCAGGTTGGCAAGGAAAATGGAAAGTTAATAGGGACAAATCTATAAAATTTAAGACTGAAGTAATTTGTAATTGGGTCAGTGTTAATGGTTGGTATTATTGGCAAATTGGTTAATCTCTATGTAATTATCCGAAGAATTTTATCTGTCTTATTAGTACAAAACCTCTAAAAGACAAAGAATACTTATTTAATAAATAATTCTTATGAATATACAATCTTGGCGGCAACAAGTCATCTGCTACAATTCAGTTCTAAATGATAGATTAAAGTTGAATATTGCAGCTAAAGAATTGTACTATGGTTTTGATGTGATAGACGGTAAATTATTATCTAATCCTGATATTTTAATAATAGGTGCTAATCCGGGTAAGGGAAATGAAAATGATCACTATAAGGTGAAATTCAGTACTGACCGTATTTCTTATTTGGATATTTATAATCAAGATTATAAAAATGACTACAAAAATGGATATCACTTAGCGGAAAAGACACTGAGACTATTTGAGTTGGCTGGATGGTCAGACCATAAAATAATTGCTTTACTAGAAAATAGAGCAGTTAAAACCAACTTCTATCATATCATTACTGATAATATAAATACAATCAACTTTTAAAAAAAGTGCAGAAATGACTATTAGTTTAATAAAAATATTGAAACCAAAACTAGTATTGCTGGAAGGTAAGAAGGTATTTGATGATATTTTAGGTGAATGCTATGAGCGCTATGACCTATGGAATGAAAACAAATTTGCATATCATTACGATGGTGAAATAAGCTCTCACTTTTTAGCTTACGATAGAACATTTAATAATGAGAATAGAAAATATTGCGTTGAAAAGTTAAGTGAGCTGATGAATTGACAGAATTTCTTGTTGATTGTTGAAAACTTTCCTTTTTAAATCAAGAGACCAGCATTTGCAAATGATTATGAGCACAACAGAAGTTCAACAATAGGTCAACATTTCAAATGTTGATGTTAAGTTGATTGGATGTTGAAAGGTAAAACGTCCGCCGGCTGGACATTTTATTTCATTAGCAACAATTCAACGCTGTATTCCTATTTCCTCACGTATAAAGGTATAATGCCTACCCTTATGATTGGTTTCTTCAATCCATGGTTTTTGGTTGCTTGGGTTTATAGATAGATGATGCTTTATGTAACTACTGTTAGTAGTGTTCAAACCCAAATGCTTTTTGATAGCCTCCGTGACCTTGGAGGATGAAACCCTGATATTGTTGTCTGATAACTTCCGTACCAAGTCAGAATTCGAATATTTTAAAACATCCTTGTCAAACATATCAAACTCATCCAAAAGAATCTGCTCTAGTTCCTTATGGATAAACGTTTTATTGGACTTAATTAAATTATCTAAAGCTGCGGTGTGAATCTGTTCTTTGGTAAACCACATACGTGTAACCTTAGGTGTTGCTATTTTTCTGCTATTGAGCAAGTAGATGAAATGTGGAATTTCTTTCTTGAGCTCATCTAGCATATCAGGATTATCTCCATTTTTAGGCAACTGTGGAATTTTGCGAACCCAATACCGAATTTCTTCATTATCTACATAAATGAAATTTTCTTCATTATTGGAGCACAATATGAATTTGCCATAGAATGGTATTTCAACTCGGTCTTTACCTTTCGATTCACTTTTATAACTTCTAGCAGTAGATAGGTTTTTGATTCGTTCACTGTCTTCTCGTTTTTCTAATAAAACTTCATCTACCACAATTAGTAATTTCCCCGCCCAATCTGAATTAAATCGACTACGAAAATCTTCATTGTTATTTATGGTCATATTATTTTGATAGACCATTTTCAACCAATTAAGAAAAGTAGATTTACCAGTGTTTCTTGCCTTGCTAACCATGCAGAAAATAGGTAATATTTGAGTGGGTTTTTGCCATAAAAGGGTTAGGTAGTCCAAGCCTAATTCATACTGCTCACCGAAAAAGTGTTGCAGGAAGTCTGCGGTTATCTTTATATCTCCTGGCTCTGGTTTGTGGTCTATTGCATGATATTGATTTAGGAACCTATCAATTACTTGACGGTAATTTGTATGAGAAGGTATCATGCAAAATCCATCATATTTAGGAATGTTATCCAAATAATCTTTACCATGATCCGTAATTATTTCTCCCTTATTCCATTTAAGTAAAACCTTCGTTTTATCACCACTATGTAACGGTTGGTAGGCAACTTTATAATAGTCCGTACCTATTCTCATGTATTCTTCATTCATAGCTTATATAGATAATGATAAAAAACAAAAATTAGATAAATCTCGCTCTGGGTATTTTGTAATAAAGCTGATTGAAATATTCACACCATGGTAAGATGCGCCTTTACACATCTCTATGATTTTCTGTTCAATCTGTTGAAGTGGTAGCCGCGGATTATAACTTATAATCTCTTTGGTCACATTCATTTTAGAAATCAACTGATTTAAATACCTTACTAGCCAGATATCGCTACTTCTTTGATAAATTAAATTGTGAAGGTCTTTGATTACTTCATCAATTTGAACGTAACCATCAGGTAGATATTTTATATTTTTAGTTTCCATAATTACAGTTGATTTTTAAGTAAATACTCATCAACTTTATTCTGGAGGGCAGCTTTATCTTCTCGCTTACCATTTTTCAACCAGGTTAGAATTTCTGATTTCAGGAAGTATAAGCGTCGACCACGCTTGTGATAGGGGATGGTGTTTTTATTGACAAGGGAGTAAATGGTATATCTACTTAGATGAATAAGATCAGCAGTCTCCTCTATATTGAGGAATATATCTTCAGTATTATGAATTTGGGGATTAGACACTTCATTTAAGTGCTTTGCGATTTCTTTAGCGAGGAATTTAATTCCTTTTCCAGATAACATGTAAACTTCTTTTTTCATTTGTATTAAATTTTTAATTAATGAATTATGAAGTCAAATGTATATGGAGAGTGATGTTAGCTCAGTGCCTTTTGGATTACTATTGGAATTACTTTGGATTTTGTAAGTTATTGAAATACAATAATTTGATTACTATTTTAACTTATGATTTTATTGGAAAGTGCCTAAACTTTCTCTTTGAAAAGTTGTATTTTAGTGTTTATCCTTTAAGTTTTGGTAAGGATTTTTTTATAATTTTTAGCTTCGTAATAACTGATTTTAGACCTGAATTTTGAAGTTTTAAGATTAACTGGTCTACAAAAGCATGTTGGTCTTCAGTGTTTGAAATATAATCTAAACCTATATTGGAAATTTTGTATAAACGGGTATTTCCGTATTTGTTGGTGAACATCTTGGGTTCTTGAACTGGCGATATAGTTAGGATAAATCTGATTAATTCTACTTGGTCCAATTTTAAATGTTTTTTTGTAAGCAGATGGATAAGATAAAAACGCTCATTCTCTTCTAAATAACTTACAGATGATTTAGACATAGATTTTTCCGGCTCATTCGTAAAATTTTTAATTTTTGCCTTAGGTTGTTGCGGATAAAGTTTATCATGCATCACTTTCCAATTTTTGGAATTCCTGTAGCCTCCCGGTATTTCTTCTAGTGTAAAATATTTCCACATTTCACTTTTGTAAATAGCTTCATGAAACATGTAAGAATTTGAAAATCTATTTATTAGAATATCTAAAGATTCTGAGATTGCTATTTTTTTAATTATTTTGGAATAATCTCTTTCATTGAAGTTATCATTGTTATTTTTTTTTTGAAACAGATCTAATACTTCATTAGAAAAAACTTTTTCTATTTTATTATTTCCATATATTTTTCTTTGCTCGAAAGCCTTATTAATTCCTGGAAGCAACTCCTCAATAGATTCTGAATATTTTATTTTTCTTATATCTCTAACATTTTGGCATATTTTATTAAATATAAAATTAAAGTCAAAATCATCAGATTCAGCTTTTTTAAGTTCTTTTAGAATCCTAATGGTTGAAACCTTAATGGTTGCATTGAACCAATAGTCATATATTCCCTTATAATCCATCCAATTTCAAATTTATGCGGTTGGTAGCTTCAATTTTGTTTCTATCCATGACCTTTGTATAGATTTGTGTGGTTGAAATATTCTTGTGACCTAGGAGCTTAGAAACCGTATAAATATCCGTTCCATTGGCCAACTGTAAGGTGGCATAGCTATGCCTAAAGTTATGGAAGGATATTTTCTTATGTATTCCTGAGTCCTCAATCCATTTGCGCAAGGGTCTAACGATTTGAGAATAGTTGATATTATTGAATATTACTCCCGCTTTAGTTTCTTGAAGTTTTAGGATACTAAACGCTGTTTCTGGTATTGGGTGGTTACTAATATTACCCGTTTTCTTTTCTTTCAGTTTTACATAGTGGCCTTGATGGGTGTCCGTATAGACGGACTCCCATTTCAATGAAACGATATCTGAAAAGCGGAATCCTGTGAGACTAGCAAATATGGCCATGTGTTTTACTTTTTCTATTTGGATTTCAGTATTCCATAAGATGCCCAATTCCTCTTCGGTTAAATATTCACGGTGGGTTTCTTCTTCCTTTATAAAACTGGCATGTTCGGCTAAATTTTCAGCTATCAGGTTTTGCTTAAAAGCATTCTTCAAAACGGTAATGAAATGTTTATAGTAAGTAGAAGCCGAATTTGTGGCTAGTTTTCTTTCTCCCGTTTTAGGGTTTTTGATATGCAACAAATATTTTCTATAATCGGTTACATGTTTCTCCGTTAATTGCTGTGTCTGCAATTTTTCGCCAATAAATGCCCTGAAATAGGTAGAGGATGCTTTCCAGGCGAGGTAATTACTATGGCTACCCGTATTAAATTTTTCTTCCACAATCGTATCATAATAAGCTGCGCAGTTTACATTAAGAGTTACATTTTCCTTCAACCCAAATTCCTTATCCCGTATTTGTAAAAGTCTCTTTGCCCTAACTACTTCTGCGAATTCAATGGTCTTTTTGTTGTGTGTCTTTTCAAATTCATCTTTAGGGGCACTGTGAATGTAGAGCTTTAGGAATTCCCTTCTGGTTTCCTTTCCAGTTTTCGGATTAATAATAGGAGGGTAGTAATCTAAATACAGACTATACTTACCATTAGCTAATTCCTTCCTTCTTACCGTTACGTTCGACATATTCTTTTATGCAAATTGAGTAACTACTTTATCAAGTTCACTCCGTTTAATTCGTATCAATCGCTCATAAAGATTTACCGCAGGCAGACTTCCTTCCTCTACAAGCCGGTAGGTTGACCTCACAGATATATTAAGTAGGGCTGCAGCCTCTTTCACTGTCAAATAGGGTTTGCTGTTGATTTGCTCAACATACCCAAGACGAAGGACTCTGCTATCCTCCATTGCAACATTAATTTTCTTTTTACGAACTCTCTTTTTATAAGCCCGCTTTGCGCAAATATCGCTACAATATTTTGTTACTGTAGTCTTGGCGATAAACTCATTATTGCAATGTCTACAGACCCTAGGAATACGGATATTTGAACTCATAATCTCCCCAATTTTTATGTCATTAAGCGGAAATAAGTGTCTTTAGATGACTTTAAGTGTCATTACGTGCCATAATCTCCCCCTATTTTTCAAATGTAGGTAAAATTGAAAAACGAGGTACAAAATAGGTACAAAAAAATGGCTAAATAGAGTGTAATTATGATAAATAGAACAAAGTCGAAAAGTAAAAAACCTATATTTTATTTAGGTTTACTGAGTTTTGGTAAGTGTGGTTTTGTGAAGTTATTTGCCGATACAGAAATTAGCGAAAATATTCCCCAACAATTCATCGGTGGTGATTTCACCTGTTATCTCGCCAAAATAGAATAGGGCCCTTCTAATATCTAAGGATAAAAGGTCACCACTTAATTCGTCATCAAGTCCGTGTTGCACTTTTTTGATTTCGGACAATGCATTCAACAGGGAGTCGTAATGCCTGCTATTGGTAACAATGGTTTCGTTATTTCTCAACTTTCCTGTTTCCACGAAACTGAGCAATAATTTTTCAAGTTGTTCTACCCCAATTTTTTCTTTAGCGGATAGCAAAACCGAATTTGGAAAATGTGTATGCAAATCTTTTGTTGTTTCGGAACAAAGCTTGTCTACTTTATTAATAACGGTAATTACCGATTTCTCATTATAACGGTCAGTGATTTTCTGTAAAGCTGTTTTCGCTTCGGCTAATTTTTCTGAATTTCCAGATAGTTCATCGCCGCTAACCAAATATAGAATGACTTGGGCCTTATCGGTTTTCTCATAGGTACGCTGAATACCCATACCTTCAATAATGTCTTCTGTTTCCCTGATACCTGCGGTATCTATAAAGCGAAAACTGATACCCCCTATAACGATTTCATCTTCAATTGTATCTCTTGTGGTTCCTGCAATATCTGATACTAATGCTCTTTCTTCATTCAACAGAACGTTTAATAGGGTCGATTTTCCCACATTCGGTTCGCCTATAATGGCTACCGGAACTCCAGTTTTAATGACATTTCCAAGCGAAAAGGAATCGATGAGTTTTTTTAAGACTTCCTCCAGTTCATTTAGGAGTTTTCTGAACTCGTCTCTATTTGCAAATTCAACATCCTCCTCCGAAAAATCTAACTCCAGCTCGATCAACGAAGCGAAATTCAATAATTGTTGGCGTAGTTCTTTGATCTTGTTGCTGAAACCGCCACGCATCTGTTGCATGGCCACTTGGTGGTTAGAGGCATTGTCACTGGCGATTAAATCTGCAACCGCTTCGGCCTGGCTTAAATCCATTTTCCCATTTAAAAAAGCTCGCATGGTAAATTCACCTGGTGTAGCCATGCGGCATCCTTTTCTTAAAAATAATTGGATGATTTCCTGTTGAATGTATTGTGAACCGTGGCATGAAATTTCAATAACATCTTCCCCTGTATAAGAATGAGGGTTTTTGAAGATGGACACCAGCACTTGATCCAAAGTATTTTTTCCATCCTTTATGAAGCCTAAATGTAAGGTGTGACTTTTTTGTTTTTCAAGCTTTTTGCCGGATACGGATTCAAATTGTTCTGACGCAATAGAAATCGAGTGTATACCAGAAAGTCTAATCACTGCTATAGCCCCAGCACCGGACGGAGTCGCTAATGCTACTATTGTATCTGTTGGATTCATGCTGCAAAAATAATCAAATAAAAATGGCTTTCCATCGATAAATAATCTAGAGATTTATGCCTTTTGAATTCTTTTTAAAGATTTTAAGGAACAATAGAAATGTATTATTAATGAAAAATTTGATGTTGATTTTAGTTTTCTTTTTATGTGTTTCAGTAGGCTATTCCCACGATAATTCTTCTTACAAAGTCCAAGAAATTTATGAAGTGAAGGAAAATGAAATGAAAGAGGCAAGGAAGAAGGTGGATAGGGCGGAGGATGAGGCTAAAAAACAAGAAAAAGAGGTTGAGGAAGCGAAAAAAGCCCAGAAATTGAAGAAGGAATTCAAGGCAAAAGCCAATTCAATAGATAAGCAAGAAAAGCATTTAGTAAAAGTTCGTGAACAACTCGAAAAGGATAAACTCAAGGGTACGCTATCCTCTATAGAAATTGAAAAAATTTAATGGTAAAATCACTAAGATCCAACAGGGTATAGCAAAGGATAAGGAAAAACTTAAAAAGTTAAAGCGTAAAATATAGGTAACTGAAAATTGTAACAAATATCAAAATCGAGCGTCGTATTTATAGTTATTCATCTTAAATCAATCAAAAAATGGAAATTATAAACAAAAGTATCGCAGTACGTGAAGACAAGAACTTATTGATCATTACTCATCTTTCTCAATATTTGGACTTTGTAACTGGTTTTGGTGGACTAGTAGTACCGCTCGTAATCTGGTTAACTACCAAAGACAGGGTAGTAGGTATGGAAGAACACGGTAAATCTGCAGTGAACTTTCAGCTTAGTTTGATTCTGTATGTTATTATTGGAATTCCTGGAATTTTTCTATTTGGATTGGGCATATTCCTATTACTATTTGCAGGTATTTTATCACTTGTAATGCCCGCAGTCAACGCTATAAAAGCTAGTAATGGTGAATCTCCAAGTTATTTTGGAACCATCCGGTTTATTTCATAAACTTTTGAAACTACGCTTAAAATAAAAGAAGATGGCGGTCAAATTTTTGACCGCCATCTTCTTTTATTTTGTTTAAATAGTCTCCTATTTAACTATTTAGCATTACCGGCATGACCAACATGGTTACGTATTCACCTTCATCCAAGCCATCAGTAGGGGTTAGTATACCGGCGCGGTTAGGTAGGCTCATTTCTAATGACACTTCATCAGAATTCAAGTTGTTCAACATTTCTGTCAAGAACCTGGAGTTAAACCCAATCTGCATGTCATCTCCTTGATACGAACATGTTAGACGTTCTTCTGCTTTGTTGGAATAATCAATATCCTCCGCAGAAATATTCAATTCGGCCCCTGCTATCTTCAACCGTATTTGATGTGTAGTTTTATTGGAGAAAATCGATACCCTTTTTACCGAACTTAAAAATTGATTTCGGGCGATCGTAAGTTTGTTCGGATTCTCTTTTGGTATTACAGCTTCGTAATTTGGATATTTACCATCAATCAACCTACAAATCAATTCCGTGTCCTCAAAACTGAATTTAGCGTTGCTATCATTGTATTCTATCAAAACATCTGATTCGCTGCCGGCCAAAATTCCTTTTAAAAGGGTTAATGGTTTTTTAGGCATGATGAACTCAGCTACTTGGGTTGCCGTTACATCGGTTCGTTGATACTTAACCAATTTATGTGCATCGGTAGCAACAAAAGTTAGATTTTCAGTAGAGAACTGAAAAAACACACCACTCATTACCGGTCTTAAATCATCATTTCCTGCCGCAAAAATGGTTTTGTTAATGGCAGTAGCTAAAATATCACCTAACAGGGTGGTTGAACTGGGACTGGTAAGCTCAACTGCTTTTGGGAACTCCGCTCCATCGGCATAAGCCAAGGCATATTTACCATGGTTCGAACTAATCTCAACCGTATTATTGTCTTCTACGACAAAGGTCAACGGTTGTTCTGGAAAGGTCTTCAGTGTCTCTAAAAGTAATCTTGCAGGTACCGCAATAGTACCTTCGTTATCTGAATCTACTTTTATGACCGAACTCATTGTGGTCTCAAGGTCAGATGCAGATACGGTTAATTTATCCTTTTGCAAATCGAACAGAAAATTATCCAAAATGGGTAATGTATTACTGTTATTGATAACACCTCCTAAAATTTGAAGTTGTTTAAGCAAATAGGTACTTGAAACTATAAATTTCATGCTTTCAATTTTTATTGATAAAATTCTTAAATTTCAATAAGAATAATAGGTTCGAACTCCTTTTTACGGGCAATTTTCATTACGCACAAAGATATTTTAATTGACCTTTTTAAGGAAACAAACTTATTAACAGTTTAAATAGGCTAGGTGGAAGGTTCAACTGTTGGTTTTGCGAGGAACAGGTGGTACATGTGATAGGGGTTAAATAGTTATTAACTTTTGGTTTTTTGATGCACGATTAAAATTCATCTCATAATTTAGACTTGAACGAAGCATCCTTTCATTGAAAATCGACCATTATGGTATCTCTATAATCTAATCCCAAAAGCGTTGATGCGCCACCGACCGTATTGAGATTACTTTTGAAAATAGCCAATTCTATATAGTCAGATGAATTAAAAATAGCCAACAGGTCACCCGCACTTTTGCGTTGATTTTTATCTAATGCGTAATCGATAAAATCACTATATGCCTTGTGTATTTTTTTTATTTTATGGTTTCGTACCAAGAGCTCGAAATCACGACCGTTTCTGTAGGCCTCAAAAAGATTTTTGCGAATATTGGTGATGACATTTCCGTAATTGTCAATATAGATGACGCTGCCAATAATTTTCTTGCCATCTTCTACGATCCTAGGAGAAAATTCCCTTAAATCTTTTAACCCCGAAAACGGTTTACCAACAATTTCCAAGGTGCCGCCACGTGCGATATGACATGCCACTTGTACAAAAACGTTCAGTACCGGAAAAGAGTTAGCGATAGAGTCGGGCAAGTTTATTTCCACAACTTTTTCGGGAGTCATTTCAGAAGTGATAAGGCCTATTACCCCAGTGTTCGCGCTTATAAAATAATGACCGTTGATAAGGGCTGCGACATGCTTATTCTCAGGGGTTTCTTCAGAATCTACCCCTACAATATGAATAGTGCCTTTGGGAAAACTTTTATAGGAATTTTCTAAAATATAAGCACATTCCTGAATGTTGAACGGAATGATGTCGTGTGAAATATCAACAATTTTAGCATCGGGTAATTCACTATAGATAGAGCCTTTTAGTACGGCTACAAAATGATCTTTGAGTCCAAAATCTGTGGTTAGGGTGATGATTGCCATGCAGCAATGTTGATATGTTTTTAATTAGTCAAACTTAAAATTTGTTTAAATTTGATATACAAAACTAAACAAAAAATCAGCCATGCGAAATTAAACTTCGCTATCTATAAATCTTTCTAAATTCCACTATTTGAACGAAATTATTTTAGAACTTACCGAGATCAGTCCAAGAGAATTTTTTGGACAACACAATGAGCACATAGATTTATTGAAAAAGTATTTTCCAAAACTTAAAATTGTTGCACGCGGCAATAAAATTAGGGTATATGGGGATGAAGAACTTTTAGAAGAGTTTGAAAAACGTTTTGATATGCTTACCCAGCATTTTATAAAGTATAATAAGCTGGATGAAAACAGTATTGAAAGGGTTTTGACGAGTTCTGAAAAAGAGGATTATAATTCATCATCCAATAGTGGGGAAACTTTGGTTCATGGCATTAGTGGACGATTGATTAAAGCGCAAACGGCCAATCAAAGACGCTTGGTCGAAGCCTCTAAGAAGAACGACCTAGTTTTTGCCGTAGGTCCGGCTGGTACCGGTAAGACTTATACGGGTGTTGCTTTAGCGGTTAAAGCGCTAAAGGAAAAGCAGGTCAAAAAAATAATTTTGACCAGACCGGCGGTTGAGGCGGGAGAGAATTTAGGATTTTTGCCGGGTGACCTTAAAGAAAAATTAGATCCTTATATGCAACCTTTATATGATGCCTTAAGGGATATGATACCCGCAGAAAAGTTGGCACATTATATAGAGAACGGAACCATACAAATTGCGCCGATGGCCTTTATGCGGGGTAGAACCTTAGATAATGCTTTTGTAATTCTCGATGAAGCACAGAACACGACCCACGCCCAAATGAAAATGTTCTTGACACGTATGGGAAAAAATGCACAGTTTTTGATAACTGGCGATCCCGGTCAAATAGATTTACCAAGAAGAACCGTATCCGGACTTAAAGAAGCACTTTTGATTCTACAAAATGTTGAAGGAATCGAAGCCATCTATTTAGATGATAAAGACGTTATTCGTCATAAGTTGGTGAAAAAAGTAATTGAAGCCTATAAAACTATCGAACACCATAATTAAAAAGTACATGTCCAATAATACTATTTACGATGCGAATTTCAACTTTCCAGGACAGAAAAATGTCTATAAAGGAAAGGTTAGAGTCGTGTACACTTTAGATAATGACCAGTTGATAATGGTGGCAACCGATAGATTATCGGCTTTTGATGTTGTCATGCCCAAAGGTATCCCCTATAAAGGTCAGATATTGAATCAAATTGCTACAAAAATGATGGCTTCTACAGAAGACATTGTACCCAATTGGTTGACTGCCACGCCGGATCCAAATGTTGCCGTGGGAGTTGCCTGTGAGCCTTTCAAAGTAGAAATGGTCATACGGGGCTATTTATCGGGTCATGCTGCCCGTGAATACAAAGCTGGGAAAAGAATCCTTTGCGGAGTTGAAATGCCCGACGGATTGAAGGAAAATGATCAATTTCCAAGTCCGATTATCACTCCTGCTACGAAAGCCGAAATGGGAGATCATGATGAGGATATTTCAAAGGAAGATATTTTAAAGAAAGGTATTGTTTCCCCGGCCGATTATGAGCTCCTTGAAAAATATACCTACGCACTTTTTAAAAGAGGTACCGAAATTGCCGCCGAACGGGGATTGATTTTGGTGGATACGAAATATGAATTCGGAAAAACAAAAGACGGGAAAATAGTATTGATCGATGAAATCCATACCCCTGATTCATCGCGTTATTTTTATGCGGATGGCTATCAGGAACGACAGGATAATGACCAACCTCAAAAGCAACTTTCGAAGGAGTTTGTGCGGCAGTGGTTGATTGCCAATAATTTTCAAGGTCTCGAAGGGCAAACCGTTCCAGAAATGACCGATGAATACATTGCATCGGTCTCTGAGCGATATATCGAACTGTATGAGAATATTACTGGAGAACCTTTTGTAAAAGCAGATACTTCCCATATTCATGACCGCATTCAACAGAACGTTAGCAGTTATTTAGAAAGTATTTAAAGGTTATCGGGTGAGCGTTTTAAGGGTGAGTTTTTTCTTTTCCTTTAACCTTGATATGATCTTTAAAAAAGCAACTGCTGTTATATAGGCATCCCCAAGTGCGGTATGCCTATCTTTCTTTGAAATAGAATATTTCTCGGCAAGTTCATCTAACGTGTAGTTTGTTTTAGGTTGTACCAAATAGGATTTAATTAGGGTTTTTCGATATAAAACTCCCGTATCCAAAACCGTATTCTTTAATTTAGGTAGTCCGTTCCGCTGCAAGGCACTATTTAGCATTCCCATATCAAAACCGGCGTGATGGGCGACGATGATAGCGTTTTTTACATATTCTAAAAACTGTTCTAATGCTAAAAGCTCACTGATGCATTTGCGCTGCCCATTCTTTAAAAGTCCATGTACGGGTACGCTTTCTTTATTGAATTTTTCCTGTTCGAGATAGATGTCGAATACTTCTTGAACAGCGATCGTTCCCCGTTGTACTTTTACCGCTCCAATGGACAAAATACGATCTTCTTCAAAACTAAAACCAGTTGTTTCTGTATCCAAAACGACAAATACAAGCTCATTGATATCTAGGTTTTGGGGTTCTTTGAATAAATCGGCATAGGTTTTCCAAAAATCAGGAAAATCGGGTGAAGTTTTTTTGAATAATTTCATTTACCCTAGAATATTGGCCACCTTAAAGCGTAACGTTATTAACTCCTGTATTTCCTTAATCGCTTTAAACGTGCGTTTCAATTTCATTTTTTCTTGTTTGGTCAATTGTTCCAGTTCGATAAACCTACCTGAATCGTGATGGAGCAAACCTTGTCTCGTCCTAAATTTAAGTAGCGCTTTTGTGGCATAAGAGCAAGCCAAATAAAGTTCGTTATTATTAGGTTCTAGTTCGGCCAATTTTTCGTATCGCTCCCAAGTATTACTTATTCCTTTTATGGAGTGCGATAAGATCAGAACCCGGGCAGCATCTATTAAGGGTCTTAAGGCCCTACTTTTAACATCGAAAAAATCTTTGTGTTGACCATCTTGCTCTACTACGAACTGCCTGAAAAACCCTGTGGGGGACGGACTTTGTAAAGCTCCGTTCGCTAAATGCACTAGAAAAATGGGGTACTTTTCAACGGTTTTGAAAATATGCTCGGACATTTGGTCCAGTAAATGCCGTTCTCCAAAGGCTAAGCTATAGTCAAAGAATATGGAAGACATAAGCACTTCGTTAGGGCCAGGATTGCTGATCCAATAGGATAATTTATTTTTCCATTCCTGTAAACTAAGACACCATTTAGGATTGGAAGCCATCATTTCTGCCGGACAATATTCATATCCTATTTTATTAAGTCCCTTCGTTATGTTTTTTGAAAGTTTTAGAAAGTAAGTCGTAGTTTTCGGCAAAGATTCATCTGGAACATCCTCAAAAACGAGGGCATTATCTTGATCGGTATGCAATAATTGCTCACTTCTACCTTGACTACCCAATGCCAACCAGGCAAATTTGACAGGAGGCGGATTCTTCATTTTAGCTAAAGAAATCTCAACGACTTGTTTAGTACAAGTATCGTTAAGCTCTGAGATGATTTTTGCAATAAGACCCAGCGGAATGTTCTGTTCTAAATAACCACTTAAAAGCATCATCACACTTTTTCGTAACTCTTTGATTTTTTTGAATTTATCCGCCCGTTTTATGGCCTTTACCAGAACAGCCGGGTTGTCTCCCAATGAAACCATGACATCGTGTTTTGATAAGATTCCCAAGGCTTTGGTATTTGGGGTGCCATCTTCTGTAATGACCAAATGGCTGATATTACTTTTCATCATCGCCATTTGTGCCTGGGTAATGCTCAATTTTTTAGGATACGTAATTACAGGAGAAGACATTATGGACGTAACACTACCCGAAATAGGCAGCTTTCCCGATATCACTTTGTTTCGAAAGTCTTTATCGGTAATAATACCAATGGGTAGGTCCTTACTGATTACCAAGACCGACCCAATCTGTTTTTCAGACATTAGTTCGGCAGCTTTCTGAATCGTTGTTCGTGGGGAACAAGAAATCAATTTTTTGGAGTAGCTGGCGAGTTGAAGGTCTGGTATTTTTACCTCCTTGTTGGGATTCTCCTCTCCCTCGATTCCATAAAGTTGTCCTTTTTGGTTTTTTGAATAGGGATTTCGCGTATTAGAAGCGAAACTCTCCATTAGAAAGAGAGAAACTTCTTCATTTTGTTTGGCGATAGGTCGAAACAGCTCTATTGGAATACCATAAAGGATGCACTCTTCATGTGCCCTAGCCTCAAGTTTGTAATTCTCATTGGCGATAAGAGGGCGAAGGCCAAAAATATCTCCCTCATCACAGTAGTCCAATATATTATTTGAAGCTGGATTGCTAAGGATAACCGCACCTTTATGCACCAAGTAAAAATGTTTATGTTGCTCTTCTTCTACCGTAAAAATGACACTGTTCTTTTCCTTATAAATAATAAGTATCTGCTCAGATAAAAGCTGAAGCGATTTGCTGTCTAGAACATTAAAAGGCGGGAAATTTTTGATGAAATCTGCAACCCTTTCCGAAATTAGATTTTTCATAGAATAAAGTTAGCGGATTTGTTTTTGTTTTTGAAATGATTTTACTGGCCAAATTCAGTGAAATCATGTGGAATAATATCATAGTTAACAATCGCTAAGAAAGACGCCAACCGCTAAACCACCTTCCGATGTCTCTTTGTATTTTGAACTCATGTCTTTGGCGGTTTCCCACATGGTCTGTACCACTTTGTCTAAGGGGACTTTCGCTGCAGATGGGTCTGAACCTAAGGCTAACTCTGCCGCATTGATAGCTTTAATGGCACCCATAGAATTACGTTCGATACAGGGTATTTGCACCAATCCACCAATAGGATCACACGTGAGCCCCAAATGATGTTCCATCGCAATTTCCGCTGCCATGAGTACTTGTTCTGGAGTTCCGCCAAGTAATTCGGTCAGTGCGCCTGCCGCCATAGCCGATGAAACCCCGATTTCGGCTTGGCAACCGCCCATGGCAGCCGAGATGGTAGCTCCTTTTTTAAAAATGCTTCCAATTTCGCCTGCGACGAGAAGGAACTGTTTTATATGCTCAAAACTACCGGTATGGTTTTCAATGACCATATAATACATCAATACCGCAGGGATGACACCGGCACTGCCGTTCGTCGGTGCGGTGACTACCCGCCCTAATGAGGCATTTACTTCATTTACGCTCAGCGCAAAGCAGCTAACCCATTGCAAAATCTGTCTGAACTTCACTTCGGTTTGGCGTAAGGTCTGTAACCATTCTTCGGGATTGGAGTAGGGGAGATCGCTTTTAAGATTTTGATGCATATCATAGGCCCTTCGTTTTACGTTAAGTCCGCCTGGCAAGGTTCCTTCTGTATGGCATCCTGTATACATACATTCCAGCATCGTATTCCAGATGCGATGAAATTCATGGTCTATTTCTTCTGTACTACGCAAGGATAGCTCGTTCCGTAAAACGATCTCTGAAATATTTGAACGCTCCTCCTTGCAAAATTCAAGTAAATCGGTTCCTTTTTGAATCGGAAACGGAAACTTTTTGAACATGTCATCCTTCCGCTTTGCATTTTTTCGTTCTTCGCTGACAACAAACCCGCCACCGATGGAATAGTAGGTCTTAGATTTTTTATTTCCTGAGGCCAAGATGGCTACGAATTTTAGTCCGTTTGCATGAAAGGGCAAGAATTTTTTATTGAAAACCAATTGTGTGTTAGGATCAAAATGAATGGTGTGTTTCCCGGCTAGGCACAAAGTGTTCTCTTTGGTTATTTTTTCTATTAGGGGGTGAATATCTTGTATCGGGATGTACTCTGGGTCGGCACCGCACAACCCAAGTATAACGGCATAATCGGTAGCATGACCCTTGCCCGTTAAAGAAAGAGACCCATATATATGAACTTGTACTTCTCTTACATTTTCTAGTTCTTCTATTGATTTAAGATAAGCGATCCATCGCTCGGCCGCGCGCCAAGGACCTAAGGTATGAGAGCTAGAGGGACCCACCCCAATTTTCAGCATATCAAAAACGCTTATACTCTCTCTTTCCAATCCAAATAGTTTAGTTAAGCTAAGGTACAATGTTTCATATACCTTTCCATATCCTAAACTGGCATATTTATTTGTAAATAAGTTTTAAAAATGACATCCTGTCAGTTTTTCTTGCTTGGCATATTGTTTGTCCATTAGTAAACGATTATAAAATAAAGCACTTAATTTAAAACATATAAAATGAGTAAGATTATAGGAATAGATTTGGGTACTACCAACTCCTGTGTTTCCGTAATGGAAGGTAATGAGCCAGTGGTAATTCCAAATGCAGAAGGAAAAAGAACAACGCCATCTGTCATCGCATTTGTCGATGGGGGGGAAATTAAGGTAGGTGATCCTGCAAAAAGACAAGCGGTAACCAACCCTACAAAAACCATTTATTCTATTAAAAGGTTTATGGGTAACAAATATTCAGAATCAAAAAATGAAGCTGAAAGAGTGCCGTATAAAGTAGTAAAAGGAGATAATGATACGTCTAGAGTTGATATTGACGGTCGTTTGTACTCTCCACAGGAACTTTCAGCCATGATTCTTCAAAAAATGAAGAAAACAGCTGAAGATTATTTGGGTCAGGAAGTATCACGTGCGGTGATTACGGTACCTGCATACTTTAACGACGCCCAAAGACAGGCGACGAAAGAAGCTGGTGAGATTGCCGGTTTGACTGTAGAGCGTATAATTAACGAGCCTACCGCTGCTTCTCTAGCATATGGTATGGATAAAAAAGACACCGATCAAAAAATAGTTGTTTTTGACTTTGGTGGTGGTACACATGATGTTTCTATCCTTGAACTTGGAGATGGAGTATTCGAAGTATTGTCAACTGATGGAGATACACACTTAGGAGGTGATGATGTTGATCAAAAGATTATAGATTGGTTGGCAGAAGAGTTTAAAGCGGAGGAGGATATGGATCTTAGAAAAGATTCTATGGCCTTACAACGTTTACGTGAAGCTGCTGAAAAGGCGAAAATCGAATTATCATCGTCATCACAAACTGAAATAAACTTGCCTTATGTTACGGCAACAGCTTCAGGGCCTAAGCACTTGGTAAGGACCTTGACTAAATCAAAATTCGAACAATTGATCGCTGATTTGGTAAAGAGAACCATAGAGCCATGTGAGAAGGCATTGAAATCTGCTGGGTTATCTAAAAGTGACATCGATGAAATTATATTGGTCGGTGGTTCAACAAGAATACCGGCTGTTCAAGAGGCGGTAGAGAAATTCTTTGGAAAAAAACCATCTAAAGGTGTGAACCCAGATGAGGTTGTGGCTATTGGTGCAGCTATACAAGGTGGTGTTTTAACAGGTGATGTAAAAGATGTACTGTTACTAGACGTTACACCACTTTCATTGGGTATTGAAACAATGGGCGGGGTAATGACCAAATTGATCGAGGCTAACACGACAATACCAACTAAAAAGTCACAGGTATTCTCAACGGCAGCGGATAATCAACCATCGGTAGAAATCCATGTCCTGCAAGGAGAAAGACCAATGGCTAATGATAACAAAACAATTGGTAGGTTCCACTTAGATGGTATTCCGCCGGCAAAAAGAGGTACTCCTCAAATCGAGGTAACTTTTGATATCGATGCCAATGGAATTATCAAGGTATCGGCGACTGATAAGGCTACCAATAAGACTCAGGATATTCGTATTGAAGCTTCTTCAGGTTTGACCGAAGAGGAAATCAAGAAAATGAAGGCCGAAGCCGAAGCAAATGCGGAATCAGATAAAAAGGCAAAGGAAACTGCAGACAAATTGAATGAAGCAGATGGAATGATTTTCCAAACTGAAAAGCAATTAGAAGAATTTGGCGATAAATTATCTGAGGATAAGAAAAAACCGATTCAAGAAGCTTTGACAGAATTGAAGGCAGCCTATGAGAGTAAGGATATTGCAGTGATTACTCCAGCTTTGGACAAAATTAACGAAGCTTGGAAGGTTGCTTCCGAAGAAATGTATAAAGCTCAGGCAGATGGGGCTCAGCAAGCAGGGGGCGCGCCACAAGGAGACGCAACTGCAGGCGGCGCAGCTCCTGAAGGAGATAATGTAGAAGACGTAGACTTCGAAGAAGTTAAATAATATAAGCTTATGTTATTATATAAAAGGGACGGTTAATACCGTCCCTTTTTACTTTTATGCCTTCCTTGTTTTGTGACTTCTATTAATAGAGTAATTTTACACCATGATCCAAAAATATACACAGGTCTTATTGGTCGTTTTTCTTGCTTTTGTATCGGTACTACAAGGACAAGAAATACAAACGTTCACCTTGGCAGATTTTGATTTGAGAAATGGGGTAAAGTCTTGCTTGGTGAGTACTGATTATGGAAAAGAAGAGTACGATTTCAACAAAAAAGGATTCCTGACCAAATCAGTTACAAGATATAATGAGGCGGACTATGATATCGTATTTTATAAGTATAGGAATGGAGAGCTGTTAGAGAAAAGATCAGAATCTTACCGTAACAATACCTTCGATCCAAGTACATCCATAGCACATTTTTACCAAGTCGATACTACCGAAAACCTTAAAATACAGGAACGGATATTTTCCTATGACAAAGAATTTTTGGATGAATATGTTTTTGAATATGATGAATCTGGAGATTTAAGGACGATACGCCGAACCAATAACGATGGAACCGATATCACAGAAGTGGAACATAAAAAGTACAAAGGTGAATATACAGTGACCTATATGTTGAACGGTGTTCCTTTAAAGTCTATTCGTACCTCTACACTTAAGCCCAAAAATAGGCCTGCTCAGAAAATAGTATTAACCAAAGAATTTTTAAACGGACAAGAAAACGATGCCTTTGAAGAGGTTTTCAGCATGGATGGTCGGCTGATTGCACAACAAGAATTTGAATATAATAGTGCAGAAGAAAAATTTAAACCTACGGTCAGGACATCTTATGAGTATGACGAGAAGGGCATGTTAATTTCCGAAACTTCAAAATCGGACAACTCAATCAGAAAAAGGGAATATCTATATCAGTATGATAAGAAAGAAAAAGGAAATTGGATCAAACAGATAGTTACCCCCGACAATACCTATACCACCAGAAAAATAACGTATTATGAACCGGAATCTAAAAATGAGGAATAATCCTTGAATTTCTTTTCGTTAATTGCCTTCCATTCTTCTTTCAATAATCCATAGCAGCAGGTATTACGCTTAAAACCATCGAGTAAATAGACATCTTTTCGCAAAATTCCTTCTAAAGTGCATCCCAATTTTTCAACTGCTTTTCTTGATTTAACGTTTCGTTCATCGACCCTAAATTCTACTTTTTCAAATCCCATTGGTCCAAAAGCATATTCCAACATAAGGTGTTTCATTTGGGCGTTGAGACCAGTACCTTGAAATTCTTTACCGATCCAAGTAGAACCGATATGCAATACTCTGTTTGTTCGGCTAATATTCATAAATCGGGTACTACCGGCAAACGCTTTTTTTCGTTTATCGAAAACAATAAAAGGAATGCTTGTTCCATTTTCAAATTGCTGAAGGGCAATCTCGACATATTTTCGTAAGCTTTCTGGAGTTTCAATAGCTGAAGGGGAATACTGTACCAATTTTTCTTCCGAGGCAATTTCAATCAAATTTTTATAATTCGTAAGCGTTAACGGACTTAATGATACGCTGTCGTTTTCTAAAGTAGGTATACCGTTCATTACACTAAATTATTTATGATTTCTTTTTTCACTTCGTGTCCGCCTTTAAAGGTAAGCTCTTCATAGGTATCACCAAAAAGAGCGACTAATTTTTCATGTTCATTCTTTAATCGTTCAGGTGTGAGGTATTCATCGGCATCTCCTACAATGGACATGATTTCGGTTTTATACTCTATAAGAAAACCAAAATCTGATTTTTTTAATTCATTTGGTATACCGCCTGCGTAGAGTACCAGTTTTTGGCATTTAAATTGGGTTTTTGCCAAGTACCGCATAGCAATGGAAACGCCTTGGGAAAATCCTAAAACAATAATAGAACGTTCTCCGGGAATTTTTTCTTCGGCTAAAACAGCATTGATATAGTTGATAAGGTTTTCAGTTTCTAGCACTGTATTCTCCTTGGTTAACCAACTAGCCCCGACATGTTTATACTCCCCGTTTAAATAGTATTTAGAAGGGGCTTGTGGTGCAATCATATAATTTTCATCAGCATTAAGTTCATCAAAATACCTAAGGAAGAAACGACTTAAAAACCCAATGCCATGAAACACTATCCAAATGTTTTTGGTTTTTTGAGTAAGTTCATTTAAGGTTTCGTAGGTGTTGGTGGTGGTGTAACTCACCTTATTAATTTTATTTCCCATCGTATAACAATTCGGACATACTTTTCCATTGGTAATGTAATCCTTAATTTTACAAAAAAAAGATGAACGAGTACAAAGAAAAAATCCTAAAGATTTGTAACGATACGTCCAAGAATACGTTAATGGAAACCTTGGAAATTGTATATATTGATGTAGGGGAGGATTTTTTATACGCTAAAATGCCAGTAACGCCTAAAGTTCATCAACCAGATGGGGTTTTGCATGGTGGAGCAATGGTAGCATTGGCAGAAAGTGTGGGTAGCGCGGCCTCTTATATATTTTTGGATGCGAGCAAATATTTCGTAAGAGGTATTGAAATTTCGGCCAATCACGTTAAAAGCATCAAAGAAGGTTTTGTATTCGCAAAAGCCGTAATTCTACATAAGGGAAGAACCACGCAATTATGGCAAATTAAAATAACCAATGAAGCGGGCGACCTCATATCCTTATGTAAGTTGACTACCATAGCCTTACCAAAAGCATAAAATGTTCAAAGAATTAATTGACCGTGCATCACATTTTTTGGATGAAGAATTGCCTTTTGCGCTATACAGCAAGCCAAATTCCGGTATTTTAAATGCGATTTTTCAAAATGATGATGAAATTCATTTTGTAAAGGACTTCACTGAAACCGGATTTGTTTTCGCTCCTTTCGATGTAGCCTCTAATACTATTCTTTTGAAGTCCGATGAAATGAAGACCGCCCCGATAGAAGTAGACATATTACCATGGGAAGCCGCAAAAAGTGAAGTGATTCTGAATCAAGCCGAGAAAGAACAACACATTGATCTAATTACCAAAGCTTTAGAAAAAATACAAGAAGGCTCGCTCAATAAGGTGGTGTTGTCAAGAAAAATTGAAGTCAATTGTAAATTAACGTCAACCCTATTGTTTCAGCGGATGTTAAAGATGTACCCCAAAGCATTTTGCTATCTATGGCACCATCCTAAAGTGGGCACATGGATAGGGGCGACCCCCGAAATACTTATAAAGAGTAAAGGACAAGAATTTACGACCATGTCATTGGCCGGTACACAAAGTAGCTCGGAATTCGAAATACCTCAGTGGACCCAAAAGGAATTACACGAACAACAATTGGTGACCGATTATATTTTGGAGACTTTGAAAGCGGTGGGTGTAACGGTGGAAAATTCAGAAGTAGAATCCGTAAAAGCCGGAAGCCTTTGGCATCTACGAACTGAATTGAAAGGTAGGTTTGCACCAAACACTTTTGAAAAAGTAGTAAAAGCTATTCACCCAACCCCTGCGGTGTGTGGAACTCCTTTGGAAGCGGCTGCAAACTTCATTAAAAAAAATGAATCTTACGATCGTGCATTTTATACGGGATTCTTGGGGGAGTTAAATTTTAAAGCCGAAGTATCTAGAAATCGTAATCAACGCAATCAAGAAAATAGTGTATACCGAAGTGTAATGCAAAAATCAGAACTCTTCGTGAACTTACGGTGTATGCAGTTGTCTACTAATAAAGTATCTATTTATGTTGGAGGTGGTATTACCGCCGATTCGAACCCAGAAAAGGAATGGGAAGAAACTGTTTCTAAAAGCAGTACGATGTTGCGGGTTTTGAATTACAAATAGCATCATGAGTTTTGGGTAATAACTCACTTAGGTCGTATTTTTGTAAGGCATGAAATACTCTTCAATTCCCACCGTTCAAGCTATAGTAAAACATTGTCAGGCACATGATATTGGTAATATTGTCATTTCCCCTGGTTCTAGAAATGCACCTTTGACCATTGCGTTTACTGAGAATCCTTTTTTTTCATGCTATAGTATTGTAGACGAGCGCTGCGCTGCCTTTTTTGCATTAGGGATGGCGCAACAGTTGCACAAGCCGGTGGTTGTAATCTGCACCTCCGGTAGCGCGCTTTTGAATTATTATCCCGCCGTTGCAGAAGCCTATTATAGCGAAATTCCGTTAGTGGTTATTTCTGCAGACAGACCATGCTACAAAATAGGAATAGGGGATGGACAGACGATAAAGCAGCAAAATGTTTATGAACAGCAGATAGGCTATTCCGCAAATCTTAGACAGGATGTTAGCCATGCAACCGAAAAGGTATTGCAATACCGTCCGGAATGGATTACGGCTGATACTGTAGAAGAAGTTCAAAGACAAGTTCAAAGCCATAACGATAGAGAATTGAACAAGGCCTTGCGGTTGGCCTTTAATTCTCAATTGCCGGTACATATTAATGTACCCTTAGAAGAACCTTTATATAATACGCTATCCGAATCTAAAATAGAACCCCAAATAGAACTTATTTCTGCTAAGAAAGAATATAAGCTTGACCTAGAACCCCAAAGGGATATTTGGAACAAGGCAAAACGGAAAATGATTTTGGTGGGGGTTAGTGCACCTAATAGGGTAGAGGAACAATTTCTGAAAAACTTGGCCAATGACCCTAGTGTTTTGGTGTTTACGGAGACCACATCCAATTTAAATCATCCGAATTTCTTTAATAGTATAGATTCGATTATTGCACCTATTGAAATGCATGAAAATCGGCAAGAGCAATTTGAGGCATTACAGCCGGAGATTCTGGTCACCTTTGGGGGGCTTATCGTTTCCAAAAAAATAAAGGCTTTTTTAAGGAATTATACGCCAAAACATCATTGGCATATTGGCGGTGAACGTGCGAACGACACCTTTTTCTGTTTAGAACTACATTTCAAGCTTCCTGTGGATCGGTTTTTCGATGAAATGTATTATACAAATAGTTCTGTTGAAAGCAGCTATTTTAACAAGTGGAACCAGGTTAAAAAGAATTATCTTTTAAAAAGAACGACTTATCTTCAGCAAATTCCTTTTTCTGATTTTTCAGTATTCGACAAAATTTTAAAAGGAATTCCACAGGGCTATCTTGTTCAATTGGCCAATAGTTCTACGGTTAGATATGCCCAGTTATTTGAAATGGATCGAACATTGAAGGTTTTTTGCAATAGAGGTACTAGCGGTATTGATGGAAGTAGCTCAACCGCAATCGGTGCTTCCTTGATCAGTGAAAAACCGACCCTATTACTAACCGGAGATCTAAGTTTTTTTTATGATAGCAATGCCCTTTGGAACAATTACATGCGCAAAGATTTTAGGATCATAGTTGTTAATAATAGCGGAGGCGGAATTTTTAGGATTCTACCGGGTAAAGAGGATTCAGAAAATTTTAAAACCTTTTTTGAGACCCGTCATTCACTAACGGCAGAACAACTGTGTCTTATGCACAATATGGAGTACAAGAGCGCTAATTCTGCTGAATCCGTTCAAAATGAACTGAATAGCTTTTATAATATTTCGTCCCGTCCCACGCTTTTGGAAATCTTCACTCCGACAATAATGAATGATAAAATTTTGACGGACTACTTTCGTTTTATATCTTAGGAAGATATAACCATTCATTATAACACACTAAACATGAGTAAAAGAGACGAATTAATAGAAAAGTATGCTGCGGACATCAAGGATAAATTTGGTGAAAGCGCAGATATGGATTTACTGAAAAAAGTTACCGTAGGATTGGGACCTTCGATCTATAACCAAGATTCTTCAAAAGTGTCAGGGGGTGATCAAAAGGAACTCGATACCGTTAAGAATAATTATTTAATAAAGAAATTAGGGCTTGAAGATGGCCCTGAATTGATGGAGGCGATTCATACCGTATTGGAAAAGTATGGCTCATCTAACAAAAATAAACATAGACCTGTCGTTTATTATATGCTGTGCAAGCATTTTAAAAAAGCTTCAGTTTACAAATAAAATAAAGTCAATAGAAGAAAAGACCGTTACCAATTACAGTAACGGTCTTTTTTATGCTTAGCATTCTAAATTTTAAAATGTAATTTTGTAATATGATCGAATTAGGACGTATAAATAATCTGGAAGTTTTAAGAGATACCAGTGTTGGACTCTTTTTGGGGGATGAAGAAGGTAATGATGTGTTATTGCCAAATAAATATGTGCCAACTAGTTATGAGATAGGTGAAAAAATAAAAGTATTCTGTTATTTAGATTACGATGAGAGGCCAGTGGCCACCACGTTGGAACCAGATATTATGTTGGGAGAGTTTCGTCTACTTCAGGTTGCTGAAGTAAATGAATTCGGTGCCTTTATGCAATGGGGTCTTGAAAAACATCTTTTGGTCCCTTTTAGGGAACAGCGTGTGAAGATGAAAGAAGGGCAATGGTACGTTGTGCATTGTTATCTAGATGAGCGTTCGGGGAGACTGGTGGCATCCAATAAATTGGATAAATTTTTGAGTAACGACACGATTGACCTAAAAGAATGGGAGCAGGTAGATTTGGTCGTTACTAGACAAACCGATTTGGGTTGGGAAGTCATTGTCAATGAAAGGCACAAGGGCTTGGTGTATTTCAATGAAGTATTCAAGCCAATAAATATTGGGGACATTATTCCAGGTTGCGTTAAAACCATTAGAAAGGATAATAAATTGGATATTTCGCTTCAACCCCTTGGAGCGAAAGTGTTAGAACCTGCGGCAAAAAAAATTCATGAAGTACTTCATCAAAACGGTGGCTATTTAGCGGTACATGATAAATCTTCACCAGAGGAAATACGTGATATTTTTCAGATGAGTAAAAAAACTTTTAAAAAGGGATTGGGAACTCTATATAAGGAAAGGAAAATAAATATAGAAACGGACGGGATTACTTTGATATCGGAATAGGTTTATGCTATAGTATTTTTTTTAAATATTTGATTTGCAGAATTATATCCGAAATTTAAGGGGATATTTTTGTGATAGTTTACTTTAAATTTTATTTTTGTAGTAATTAAAAGTTATTGACGAACTTTTAACTTACATTTAGTTTTTAATGCCATAAACTTATAACTGAATATGCCTTTTATTGAAGAGAGCGATCTATTGGAATTACATAAGGACATTGATAAGGCCCAAATCATCAATGAACGTCTGCTGGATCAAATTAAATATAAGAACAAAGAATTGAAGAAGAGTAAGATACAGCGTAATATTTTTGCTGGTATCACGACACTTTTTTTGATCGGTGGTTTAGCGTTTACTTCATTTACGGCAGGAATGTCTAGTTCTGGTGGATTTACTAGAAAATCTAATAATGATTTGGTTCTTACCTCTATAGATAGTGTCGATGCTATTAAGACCCGATTAGAAAGTTTAAAAGAACAGAACGAAGAACTAAGTTTGGTAAAGGAGTTTTATTTGGCAAAGGAGTTTTTGCAAAAAGAAAAAATATATTCCGTTCAGGTAAAATCATTTGTAGATAATAATGTAACTCTAGCTTCTGAGGCGCTTACCAATACCTTGTTCGTCAAAACAAATCCTTTCTATTCTTATTCATTAGGCAATTTCGAAACCCTACAGGAGGCACAATCGTTCAGAAAACAGTTGGTCGATATTGGTTTTAACGATGCGTTTGTAGCTTCTTATAAAGATGGTAAAAGAGTTCAAATAGAAGATCCTTATTAGTGACAAAAGTTGGTGCTTGGCTAAATGCGGCAAGGCTTAGAACGCTTCCTTTATCTATTTCGGGTATACTTGTAGGTACTGCTTTGGCAGCTTCACAAGAGTCGGCCAACACGCTGATTTTTGTATTGGCTCTCTGCACTACCATAGGTTTTCAAATTACCTCCAATTTTGCTAATGATTACGGTGATGGGATAAAAGGAACCGATGGTGCAGAACGCATAGGACCGAAGAGAGCTTTGCAAAGTGGATTATTAACGGCGAAGCAACTAAAAAGGGGAATATATATTAGTATTGGTATAAATATACTCTTGGTCATTGCTTTGGTTTATGTTTCCTTTGGTTTGGACCAATTGCTGATGTCAGTGTTATTTTTAACTTTAGGAACCTTTGCCATTTGGGCCGCCATTAAATATACCGTAGGTAAATCTGCGTATGGTTATAATGGATTAGGAGATGTTTTTGTGTTCATTTTTTTTGGTTTGGTAAGTGTTCTGGGGTCAATGTTCTTATTCGTTAAATCAATTCCGATGCTGGCCTTATTACCGGCAATTTCGATTGGATTATTGAGTGTAGGCGTACTCAACCTTAATAATTTAAGGGATTTTAAATCTGATAAAAGGGTAGGTAAAAACACCCTAGTGGTTAAAATGGGCTTTGAAAATGGAAAAATTTATCATTATTTGTTATTAGTACTTTCCTTTATTTGCTTGGTAGCTTATATAATTACAACAAATGGAACTGTCTTACGTTATGTATGTCTAATTGGCTATGCACCCATATGCATGCATATTAAAAAAGTGGTTGAAATCAGCAATGCGGCAGAACTCGATCCAGAGCTTAAAAAATTAGCACTAAGCACTTTTTTTACAGCGCTGTTGTTTTATTTTAGTTATTATTATTTTTCGTAATTTTACATGTAACCATCTAAACTATTAGCGATTTTGGAACAACCTATTAAAATTCTTATTGTTGAGGACAATGTGATTATTGCAGATGACATGCAGTCCATGTTAGAGGAAATAGGCTATGAAATAGTAGACAATGTAATTGTTTACGAACAGGCAGTTGAAGTTTTAAAATCACAACAGGTCGATTTGGTCCTTATCGATATTATTTTAGCATCCGATAAAACAGGAATCGACTTAGGAAAACATATCAGGGAAAACTATGATATTCCTTTCATTTTCGTCACCTCGAACTCAGACAGGGCAACGGTAGAAAACGCTAAAACCGTTAAGCCTAATGGATATCTAGTAAAGCCTTTTGAACAACAAGACCTGTATACATCAATAGAAATTGCCTTGTCAAATTTTATTTACGGCAAGGAAAATGGGAACAAAGGATTTTCCAGTGAAGAGTTAAATGATGATGTACCAATGTCCAACTCCATTTTAAAGGATTCGATTTTCGTAAAAAAACAACACCTGTACTATAGAATTCAATTCGGAGATATTCAATTTATCAAAGCCGATAATGTATATCTTGAAGTAAATACAGTAGACAAGAAATTTTTGGTCCGTTCCCCATTAAAAGATTATTTGGAAAAGCTCCCACAGAATAAATTTTACAGAGCTCATAAGTCATATATCGTTAATGTAGACCATATAGACGCTATAAACTCTAAAGATATCATGATCAATAACACACTGATACCGATATCTAAAGATTTCAAAGAATTGATTATATCTGCAATGAATTCATAATAATATTGAGATTATAATGTTTTAAAAAACACCTAATCGGTGTTTTTTTTATTTTCAAATCGATAAAAGGTATAGATTAATCTATAAAAGTTTCAATTTATTCTATTACCTGTAAAATGTAATGCTATAAAATTGCTTCACAACATAAAACATATGTTATACAACAAATATGATAGAAGGTGGCTCCTATTTAATAATTTTACCGTTTTAGAAACTTATTGCATAGTGTAAGAAATTAGCATTTCAAATATTATTTTTCCATTACTTTCTTGATTATTGCATAGGTTTAGTTAAAAGGACGTAGAACACGCTTTTTGGGCTTTATTGTTTTAGAGATTGATTTATTTTAGGCTCAAAACAAAAAATTAGTGGAATCAGGTTTTAGGTTTAATTTTGATTTTACTTTTTAATATGATATGAAAAAAGATTTTGTTTTTAGACTGACATGCTTCTTGCTTCTTTGCGCACTTTCTTTCAGTGCCATGGCACAAGTTGATGTATTGACTCAAAACGAAGATTACTTCCAGCAATTTCAGGATTTGGAGAACGGAGAACTTCGTTCTTTTTTCTTTTTTAATACCCCAAACAGATATAACCTTAATTCCCCGTATGATTGGTTAGATACGGTCAATGTCTATTTGAATAGTTCAGAAAAAACAAAGGATACCAGTTCCATAAGAAATTACCAGCTTATTCAATCCCAAATTTATTATGACCTAGGAAACTATGAGAGAAGTTTGGCTATTTCTCGGGCATTATACGATAATTTGGATGATTTTGATAAGGAAACAAAACGTACCATATTAGAATTGATGGACAGCGATTATTCAATGTTGCAGCTCTATGATAAGCAAATTGAAATACGCCGTAGAAAACGCGAATTGGGTTTGACCGAAAATATTGCGTTTTATGATATTTATGCAAGTTTGGGACAGTATAGAAAGGCGATGCGGGATTATATGACCGAGGAGAAAAAGACCTTACGGGATGATGATTATTATGGTCAGGCCGTTTATAACAATACCATAGGAAATTACCTTAGGTTAGACCAATCTACGCCTACCGCAATAAGTTATTTTAAAAAGGCTGAAGGTCTTATACAGGTTTATTTGAGTGATGTCACCAAACAAAGAACCGATAAGGAACTCATAGACGGTAAAATATTAAATGGTATTATCGTTGGGAACATCGGTAAATGCCACGTTCAGTTAAAAGAGTTCGAAAAGGCCATTCCCTTTTTGGAAGAGAGTAGGGACATTATTAAAAAATATAGTAAAAGTAAGTTTTCGTCAGATTTGATTGAAAATACGTTGGCATTGGCAGATTGTTATCTGAAATTGGATAATTATGCGAAGGCGACTGATTATTTGAGTGATGATATTGACCCTATTAAACCTGAAAATATCCTGCACAAAAATAGGATTTATGCTGATTATTACTATAAAACCGGTGACTATAAGAACTCTACCACATATCTAAAAAAGAACATTCGAATTCGTGATTCGATCGACGCGCAAGCATCCAATATCAAAAATCAACAATTAACTTCTGTTGTAACCCAAGATCTTGAAAACTCAAGAAAAATGATGGAGCAACAAAAGGCTCAATTGGAAGAATCCAGAAAGGACATTAAAGCCAGGGATGATAAAATTAGTTTGGTCTTTATTTCCCTTATATTTACTTTAATGGGGTTTGCCGGGTTGGTTTATGCCTATCTAAAAAGCATCAAAAACCAACGCTTGATCGCAGAGCAAAAATTCATTATTGAAAATTCGCTGGTTGAAAAGGATTCCTTACTTAAAGAGATACACCATAGGGTGAAGAATAATTTGCAAATGGTTTCTAGTTTATTGAGCCTTCAAACCAAAAATACAAGGAGTAAAGCGGCTATTGAGGCTTTAGAAGAAGGTAAAAGTAGGGTGAAGGCCATGGCCTTGATTCATCAGAAATTATATCAGAACGACGATTTGTCGGTCATAGAAATGCAGGGCTATGTAGAAAGTTTAATAAACAGTATTCAATCGGTATATAAAAAGGGAGGTCACAACATCAATATTACCATTGATGCCGAAGGGGTAGAATTGGATATAGACCGAGCCATTCCCTTTGGACTTATACTGAACGAATTGGTATCCAATTCTTTTAAATACGCTTTTCCCAACGATGATAATAATGGAAAAATCTATATTCATATACGCAAGATCAATGGGCAGGAAGGGTTTTTTGAATATACCGATAACGGAATAGGGTTACCTGAGAATACAGAGGAGCGCGCTAATTCTTCTATGGGCATTCGGCTAATGAATAGACTGGCCAATCAATTACAGACATCTTTAAATACTGATAAAACTACAGAAGGCGTACGTTTCTGGTTTAATTTCAAATAGTTGAAGTGTGTTACCTAACCTTACTATTTAATACTATTTTGTGTAGAAGCTTTGGAAAGAACCTTTTAAGGTAAATACCATATTTTTCTTTTCCTCCGATATAAACTTCAAAATTTTTCTTTTCGATAGCAGCAACGATTTCTTTTGCACATTGGTTGACCGGCATTCCGTTTTTAGTGGCATTATCTTCTTGGTGCAGGGCGCTTCCGTCCCCTGTCAACGCGTTTTTTGCCACATTGGTTTGTATGAATCCAGGGCAAATTAAGGTCACTTGAATATTATCCTTTTCGTGCTCCATTCGCAGGGCGTCAAAGAATCCGTGTAAGGCGTGTTTTGCTCCACAGTAACCTGAACGGTAAGGAGATGAGAATTTTCCCATTAAACTGGTTACAGTGACAAAATGTCCGCTTTTTTGAGTGATAAAATAAGGAAGTAAATTTTTAGTCAAATTAATAGTACCCAGATAATTAACATCAATCATTTGTTTATATACTTCAAATTTTGTTTCGGCTATTAGAGAACGTTGGCTAAGCCCCGCGTTGTTAATTAAAATATCAACTTTTCCGTATATTTCAATGGCATTCTTGGTCTTTGATTTTAAGGATTGAAAATCGGTGAGGTTCAATGGTAATACGGTTGCCCGATCAGGATATTCACAATTCTTTTTAACTCCGCTCAAGACATCTTCTCGTCTTGCAGAGAGTATGATTTTGCAACCCATTGAATTTAATTTGTAGGCCAAGGCCTCTCCAATTCCAGATGAGGCTCCTGTAATCCAAATTACTTTACCAACCATACTTTTCTATTTGTATTTTTTAAAGTCAAAATATAGCTAAATTTGTAGGACTTTATGAAGGCAACGTTTAAAAAACATTTACTCCAATTTAAAAATCCCAGTGGTACATCAAGGGGTATTTTAAGAACTAAGGAAACTTGGTTTCTCATTTTGGAAGATGGTGGTAAGTTCGGTATTGGTGAATGTGCACTTTTTAGAGGACTTAGTTCCGATGATGTTCCTGAGTATGAGGAAAAATGTCGGTGGGTAGCAAAATATATTTCTATCGGAGAAATAGAGTTGCTGAAAGAACTTACCAATTTTCCAAGTATTCAATTTGGAGTGGAGCAGGCTTTTTTATCCCTTCGTTCAAAAAATCCGTTTGAACTATTCGATTCTCCGTTTTTAAGGAATGAACAGCCGATATCCATTAACGGTCTCGTTTGGATGGGGAATAAGGAATTCATGCATCGGCAGATTGAGCAGAAACTGAACGATGGTTTTAAGTGCATCAAAATTAAAATTGGAGCCATTGATTTTGATTCTGAAATTCAATTATTGGAATCCATCAGAAATAAATATACTAAAGAGGAAATCGAATTGCGTGTAGATGCGAATGGTGCTTTTTCTACGAATGAAGTAATGTTCTATCTTAAAATATTGTCAAGGCTAGAATTACATTCTATAGAACAACCGATACGTCAGGGTCAGTGGAAAGCGATGGCGAAATTGACTAAAGAAACGCCATTGCCAATTGCATTAGATGAAGAATTGATCGGGGTCATCGATGTTGCAAAAAAGGAGGAATTATTAATTACGATCAAACCTCAATATATTATTTTGAAACCTAGTTTAGTAGGCGGCTTTAGCGGCAGTATGGAATGGATAACCCTAGCGGAAAAATACGATATCGGTTGGTGGGTTACGAGTGCATTAGAAAGTAATATAGGGTTGAATGCCATAGCTCAATGGACGGCAACCTTGCAGAATTCAATGCCACAGGGTCTAGGTACCGGTGCGTTGTTCACTAATAATTTTAAGAGCCCTTTAGAAGTTAAGAATGGTGGTTTATTTTATAATAGTTCAACCGATTGGGAAAATAATCTAATTAAGAATTTATGTATATAGAACAGGGCTACAAAGGCTTAAGTGAAAGTTGGCGTTATATTTTAGGAATATTCACGGTATTTTTCGTTTGGCAGTTTATTGGGGCCATTCCCTTGTTAATGGCCTTAGCTTTAAAAGAAGGTGGAATGTCGGCATTGATGGGAGGTGATATAGGTTCAATGGCTAAAGTGTTGGGCAATAATGTTTTTTTATTTTTCATGCTGTTGACATTCGCCATTGGGTTATTGTCAATTTTTGCTTTTGTAAAATATGTTCATAAGCAATCAATTACTTCGTTGACAACAAGCAGGAAAAGGGTTGACTGGAAACGCGTGTTCGTTTCATTTTTTCTTTGGGCTATCGTTTCTGTATTATTTATTTTTCTCGATATTTTTTTAACTCCCGAAGATTATGAATTTAATTTTAATCTAGTTCCTTTTTTAACCCTTGCCGTAGTAGCTATTTTATTGATTCCCATACAAACCAGTATGGAAGAATATTTCATGAGGGGTTATATGATGCAGGGGTTAGGAATTATGTTCGGTAATCGATGGTTTCCTTTGGTCTTTACGTCTTTATTGTTTGGATTAATGCATATTTTCAATCCTGAGGTCGAGAAACTGGGATATGGCATTTTGGTATTTTATATTGGTACCGGATTTTTTCTTGGTATACTAACCTTAATGGATGAAGGTCTTGAATTGGCCTTGGGTTTTCATGCGGCCAACAATCTTACAGCTGCATTGCTGTTGACTTCAGATTGGTCCGCTTTTCAAACAGATTCTCTTTATCTTGATATTTCTGAACCAGTTTTAGGATGGGATATTTTAGTGCCTGTTTTTGTAGTTTTTCCAATTCTACTTTTTATTTTTTCGAAACGCTATGGATGGACCAACTGGAAGGACAAACTAACAGGAAAGGTCATGATCGAAGAAGCTTTTTTGAATATACAAGGGGATGAAGTCGTTCAAGAATAACATACATCCATGTTTTAAAATCAACGGATATTCAATTTCCGCAATCGATATTTCAGAACTGGGTTATAGTTACATCAAAGAAGGAGCCGAATTCGAAAAATCTATCGGACAGTTTCTTTTAGATTGGGTTGATAATTCCCCTCAAATTGTTGTTCAGACATCTGGTTCTACCGGTACACCGAAATCCATCCGTTTACAAAAAGAGCACATGGTCAATAGTGCTTTGGCAACGGGGCGTTATTTTGAACTTTCGGCAAATGATACCGCTTTATTATGTTTGCCGGCAACATATATAGCGGGTAAGATGATGTTGGTGAGAGCCATGGTGTTGGGTTTGAATATACATATTGTTCCACCAACGTCAGATCCGCTAACGAAAAATACCGGCGCTTTTGATTTTGGGGCGATGGTGCCCTTGCAGGTGCTGAATTCAATATCAAACCTTCATCGAGTTAAAATCTTGTTGATTGGAGGAGCTCCCGTTTCTGCTGATTTACGTTCAAAACTTAAGAATATAGGCAACTATAGTTATGAAACGTATGGAATGACGGAAACCATAACGCATATTGCCGTCAAACGTATAAACGGGTTTGATGAGCATCTCGGTGAATTCAATTTTCCTTTCGAAGTATTGCCTGATATTTCTATTTCTACTGATGATAGAAACTGTTTGTTAATCGATGCACCAAAAGTTTCAGATTTTAAAATAGTTACCAATGACGTTGTGGAATTGATTTCTTCATCACAATTCAAATGGTTGGGAAGGTTCGATAATATTATTAATTCAGGGGGAGTTAAATTGAATCCTGAACTAATTGAATCTAAACTCTCAAATGTTCTAAGCGGCAGCTTTTTTATAGCATCGCTACCAGACCCAATTCTTGGAGAGCAGCTCGTTTTGATTTTGGAAGCTGAAGAGATAGAGGAACTTGTAGTACAGAAAATTAATACAAGTACTATTTTGACCAAATTTGAAAAACCAAAAGCAATTGAGGTGATTTCAGAATTCGTACGTACAAAAAGCGGTAAGATAAATAGAAGGGAAACAAAGGCCTTATTGAAATCATCACTTCCCTAATTCTAAAACGCACTTCCCTAATTCCTCATTTTTTTCACGCTACTTCTTTTCTAGGTTTATCGCTCAAACGTCAAACCGACAATTATGAAAAATGTAGTAGTTCTATTCGTTCTTTTAAATAGTGTGATTTTATCTGCACAACAAATGGTCATAAGCGGTTCTGTCACCGATGGTAACGGTAGGCCTTTACCAGGTGCTAATATTATGGTGAAAGGTACTTCTAATGTTACGCAGACCGATTTTGATGGTAAATATTCCATTAATGCCTACACCGGTGCCAAACTAGTTTATAGCTATATTGGGTATAAGACTCAAGAAATCGAGGTCAAAGACCTTGCAGTTATTCATATAGCCCTAGAGGAAGATTCCCAAAAATTAGAAGAAGTGGTAATGGTAGGCTATGGAGTTAATATAAGCAGTACTAATGCTGTAGAGGTAATCCCCAACTTTCATAACAAACGCATCCAACAAAGGACTTTTCAAAATAGTATCAGTAAACAGTTACAGGGCAAGGTACCTGGAATTAGAATAATTGATTCTAAAGCGGAAAAATCAGGAAACGGAATAAAACAGCCGTTATATATCGTTGATGGTGTTCCGGTTCAAAAACAATACAACGCTATCGTTGCGGCGTTGAGTGATGATAAAATTGCAAATAAAAAGGTATTAAAAAGTAGAGCTGCCAAAAAGATATACGGTAAATCTGCCCAAAATGGATGTGTAGTTATTAATACGCACAAGGGAAATTATCTGGTCGAGAATGATGAAAATTATAGCCGTATCAGTGAAAATCAATTTCAAAAAGTCGATTTGAACCCCTTGTCTACATTTTCAATCGATGTGGACAAAGCTGCTTACAGTAATATAAGAAGGTTCATTAATAACGGACAAGAAGTTCCTGTTGATGCGGTCAAAATTGAGGAAATGATAAATTACTTTGACTATTCTTACCCACAACCTACTGATGAACATCCTTTTTCTGTAAATACGGAAGTTGCCAAAACGCCGTGGAATAATAATACCAAGTTGGTGCGTATCGGGTTGCAAGGCAAGGAATATTTGAACGAAGATTTGCCAGCATCGAACCTTACCTTTTTAATCGATGTTTCGGGATCAATGTCCGACAGCAACAAATTGCCTTTATTGAAATCTGCCTTCAAACTATTGATCAATCAATTAAGGGAAAAGGATAAAGTAGCGATTGTGGTCTATGCGGGTGCTGCCGGAGTTGTATTGGAGCCAACTTCTGGGCGTGACAAAAAGAAAATCCTCAATGCACTGAACAAATTGGAAGCTGGTGGTTCAACGGCAGGTGGCGAAGGTATTGAATTGGCCTATGCGCTAGCAACGGAACATTTCAAAAAGAATGGAAATAATAGGGTGATACTTGCAACCGATGGGGATTTTAACGTTGGGCTATCCGATGATCGGGCAATGGAAGATTTAATTACGGAAAAAAGAAAATCGGGCGTTTTCCTATCCGTACTTGGTTTTGGTATGGGTAATTACAAAGATTCAAAATTGGAGACTTTAGCAGATAAAGGAAATGGAAATCATGGTTACATTGATACGATGCAGGAAGCTCAGAAATTATTCGGTAAGGAGTTCGGAGGTACATTATTTACGATAGCAAAGGATGTGAAATTGCAAATTGAGTTTAATCCCGCCAAAGTAAAGTCGTATAGATTGATTGGTTATGAGAATAGAATATTGGCCGATGAGGATTTTATAGATGATACAAAAGACGCTGGTGAATTGGGTAGTGGTCATAAGGTTACCGCCTTGTACGAAATTGTAGAGGTTGGTGTCAATTCAGAATACATAAAAGAGGTGCCTACATTAAAGTACATCGGTAACACAGTCAACAATGGATTCTCTGAAGAATTATTTACGGTAAAATTCAGATACAAAAGGCCTAATGATGCAAATAGTATAGAACTAAAACACGTTCAAAACGACGAGGTGAAGGAAATGTCCCCAGACTTTCAATTTGCTTCTGCCGTTGCTTTATTCGGACAACAGTTAAGGAAGTCGGCATTCACCAATAATTCCACATTAGAAGATGTGATTGTTTTGACTGAAAAAGGTAGGAAAAATGATAGGAACGGATATAGGGCAGAATTTATACGTTTGGTTGAGAGTATGGATGATAATTTATGAAAAGAAAGATATGTAATTTATAGGATTTCTAAAAATGTATTGTTTTAAGGGAATTAGCGATTCAAATCTTGGTTATTTTGTATTTTCAAGGCCTATCTAAAACAATTCTTATGAAAAAAGGTTTCCTCATGTTATTTCTATTATGTATTGGTAAAACCTACAGCCAACAAATACTTTCTGAACAGGAAAGAGCGGTTGTGGTCGATGAAATTCTGGATGACCGTTTTAATAATCTATTGCCAAAATTGATGGACACTGCGGACATTGACATGTGGGTGGTCATATCTAGGGAATATAATGAAGATCCCGTGATACGAACGATGCTTCCGGCAACTTGGTTGAATGCGAGAAGGAGAACGATTCTTTTGTTTTATAGGGACAAGGAAAAAAATACGATTGAAAAATTGGCGGTAGCAAGATATAACGTTGGTAAGAATATCGTTTCGGCTTGGGACAAGGAAAAGCAACCAGATCAGTGGAAACGTTTGATGGAGTTGATAGCAGAAAGAAACCCCAATACAATCGGACTAAATTATTCTAAAGATCATAATATAGCGGATGGGTTGGATAAAACGGACTATGATGAATTCATGTCCAATTTACCAAAGAAACTTACATCGAAAGTCGTTTCTGCAGAGCAATTGGCCGTCCGTTGGATCGAAACCAGAACTGAGCGTGAAATGATTATCTACAATCAGCTCGTAGATATTACTCATGATATTATTGCCGAGGCTTTCTCTGAAAAGGTGATAACTCCAGGGGTAACGACCACCTCTGATGTGGTCTGGTGGATGCGTCAAAAAGTAACCGATTTAGGGTTGGAAACCTGGTTTCACCCAACCGTTGATGTACAAAGGAGCGAAAAAAATAAAGCCAGTAAATTCTATTCTTTTGCTGACAAACCAGATGAAATGATTATTCTGCCAGGAGATTTGTTACATTGTGATTTCGGAATCACTTATTTACGGTTGAACACTGATTGTCAAGAATTGGCCTATGTTCTAGAGCCTCAAGAAAAGTCAGCACCAAAATTTCTGGTCAACGGACTGAAAGATGGAAATAGGGTTCAGGATTTTTTAACTAGCACTATGAAGAAAGGCAAGACGGGGAATGAAATTTTAGCCAAGTCTTTAAGTGATGCGAAAGCCGCAGGACTTCAACCTTCTATTTACACGCACCCATTAGGAATGTATGGTCATTCTGCGGGAACCACCATTGGCATGTGGGATTCACAAGGTGGAGTTATGAAAGATGATGGAGAAAATTATCCTTTGAATACGAATACGGTTTACGCTATTGAACTGAACACAACCGTCAATATTCCGGAATGGAACAGGGATATTCGGATCATGCTTGAAGAAGCCGGTTTTTATGGTGAAAACGGTTTCAGGTATGTGAATGGCCGCCAGACCGACCTATTACTGATTCCAAGGGTAAAGGGGGATCAGGGTAATTAAGATATCTAAACCTGCAACACTCCCATATTAAATTGTTTCTCAATAGGAGCATGGTTTGCGGCCTCAATACCCATTGAAATCCATTTTCTAGTATCTTTCGGATCTATGATGGCATCCGTCCATAATCGGGCGGCGGCGTAATAGGGTGAGACTTGGTTATCGTAACGCTGCTTAATTTTATCGAACAGCTCTTTTTCCTTTTTTTCGCTAATGGTTTCGCCTTTCTTTTTCAGCGAAGCTTTTTCAATCTGTAGTAGCACCTTTGCGGCCGAGTTTCCACTCATTACGGCAAGTTCTGCGCTTGGCCAGGCAACGATTAATCTAGGGTCGTAGGCTTTTCCACACATGGCATAGTTTCCAGCGCCATAGCTGTTGCCGATTACAATGGTGAATTTGGGTACGACCGAATTACTTACAGCATTGACCATTTTGGCCCCGTCTTTAATGATACCGCCATGTTCACTTTTACTCCCTACCATAAAACCGGTCACATCCTGTAAAAAGACCAAGGGAATTTTCTTTTGGTTGCAATTCGCTATAAATCGGGTTGCTTTATCCGCGGAATCGGAATAAATAACCCCTCCGAATTGCATTTCTCCTTTGGCTGTTTTCACCACTTTACGCTGGTTGGCAACGATACCAACTGCCCAGCCGTCAATTCGGGCATATCCGGTTAGAATCGTTTGGCCGTATCCCGCTTTATATTCCTCAAACTCCGAACTGTCTACCAATCGTTTGATGATTTCCATCATGTCATATTGTTCTGAGCGACTTCCGGGAAGAATACCATAAATATCCTCAGGATTTTCTTTTGGTTTCACTGCCTTTGACCGATTGAAACCAGCCTTGGGGAAACCACCGATTTTATCCATGATGTTTTTAATGGTATCCAATGCTGCGGCATCATCCTTTGCTTTATAATCGGTTACGCCACTTATTTCACAATGGGTGGTCGCACCTCCTAAAGTTTCGTTATCTATACTCTCTCCAATAGCGGCCTTTACTAAATAACTTCCGGCTAAGAAGATACTTCCGGTCTTATCTACGATCAAAGCTTCGTCACTCATGATGGGGAGATAGGCGCCACCGGCAACACAACTGCCCATTACGGCGGATATCTGTGTAATTCCCATACTGCTCATGATTGCATTATTCCGAAATATGCGTCCGAAATGTTCCTTATCGGGAAAAATTTCATCCTGTAGAGGGAGATAGACCCCTGCACTATCTACTAAATAAATAATGGGCAGTTTATTTTCTATTGAAATTTCCTGTGCTCTTAAATTCTTCTTTGCCGTAATGGGAAACCAAGCTCCAGCTTTTACAGTTGCATCATTAGCCACTACGATACACTGTCTACCTTTTACATAACCTATTTTCACGATCACTCCGCCAGACGGGCAACCCCCATGGTCTTCATACATGCCTTCGCCAACAAAAGCGCCTATCTCCAATTGTTCGGCTTTTGGATCAAAAAGATAATCAATACGTTCACGGGCCGTCATCTTACCTTGTTCGTGCTGCTTGGTTATTTTTGCCTTTCCACCTCCAAGATAAACCTCCGACAGTTTTCGTCTAAGGTCAGATACTAGCAACTTATTTTTATCTTCGTTTTGATTGAACTTAATATTCATTCCTTGTGTTTTCTTTTTCTAGGCTAAAGATAAGGAGTTAAATTTGGGTTTACTAAATCGTACAAAAACAAAAGCATATGATCAATTGGGGTATTATTGGCGCAGGGAATATCGCCCATACTTTTTCGAAGGATTTAAAGTTAGTGGAGAATGGAAAATTGGTCGCGGTCGCTTCTAGAAGTTTGGAAAAGGCCACGACCTTTGCTAATGAATATAATGCTCCCCTTGCCTTCGGCAGTTACGAGGAATTGTTTCAGTGTAAGGAAGTTGATGTAATTTACATTGCAACCCCGCATACCAACCATGCAGAATTGAGCATTGCCGCAATGAAGGCGGGAAAAAATGTACTCTGTGAAAAACCTGCAGGGGTCAATAAGGGTCAGGTTTTAGAAATGGTAAAAACGGCAAAGAAGCATAATGTATTTTTTATGGAAGCGCTTTGGAGCAGATTTAATCCGACGATAATTAAGGTCAAAAACTTAATTGATACAGGAACAATTGGTAAGGTGGGGTACTTGCATGCAGATTTTGCCTTTTATGGGTTGGACAGAGATGTTAACGGTAGACTCTTAAACCCCGATCTGGCTGGTGGTTCTTTGTTGGATATTGGTATTTATCCCATTTTCCTTTCCTATCTCCTTTTAGGAATGCCTAAAGATATTAAGGCCAGCGTGAATTTTAATGAAACTGGAGTTGAAGTACAGACCAGTATGATCTTTAATTATGGTAATGCCCAATCCGTTTTATATAGCGGCCTTAACTCCAATTCAGAAATGAATGCCCAAATTTCGGGTAGTGAAGGTTCCATCTTTATTCATCCCAGATGGCACGAAACTACCGGTTATACATTGGTTAAGGATGGCGAGAAGACCATACATGAAATCGGTAAATTAGGTAAAGGATACACGTATGAAATCGAAGAAGTTCAAAACTGCCTTTCTCATGGTAAACTAGAAAGTGATTTATGGAGTCATCAAAATAGTCTTGACCTCATCGAATTAATGGACACTGTGCGTAGTAAAACAGGAATCGTCTTTCCCTTTGAATAATAAGCACTGTTAAAATTGGACAGATGCCTTAAAATTTACGATATTTGAAGTTCCCTTAAATTTTAATTAAATCGGAAATGAATAAGAATACAGTGCTCGCATGGGCCACTTTTATTATGATTGTAGTAGGTCTGGCTTTGATAGCCTTAGGTGCCTTTCGTTATGATGATGTTGCCGGATGGGGATTTGCATCGGTAGGAATTGGTTTTTTTGCTATCGCATGGGTCTTCAATGCACTCAAAGGAAGGGTTTAATCATAAAACGCAAATAACTTTTTATTATCCTAAAGTAATAGGGTACTCGATTTTATTTTCAACTAATACTATATTTTATGTCAGACGATAAGAAGGTGATCTTCTCTATGTCAGGGGTTACAAAGACCTACAAGAATGCCAATACACCGGTTTTAAAAAATATATACCTAAGTTTCTTTTATGGGGCCAAGATTGGCATCTTGGGACTGAACGGATCTGGTAAATCTACTTTGTTAAAGATTATTGCCGGCGTGGATAAGAATTTTCAAGGTGATGTTGTTTTCTCACCGGGGTATAACGTTGGCTATTTGGAGCAAGAACCTGAATTGGACGAGAATAAGACCGTTTTAGAAGTGGTTAAGGAAGGTGTTGCAGAGACGGTTGCCATACTTGATGAGTATAATAAGATCAACGATATGTTCGGCCTTCCAGAGGTTTATGAGAATGCCGATAAAATGCAGAAGTTGATGGATCAACAATCTGCTTTGCAGGATAAAATCGATGCGGCCAATGCTTGGGAATTGGACACCAAGTTAGAAATAGCTATGGATGCCCTACGAACTCCTGAGCCCGATAAAAAAATCGGTGTGCTATCCGGAGGGGAAAGAAGAAGGGTGGCCCTATGTCGATTATTGCTTCAAGAACCTGAAATCCTTTTGCTTGATGAGCCTACCAACCACTTGGATGCAGAATCCGTTCACTGGTTAGAGCATCATTTGGCGCAATATAAAGGAACGGTGATTGCCGTAACGCACGATAGATACTTTTTGGATAACGTTGCCGGATGGATTTTAGAGTTAGATCGAGGTGAAGGCATTCCTTGGAAAGGAAACTATTCATCTTGGTTGGATCAAAAATCGAAGCGCATGGCGCAAGAAAGTAAAACAGCTTCCAAACGTCAGAAAACTTTAGAACGTGAGTTGGAATGGGTACGTCAAGGTGCGAAAGGAAGACAGACGAAACAAAAAGCCAGACTTAATAACTACGATAAGTTAATGAGTCAGGACCAAAAACAATTGGATGAAAAATTAGAGATTTACATTCCAAACGGCCCCCGACTAGGAACAAATGTCATTGAAGCGAAAGGAGTCAGTAAAGCTTTTGATGATAAATTGCTTTATGAGGAATTGAACTTTAAACTGCCCCAAGCGGGAATTGTTGGAATCATAGGACCAAATGGTGCTGGAAAAACGACTATTTTCAGAATGATCATGGGTGAGGAAACTCCCGATAAAGGTGCATTTGAAACCGGGGAAACCGCAAAAATCGCGTACGTAGATCAAAGTCACTCTAACATAGATCCTGAAAAAACGATTTGGCAAAACTTCAGTGACGAACAGGAACTTATTATGATGGGAGGGAGGCAAGTGAACTCAAGAGCTTATTTGAGTAGGTTTAATTTCTCTGGAAGTGAACAGAATAAAAAGGTTAGCATGCTTTCTGGTGGGGAACGTAACCGTTTGCATTTGGCCATGACCTTAAAGGAAGAAGGGAATGTACTCTTGTTAGATGAGCCTACCAATGATTTGGATGTTAATACCTTAAGGGCATTGGAAGAAGGTTTGGAAAATTTTGCAGGTTGTGCGGTCGTAATATCGCATGATAGATGGTTCTTGGATCGTATTTGTACCCATATCTTGGCTTTTGAAGGAAACTCTCAGGTGTATTTCTTTGAAGGTTCTTTTTCAGATTATGAAGAAAGTAAAAAGAAACGCTTGGGCGGCGATCTTATGCCAAAGCGAATTAAGTATAAAAAACTGATCAGATAAAAAAAACTCCCGCGATTAGCGGGAGTTTTTTTTGATTCAAAATTGTTTTTAGTTGACCACTAATAATCTTCGTTCGGATACCAATCTAACTGTACGACCTCAATATCCTTATTTCCTTCGTTGACCAATTTCTTGAACTTCGCCACGTTACTTACATCGGGTCTACCTCTGTAATGATAGGGATATACTTCTTTCGGTTTAAACTCCAATACTGCAGACGCGGCATTTTCAACCGTCATGGTATACGGCAGGTTCATACAGACAAAGGCCTTATCTATATTCTTCAAAGAACGCATTTCAGGAATATCCTCAGTATCTCCAGAGAAATAGATCCGTTGGGCGCCCTTTGTTAAAACATATCCATTACCGCGTCCTTTCACATGAAAATCTTTGGCTTCTTCTCGTAAGTTATACATGGGTATGGCCTCGACAAGTATATCATTATGTTCAACGCTGTCCCCATTATTTATAATATCTAACTTTGTTTTAAACTCTTCAGGTATTTCGTCTGACACGGCTTGCGGAACAATGATTTTGGCTTTGGAAGTATCCAAGGCTTCCAATGTCTCTAAGTTTAAATGATCTCCGTGAATGTCTGTAATCAATATTAAATCGGGTTTCTTTTGTTCTTCAAAAGCGGTCGCTCCTCCAGTAGGGTCAACGTAAATTGTAATATCTCCCCATTCTAAAATCACAGTTGCATGCTCAATAGGAATGATTTTTATTTCATCCATTGCTTTAGGTGGCTCGGATATGTTTTCTCCATACTGAGGAGATGCATCTAATTCTTTTTCTGATTTTTTTGCTTCTTTACAGGCAAATGTGAATGTTACGGTAAATAATAAGATGAGTAGTTTTCCTTTTTTCATAGTGTTTGTTTTATAGCGTTAATTCCATTTTAATATCGGATCGAATATAGATAAGGTTTTTTTCCAATTCAACTTCTTTAAATCCGAATTTTTTATAAATATGCAATGCCGTGTCCAGTTTTGTGCTAGAATAGAGAACTATTTTTTTCCAGTTCCTTTTTTTACTGAAATCAATGGCAAAAGTCAACATGTGCTGGCCGATGCGTAACCCTTGATGAGCCTTGCTCACGGCCATTTTGCCTAATTCGAATTCTTCTTCTGTCTGCTTAAGTAAAGTAAAGCAACCTACGGGTTCATTATTCCAAAGGCTAATAAAAATATAGCCTCCCTTTTTTATAATGGATGCTTCGCAGTTTTCCAATAATTCTTTATCCTTATCCTCCACTTTAAAATACTCAGTTATCCAAGCTAAATTGAGTTCTTTAAAACTTTGTGCATATTTCGATTCGAATGGAACTATGGTTAACAAGGGCTGGCGGTTTAAAGGTATATCTTCACTAAGTTAATCTAAAGTTGAAGGTTTTTAGAGCAGATCTAAAATATTTTAACATCAAAAAAATCTAAAAATAGAATCCATACGTATATAAATCGAACAAACAGACAATTTATTAAATTTATTATTATGACTGAAACAAAAAATAACAATGGTTTAAAGGTCTTGACCGCACTTTTAGGGGTTGTGCTTTTAGGTACTATCATCTACACAGTAAGTCTTTATCAGGATAAGAAGAAGACCGAAACTGTTCTTAGTAAAGAGAAAGAATTGGTGGTAGAGGATTTGAATAGCTTAAAATCTGAATACGACAAAGCTATTCTTGAAAGTAATGCGACTAACGAAGAATTGGTTAGTGCTAGGGACAATATTGCAAAATATATTGATTCCGTAAAAACAATGAAAGCCGATATTGGAACATTGTCAAGATATAGGAGACAAGTTGGGGTTCTTAAAGCTGAAAGAGAGCAATTGTTACGACAGGTCGATTCGTTGACACGTTCGAACACTATGATTGCAATGCAACGTGATAGTACGTATGTTGAATTGGAAAAACAAACCGTTTTCAATGACTCATTGGTTGTACAGAATACAAATCTTGCACAAGTAGTTGAAAAAGGTTCTGCTTTGAATCTTTCTAAATTTAATGTTGATGCAGTCAAAGAACGCAATAGCGGCAAGTTGGTTTCTACCCAACGTGCAAGAGCTACCGATAAATTTAAAATCTGTTTCACCGTTGCGGATAATGTTATTGCACAAGCTGGTGATAGAGAGTTTTATCTAGAGGTTTTGGATCCACAAGGAAATGTTCTTGGTGGAAGTAATTCAAAAACGAATGAAAATGGAGCTTCTGTGACCTATAGTAAAGAAACAAGTTTCTATTATGAGAACAAGGCTTTAGATGTTTGTGACTATATCAGTAAACCAGCCGGTGATTTTAAGGATGGTAACTATATGGTTAACGTATATGATGACCAATTAAAGTTATTAGGAACTTCTAAGTTCATGTTAAAATAGAACCTTATTGATATAATTAAAAAGGGCGACCATATTGGTCGCCCTTTTTTTGTAAAAATTAATTGCTTAGTCTTTTAAACTTCCTACCATATCTTCCGGTTTCACCCATTCGTCATAATCTTCAGCAGTTACATAGCCGAGATTAATGGCCTCCTCTTTTAAAGTCGTACCATTTTTATGTGCCGTATTGGCAATTTCAGCAGCTTTGTAATAGCCTATTTTTGTATTCAAGGCAGTTACTAGCATTAAAGAGTTGTTCAATAGCTGTTTGATGACTTCATGGTTGGGTTCTATTCCAGCAGCACAATTTTCCTCAAAACTAACACATGCATCACCGATTAGTTGTGCTGATTGTAGAATATTTGCGGCCATCAAAGGTTTGAATACATTCAGTTCATAATGTCCTTGCGTACCTCCGATGCTAATAGCAACGTCGTTGCCCATAACTTGGGCGCAAACCATGGTCAATGCTTCACACTGGGTTGGATTCACTTTTCCTGGCATAATTGAGCTACCTGGCTCGTTCGCAGGAATAATTATTTCCCCGATGCCAGAACGCGGTCCTGAGGCCATCATTCGAATGTCATTGGCAATTTTATTGAGGGAAACCGCTAATTGCTTTAAAGCCCCATGACTTTCAACGATAGCGTCGTGTGCGGCAAGTGCCTCGAACTTGTTTTCAGCGGTAATAAAAGATAAGCCAGTAAATTCTGCTATATATTTTGCTACGAGAACGTCATAGCCTTCCGGCGTATTAAGTCCGGTTCCAACAGCAGTTCCTCCTAGGGCCAACTCGCTTAAATGTGCTAAGGTGTTATTCAAGGCCTTTAAACCATGGTCTAGTTGCGATACATAACCTGAGAATTCCTGACCTAAGGTTAGGGGAGTGGCATCCATAAGGTGCGTACGCCCTATTTTAACAACATTCTTGAATTCTATTGCTTTTTTATGTAATGTATTCCTTAATTGGGTAACCCCGGGTATGGTAACTTCAACAATCTTTTTATAAGCGGCGATATGCATCCCTGTAGGAAATGTATCGTTAGAAGATTGAGATTTGTTGACATCATCATTTGGTTGAATGGTTTTTTCACCTTCACCGATTACTTGACCTGCAATCTCATGGGCCCTGTTTGCAACAACTTCGTTAACGTTCATATTGCTTTGCGTACCCGAACCTGTTTGCCAAATGACCAATGGAAACTGATCATTAAGCTTGCCTTCTAAAATTTCATCACAAACTTGTGCGATCAAATCTCTTTTTTCTGTCGATAACACCCCTAGTTCGCAATTGGCATAAGCCGCCGATTTTTTTAAATAGGCAAACCCATAAATAATATCCATTGGCATGGACGCAGAAGGACCAATTTTAAAATTATTTCGGGAACGTTCCGTTTGTGCGCCCCAATATTTATCCTTGGGTACTTCTACTTTACCCATGGTATCTTTCTCGATTCTAAATTCCATGATAACTATATTTTAATGAATCTTAAACTAACTTGATTAAGTACCCCAAAAATAAGGTTTACATTTATTTTTATGGAAAGAAGATTATAATGATTACTGAAATTAATTTTAAATATCGTTTGCAAAAAATAATTTGATTATGGTATCTTTGTAGTATTAAATAAATGATATGTTCGAATTTGACCAGTATTTAGGATTTTTAGCTTTTTTGACCATTTTGACCATTGGTTTTTGGCTGATGATGTTTTTGTTGATGTTCGTTGTGCCTTATTGGTTAGTGGGTAATATTACAGAACTTTTAAAAGAAAGACGTGCCAAGAAAAAGGCATTACTTGATTCATAAATAAAAAAGGAGCCATTTTGGCTCCTTTTTTTATACACTATATTGGGATTAGAATTCTTCATCGTCCCCACCATTATTATTGTTTTGTCTTCCTCTCTGCGGCTGTTTTTTCTCGTTAATTCTGTAAATGAATCCTAGTGTGAATTGTCTTTGCCTCCATTGAAATTCACTGTCTGAGGTAAAATATGAATCATCATTAATACCATTCATACTGTCGGTAAAAGATCTTCGCTTTCTTGAGTTCAAAAGATCACTTACGTTAAAAGAGATGGTACCGTTATCCTTAAACACATCTTTACTGAAGGCTAAGTCTAACGAAAATATACCTTTACTCTTGGTTTGTGAATTTTGTGATGGGCCTCTGTAAAATCCGTTTGTCTGCCAATCTATTTTTCCTGGTAATGTTATTTTTGAACTGAATCGTGAGAACCAACTCGTATTGGTAACACCATAATCTATTCCGTTGAAAAACCCGTCTGTCTGGAATTGGAAGAAGTTAAAACTTCCATTCAATCTCAGCCATTTTTCAGGACTGTAAAGAAGTCCGAGTTCGGCACCTATTCGTTTATTGGTCGATAAATTTACAGGTAAGGTCCTAATAATATTAATACCATCGGAAGTAACTTGCCCCGTGTCTTCTTGGATGCGTTCGAAGGAACTCGTCTCTTTTTGGAAATATATCGATGAGGTTAAAGTAAGTACATCCCAACGTTTTAAGTATCCTAAATCATAGGCGTTGGCATAGGCTGGATCTAAATCGGGATTTCCTTGAAAAATATTGGTTCGGCTAGATCTGGAAGGAAAAGGATTTATGAAAAATCCCCTTGGTCTGTTTATTCTTCTATTATAACCAAGACTGAAATTTTCCTTTTCACTCAGTTCATAGATTAAATTTAAGGTTGGGAATAAGCCTAAATACTTCTTGTCAAAATTAAGGTCGATTTCACTTCCCAATATTTCTTGAAGTTCAGTAAGGTCGACCGATGCATCAACATTTCCTTTAAGTTGTGTACTTTCTAGCCTTAGTCCTAGCAAGTAAGAAAATTTTCCTAATTTATCACCGTACTGTGTGTAAAGTGCATTTACGTTTTGATTGTAAGTAAAAATGTTGGTAAGCCCCAAATTAGTTTCAAATTGACCACTTTCTGTATTGAATTGATCTAATTGGTAATCATTGGAATTTTCTTCAAAATTACCACGATAACCTGCCTCAAATTGGGCATCTCCGATAGGCAATACATAATCGGATTGAATTAAAAATTCATTTTGTAATTGGGTTTCATAGATGTTCTGAGCATCAACAAATTCTTCATTAGGAAATGTGTAATTCTCTCTAATCGTTGTGGGCTGTATTTCCTTATCATAGGAATATTGGAAGTCTGCCGTTAGTTTTTGACCACTTTCATTAATATTATTGGTATAGTTAAGAGAGACTTGGTAGCTCTTATCATCTTGATTTTCTTCTTCTCTGCGTAACGTTCTACTATCGATGATGGATTTATTAAAGCGGGTCGTATTGTTCTCTGTAATATCTTGTTCGTCACTAAACCTGCCGAAAACACTACCAGTAAGGGATGATTTGTCTGTAAGGAAATACTCAATGCCCAAATTCACATTATAGCCCTTATCTTTTCTTTGAATGTCCCTATCTTCGATAATTCGATCAAAATTATCGGGATTTGTATCAAAATATTTATTGTCGAAATAACCATTACCGGGAGCACCACGGTAGAAATACCCAATGGTATTGAAAATATTGAATTTATCTGTTCGTAAGTTAAGATTTGCTGTAATGGAACTAGATATGGGATAACCAACTGTAGTATTGATCGTACCGTTGAAACCTAAAGTTTTTTCCTTTTTAAGTACAATGTTAATAATACCTCCTGTTCCTTCAGCATCATATCTAGCCGATGGGCTGGTTATAACTTCGATTTTTTCAATAGCATCAGCAGGCAGCTGCCGCAAAGCATCTGTAGAGCCGAAACCGGCCAAAGCGGATGGCTTACCATTAATAAGAATACGTACATTATCATTGCCACGTAAGGCGATGGCTCCGTCTACATCAACGGTTACTGATGGAATATTGTTTAGGGCATCACTTATATTGGCGCCACTGGTGGTAAGGTCCTTGCCAACATTATATATTTTTTTGTCGAGTCTTACTTCAACGGTTGTTTTTTCACCAACTACTTCAACAGCATCTAGTTGTGCGACATCTAAAGAAAGTCTTATGGTGCCTAAATCGGTATTTTTCGTAAGAGATTGATTAGGTCTTTTTATGGTTTTATAACCGATATACTCAATGCTTACATTGTAGGATCCAGGCTCGGCTTCTACACTAAAATTACCATCAATATCAGTGATACCACCACTAATTTTATTTGGATCACTTACACTTTGTAGTACTAGGGTGGCATATTCTAATGGAACATCCGTTCCTTGCTCAAGAACTTTTCCTGTAATTTCAATCGGACCTTGTCCCCGGACTCCTCCTTCCGGTCTTTGACTAAATATGGGTTGTAATGCTAGAATTAGGAGTAAAGGGAAAAGTTTCTTCATTAAAATTAGTTTTTAGTTTTCTTTCGTTTTTCTTTTTTCTTCTTTTTGAGTGTCTTTGCAACCCCTTCTTTTTGCAGCGCAACAAAAGCCTCATACTTTTCAAGTGGTAAACCGGCTTTTAGCTCTTCATCTTGTCTTTTTGTAATATTTTCATACACCTCCCTCATTTTTTCTGGAGGTAATTTTAATATTTGAGCTTCTATTCGCTCTTGAACATATTTTTTAAGTACTGAACTTAGCACGGCCTGTTCAAAATCATTCAAATCTAAAGCTTCGGTAAGAGAGGGCATTTCTCCATCAACGAGTTGTTCCGCAGTTTTTGGCTCTGGTTCTTTGGGTGTTTCTTGCGCTTGTGGAATAGTACTTCGTTGTCTACCGTAACCGTAACCACCACGTCCATAACCGTAACCACCGCCTCCATAGCCATATTGGGCATAGATTTCAGAACTTGTAAATAGAATTGACAGTAGGATCAAAAATTTAATGCTACCTGATTTAACTACTTTTTTCATGAGCTTTGATTATAAAATTAGACTTTGGTTTAACCTTGAATGGTTAATACTTTGTTAATAGGTTTACTTATCTAGTACTTTGGTTAAACATATTATTCAATAAGGGAGGTTATTTTGGATGCAGGTCTACCTATAACGGCTTGATCGTCTTTAACTACAATGGGCCTTTCTATGAGTTTAGGATAAGTAATCATTGCGTCAAAAATCTCTTCGTCGGTTAAATACTTATCCCTAAACTTTTCCTTCCAAATAATTTCATTCTTACGGACTAAATTAATCGGATCTATTCCTAAATACGTGACAATCGTTTTAAGTTCGTCTTTTGAGGGTACATCTTCAAGATATTTTATCACTTCAAATTCCTTGCCAGATTTCTCTAGAATATCAAGTCCTTCCCGTGATTTTCTGCATCTAGGATTGTGATATATTTTTATGATACTGTCCATTATTATAATCGATTGTAATGAAAGATTAGTCTTCTTCTTTTTGGCCCATCATCATTAAGAAGGCTTTCAAGAAACGATCTAAATCCCCATCCATCACGGCATCAACATTTCCCGTTTCTTCACCAGTTCTGACATCCTTGACCAACTTGTAAGGATGCATCACATAATTTCGAATCTGAGAACCCCATTCGATTTTCATTTTTGAAGATTCGATTTCTTGACGGGCCTCCATCTTCTTTCGAAGTTCAATTTCGTACAGTTGCGATTTCAACATTTTCATGGCTGTAGCCCTGTTGTCATGCTGACTTCTGCTATCTGAACATGATATTTGAATACCCGTAGGATGGTGAACCAGTTGAACCTTGGTTTCTACCTTGTTCACATTCTGACCACCGGCACCACTTGAACGCGCCGTTGTTATGGTAATATCTGCAGGGTTGATATCTATTTCTATACTGTCATCCACTAAGGGATATACATAAACGGAAACAAACGAAGTATGCCGCTTCGCATTACTGTCAAATGGTGAAATACGCACCAACCTGTGTACCCCGTTCTCACCTTTCAACCAACCAAAAGCAAATTCACCGTCAATTTCTAGAGTGACGGTTTTGATGCCTGCTACGTCTCCCTCTTGGTAATTGAGCTCCTTGATTTTATAGCGGTTCTTTTCAGCCCACATCATATACATGCGCATGAGCATTGCGGCCCAATCGCAACTTTCTGTACCCCCGGCCCCCGCAGTAATTTGAAGTACAGCGGGTAATTCGTCACCTTCTTCGGATAGCATATTCTTGAATTCCATTTTTTCAATGGTATTCACTGCCTTTTCATATTGGCGTTCTACTTCCTCAGCGGTAATTTCACCTTCTTCTTGGAATTCTAATAAAATTTCTAGGTCGGCAATAAGTGCACTAGCTTCATTATAATCGTCTACCCATTGTTTTTTAGACTGGATAAATCTCATATGACTTTGAGCCTCTTGCGGATTGTCCCAAAAATCAGGAGCTAAGGTCTTTTCTTGTTCGTTCTCTATTTCTATTAATTTCGCATCGATGTCAAAGATACCTCCTTAACGCACCAAGGCGATCTATAAGACCTTTGTAGTGGTCTGTACTTATGTTCATAATCATTCTATTTTGGGTAAAAATAACACTCTTTTAAAGAATGGAAGCCTATAACTTTTAAATACTATTGCTGACTTTGCACCTTGACCGCATGTGACGTTTTATTTTTTCCTTGTGAATAAATAACGCCTCTTAACGGTGAGCAATCATTATAATCTTTACCATGACAAACCTTTATGTGGCTGGTGTTGGCCAGAATATCATTTGTGGGGTCAAAACCTTTCCATCCAATTTGGGGAATGTAGGCTTCTGCCCAAGCATGCATCTGCGAATCACCGAAAAAACCAGTGTTTTGATTAAGATATCCGGAGACATACCGGGTAGGAATACCATTTTCTCTGGCCAAGGCGCAAAATAGATGTGAGAAATCTTGACATACGCCTTGCTTATTGAAAAGAATATCCTGAAGTAAAGTGCCCACTTCGGTTACTCCTGATTTAAAAAGGATATGTTCGTAGGTCCAATGATTAAGTGCCTTTAGATTTTCAAAAATAGAAACCGAGGTATCGAAAGAGAATAACCGCTCATCTAATTTGGGTAACCGCGTAAACGAAGTGAATTTTAAAAATTGTTCGAAATTAATTCTGAATTCTAGCTCTTCCAATTTTTGATATCCGAAGGTGTTATCTAAATCTAAGGCGAAATTATAGGGGTCCACTTTTTCTTTTTTAAACTTAAAATTAGCCTCAAAAGAAATTTCCTTGAACTTTTTTCTAGGATGAACCCTTATGGTCTTGAAACCATATCCATTTATAGAATATTCTGTATGGGTATTTAAGGAGTTGGAAAATTCAATTTCCACGTCATGTTGACTTTCGTTCTCCATGGGGATGATTAAAAACTGCCAATAGGCATCATGCACCCAATTCTCATAACTATTGACGGCCGTATAGGTAATTTCGTATTCTTCTGGCATAATGACCAAAGGTACTTTATTATTTAATTTGCTCAATAGCTGAAAAACTCTTCGTCAACTTTGTTACTTATCTGCACAAGGCTCTTAAGGATATTCTCGATGAACGATTTAATATCTTCTTCTATCTCTTCAATATATTTGTATTCATATTCAGAACGTACCCTACCAATCAAAAAAGCGGTGGATTCTTTATTGTAAGACCTTTCGGGATTAAGAATCTTAACGTGGTCGTATACTTGATTTAACGAATTCATTACAGATCTAGGGCAATTAGGATTAAGAATTAAAAATTCTAAGGTGGAGATACTCGTCGGGGTTTTTTTATAGAACCTTCGCATCATATCATAAGATTCTGCACATTTCAGTAAAGTAGTCCATTCAAAGCTTTTACTGAATTTATCTCCATAACTCCCTTGTGCCATTAAGGCATCATTGTATTTGGCATTGATCATTCTCGTGATTTGGGTAGCCCTTTCAATATTGACCCCCATTAAAATTATAGCATAGGTTGAATCATGCAATAATGTTCCTCTAATTTTCCCTCTCAATATTGCGGTCATTTCGGCAACATTGGTCGTGAAATCATGAAGACCGTTTTTGACGAAAACGTGTTTTGGATAATTTAAAACAAAATGGTAGAACTTGTTTATGGCCTCATAAAGTTCGGTTGAAATCAAATCACGTGCGCTATTGGCATTTTCACGTGCAAACTTTACATTATTTAAAATTGAAAATTGATATCCTGGATCTAGACCAATTTTATACAGAACTTCATTTTCACTAAGTACTTTACTTTCATCCTCTTCCGGGTCCCCAACCATGAACAACATGGAGCGTAATACGAATTGTCTATCCTGTGATTTTAAATTCGGCGCATCTAATGATGAAAAGTAATTTACGTTTAAATAACGCGCTATGTGTTCTGAACGTTCTATGTAACGTCCCATCCAAAATAAGTTATTGGCTACTCTTGCTAACATATATATCTTTTTATTTTTTTAGTACCCAAGTATCTTTGGAACCGCCCCCTTGAGACGAGTTTACGATTAAATTTCCTCTTTTGAGTGCAACACGGGTAAGACCCCCTTTTAGTACGAACTCTTTATCTTTACCTAAAACGGTAAAGGTTCTCAAATCAACATGTCGTTGTTCGAAAGATTCGGTTTCATCAATATAGGTTGGGTGTACGGAAAGTGACATTATAGGTTGTGCTACATATTTTCTTGGACTTTCCTTAATTTCAGCTTTTACCCGCTCTATTTCTTCCTTTGTTAATTTATTACCAATAGAAATTCCATAACCACCTGCTTCATCAACCGGTTTGATCACCAATTCATGAATATGTTCAAGAACATATTTTAATTCGTCCGGTCTACTGCAATGGTAAGTGTGTACATTATTTAAAATGGGTTCTTCGTTCAAATAGTATTTGATAATCTCGGGCATATAGGTATATACCGCCTTGTCGTCGGCGACACCGGTTCCGGGTGCGTTCGCAAGGGTCACATTGCCTTTTTTATAGGCAGCGAAGAGACCGGGAACCCCCAATGCAGAATCAGGTCTGAATTCTAATGGGTCAATGAACTGGTCGTCTATTCTTCTGTAGATCACATCAACTTTTTCGGGACCTTTAATCGTTTTCATATAAACGAAATCGTTTTCTACAAAAAGATCGCGACCCTCCACCAATTCAACGCCCATCGTTTTTGCTAAATAAGAATGTTCGTAAAACGCAGAATTATACATGCCGGGGGTTATTACTACGCAATTGGGAATGTCGACCCCTTTTGGTTTTACTGATTCAAGAAGCTCCAATAGGTTTTCGGCATAATTCGTAACCGTATGGGTTTGATAGTGGTTGAATACGCCGAAAAGTGCTTTTTTAAGGGCTGTTCGGTTGCATATGACATAACTTACTCCCGACGGACATCTAATGTTGTCCTCCAGAACATAGTACTTGCCATCGCTATGCTTAATGACATCGGTACCGGATATATGATTGTAAATTCCTCCCGGAGGGTTAACCCCGTTCATTTGGTCTAAATAGTTGGCGGAAGAAGTAATTAAATCTATAGGAACAATTTTATCCTTTAGTATTTTTTTATCGTGGTAGATGTCCCATAAAAAAAGGTTCAAGGCTTTGCTTCGTTGTATTGAACCCCTTTCTATAATATCCCATTCTTCAGGATCTATGATCCGGGGAAACAAATCGAACGGAAAAATTTTTTCTTGGACATCCTTATCTCCGTATACCTGAAAAGTGATTCCTTGATTAAAAAAAGAGGATTTTGCCTTCGCGTTGAGATTTACATAATCACTAATCGAATGTTCCCCATAAATATTAAATAATTTTTGATAAATCTCCTTAACCTTTCCTTCGCTATCATAAATTTCATCATATAATTCAGGATTTCTTTGATAGGAAGAAAATATTTGATTTTCAATGTTCGCCATAGAAATTGTTTTCTTAAAAGGTACATGATTAAACGCAATTAACAAATACCATTTTGGCATTTATCTGCAGTAATAATCGCTTTTTATTAAAAATTAGGTAGATTTTTTAACAAGTTTTGTTTTTATTCTTTTGATCCGTAGTTGTAATTAGCATTACTAGGATTTTCTATACTTTTAGGCAAAACTAAAGGAGAATGAAAAAATATTTTTTGCTATTTATAGGTTTGGCATTGTTATGTACACAAAATCTATTTGCACAGTTCAGTGATAAAAAGAAGGATTTCGTTAAATATGAAGGCCTTTTTGATTTTTACTACGATGAGGATAATGACAAGATTTATCTAGAAGTAAATACGCTAAACAAAGAATTTCTGTATGTATATTCCTTAAGCAGTGGTATTGGAAGCAATGACATCGGACTGGACCGTGGTCAATTAGGCGATGAACAAGTTGTATATTTTAAAAAAGCCGGAAACAAATTAATGTTAGTACAGCCCAATTTGAAGTATAGGGCCATCACAGATAATGACTTGGAGCGTAAGTCTGTTGAACAGGCTTTTGCCAAATCAATTTTGTTCGGTTTCCCTATTGAGGAAGAAAAAAACGGAACCTATATTATTGATATCACCGAATTTTTAATGCAGGATGCCCATGGGGTAGCTGAACGGTTGAAGCGTGCTGATCAGGGATCATATACATTGGATAAATCTAAAAGCGCGTTCGCTTTAGATCGCACAAAAGCATTTCCAAAAAATATTGAGTTTGATGCGACCTTAACTTTTAAAGGAGATCCTAAAGGGGGCTATATTCGAAGTGTAGCCCCTAACCCGGGGCTGGTAACAGTTGCAGAGCATCATTCTTTTATAGAATTGCCAGATGATAACTTTGAGAAACGCGAATTTGATCCTCGTTCGGGATCATATCCTTTTAGTTACTATGATTATGCAGCTCCTGTAGAACTACCGATTCTCAAACAATTTATTAGAAGACATCGGTTAGAGAAGAAAAATCCATCAGCAGGCGTAAGTGAGGCTGTAGAGCCTATTGTTTACTATCTGGACAATGGTACCCCAGAGCCTGTTCGTTCGGCACTTTTAGAAGGTGGAAGATGGTGGAACCAGGCTTTTGAGGCGATAGGGTACAAAGATGCATTTCAGGTTAAAATACTGCCCGATGATGCAGATCCGTTAGATGTTCGTTATAATGTAATACAGTGGGTGCACAGATCGACAAGAGGATGGAGTTACGGTAGTAGTATCACAGATCCCAGAACTGGTGAAATTATGAAGGGGCATGTAAGTTTGGGAAGCCTTAGGATTCGTCAGGACTATTTGATCGCACAAGCGTTAATGGACAAACCTTTTGCCGAACGCGATGATAATTACCAGCCGATGTTGGAGATGGCTATAGCGCGTATACGCCAACTTTCTGCCCATGAAATAGGGCATACCCTTGGTTTTGCCCATAATTATGCCGCTAGTACAAAGGGGAAATCTTCTGTGATGGATTATCCTCATCCTCAATTTTCAATGAAGAATGGTGAAATTGATTTTTCAAAAGCTTATGAAACTGGTATTGGAGAATGGGACAAAGTCTCTGTTGCGTATTCGTATGAATCGTTTCCTAAAGGAACTGATGAAAAGCAGGCTTTGAATAAAATCTTGGATGATTCCTATGCGAAGGGATTGCGTTTTATTACCGATAAAGATGCCAGGCCACAAGGTAGTGCCCATGTTTTGGCCCATTTATGGGATAATGGTGCCAGTGTAAGCGATGAATTGAATGAAATGCTGAAAATTCGTAAAAGGGCCATAGCTAATTTTTCAGTAGATAATATTAAAACCGGAGAGTCGTATTCGGTTTTGGAAGATGTATTCGTGCCTTTGTACTTTTTTCACAGATATCAGGCTGAAGCGGTCGCAAAAGTGATTGGAGGACTGGAATACAATTATGCCGTTAAAGGAGATGGTGAATTGGTCGTTGAAGTAGCCGATAAAAAAATGCAAGAAGACGCGTTGAAGAGCATTTTGAAAACTTTGGATGCGAGTGAAATTGCAATTCCACAAGAAAAACTGAAATTGTTTCCACCAAGGGCATTCGGCTTTCCGAGAACAAGGGAATCCATAGATGGAAAAACGGGACTTACATTCGATGCATTGTCCGCCGTGGAAACAGCATCGGACATGACGTTGACATTCTTGTTGCACCCAGAGCGGGCATCAAGACTTATCCAGCAAAAAGCCATTGACCCTAAAAATTTGGGATTGGAAGAGGTATTGGGCGAGATAATAGCCAATACCATTAATAAAAAGCAGAGTGATTCCTACTTAAATGAGGCACAGAATACCATCAATTTTAGGGTTTTGTTCCATATTATGAATTTAGCTTCGCATACCGATGTGGCCCCTCAAGTAAATGCAATTGCCAATAGTGAACTGAATAAATTAGTCTTGGCCATGTCCGGAGGCCAATCATCAGATCCATTGAAAGCTGAAATGGTTAGAAGAATAAAGGATTTTAACGAACATCCCGATTTATTCGAAGTAATTCCATCTCCAAAGATTCCGGATGGTTCTCCCATAGGTATGGATTGTTTTCACTAATTAAATCATAACGATTTCAAATGCAAATAAACTTAATAAGTGATACGGTAACAAAACCAACTGCTGGTATGTTAGATGCCATGATGTCTGCAGTAGTAGGAGATGATGTTTTTAAAGAGGACCCTACCGTGAATGCTCTGGAGGAAAAAGCAGCCAAACTTTTTGGTATGGAGGCTGCTTTATTTTTCCCGAGTGGTACCATGACGAACCAAACCGCCATAAAACTTCATACTCAACCCGCTGAGCAATTGATATGTGACAAATATGCCCATATTTATAATTATGAGGGTGGTGGCGTCAGTTTTAATAGTGGTGTTTCCTGTAGATTGGTTGATGGCACTAGAGGAACGATGACTGCCGCCCAAGTGGAAGCGGTTGTAAACCCTCCCGATTTTTATCATAGTCCGCTTACTACTTTGGTCTGCGTTGAAAATACGGCCAACAAAGGAGGGGGAACTTGTTGGGATTTTGGGGAACTTAAAAAAATAAGGGCTGTCTGTGATGCACATCAATTGGGTTTTCATTTAGATGGTGCACGTTTGTGGAACGCATTGGTGAAAAAGAACGAAACTCCCTTACAGTATGGTCAATTGTTCGACACGATCAGCGTATGTTTGAGTAAAGGGTTGGGCTGCCCAATAGGGTCGTTATTATTAGGAACTAAGGAGCATATGCATAAAGCCATACGTATTCGAAAATTATTCGGGGGTGGAATGCGTCAATCAGGATTTTTGGCCGCGGCTGGTATTTATGCCATCGACCATCATGTCGAACGATTATCCGAAGATCATAAAAAAGCTATAGAAATAGGAAAGGCTTTGGCGGCGAAACCGTTTATCAAAAAAGTGGAGCCTATTGAAACGAATATCATCATTTTTGAAATTGACGAGTCCTTTATGACGAGTGCTGATTTTGTAACCAATTTGTTGGAGAAAGATATATTGATCATTGGCATGGGGCAGGGCAAATTAAGGATGGTGACCCATTTAGATTATACCGATGCGATGCATGAAGAACTTTTAGCGCAATTGGCCAAGTTTTAATCTGATTGTAAATCAGAGAATAAACTGTTTGATATGTTCAATATTCCATTTTCCATACCTGCTTCGGAGGAATAAAGACCACTTGAGCCAATAATTTCTCCACTTGTATTTTTTAGAGCTACTAGAAATTTGCCCTCCGTATTGGTTTTTCGCTCAAACAATTTGCTGTTGATTCCTTCATTTTGCTTGAGAGCTTTCAAAGATGACTTCATTGAATCCTCACTGGGAAAGGGCACACTTTTCAAGAGTGTTTTGCCGGTATTGGATTTTACGCAGAAATGGTAAGTATTATCCTCGTTTTTTTTAAATTCGATCATAGCAGTAATCTTTCCTCTAAAGATAGGGAATTCGATAGAGAAAAAAATTATGGTATCTCTATTTAAAAAGGGAGTCCATTCCTGGAATATTCGGCATTCCTTCCTTGGCAACGGCCGCTAGTTCGGCCTCATTGACATTGGTGGCTTGTTGTATGGCCTTGTTCAAGGTTAGTATCAGATAATCCTCCAACTGCTCTTTATCGGCCAAGAGACTGTCATCAATGGCTATTTTCTTGATTTCTCTATTGGCGGTTATGGTTACTGATAATAAGTCGTCACCTGACTTCTCTTCCAAGGTTACGGTATCCAATCTTTTTTTTGTTGCTTCAACTTTCTGTTGGGTTTCTTTTAGTTTACCCATCATTCCCATCATATCTCCGAACATAGCTTAGCTTTTAAATTTAGTGTGTAAAAATACTAAAAACGAATACATTTTTTTTGTTTTTAATGAATCTAAAACGGCTTCAATGAATTAGTCTTATTTTTGCCGATTATTAAATACAGTACATTAATATGAAGCATGCCGTACCTCCCCAAGCAAAGAAAATTCCCAAAGAACTTGTAATTCATGGAGATGTTAGGTTAGACAATTATTACTGGCTCAATGAAAAGGAGAATGAAGAGGTCATCGCTTACTTGAAGGCTGAAAACGAATACTATGATAAACTGACTTTACATACCAAGGGGTTTCAAGAAAGTTTGTTTCAGGAAATGAAGGGCAGAATTAAAGAGGATGACTCTTCAGTGCCTTATAAACAAAATGGATATTGGTACAGTACACGTTATGAAATTGGAGGGGAGTACCCAATATATTCAAGGTTTAAGGAAACCTTGGATGCGCCAGAAGAAATATTGTTTAACGGTAACGAAATGGCCCAGGGGCATGATTATTTTAGTATTGGCGGCATAGCGATAAGTCCAGATAATACCTTGGCTGCCTTTGGTGTGGATACAGTTTCCCGAAGACAGTATACTATGCAAATAAAGAATCTAGAAACGGGAATAATATTAGAGGATAAAATCGAGAATACGACGGGGGGAGGTGTTTGGGCCAATGATAACAAAACCTTGTTCTACACTAAAAAAGATCCGGTTACCCTACGTTCCGATAAAATTTATAAGCACAGGCTAGGTACTCCAACTTCAGAAGATGAACTCGTGTTTCATGAAAAGGATGACACGTTCAGTACTTTTATTTATAGGACCAAATCAAAAAAATATTTGGTAATAGGCTCTTTCAGTACCTTGACTTCAGAATTCCAAATTTTACCGACAGATACGCCAGATGGTAACTTTCAAATATTCACTCCTAGAACCCGCGGCTTGGAGTATACCATTTTTCATTATGAGGATCACTTCTACATTTTAACGAACAAGGACAAAGCCGAAAACTTCAAATTGATGAGGACCCTTGAGGGGCAGACCACTTCAGATAAATGGGAAGAGTTTATTCCACATCGTGAAGAAGTTCTACTAGAGGATATCGATATTTTTAAAGAATATTACGTTCTTTCTGAGCGTGAGAACGGCCTCAATAAAATAAGGATTATCCGTTGGGATGGAACTGAAGAGTATTTTTTACCATTTCACATTGAGACCTATACGGCCTATGTAGGAAGCAATCCGGATTTTGATACGGAAATACTACGCTATTCCTACAACTCTATGTCAACGCCTAGTTCGGTCATTGACTTTAACATGCGAACCAAGGAAAAGGACATTAAAAAAGAGCAAGAAGTACTTGGGGGCCTTTTTGATAAGGACAATTATAAAGAACTTAGGTTATGGGCGACTGCCAGCGATGGCGAAAAGGTCCCTATGTCTTTGGTATATAGAAAAGATACGGTGCTGAACGAAAACACCCCGATTTTACAATACGCCTATGGTTCATACGGTTCGACCATAGATCCCTATTTTTCAACGGTGCGTTTAAGCCTGTTGGACCGCGGATTTGTTTATGCCATTGCGCATATACGCGGAGGGGAATACCTTGGTAGAAGATGGTATGAAACCGGTAAATTGCTACAGAAGAAGAATACATTTACAGATTTTATAGACTGTTCCAAATTTTTGATTGACCAAAAAATGACCAGTGCAGCGCACTTGTACGCTATGGGAGGTTCCGCAGGCGGTTTACTGATGGGGGTTATCGTTAATTTGGCACCTGAGCTTTACAATGGCGTTTTGGCCGCAGTGCCTTTTGTTGACGTGGTAACAACGATGTTAGATGATTCTATTCCTTTGACAACGGGTGAATACGACGAGTGGGGAAACCCTAATGAAAAGGAATTTTATGAATATATGAAATCTTATTCTCCCTATGATAATGTTATTGCCCAAAAGTATCCCAATATGTTAGTGACTACAGGTCTACATGACTCTCAAGTTCAATATTTTGAACCTGCCAAATGGGTTGCCAAGTTACGTGAGTTAAAAACAAATGATTGTATTTTGCTCTTCCATACGAATATGGAAGCAGGTCATGGTGGTGCTTCGGGTAGGTTTGAGGCGTTACGCGAAGTGGCCATGGAATATGCATTTCTATTAGATTTAGAAGGAATAACGGCTTAGTTGAAAAAAAATAGTAAATTTGCTTCGGAAATTTTAACAAATTTCGTTTTTAGTAACAACTAAACATTGATCCCCCTTATGAAAAATGAGATCAGGGCTTATAATAATATTCTGGAACTTGTGGGTAATACACCACTAGTGAAATTAAATAGAGTTGCTAAAGGCCTTACCGGTAATTTTTATGCCAAGGTAGAGGCTTTTAACCCCGGCCACTCTTCCAAAGATAGAATTGCAATCCACATTATTGAACAGGCTGAAAAAGCAGGTTTACTTACTGAAGGCAGTACCATTATTGAAACTACTTCCGGTAATACGGGTTTTAGTATTGCAATGGCTAGTATTGTTAAGGGGTATGAGTGCATACTTGCGGTAAGTTCAAAATCATCGAAGGATAAAATAGATATGCTGCGCTCAATGGGAGCAAAGGTGTATGTATGTCCTGCTCACGTTAGTGCCGACGATCCAAGGTCCTATTATGAGGTTGCGAAAAGATTGCATAAGGAAACAAAGGGTTCCATCTACATCAATCAGTATTTCAATAAACTGAATATGGATGCCCACTACCAATCTACAGGTCCTGAGATTTGGGAGCAAACTGGAGGTCAAATTACTCACTTAGTTGCCTGTAGTGGAACGGGAGGTACTATCTCTGGTACGGCTCGTTACCTAAAGGAACAGAACCCGAATATTAAGATTATAGGGGTTGATGCTTTTGGTTCTGTATTGAAGAAATATCACGAAACAGGAAAGCTGGATACCAGTGAAATTTATCCTTACAGGATCGAAGGATTAGGTAAAAATTTAATCCCCGGTGCTACAGATTTTAAAATAATAGATGAGTTCATTAAAGTTACCGATGCAGAAAGTGCGCATACCGCTAGGGAAATTTCCAAAACAGAAGGTATGTTCGTAGGTTACACAAGTGGTGCGGTCATGCAAGCCATCAAACAGTTGGACGAATTAAACACCTTTGATGACAATAGTAATGTGGTTGCTATTTTTCCTGATCATGGCTCTCGCTATATGAGTAAGATTTACAGTGATCAATGGATGGAAGATCAAGGTTTCTTGAATACAGTTACCGTTGAAGAAACACAAGAGATTCAATATATCAAATAAATTATTGAAAATAATTCTTTAAAAAGTGGGTTTATAGCCCACTTTTTTGCGTAATAAATAATTTATGTATCCTAATCAAATTTATTTACTTTTGCAGACAGAACCGAATTAAGCAATGAGAGACTTATTTGACAGAATTATAGAGAACAAAGGCCCGTTAGGAAAATGGGCTTCGCAGGCCGAAGGGTATTTTGTATTTCCTAAATTGGATGGCCCTATTTCCAATAGAATGAAATTTCAAGGTAAAGATGTTATTACTTGGAGTATCAATGATTATTTAGGATTGGCGAATCGTCCTGAAATTAAAAAGGTAGATGCCGAAGCTGCTGCCGAGTTTGGGGCAGCTTATCCTATGGGAGCTAGGATGATGAGCGGTCATACCGAATTTCATGAGCAATTGGAGCAGGAGTTGGCGGCATTTGTCAATAAGCAATCGGCTTATCTTTTAAACTTCGGATATCAAGGAATTATGTCTGCCATTGATGCCCTTGTATCAAAGGATGATATCATTGTTTACGATGTTGATGCCCATGCTTGTATCATCGATGGTGTGCGTCTTCATATGGGTAAGCGTTTTACGTTCAAACATAATGATATCGATAGTCTTGAGAAAAACTTAGATCGTGCTACAAAAATGGCCGAAACTACAGGAGGAGGTATTCTTGTGATTTCTGAGGGTGTTTTTGGAATGCGTGGAGAACAAGGAAAATTAAAGGAGATAGTAGCCTTAAAGAAAAAATATAATTTCCGTTTGTTGGTCGATGATGCGCACGGCTTTGGAACCTTGGGTAAAACGGGTGCCGGAGCGGGTGAGGAGCAAGGTGTGCAAGATGATATTGATGTATATTTTGCAACCTTTGCTAAATCAATGGCCGGTATTGGAGCTTTTTTAGCGGCTGACAAAGAGATTATAGATTACTTGAAATATAACCTTCGTTCTCAGATGTTCGCTAAATCACTACCTATGATTTATGTGAAAGGAGCCTTGAAACGTTTGGATATGCTAAGGACTCAACCAGAACTAAAAGCGAAACTTTGGGAGAATGTAAATGCCTTGCAAAATGGACTAAAGGAAAATGGTTTTGATATAGGAACTACCACAAGTTGTGTAACACCAGTTTATCTAAACGGTAGTATTCCAGAAGCGATGGCTTTAGTGAAAGATTTGCGTGAAAATCACGGTATTTTCTGTTCCATTGTAGTTTACCCGGTGATACCTAAAGGATTGATTCTGTTGCGAATGATTCCTACCGCTACACATACTCTACAGGATATTGAGGAGACATTAGAAGCTTTTTCTGCTATTCGTGAACGATTGGAGAACGGCACCTACAAAAGACTTTCTGCGGCCGTTGCTTCGGCAATGGGAGAATAATAGTACCTCACATTTGAAAATAAACGAAAAACCCGGGTTCAAATTTGAACCCGGGCTTTTCGTTTACAATCGGCTTAGAGATTTTTTCTATAGGTTCGCCTTCGTTTATAAACGACAGGGTCAAAATGTTTCCACATTTGTTTAATGGCCAAGTTTTCCTCAAGCTCGGGCGTGCGGTAACACATGTCAATTCCTTTTTCCGTAAAAGTTTTATAATATTCGTTGAAGATAACCGCTGTTACTCCCTTATTTTGATATTCGGGATGTATACCGATGAGGTAAAAAATCACATCTTTACTATTCTTCTTCGCCTTTAATAAATGGAACAATCCAAAGGGGAATAATTTACCTTTTGCTTTTTGTAAAGCTTCGGAAAAAGAAGGCATCACAATAGCAAAGGCTATTAATTTATCTTCTTTGTCCTTAATGAATTTTATATACTCTGGATTGATGAAACTAATATACTTTTTCTTGAAATAGGCCTTTTGTATATCCGTAATTGGAACAAATGAAGAAAGGTTGGCGTACGTTTCGTTAAAGAGATCGAACATTTCATCTGCCAACGGCATAACCTCACTTGTTTTGGTGAAGTTGACTTCTGTTAGTCCATAACGTCTTTTAACAAGATCGTTCAGTTTGGTGAACAAGGCGGGATCTGCATTTTTTGCCGGAAATTTATTTTCCATATATTCTTTCTCCTTTACAAAGCCCATATTTTCATAATGGCTTCGGTAATAGGGATGGTTGTACCAAGTAATCATGGTGCCGATATGATCAAAGCCTTCGATCAAAACGCCTACTTTGTCCAAATTAGAAAAGCCCACGGGGCCTTCCATATAGTCCAACTGATTTTCGTTCCCTATTTCGGCTACTTTATCTAGAAGAGCTTTGGAAACTTTTGGATCATCAACGAAATCGAACCATCCAAAACGCATTTTTTTAATATTTTGTTGGTCAACTTCTAAGCGGTTGATGATTGCCGCAACCCTGCCCACCACTTTATCGCCTTTAAAGGCAAGGAAGAACCAAGCTTCGGCATCTTTGAAAACGGGGTTTTTATCTTTGTTGAAACTCTCCAGTTCATCATTGATAATGGGGGGTACCCAATACTCATTGTCCTTGTATAGTGAAAAGGGAAAGGTAACAAAACGTTTTAATTCCTGTTTTGTTTTTGCTTCTTGTATCGTGATCATTGAACTTTTTTAGAAGGGTCAATATTAGGAATATTAATCAAAATACGAAAGCTGAAACAAGGGAAATAGGATGAGGTTGTATGTGTGTTTTAAAAGTCGATTTCGTCGTTTTCCTTATCCTTCTTTTTCTCTTTTTTCTTCAATTTTTTCAGTTGCTTTTTTGATGGACCCAAGTCAATATCTTCGGCACCGACACTTTTGTTTTTCTTCCTTTTTTTCTTTTCCTTTTTCATGGCATCCTTATCGATTGCGCCACCATTTTGGTCAGCAGCTTGATCTTCGATAGGCACTAGGCTATCCTTGTGGAAATCCATTCGATATGAGCCTCCAAGACCTATGAAAATTCGTGATGGCGTGTTTTTGAAGCTGGCCCCCATATTGAAGTCCAATTGTAAGTTTTCCATTACCAAATAGGCCAGACCACCTCTTAATAATACATCGGAATAACGGTCGCTTTGTATGCCTTGATGTTCTGCAAAAACACTCCATTTAGGATTTCTAAAGGCGTGAGATAACGAAATTAAATAACTTAGTTCAGGGAAATCAGTTCCAATACGATCATAGGCTATATTGGTGATTAACACAAAACGGGGTGTCAATCTGCTTTGTGTTGCAATCATTCCTCTATACGATAGGGTAGGGTCTTCAACATAAAAGGGATTATCGCCCAAAACAAAATTTGCGCCTCCATACAATGAAACCGCGGGTAAAAGATTTTTAAATTGAAATTTATGATTGGCCCGCCAACTATATAAATTCGGTTTATTTGCTTCCGGATTTTTAAAAGGATCGTAAATCAGATATTTGAGCCCTAATCTACTTCGTGAAAAATCCCTTCTTTTGGCCATTTGGTTAAAATTGGCATAGGTAATGTCCTGATCTTGAAAAGTACCTTCATAATTAAGTTCCAGTCTTTCGAATAATAAACCATACCGCAGAGAAATATCAGAACCCCAAATATCAGATTGGGTGTTTAAAAGAGTATGATCTCTTTGTTCGTAGAAAAAACCTAGTTCTGCCTGTACAACATTTTTACCTACGGCATAGGCGCTAACCGAAAGCCCTGGCCGGTTCGAATTGATTACATCAGTATATTGTGAAAAGCCTGAAATCGGTAGGAGTATTAAAAAGCCTATTAGCCAATAGGGTAATTTTGAGTAGGCGGATCGACTATTCATGAACACGATTTTATATTTATTTTAATATTCTGATTCTAGTATTACAACGTGATAATTGTATTTTTGATATATATAAGAAGTAATAAATGGCTTTTTTACGAACGATATTAATTATTCTCTTGGTGTATTACGGGCTAAAAATCTTACTCCGTTTATTTGCACCAAAAATTTTAAACTACGCCGTCAAAAAAACGGAATCTCATTTTAAGCAAACATTTGAAGGTTTTGACAATTCACAAACCTCCAATGAAGAAAAAATGGGCGATGTGATCATCGATAGAAAAGTCTCCAAGAAAAAGGATGATTCTGAAAAAGTAGGTGAATACATTGATTTTGAAGAGCTAGACTAGTTATCTTTGCTAAAACACTACTTATTTAGCAAATGAAGCAAGGTTTAAAATTCTTTTTTATCCATTTTTTTGTAATCGTATTTTTCGTCATTGCGGCCATCGCCTACTTTAGTCCCGTGCTTCAAGGCAAGGTCATATATCAATCTGATATTGCCCAATATACGGGCATGGCGAAGGAACAGAACGATTTCCGTAAGCTTAACGATGAGGAACCATATTGGACGAATAGCGCTTTTGGGGGCATGCCCACCTACCAATTGGGAGCTAATTATCCCTATAATTACATTAAAAAGTTGGATCGGTTGATCCGGTTCTTACCTAGACCTGCAGATTATTTATTCCTTTATCTTATTGGATTTTACATCTTACTTTGTTGCCTTAAAGTTGATTATCGCTTGGCAGTGGTTGGGGCATTGGCTTTTGGTTTTTCAACCTATCTTATTCTTATCATAGGGGCCGGGCATAATGCAAAAGCGCATGCCTTAGCTTATTTGCCTGTCTTATTGGCCGGTATAGTGCTCGTTTTTAGAAAGCGATACGTTTGGGGTTTTGTGCTCACAGCTTTGGCGATGGCATTGGAAATCACTGCCAATCATTACCAAATGACCTATTACTTTATGTTGTTGGTATTGGTGCTGGGTCTGGTGTATTTGGTCTATGCGATAAAACAAAAGCAGTTAAAACATTTTTTCATTTCGGTCGGTATTTTGGTATTTGCCGTAACCTTAGGGGTAGCCACAAATGCAACCGCATTGATGGCTACAAAAGAATATGCGAATTGGAGTACTCGTGGTAAAAGCGAGCTCACCATTAATCCTGATGGTTCACCAAAAGAAAATACTGGAGGTTTGAGTAAAGCCTATATTACAAATTGGAGCTACGGAATTGCGGAGTCATTGAATCTTTTTGTGCCCCGTCTTTTTGGGGGAGCTAGTCAGGAAAATTTAGGAGAGGATTCAAAATCGTTCAATTATTTAATCGACAAAGGGCTACCGAGATCAAGTGCATTGAATTTTGTCAGTGGCGTTCCTTTATATTGGGGGGCGCAGCCTGGCACTTCTGGTCCGGCTTATTTGGGAGCTGTAGTCTTTTTTCTTTTTGTGTTGGGACTATTTTTAGTAAAAGGCAAGCATAAGTGGTGGTTAGTGTTCGGAACTCTATTTTCATTGGTCTTATCCTGGGGAAAAAATTTTAGTGTCCTCACCGATTTCATGATCGATTATTTTCCGCTCTATGATAAATTCAGGGCGGTCTCTTCCATACAGGTCATTTTAGAACTGTGTGTGCCTATTTTAGCCATATTGGCCTTGAAAAAGCTATTTATGGATAAGGTACCCCATGGCGATAAAATAAAATCGTTGACCTACGCTACGGGGACAGTTTTAGGAATAGGTGTTTTATTATTCTTGTTCAAAGGCACTTTCGATTTTGTGGGTGCTGCAGACGCCAATTTGCGTATGACAGGGCTAGAAGAACTTCCTGAAATGTTACGTTTGGATCGTAAAAGCGTTTACACCAGTGATTTACTTCGATCTCTGGCCTATGTACTAGTAACCGCGGCGTTCATCTGGTTGTACTTAAAGGAAAAGCTAAAAAAGAATCTCCTTATTTTGACCGTAGGTGTTTTGGTAGTGGTCGATTTGGTCGGTGTAGATTTACGTTATGTGAACAATGATAATTTTGTGTCAAAACGTAAAATGTTGGAACCTTTTCAGGAAAATGCGGCAGATAAATTAATAGCAAAGGACGACGGTATTTTTCGTGTATTTGATCAGACTGAAGGTTTTGATTCGGCCAAGACAGCATATTTTCATCAAAGTATAACGGGCTATCATGCGGCCAAACCTGCGGGAATGCAAGATCTTTTTGATTATCATATTCTAAATGGAAATCTTTCTGTTTTAAACATGCTCAATATCAAATATGTGATAAGGCAGGACCAAGAAGGCAACTTATTTCCCATAGAAAACCCTAATGCGAATGGAAACGCTTGGTTCATAAAACAATTGAAACCTGTTACTAATGCGGATGCCGAAATTATGGCCTTGGATAGTCTGGATACCAAGAATATCGCCATAATAAATACTGCTAAATTTACAGAAGTTACCCAACTCGAGTATCAAGTAGATTCTACCGCATCTATTTCTTTGACCGATTATGAGCCAAATCACTTAACGTATGCCTCAAAAAATGGCAATGCGGGAATTGCCGTTTTCTCAGAGATGTACTACAAGAATGGGTGGAATGCTTATATCGATGGTCGTTCGAGTGACTATTTTAAAGTAGATTATGTACTGAGAGCTCTAAAAGTGCCTTCGGGAGCACACAAAATTGAATTTAAGTTTGAGCCTGAAGTCGTAGCAAAGGGTAGCAAAATAACTTTGGCAAGTACAATTCTATTAGGACTGATTATTGTGGGCGGATTAGGTTTTTCTTTTTGGAAACCTAAAAAAGAGAAAGAAGTCTAATGAAAAAGGTGTTGGTCATTACCTATTATTGGCCACCTGCCGGCGGACCCGGGGTACAACGCTGGCTAAAGTTTGTAAAATATTTAAGGGATTTCGACATAGAGCCCGTTGTTTACATTCCAGATAATGCCCATTATCCAATTTTGGATGAATCGTTTTGTAATGACCTTCCAAAGGATATTACCATTTATTCTCAGTCAATTTTAGAGCCGTATCGTCTTGCCTCTTTTTTTTCAAGCAAAAAGACCAACCGGATTAGTTCCGGAATTATTACGGCAAAAAATCAGTCCACGTTGGAGAAGACCCTTTTATGGATCAGGGGGAATTTGTTCATCCCTGATGCACGAAAGTTTTGGGTAAAACCCTCCGTAGCTTATTTAAAAGGAGTCTTGGAAAAAGAAAATATCGATACGATTATCACTACGGGTCCGCCCCATAGTGTACACCTTATCGGTTATTATTTAAAACAGCCCGGTTCCTTAAAATGGATTGCCGATTTTAGGGACCCATGGACCTCCATAGGCTATCATAAAAAGTTAAAGCTTACTTCAAATGCACAAAAAAAGCATAAAAAATTAGAAGCTTTGGTCCTTAATAAAGCGGATAAAATTATTGTAACGAGTGAGACTACAAAAAGGGAGTTTGAGCAAATTACCGATCAGCCCATTTCAGTTATTACTAATGGTTTTGATGTTCAAAGAACAGAAATTGTAGAGCTCGATAAAAAATTTACCATCTCTCATATAGGATCGATGCTTACGGGTCGTAATCCGAAGAATCTTTGGCGGATCCTATCTGAAATGATGAAAGAGAATAGTGATTTTGAGGATGCTTTAAGGTTGCAATTTATAGGAGTCGTCAGTGACGACGTACTTCATTCCATAACTGAGTTAGGATTAGATGACGTCGTAGAAGTGATAGGATATGTCTCGCATGAAAAAGCATTGGCGTATCAAAAAACCTCGCAAATTTTACTTTTGGCAGAAATCGATTCAGAAGAGACCAAGGGTATCATTCCTGGAAAACTATTTGAATACATGTACGCCAAGCGTCCTATTTTAGGGGTGGGGCCTAGCAATTGGGAGGTTGGCAATATTATAACCGAAACAAAGGCAGGGGCAATATTTGAGTATGAAGATACTATTGCCTTGAAAAACCTACTTTTAAGCTGGTTTGAGAAGTATCGGAATGCAGATCTATCAGTTTCCTCAAAAGGAATAGAACAGTATAGCAGAAGGGAACTTACTCGAAAATTAGCCGAATTAATTTAATGGGAATCGTACTAAAACAATCGTTGAACAATACCATTGTAACCTACTTCGGATTTGCGATAGGTGCGGTCAATACCTTGTTTTTGTATACCAATTTTATGCAAGCGGATAGTTACGGGCTGGTTCAAGTAATCTTATCTGTATCGGCGGTATTAATGCCTGTTTTGGCTTTTGGTGTCCCTAATAGTTTGGTCAAATTTTATTCAAGTTTCAAAGACGATAGCAAACAAGATGCCTTTTTAACTTTTATGTTAATACTACCATTATGGTTTATTATTCCCATTGCATTCCTCAGTTTTTTCGCAAATGAGACCATAGGTGATTTATTGTCGAAAGAAAACCCCGTAGTACGCGACTATGTTTGGCATATATTTCTAATAGGTATGGCAATGGCCTATTTTGAAGTATTTTATGCTTGGGCTAGAATTCGAATGAAATCCATATTTGGGAATTTTATGAAAGAGGTTTTTTGCAGGATAGCACAAACCATTTTATTGATTTTACTATGGCTAAAGATCATTGATATTGAATTTTTCATCAATGCCTTGGTCGGCTTTTATATTTTCCGCACCCTTATTATGAAAATCTACGCCTATCGTTTACGGATGCCAAAGTTGAATTTCACACTTCCTGAGAATTGGGTAAACATTGTAAAGTACAGCGGACTTATTATTTTGGGAGGTTCAACGGCCATAGTACTTATGGAAGTCGATAAGGTAATGTTGAACAATTTTCTTAAAATTGAAAATGTAGCATACTATGCCGTAGCAGGTTTTATAGCCTCTACCATTGCGGTACCTTCTAGGGCAATGCATCAGATTACATATCCTTTAACAGCTACCTATCTTAATAACAAGGATAAGGTAGCTTTGAAAATATTGTATCAAAAAAGTTCTTTGACCCTTTTTATTATTGCAGGATTACTTTTTTTATTGATTTTATTGAACCTGACAGAACTATATCAATTATTGCCCAAAAACTATTCTGGTGGGTTTATGATTGTTTTTTGGATCGGTCTTGCCAAGGTTTATGATTCGCTTTTAGGCAATAATAATTCGATTTTATATAATTCGGACTATTATAGGTCCATATTGTTTTTTGGAGTCTTCTTGGCGATTTTAGCCATTGTGTTCAATCTTTGGCTTATTCCCAATTATGGCATTAATGGCGCAGCAATTGCTAGCTTTAGTGCCTTCTTTATCTATAATTCGTTAAAGTTGTGGTATGTAAAGGCAAAGTTCAAAATAACACCATTTACCGGCGAAACTTGGAAAGTAATGGCACTTTTAGTGTTTATAGGAATTTTATTCTCTGCATTTTCTTTTTCTTTTCATCCCTTAATTAATATAGCCCTAAAAAGTGTATTGATGATTGCCATGTATTTGGGGGTACTATATAGGTATAGAATATCTGAAGATGTTCACGGGTTCTTAAGTAATTTTTTTAAAAAATAATTACATCTGAAGCTTATTCTTTTTGTGTGATTGCTGTAGTCCATAATGTTGTTTATAAATTTTTACGGTAATCAGAAAAAGGCTAATAATCAAGGGGCCAAAGATTAAGCCAACAAAACCGAATAATGGAATACCGACAATGACTCCGATTAAGGTAATAAGGGGATGTGTACTATCAAGCTTTTTAAGTACCACTAATCTAATTAAGTTATCTGTCATTCCTACCACCAGAATACCATAAATTAAAATACCCCAAGCTTGAAATTCATTTCCGTTTGCGAGGCTCAAAACGAAGACCGGAAAAATTCCAATAAATGTTCCAATAAAGGGAATCATTGAACCTACCGTTACTATTACAAACCAGAACAACGGATTTTCAACCCCAAATATAAAAAAGCCTATAAGCGCGATTATACCCTGCGCCAAAGCGACCAAGGGAATGGCGATGGCATTGGATCGCACTACACTTTCAATTTCTTCTCCTAAAATAACCAATGTTTTTTTACTCAATGGAACGTAAACCATTAAGGAATCCTTGAGCTCCTTAGGACTTTTCAGCATATAGTACAGGATGAAAAGCAGTAAACCAAGGGAAATAAAAATATTAAATGTACCACTCGCAAAACCTTGAAGATTATCCGTTAACCATCCGGAAGCCTGTTTTGGATCTATAGCCGAAGAAATATCATACTCAATATATTTTTCGAGTTGAAAAACCTGTTCCTTAAAGGCCTTCGTGACTTGTTCCGATTTATCGGCCAGGTTTCCAATTTGATTACTAAGCATAAAAACAGCTCCCACTAAGGGCAAGAAAATACCGATTAATGAAACAAAAACAAGGAGTAGTGCCGCCCACATTCTTTTCATGCCTTTTTTCAAAAGCTTCATCATCCATTTTCTAAGGATAACATATAAGGTTAGGGCCCCGAGTACGCCAGATATATAGGGCAGCATGTATTTTATAATCAATCCCCCTAGAAAGATGATTAAGGCTAGAATAACGACTTGCCTTATTATTTTATGATTTATCCTTTTCATATGGATCCATTTCTGGTGGACTAAAATTTAGGGTAGAAGGTAGAGTTATATTTTCACAAAAATTAGCTCACCACCTTAATTTAATAATTCAAAAATTTACCTTGCACCGCTAATGGAGCACCTCAAAATAATTTATACGCGCCCATAGTGAACACAATTGAAAGACATATCGCAGAAATCGAAGATGGGCCTGTGCGTTTGCAGGAATATGCAGTAGGTATATTTTCCAAGGCTTATACAAAATCTGCATTGAAAAAGGCTATTAAGCAAAAATTAGTTTTCGTGAATGGTAAAATAGCGTCGACGGCAGTTTTTATTAAAGGTGGTGAACTTATTGAATTGCGTCAGCCTGCAGAGAACAAAAAGGATACTAGGCTCAAGCTAAAGCTAGAAGTTATTTATGAGGATGATTACTTGGCAATTATCAACAAGCCGGCAGGTATTTTGGTAAGCGGTAACGGATTTAAGACCGTAGCCAATGCACTGGAACAAAATTTGAAGCAAAGTACTGTAGCGGATGTTGTAGATCCACAACCGGTCCACCGATTGGATTATGCCACCACGGGTCTTTTGTTGGTGGGGAAAACTAGTTCTACCATCGTTTCGTTAAATAAACTTTTTGAGGAAAAACATATTCATAAAACGTATTTCGCGGTTACCATAGGTCGTATGAATTCTAACGGAACCATTGAATTTCCTATCGATAATAAGAAAGCTATTTCGGTATATCATGTTATAGAATCCATACCTTCTGAGCGTTTTGGATGCTTGAATTTAGTGCGGTTAACTCCCTTTACTGGTAGACGGCATCAGTTGCGCAAACACTTACTTTATATAGGAAATCCTATTTTGGGCGATGCCACTTATTATTTGGAGGGCTTGTTATTAAAGGGTAAGGGAATGTTCCTACATGCCCAATCATTGGAATTTACACATCCTATTTCAGGTAATGTTTTGCATATAAGGAGCGAACTTCCAAAGAGGTTTGAAAAATTATTTCCGCGTTACGATTTTTATAATTAAAAATGGAGAAGTAAAAAAAGCCCCTTAACGAACGTATCCGCTAAGGGGCTAAACAACTAACCAACCTAAAAACTATTTTAATTTCTTCTATTACTTCTAGTAGTTGCCGATCTCGAACTAGCACTAGTTGAACTTCTGTTAGGTACCTTTGTTACGGATCTAGTGCCGCTACTTCTAACACTACTATTTTGACTACTACGGGAAGTGGTACTTCTAACCTCTGGTTTTTTATAAGTAGTGGAACTTCTCTTCACTGTAGTGCTACTAGGAGTTCTAGTAACTTCTCGTTTTGTAACTGTGCTAATATGACCATTTCTTGACCCGACATCGTTTCCTCGTTTAACAGTACGATTGGGAGGAGTACTCCTGGTCACTTCTCTTTTAGTTACCCTATGATCTTGGTTATTACGTCCGGCAAAATCACTGCTACGTCTTACCGTAGAACTTTGATTTACCTCAGTGCCTCTGTTATATCTTGCCGTATTATTCGAGGCAATACTTCTGTTGGTTCTTAATCCATTATCCCGTTGAGCAATCGATTTATTAGCTCTATACGAATTATCCCTCACGGCAACTCGTTTATCATTTCTATAAATCGTAGCTCTTTCAGGTCTAACTTTATTATATCTGTATGTCCTACCAATATTTACATATGCCTTTCTATAGTTATTTCTATATGGGTTATAATAGGTATAACGAACGGGGGTGTAATACCTTCTATAGGGTCTGTTGTATACTAAGCAAAGATTGATAGCTGGTCTGGCGAACCACCTATGAAAAGGTTGGTATACATAATGCCTGTTGTAAATGTTTATGTATCCCGTATGGTAATCGTAAAATCCACGGTTATTATAATAAACGTACATTCCTCCAATTCTGTTTACCCGTCTATTTAAATAGTTGATATCGACTTCACCGATTTGACTCACCCGACCATAATAGTCATAATAAATAGGAACATTCTCTACCTGTATAACTGCACCATAATCATCATATTGAGCGTAGGGACTATAGTCGTAACCTGAATTGAACGTAACGCCATTTCTTGTTCCGGATACCTGATTGTCTATATAAAAGTCAAACTCCCCATCTGGATATACAGCAAACGTAATACCATTTTCAACAAAAATGAAGGAGTTGTCATATCCATAAGCATTGCTTGTAGCAACCTTATCTTCTTTAATACCTGTGGCAAAAACACTTGTAGTGCCTAAAATCATCGCCGTAAAAAGGAGTACTAATTTTTTCATGATATAAGGTTTTAAATCTGCCAGAGGGCAGTGATTCTGAAGGTAACTATTTACATTCACTTAGTACATTACAAACAGTGTGCCAAAAAAATAAATAATCACTTAAAATATTGAATAACAATGTTTTAAGTAGTTCTAATGTTCCTATTCTTACAGATTTGGAATAGAAGGTTTCTTACTTCAATTTCTCCTTTAAATAGTTGGCGGTAAAAGAACCATCGTTTTTTGAAACCTCTTCAGGGGTACCTTCGGCTAATAAATAGCCACCATTTTCTCCACCACCTGGCCCAAGGTCAATTATGTAGTCAGCACATTTAATCAAGTCGATATTATGTTCGATCACAACGATGGAATGTCCTTTTTTAATTAATGCATTAAAGGATTTTAACAGTTTTTGAATGTCATGAAAATGTAAGCCCGTTGTTGGCTCATCAAAAATAAAAAGGGCTTTATCTTTGGTAGCCCCTTTTATAAGGAAAGACGCCAGTTTTATACGTTGGGCTTCGCCGCCTGAAAGGGTAGAGGAGGATTGTCCTAAAGTCACATACCCTAATCCAACATCTTGTAGGGGTTTAAGTTTAGTAACAATCTTGGTCTGTTCACCAGTTTCGAAGAATTGTATGGCATCGTCAATGGTCATATTTAAAATGTCATCAATATTGGCGTTATTGAAGGTTACTTCCAAGACTTCTTTTTTAAAGCGTTTGCCTCCGCAGTTTTCACATTCTAGATGCACGTCGGCCATGAATTGCATTTCAACCGTAATCTCGCCTTCTCCTTTACATTTTTCACACCGTCCACCGTCTACATTAAAGGAGAAGTGTTTGGCTTGGTAATTTCGTATAGTACTTAGTTTTTGATTTGCGAACAAATTTCGAATATCGTCATACGCCTTAATATACGTAACGGGATTGGAACGTGATGACCGACCAATTGGATTTTGGTCAACGAACTCCACATGTTTTATATGCTTATATTTTCCTTCTACGGAACTATGTTGTCCCGCTTTTTCACCGTAGCCACCAATTTCTTTTAAAATAATCGGGTAAAGTAACTTTTTTACTAACGTACTCTTTCCACTTCCTGATACACCGGTAACAACGGTGAGCATATCCAAAGGAAAAGTGACATTGATATTTTTAAGGTTGTGTTCGCGAACTCCTTTTATGGTGATGTAATTTTTAGAAGTACGTCTTTCTTTAGGAACTTTAATTTCCATCTTCCCATTCAGGTATTGCGACGTGAGTGAATTGGATTTCAATATTTCGCTTAGGGTTCCTTGGGCGACTACTTTTCCGCCATGGGTTCCTGCTTCCGGGCCGATATCAATGACCACGTCTGCAGCTTTCATTATATCTTCATCATGCTCCACAACTATAACCGTATTTCCTAAATTTCGTAATGAAATAAGGACTTCGATCAGGTTTTCTGTGTCCTTGGGATGCAACCCAATACTAGGTTCATCCAAGATGTACATAGAACCTACCAAGCTACTTCCCAATGAGGTTGCGAGGTTAATACGCTGGCTTTCCCCACCTGAAAGTGTATTCGATTTACGATTGATGGTCAGGTAATTCAACCCAACTTTGTTCAGGAACCCGAGTCGTGTTCTAATCTCTACCAATAATCTAGCAGCTATCGTTGCGTCATTTTCGGTAAGTTCTAGATTATCAAAAAATACGATTAGTTTTTCTATGGATAAACCAACCAATGATGAAATTGATGCTCCACCTACTTTTACGTAATCCGTTTCCGGTCGCAACCTTTTTCCATTACATACGTTGCACCTTGTTTTTCCGCGGTATCTGGAGAGCATTACCCTATTCTGTATCTTATAGCTTTTTTCTTCCAACATCCCAAAGAACTTATGTAGTCCAATAAAATGGTCATTACCGTTCCAAACCAATTGCCGTTGGTCTTCGGTCAATTCATACCAAGGTTTATGAATGGGAAAATCAAACTTATAGGCAGCGTTTACCAATTGATCTCGGTACCAACCCATACTTTCTCCTCGCCAAGGGAAAATTGCATTTTCATAAATTGACAGTGCGGTATTCGGAATAACCAAATCCTCATCGATACCGATGACGTCACCATAACCTTCGCATTTTGGACAAGCACCATAGGGATTATTGAAACTGAACAAATGCACATTGGGTTCTAAAAACGTCATGCCATCTAATTCAAATTTATTGCTGAACGAAGTCTGTTTTCCATCGGTTAATTCTTCAATGCTGCATTCCCCTTTACCTTCAAAGAAAGCTGTATCCACTGCATTTCCTAATCGGTTATAGAAATCTTCATCATTCTTCGTGATAATACGATCTATGACTAAATCAAATTTTTTACCGATATTTTGGGGTGCCTGATCTATTCGTAGAACTTCATTTTCATATTTGATACGCGCATAACCTTGCTTAGAAAAAAGTTCGAGCGATTTAAGAGCATCTCTATCCTCCCTTATCTGAATAGGGGCCAGTAAAAGTAGTTTGGTGTTTTCATCGTAGGTCTTTACATGGTTTACCACATCGGTAACCGTATGTTTTTTAACTTCAAGACCAGATATAGGGGAAAAGGTTCTACCGATACGGGCGTATAATAATTTTATATAATCATAGATTTCTGTGGTGGTACCAACGGTAGACCTAGGATTGGTAGAATTCACCTTTTGCTCAATGGCAATGGCCGGAGCAATTCCTTTAATATAATCGACCTTTGGTTTGTCCAACTTTCCCAAAAACTGTCTGGCGTACGATGATAGGCTCTCAACATATCTTCTTTGGCCTTCGGCATATAAGGTATCGAAAGCTAAGCTCGATTTTCCCGAACCGGATAATCCCGTTATGACAACGAGTTTATTTCTTGGGATGACTACATCAATATTTTTAAGGTTGTGCAGTTTAGCGCCTTTGATTATGATGTTTTCTTTCGGATTTATTTGGGCAAGTTTAGGCATATGTTATTCTATTTTGCAAAGATACGCTTTGACTTAATTGTGTACTAAAAAATGCCGTTTATCTAAAATATGGCCAGTACTTTTAACTTTATTTTTATACTATTTATTTTTTTCTATCTTTGAGGCCAATTAAAAATTCAATCTGCCTATACCGCAACTTTACTTTTTTTAAGTTAGAATAATCACCAAAAGCCCCTTTTTCTTTGAAACTGGGACTAGATTTTAACCCTTAAGGTAAAGCTTATGAACCTACAGATTGAAGATTCCCAATTAGTAAAACAATATATTCAAGGAGACGAAAAGGCTATAGAAGTGCTGATCAATCGTCATAATTCCCGTTTGACCGGTTTTATCTACTCTAAAGTAGGAGACCGTGAACTTACCGAAGACATTTTCCAAGATACCTTTATGAAGGTGATACGTACCTTAAAGAGAGGTGCCTATAATGAGGAAGGTAAGTTTCTTCCTTGGGTTATGCGCATAGCTCACAACCTTATTATAGATCATTTCAGAAAGCATAATAGAATGCCAATGTATAATAGTAAGGATAGTTATAATATTTTTTCTTTATTGGATGATGATCGATTGAATATAGAGAAACAGTTGATCAAAGACCAAATCGACGCCGATTTGATTAAAATGATAAAGGAATTGCCTGTTGACCAGCAGGAAGTTTTGGAAATGCGAATCTACAAGGGTATGAGTTTTAAGGAAATTTCTGATAATACGGGTGTAAGCATAAATACAGCCTTGGGAAGAATGCGTTATGCCTTAATTAACTTAAGAAAATTGGTAGAGGCCAATAGCATAGTTTTAACGAATTAATTGGTTACAGGTCGATAGGATCTACTATCTTCATTGAAGAATCGTTCTTTAGTTCAATCTAAACAACAATCGAGATGGAGAAAATATACTTAAAGGAAAAGAATACCTGTAAATTAATCAAGGCAAAACCAGAGACGATTAATTTTTTACTTTCCTATTCCAAATCTTTACAAATAACCGAAGTAAAAGGTATGCAGTTCGAAAGAAACCTAAATTAATACCTCTATAAATAGTATTGAACCCTTAGGTGAAAACCTAGGGGTTCTTTGGTTTAAGCTACTTTCTTTCTTTAAGGATAATATTACGGCTATGTTAAAGTATATCAAGTTTTTAGGGGTGTACATATGATGTCGACCATCCTTTATCCTACAAGTTTTAATCAGGACATGCTGTAAGAATAATCTTCATTCGAACACTTTGCTACCCATTCCGTTCATCCGACGAACTATGGGAAATCCCTTTTATTGTATAGAAATCTACTTTTTCGATGTTTCACATCATAATAGGGGGGTTTGACAACATACTTTTTTAAGCGGCGGCCCTTTTCTATAGTTTTATATCAGATTTAAAAAGTAAACTAAGTAACTAACAAGATTCCCAAATCTATAACCAATTAAAGAAAGTAACTCGTATGAAACTACAAATTGAAGACTCAGAATTAGTTAGGGATTATATCAGCGGTAACGAAGGTGCTCTTGAGGTATTGATTAACAGGCATAACCAACGTATTACAAGCTTTATCTACTCTAAGGTGTTAGATAGGGACATTACCGAAGACATTTTTCAAGATACCTTTATTAAGGTCATAAAGACCTTGAAGAAAGGTAAATATAGCGAAGAAGGTAAATTTTTGCCATGGGTAATGCGAATTTCCCATAACCTAATTATAGATCACTTTAGAAGGAACAAAAGAATGCCGATGTTCGAAGGCAGCGATGACTTCAATATATTCTCTGTAATCGGAGATGAAAAGTTGAACGCAGAAAAACAATTGATTAAAGATCAAATCGATACTGATTTAAGGCAATTGGTTGAAGAGTTGCCAGACGACCAGAAAGAAGTTCTTTTAATGCGTATATACAAGGATATGAGTTTCAAGGAAATTTCTGAAAATACGGGCGTGAGTATCAACACTGCGTTAGGTAGAATGCGATACGCGTTGATTAATCTTAGAAAAATAATCGATAAAAATAATATCGTACTTACCAATTAATTGTTGCGAAACACAGCATAAACAATATTTCCAAATTTGTTGCGTTATTTTAGTGTAACAACATTGGAACTATGGAAAAAATTTACTCTAATTATCAAGAACAGACCGGATTTAATAAAGTTTGTCCGAAGACAATCAACTTCTTGTTGAGTTACTCTCAGGCTCTTTATGAATTTGAGTACGAAGATTTAAGTTTCGAAACCTTTTTAAACTAGAAAAAGACCCGCAATTAGCGGGTCTTTTTCTTTTTATAATAGTCATCTAATACCGCCTTCCGACCGATAGTTTTGGTGATAATATCTTTATCTAGATTCCAACCTCTTGCAGGGGAATATTCTCTCCCATACCAGATCATTTGCAAATGAAGGTCGTTCCATAATTCCATCGGGAACAAGCGTTTAGCGTCTTTTTCGGTTTGAACCACATTTTTCCCGTTAGTAAAACCCCATCGAAACATCAATCTATGGATGTGGGTATCTACAGGAAACGCAGGAATTCCAAAGGCTTGGGAGACTACCACACTTGCCGTTTTATGCCCAACGGAAGGAAGTTCTTCTAAATATTCAAGTTCCTTAGGGACTTTACCATCATGTTTCTCAATCAGAATTTTTGAAAGACCATGAATACCTTTTGCTTTCATGGGTGACAAACCTACGGGCTTAATGATTTCCCTAATATCATCTACACTAAGTTTGACCATATCATAGGGATTATCCGCTTTTTCAAAGAGTAGGGGAGTAATCTGGTTTACCCGTACATCGGTACTTTGCGCCGACATTAATACTGCAATGAGAAGGGTATAGGGGTCTTTATGTTCCAAAGGAATCGGAATTACAGGATAGAGCTCTTGCAGTTTCGAAATAGTGAACGCTATTTTTTCGGCTTTCGTCATTAATTGTTTAATTTAGTTTTAAATATTTTAAACACAAATTTATTAAACTTACTTATGGATACGTTAAAAGTTGGTGATACAGTAGCTTCATTTTCAGCCAAAGATCAAAATGGCAATACAATCAGTTTATCTGATTATGCTGGGAAAAAATTAATCGTTTTTTTCTATCCAAAGGCAAATACTCCTGGTTGTACGGCAGAAGCCTGTAATTTAAGGGATAATTATAAAGAATTAAAAGAACAAGGTTATGAACTTTTAGGGGTTAGTGCAGATTCTGAAAAGAAACAAGCTAGTTTCAAGAATAAGTATGAGTTTCCATTTCCACTTTTAGCAGATGAAGACCATAAGGTTATTAATACATTTGGAGTTTGGGGACCTAAAAAGTTCATGGGTAGGGAGTATGACGGAATCCATAGAATGACTTTTGTCTTGGATGGTAATGCCAAGGTTACCAAAGTAATTGATAAGGTAAAGACAAAAGACCACGCTGCTCAATTATTGTAAACTAAAAAAGGCTAGAATATAAAAAGCGTCCAATATTTTGGACGCTTTTTATGTTTATTACTTCGTTGTAAATTTAACTACGCATCTTCTTCACTGGTTTCTAAAGTCTTTCTAGTGAAAAGATTTTTTTCTTTAATAATTTCTGCGATTCCTTCAGGCAGCATTTCTTCCCACCCTTCTTCATCGTTCATCAATTTCTTAAGCACATCCCTTGAGAAAATATGCATAATATCTGGTTCATAATCAATGATATCCATAACCTTACCATTATACTTGAAGAATTTATACAATTCTTTCATTCGTGGATGAACCTTAACATTATTACTGGTCATAATCTGACCCGTATCCGGATTTTTCATCGGATATAAATACACCTGAAGATCCTTGAAGAACAGTTTACCGAAGGCCTCAAGAATTCCGCCACTTAAATGACGATAATATTTTTCATCAAAAATATCGACTAGGTTGTTCACACCCATGGTAAGGCCGATTCTATTTTTGGTATAATTATTAAAATATTCTACCAATTTATAATACTCCTGAAATTTAGAGATCATTACCGAATGTCCTAAAGAACATAATAATTCGGCCCTGTCCATAAAATCTTGTTCGTCGATCTCTCCAGAGGCTTTTAAATTAGAAAGTGTAATTTCGAAAATGACGATGGTGTTGTTCTGGTCTACCTGCTTGTCCCTTATAAAAATATCGTAGGACTTTTCGAACATATCCAAATTAACCTTCGTTACCGGTCTAAAACTACCGCGCAAAGCCAAAATGTTCTTTTTATAAAGTACGGCTGCAGGCAGAAGGTTATTGCCATCTGGACCGAACATTACGGCGTCGGTCATATCATTTTTAATAAGCTGTAAGCTCATTAAGCGGTTGTCTACATCTTTAAAATTCGGTCCTGAAAAGTTGACCATATCAATTTCCAAGGTGTCTTTATCTATATGGTCATATAGATATTTCAACATTTTCTTCGGTTTATGGTACTTGTAAAAAGCGCCATAGATTAAGTTCACACCAAGGGTTCCAAGGGTTTCTTGTTGCAATCTTGCCTCATTTTGCTTAAAACGAATATGGAGGATGATTTCATCGAACTCCTTTTGTTTGGGGTCCAATTGATACCGTATACCCACCCAACCATGGCCTTTATATCGTTTTGAGAAGTCAATGGTAGCTACTGTATTGGCATAGGAGAAAAACAATCTGTCCGGATGGTTTTCACGACTGATACGTTCTTCCATCAATTGCATTTCGTGCGAAAGCATTGTTTTTAAGCGTGCTTGTGTGACATACCGGCCATCTTTCTCAATACCATAAATGGCATCACTAAAATCTTTGTCATAGGCACTCATCGCTTTGGCTATGGTACCAGATGCTCCACCAGATCTAAAGAAATGCCTTGCAGTTTCTTGACCCGCTCCTATCTCGGCAAAGGTTCCGTATATATCAGGATTCAGATTTATGCGTAAGGTCTTTGCTTTTATAGAGGGGATGTTCTCAAAGACACTATCTCTTTTTAATACGGAGGCCATTCTTTTTCAATTTTATTTTCAACAAAGTTATAAAGAATGGGCCTTTTAAAGGACAATAGCGGCAAAAAAATGGGATAAGTTTCACTTATCGTTTTTATTACTATTTAAATACGAAGATCTTATAATTTTCAAACCTTAATTTTATTAAAAAGAGATTAAATTTGCAGAACATGAAAGGCGATTTACGTGTTGTTTTTTTAGGAACGGGAACATCTCAGGGAATCCCGATAATTGGGAGTACACATCCGGTTTGTTTAAGCGATGATCCTAAGGACAAACGTCTTAGGGTTTCAGTACTACTTTCTTGGAAAGATTATAATTTCGTTATTGACTGTGGACCTGATTTTAGGCAACAAATGTTACGGCATAACATCAATAAAATCGACGGCATTTTATATACGCATGAACATTCTGATCATACGGCGGGTTTAGACGATATAAGACCGTTTTTTTTTAAACAGGGAGATATTCCTATTTACGCGCATAAAAGAGTCGTAAAATCCCTAAAAAAGAGATTCGATTATATTTTTGACGAGAAAAATAAATATCCTGGGGCACCATCGGTTCAAATTAATAGAGTTAAAAATAACAGACCTTTTTCTATTGGTGATAAAGAGGCTATTCCTATTAATGTACTCCATAATCGACTTCAGGTTTTTGGATATAGGGTAGGGGACTTCACCTACTTAACCGATGTCAAATCAGTTAAGGAAAAAGAAATTGAAAAGATAAAAGAGTGTTCTGTTCTGGTTGTGAACGCCTTACGTGTAGAGCCCCATCAGTCACATTTTAATTTAGAGGAAGCGCTTGATTTTGTAAAAAAAGTGAATCCAGAAAAAGCATACTTTACCCATATAAGTCATCTGTTAGGATTTCATGAGGAGGTCGAAAAGAACTTACCTGAAAATGTACATTTGGCCTTTGATAATTTAATCATTACCGTGTAACTATGAAAAGTAAAATATTTTTATACCTATTTATCTTTATGTCCCTTATCTGTTTATACCTTTTCGTAAGTAGTGGAAAAATGGTGGATGCCAATATGGAAAAAATCGGGAAATTGGAAGCTGAGATAGAATTACTAAAAGACTCCGTTCAAAAATCAACTGTAAAGGTGATGGACATGCAATATTTCTCCTTAGAAAATAATGATGATGCCTTGGCCTATTATGACCATTTGAATTTGGATAACATCGCCGGATATATTTCTGATAAGTTATTGGAAACCAATGAACATAAAGGTGATAATCCATTAATTCCTTATGAGGGAATGCAAAATGATTTTAAGATCAATAAGATTAAGGTGCTGAATCATAAATGGATATTGACCGATTTTTCAGATGGTAAATATTGGGGAGAATTATTGATTAAATATGAGTTAAAAGACGATTTGGGCATCGATTTTACCTTAATCGATCACTTGCTGTATACCCAAAGTAATTAAATTTTCTCGGCGATCCATTTTTTAAGGGAATAAAAGTTCTGTGGTACTACACCGTGCCCAGCGGGAAATTCCTCGTATACATAATCAATTCCAAGCCGTTTCAATAACTTAGGTGCTTTTCTGGCCCACTCCACGGGGATCACTTGGTCAACCTCACCGTGTGAACAGTAAAAACTTAGTTTACTCAAATCATTCTCACTATAGCCTTCCGATAGTATTTTTTCATTGATGTAGCCACTTAATGCAATGATATTATTTACCCTTTCTGGATAGGATAATGCAACCGCATAACTAAGTATAGTACCTTGACTGAACCCCAGTAAATTTACCTGATCCTTATCTAGGCCATAGGTATTGCAAGCTTCATCAATAAAAGTGACAATTTTGTTGCGTGATTCAATAGCTTGATCGTCATCGCTCCATTTTCCCTTTTCAGCGTCGAAATTTATAGCGTACCAAGCATAACCATATGGCTGTAGGTCATAAGGGGCACGTACGGCAATTATACACAGCTCTTCGGGTAGCTCGGGAGCAAACGAAAAAAGATCTTCTTCATTGCTTCCATACCCATGAAGCAAAAAAAGCACAGGAGGTTTTTTGTTGGTAAGAGTAGAGGGTTTAATGATATGTTCTAAAGATAGGGGAGCTGTAGTCATTGATTTATTGAATAAAAGTGAACCATTTTTGAAAGTAGGACCCTACCGCAGGAACCAATTGTTCTTTGTTGCTTAATGCCCCTAAAAAGCCGTAAACCCAAAGAACAATATAGCAAAGGTACAAACCATATAGAGCATATTCATTGAACCAAACACTTGAAAAAATGGCGAAACCATGAAACATTAAATGAAGCCCGAAAGCCTGTCTCGTATGAAATCTTGCAAATGAATGTTTGGGTTCCATATTCATAGATAAAGCAATAATCGCCCCTACAATGGTTAAGTAGGCAATAATGGCCGTCGTTTTTCCCGGAATACTTTCGGTATTCTCCATAATTAGTTGTTTAGAACCAGTTGATTGTTTGCAATGGTTCCTAGAACTTTTCCTTTCATTGGTTTTCCAAGTGCCAGTGCATTTTTAGAAGTGCTGAATATATTAGATTCGGTAAATTCATATTCGCTCATAGGCTCAAAAAGAGTCAGGTTGGCCGGTTGACCAACTTCTAACTTGGGGGTTTCCATTCCGAAAATAGTTCTTCCTTTTGTCAATAGAGCAATACTTTCTTCAAGACCAAGTAGACCGTTCAGCATGCCGAAGGTACTTTCTAAACCTATTGTTCCAAAGTCGGCATTATCAAATTCAACATGTTTTAGTTCTATGTTCAAGGGTTTATGGTCCGATGTGACTAAGTCAATGGTTCCATTACTAACACCTTTTAAAAGAGCCTTTGTGTCAGCTGCAGTCCTTAGGGGTGGTATTACTTTATATTGTGTGTCAAATTCCTCAAGGGCCGCATCTGTGGTGTTGAGATTATGTGCCGCAACACTACAGAAGACCTGTAGCCCTTTCTTTTTGGCTTCTGCAATCAGTTTTACGGAATTTGCCGTGGATATGGTCGGGATGAATAATTTACCTCCTGTATATTCCAATATAAAAAGATCTCGTGAAATCTGGAGTTCTTCTGCAAGTGCAGGAATACCTTTTAATCCTAATCGTGTACTGGTGATACCTTCATTAACGATGCCTTTTCCAGAAATACTTTTATCCATCGGAAAAGAGAAAATCAATCCGTTAAAATTCTGCGCATATTGTAACGCAATTTTTAAAAGATTAGCATTAGTTATGGCATGTTTGTAGTCATAGAACCCCACCGCACCGGCATTTTTCATGTCGAATAACTCAGCAAGGGCTTGACCATCACCTTTTACCGTGAGGTTTCCTAGCGGATACAGATTTGTTAAATGTTCTTTTGCCGCATTCTTAAAAAATATAATATCCGAGGATGAATCTGGGGTCGGGTTACTACTTGTGTTCAGAATAATATCGGTAAAGCCACTTTTGGCAGCGGTTTGTAAGCCGTTATTAATGGTCTCCCGCTCCTCGTAGCCAGGTTCCCCAAAACTGACCCCACTATCGAACCAACCTACAGAAACGTGAAGGTCCTTTTGCGCGATAACTTTCGTTTTTGCGGAAGGCTCCACAGAAGATTCAATCGCATCAATAACTCCATTTTTAATAAGAATATCCCTTTTTTTAAGGTGAAGGTCCTTGGTACTCCCATTTACTATCGTAACCGATTTTAAAAGTATATTCATAGGGTTATGGGTAGTTGTTTATCGTTTATTTTAAGAATCTTTGAAGTAACATTTCTATAAAAACAAATGCCAGTGCTAAAATAGCAAACCATTTCCAAAACTCATTTATAGCGTTTGATATTTGACTTTCCTGAAAGAAATTTGATAATGAATAATTGGTATGCTCAGCGGGAAGTTGAGCGTATAGTAACTCACTTTCTTTTCTATTATCATTAAAACTAATATTGCGGATTATATTGTTGTTGTGCGTAATAGCATAAATACCAGCTTCTGTAGGATTTTCAATAAAGGTGAGTTTTACTTTCTTGGGGAGTATCTGTTGTTGGGGAATAAACTCATTTTCTTCTTTAGATATTTTAACGATATCATCCTGTTGTAAACTGATAGGCACCTCTATTTCTGTTTCATTACCAAGACTGGCATACAAGGGAGGTAATTTTAAACTGTTCACCCCCATATTGTAAAATGTAGGAACGATCAATGGGGAATTTTTGAAATTGGAATTATCGCTCGCAAGTGGCGCAGCAAAAAAATAAGCACTGGAATTTCCCACTAAAAAAGGTTCTTTATTTTGAAATTCAATGGCTACGGGTAAATCAGTTTCCATTTTGTACCGTTCTTTTACAGTAGGAAATTGAAAATTAGCTACTTTCTTATCGAATACATTCTCGAATAGGGGATGTTCTGTTTTGATGGTTGAAATTGCCATGTTTTGGACCACCGCGTTAACATATTGACTATTACCATATAAGGATGTCAGTTGATTGTAAGAAGTAAAGTCTGCATCAATTGCGGGAATAACAACAAAACTTCCTCCACTAGTTACAAATGCGTTCAAGGATGTGATAAGCGATGTGGGAATAATTAAAAGTTCATTTAACACCACTAGATTTTGATCATCAAGCTTACTGTAATTCAATTGGCCTAATGTACTCGATGAATGGTCAAACTCGTCATTTGAAAATATTCGCATGAGGAAATCATCTGAAGAAGTGCCGATACTCAAAACTTTAATTTTTGACTTTTCATCAATATTAAAATAAAATTGATTGTCATAATTCAACCCGTTATCGGTTAGTGCGACTTTACCTAAAATTACTTCTTTGGCGTTAACGGTAAATCTGACTTCGGCAGTTTTATTAGAATCAAATTTCGCCGCTGTTTTAGCGATTAGTTCAGTACCGTTAAATAGTGATACTGGTAGCGTTTCCTCTGTGGTATTGGTTGAAATTATGGCTACTACTTCTATGGTTTCACTGGTTCTATTATCAACGAAAACGGAATCAATGGAAGTGTTTAATATTTCAGTTTTAAAAGGTTTGATAAAATGAAGGTTGAAATCACTCATCGTGTCTTTTGGAACGTTTCCCATACGTTGTTGAAAATCAGAGATAAGAACAAGGTTTCTTTGAACTCCGGTAGTATTTGAAAAATACGTATTCCCTTTTAAAATTATTTCAGGAATATCTAGCTGATCTGAGGTTACGGTAAGGTCGAGTAATTCATTTTGAACATCCTTTATTTCCACATCCTTGAAAACTTTTGTGTTCGTAAACAAGGTGAACCGTTGATCTTTTGGAATCTCTTGAATGAATTCCTGTACACTATTTTTAAAAACGTTTCCATTTTCGGTTTGACCGTTCATACTATAGGAATCATCTAAATAGAAGACTGTTTCCTTGCTTTGTAGGGCAGCTTCGTTGGCAATGAAAGGTTGTGCGAATGCAATAACAAGTGCTGTCAGTAATGCTAATCTTGTAGCTAATAATAACCACTTTTTTAGGGTACTACTTTTTCTGGACTCTGCAACTACCTGTTTTAAGAACTTAACGTTGGTAAATGGGGTTTTCTTGAATCGACGTAATTGAAATAAATGGATTATAATCGGAATGAGTAGAAGAAAAAGACCCCAAAGAATTTCTGGATATTTAAATTGCATTCCTGTTTTTGATTAGCTCAAAGATAATTATTTTGATTGTAGAAGCTCACCGGTTTACTACTAATATTTTGTTGCCGTCTGCCTTATGAAATAGAGGGAATTCAAGTTAACAGAAGAAATAATAATCGGTTGCTAAAGTTTGCCCTAATTTTTTAAAATAAGCTTTGATGAAAAGTTGTTCGTTTTCATTGGCAACGGTAATGATACTTCGCGTGCTAACCATTTTTTCTAATTCTGTATAATGAGCAAGACGAATGCCATAGATGTCTTTACCTATTTTCTTAGGGTTATCACAAATCCATTTAAAGGGTATCTTTAAATCTAGTAATGTTTTTGCGATCTCCTTTCCTTTTTTACCAGCGCCCCAAATCACCAAGGTTTTAGAAGGGCAGTGTTCCAATTTCAAGAAGTAGTGCAGTTTAATGTCCAGAAAGTAATTTTGTGCATAGTGTTCGCTGGTACGTGAGGTACGTGTTTGGTAGTCTCGCCAATAGTGGAGAATTCTGTTACAAGGGATACAGGTTAAGCCTTGTTCATAAAAACGGAATGCGAGGTCATAATCTTCTGGATACCGATTCGATTCAAAAGCGCCACAATTATCCAAATCGGACCGGTGGACCATCCAACAGGGGGAAGGAATGACACATTCCTTATAAATTTCTTTATAATTGGTTCCGTTAACCGTGAGGTTGTTCAACCATATCTCATATTTCCGGTAACCGTCATTTACACCGTTTTCGGCAAAATAATGGACTTGGCCTATGGCAATTGAGCCCTTACCTTCTTTCGATAACGAATTGGCCATGGTGCTTAATCGATCAACACTCATATGGTCATCGGCATCCATTCTTGTAATCAATGCGCCTTTGCTTTGCGCGTAAGCTAATCGTAGTGCAGATATAATTCCTGATTCTGTATTTGAAAGTAGTTTGATCCGATTATCGAAACGGGTAAAACGTTTTGCGATTTCGAAGCTAGCATCTTCAGAATGATCATTTACCGCAAGAACCTCCCAGTTTTCATAGGCTTGATTACATATAGAAGTAAGGCACTGTTCAAAATAATCTTCTACATTTTTATACGGAATCAAAATACTTATTAGCGGATTTGACATGAGGGTAAGTTAGTTAAAAACTAAATTCTGTACTTTGTACAATGCTGTAAAGATATAGGGTAAAATAAATTAAGAAAAGACTTTCTCACATAAGAAAACCTTTCTATATTTGCACCCGCATTCAGGGAATACCTGATGAGACACTTGGAGAAATGGCAGAGTGGTCGAATGCGGCAGTCTTGAAAACTGTTGAGGGTCACACCTCCGGGGGTTCGAATCCCTCTTTCTCCGCAGAAAAGCCCCGTAAGCTAATGTTTATGGGGCTTTATTTTTTTAGTTGGCATTATCGTTGACAGTTCTCACATTTTAGTTTTTTCTTCAAGAAATACATTTGAGATTTTGGTGAACGAAAACAACCAACAAATTTTGTCATTACATAAATGGAGTATTCACGGACATCCCACATTGTCCGACCCGAAATTAAAAGTTGGAAACGGCCTGATTTTATATTTTGTAGTGGATGACCTGAACCTCATTTGGGAAAAAGCAAAAAAACTGAATGTTAAAATCGAGGAAGAACTTCATTTGAATTCGAATTCTGGACGAAGAGAATTTTCAGTTAGAGATATAGATGATTATTATGTTTCAATTTGCACTGATAAATGATGATTAATATTTTTGAACAAATTTGCGGCAATAAATAAAAATTTAAAAAAGGGGGGAATTTTAGGTATAGGCCGAGGTTTGTAAAAATATCCTTAAAACCCCATTCCGGCCTCCAGTGCCTTTTCGTATTTCGATTGGTCAAAACGATATAGATTGGGGGATTTGTTTGCCAATCCGGTTCTTTTTTCGTCCAATTTGACCAGAAAATCCTGCTTGGTTATTTGTTTATAAAAGTTTCGCCTGTCAAACGTCTTATCTAGAACAGACTCATATAATTTTTGAATTTCGGCCAAGGTAAATTTGTCGGGTAGAAGATTGCCGATAGGTTGAAATTTTATTTCCCTTCGCAATTTTTTTATAGCCAAGTTTATCATTTCATTATGATCAAACAATAATAATGGAATTTCATTCAATTCCATCCAGCGACATTCGTCCGTATATTCATCCGGGATTGCGATCACTTTGTTAAGGTCCAAGAGAGCATAATATCCAACGGACAAAACTCTATTGTTTATCTGAATCTTGGACAAATCTTCCCCTATAGATTTTTCAATTAGTTTTGTCGTTTCCAATTCATCGTAGTGTACAAATCGGTTGATTTCTCCAAATACATTAAATTGTTGTAGAAAGACTTCTTTAAGACCTACTCTCTCCTGCAGTATTCTTTCGGCCGCGGCATTCAATGCTTCCATTTTCCTGATTCTTCCACCTGGCAAGCTCCAATAATCAATATTCTTCCATTTAGATAAAAGTACCTTAAGCGTTGAGCCATCAAAGCCGAAAATCACGCAATCAACGGAAACTTCTTTCAGGCAATTTTCCAAATACGCTACAATCATAAATTCAAAAATATTTGTGCGTAACTTGTACGCATTAAAAAAAACAGTATGTTTGTGTTCAAAATACACACAAAGCTATGTATTCTATTACATATTAAATCATGTTCAATGAAAAAATCATTATTATCCTTACTGATATCCTTTTCTTCTGCACTAATGTACGGTCAAATCCAACCCGAGGAGAATCGATTTAAAAAAGTGGTTCTGGTCGAAAACCTGAACGAGCCCATGGAAATGGCGGTTCTTCCCAATGAGGATGTCCTTTTTATTGAAAGACATGGTTCCGTTAAACTTTTTGAGAACCTTACCCAGAAGACAACCGAAATTGCAAATATTGAGGTAAGTACAAAATATACGGATCCCGAGAATGGTACTCAATCGGAAGCCGAAGATGGACTTTTAGGACTTTCAATAGATCCTGATTTTGATGAAAATCGATGGGTGTACCTATACTATTCCCCAGCTGGAAATGACCCCAATAATATTCTGGCCCGCTATAAATTTACTGATAAACGACTGAATTTAAAAAGCCAACAAGTACTATTGGAGATACCCACCCAGCGTACCCATTGTTGTCATACCGGTGGCTCAATAGATTGGGACGCCAATGGAAACCTCTATCTTTCTACAGGTGACAATACCAGCCCCAGGGAATCTGATGGCTATTCCCCTATTGATGAACGTATAGGACGTTCTGCCTTTGACGCACAAAGAACTGCTGCCAACACGAATGACCTAAGAGGTAAAATTCTTCGAATCCATCCAGAAGCCGATGGCAGTTATACCATCCCTGAAGGAAATCTTTTCCAAAAAGGAACACCAAAAACAAGACCGGAAATATACACTATGGGACACCGAAACCCTTTTCGTATTTCAGTCGACAAAAAAAATGGGTTTTTGTATTGGGGAGATGTAGGTCCGGATGCCGGTAAGGATTCTATCGGTAGGGGGCCGGCGGCAGAAGATGAGTTCGGGCAGGCCCGAAAAGCAGGCAACTTTGGGTGGCCCTATTTTGTTGGAAACAATAAACCCTTTTGGGGTTTTGATTTTGAAACAAATATCTCCGGAGAAAAGTTTGACCCCGAGAAACCCAAAAATGATTCTCCCAATAATACCGGTCTGACAGAACTTCCTCCTGCTGAAAAGGCCTTTATCTGGTATCCGACTACACCATCCAAGCGATTTCCAGCACTTGGAAGCGGAGGTAAGAGCGCCATGGCCGGGCCTGTATATTATAAGGATGAATTTCCGAATGCCGAACGACCTTTTCCTGACTATTATAACAACAGACTTTTTATTTATGAATGGATGCGCGATTGGATCATTACGGTTAAAATGAACTCAAAAGGTGACTATGCCCGTATGGAAAGGTTCTTGCCAAACCTGAAACTAGACCACCCTATTGATATGACCTTTGGACCCAATGGGGATTTATATATTCTTGAATATGGACAGGGTTGGTTTATGGGAAATCCCGAATCCAAATTGGTAAGGATAGAATATAACGGTGGTAACAGAAAACCAATAGTAATAGCATCCGCCGACAAATTAGCTGGTGCTGTCCCCTTACAAGTGCAATTTTCTTCAAATGGAACCTTGGATTATGATAAGGACAGCCTAAATTATGAATGGGTAATACGGGACAGGTTAAATAATTTTATCGCTAAACTATCCGAAGCAAACCCTTCCTTTGCTTTTGACACCATAGGAAACTATAAAGCTACCCTGACGGTAACCGACACGGAAGGTAACCAAGATACCGAAGAACTATCTATTGCTGCTGGAAACGAACCACCTGTAGTCAATTTGAATCTAACGGAAGGGAACAAAACTTTTTTCTTTCCGGGTAAATCCATCAAATACAGGGTAGATGTCAGTGATCAGGAGGACGGCAGTCTCGAAAAGAAGACCATTGAACCAAATAGGGTTAAAATTAGTGCCCATTACCAAGACGCTCTCAACAACACTCCCCCATCACAAGGTCATCAAAAAGCTCCCATTACCTATACCGCAGGTAAAAGCCTTATGGAAAAAAGTGATTGTAGGGCCTGTCATTTTGTAGATAAAAAATCGATAGGGCCGGCATTTACATCCATTGCAAAAAAATATAGTTCTAATTCCAAAGCAATGGATTATTTGTCGAACAAAATTATTAAAGGGGGTTCTGGAGTATGGGGCGATGTTGCCATGAACGCCCATCCCACGATAGGATTGCCCGAAGCGGAGCAGATTGTACAATATATATTGAGTTTGGATAAACCGAAAAACGTTGCGGCTACTATGCCGACAGAAGGTGCTCTTAACATTAAGTTGCCCGAGGGAGCGGATGCCCAAAAAGGTGTATATCGGCTTTGGGCCAGTTACACCGACAAAGGGTCCAATGGTATGCCGCCATTGACGGACTCTGAATCTATCATTTTGAACAATCCGACCCTTATAATGGGTGATGCGGATGAGGCATCCAATGAAAACATGAATTTTAAAATGGGTGAGATGAATTTACTCATCGTAACAAATCCAAATACGTTTGCCATGTATAAAAGCATTGATTTAAGCCATATCCAATCCATGGCCATGATCGTAGCGGCCCCCATAAAGCAACTTAATTCCAATGGGGGAACTATAGAAGTACACATCAATACGGTAGACGGTCCATTATTAGGGAAAACAGAATTCATTGAACCTTCAGATGATGATGTATTTTCAACGACAAAACCACCCGCTCCCATTATGGTGCCAATATCTCCCACGATGGGTTTACATGACATTTATTTTGTCTTTAAGAATGAAAAGACCGATGGAGCTCTGTTCGTACCTATTTCGGTCACTTTTATACCCCAATAAACACCCTTAACTTTTAAAGTATAAAGAATATGAAAACAACACGTCGTAAATTTTTAGGTCAGCTAGGAGCGACCACAGCCGGTCTTGGCTTAAGCACTTTAATACCCCAGTCATTATTTCCAATGGGAAGGGACAACAAGTTCGGTTTTGAAATCTCCTTAGGTGAATTTTCGTTCGCATCGGAGCTTTATTCCGGAAAAATGACCAACATGGATTTTCCCGCAAGGGCAAAAGAGGTTCATGATATAACCGTATTGGAGTACGTTTCCGGTTTTTTCAACGGCAAGCATACCGATGCAGGGTACATGAAAGAGTTAAAGCAACGTTGTGATGATTTGGGCATGTTGAACCATCTTATTATGGTAGATGGTGCAAATATTACCTCCATTAATGACAAGGAACGAAATGCCGCTGTAGAAGGCCATTTTGAATGGGTTGAGGCTGCCAAGTATTTGGGTTGCACCTCCATAAGGGTAAATTTAGGGGATGCTATGGGTGCATTGACCGGAAAGGTTGAACCCGGAACTCCAGAAGAAATAGCTAGTGCGGCCGTAGATGGTTATGGAAAACTATTGGATTTTGCAGCTAAAGAAAATATAAATGTTATTGTTGAGAACCATTTTGGTAATTCTACGAATGCTGATTGGTTAGTAGGAATAATGACACAGCTTGACCAAAAGAACAAGGGTTTCCTACCTGATTTCGGTAATTTTTGCGCGGAGCGAACGGCAGCTAAAAGCATGGATTTTAAGGACTTGATTAGTACTAAATGCCTAAAGGAATATGATAAATACGAAGGTGTCTCCAAAATGATGCCGTATACCAAAGGAATTTCTGCCAAGACACATAGGTTCAATGATGAGGGATATGATCTTGAAACAGATTTTATTAAAATGTTCACTATCATAAAAGATTCCGGATGGACCGATGGGTATGTGGGTATTGAATATGAAGGCGGCCTAATGCGTGATATGGGCGGAGACATGAGCTTTTTGTCCAACGACGATGGCGTAAGGGCTACAAAGTTGCTTTTGGAAGAGGTATTAGAAAAATTGGGGAAGGAATAAAATGATAAATTTTTGAATTATTACTTTCTTTTAAAACTGAAATTAAATAAGGTCGATTTTAGTCGTTAGAATTCAGCCAAGGGTGCTCAGGGCATGGTGTGAATCCAATTGGTTTATGGATTAAAAGGGATATGCTCAAAATCACCAATGTTATTTTTGAAGTCTTTCCTGTTTTTCGGACAGTATAAAAACCAACTATTTTTATATCCTGTAGAATATCATCAATTACAGAATCTCTTACTTAACTAATCTCGTAAATTGAATCGATGAAGAAAGTTAGGTAAACCCCTATCGCGGTATTTGACAAACAAATTTCAAGAACCTTTTGAAATCAATGACCGCAATCTCTCCTCATTTTTGTCACCCCAATCGCCCAAGACCGAAATCACGGGAATCAATGTTTTTCCGAACTCGGTTAGCGAATATTCCACTTTAGGGGGCACTACCGGATAGATTTTTTTTGAAATTAATTCGTGACTTTCCAATTCCTTCAATTGTATATTTAGAACCCTTCTGGAAGCGTCGGGTATTTTACGCTGCAGTTGACTTGGACGTAGATGTCCTTCATTGATAAACCATAACAACCGTATTTTCCATTTACCATACAGCACTTCCCCAATTAGATCAAGGCCACAATTAAGGTTCAAAGGAATTTTTCTTTCATACATATACCAAAAATAATTCAATGTTCCAAAACGTACAATAGGGGATAAATTTATCCCTAGGCAATTCGATTTTCCGTACTTGTGAGAACTGTACATAAGTCTGTACTTTGACTTAAATATTTAACCAATGGAACATATCATAAATTTTAATAATGAGTTAGCAGGTAAAACTGCACTGGTTACGGGAGGCACAAAAGGAACAGGGAAAGCGATTGCAGAACGACTAATAACTGCCGGTGCAACAGTAATTATAACAGCAAGAAATACACCTGAAGAACCAAACGAAAACCTTCACTTTATTTCGGCCGACTTAAGTCATAATAAAGGGACTGAAAAATTGGTAGCTGAAGTACTCAAACAATACGGCAGCTTAGATATTTTAATAAATAACCTAGGTGGTTCTGAAACTAAAGGCGGTGGCTTTGCAGTTTTGAGTAATACCGATTGGGAGGAAACCCTTCAAACCAATTTATTAGCTCCCGTACGTTTGGACAGAGGCTTTTTACCTAAAATGATAGAACAAAACAGTGGTGTAATTATCCATATTGGCTCCATTCAAGCCAAGTTGCCTTTGTATGATTCTACTTTGCCCTATGCAGCTGCAAAAGCAGGCTTGGTCAACTACAGCAAAAGTCTTTCTAACGAAGTTGCATCAAAGGGAGTAAGGGTATTAACTGTTTCCCCTGGTTGGATAATGACAACATCTTCCGAAAAAATGATGGAACGTATTGCAGAAAGCTCAAATAGTACAGTTGAAGAAGCTAAACAAAGCGTGATGGATGCCTTGGGCGGAATACCTATTGGCAGACCGGCACAACCTGAAGAAATTGCCGAATTGGTTGGGTTTTTAGTTTCGCCAAGGGCCAATTATTTAACAGGAACAGAGTTCGTAATAGATGGCGGAACCATTCCGACCATTTAATTTCCATAATCCTTAAAAAAATCAATAAAATGAACTTACCAGAAGTAATATCGGATTTAGTAAAAGCACAGGACAGTTTTGACAGCAGAGGGTATGCTAATTGTTTTACCGAGACCGCAGTAGTTTTTGACGAAGGGAGAACATACACTGGAAAAGGGGAAATTAAAAATTGGATCGAAAAAGCTAATAGCGAATATAAAGTGACAATGAAGCCTCTTGAATATTCGGACGGTGAAAAAACTTTGAAGGCTGAAATATCGGGTAGTTTCCCTGGAAGTCCGGTCGTGTTGACCTATCGTTATGAATTCAAAAACGACCTAATCCAGTCTTTGAAAATTGTCTAATACTTCAAATATAATCGGCACATTTAGAAAAATATGCTAAAAGAATTTTCATATAAACAATTTGGTAAATCAGAATTCAGCCGTAAAAGAAGAGGTCATTACTTCGATAGATGACCATATCAAGACTTTATTTATACCAAAGAAATCAATTATCCAAGTTGATTTTCAAGAATTCAAAATGGATATGGATGCGTTATTGCTTATCAATCCAAAAGTAGTTTAAAGCCATGCGAAACCCTCGAGGGACATTTAATACACTTCAATAGGGATTTTTATTGCATTCAAACTTACGATCAAGAAGTAGCTTGTGATGGTATTCTTTATAACAATGTCTTTGAAATACCTTTTCCTAACGCTTCGCCCTCTTCTAGGGCGACAGGAAAATATAGATCTATAAAACACCATAAATTCAAATTCCCGGTTGGTGGGATGTGCAAAATGTTCAAGGTAAGTAAAAGTGGGTATTATTATTGGTTGGTCAGGGAGCCATCAAAGAGGTGGTGCGAGAACGAGGCCATATCATTGGCTATCCGTGATATTTTCAAAGATGGCTTTGAGAGTTATGGGGGACCTGGGATCATCCAATGGCACCCAAATATCCTGAACCGGAACTTTACGGTATCCCGAGAGAACCAGGTTCGGATGTCCGATATGACCTATATACGGACAACACCATTGATCCAACTTGGAACATGGCGGGGTAGCAAAGGTCCATTACGGAAGAACCCATATTCCATTAGGACAGGGGGTCACGATATGCCAGTTATGGATACACCGATATCATTAAAAGTTATGATGGGCCGCAGAATAAAGTATGGACAGGAAGGGTAATTGTCGGGACAATGCAGTGGCCTAAAGTTTTTTTAAGGGCTTGAAAGTGGAACGGGAGTAAGAACCCAGGTATGACCACAGATTTGAAGCCGGACTTTCCGTCTTTCGATGGATGGGGGGGTGGTATAACAGAAGAAGGGTACACCCCACTTTGGGGCATAGAACAATGGAAGAATTTGAAACCGAAACGTCTAATCAAAAAATAGCAGCATGACCCTTAACTAAATGTCCACTTTTTTGTTGCAAGTCCATCCAAGGACTTGTCAAAGAACCCATATAAATCTATAGTACAAATTTTAAGAAAATCTCATGAGTGCCATTATTACTGTGAATCAATGTAGAGTTTAGGGAGGCCTCGTAGGCGTATCCTATATGGATGCTATTCACGAGGTCTAGGACGACGAAACCTGAGAATCCCTCATCCAACCGATATGCCGCACCAAATTCAAAACTTTCGTTATAGTTCAAGGCAAGTGTTGCGTCAACCGATAGGGGAGAACCCTCAACATATCTTAGCATGGTTGATGGTTTTAAAATCAGATTTTCATTTATAGTATGATCATATGCGGCCATAAGGTAGGTATGGATTTTGTTGCGCCCCAATTTTGCCAGTCCGCCATCTTGCTCTAACCGTTTCGGTTTTAATATTTTGGGCACCGATAACGAAAGGGAGAGCTTCCTGCTATGGAAGTAAACTCCTGTTCCAACGTTTGGAGTGATACCTCCGTTTATGTTCATCAAAGATGGGTCAGATTGAATTCCATAGGTCATAAGCCCATCTGTATTGGCATTATACGAATTACCCGAAGCCTTCAACCCAAAGTACATATTGGTGTAATCGTTCCACTGAATTTTATAGGAAAAATCGATAGCTATCGAGGTCTGTGTTTCTATAAAAGTCTTGTCGTTTACAATACTGACTCCCAGCCCGACATTCTTGCCCATATAGGTACTTGCCATAAGACTTTGTGTTTCAGGAGCTCCCTGTACTCCAGACCATTGGCTTCTAATATTCGCTCCAAATTCTGTTCTTTCCTCGGCTCCTGCGTACGCCGGATTCACAAAATTCATGTTATACCTATACAATATATAACTGGGGTCTTGCTGCGCCTTTGTACTACAAATACCTATAAATAGGGTGATAAGAAAATAAATATTCCTAGTTCTCATGCTAATCTTTTAATTTAATTTTTAATAGTTGATGAATATCCATCCGTTTACGGGTGCGGAACCATTTTGAAGATCAATAACATAGTAGTATGATCCAGGTGGAAGGGCTTCTGAGTTTGATTTGAACCTCCCGTTCCAATCATTCTTATAGTTTACGGTTTTGAACACCTCGTGGCCATACCTGTTATATACGCTAACAATGGCATTGGGATAGTTCTCAATGTCTTTGATGACCCAAGTGTCATTGATATTGTCACCATTTGGCGTAAATGCTTGGGCAGGTACAACGGGTCGTTCTTCACCTATATTGACGTCATTATCGTCCAGGTCCGCATTGGCCCCGATACCGTCCCCGTCATTGTCTACACTTTCGTTAGGGTCATTGGGGAAGGCATCTTCGGCATCTGGCACCCCATCACCATCAGTATCAACATCTCCGTCTACTTCACCTGATCCGATAGTACCGTCGCCATCAACATCTCCTTCTACTTCACCGAATCCGATAGAACCGTCACCATCCGTATCCCCGGCTACTTCACCGGAACCGATAGAACCGTCGCCATCAGCATCCCCGGCTATTTCACCGGAACCGATAGAACCGTCACCATCCTTATCCCCGGCTACTTCACCGGAACCGATAGAACCGTCACCGTCCGTATCCCCGGCTACTTCACCGGAACCGATAGAACCATCACCATCCGTATCCCCAGCTATTTCACCGGACCCGATAGTACCGTCGCCATCCGAATCCCCGGCTACTTCACCGGAACCGATAGAACCGTCACCATCCTTATCCCCGGCGATCTCACCGGAACCGATAGAACCGTCACCATCCTTATCCCCGGCGATCTCACCGGAACCGATAGAACCGTCACCATCCGCATCACCGGCTACTTCACCTGGACCGATAGAACCATCACCATCAGCATCACCGGCTACTTCACCGGAACCGATAGAACCGTCACCATCCTTATCCCCGGCGATCTCACCGGAACCGATAGAACCGTCACCATCCGTATCCCCGGCAATCTCACCGGAACCGATAGTACCGTCGCCATCCGTATCCCCAGCTATTTCACCGGAACCGATAGTACCATCACCATCCGTATCACCAGCTATTTCGCCTGGACCGATGACCCCATCATTATTAGTGTCACCCGCAATTTCTCCTGGACCGATGACCCCATCGCCATTAGTATCGCCAGCTATTTCATTACTATTGGTTATTTGAACGGTCCAGTCTTCAGTATCTGAATTTCCGTTGCTATCCGTTGCCTTAATGGTTATTTCGTAAACATTATCGGTATTGGCATCTACTGGATTTTCATAATCCCTGGCAACCATCCTCACCACACCTGTTGCCGAATTGATGGTAAAATTACTAGCATCATTACCTTCTAATGTATAGGTCAGCGTACCGAATGGTGTATCGCCCGAAAGCGTAGGTGTTACCGAACTATAAGTTTTGTTTTCTTCAATACTAATAGCGTTTATTTCATCTATGGTAAAATTGGCATCATCATTTGTTAGCGTTACAGCTATGGTTTTAGTTGTTAAAGGGTCGAAAGCATCATCACTCGCGATATCATCTACTGCTATAGAAATAGTAACAGTATGATCAGCTGTGGCGTTATCATCTACCCCAGTCACTGTCACAGTTTGTGTGGAGGACCAATTGGCGGTTGTAAAGGTCAACTGTGCTTTGTCTACCGTTGCTTCACCCGTCGCGGAGCTTGTTATATTGAAGACTACATCACTGGTAGGTTCGGTGTCCAGAACTACGGTGAAGCTGTCCGTTCCCGCATCTTCATCAATGGTCAGCGTGGTCTCACTGACCGTAAAGGCGGCCGTATCATCATCGGTCAAGGTAATGGCCACTGTTTTATCGGCCAGGGCATCAAAGGAATCGTCCGAATCCGCATCTTTCACGGCAATAGTAATGGTAGCGGAATCGTCCCGGTCCATGGCATCGTCGACGCCGGTCACTGTCACAGTTTGTGTGGTATTCCAATTGGACGTGGTAAAGGTCAACTGTGCTTTGTCTACCGTTGCTTCACCCGTCGCGGAACTTGTTATATTGAAGACCACATCACTGGTAGGTTCGGTGTCCAGAACCACGGTGAAGCTGTCCGTTCCCGCATCTTCATCAATGGTCAGCGTGGTCTCACTGACCGTAAAGGCGGCCGTATCATCATCGGTCAAGGTAATGGCCACTGTTTTATCGGCCAGTGCATCAAAGGAATCGTCCGAATCTGCATCTTTCACGGCAATAGTAATGGTAGCGGAATCGTCCCGGTCCATGGCATCGTCGACGCCGGTCACTGTCACAGTTTGTGTGGTATTCCAATTGGACGTGGTAAAGGTCAACTGTGCTTTGTCTACCGTTGCTTCACCCGTCGCGGAACTTGTTATATTGAAGACCACATCACTGGTAGGTTCCGTGTCCAGAACCACTGTAAAGGTTCCGGTTCCCGCATCTTCGTTTATGGTCATTGTATTTTTACTCACCGTAAACGATGCCGTATCATCATCGGTCAAGGTAATGGCCACTGTTTTATCGGCCAAAGCATCGAAACTGTTTGCTGAACTTGCATCATTCACCGAAATGGTGATGGTTGCGGTGTCGTCACTGTCTATATCATCGTTCACCCCGGTCACTGTCACAGTTTGTGGTGTGTTCCAATTGGCAGATGTGAAGGTCAATGCTGATTTGTCCACGGTAGCTTCATTGGTATAGTTACTTGAGATGGCAAACACTACATTGCTCGTGGGTGCGGCATCGAGTACTACTGTAAAGCTGGCCGTTCCAGCATTTTCAGAAATTGTTAATGTAGTTTCACTAACAGAGAAGCCGGCATCAATGACAGAAACGGACTTATATGTTGTTTGACCACATAATGCATAGTTTATGTTTACGGATCCTGCCGAAACCCCTGTCACCAAACCTGATTGATTCACAGTTGCTATGCCAGTATCATCACTGGACCATACGCCACCACTTTGTGCATGGCTTAATTGTAAGGTTTCATTCTTGTATACAGAGTCGCTCCCGGTAATCTGGGCAAAATAGCCATCCACCCAGTTGCTGGATGTCCCAGTAAGGGCCATATTGTTCAGGGTTCCGTCAATGTTCGAATTGGATTTGTCGATTAAAGTGGTTTCAGAGGTGTTGTTTCCTTCTGCAATTCCTTGGTTAAAGGTGTAGTAGCCTACAAGACCCGCTTCGTCACCAGAAAGGGTCACGTTCATGTTGTCCTCGATCTGGGTTTGGGAACGTGGTGTATTCCAGAAACGGGTATCATCTATCTTGCCCGCAAAGAAATTATTAATATACCCTATTTGATAAGGGCCTGTTATATTGATGTTTTGTGGAGCAGGATTGGTCAGTATTAATTCACCATTCACGTAAAAACGATATTCGGTGCCCTCTTTTACTAAAGCCAAATGGGTCCAAACATCTTGGAGTACCACAGGGTCATCCGTTATAAAATCATATCTGGTTAAGGAGGCATTGTTTTCATACATATCTACATGAATCTTACCTTGTTTGATATAGAATGAAGGGTTTCTTGAACTCGAGGTATTCTCTATTTGTTCATAACCAATAATGGCATGATAATCCCCATCCCAATTTGTATTGTCGGGTAATATCCATGTTTCTATGGTAAAATTGGACGCTCCATCAGCAATGGTATTCCCACTAAGTGTTACATAATCATTGTCGCCATCAAAATAGAGTGCATTATTGTTTGCCGCTGCTATAGCAATATCCTCAGATTCTGTGCCTGAAGCTACAGTGATATTTCCGGATAGTTCTCCATTCTGGCTTGAAGCGACCCGTACATAAATGCTTGTGCTCGCCACGGCATTAGAAGAAGGAGTGAGTGATACACTGTTGGCATAGCCCGAACCATTGCTCAATGAAACTTCGAAACCTGCCGGTGCCGTAATCACCAAATCTTCATATAGATCCGTTCCAGAAACTTGGAAACTTTCGGAAGCAGATATTTCATTCGCGCAGTATATAATTTCATTAATGCTAGTTGTTGATACCGTAAGTGCCGATTTTGAAGTGAAGGTAAACCCACTCAAAGTAGCGGTGCCACCAGCAGTTATAACTTCCACATCACCTGATGCTGCCGTGCTGCCAACAACAGCTGTAATCTGGGTGCTTGAATCCACGGTATAGGAAGCTGCGTCAACACCACCGAAAGTAACTTGTGTGGAACCATCAAAGTTGGTACCTGTAATGGTCACGGTATCATCTTGACCGGCTTCTACCGGGTCAAAAGAGGTAATCGTAGGTGCAGGCAATTGGGTTATGGTCTCGATTTCAGCTTCTGTTAACTTACGGTCGAAAATGACCATATCATCGATACACCCTGTAAAGTATTCCCAGTTTGTATTAGGCGTCGTATTATAATTTTTTGTATAGGCAAAGCCTAACTGATTATAGATCATGTTCAAGTGGTCTACCGCGGCTCCTGTAGTACTTGCTTCCAGATTTCCGTCTACATATATAGATACCGAATTGGTTCCTGCCGCAAAATCTACCTGGTGCCAATTTCCATCATTTACAGCGGTTGAAGAAACTGCTTGAATTCTGGTATTTGTCCACAACGTTCCTTTGAGAATCCCATCGAAATCAATCATTAGTATAGGTATATAAGTACTAGGGGTGTTGGATGTATTAGCCTGTACATGCTGATATCCCAAAATACTACCAGTTTCTGTGGTTTTAAATCTTAAAGAAATCGTAAACTCCGAAAGGCTTCTGATAAGATTATCTGGAAGTTTTACAAATCCAGGGCCGTTATCAAAACAAATGGCCTGTCCTTGTGCCCCTGTGCTATAAGTCACCGTATTGATTTCTGTTCCATCGTAATTATTTTCCGTTTCATCCAGGGCATTCCCTTCAAAATCGTACTGTACCACTTTGTACAGGAACCCGGAAGCTGAATCGTTTCCGGCCGAGTTGGTTACTGTAATATCACCGGAAGCACCTGTATCAACCGTGGCTACGATTTCAATATCTGAATTTACCGTAAAAGTCTTAGCGGCAACACCGCCAAAGGTAATGGCAGAAGTACCTGTAAAACCTGTCCCCTTGATGGTCACTACTTCGCCATTTCCTGCAAATTCGGGTGTAAAGCTGGTAATGGTCGGTGCAATGATATCGTTTTTGGCCAGTGTAAAATAGTCTCCATCATTCAAGGTTAAACCGGTTATCTCTCCATTGGAGTCCAAGTCGCCCATTGAAGTTATACCCTCAGAGAAATCCCCATCCTCATCTTTTATAAGTGACCACGTCTCATCAAACCCATCAAATTTTAAATTGATAGTTTCACCGAAATTTGTGGTTTTATCCACTTTCCACTCTCTTGTGATACGTGTGTTAAAGTTGGTGTTCTCAATCTCTGTAGTTTGTGACGTAGTTACACCACCATTGTTTGAAACAATCAAAAATTGTTTGTCATTTGCATGTGCCGTGGTACGGCCAGCATCAGTGTTGGAAACTGTAAAGTCGTTATCCAATGCGATGGTCAATACGGCTCCTGAGTTAACAGATTTGGATATTTTTTGATTTAATCCACTAATGTCGTCGCGACCAATACCGAAAATATCATTGTTGTAAGCAGTATTGGCCGTAGCGTCCCAAATTATAGTGCCATCGGAAGCCAAGTAATCTAAATCTGAAGTTTGGTTGAGTGATATACCATATTTAAGCGCTAAATATGATTCTATTCTATTGATATTCAAGATGACGTCCTCACGATAATTGATAATTTCCGCTATTTCTCCGGTAAAGGGATATAATCCATCTGTACCTTGTGAACCTAAATTAAAAAATCCGTCGCTTAAAGTTGCATTAGAGCCGGTAAGATTAGCGACAAATGCTCCTTCAGCCCTAACCGTCGCCGTTATGTTATTTCCTCTTAATGCCCGCAAGTAGGCTATGTCATTATTTACTGCTCCAGAATTTCCATTTCGATTGGTCAAAAACAAATTACCGTTGGTACCGGCACCTGTAGAGTAGCTGCCGCCCGGGACGTTTGAATAATTATAAATTGTACCCTGCGCTCCTGTTGATTTGAAAACTATAAACTGGGAATTAGCATTATTACTATTTGTGTCTACCAATTCTGTGGAGGTCATGACTCCCGCTCCAGTTTGCATTAAATCGGATCCATCAAAAACCACTGTAGGGTTAAAATTGATTCCATTGCTTTTCACCGTTGGCTGTAAATTAGATGAAGCTTGAACCAGGTTATGATTGAATTCCGATTGGTCGTCCCATTGTGCAGGTGTCGCGCTACTATCTGCCTTTAACCAAAGTGATAAATTGGTTAAAATACCACCTGGGCCTTCCGCAAATTTCGCCAAAGTGATATACTCGCCATCATTAAGTGTGACGCCAGTAATTTCTCCATTGGAATCAAGTGTTCCTACTGAAGTAGCCCCTGAACTAAAATCCCCATCAGTGTCCTTGAGAAGTGTCCAAGTTTCATTATAGCCCTCAAATTTCATACTTATGTTCTGTGAGAAGTTCGTGGCATCAACTTTCCATTCACGGGACAAACGGATATTGAAGCCTGTATTTGCATCAAGCTCCGTTTCTTGAGTAGTCAAATCAGCTCCGTTATTAGCAACAAGTAGAAACTGTTTGTCATTCGCATGTGCCGTGGTACGGCCAGCATCGGTGTTGGAAACTGTAAAGTCGTTATCCAATGCGACGGTCAATACGGCTCCTGAGTTAACAGATTTCGAAACTTTTTGGTTCAACCCAGAATCATCGTCACGACCAATACCGAAAATATCTCTGTCGTATCCGTCCGAATCGTTTTCCCATATCTTGGTTGTCCCGTCAGAAGAGACGTAATCAGTAGGAGAGGTCTGATCTAAGGTGAACCCATATTTAACGGCTAGATACGATTCTATTCGATTACGGGTAATGGCGTCATGTTCATTTTTGAAGATGATGAATTCAGCGATGTTGATATCGGAATGATTGGTATTGATATCCTGTGCGCCAAGTGAAATCTTCCCGTTGGACAGGTCGATGTCCCCGCTGTTGGTACTTTGGGCATTCTGTTTCCCGTTGATATATATGGTGTTGGTATCCCCATTTACTGTTTTGGTGTCCACCAAAGAAAGCATGTTGTACTGCCCATTAGTGAATGTTGTTGTGGCAATAACGGCACTACTATTTTTGGGAGCTGCAAAACGCACCGGGTTACTCTCTAGGTTAAAACGATTATTTGCGTCGCTGTTCTGGAACTGGAAGATAACATCTGCACTGCTGGGAACATCTCTGTTCTGGGTATAGATGATGTAGGCCGAATTGCTATCGGCATCCAGGTAATCACCAGCGTTAGTGGTTCCTGCCAAGTACATTCTATCGTCCCCATCGATACCGATGACGGAATTATAATTGAGTGCATTGGTCAACAAGGTGGCATCGTCCGGTGCTTCAGATTCCGTAAAATGTGTTACACCATTTATAACTTGGTTGTTCCATCTATCTATGGTAGCATTGTTAGCGGTTACATTGCTGCCAGACTGTTGGGTGCCGGCATCCGCTTTCAACCATATGGTAAGATCTGACAACAGACCGCCCGGAGCTTCTTTAAGTTTTGCCAATGTAAATACCGCTCCATCTGCTAGGGGAGCTGTGGTGGTCAATTCCCCATTTGCATTTAAAGCTCCTATAATTGTAACGCCTGAGGAGAAATCACCGTCCGCGGTAGCTATAAGGGACCAGCTTTCATCAAATCCCTCAAACTTCATACTAATGTTCTGTGTAAAATTGGTAGCATCAACTTTCCATTCACGGGCAATACGTGTGTTAAGGCCAATAGAGATATCCATCTCGGTAGTTTGTAACGTAGTTGCGTCACCATTGTTGGAAACCACCAAAAACTGTTTGTCATTGGCATGTGCCGTTGTACGGGCAGCGTCGGTATTTGAAGCCGTGAAGTTGGCATCCAATGCTATGGTCAATATAGCTTCTGAATTTATCGCTTTCGAAATTTTTTGGTTCAATCCACTGGCATCATCCCGGCCGATACCAAAAATATCGGTTTTGTAATTTACGTTGGCAGTGCCATCCCAAATTACCGAGCCATCGGAAGCGAGGTAGTTTTGTGCAATGGACTGGTCTAAGGTAATACCATATTTAAGGGCCAGATAGGATAGGACTTGTTGCCTTTCCGTTCCCGTTGCCTTTGAGGCGTCGTAAACGATTACTTCAGCTATTTCACTGCCTGCTAAAAGGTTCTCCGTATCCCTGGCCCCGATAACGGGAACACGGTTAAAGGGAACAGGGTCTCCCCCAACGGTGTTCGTGTAGGGAAGGCCGTCCACCTTTATCCGTTGGTCGGCCGATGGGGTCTCGCTCAAGTCGGCATTAAGTATGCCAAACGGTATATCGGTTCCCAAGGCATTCGTACCTGCATATTCACCACCTGTACCAGCGATATAAAGTTTGTTACTTTCTGTATGGAAGAAATAATCTTCACCTTGAACAGTGGGATTGCCCAGAACGGCCCCGGAAGATGTGTTATTGCCAGGGTTGCTAAGTTTAGCGACTGCAAAAACTTCGGTAGTATTATTAAGTATGGTATTCCCTTCAAAGCGGCTGGACCCGTCAAAAAGTACGGTCGGGTTATAGTTCAGACCTGTTTCCTTTAAATCTGGTGCTCCCACCACAGAAAAATCATTGATATCGGTTTGATCTTGCCAGTCGGTGATATCGACACCGCTGCTTGTTACATCCGCATCCGCTTTGAGCCATAAGGTTAAGTCGTTTGACAGACCTCCTGGTGCTTCTTGGAATTTTGCTAAAGTGAAATACTCACCATCGCTTAAAGTTACACCGGTTATTTCGCCATTGCTATCCAAAGTTCCCAATGAGGTAACTCCTGAGGTGAAATCACCATCGTTATCTTTAATTAATTCCCAAGTTTCATTAAATCCATCAAATTTCAAGTTGATATCCTGCGTAAAAGTGGTTGTTTTATCTACTTTCCATTCACGAGATATACGTGCATTGTATGTTGTAGCATCGATTTCCGCGAACTGGGTGTTAGTATTTGCTCCATTATGGGCAACGACAAAAAATTGGTTATCATTGGTGTGGGTAGTGGTACGACCAACATCGTTGTTCGCTGTGCTGAAATCATTGTCTAAAGCGATGGTCAGCACCGCATCTGAGTTAGCCGATTTGGATACTTTCTGATCCAGACCTGAGTCATTATCAAGTCCGATACCAAAAATGCCACTCTTGTATCCACTGTTTTCAGAAGAGTCCCAAATAATAGAACCATCAGATGCAATATAGTCTAGGGGAGAAGCCTGATTTAAAGAAATACCATATTTTAATGCCAGATAAGATTGTATTTTCTGTTGATCCTGAGGCGATAGTTTTTGATTGTACATTAAAATTTCTCCAATGTTCCCCTTTAAGTGGTTGTTACCATCTTGGGCTTCGGCACCGTCTGCATCAAGGCCTATCATTATGGCGCCATTTCCTGGAAGTGTTGAAAAGCCTGTAGTAGTTGCTACTTCGTCGTTATCTACATAAATTTCACCTGACGTATTATTTGCAGCAAAACCAAGTATGTGTGGAATATTGTCATCCAATGCTTTAGAAGTGATATTTTCACTAGTGGCAGAGGCATTATTAACGGCAATGTTGAAACCGTTTGGTGAAGGGTCTATAAAAAGTGCTAGTGTATTACCGGCATCAACCCCGTAGTGCCAAACAGCATGATTATAGGCTGGTTCTACCTGCTGTACAGAAAAAACGGTCCATTCGGAGAAATTAAAATTAGCACCATTAACGCCTGTGGACAATCCAGTGTTTGCTCCGTCAAAAACAATAGCTGGGTTAAAATTTGCAACACCACTATCCAATGTGGGTGCTAAAGTGCCCGTATCAGGATTTTGTATCAAATCGGTCCTGAAGATGATATTATTTGAAGATTGATCCGACCATTTAGCAGCTGTAGCACTAGTATAAGAAAACCCTTCATCGGCCTTAAGCCAAAGTTCGAGCCCAGTTGATACACCTCCCGGTGACTGGGCCGATAGGTCTTGTATGGTAAAAATGAAAAGGATAGGGAATACTACACAAAAGGTTAAAAATGTAGTTGTAGTTTGCTTAAGGGTAACAGACTTTGAAATGTTCAGTAAGTTCATAATAGGAACAAATTTTAACTAATCTGGCATAGGACCTAATTTTTCTATGCTATAATTTTCAGATTTTTCAGCAAACATGCATATATTTATAAGGAAAAGGACTACGATTGTTGTAAAGTAAAGAACAATGTAGGTGAATGGCTAAAATGTGGAGGTTTGATTCTTGGGGGTGTCTTTACCAATGCTTCTTTAGGTCATATTAGAGAATCACCAGCAGATTGTTGTAAAGAATCGAGGGAAGAAAGATAAACTCTTCTAGGAATTTTAGTGACTATTTATGACCCGTTTTAAGCCCCATAAAGCTTTTGATAACTGTGGTTTCTTTTATTAGTCGTAATATTAGGAGTAGTCTTGTACATGAATAATAGCATTCGTTTCTTATTGGTCGAATTACCCTTTTACCTTTTAAGAATCTTACAGAGAACAGGAGTTCGTATCAACTCTTTTCTTTTGGGACACGATGCGTAAGTTCTTGAACATCTAAAAATAAAAATTAGCGGCACAGTTTTATAAGAATTTAATGTATACTATTTATTCAGTAGTGAAGGGCGAGGCCGGTAAGCCTTCTTTATTATATAAATTGGGATTATTCGGATTATCTGCCCATGCGTACCGCACATAATGGGGTTCGTTAATATCATCGTTCCAAACAATTATTTGATTTCCTTCTATTTGTGCCTTGGCCCACTTAAATTTTTTATCCTTTCCGGCAATTTCAAATTCACTCAATGGCTTATCGTCATTTGTTAGCAATCCACTGCCGAGGTGGTCGAAAGAAAGCAACACTTTACCATTCTGAATTTCGTGACTTTTATATACTGGGCCAGAATAGACCACATCTTCGCCGTACGCAAGTTTTAAAGCAGCGAGTGCCATGCGTTCTCCTACATCCTTTTTATTGTCCGGATGAATATCGTTCCACTCTCCCAAATCAATATTTACGGTCATAGCTGTATTTGGTAGTTTTAAGCCGGTTAACTGTGATTGCCTAAGTTCTGCCCAATTACTTTCTTCGGGCAAATAATTAACTTCCATGAAATTGGGTAGCTGCGCATAAATAAAAGGAATGTTAGGTTGGTTGAATTCGGTACGCCAATCGTTTATGAACGTCGTTAAAAGACTCGCATATTCTTTGGGTTTAGCAGCGTTACTTTCACCTTGGTACCAAAGTATCCCTTTTAAAGAGAGGGGCGTATATGGAGCTACCATTACGTTGTAAAGTGCGGTAGGTTCATTTTGAGCGTTGATAGGTTTTATGGAAGATATTTTTGGTAGGAATACTTCACCCACCTTATATTGCCAATATCCTTTGAGGTCAACGGTATCGTTCTCGGTAAATAAATAATAGGGTTTATCAGGAACAAAACCACCTTTTGCATTATAATTGGTCACTTTTATGACAAAAACATTCTTACCCGATTTTAAAACGTTTTTCGGTATGGTATACCTCCTTTGTGGGTATTGATAGGTCGTATTGCCAACTTTTTGTCCATTGATATAAAGTTCATCGGCATCAACGATTCTCCCCAGAAATACCCTGGCGTCATGACCTACCATAGTATCGGGTATTTCTATTTCTTTGCGATACCAAACCACACCGTTCAAATCTCGTATTCCTTGATCTTCCCAATATCCAGGAATGTTTATTCGCCTCCAATCCGTAGGCTTAAAATTGGCATCATACCATTTTACCGGTTCCAGCAAACCTTTATCGGTAGGTTCAGTCGATGTTTGCTTTGCTTCAAGGGCAAAACTTCTATTTACGCCGTTAACATAGGCAGAATCCTTGTTCTTTTCAATGGTTTCTAAAATTTCAGGAAATTCTTTAAGACCTTCTTCACTCGTCCATGCTTCTATGGGTGTTCCACCAACGCTTGCATTTATTAGTCCGATAGGGACCTTATATTTTTCGTAGATTTTTTTTGCGAAAAAATACGCTACGGCAGAGAACGGTCTAATTTCAGTGGGAACGGCCGCTTGCCAAGAACCTCCGTTGAAGTCTTTTTGTGGGCCGTTTAAATCTGTTTGGGTCGGAATTTTAAAGTGCCTTATTTGAGGATAGTTCGCGTTGGCAATTTCTTTGGCATACGTAACATCGTGTATGTTCAATTGATGTACCATATTTGACTGCCCTGCGCATAACCAAACATCGCCAATCAATATATCCTGAAGTGCAATGGTATTATTTCCTTTAATTTGCATAGCGTAGGGGCCACCCGCTTTCGTTGGGGGAAACTCTACGTTCCAGTTCCCTTCCATAGATGCAACCGTTTTCCTGCTTTTTCCGTTGAATATAACGGATACTTTTTCTCCAGAAGATGCCCATCCCCATATTCTTATGGGACTATTACGTTGCAGTACCATGCTGTCCCTAATAATTGGGGGCAGTTTTACTTGGGCCATGCTAAACTGTGTGGCAGCCAAAAAAGCAAATAAAAACAATATATTTTTAAGGAATTTCACTACGAAGGATATTTGTTGTTCGATTTCTATTCTTTGTACGGAGAAATCAGTTTGATGCTTCCATCGTTTAAATGCTCCAGTTCAGTCATTTTCACGGATCTTAAATGTGTAACCCCTTTAGATAGGCTGCTATCATGATAAAATAGGTGCCATTTACCTTCTACTTTACAAATGGAATGATGCGAAGTCCAGCCCACAACAGGTTCAAGAATTCGTCCGCCGTAAGTAAAGGGGCCGTAGGGATTATCTCCAATGGCATAACATATAAAATGTGTGTCTCCTGTAGAGTAGGAGAAGTAATATTTTCCATTATTCTTGTGCATCCAAGAAGCTTCAAAAAAACGTCTATCGTTATCTCCAGCTAATAATAAATTTCCGTCTGAATCTAAAATTTGAATCTCTTTTGGTTTTTCGGAAAATTCAAGTAGGTCATTCGTTAATCTGGCAACATAAGGAAGCAAAGCGGGCTCATCATCTTCGGGTATATGAGCGGTCGGACTTTCTGGTTGCTCTGTATTGAATTGACCAGTTCGCCAACGCTGTAATTGTCCGCCCCAAAGTCCCCCGAAATACATGTAATAGCTACCGTCTTCATCTTCAAAAACAGCAGGGTCAATAGAAAAACTGTTTTTAATAGGTAATGGCTGTGGGATAAATGGACCAATTGGAGTGTCACTTACCGCTACGCCGATTCTAAATATCCCATCATAATCCTTTGCTGGAAAATATAAATAATATTTTCCATCTTTTTGGGCCGCATCTGGAGCCCACATTTGCTTTTCTGCCCAGGGCACGTCATCTACATGCAGGGCAACCCCGTTATCCACTGCTTTCGAATCAATGGAGTCCATAGAAATAACATGATAGTCTTCCATCGCAAAGTGGCTTCCTAAATCATCGAACGCTTCTCCGGCATCTATATCGTGAGAGGGGTAGATGTATATTTTTCCATTAAAAAAATGGGCCGATGGATCTGCGGTGTATATATGGGAAACCAAGGGTTGGGAAATTGCATTTTTGGTCAATTCATCAAAATCAATATGATCAATACGTTCTTCTGGCATTTTATCTATTCTTTTCTTCTTGTTATTAAATCTTGTTCTATTTCCACTTCCATTTTTTTATTGATTTCATATAAAAACAATAGCGCAATGGCTAATAAAAAAGCGATGGAAGGAAATATGCTTACTAACATTTTAGTGCCCTGGATGGCAGTTTCTGGTTGCGTGATGGCTTCCGTAACCGCAAATTTCTTTGGGATATAATTATAAAGCCCCAAAATCCAAGTAACCAAAGAACTACCGATGGTTAGTCCCAGTTTCAACCCTATCATCATAGCCGAAAAGATGATGGCGGTGGCACGTCTATTATTCTTCCATTCAGAATAATCGGCAACGTCTGCAATCATCGCCCATAGCAACGGGATGGTAATGCCATAGAAAAAGCCATGTAAAATTTGGGAAAGGAACATTAATTCAACGGAGGTCGGCGCAAAGAAGTAGAATATGGCTATGAACAACGTTGAAACGAATAATGCGGTTCCGAAAACATCACGTTTGCCAAATTTGTCGGCCAACCCTTTCGAAAGTGATATTCCGACTATCATAAAAATGATTCCTCCAGCATTGAATAATCCGAATCCGGCAGAAGTGGGATTGTCACCAAAGAAATCAACACCGATATTGGTTAAACCCCGCAGCAACGGACCAATAAAATCGGCCAAACTATTCGCATCAACATAATTTTCAAAGTAATATACATAAGACCCCCCTTTCATTGCCAAAGTTATAAAGACCAATGTGGTGAGGGCTAACATAATGATCCAAGGCCTGTTCTTAACTAAATCTCCAAGATCCTCTTTTAGGCTAGATTTTTGTTCAAGGGTAGGAATAACTCTTTCTTTTGTGGTGAAGAAGGTAATCAAGAGCATGATGGTGCCAATAATAGCTAAATAGGTCATCACGATTTCTATACCAACTGTTTTATCACCACCGCCCGCATATTCAATTATGGGCAGCATAAATACCTGTACAAAAAATTGGGCGAACATTACGGCCACAAATCGATAGGAAGAAATACTGTTGCGCTCTTTCATACTACCCGTTATCACACCGCTCAAAGCGGCATAAGGCAAATTATTGGCAGCATATAACAATAATAACAAGGTGTAGGTAACGGCCGCATAGGCAACCTTACCGGTATAGTCAAAATTAGGAGTGCTAAATGCCAACAAGGCGACAATGCCTAAAGGAACAGATGTAAATAAAATCCAAGGTCTAAATTTACCCCACTTACTTCTGGTACGATCGGCTAGGGCCCCGACAATCGGATTAAAGGCAAAGGCAGCGATCATACCAACGATAAAAATTATCAACGAGGCATCATTGTTCTCTAGGCCGTAGATATCCGTATAGAAATAGGCTAGGTAGGTGACAAGGGTCTGGAAGACCAAGTTTGCGGATAAGTCTCCCAAGGAGTATCCAATTTTCTCCTTAAGAGAAATTTTGTGATTATTGTTCATTTAAAATACATTTGGTTGAATTGTTTTAAAGTGTAGTATCATTTGCGACTTGCATAACACTTTGATATGCTGCTTTTGGTTTATATTGTCTATCAAATAGTAGCGGGTAATTGGTTCTACCCCTAATCGGCCAATTATTCAGCCAAGATTGACCATCATTTACGCCCCAAAAGGTTACTCGGCTTATTTTGTCTGTGTGCTTTTTAAATAGTTTAAAGATATCTTGATACCGTTTTGCAAGCTTATTGGATACAGAATCCGGTAATTGATCAGGATAAGGATTCATAAATTCACTGTTTTCAAAATTCTGACTTATTTCGGCCCCTTCTAAATCCCAAGGATTCGGTAGAACGGTAATGTCCAACTCTGTGATCATTACTTTTAAACCTAATTTTGAATACGCTATTATGCTTTCTTCTATTTCAGCTAACGAAGGGCCATCTAAATTCCAATGACCCTGCATGCCGATACCATCTATTTTAGCTCCATTTTCTTGCAACATTTTTACCAGTTTAATAGCTCCTGTTCTTTTTTCGGGGTTGGTCATATTATAATCATTGTAATAGAGCTCAACATCAGGGTCAGCTTCTTGTGCCCATTTAAATGAATTCACAAGATACTCAGGGCCTAATTTTTCTAGGAAGATGGAATTACGCAAAGTTCCGTCCTCGTTCAATGCTTCGTTGACCACGTCCCACCCATGTATTTTGCCTTTGTATCTCGATGCTATGGTTATGATATGGTTTTTTAAGCTTTCGGATAATTCTTCTTTAGTTTCAATTTTGGTAACCCAATCTGCCAGTTGGCTATGCCATACTAAATTGTGACCGATAAAGGCTAAATCATTTTTAATACTAAAGTCAATGTATTGGTCTGCCATTTCAAAATTGAAAATACCTTTTTCAGGTTCCATGAACATCCATTTCATGGAATTCTCAGGGGTAATGGTATTGTATTCGGTTCTTATTAGTTGAACGCCTAGACTATCCTTGCCTGTTATCTGAAAATCATTTACTGCAGATCCAATTAGAAACTCTTTTTTAAATGATTTTTTAAGGGATGGCCTCTCTTTAACCTCATCTTTTTTAAGACGCTCATTACAGGAAATAAAAACTGAAAAAATCATTGATAAAAGAAAAACGATCTTTGATGGTATAGTAGCTAGTCTATAGTTTTTCATATAATACTGAAATTTTAAATAACCTATTTTTATTAGGGACTAAATGTACGTTTAACACTTAAAATTAATTTAAATGAAGGGCGGTCTAAGAAAGATGTTGTATCTCATCAGAAAATCAAAGCTTAACCCTCTAAATTCCTTCTTAGGGCATTCGCAATTATAGGAGAATGGGCCACTATGGAGAAATAGGTCGTTCATTGTAATATAATTATTTGTTGTGCTTGATTTTTGTACAGTAGTATTATGGGTCACCGATGCGCAAAAACTATTGATTAGACCGTTTACTTCATTATACATCATTCAATCTAAATTTAATGCTAAAACAGCTTTGATTTCTTTAAACCAATTACATCCTAAAAAACTAATCCCATTGCGGACGAATACCGGGAGCAAAAGGAAATTTAAGTGATTCGAAGTACTCTAAAGAATTTGCTGGTTTTTCTACACCAGCGGGTAGAGGCCTTTGTGAAAAAGTTTGAAAATAAAGTAAACATGCATCTCGCCACCACTTAGCTTCCTTTAATTGTATTTGCAAAAGCATTTCCACCTCTTTATATTGACCTTCGGTTAGATAGGGTTTGGCATTATTCCAAGTGGTTATCATTTCACTTACTTGATTTACCCCCTTCTGATATTTTAGTGCGATTCCATCCCAAAGTGATTCTCCGCTTTTTAATTTGTAATCCCATGGCAGATGATGGAACCATAATAAATATTCTTCGGGAATTCTCTTAGGGTCATTATAAAGGTTGGCTAAGTAGGGAGCATATTGTTCTGTTGCATTGCTTCCGGTTGGTGTACGGTCAAAACCTATTCCCATAGTATCTGCTTTATGGTAATAAACAGGGTTCCAGTCCGGTCTTCCTAAATTATTTACCCATGGTCCTGGTCCGTAATGGTGTCCGGTATCGAAAAGATGATGAAGCCCAAGTGGATTCATATAGTTGACAACCGCCTCCCTTGACATGAGCATCATTTTCTTCACGGGTTCAATAAATTCTTGATCATTGTTATAGGTTGCGCGCAACCATTCATCGGCAATCATTTCTGAGCTTAGGTATGGATCCCAAGCCAAGCGACCAAAACCATACCAATTTGCTTGGGCAAAAGGGTGACCTGTCCAATTTATGTCGGTGCCAATATTGGCTACGCCGGCCATCCCCGATAATTTATTTCCATAAAGACTTCCATCAACGATTTTTGCCACAGTAGAACCTTTCCCTTTTTGATAAGTATCTGAGTCGAGAACCTCCTCGAAAAGTTTTGGTAAGAAGACCAAATGTGTACTAAAACCAAGATATTCTTGGGTAATTTGAAACTCCATGACTAAAGGTGTTTTTTTCATTGCTCCGAACATGGGGTGAAAGGGTTCTCTTGGCTGAAAATCGATCGGACCATTTTTTACCTGAACCAAAACATTGTCCATGAATTTGCCGTCGTAGGGCAGAAATTCATCATAAGCCTGTTTTGCACGGTCGGTATCATCATGTTCAGAATACACAAAGGCACGCCAGATAACGTTACCTCCAAAGGGTTCTAAGGCTTTAGCCATCATATTGGCACCGTCAACATGGTTACGTCCATAATTTTGCGGACCGGGTTGTCCTTCAGAATTGGCTTTCACTAAAAATCCACCAAAATCAGGAATAAAGGTGTAAATTTCTTTGGCTTTATTTTGCCACCATTTTTGAACAGCTACATCAAGAGGGTCTGCAGTTTTTAGTTTACCGATCTCTATAGGTGCCGAAAAACGGGCTGTTAAATATACTTTTACGCCGTATCCTCGAAAAATATTTGCGAGGGCTTCTACTTTTTCCAAATACATGGGGGTCAGAACTAAGGCATTTGCATTTACATTGGTAAGTGAAATTGCATTGATACCAATAGAGGCATTGGCACGCGCGTAATCAATATAGCGTTCGTCAATATAACCGGGTAGCTTTTGCCAGTTCCAGAGTGAAAACCCTGCATAACCTCGTTCTACCGTCCGGTCTAAATTGTCCCAGTGATTCAACATTCTCAGTTGTAATTTTGGACTGTCGATCAGGTCGATTTCTTTTAGGTTTTCATGCGTCTGCATAAGGTGTAAGAACCTGAAAACGGCATAAAGAATTCCAATCTCTTTTTTAGCACTTATAATGGTGATTGGGGCATTATTATATTTTACGGATTTTATCAAGAACCCTTCATTAGAAACATTTTTAAATTCCCTTTCTACTTTTAGTTGTAAATCTTTGGGTAAATTATCATATAGGTCGATTATCAATGAATTTTCTGGTCGAAGAGCATCGGTAAAAGTACTTTCTCTACCGAGCATTTGGGGTATTGCGGTCGATAACTCCTTTTTTGTATTTGTATAGATTTCACTAGTCGTAGGTAAATAAATGGAATTCGTTATATTGGAATAATCAGTTGCTAAGTTTTTATCTTCAATGTTGTTGTATTTTAACCAAAGCTTATAGTCATCTAAATGCTGACTATGTAGTTTTAAAAAAGATAAAAAGATAAAAACTAAGCTTAACTTAAATATTCCCATTAGAATTGTTTTTGTTAATATAACCTTTAATAATATTTTAATTTAATAATATTTGTGGGTTAAAAAAATGAAATAAGCATAAGTTAATAGTTTCATGTTCCTTTAAAATACATGGAATTATGCACAATAAATTTAAATACAACCGATTGTTCTATCTTTACATCATGTCTTAAATGGATTTAAAATTCACTAAAACGTTTTCGTTGATTTCTGCTGTATTGGTTGTTTTGTCTTGTAAAAACGATACCGAAAACCAAAAAGTACCTAAAAAAGATGCTACTGAACATGAATTTTCTAATGCTCTTGTTCAAGAAACAAGTCCGTATTTATTACAACATGCCCACAATCCCGTAAACTGGAAACCTTGGAACGATGCTGCTTTTGAGGAAGCAAAAAAGAATAACCTTTTGGTGGTTTTAAGTATAGGCTATTCTACCTGTCATTGGTGCCATGTGATGGAAGAGGAATCTTTTGAAGATGTAGAGGTGGCACAATTGATGAACGAAAAGTTCATCAGTATAAAGGTAGATAGGGAAGAACGCCCAGATTTGGATATGGTCTACCAAACAGCACTTCAAATGGTCAATGGAACGGGAGGTTGGCCAATGAACGCCATAATTTTGCCTGATGGTAGTCCGGTATACTTAGGAACGTATCATGAAAGAGAGGATTGGAAATCTATTCTGATCAAATTCAGTGAAGAATTCGAGCGAAATCCCGATCAAATGAAGGAATATGCATCTATGTTGGCAAATGGTGTGCAAGAAGTTTATCAACAACCTAGTGAACAAATAGAGGCTAAGGTAACTTCACAAAAAGTTCTAAATGGTGTTACTGAGTGGTCGAAATCATGGGATTTAGAATGGGGAGGAGATTTGGGACAACAGAAATTTATCATTCCTACCAATCTGAATATGTTATTGGATTATTCCACACTTCAAGAAGACGGTAATGCCAAGGCCCATGTGCTAAATACCTTGCAAAAAATTTCACAAGGTGGTATTTACGATCATATCGGCGGAGGTTTTTTTAGATATAGCACAGATGCTAAATGGAAGGTTCCCCATTTTGAAAAAATGTTGTATGATAATGCCCAAATGATAGGTTTATTGTCTAAGGCGTATAAAGTATTCGGTAACAAAGTCTATGAATACATGGTTGAGCAAACCTTTCAATTTTTAAAATCTGAAATGCGAAATGAGGACGGAGGCTATTTTAGTGCAATGGATGCCGATACAAACGGGGAAGAAGGAGCCTATTATACATGGCGTAAAGATGAATTGCAAAATTTATTAGGTCATGATTTCGAGATGTTTTCAAAGTTTTATGGAATAAATGAAAATGAAGTATGGGAAGATGGTAAATATGTTCTATTTACACCTTATTCTATCGGTGATTTTGCTAAAAAGGAATCTATTTTATCGGATGAACTGAATGATAAAATTGAAAAGTGGAACGCACTTTTATATGAAAACCGTCAAAAAAAAGATACCCCTTCTAAGGATTATAAAATCATTACTTCATGGAATGCACTGTTGATCGATGGTTTGATAGAGGCCTATAAAAGCTTTGGGAAAGAAGTCTATTTGAACGAGGCAAAATCAATCTTCGAATACCTAAAATCGAACAATTATAAAAATAAGGAGTTGGTACATTCCTGTACCACCAATAGTAGACAAAAGGAGGTTTTCTTAGAAGACTATGCTTTGCTCGCCAAAAGTGCGCTAAAATTGTACGAGGTAACTTTAGAGATCAAGTATTCAGAGATGGCCAAGGAATTGATGGACACAGCAATAGAAAAATATACCAGTGATTCTGGATTATTCTATTACAATGCCCCTAACGAAATGATTCCAAAAATTATAAACACGGTAGATGGGGTGGCTCCTTCCGCCAATGCCATAATGGCCCAAAATCTATTTTGGCTAGGCCATTTTGATTATGACAAGAATTATTTGAAAAAGGCAGGAGTTATGGGTGCCTTGTTAGTTGATGAATTTGAAAAACAGGCCATTAGCTACGGTTCTTGGGGATCATTGTTATTAAATCAGACCTATCCGTATTATGAAATCGCAATAGTCGGTGAAAATGCACAAGCGCTTATTACCGAAATGAATAAAAATCACCTTGTAAACACCTTATTGGCGGGCAGTTTAGAAACTAGTGATATGGCTTTGTTCAAGGATAGATTTTTTACAGACCGAACCCTCATTTATGTTTGCCAGAATAACACGTGTAAATTACCGGTCGAAATGGTGGAAGAAGCGTTTGACCAGATGAAGTCTTTCGGGTATAAAAAATTAAACCCCGCGGCATTCCATACATCGCTTTAATAGGTGTAGAGGTCTTATAATTGCTGGTGTTCTGTCAACATTAGGAATACATAATTTCCAATTACCTTTGTTTTATGGAAGAATGGTACGCCTATCCTTTATTAATTTTGGTTGGATTTATTGTTGGTTTTATAAATACCGTTGCCGGTGGGGGTGCTCTACTTTCCCTTCCTATCCTTATTTTTCTAGGACTACCATCCACCTTGGCGAACGGCACCAATAGAGTCGCCATTATATTCCAAACCGCTATCGCTACCGAAGGTTTTAAAAGTAAAGGAGTGAGTACGTTTCCCTTTAATGTTTATTTGGGTATTTCTGCTTTTGTTGGTTCAATAATAGGCGCCTATTTGGCAATTGATATTAGTGGTGCGTTGTTCAATCGAATATTGGCCATAGTGATGGTCTGTGTGGTTCTTATCATTGCATTCGGACCTAAAATAGGAATGAAGGAGGTTCAGGAGCGATTAACCGGAAAATATCTTTGGCTTGGGATTATCGCATTTTTCTTTTTTGGTATTTATGGGGGTTTCATAAATGCGGGCTTGGGCTTTATAATGATGTTATTTCTTCATTATGTTAGCAAAATGACCTTGGTACGTTCCAACGCAACTAAGGTCTCGGTTGTATTCATGTATATGGTTTCGGCGTTAATTGTTTTTGCCATTAATGACCAGGTGAATTGGAAAATTGGGTTTATCCTTGCCATTGGCAATGGTAGTGGCGCATGGGTAGCCAGTAGGGTATCGGTCAAGAAAGGTGATGGATTCATCAAAAAATTCTTGATTGTCATGGTGGTGATACTGGCCATTAAACTTTGGTTTTATCAATAAATTGATCAAGATTTGTGTAATTATTAAAATTATAAAGAATGCCAGGGTTTGAACTGTTCGGAGAAAGTGAAAAAAGTCAGGTACAGCAGGTTTTAGATACCGGTGTATTGATGCGCTATGGTTTTGATGGAATGCGTAACAATCAATGGAAAGCGTTAGAATTGGAAAAGGCGTTGGCAAGTCGTATGGGTACTAAACATGCCCAATTGGTCAGTAGTGGTACTGCGGCATTGACAGTAGCTTTGGTAAGTGCAGGAGTAGGTGCAGGTGATGAAGTGCTCGTACCAACATTTACCTTTGTAGCCAGTTTTGAATCTATATTGGCCATAGGTGCCGTTCCTATTTTGGTAGACGTTGATGATACGCTAACATTGGATCCTATAGCTGTTGAAAAGGCAATAACCCCAAGGACTAAAGTGGTCATGCCCGTGCATATGTGTGGTTCAATGGCCGACCTTAAAGCCTTAAAGAATATTTGCACCAAGTATAATTTGCTGTTGGTGGAAGATGCTTGTCAGGCTATTGGAGGTTCATATGATGGGAAGCCCTTGGGGAGTTATGGAGATTTAGGTTGTTTTTCTTTTGATTATGTAAAAACCATCACCTGTGGTGAGGGTGGTGCCATTATTACTGATACTGATGAATACCTTAAGAATGCAGACCATTATTCCGACCATGGGCATGACCATGTTGGTAAAGATAGGGGAGCGGAAACACATCCGTTTTTAGGGTATAATTTTAGGATATCTGAATTGAACGCTGCCGTAGGCTGTGCACAATTACAGCGTTTGGACGAATTTCTGGAAATACAGAAAAAGCATTATACAATACTAAGGAAATCTATCGAACCGCTTTCTGGTGTTACGTTTAGAAGGGTTCCTATCGGAGGAGTGGAGAACTATTCGTTTTTGAGTTTCTTTCTGCCCAGACAAGAAGTTGCTGAACAGGTAAATTTAGCTTTAAGTAATGCTGGTGTAGATGCTTGTTTTTATTGGTTCGATAATAATTGGCACTATTATAGAAAGTGGGACCATTTGACCAATCTTACATCGCTCGGCAAGCTTCCGCAAGAAGTGATTCAACAATTGCCCGATTATTCGAAAGCGGACTTTTCGAAATCTGATGAGTGGATAGGTAGAACTATCTCCTGTTTGATAAAGTTAAGTTGGACGGAAGAACAAGTTCATAATCGCGCACAGAAAATGAGAACCGTACTATCGAAATTTTTATAGGGAATTAATAGGAAACATACTCTATAATTTCCAATCCATAACCAACAATGCCTACACGTTTAGCTTGTAAACTATTCGTTAATAGTCTCATTTTGTGAATGCCCAAATCATGTAATATTTGCGCACCAATACCGAAATCCCTATTGTCCATCTCTATTTTTGGTGCTTTATGTATGCCTTGTTTTTGCAATTCTTTCAATTCATTCAATCGAGAAAGTAAGTTCAGTGATTCCGCATCCTGATTAATAAAAACAATAGCTCCTTTCCCTTCTTGGTTGACGGTTTTGAACATATCTTCCAATTTTTCATCGGGGTTATGGGTCAAAGTGCCTAATATATCATTGTTGATCAATGTAGAATTGATACGGGTCAATATTTTTTCATCAGACTTCCATGTTCCCTTGGTTAGTGCTAAATGAATATGATTGTTGGTCGTTTGCTTATAAGCTCGTAATCTAAAATCTCCGAATCTGGTGGTAATTTCAAAATCGGTCACTTTTTCTATTAGACTATCGTGCTCCATACGGTAAGCGACAAGATCTTCTATAGAAACTATTTTGAGGTCGAATTTTTCAGCCACTTTCATCAACTCCGGAAGGCGGGCCATGCTACCATCTTCGTTCATGATTTCTACGATGATCCCGGCAGGTTTCAATCCTGCAAGTCTAGCAAAATCTATGGCGGCTTCCGTATGTCCTGTTCTTCTAAGAACACCACCTTCTTTTGCCACTAAAGGGAAAATATGGCCAGGTCTTGCCAAATCATGGGGTCTGGTATTTTCGTCGGTCAAGGCAAAAACTGTTTTTGATCTGTCAGAAGCTGAAATCCCTGTCGTCACTCCATTTCCCCTTAAATCTACCGATACGGTGAAGGCGGTTTCCAAAGGATCCGTATTGGTATTGACCATCATATCTAGCCCTAAATCCTTACAACGTCCTTCAGTCAATGGAGCGCAAATAAGTCCTCTGCCATGTGTTGCCATAAAATTCACGGTAGCTGTTGTCGCCAATTCTGCGGCAGCAAGAAAATCGCCTTCATTTTCACGATTTTCATCATCAACAACAATAATTACTTTACCGGCCTTAATGTCCGCAATGGCTTCTTCAATGGTATTCAGTTGTATTTTCTTATGTGCTGTCATGGTCATGGCCTCAACTTTTATCTTTTTTTTTGAACAGATTTTTAAAGAAATCCGTTATTACCCCAAAACTCATTAATCCCTTATCTTCCGTAGCTCTTTTTGTCAAAAACACTCCCAAAGGTAACATGATCAGTGTAGAAAGCCATGCCCCAAGAATAGGATTTATACTGCCTTCTTTCGCATAATTACTGGCGAATACTCCGATAAAATAATAGATTAAAAAAAGCACAATGGCGATTACCATTGGAAGACCTAAACCGCCTTTTCTAATGATTGCGCCTAAGGGAGCTCCTACAAAAAATAAGATGATGCAAGAAAAAGCCAACGCGTATTTGTTGTGGAGCGATAGAATATGCATGTTGTAAATTTTGTATCGCTTTTGCAGTTCTTCTTTTTTGCCACTTACCGAACCTAGGATACTGCTTGTGGCATTTTTTGCGCTGCTTATAATTTGCATTTGCTGCCATTCGGGAAAAATGCTTAATATGTTTCCTTTTATAGAATCTTGCAAAGCAATATTGGCTTTAGCTTTTGCTGCATTTTCGTTGATGATGGAATCTTTTTTAGAAACCACATTAGTTTTAGTGGAATCGGTATTTTTAACAGTTAACGGAACGAACATACCTATTCTACTTTCAATATTCTTGGAGAAGGCACGTACAATCTTATAGTTGTCTCCTTTTAAGGAGTCTATATCTTTCGTTAAGCGTGAAATATTCTTCATCTTATCTGTACTGATATCCCGTTCCTCTTCCAACTCATCGTTGTTGATTTCAGGTATTTCAATGTTCATGGTGTAGGTGTCGAAATTCGCTTGGGCAAAAGGAAACTTCATCTTACTGTCGTTACTTTTGGTTTCAACATCTTCGTATAAATGTCCGTTATGCAAAACCAATTGAATAAGGTCAGATTCTTCACTACTGATAAGTTCACCTGTTTCTGACTTTATGACCCTTGTATTGATATTATTATTCGATTTTGTATGAATAATCACATTCCGTAAAAATCGGTCATTATCTCCATATTTTTCGTCCACTTTTATGTTCATTCCTTCAAAATCACTGAACACCCCTTCCGATACTACGGCAGCAGGCTTCACCTTGGCAATGTTCCGTCTTAGATTATATATCTTACGTTGCGATAGTGGAATTACATTGTTTGCAAAAAAGAAGGTGACTCCCCCAAGGATGGTCACAAAAATAATTAGGCTGAGCATGGCGCGTTGCAACGAAATTCCCGACGCTTTCATGGCTGCGAATTCATAATTCTCAGCTATGGACCCAAAGGTTAGAATGGAGGACAAAAGTACGGTAAGGGGTAGAACTTTTTCGGTAAGGTCGGGCATTAAATAGAACAGGAACTTTCCTATGATGGCAATATCCAAACCTTTACCGGCAAGGTCGTCGATAAAAAGCCAAATCGTTTGAAATATGAAGATGAACATCAATATTACAAACGAACTGACAAAATTAAAGACAAACCTGGATAGGATATATCGGTCTAGGATTCTCAATAGTTCTAATTTCTTAGAATGAAATAGCCTTCATCCTTATATTTAGCTTCATCAAAAGTAAATAAGGTTTTGGATAAATCTTGATCCGTTTTAAAAGAATTAACAGTGATGGTCGTCTTGGTGCCATTTTTTCCTGTTTCGATCAATTTATAGATATGTTTGGTGCCCATATCTATTCCCAATAATCTTGATTTTATTTCGGTATCGGAATCTATTGGGGTCAATTTTACATATTGTATTTTTCTTCCTTGTACATCTTGTAAAATATCCCAAGCATAATTATGTCCTTCCTTATAAAAGGTGAGCATTTTTGAAGGCGTCATCGCATTTTCATCATCAGATTTATCCTCAATAGTCACTTCTTCATTTTCAGGAACAATGGTGTATACTTTTTTACCATCGAACAATTGCTTTGATCCTAAGTAATTGAATACATATTTATTTCCGGCCATGGTGACGTCACCCCTAGTTTCTTGATTGATGCCTGCTTCCGCATTTTTTAGGTCGAACTTGAAATCGACATAGATATTATCGTAGCTTTTTACTTTATTATAGACTTCATCTAACAGCGCCTTTGCTTTGTTTGCATCCTGGGCATGAGCTATAGTTGCGGTAAACATAATCGTTAAAACACTAAATAATTTTTTCATTTCTTTTTAATTTGTTTCATTATCCAATAAATGTTGAAGGGCTACCATGTCCGATACCAAAACCTGTCTGGCTTTACTTCCCTCAAACGGGCCTACAATGCCTGCGGCTTCCAATTGATCGATGATACGACCAGCGCGGTTGTATCCTAACTTCAATTTACGTTGTATCAAGGAAGCGGAACCTTGCTGCGCAATAACGATTACCTCGGCCGCTTCTCGGAACATTTTATCCCTATCGGCTATATCATAATCAACACTCGTGCCAGAATCTTCGCCAACATATTCTGGAAGTTCATAAGCTTCGGGATAGGCACGTTGGCTACCGATAAATTCGGTGATTTTAGCCACCTCGGGAGTGTCAACGAACGCACACTGAATACGGGTGACATCGTTCCCTTGGGTGAACAACATGTCTCCTCTACCGATCAATTGATCTGCACCCTGAGTATCTAGAATTGTCCTGGAATCTATTTTAGAGGTTACCCTAAATGCCAATCTCGCCGGGAAATTAGCTTTTATAATACCTGTAATAACGTTTACCGATGGTCTTTGTGTTGCAATGATCAAATGGATGCCGATTGCTCTAGCTAACTGTGCCAACCTCGCTACCGGAGTCTCCACCTCTTTACCCGCGGTCATGATCAAATCTGCAAATTCATCGATAACCAGGATGATGTACGGTAAAAATTTATGCCCGTCGTTAGGATTCAATTTACGCGCCTTGAACTTAGTGTTGTATTCCTTTAAGTTACGCACCATCGCCAATTTTAATAATTCATAGCGATTGTCCATTTCAATACAAAGTGAATTTAAGGTGTGGATCACTTTCGTATTGTCTGTAATAATGGCTTCCTCCGAATCGGGTAGTTTTGCCAAGAAATGACGCTCTATTTTATTATAAAGTGTTAATTCCACTTTTTTGGGATCCACCAAAATAAATTTTACCTCAGCTGGATGTTTTTTGTACAGCAGTGATGTCAGTACGGCATTAAGGCCTACCGATTTTCCTTGCCCAGTAGCACCCGCCATTAGTAAGTGAGGCATTTTTGCTAAATCCACCACGAACGTTTCATTGCTGATTGTTTTACCAAAGGCAATCGGTAATTCCATTTCAGCCTTTTGAAATTTGCTGGAAGCAATCACCGAACGCATCGAGACCACCGTTGCATTTTTATTGGGCACCTCAATACCTATGGTACCTTTTCCGGGAATAGGCGCAATGATACGTATGCCTAACGCTGCTAACGATAAAGCGATGTCATCTTCTAAATTTTTAATTTTTGAGATACGTACACCGGCATCGGGAACAATTTCATATAAAGTCACCGTTGGCCCAATCGTAGCTTTTATTTGTGCAATACCTATTTTATAATTTTTGAGGGTATCAACAATTCTATTTTTGTTTTCCTCTAACTCTTCTTGGTTTATAGTGATTCCACCTGTTACGCCGTGCTGATCTAAAAGCTCAATGGTAGGGAATTTATAATTGCCCAACTCCAAGGTAGGATCAAACTCACCGAAGTCATCTACCAATTTACTGGCTAGGATATCTATTTCTTCGGGCTCTTCAATTACTTGTTCCACTTCCATGGCAAGGGTTTCCTCTTCAGAGGGATTTGAAATCTCTAATTCGTTCTGGTCCTTTTCTTTTTCTAAATGTGGAATTTCAGCTTTATGGGTGTAGGTATCAACTGTTACAGGAGTTTCATCTTCCAAAGATGTGGTAAGTACTTCATCATCGATAGCTGCTTTTCGTTCTTTGCTGGCCTTAAATTCGGATGAGATTGCTTCTTTTTTAGATTTGAAAAATTCGGAAATATCTTCAGGTGTGATTTTGAACAATCGGACTAAAATAAAGATTAATCCAAAAACCAAGAGTAGCAGCACCCCAATTTTACCCGCATAGTCTTGAAGGAAATCATTCATTTCATAGCCGATCAATCCGCCTAAGAGAGGACTATTTAAAGCAAAAAAGCCCAACGCAATTGATATCCAAATGATAAAAAGTAATCCCCAAATCCATTTTTTAAATAAGGCTTTTAAGGGGAGTCCCAAGAATAGATAAATACCCGTAATGCAAACTAGAAATGGAAGTATAAGGGTTGCAACGCCAAAACCTTTATACATGAAAAAGTGGCTAATACTTGCCCCAAACTTATTCAATAGGTTTTTCGCCTCTTCATTACGATCTTTAAATTCCGTAAGAAGGCTTTGGTCATCTTGCCAATTGAAATAAAAGGAAATAAAGGAGAAGAAAAGTGCGATACTAAAAAGCATCAACAAACTACCCAAAATGATTTTATTCTGTTTGGATAATTTAAATGGTGATCCTTTTTTAGTAGGTTTTGGCTTTGATTTAGTTGCCTTTTTTGCCATTAAATCTTTTATTCTAGTGCTAAATTACAAATTTACGATAAGCTATTGGAAACCTTCTTACTCCTTAAATAATCTTGGGCAAGTAAATGATAAGACCTATTATGGATGATGCTATTGAAACCAACATAACCGCACCGGCAGAAATATCCTTTATAAATCCGATTTTTACATCGAATTCCGGTTGAATGTAATCGGATATTTTTTCAACGGCGGTATTCATTCCTTCGATACCCAGCACCATGGCAATTGCAAAAATTTGAAGGATCCATTCAGTAGTAGAAATATTAAAATAGAAACCGGCTATTGTCATTACGATAGTAATGAAAACCTGAATTTTTATACTTGCTTCTGTTCGTATCAGTAATAAGGCACCTTTAAAGGCAAAACCAACACTTTTAATACGGTTGACCAAAAAAGATTCCTTGGGCATAAGATTGTTATTAATTAATTCATTAGCGCTTCTAAGGCCGCTTTATAATTAGGTTCGTCAGTGATTTCAGCTACTTGTTCTGTATACAAAACCGTTCGGTTTTCGGAAATTACAACTACCGCTCTTGAGTGTAATGGAGCCAACGGACCATCTGAAAAATCTGCATGATATGTTTTTCCAAAATTACCATCCCTAAAGTCGGAAAGCATTTCTACGTTGTCAATTCCCTCGGCACCACAGAAACGTGCCTGTGCAAAAGGAAGATCCTTAGAAATGCACAGTACTATGGTGTTATCTAATTCTGCGGCTTCTTTATTGAACTGTCTAACAGATTGCGCACAAGTACCTGTATCCACACTTGGAAATATATTCAGAACTACCTTAGAGCCTTCGTAATCTGAAAGCTTAACCGTGGATAAATCATTTTTTGTCAATTCAAATTCTGGTGCTTTTTCACCGATAGTTGGTAAAGAACCTATCGTATGTACGGATGAACCTTTTAGTGTTATGGAAGCCATTTTCTTTTTCTTATTATTTGAAGTTGTGAAATTAAAGAATATAAAGTTGAAACGTAAGGGATTCCAATAAAAAAAGTCCTCTCAAAGTTGAAAGGACTTTTAGCTATCGAATTTAATGGTTTTAGGAATCTATGGAGCCTAAAACTCGTTGCATAAATTGGTTGATGGCTTCTTTTTTAGGGGTTCCGTTCTCTATGCTCTTGACTACGTCTAAAGCTCCGTACATGTTGGAGATCAATTCGCCTATAACGTCCAATTCTTCATCTTTCAATGACGGTAGTTCGGTTAACGCTTCTAGGGTTTCAATAGTCTCTAAAACGTAATCACTATCCTTTTCCTCTATGAACTCAGTCAGTAATTTAATTATGGGCAACCTCACTAATCAATTCTTTTAAAAGATCATACTTGTTCGTTTGAACCTGGTTTTTGAACTTTCCCTTCTCAAAAGAGGCGAAAGTTGGTAAATTGCTCACGTTGGCAAGCTTTCTAGACTCAGGGAACTTTTCAGCATCCACAAGAACAAATGTCAGGTTCTCATGAGTAGAAGCTTCTTTTTTGAACTTAGGTTTCATTATTCTGCAATTACCACACCAAGGCGCTGAATATTGAACGACAACATTATCGTTGGTATCTAGTATTTCCTGTAAATTATCCTCCTCTAATTCTAGTAACATGATTTTAGTTATTTTGGATTATACCATTAAAAACTCTCTTCGGTTCTAATTTGCGTGTGTAGAAAGGTAGCTTGCAACACCTTCTCTATTGGCCGACATTGCATCTTTACCTTTTTCCCAGTTAGCAGGGCATACTTCGCCAACCTCTTGAACATGGGCATAGGCATCTATTAAACGTAGGTACTCGTTAACGTTTCTACCTAGTGGCATGTGATTAATACTTTCGTGGAATACAGTACCTTCTTCATCGATCAAAAAAGTGGCACGGTAAGTTACGTTATCTCCTTCAACCGTAATTACATCATTTTCCTCATCATAGGTTTTGTCGGTGATATCCAAAATATCTAAAGTAGCGGCCAAATTTCTATTACTATCCGCTAGAATAGGGTAGGTAACCCCTTCTATTCCTCCGTTGTCCTTATCTGTGCTTAGCCACGCAAAATGTACTTCTGGTGTATCACACGAGGCGCCGATAACCATGGTATTTCTTTTTTCAAACTCTCCTAAGGCAGCTTGAAATGCGTGAAGTTCTGTAGGACATACGAATGTAAAGTCCTTTGGATACCAAAACAAAATGACCTTTTTATTATTTTTCTGGGCTTCTTCCAAAACATTGATTTTAAAAGTATCGCCCATTTCATTCATTGCGTTAACATTGAGATTGGGGAATTTTTTTCCTACAAATGCCATAATTGATGTTTTATTTATAATTAATTATGGTACAAAATTAAGATTTGCACAGGGCTTATATGGCTATCTAGATTAGAATTTTCAATAGCAAAATAATTATTTAGAATAGCAAAATAATTAGCCCCCATTTGTTGATAATGAGTTTCTTTTTTGGCAATTATATTATCGAATTAACAGTATCGTGGAATTTAGATGTTAAAATGGAAAAAAATCAATATTTATTTGTGGCCAATTGTCTAATCTTGATATTAAAAGCAGCGAATACAAGTGTCATAATCGGGCTAAGCCAATTGAAAATTGCGTAGGCGAAATATTCGGACACACTTACCCCTAATACTCCAGATTGATAGGCACCGCAGGTATTCCACGGAATAAGAACAGAAGTGACCGTACCTGAATCTTCTAAGGTTCTACTTAAATTTTCTGGTGCCAAGCCTTTATCTTGATATGCTTTTTTAAACATTTTTCCGGGAATGACCAACGCTAAATATTGATCACTTGCAATAACATTTAAACCAATACAACTTAATACCGTACTTGCAAAAAGGCCAAAAACACTTTTTGCGACGGACAATAAAGATTGGGTTATTCGTGATAAGGCACCTATACCGTCCATTACACCTCCAAAAACCATCGCACAACAAATGAGATATATGGTCCAGAGCATACCTGCCATTCCGCCAGCACTAAAGAGTTCGTTCAATTTTTCATTATCCGTAACAATGGCAGTATCCGTAAAAACGGAATTGAAAACAGCATTCAATTTAGAATCGGATAAATTATCCAAAATTTCAGGTTGAAATATAAAGGCGAAAACTCCAGCCAATACGACGCCGATGCCCAATGCTAAAAGCGGTTTTGTTTTCAAAAGTATTAGGGCTATTACTACTAAGGGGACTATGAATAAATAAGGAGTGATATTAAAGGTCTGGTCTATAGTTTGCAATAGGCCTGTGACATCGGCCGTGCCCGAGGTATCGATGTTTAAGCTTAATATTGAAAAAGCGATGAGGGTTAACACAATTGTGGGACCCGTCGTTAAGATCATATATTTTATGTGGGTGAACAAATCTGTTCCCGCCATGGCCGGTGCTAAATTGGTCGTGTCGCTTAAGGGGGACATTTTATCCCCAAAATAAGCCCCTGAAATTACCGCTCCTGCAATCATACCTGTGGGAATGCCTAAGGCCGTTCCAATACCCACTAAGGCTATGCCTACCGTTGCGGACGTGGTCCAAGAACTACCTGTGGCAATGGAAATTATAGCGGCAATGACAATAGAAGCAGGTAAAAATATAGCAGGACTCAATACTTTTAGACCATAATAGACCATGGCAGGGATAATACCACTCACCAACCAAGTACCTGCCAAAGCACCCACTAAAAATAGAATCATGATAGGGACGAGAACGCTTCTTAGATTTTCCCATATTTCAGCTACCATGGTCGATATTTTTGTGTTGTTCAAAAAACCAACAATGGCCGCGAAACCCCCACCTATCAATAAAATAATCTGGTTTGAATATCCGCCGAACCATTCTCCCTCCGCAAAGAATATATTATAGGCCAACATAGCCATTAATAGAACTACCGGAATCAAGGCTTCGAGAAGATTGAGCTGTTTATTGGCTACGATATGTTCATTTTCCCTATGCTCATTGGTGTTGTGGTCTGCCATCAAATAGACGTTTGGTTCGTACGTAATATTACGATTTATGAAACGGATGTGCAAACTCTTTTCAAAATTGAGAACTATGCATTTACCGCGGTGTCATTCAATATTTTAAGGTCCATCAAGCATTTTTTCATTGAGTAATAGGTGCGCTCAATGTCATCATCCAATCCAATCGAGAAGCGAATAAGCCCGTCGCCAAGTCCCATTGCCTGTTGTTCTTCCATAGGAATTTCTGAAGATGTCGAACTTCCGGGGGCACTGAACAACGTCTTATAAAAACCAAGACTAACGGCCAAATAACCGAGTTTCCTTTCCTGCATTAGTTCCATCAAGGCATTTGCATTTTTTAAAGAACCTACGTCAATGGTCATGATTCCTCCATAGCCATACTCGGTATTCATTTGGTCTTCCATGATCATATGCCCAGGATGAGAGGAAAGACCTGGGTAAACGATAGGAAGTCCATCTTGTTCAAAATTTTTCGCCAAGAACATCGCATTTTCACTATGTTTTTTAATACGGATATGCAATGTTCGCATGTTCTTCAATATCGATGCCCCACGAAGACTGTCCAGGGTACTGCCCAGCAGCATTCCGGCACCGTTATTCACGTCTTTAAGGCTCAAACAGAGTTCAGTGGTTCCACAAACAACACCAGCTACACAATCACTGGTTCCATTAATGAATTTCGTAAGACTATGAACAACTATGTCAGCACCTAACTTTGCGGGCGTTACAGAAAGGGGAGAAAATGTATTGTCGACCACCAAAGGGATTTCGTTTTTTCTGGAAATACGGGAAAGAGCGGAAATATCTGCAACTTCTAACAAGGGGTTGCTTACACTTTCACAATAAATCATTTTGGTTTTAGCAGTAATGGCTGCAGCAACCGCATCCAAATCGGTAATGTCCAGAAAGGTAGTTTTAATTCCGAATTTCACTAAAAAATTCTTTAGGAAAGCATAGGTGCCTCCGTATATGGTCCTACTACTAATAATATGGTCGCCCGCATTGCAGAGTTGTAATATGACTGCGGTAATGGCACCCATTCCACTAGCGGTGACATTAGCAGATTCCGTTCCTTCTAGAGCTGCTAATGCCTCTCCAAGATATAGATTTGATGGGGAAGAATGGCGGCTATAGAGATAACAACCTTCGGTATTTCCCTCAAAAGTGTCGAACATAGTTTTAGCCGATAGAAATGTATACGTTGAAGAATCTGAAACGGAGGGATTTACACCACCGTATTCTCCGAAATATTGTAGGTCTTGTAAATCATTAATAGTTTTTTGACTCATGTTATAAAATTTTAAGTGAAATTATAGTGTTGTAGTTGTAAAGTCAATACAAATTACGAATTATAGTTTATAAAACTAAGTAGATACTGTTTTTAGAATTAAAAACTATAAATCGTTATTTTTACGGGATATGTTAGAATTACATTCATAATGAAACTAGACGATACCGATAGAAAGTTATTAGAGCTCCTACAAGCAGATAGTAAAAAAACAACAAAAGAATATGCTGTGTTTTTAGGCCTATCTACCACTGCTGTTTATGAGCGTATTAAACGTTTAGAGCGTACAGGAGCTATTAGGAATTATGTTGCCCTAGTTGATAAGGTCATAGTAGATAAAAACTTTACGGTTTTTTGTCATCTTAAGCTCGTTCAACATACAAAGGATAATATTGCCCAATTTGAGGCACAGGTACTTCGATTAGATGAAGTGGTTGAATGCTATCATCTGAGCGGCGACTATGACTATCTTTTAAAAATACATGTAAAGGATATGGATGATTATCGAAATTTTATGGTCAATAAGCTTACCGCAATGAACCATATCGGGAGTACCCAAAGTTCGTTTACCATAAAAGAGGTCAAGCATTCTACGGCTATACCGCTTTAAAACTAAAAATAGTATTAATTTTGTAACACATTAGAAAACAAATATTTTATGGATCAATATGATGTAGCCATAATTGGCTCAGGACCGGGAGGATACGTTGCAGCGATACGTTGTGCGCAATTAGGAATGAAAACGGCGATAATTGAAAAATATTCCACATTAGGTGGAACCTGTTTAAATGTAGGATGTATACCATCTAAGGCCTTGTTAGATTCTTCACATCATTACGAGGATGCCATAACCCACTTCGAGGAGCATGGAATCGATATACCAGGAGAGATCAAGGTGAATTTGGAAAAAATGATCGGGCGAAAGCAAGATGTGGTCGATCAGACCACGAAAGGGATTCAATTCTTGATGGACAAAAATAAAATCACCGTATTTGAAGGTTTAGGGAGTTTTAAGGATGCCACTCACATAGACATTAAAAAGAACGATGGTAAGACCGAAGAAATAGAAGCAAAGCATATAATCATTGCCACAGGATCAAAACCATCGACCCTGCCGTTCATTAAAATAGATAAGGAACGTATCATTACTTCTACCGAAGCTTTAAAGTTAAGGGAGATTCCAAAACACATGATTGTTATCGGTGGAGGGGTTATCGGTTTGGAATTGGGTCAGGTATATAAGAGACTAGGGGCAGAGGTTACTGTCGTTGAATATATGGATCGCATTATTCCCGGTATGGATGGCGCACTTTCGAAAGAGTTGATGAAAGTCCTGAAAAAGCAAAAAGTAAAATTTGCACTTTCCCATAAAGTTAAATCGGTAGAGCGAAATGGCGATACGGTAATTGTAAAGGCCGATGACAAAAAAGGAGAAGAAGTTGTCTTTGAAGGGGATTATTGCTTGGTTGCTGTTGGTAGAAGGCCATATACCGATGGTTTAAATGCCGATGCGGCCGGCGTGAAACTTGACGATAGGGGGAAAGTAATTGTGGATGAACATTTAAAGACCAGTGTAGGTAACATTTATGCCATTGGAGATGTCATCAAAGGCGCGATGTTGGCACATAAAGCAGAAGAGGAAGGTACTTTGGTAGCGGAACAGTTAGCGGGTCAAAAACCGCATATTGATTATAACTTGATTCCTGGAGTGGTTTATACATGGCCAGAGGTTGCCGCCGTTGGTAAGACCGAAGAAGAATTGAAAGAAGCAGGAGTGGAGTATAAATCCGGACAGTTTCCGATGCGCGCTTTAGGACGTTCAAGGGCAAGTATGGATACTGATGGATTCGTGAAAATTTTAGCCGATAAGAAAACCGATGAAGTTTTAGGGGTGCATATGATAGGTGCGCGTTGTGCTGATTTAATTACGGAGGCAGTTACGGCAATGGAGTTTAGGGCTTCTGCTGAAGATATTGCCCGAATGAGCCATGCACACCCAACGTATGCCGAAGCAGTTAAAGAAGCGGCAATGGCGGCAACGGACAACCGTGCGATGCATATTTAAAATTATATCAAGTAGTTCAAGTAAAAAAGCAGCCAATTGGCTGCTTTTTTTATTTGAGGATATTTTAATTCACTTAATTTTTTATAAAACCAAGAACTCTAAGAATACGTTCGGTTAAACTCCGTATGACTTCAAAAGCGTCAATGGTAAACTGCTCAAGGTAAATCTTGGTAGTGGAAATTCCATTGGAAACAAAGGCTTTGATTTCTTCCTTATGAGCTTCGTATCGTAGCGAGAAAAAGGTGCTGGTCAACATAAATAGAATAGCACCGGGAACCGCGACCCATGGATGTAAGGAATGATGGAAATATCGATAAAGCCCCAATCCTGTAAAGGTTCCGTAAAGAATAATAAAGTGGACTATGTAAATTGTTAAAGTGCTTTGTCCTAATTTTAAAATCGTAGGATGCATCAATAGGTTGCGAAATATCATGAATACAGAAAAAACCAGAAAAACATCACCTAATCTTATAAAGAGATAGTTATTCGCGAATATGGATTTGAACAAGGTGATATTTGTAAGTTCATAAAGAGAATAAAACATATCCGAAGATAAAAACAGTAATGCCGCTCCTGTTGCGATACAAATAGGAATAATGTATCGGTACACATTTTTGTACGCTTGATATTTTGTAAAAAGAATGGAAAGGAAACTACCTATGGTCGCATATCCTAACCATGGGATAATCGTGAAAACAGAACCGTTGGTTTTGGTAAAATAATTGGCGATGAACTGGGGTAAAATTTCAAAAGAATTCGGTTTGTATAAAGGTTCAAAAATGAACAATATTAGTGTGATGCTCAAAAGTAAGCTGGGGAAAATCCATTTCCTTTTCTTGATGGTCATCAAGTAAACCCCGATAATGGTTAAAAGCGATAGACCAATGCAGTGAAGTACATCTACCAGAAAGAATGAATCATAAAGTTCTCCCTTGAAAAGGCCAAACAGGTTCATTCGAAGTAAATAACCAATCGCTAGTAATTCTACACCTCGCTTAATACCTTTTTTAACTCTAGGATTGCTCCAGCCCTTTTCTGAAGAGCGTATTAAAAGAAAAGTGAACACAAAACCAGATACGGTAAAGAAGACGGGTGCGGTAATTCCTCTGAAATATTTCCAAACGCTGAAAAAGATATTACTGTCGTCTCTAAAGGCGTTATCCAAAAGGCCGTCAATAAAATGACCTTGTAACATCATTAAGATAGCCCAGGCGCGTATGGCGTCCAAAAAATACAATCTGGCTGTAGGATTGCTCATAGTAAGTAGTATATCCTATATACTTATAAAACAGTATGTTTGGATGTTTGACAGGTCAAAATTAGATAAAATAAGTTCATATGTATCTGTTTTGAATTAAATTCGCAATCTTATAAAAAATAGGGTTTATGAGTTATGTTTTAGCATTTACAGGGAGTAATTCTTCAACTTCCATCAATTATAAATTACTAGAATACACTGCTTCTTTACTACAGGATGAAAAAATCGGCGTATTGAATATGGTAGATTACCCGTTTCCTATGTATAGTGAGGATTATGAAAAGGAAAACGGACACTCAAATTCTTTGGTTGAACTGATGAATGAAATACGTAATGCCAAAGGCTTGATTATTGCCGTTAATGAGCATAACGGTTATCCGTCTGCCTATTTTAAGAATTTATTGGATTGGCTTTCTAGAGTTGACCAGAAATTTTTGATCGATAAAAAGATTTTTTTGATGGCCGCATCACCAGGAGGGCGCGGAGCGGTTGGAGCTCTAGAGGCAGCCGAAAAAATGCTTATTCGATTTAAAGGTGAGGTTGTAGAGAAATTTTCACTGCCTAATTATGGACAGAACTTCGATGAAAAAAATGGAATTATAAACGGAGATTTGGCCAAATCTCATAAAGAAAAACTTAATTCTTTTTCAGAAGCAATATCACAATAGTAGTTTTAAAGTTCAATTTGAAAATATAATAGTTAATGCCCAAATTAATAGGGCGACTTATATACCTTTATTGTGTGTTAGCGGAGTTTAAAAAACATATTGAAATAAACTTTCCAGAACTAGTCGACAATCATTTTTTGATTGCCTGTAGTGGAGGTTTGGATAGTATGGTTCTTACCGAACTATGTCAACAGGCCCATTTGCAGTTTTCCGTAGCTCACTGCAATTTTAGATTAAGGGGAAGGGAAAGTGATAATGATGAGGAATTTGTTCGTAAACACACCGAAAAGTTGAATAGAACCTTTTATGTGACCCATTTCGATACGGTTGGCTATGTAAATCAGCATAAGGTTTCGGTTCAAATGGCGGCCCGAGACTTAAGGTACAATTGGTTCGAGAAATTGTTGAAGCTACATGATATCCCATTTTTACTGACCGCTCATCACGCCAATGATAATCTGGAAACATTTTTGATCAACCTTTCAAGAGGAACAGGAATTGATGGACTAACCGGAATTCCGTCTAAAACTGATTATTTAAGAAGGCCTTTATTGCCTTTCTCTAGGCAAGCTTTAAATTATTATGCCAAAAACCAGAATTTAGAATGGCGCGAAGATGCCAGTAATGCCGATACCAAATATCTAAGGAATAAAATTCGTTTAGAGATCATACCAAAGTTAAACGAGCTTCACCCTACGTTTTTGAGTAATTTTCAAAATACGATGGCATATTTAAACCAAACGCAATCTATTGCCACCCATTACCTTGAAAAATTAAAAGCTGAACTTTTTATTCAAGAGGATGAAAAGTTTAGGATTTCTTTAGAATCGTTATCGAACTTAGCTTCGTTAGATGCTGTTTTGTATGGGTTGTTCAATGAATATGGATTTACGGAATGGCAAAATCTAAAGGATTTATTGAACGGCATGAGTGGTAAGCAGTTATTGTCAACTACACATGTTTTATTAAAGGGTAGGGAATTTTTGTGGTTGTCGCCAATTAAAAAAATGCAAGAGGATGCTGATGAATTTTTCATTCAAGAGAATGAGCGTTCATTAGAGTTTCCTATAGTTTTGAATATAGATACGGTAGAACAAAGAGGGGAGAATAATGCCAAAGAAATATTTGTTCAAAAAGATGCGTTAAAGTATCCTTTACTGGTAAGAAAGTGGAAAATAGGCGACTACTTTTATCCTTTCGGGTTAAACCGTAAAAAAAAACTTGCTAAATTTTTCAAGGATGAGAAAATGAACATTTTTGAAAAAAATGAACAATGGTTGTTGTGTAGTGAAGATCGAATAGTTTGGGTAATCGGTAGACGAGCCGACCATCGGTTTAGGGTAGATGATGTGAGTAAAGAGATTTTAAAAATAAAGATTACATGAAGAGAATTATTGCAGTTTTACTTTTAATATTGGTTATGCCGTTTGTGTCCTATGGTCAAGATGAAAAGAATCCCGTTGTTTGGGAGCAGCAATTAAATAAGATTTCAGATACCGAATTTGAGCTGGTGATGCAAGCCGAAATCATTGAGGGTTGGCACATGTATTCTCAATTCACTTCTGAATTCGGTTCATTACCAAGCGAATTCACCTATAACGGATCCGGAACGGTATACGAATTAATAGATAGCACGCTTGAAAGTGAAACAGTAACGGAATACAGCGATATTTTTGAAGTAGAGGAAACGTTCTTTAAAGACAAAGCCATTTTCAAGCAACGTATCAAAATCTTGGACCCTTCTGTAAATCAGATTGATGTTGATCTGTTTTATCAGGTGTGTAAAGAGGTTTGTATTCCTATGGATAAAAAGTTCATATTTACTTTGGATGGGTCTGAGGCAGAAGAATTGATTACAACGGTCGATGATCGTAGTTTGGAACTAGGGCAGCAGTTACGGCTTGATTTAAAGAATAAGGAGCTTTTGACTCAAGGTCAAGATACCATTAGCACGGGAACTAACATTTGGGTCATTTTCGGTTTAGGATTTTTGGGAGGTTTAATTGCACTTTTGACACCTTGTGTCTTTCCAATGATTCCCTTAACCGTTTCTTTCTTCACCAAGCATTCGCAGAAAAAATCAAAAGGTATCATTAATGCCCTGTTATATGGCTTCTTCATCGTATTGATTTATTTTTTATTGAGTCTTCCCTTTCATTTATTCGATTCTGTAGATTCACAGATTTTGAACACCATTGCTACCAACGTTTGGTTGAACCTTTTGTTCTTTATCATCTTCATGTTCTTCGCGTTTTCATTCTTTGGGTATTATGAATTGACTTTACCAAGTTCTTGGGCAAATAAAATGGATGCGGCTTCATCAAAAGTCGGTGGGGTGATCGGTATATTCTTTATGGCCGTTACTTTGGCTATTGTTTCTTTCTCCTGCACAGGTCCGATTTTAGGAGGTTTATTAGGAGGTACTACCTTGGCAGAAGGGGAAGTTGCAACTAATTTAACAGCTGGTATGACCGGTTTCGGGGTAGCGTTAGCGTTGCCATTTGCACTTTTTGCTTTGTTTCCGGCTTGGTTAAATTCGCTACCGAAATCGGGTGGATGGATGACTACCGTAAAAGTAGTTCTAGGATTTTTAGAGATGGGCTTGGCTTTGAAATTTCTCTCCAATGCAGATATGGTGGGTCATTGGGGAATATTAAAACGTGAAATTTTCTTAGGAATTTGGATTGTTCTGGGAATTGCCATGTCGCTTTACCTATTCGGGTTCTACAGATTTCCCCATGATGGTCCTGTAAAGAAACTATCGGTAGGGCGCAAATTAACGGCCTTCGTCAGTTTGGCATTTACCATCTATCTTGTTTTGGGAATTGTGAAGCTAATACCCTTGAAATTGCTAAGCGGTTTTCCGCCACCTGAATTTTATAGCGTTTTCGAACAGGAAAGCGATTGTCCTTTAGGAATCGATTGCTTTAAAGATTTTGAGACGGGGCTGGCCCACGCCAAAGAAGTAAACAAACCTATTTTACTTGATTTTACAGGTTGGGCTTGTGTCAACTGTAGAAAGATGGAAGAAAACGTTTGGAGTGATGCCGAGGTATACCCAATTTTAAAGGATAATTATGTATTGATTTCCTTGTATACCGATGATCGAGAAGAACTTCCCGAAGCCGAGAAATTCAATTTTCAATATGATAGCGGTCGTGTGAAAGAGATTAACAATATCGCCCAAAAATGGGGCACTTTTCAAGATGTCAACTTTAATTCGATCTCTCAACCGTTTTATGTATTGCTATCACCGGATTTGGAGGTATTGAATACATCCATCCAAAATTCAGATGTACCCACATATAAAAAGTGGTTGTTGGAAGGACTTAGAAATAATAAGTAGTTTTTTGGTAAAAAGGTCTCTGTTAACTACTTCTCGATAAAAATGGAGGGCTACACGTTTTTTTGTTCTTATTAATTCTAACTTGGGGCATAAACCTTCACGTAAAGATGAGAACCTTAAAGAAAATCGGCCTGATCCTTTTAACTATTATTGCAGTTTTGGCATTGGTTATCGGTGTTTTCGTTTACACCTTAAAACCGAGCTATTCCGGACAGCAACAACTTACCAACCTTACGAAGGAAGTAAAAGTCTATTATGACACTTATGGTATTCCACATATTTATGGCGATAGCGAAATAGATGCATTTAGGGCACTAGGTTATGTACATGCTCAGGATCGTTTGTGGCAAATGGAATTACTTAGACGAATAGCCAGCGGCCGACTTTCGGAAGTTTTTGGTAAAGACCTGTTAGGTACCGATAAGTTCTTTTTATCTTTAGGTATCGCCGATGCTTCAAAAGCTACGGTGGCAAAAGTAGATAAAGATGATACAGGAGTTCTATTGGCAGAAGCCTATTTAGATGGTATCAATCAATTTATAAAGGAAGGACCGACGCCTGTAGAATTTTACCTTACTGGAATTGATAAAAAGGATTTTGCCTTAGAAGATGTCTACAACACCATTGGTTATATGGCATTTAGTTTCGCAATGGCGCATAAAACCGATCCGCTTTTAACAACCATCAATACCAAATTAGGTCCAGAATATCTTAAGGATTTAAACATAGGCTCAAGTATAGATACAGAATGGATAAGGAACTATAACCCTACCGAAGCAGATTCCATACAGAACAATCTTACAACCGTCATAAATAAGGCCTTGGGTGCGTTGAATATTCCTTTGTTTGAAGGAAGTAATAGTTGGGTCATTTCTCCAGAAAAAACGAAGAACGGTAAAGTTGTTTTCGCCAATGATCCCCATATCGGTTTTGCCCAACCTTCGGTTTGGTATGAGGCTCATATAGAAACTCCCGAATATTCAAAATACGGTTACCACATTGCGGGTATCCCTTTCCCATTACTAGGGCATAATCGGAAATTGGCCTATGGATTGACGATGTTCGAGAATGATGATGTCGATTTTTATTATGAGCAATCGAATCCCGAAAACGAGAATCAATATCTTACCGAAAGCGGATACGTAGATTATGAAATCGTAAAAAAAACCATTAGGATAAAAGATTCATCCAATGTTGATTTCAGCTATAAAAAATCGATCCACGGACCAATATTAAACGATATTGCGGATCAAATAAAAGGTGATCGCCCAGTCGCCATGTCATGGATGTACACCCAAATGGATAATAAGGTCATTGACGCCCTTTTTGGATTAAGCCACGCGACTAACTTGACCGAATTTAAGTCAGCCTTACCTAAGATCCACGCCCCAGGACTTAATGTGATGTATGGAGACGCAGAAGGGAACGTAGCGTGGTTCGCTTCGGCGCAATTGTATCAAATTTCCGATTCCATTAACACTAAATTGATTTATGAAGTTGGTGGTGGGTTACCGATTAAAAAGAAGTTATTGGATTTTAATGAAAATCCGCAAGCGGTCAATCCGCCATGGCATTACGTATATTCTGCTAATAACCAGCCAGATTCAATTGCAGGGATGCTTTATCCAGGCTATTATTTGCCCGAAAATAGAGCTAGAAGAATTGTTAATCTACTAGAACCTAAGAATGATTGGGATACCGAATCTGTCAGTCAAATGATAACCGATGTAACATCGCCCATCCATCCAATTATCGTGACAGATTTAACTGAACTCATTAATGTTTCCTTGCTGAGTGAAATTGAATTAAATATTTTAAACCGTTTGAGTTTGTGGAAAGGCTCCTATGAATTATCATCGGTTGAGGCGACGGTATATACTCGCTGGATATATTATTATTTAAAGAACACATTCAAAGACGAGTTGGGAGAAGAATTGTTCAACCAATTTTTGGGTACCCACTTTATGAAACGTTTAATAGCTCCGTTGTCTAAGAATGAAAGTTCTATTTGGTGGGATAATGTGACCACGAAAGATAAAAAAGAAAACATGAAGGAAATTGTAAATAAATCTTTTAATCAAGCTATAGCTTCTTTGGAGAAAGACTTTGGGAAGAACAGCGATGATTGGAGATGGGAAAAAGTACATACCATAGAACATGAACACCCTATAGGTCAAATAGCCGCGCTTCGTTCATTTTTTAATGTTGGCCCATTTCCCGTAGTTGGAACACGGGAAGTAATTAACAATATGGCATTCCCATATGATGATACCGGATATTATAAAACTAGTTCGGGGCCGTCTACAAGACGGATCATTGATTTTTCAGATGTTGAGAATAGCATCAGTATTCTACCGACCGGGCAATCGGGTAATCCGTTGAGCAAACATTATAAGGATCAGGCGGAAATGTACGTGAAGGGAGAGTTCCGTAAAATGATGATGAATAAGGAGGAGATTAAAACCACCTCCTCTTCAAAGTTAGTTTTATCACCAAAATGATTGCTAATTAAAATTAATTAAGCAAGCTAAAATAGATATAGTATATATTTTGGATTGGTTTTTAACAAATCCTCAATTATAAGGCAATATTGTTTTAATTCATTCCTTGTTCTTTTATTTTTCCTATTTTTAGTAGTATAACTATCCATATGAAGACCAAAACTATCATTTTTGCGCTTCTGTTTTCCATGATTTTTTCAATATCAATGGTTGCGCAGTCATCAAAAAAAGAGCCTGAATTTTATAATTGGTTCGATGACCAAGTAGAACGATACAATACAGGCCTTTTTAATGGAATCGAATATATAGAACTATTTAGGACCATTAATGAAAGGCATAAATTTTTCAAAAGTAATGAATTCCAAACGGGTTCAATAGTTTATGATGGTCAGTTCTATGATCAAGTGCCTCTCAAATATGATTTGCACACAGACGAACTTCTCTTCAACGTAGGTTACAATTACCCTTATCCTACATTGATACTTTTTAAAAATAAAGTGAAGAGCTTTAGTCTTGGGGACAGCGATTTTAGTCGAATCGATATAAGCAAAGGTGAACAGCCTATGAACGGTTTTTATGAGGAGTTGTTGATGAAGGAACCGATAACTCTTTTAAAGAAGAACAAAAAGAAGCGTTTCAAAAGAATTAAAGGGAATACCATTTATTATGAGTTCGATTATGAAAACAACTATATTTTAAATTATGATGATACGTTTTATGAAATAAAATCCAAGAAAGATGTACTTAATATATGGCCCAATAAAAAGGAATTTATAAATGAAAACTTTAATCCGGCATTACGTAAAAGTAATGAGGATAATTTTTGGATCAATTTCTTTACCAAACTAGCCGATACGTTTACAAACAAAAATGAAGGAGAAAAACTATGAAAAAATATATACAAATAGTCTTTCTTTTTTTAGTTATCCAAGCATTTGGACAGGCAGTTGATGAAAAGTTAAATTTAGAATTTGTAGATACGGATATAACGGATGTTCTTGATAGCATTGAAGCAGAAACTGACATTATCTTTTTCTATGATAAAAAATGGCTATCTGAAATTCAATATTCCGGTAAGTTTACGAATGAATCCCTTTCTACTATTTTAGAGACCATTTTTAAGGAAACGACCATCAACTTTTTTAGGCTTAATGATCGTCAAATTATTCTGACCCAAAACAATATAATCTATACAGAACTTCCTGAAGGTTTTTTTGGAAAGGACGAGCAAATCGATTCTTTAACTGAACAAAAATCGTATACAAGGATTTCAAGCAACCCTGTATTTTCAAATATAGAAGCTTCCAATAAAAATACTATTACTAAAACTGTTCGGATAGGGAAGGAGGATTTGGCCAATACAAGAACAAATTATACCATACGCGGTTATGCCAGAACAAAAGAACAAGGACAACCCATTTCTAATTTGTCCATTATTATAAACGGTAAGAATACTGGTACCGTTACCGATGACAATGGCTATTTTGAATTAGAAGTACCTAGTGGTACGAGTATATTGAAAACAAGTTCATTAGGCATTGAAGCAAGTACTACTAGAATCATAGTCTTCAATGATGGGGAATTGAACTTTGATCTTAGTGAAAGTATAGAATTTTTGGATGAGGTAGTGGTAGAGGCAAATGCAGGCAGGAATGTGGAAGAAGCCTTATCGGGTAGTACTGAGTTAGTGGTCGAGGAGACGAAGAATATTCCTTTGGTACTTGGTGAACGTGATGTTTTAAAAGTTGCCACAACACTCCCAGGAATCTCTACAGCAGGTGAAGGTGCGGCGGGTTTTAATGTGAGGGGTGGTAGTACAGATCAAAATCTTATTTTGTTGGACAATGCGGTTATTTACAATCCATCGCACTTTTTCGGAATTTTCCAAGCACTGAATCCATTTACCACGAAGGACCTAAAAATATTGAAAGGGGGAATACCCGCCGAATACGGAGGTCGTTTATCTTCTGTTTTTGATATAACTTCTAAGGATGCCAATACCGAGAAATTTGCCGGTGAAGCCGCAATTGGCCCGGTTACCAGTAATGTAGCTCTTGAAATACCGATAGTAAAAGGTAAATCGGGTCTGCTTGTTGGGGGACGAGGTACGTATTCTGGATGGATATTAAGGTCGTTGAAAGATGAATCTTTACAGAATAGTCAAGCTTCATTCTACGATGCTATTGCCAAATATACGCATGTGGTAAATGAAAAAAATACAGTAAAAGCTATGGGCTATTATAGTAATGATGCATTCAGTATTACTTCTGACTCTATTTATGGATACAACAACAGATTATTTTCCTTGCAATGGGACCATCAGTTCAATGAAAAAAACACAGGTAGTTTGGTCTTGGCAAACAGTAACTATAAGTTCAATATTGGGTATGAAGGAAATTCTGATAACAATTTTGATTTAGGTTTTGTTGTAGAAGAAACAGAAGCAAAATTCAAATTTACATATCTCCATAGCAGCGCCCATAAATTTGACTATGGCCTATCGGCAAAATTATATAATGTACAACCGGGTAATTTAGAACCAAATGGGAGTAATTCTATTGTGGAGCCTAAAATTATAGCGAAGGAAAAAGCTGCTGAAACGGCAGTTTACTTGTCAGATAATTTCAAAGTCAATGATAAGTTGCTTTTGGATCTTGGTCTTCGCTATTCTATGTTTGCTAGCCTAGGGGCAACTGATGCCCGTATCTATGAGGAAAATATGCCTAAAAATGAAGAAACTTTGGTTGAAACCATTTCTTACGATGCGAATGAAATCGTAAAAACATATGGCGGACCAGAAGTGAGATTGGCGGCTAGGTATTTTTTGGGGACTGATTTTTCGGTGAAGGCCAGTTATAATACAACCTACCAATATATACATCGGTTATCGAACACTACGACCATAAGCCCAATAGATACCTGGAAATTATCGGATACTAATATAAAACCACAAAAAGGAAGGCAGTTCGGCCTTGGATTTTATAAAAACCTTAGTGGGAATTTATATGAAATTAGTTTGGAAGGCTATTATAAGGAAGCCGATAATTTATTGGATTTTAAAGTAGGATCCCAACTACTGTTGAACGAAACTATTGAAACAGAAACTTTGCAGGGAGATGGGCAAGCTTATGGATTAGAGTTTTTGATACGTAAAAATTCAGGTAAATTGAATGGCTGGCTTGGATATACTTACGCACGTTCTTTCCTTAAATTAGATAGTGAATTTGCAGAAGAACGTGTAAACAATGGTGAGTTCTTCCCGACCAATTACGATAAACCTCATGATTTTAGTGCTGTTTTAAACTATAAGCTGACTAAGAGGTATAGCCTATCCGCGAATTTATCCTATCAAACGGGAAGACCGGTGACCTATCCGGTTGCGCGATATAATTTCAACAATTCAGAATATGTGGTCTATAGTAACCGTAATGAGTTTAGAATACCTGATTATTATAGATTGGACCTTGGGGTAAATATTGAGGGTAATCATAAACTTAAAAAATTGGCACATAGTTTCTGGAACATTTCTGTTTATAATGTTTTAGGACGAAACAATCCGTATTCAGTTTTTTTCGTAACGGAAAATGGAGAATTAAAAGCTTATCAGAGTTCAATATTCTCTATACCCGTACCGACCATTACGTATAACTTTAAGTTCTAGTTTAAAGTGAAAGGGTATGACCAAAGAAAGGCAACTAGGTTTAATAACGATTTTACTACCTTTTTTGGTGCAAGGTTGTATAGAACCTTTTGAGCCTGAAACGGTCGATTTTGAGAGTAGGCTTGTTGTAGAGGCTAATATAACTAATGAGAGTAAAAATCAATTGGTAAAGATATCGAGAACTTTTGCTTTGGATACTACTGGAGTTTATGCGGAAGAGAATGCAAAGGTTCAGGTAATGGTAAATGATGAATCAACATATGACTTTAAGGATCAAGGGAATGGTACTTATGTTTCCCAGACCGCTTTCAGTGCGAAAGCTGGCTTAGGATATCGTCTATTATTCACTACTAAGGATGGAGACGAATATATATCTGAAGAAGAAATAGCCCCAGAACCAACCAAAATACATCGTATTTATGCTGAAAGAGGGTTTAAGGATGGTGGAGCGAACGAAGGGATGTTCATTTATTTGGATAGTTATGATCCCACTGGTATAAACAAATACTATAGATATGAATATGAGGAGACCTATAAAATAATTGCGCCATTTTGGAATGCTCTGGATCTTTATATAAGAAATCCTTTACCTGCCTTGGAAGTAGCGTTAAGACCTAAGGAAAGGGAAGAAAGGATTTGTTTTGGTACAAATGTTTCTAAAGCAATTATTCAGCAGAACATAACGAATTTTAAAGAGACCAGAATTTCAGGTTTTCCGGTCAGGTTTATCAATAAAGAAAATTATATTTTATCCTACAGGTACAGTAATTTGATCAAGCAACATGTACAAACGGCTGAGGCATACGCATATTATCGCGCATTGAATGATTTAGCATCTAATGGTAGTATATTCTCTCAAATACAAACTGGTTTTTTGGAAGGTAATATTAGGTCAAAAGAAAACCAAGATAGGCTTGTGATAGGTTTTTTCGAAGTAAGTAGCATTTCCCAAAAAAGATTATTTTTTAATTATGCTGACTTTTTTCCTGATGAAGAACTACCTAATTACATTGGTGAATGTGTGTTTTATCCAATTGACCCTAGAGCTAATGCATATTTTATGAGTTATGCTATAGAAACTGCAGGTCACAAGTATTATGGAACCGGGGATGGAGCAGAAAACGATGTACGACCAACAGATGGAGATACCGGTGCTGAATTTTTAATGGTAAGCAGAATATGTGGCGATTGTACTATCTTAGGAAGTAATGTAGTCCCAAATTTTTGGGAAGAGGAATAAATAAAAAGTTAACATTTAAAAAGGTGCAAATGAAACGAAATGGGACCAATTTAATAAAAAAATGGATGGCAATTGCCATTGGTCTTTTTCTGGCAAGCTGCATTGAGCCTTTTGAGCCAGAAGCGCTTGAATTTACAAGTGCCTTGGTGATTGAAGCAACCATTACCGATGAAAACAATTACCAAGAAATACTGATATCGAGAACATTTGAATTGGATACCACGGGACTTTACCGTGAAAAAGGAGCTAAAGTATCGGTGACCGGTAGCGACGGTTCCATATATGATTTTAATGAAAGCGGAAATGGTGTATATGTATCCGATGTTTCGTTTGGTGCCAAAAGAAACGTATCCTATCAGTTGAACTTTACAACAGCTGACGGAAATAGCTATAAGTCAGATAAGGTGACCACTCCACAGCCGACAGAAATAGAACGTTTGTATGCCGAGCGTGATTTTAAGGATGGCGATGTTAACGAAGGTATGTTTATTTATGTAGATAGTTATGACCCGACCGGGGCTAATCAATATTACAGATATGAGTATGAAGAGACGTATAAAATTATAGCACCTTTTTGGAGTCCGGCTGATGCTTTTGTGGTTCAGCCATTTCCTGACCCTGTTTTTGAAACACGGCCTAGAACGCGAGAGGAAAGAATTTGTTATAATACCTTAGTTTCAAAAAATGTCATCCAGGAGAATACATTGAATTTTAGCGAAAATCGAATTTCAAAGTTCCCTGTCCGTTTTATAAGTAGAAATGATTATATGCTATCACATCGATATAGTATTCTGGTGAAACAATATGTTCAGACCAGTAGTGCCTTTTCGTACTATGAAAAGGTGCGGGTCCTTTCCGAATCATCGAGTTTATTTTCACAAATTCAAACCGGCTTTTTAGAAGGCAATATCAAATCGACCATGAATAGTGAAGAAAAAGTTATAGGTTTTTTTGAAACGAGTTCGGTATCAGAAAAACGCATTTATTTTAATTATGAAGATTACTTTGCAGGAGAACGATTGCCAGATTTCGTGGTGGCCTGTGAACCATTGGCGATACCTGTATTAGAGGGAATTCCAATACCCTCTCATTCACCTTTGCAAGATGCCATTGAAAACGGGTCGTTCAAGTTTTACAATGACAATAAGGGCGACAATGGTGATGTAAATCGAGGTGCACCTTATCTAATGGTACCTACCACCTGCAGTGATTGTACGCAATTGGGGAGTAATATAGTACCTGATTTTTGGGAAGAAGATTGAAAAAATGGGGGCATTGTTAATTGATTATGTAGGAATATATTAAAATGAAAACAGTAAATAATAAAATATTTAAAAAGGGAAAAGTAATTGTATTGATTGCCATTAGTATGTTTGTTCAAGCTTGTATTGAGCCATTTGATATTGAGAAAACAGAATTTACTAGTGCGGTGGTAATTGAAGGCACCCTTACAGATCAAAATATGAAGCAACGTATATTAATTTCGAGAACCTTTCCATTAGATACAGTGGTGTCAGCTGGAATTAGTAAGGCCACAATAGTTATTAATGATAGTAACGGAATTTCGTATGAATTTATGGAAACTTCGGGAGGAGAATATGTTTCAACCACTGCTTTTGGAGCCATGTCTGGGGTAGGGTATACCTTAAGCGTAAAATTACCCGATGGTTCATCTTATATTTCGGAAGAAGTTATTTTGCCTACAAAATCGAAAATTAATGAACTCTATGTAGCTAGAGATTTTAATAATGGAGAATTAGCGGAAGGTATGTTTATTTATGTTGACAGCTTTGACCCAACAGGCCAGTCTAAATTTTATCGCTATGAATATGAAGAAACCTATAAAATAATAGCTCCATTTTGGAGTCCGGAAGATGCGTATGTAGTATCTCCTTTACCTAATCCACAAGTAGATTTTAGGGCTAGGACAAATGAAGAGCGGGTTTGCTATAAAACCGTTGAATCCAATAAAATTATTCAGGAGAATACAACAGAATATAGTGAGGATCGTGTCACCAAATTCCCGGTACGTTTTATCAATAAAGAGAATTTTATTCTTTCTCATCGTTATAGTATTCTAGTGAAACAATTTGTACAGAGTCCTGAAGCATTTACTTATTTTGAAACCTTGGAGTCAATAGCTGCTTCAGGAAGTTTGTTCTCACAGATTCAAACTGGTTTTATAGAAGGGAATATAAAATCACTTACGAATAAAGATGAAAAAGTTATTGGTTTTTTTCAGGCAAGTACAGTTTCAGAGAAACGTGTATTTTTTGATTATGCTGACTACTTTCCAGGGGAACGCTTACCAAAATATCCAACTGACTGTTCTTTAGTTTCACCTCCTTTAATTACAGAAGGTATGTCCTCTCCGTTAATCGATGCCATTAATCAAGAAACTTTAAAGTATGTGAGCGAATATGACCAGCAAACTAATCCAAATAACTATAGTGAATCGGGGCCTTTTTTAATGATTCAGACTCCTTGTGGAGATTGCACTGTTTTGGGCAGTAATATAGTACCGGATTTTTGGGTCGAAGATTAATAGCATGAAGATTTAATTGTAATGATATGAAGAAAAGTTGGAAAGTTGTCGTATTGATTTTAGTTTATGTATCCATGCTGAAAATGCATTCGCAAGGGAACACGGTTACCACTGTAAACGATGTGATTATGGAACCGTATCAAGAACAAATATACGTACATACCAATTCTAATATGGTGTTCGTGGGTGAATATTTATACTACACGATATATTGCTTAAAGGAAAATACAGGGCAATTAAGTCATATAAGTAAAATAGCGTATTTGAAATTGGTGAACGAAAATAAAGAGGTGGTTCTGAACCAAAAGATAAAACTACAAAATGGTATCGGGGATAGTAGTTTTTTTATACCTTCAAGAATACCTTCAGGTAACTACAAGTTAGTGGCCTATACCCAATGGATGCTCAATAATGGCAGAAACTATTTTTATAGTGAGGATGTTACCGTTCTAAATCCATATACTAGTGATCAAGCTGTTTTTAGAATCGAAACTAAAAATGACTCCGTAATACCTGCTTCAAACAAAATAGGGAACACCTTACATACTTCATCATATAATTCTCCAATTCGATTAGAATTGAATAAGACTAATTATACTGAACGCGAACTAATTTCCGTTAAGCTTAGTAGTTCCAATACTTCAAATACGCTTGGGAACTATTCCATATCTGTTCGTAAGGTTGATGAATTGGCAAAAAAGGTTGATAATTCCTCATTGGTGTATCAGAAACGGTACCCATCAAAAACTAAAATTGAACGGCTTATTTTACCGGAATTGCGAGGTGAGCTATTTATAGGAGAATTGACCAATAGTGAAAATGCAGTTGCTGAAAACCATACAATTGGTGTTTCGTTTCCTGGAGAGGATTATTTGTTCAAAATAGCTAGTACAGATAGGAATGGTCGTTTTTATGTAAATGTTGATGAGGAATATAATGCTGAGGAAGTGTATATGCAAGTTTTGGACAAAGGGAGTAATGATTATGAAATGAAATTAAGACCAGAAGAATCATTGGTTTTACAAGGATTAAAATTTGGCAGTTTCATTTTAAACCGTAAAATGGATTCTTTAATTACTCAACGCAGTATACATAATCAAATAGAGAATGCGTATTATAGCAGCAAACCAGATACAATCTTAATAGGGAAACCGAACGATAGATTTTACGGACCCAGCACCCTTAATTATGTTCTTGATGAGTACACTCGATTCCCTACCATAAGGGAAACTTTTATTGAAGTGGTCGAACACGTATGGATTCAAGAAAACGAAAATGGCCAAGTTAAATTCCACGTAAGGCCCATTGCCCCTTATGTAGAATCTGGTAGACTACCATTGGTTTTTGTAGATGGGGTATTATTGACTGATCATGAGCGGCTCATAAATTTATCGGCCGCTCAAGTAGAATCGATTAATATTTCGAGAAACCAGCATTTTTATGGAACAGAGACATTTCAAGGGGTGGTTGACATAACCACTTTTAAGGCAGACTTTTATAAAAGCTATTATACGGATAATTTATTGACCCATAAACTTTTCAAGCCCAACGAAAACAAGAATTATTACAGACAGTCTTATAAAGGAGATTTAAGGGAGGAATATAGACGTTTACCTGATTTTCGGTATCAATTACTTTGGGAACCTAAATTTGAAATGAAGAGTAAAGAACATACCATTGAATTTTTTAGTTCGGACATACAAGGTGAATTTGAAATTTCATTGGAGGGTTTTACAGAATCTGGAATACCTGTGTCATTAATCAAGAACTTTTGGGTTAAATAATTGAAATGAATCCTTTTAAGAAAAAAGATTACATTTAGAATCCAATTGATTAGTATGCTTACAAAAGTTTATGGTAGTGCTGTATTTGGCGTTGAAGCTACTACAATAGTTGTCGAAGTAAATGTCGATAAAGGAATAGGCTATCATTTAGTGGGATTACCTGACAATGCCATTAAGGAAAGTAACTACCGAATTGCCGCTGCGTTGCAGAATAATGGATACAAAATTCCAGGAAAAAAGATTACCATAAACATGGCTCCTGCCGATCTCCGCAAAGAAGGTTCCGCTTATGATTTGACCTTGGCTATAGGGATTTTAGCGGCCTCTAGCCAAATACAATCAGAGGATATTGAGAAATATATTATTATGGGAGAGCTTTCTCTTGATGGTAGCTTACAACCTATAAAAGGGGCCTTGCCCATCGCCATAAAAGCACAGGAAGAAGGTTTTACGGGTTTTATTCTCCCGAATGCCAATGCGCGCGAAGCTGCCATTGTAGGTAATTTAAAAGTCTATGGTGTTGACAATATCAAAAAGGTTTTAGAATTTTTTGATCAAGGAACTCCTTTGGAACAAACCATAATCGATACGCGAGAAGAATTTTACAAGAATCTTGATTTTCCTGAATTTGATTTTTCTGATGTTAAAGGGCAAGAAAGCATTAAAAGATGTATGGAAATTGCAGCAGCAGGCGGGCATAATATCATTCTTATTGGTCCGCCGGGAGCGGGAAAAACCATGTTGGCCAAGCGATTACCTTCAATATTACCCCCAATGACCTTACATGAAGCACTCGAAACCACCAAAATTCACAGTGTAGTGGGAAAAATAAAGAACATGGGTCTAATGAGCCAGCGACCGTTTAGAAGCCCTCATCATACAATATCGGACGTGGCCCTAGTTGGTGGGGGCGCTTATCCCCAGCCAGGTGAAATTTCCCTTTCTCATAATGGGGTTTTGTTTTTGGATGAGTTACCGGAATTTAAACGTGGAGTGTTAGAAGTAATGCGGCAACCCTTGGAAGACCGAGAGGTAACCATTTCTAGAGCGCGTTTCACGGTGACCTATCCGAGTAGTTTTATGTTAGTAGCCAGTATGAACCCTAGTCCGGGGGGGTATTTTAACGACCCGGATGCTCCTGTGACCTCTTCACCTGCAGAAATGCAACGGTATATGAGCAAAATATCCGGACCTTTATTGGATCGGATCGATATCCATATTGAAGTTACGCCCGTACCCTTTGAGAAATTATCCGAAGATAGAAAAGGAGAGGGCAGTGTCGAAATACGAAAACGGGTAACCGCAGCAAGGCAAATACAAACCACCCGATTTAAGGAATTGGAAAACGTTCATTATAATGCTCAAATGAATACCAAACAAATTCGGGAATATTGTACACTGGATGATAAATCGAAATCACTATTGAAAAATGCCATGGAACGTTTAAACCTTTCTGCCCGCGCCTATGACCGAATTTTAAAGGTGGCTCGAACGATTGCTGATTTAGCAGGTGAAACCGAATTAAATGGAAATCATATTTCAGAAGCCATTCAGTACAGATCGTTGGATAGAGAAGGTTGGTTGGGTTAACTACATGAAATTCTTCTTTAATTAAACTTTTTAATCAGTTGATAAGTGAACTGAATTATCTCCTTATAGTTTTCTTTACTGATTTTTTCATCTATACCATGAAATCGTGTCATGGAATTTTGGGCAAGACGGATCGGATAAAACCGATATACATCATCGGCAACTTCATAAAAATAACGTGCATCCGTTCCGCCGCCTACCAACCCTGGGACAACCACAGATTCGGGAAATACAGATCTTATCGTACTTTCCAACTTTTTGTAAGCTTCAGAATCAACTTTTGAAACAGGGGAGGGATTGGTTAAAAATCCCACGGGCTCTACCTTAATTTTATCACTTATGGTATTTATAATGTGTTCTTGTACGGACTCAATGGTTTCCCCAGGAAGAATCCTAAAATTAATGGTTGCTTCTGCCACGGTCGGAATTACATTGTTCTTTACCCCTCCATCAATAATCGTTGGTGCGGTTGTGGTATGCGCGTTTAAGCCTTCAAGAATGGGTTTTTTGAACAACCAAGGATTCGCAAACGCAACCTTTTTCATGAACGGAAGTTCGGGCCCCATATACTCTAGTTGATAATTGATGGGGTCAACGAGTTTGTAAGGAAATTGATTGTTCTCAAGGTCGACTATTGCTTTGGCTAACATGCCTATGGTATTCTCCTTTGGAGGAGCTGAACTATGACCACCTTTCGTTTCCACAATAAGACGGAATGATGCAAAACCTTTTTCAGCCAAATTTACGACTGCCACAGTCTCCTCGATTCCTGGTACAAGACCATCTGCCAAGAAACCACCTTCATCGATTGCCATTGCGGCATCGATTCCCCGTTCTTTTAATAGTGCAGCAATTTTGGCGGCCCCATTGGAGCCTCCTACTTCCTCATCATGACCAAAAGCTAAGTATATAGTCTGGGAGGGGGTGAAATTCTCACTCAGTAAACGCTCAACTGATTCCATCAGGGCCATTAGAGAACTTTTATCATCAAGAGTACCTCTGCCTATAATATCTGTGGTAGTGATCTTTCCTTCAAAGGGACCAGCTTCCCAATCACTTAATGTGGGTTGGTCTACGGGTACAACGTCTTGGTGAGACATTAAAATAATCGGTTTTTTGTTCGGGTCACTACCTTTCCATGTATAAAGCAGACTATATTCATTTACTTTTTCTAAGGTTAATTTCTCATGAATGAGTGGATATGTTTCTTCTAGGAACCGATGAAATCCCTTAAAGACTGTGGAATCTGGTATGGCATCCTCACTAAATGAAATGGTAGGATATTGAATTGCCTTTGACAGATTCTCGTAAACCGTATTGGGAACCTCGATTTTTTCAATGGATTCTGATGCTACCTGTTTTGAATTTAGAGATAGCGTATTGATTAGTAGGACACTTAAAATAACCACAATAGCGATCAAAAGAGCGTAAAGTATTTTTTTCATAATAGGTTGGTTTGGTGATTTTTTGCAATTAAAAAGCACAAGTTATAATAAATACCTTCACTGCCGCTTGCAGCGTTTATTATTATGGATTTCTATATTTGGGGTAGAAAAATTTAGTGAATTGTAATTCAAATTTATTCCTCAATGAAATTCACATAGTGTTCATACCGTTCGAAGATTTGATTCACGTAGTTATAAGGTTCAATACCGTTTACATACCCATAATCGATTGAAGGATGATTATAGTTTTGTGGATAACTAAGGGCCAATAGCATTTCATTGACATTACCGTCCCAAACATCTGGATCGAATTTGTTTAGCTTCGCTAAAATTCGCGCATCTTTTATGTGATAGTAACCACTATTATAAGCGCCCATGGTAAATTTGATACGCTGAATAGTATCGGATACTTCCTCAAAATTATCGTAAATACTTTTTAGATATTTGGAACCTGCATTTATGTTATCTATTGGCTCCAAACTATTTTCAACTCCTAATTCGGCTGCTGTATTGGGCATAAGTTGCATTAAGCCCTCAGCTCCGGTCCACGAACTTGCTTCTAAATCAAATTGCGATTCTTGGTAGACTAGCGACGCTAATAGTCTCCAATCCCATCCTAAGGTTTTTGCGTTTTCTTTGATGAGGTCATCGTATTTACTTATTTGATTATTGGTAAGGCTGTAAAATTCACTTTGCACACGGCGATTGAAATTACGTTTGTTCCTGAAGTACTTGTTGTAAATGACATAGTAATCGTTCTTCTTTTTTTCTTCTTTGACCCAGTCGTTGATTTCTGCCAATAGGTCGGTCGAATTCTTATGAACGGCCCATGCAATGCGTTGAGAAAAACTAACGGGAACGGAAACATCTAGAATGGGAAAAAAAGAGGCATTTATTTGAGCAAGATTTTTATCGGCGAGGGTATATTTAATATCCCCATCCGCCACCATTTTGATAATTTCAGCAGTGGCTAATTTTCCTTTCAGGGTATCTATGATGATTTTTCCTCCAATCTCTTTAGATAGATTCTGTAATCGGTCAAAATAGGAAGAATTGAAGCGAACGGAGACGGTATCGTTAATCAATTGTATCGGGTCTAGTATCAGTTGTTCTTTAATTTTATCCAAAGTTAAACTTCGCCAGTTCTTGGGTTTACGTTGTACCAATACCTGGTTGGTCAAGTAAAGATAATCTGTAAATGCAACCTGTTTTTTACGTTCGGTGGTCACCGCTAAACCGTAGGCAACAATATCGATAGTTCCTTTATTTAATTCAGATAGAAGCGAGTCCAGATCTTCAGAAACCGTAATTTCCAATTCAAGATTAAAATGTTCGGCAAGTCGTTCCAAGAGTTCATATTCATAACCCATTGGCCTTCCTTTGTATAAAAAATAACTGGTGCTGCTATAGGCGATTAGTGCCCTTAGTTTGCCATCCTTTTTTATATCGTCAAGATCTCTACATTTAAAATCGGTATCGTTATCAAGTGAATTAAGTTTGTCACTTTTGGTGTTACAGCATAAAAATATAATACCGAACAAACTTATAACAGAGATTTTTTTTAACATAGATTGAAGTGGGTTATCACTTTCTCGAAAAATGGCCAGATGTCAATAATAGGATAGCCTCGTCGTCATTATTTAAATCTTTTTAGTTTGGATAAAATCGAAAATATATTCAAAATATACTTTTTCGATATAATTGTCGGCCAGGAAAACCTATAAGAAACTAAACTTATCGTACTTGACCGTAGTGTGTTTCAATTTTTTTAGATTTATTCGATTTGTATAAGGTACGAAAAACTTGATCGGTAGTTAGTTCTGCGTAACTAAGCAATAGTAATGGATACTAAGAGAATAGCTCCTCGTTATTCGATTCCTCTTTCGAGGATTTCTGAGAGGTGAAAATATCCTTTAAAATATAACTTGTGACAATTGTAAGGCCGATGGTCAAGGTAGGTATCGAATGATTCCAGTTTAGCAAATGCATTAATCCTCCTAAGATAATGGTAAGAACACCGATGACCATAATGAAATTCCAAATTATATCGGTTATGCTATTTTCTGGCTTGCGATCTTTATCCATAAAATAGGAGGTGCCTTCCATCGCAAACCATGCTATAAATGTTATCCCTGTTCCTATTTGAAAAAACAGGGTGTACGAAAAATCTAAAATATGTAACAAGCCGTTCATAGTCCAAAAAAGTACCAATCCCATTTTTATGATATCGATGGATTTTTTCTTTTTCTTTTTTGCAAATCGTAAAGTATATAATAGCAGAATTGCCGCAAAGGAAGTAAAAACGATACCTGCTGAATAAGGCCAATTCAATACCTTCATGAGCATTCCTAGCAGCAATGTCGATAGGGCGGCCCTAATCGGATTCTTAAATGCTTTTTTGGAATTTTTCATGTGCTTAGATTTTAATTGATCATTTTGATGTTCGCTTTTAGTCCGTCCATAATTCCTATAATATTATTGACAGTTTCATTTAAATAATAACGGACTACGATATGGGGAATGCGAATGGTTGTAAATCCATTTTGGAAAGAATGCATCGCTTCCTCTAAATTGTTTATGGCTTCATGCTCGGTAAGCTCATCATATTTAGAATCTATTTCTATATTGAGCTTTACTCGGGGAATGGCGATATCAATGGATTTTTTACCATCCCACCATTCTAACATTGATTTAACGCCAGCTTCTTTTAATGCATAATATAATTGAATAGCCTCTAGCGGGGTATCATGTTTTTCGATTAGTGGTTCAATGCGTTCATAATGTTTTGCGCATAGTTCGACGCCTACACTGTCCATGGCGTTCTTAAGGTCTATATAATCAAGTTCTTTCTTACATTCTAAGCAAATCATTAGTAGGTTAAGTTTAAGGTTCGGGGATAATTATAACCTCGATATTTTAAGAATAGTATTTAATTTCGATGAACGACATCCAACTTTTAGACGAACTACATTTTTTTAGATTAACGGCATTTTCAAATGTTAAAATTGTGGTGAAATAGATGTTGTGCAGGGTTAGGGTTTCCATATTTTGAGATTATATTTACATGAATCATAGTCCTTATAAATGTTTAAGAAATTAGGTCCGGGTGTTCTTGTTGCTGCAGCTTTCATTGGTCCGGGTACAGTAACAGCATGTACGCTGGCAGGTGTAAATTTTGGGTTTAGCTTATTATGGGCCATGTTATTGTCTATTATTGCCACCTATGTACTACAAGAAATGTCGGCAAGATTAGGAATCATAACCCAAAACGGTTTAGCCGATGTTATTAAACAAGAGCTTACAAATCCTTGGATTAAAAATAGTGTTATTGGTCTTATTTTTTCAGCAATTATTATAGGTAACGCTTCGTACGAAGCAGGTAATATTGGGGGTGCGACGTTGGGGATGGAAGCTTTATTCGGCTCCTTATACGGTAGTTGGTACCCAACCGTTTTAGGGGTACTGGCTTTTCTTTTACTTTATTTCGGCAACTATAAATCCTTGGAAAAGTTGTTCATTTTTCTAGTACTTATTATGAGCCTTTCTTTTGTTTTGACTGCATTTTTAACCCAGCCCAATCTATGGGAATTGATCAAGGGCATGTTTGTTCCAAGTATTCCTGAGGATGGAATATTGACGATCATCGCTTTGGTAGGAACCACCGTTGTCCCTTATAACCTTTTCTTACATGCTGCCTTGGTGAGTGAAAAGTGGAAATCAAAAAATGCTTTGAAGTTGGCTAAGCGAGATACTTTTGTGTCGATAGTACTTGGGGGGATCGTATCCATTTCGATCATTGTTTCTGCAGCGGCCATAAAGGCAACAGAAGTGAATTCTATTATGGACATGGCTAAAGCTATGGAACCCTTATATGGTTCAGCGGCATTATATTTTATGGGAATAGGCATGTTTGCCGCAGGAATCACATCTGCAATAACGGCCCCGCTTGCGGCAGCCTATGTAGCGAATAGTTGTTTTGGGTGGAAGGCCGACTTCAAGGATGTAAAGTTTCGATTCATTTGGATATTGATATTAGTACTTGGAGTTCTTTTTCTATCCTTCGGAATAAAACCGATTGAAATTATAAAATTTGCACAGGTAGCGAACGGGTTACTTTTGCCAATCATTGCCATCTTTTTGCTTTGGGTGGTAAATAGGGCAGGGGTAATGGGTATTCATAGAAACAGTAAGTTTCAAAATGTTATAGGAATCGCTATTATTTTACTTGCCGTTGTGTTAGGTGCTAAAAGTATTTTAACCGTATTTGGATTACTTTAGGAGATGAACAGATATATCGATATAAATTGTGATGTTGGGGAAGGAATAGGAAATGAATCCGATTTGTTTCCCATGATCAGTTCGTGCAATATAGCATGTGGGGGTCACGCCGGTTCAAAGGAAACTATACGAACATGTTTACGATTGGCCCAAAAGTATAAGGTCAATATTGGGGCACATCCTTCCTATCCGGACAGGGAAAATTTTGGACGGATTTCAATGGATATGCCGGAAAGGGAATTCATCGAGAGCGTACAAGGGCAAATGGAACTGTTTCTAAACGAATGTGATAGTTTAGGAGTATCCTTACATCATATAAAACCCCATGGCGCGCTCTATAACGATATCGCCAAGGATACTTCAAAAGCACAATTGTTCCTTACAGCGATAAATCCTTATAAAGCGAATGTGTTTCTGTATGTTCCGTTCGGTAGCGTCATTGAAGAATTGGCGTTAACCCAAAATTTTGAAGTGAAACGAGAGGCTTTTGCGGATCGGAATTATAATGCAGATTTGAGTCTCGTTTCTAGAAAACAGAAAAATGCCTTGCTAACGAAAGCTAAAGATGTGCTAGATCATGTACTGCTTATGTTCGACGAAAACATGGTGAAAAGTATTGACGGACAAAAAATTCCTTTGATGGCGGACACATATTGTATTCATGGAGATACCCCTTCCGCATTTCAAATTTTGACGTATATTACAGAGCGTTTTGCGAATCTTAATATACAATTTAAACTGTGAATTCCCCTCCTATTACCGTTAAGCCCTTTGGAGCGCATGCCATATTAGTGGAGTGGCCCAATGAGGTAAATGAAAATATTCTGGAAAGTATTCTGCGTTTCGAATCATTTTTAAGTGATGAAGCATTACGCGATAGAGATTGGGAAATGGTCACTTCGTATAATTCTTTATTGATAACGAATAGAAAAAAACAGATCGATTTTGAACGTATATTAAAGAGTATTTTAAAATGGTATGATGAGGTAAGGGAAACAAAGCATCCGGATCGATTTCTTTGGCGCTTACCCGTATCCTATGACCTTGATTTTGGGTTGGATTTGCAAGAAGTTGCTACGAAACTTAATAAAACCATTCCAGAAATTATAGCATTGCATACGGCTCCCATGTATACCGTATATGGAATTGGTTTTTTGCCAGGTTTCATGTATTTGGGCGGGTTGGAAAAGGAGTTGGAAGTTCCTCGAAAGGCAACGCCACGAATGAAGGTAGTCAAAGGTGCTGTAGGAATAGCCGGCAAGCAAGCCGGAATCTATCCGCAAGAATCCCCTGGGGGGTGGAATATCATCGGAAATTGCTCCGTACCCATTTTTGATGCAACTAAAGAAAGTCCCTGTTTTGTAAATGTTGGGGATAAAATCCAATTTTATGAAATTTCAAGGGCAGAATACGATCTTCACAAAATAGAAGCAGAAGTAGGTATCTATAAACCGGAAAAAATCAAGATAAATGCTTAAGGTATTGAAAGCTGGTTTTTATACTACCGTTCAAGATGCAGGTAGATTTCATTATAGGAACAAAGGAGTTCCTGTTTCTGGCGTTATGGACGAAATGACGGTATTTAAGGTGAATTCTTTGTTGGAGAATGAAATTTCTGCGGCCGTTTTGGAAATCACAATGACGGGGCCAACTTTGGTGTTTGAAGAGGAAACCTATATGGCACTTGGAGGCGCAGAAATGTCGGCCACCCTGAACAACCTCCCCATTCAAAATTATAAAGTCTATCAAATTGAAGTAGGCGATATCCTTTCGTTCGGACATTTGAATAAAGGTTTTAGGGCTTATTTGGGAGTGAGAGGGGGCTTTACTTCAAAAGAGATATTGGGGAGTAAGTCTTATTTTAAACCTATTACTAAAGAGAATCGATTACAGGACAAGGATATTGTCCCCTACGCGTACAACAAATTATTCCAACCGAAAATTTCTGAAATTAAAGTAGATTCATTTTTAGACGATTCGGTTTTGATAGTAAGTAAAGCGCCAGAATTCGAGTTGTTGACCGATAAACAATTAGAAGAAATTTTCTCGAAGCAGTTTACCGTTGCGCATGAAAATAATAGAATGGCTTACCAAATAAAGGAAACGATAACGCCCCATGAAATTTCCATGATAACTTCTGCAACCTTGCCAGGTACGGTACAGTTGACACCATCGGGAAAATTGATCGTTTTGATGAAGGATGGGCAAACTACGGGTGGTTATCCAAGAATTGTTCAGTTAACGGATAAATCCATTTGTATATTGGCCCAAAAAAGGGAAGGGGACTTGGTCAGTTTTAAACTTGTTTAAGTAGTGAGGTTCTTACAGAGGATAATTCTAAAAGTTATTTTTTCTGTTTATTAATTTTATGTATTATTGTAGTATGAATTATAAATTTTCTATAAATAATGTCATTGTAGTCATTCCTCCTGAGGAATGATATAGCTTTTCATTAATTTTGAAAAACCTGTATCAGATTCATTTGATGCAGGTTTTTTTTATAGTTCATGACGAAAGTAAGGTTGTTTTAAAGCATTGAATATGATATTAATAATGAACATAAGTTATTGATTATTAATGATGTAAGTATTTTTTAAGCAAAGTGAATTTGTACTGTCGGTTTTTGTTAAAAAAGTAAGCTTTTATAAACTTTTATCTTTGATTAATACATATCTCTTAAAATAAAAAACGCATACCAGAATTATATTATGGAATTGAATAAATACAGTAAATCTGTTACCCAAGATCCTAGTTTACCAGCCGCTCAGGCAATGTTACATGCAATCGGTTTAACGGATGAAGATTTAAGAAAACCCCTTATCGGAATTGCAAGTACAGGTTATGAGGGAAACCCATGTAATATGCATCTTAACGATTTGGCTACTTATGTTAAAAAAGGAGCTGAAAATGCTGATCTAGTCGGCTTGATTTTTAATACCATCGGGGTGAGCGATGGTATATCTAACGGTACACCGGGTATGCGATTTTCATTGCCGTCAAGAGACCTTATTGCCGATTCTATGGAAACTGTAGTGCAGGCAATGAGTTATGATGGTTTGGTCACTGTAGTGGGCTGCGATAAGAATATGCCCGGTGCATTAATGGCGATGTTACGATTGAACAGACCTTCTATTTTAGTCTATGGGGGTACTATTGCTTCAGGCTGTCATAACGGCAAAAAACTGGATATTATTTCCGCTTTTGAAGCGTATGGGCAGAAAGTGGCGGGAACAATAGATGATTCTGAATTTAAAGAAGTCGTACATAAAGCTTGTCCAGGCGCCGGTGCTTGCGGTGGTATGTATACGGCGAATACAATGGCTTCTGCAATTGAAGCATTGGGAATGTCACTACCATTTAATTCTTCGAACCCCGCAGTAAGCAAAGGGAATATTAAGGAAGAAGAATCTATTAAGGCTGGTGAAGCATTATGTTTATTATTGGAAAAGGATATTAAACCTTCTGATATTGTAACCAAAGAGTCCTTGGAAAATGCATTTAAATTAGTGACCGTGCTCGGAGGTTCTACGAATGCAGTTTTACACTTTTTGGCAATCGCAAAGGCCGCTAAGGTAGAATTCACACTGAACGATTTTAAGAAAATAAGTGATACTACTCCATTATTGGCAGATTTAAAACCAAGTGGTAAATATTCTATGGAGGATCTTCATGGAGTGGGAGGAATTCCTGGTGTCTTAAAGTATATGTTGGATAATGATATGCTTCATGGCAACTGTTTGACCGTAACCGGTAAGACACTAGCCGAGAATTTAGAAGATGTTCCGAACTTATTGGAGAATCAGGATATTATCAGAACACTTGATAATCCTATTAAGAATTCTGGACATATTAGGATTTTATTCGGTAACCTGGCCACAGAGGGTGCCGTAGCTAAAATTACAGGCAAAGAAGGTTTGTCGTTTCGTGGAACGGCAAATGTATTTAATAGTGAAACAGAAGTTAACCTAGGTATTAAGAATGGTTTGATTAAGAAAGGAGATGTTGTGATCATTCGTTATGAAGGTCCAAAAGGTGCCCCAGGTATGCCAGAAATGCTTAAACCTACATCATCGATAATGGGAGCAGGATTGGGAAAAGATGTTGCGTTGATTACAGATGGTAGATTTTCTGGAGGTTCCCATGGTTTTGTGGTAGGCCATGTAGCTCCAGAAGCGCAAGTTGGGGGCAATATAGCTTTAGTTGAGAATGGTGATATGATAGCTATTGATGCGGAAAAAAACACGATAAATATTGAGATTTCTGACGAAGAACTGGCGAAAAGAAAGAAAAATTGGATAGCTCCCAAGCTCAAATTCGATCGTGGAGTACTTTATAAATATGCTAGAACAGTATCGTCAGCGTCTAAAGGTTGTGTAACCGATGAATTTTAGTTAAGACAGAGGTAGCTAACCTATTAAGTGATGTGAGTGTAGTAATGAATCAGGTAGTGGTTTTGAATGTGGTACCTGAATTTGATCATTAATTATGGAAACAATAAAAGAAAAGAAAAAAGAGGTACAGACACAGAATACAATTAAGATTTCTGGAGCTGAAGCGATTATACATTGTTTATTGGCAGAAGGTGTGGAAACCATTTATGGGTATCCGGGTGGTGCCATAATGCCCGTGTATGACGAATTGTATAAATTTCAAGATAAGCTCACCCATATTTTGACCCGTCATGAACAAGGGGCTACCCATGCGGCTCAAGGCTATGCACGGGTATCCGGTAGAGTGGGTGTGGCCATAGCGACTTCTGGTCCTGGTGCTACCAATTTAGTGACGGGTCTTGCAGATGCCCAAATTGATTCTACCCCAATGGTATGTATAACGGGTCAAGTGACTAGACAATTATTGGGATCAGATGCTTTTCAAGAAACCGATATTATAGGAATTTCAACGCCGGTTACCAAATGGAATTACCAAGTAACCGAAGCTGACGAAATTCCAGAAATACTCGCAAAGGCTTTTTATATTGCAAGGTCAGGTAGACCAGGTCCGGTTTTGGTAGATATAACCAAAAATGCCCAAATAGATGACTTTGATTTTTCGTATGAGAAATGCACAGGTGTTCGTAGTTACAAGCCCGTTCCCAAACCGGAGATATCGGCGATTGAAGCTGCCGCCGAATTGATAAATAATGCTAAAAAGCCTTTTATCGTTTGGGGACAGGGAATAATTCTTGGTCAGGCAGAACAGGAGTTGAAGCAACTGGTTGAAAAGACAGGCATACCGGCGGCATGGACCATTATGGGAGTTTCTGCATTACCTACAGATCATCCTTTAAATGTAGGTATGGTAGGTATGCACGGTAATTATGGACCAAACCTTTTAACAAATGAGTGTGATGTTTTGGTGGCCATAGGTATGCGATTCGATGATCGTGTTACCGGTAGATTGACCGATTACGCAACCCAAGCAAAAGTGATTCACTTTGAGATTGACCCAGCTGAGATAAACAAAAATGTTCATGCAGATGTTGCCGTTTTGGGGAATTCAAAAGAAACGTTAGGGCTGCTATTACCATTATTAAAAGCGAACAAGCATGAAGCTTGGCATAATATATTTAAGGATAAATATCAAATCGAATTCGATACCATCATAAAGAATGATATTCACCCCACAAAAAAGGGGTTAACGATGGGTGAGGTAATCGAAGAAATTAATCTTGCTTCCGATAACAAAGCGGTCATTGTATCCGATGTAGGTCAACACCAAATGATCGCGTGTAGATATGCCAAATTTTCACAGACGAAAAGTAACATTACTTCGGGCGGATTAGGAACGATGGGTTTTGCGCTACCTGCTGCAATTGGAGCTAAAATGGGTGCTATGGATAGGGAAGTCGTTGCTATTATCGGCGATGGAGGGTATCAAATGACCATTCAGGAATTAGGGGTTATATTTCAACATAACGTACCGGTAAAAATTGTTGTTTTGAACAATGATCATTTAGGCATGGTACGTCAATGGCAAGAATTGTTCTTTGAAAAAAGATATGCCTCTACGGTAATGGTAAACCCAGATTTCGTGAAGATTGCGGAAGGGTATAGTATCGAAGCAAAGAGGATATCGGAACGTAAGGATTTGAAATCTACCATTCAGGAAATGATGGCATCCAAAAAACCATATTTCCTAGAAGTGAAAGTAGAACAAGAGGACAATGTGTTCCCAATGATACCCTCAGGGGCATCGGTTTCTGAAATTAGATTGCAATAACCTTGTGTTTGCCCAATTTAAATTTTGCGTAAAAAAAAATCCCTGAAAGTATAGTACAAACCTACAGTTAAAATTATTCATGAACGATTCCAACATACAGAACATCCCAAAAATCCATGCGGAAATTGAACGTAAATCTGAAGAAATAGGGTTTACTATGCCATCTGATCTGTACGTGGGTAGTTTTCTTAAGACCTTGATTTCCTCAAAACCAAAAGGTAATTTTTTGGAAATCGGAACGGGAATAGGATTGAGTCTATCTTGGATGGTTGAAGGAATGGACAACGGTTCTAAATTAATATCCATAGATAATGATCAAGAATTGATAACGATCGCTCAAAGTTATTTTGGTGATGATGAGCGCGTAGAATTGGTTTGCATGGATGGAACGGAATGGTTGAAAGAATATACCGGTTCAAAGTTCGATTTGATTTTTGCCGATGCCTGGCCCGGAAAGTATAGTGAAATTGAAGAGGTACTGGATTTGGTTAAAGTAGGAGGGTTCTATGTTGTCGATGATATGAAGAGACAACCCAATTGGCCCGAAGGACATGAGAATCATGTTCAACGTTTAATCGATTATTTAGAAGGACGAGATGATTTTCAAATCACAAAAATGAATTGGTCCACAGGGCTGATCTTAGCAGTTAAAAAATAGTAAAGAATTAATTAATACGTAGCCATAAAATTCTTTTGGAACAAAAGAATAGGAACAATAGCTTATGGAAAATAAATGGTTTACCATATCAGTATATTCAGAAAACAATGTTGGATTACTGAACAGAATTTCGGGAATATTTTTAAAAAGACATATCAATATAGAGAGTTTAAACGTCTCAAAATCTGAAATCGATGATGTTTCAAAATTCACGATTGTAGTGCATACCACAGAAAAATGGGTACATAATATTGTCGGTCAAATCGAAAAGCAGATTGAGGTAATAAAGGCGTTTTATCATACAGATGACGAAACCATTTATCAAGAATCCGCTTTGTTTAAGATTGCATCGGGACTGCTGTTCGATGAGCGTCAAATTCAAAATATCATCAAAGAGGCCAATGCACAGATTGTAACGGTTTCCCGTGATTTCTTTGTATTGGCAAAAAGTGGAAGAAGAAACGAGATTGACGAAATGCACGATCAATTAAAACCATATGGTATCATGCAATTTGTTCGTTCTGGTCGAATTTCGGTAACCAAAGACGTCATGCAGATTTCGGCAATCCTTAAAGAATTTTAAAAAAATTAATCATAATCAATAATCAAATAAAGTAAATATAAAATGGCCAATTATTTTAATACACTATCCTTAAGAGATCAATTAAAGCAACTTGGAAAATGTAGATTTATGGATTCTTCTGAGTTTGCAGATGGTGTAAATGCTTTAAAAGGCAAAAAAATAGTCATCGTAGGATGCGGTGCCCAAGGATTGAATCAAGGTCTGAACATGAGAGATTCAGGTTTGGATATTTCGTATGCCTTACGTGATGCTGCTATCAAAGAAAAAAGACAATCCTATATCAATGCAACTGAGAACGGATTCACTGTTGGCACTTATGAAGAATTGATTCCAAGTGCCGATGTAGTTATCAATCTTACTCCAGATAAACAACACACCGCTGTCGTAGGCGCCGTTATGCCTTTGATGAAAAAAGGAGCGACATTATCGTATTCTCATGGTTTTAATATCGTTGAGGAAGGTACCCAGGTACGTGAAGATTTAACGGTAATTATGGTAGCCCCTAAAAGCCCGGGTTCTGAGGTTCGTGAAGAATACAAAAGAGGGTTTGGCGTACCGACCTTAATTGCGGTGCACCCAGAGAACGATCCAGAAGGAAAAGGTTTGGAGCAAGCAAAAGCTTATGCGGCAGGTACAGGCGGACATAAAGCAGGTGTTTTAGAGTCTTCTTTCGTAGCTGAAGTAAAATCTGATTTAATGGGAGAGCAGACTATTCTTTGTGGTTTGTTACAAACAGGTTCAATTCTTTGTTTCGATAAAATGATTGAGAAGGGAATCGATGCCGGTTATGCTTCCAAATTGATTCAATACGGATGGGAAACCATTACGGAAGGAATGAAATATGGCGGTATAACCAATATGATGGACCGTTTAAGCAACCCTTCAAAAATAAAAGCGTTCGAGTTGTCTGAAGAATTGAAGGATATTATGCGTCCGCTGTTCCAGAAACATATGGATGACATTATGACCGGGCATTTTTCTAAAACCATGATGGAAGATTGGGCCAATGATGATAAAAATCTATTGACCTGGAGGGCGGAAACCGGTGAAACGGCCTTCGAGAAAACGCCAGCGGGTGACCAAGAAATAACCGAACAGGAATTTTATGATAATGGTGTGCTAATGGTCGCCATGGTAAGGGCAGGGGTTGAACTGGCTTTTGAAGCGATGACCGAATCGGGTATTATTGATGAGTCTGCGTATTATGAATCATTACATGAAACACCATTGATTGCAAATACTATTGCACGTAAGAAATTGTTTGAAATGAACCGTGTTATTTCAGATACTGCTGAATATGGTTGCTATCTTTTTGATCACGCCTGTAAGCCGCTTTTGGCCGATTTCATGAAAAAGATAGATACCGATGTGATTGGTAAAAACTTTTCTGAAGGTATGGATAATGATGTTGACAATGCTACATTGATTGCAGTAAACAAAGCCTTGCGTGAGCACCCAGTAGAAATTGTAGGGGCACGTTTACGTGAATCTATGACAGCGATGAAGCCCATCGTTTAAATTTTTAGATTTACATAGAGGTTCTTATTGTCCGGTTAAGGTCAGTCGAAAGTTACTATCAGCATTGACGTTGGTATATAGGTTCGGTTGTTCTTAAACGGACAATTTGGGTTTTAGAAATAGAAGTTTTAAAGTAAAATTGTTGAGGAAAGTATGAGATTCGAGGAAAAAGGGAATAATGAACTTAAAAAGGAAAGAGCTGTTTACTTTCCAAAATTGGATGATATACGAAAGGCTGCAATTACTATTTCTGAAATTTCTGAAAAAACACCGCTAACCGATAGTATCCGTCTCTCAAAGCAATTTAGCAGCCAAGTACTGTTGAAACGTGAAGATTTACAACGGGTACGTTCTTATAAGATCAGGGGCGCTTTTAATAAGATTAGTTCGCTCACCTCAGAAGAAAGGTTAAAAGGGGTTATTTGTGCCAGTGCTGGAAACCATGCACAGGGCGTTGCGTTTGCATGTTTTCATCTAAAAATAAAAGGGACCATCTACATGCCTTCGGTAACTCCCAAACAAAAGGTGGAGCAAACCAAATTATTTGGAGATGAATGGGTAGAGATTGTGCTAGAAGGCGACACTTTTGACGATGCTTCACATGCGGCAAAAGTCCATGGTATTGAAACGGGCAAAGTTTTTGTACATCCTTTTGACGATCCAAAAATTATAGAAGGGCAGGCGACGGTAGGTCTTGAACTTATAGAACAGACCAAAACTCCAATCGATTACCTTTTTGTTTGCATCGGTGGGGGAGGTTTAGCATCGGGTTTAATTAGTGTTTTTAGCGAGTTATCGCCAAGCACAAAAATTATAGGGGTAGAACCTAAAGGGGCTCCCTCCATGAAATGTGCAATTGAACAAGGGCAAGTAGTGGCTTTGGAAAAAATTGATCGATTTATTGACGGGGCCGCCGTAAAACGGGTGGGAGATTTGACATTTCCTATTTGTAGTCAATATTTAGATAAAATGATTACGGTCGATGAAGGCAAGGTCTGCCAGACCATTCTTGATTTGTACAATAGGGATGCCATTGTAGTAGAACCTGCGGGCGCACTTACAATTGCCGCTTTAGATGATTTCAAAGAGGACATAAAAGGTAAAAATGTTGTTTGCATTATTGGTGGAAGTAATAATGATATTACCAGAACCGCTGAGATAAAAGAGCGTGCTTTATTGTATGGGAAGCTTAAACATTATTTTATTATTCGGTTTCCGCAAAGACCGGGTGCATTGAAGGAATTTGTAGTCGATATTTTAGGACCAACAGATGACATTACCCATTTCGAATACTCAAAAAAGTCCAGCCGAGAGAATGCCCCGGCAGTGGTAGGTATCGAGCTCAAGAACCAGGCCGATTTACAACCCTTGGTTGAACGTATGAAAATGAACAATTTCTACGGAGATTATATAAACGATAAACCAGATTTGTTTGAATATTTAGTTTAGGTTATATTTAATAAAATCCGATTTGGTTTTTATTAGATGGAAATATAAAGAGTAAAGATGGATTTCAAACGCACAGATAAACAGTAAGAACACCATGAACGAAGTAAAAATACCGGAAGAATTTCAGATAACATCAACAATTGATCAACGCCATTATTTAGTGAATGGCGAGTTGAAAGAATGGAAAGGAGACACCACAGAAGTCTATTCCACGATTTCTTCAACAAAGGAATATACGCCAACCTTGTTAGGTAGCATTCCGGATCTACAGGAAGCAGAAGCATTGGACGCCTTAGATGCCGCATTGAACGCATATGATAAAGGTCAGGGTTTGTGGCCGACCATGCATGTTAAGGATCGTATTGATTGTATGGAAAGCTTTGTGGTTAAGATGAAGACAAAACGTGAACAAATCGTAAAATTGTTGATGTGGGAAATTGGAAAATCTTTGCCCGATTCACAAAAGGAATTTGACCGTACGGTTGAATACATTCAAGACACCATAGAGGATTACAAACAATTAGATCGTGACGCTGCAAAGTTTAAAAAGCACGATGGGGTGTATGCTCATATCAAAAGGGGACCCTTAGGAGTCGTCTTATGTTTGGGACCTTATAATTATCCATTGAACGAAACGTTCGCACTACTTATTCCGGCTATCATAATGGGAAACACTACCATTTTTAAACCGGCAAAACACGGTGTTCTTTTAATAACGCCGCTGTTGGAAGCTTTTCAATCGTGCTTCCCTAAGGGAGTGGTCAATGTTATTTTTGGAAGGGGAAGAACGGTTGCCGCGCCTATAATGCAAACAGGTAAGGTTGATGTACTCGCTTTAATAGGGAATAGTAAGTCGGCAAACGCTTTACAGGATCAGCACCCGAAAAGTAACCGTTTACGCTTGGTACTCGGACTTGAAGCTAAAAACCCCGCCATCATATTACCTGATGCAGATCTGAACCTCACTGTTGAAGAATGCTTGGCAGGAACCTTGTCCTTCAATGGGCAACGCTGTACAGCATTAAAAGTTGTCTATGTACATGAGGATATTAGTGCCAAATTCAATGAGCGTTTTGCCCAAGGCGTCGATGAGTTAAAGTTCGGTAATCCTTGGGAAAATGGGGTTAAATTAACACCATTACCTGAACCCGGAAAGCCCGAATATATTCAAGAATTAATCGACGATGCCCTATCAAAAGGAGCTGAAATATTGAATAAAAATGGCGGTAAACGATTTGATAATTACATATGGCCAGCCGTTTTATATCCGGTAACTAAAGATATGAGGGTCTATCAAGAGGAACAATTCGGACCTATTATTCCTATCGTGCAATTTTCAAATATTGAAGAGCCGTTAGATGATATGGCCGAAAGTAATTATGGTCAACAAGTAAGTCTTTTTGGAAAGGATGTATATGCGCTTTCTCCGTTGATCGATACCTTGGTCAATTTGGTTTGCCGTGTTAATTTGAACAGTTCCTGTCAAAGAGGTCCTGATGTATATCCGTTCACGGGAAGAAAAGATTCGGCCCAATCAACATTAAGCGTGCATGATGCGCTCCGTTCTTTCTCTATCCGTACGTTCGTAGCCTTTAAAGATAATGAGTTAAATACCAAAATCGTACAACAATTACTAGAGGCTAAACTATCTAATTTTGTGAGTACAGATTACATTTTATAACTAAACCCAACAGGGTTTAAGGGAGCATCGAAATTTAATTTCGATGCTTTTTTTATGTAAACTATTGATATTTAACTTAAAATGAACAATTGTCTTATAATCGGGATAATATTGCATAGATATTGGATAATCCTGTTGAATAAAGAACTGATGAAGCCTCCTAACTTTGTACCCTGAACATGCTTCCCTACAAATTAACGGGAGGGATTAAATGATTTGCTATGAATATAAATCCATCAAACAAAAAGGCATTGGTTGCCTTAGCAATCGGAGGGTTTGGAATTGGACTTACCGAGTTTGTGATTATGGGAATATTGACTGAAGTTTCTGGTGCTTTAGGAATAACTATTCCTCAAGCGGGACACTTCATTGCTGCCTATGCATTAGGAGTTGTGGTAGGGGCACCTTTACTAACAGGATTAGGGGCTAAGCTTTCCCCAAAAAAAATGTTATTTCTTTTAATGATTTGGTTTACAGTTTTCAACACCCTATCAGGGTTGGCCAATGGTTATGGTAGTCTACTGTTTTTACGCTTTTTATCAGGAATTCCCCATGGCGCCTTTTTTGGAATAGGTGCTGTTGTTGCGACTAAACTTGCGAAGAAAGGAAAATCGGCACAGGCCATATCCATCATGTTTTCAGGCTTGACCATAGCGAACGTTATCGGTGTTCCTATTGGTACGTATTTAGGACAACAGTTCAGTTGGAGTGTTTCTTTTTACTTAGTAGGAGTGGTAGGTTTATTAGCTTTGGGCAGTATTTACCTTTGGATGCCAAAGATTGAAATTGAAGCCTCGGAAAAAGAGGTCAGTGTTACCAAGGGATTAAAAAATAGCGAGCTATGGGCACTGATTGCCTTGACAACAATCGGTACAGGTGGATTCTTTGCTTGGTACAGCTACGTAGCACCATTGATTACTGAAGTTGCCGGTTTACCAGAACATTTTGTAGGCTATGCGATGATGCTTGCAGGCCTTGGTATGGTTTTCGGTAATTTTATGGGAGCGAAAATGGCAGAACTATTTTCTCCTTTAAAAGCGGTAATTATAAGTCTATCGATTATGTGTGCCATCTTATTGCTTAATATGCTTATAGCCACGAATCCTTATGTATTAATGGCTATGACCTTTGTTATCGGCGCAGTTTCCTTTACCGTGGCCACTCCCATTCAAATGGCGATTATAAATACATCTAAAGGTTCTGAAATGTTAGGTTCCTCAATGAACCAAAGTGCCTTTAATATGGGGAATGCATCAGGTGCTTACTTGGCCGGTCTTCCCATAGCCTTTGGATACGGAATCATATATTCTAGCTTGGTAGGAGCCTGTTTGGCCTTCGCAGGAGTAGGGATAGCGGTTGGCATCTTAGTTTTTAGAAAGCGACGGGAAATGAAATACAGGAAAATGGCTATTAGTTGTTAAGCTAAATTGATCAGCACATATGAAAAAGGGAACTTGGAAAATCAGGTTCCTTTTTTTATGGATAAAAGTTATAAAATTAGCTTTGCTATTATGCTCTAATAGGGGTGATTGATATTTCTGAGATTTTTATAAATAGAGCTTTAGGGTTAAATGGGTTGCCTATTGATCCGTCCATACCATGATCTACTAAATCTTTTTTTTCATAGAACACTTGTAGGAGCGGATAAGGCGTAAATAGGAATTGTTATATTGTGATAAACAGGAAGTGATTAAGCAGCTTTAGGCTTACTATCTTTACAAAGAATGGCATATTAACTTGTTAAAGTTCTGGTTTTTTGCATTTTATTGATACTGAATTAATTATTATTGCGTTGTGCTTAATACCTAAATCTGTAATTTACCTTGCGCCGGACTAAAATATTTATTGGAACCATTCTATTAGCCCTCTTCCTTTTTGTGCTAACAACTTCTACGGTCACACCCACTCATTCAACAGCTACGATTTATAATTCTCTACCAACCAATACTTTGGCAGAAAAAAGAGATGCTGAATTATATTGTTTACGTCAAAAAGCTTTGAGTAATGCAATAGCGAATTATTTTAATAGTGCCATTAAAGATGGGGATATTGTAGGAGCGGGGGTGAGTATCGTAAGTGGCGATTCTGTAATATTTTCGGAAGGATTTGGAAAGCGAAGCTCCAATGGTGATAAAAAGGTAGATGATGAAACCGTATTTAGATTAGGATCGATTTCCAAAGGATTTACTGGAGTTTTAGCGGCGAAATTACAAAGTGAAAAAAAATTTGATTTCGATGATCAGGTTGTAAAATATATTCCAGAATTCCATTTTGGCGATGATAAGAATACCGAAGCAATAAAAATCTCCAACATCCTTTCCCATACTTCGGGAACTCCCTATCACAGTTTTACCAATCTGGTAGAGGCAGGTATACCTATGTCTAACATTGTAAAACAGTTCGATAAAGTTCAACCTGTTGCCCGGCCCGGTGAGCAATACAGCTATCAAAATGCAATGTTCGCGCTTAGTCAAGAGGTGATGTTAAAAGCAACGGGAAAAGATATTCAGCATTTATTAGTGGATCGATTTTTTGAGCCTCTTGGTATGTCCACAGCTTCTACAGATTACAAATCCCTTTCTGCAAATAAGAATGTAGCGTTACCACACGGTAAACATAATAAAGGCTGGAGAAAGTTAAGTTTGAATGACCATTATGATAATGCAGTTGCTGCTGGAGGTATCAATGCTAGTTCTAAGGATATGGCCAAATGGATGCGCTTTTTATTAGGGCATAATCCTGAAGTGATGAGTTCAGAAGTTATTAATGAGGTTTTTAGGCCTGTAATCACATATAAAAATAAGTATAAATATTACCAGCGTTGGCCAGGGCATGTTTCTTCATCTTATGGATTTGGTTGGCGGATTCATACCTTTCAGAATGGGAAATCGGGTGAGATTGAAACCATGTGGCATCATGGTGGAAGTGTAAATAACTTTAGAAATGAAATTGCACTTTTTCCTGACAGTGATTTGGGAATCTGTGTACTGTTTAATAGTAATTCCAGATTAGCGAAAACCGTTATTCCAGATTTACAAGAAATCGTATCCCAGGTTTACGAACAATCGCTGTCGGCTTACGCAAGTCTTTAATCATCCAGAATAGAAATTAAAAAACCCTCTAGCGCCTATTGCTAGAGGGTTTTTTAGTATTTGTCTGGTCAATACGGTTAGATATTTTTGGCCAACCAATCACCAACTTCACTAGTTTTATAACTTTTTCCTCCTTCGGCAAGGTCTTCGGTTACATACCCTTCAGCTAAAGATTTGTTGACCACCCTGCGTATTTCTTCTGCCTCTTGGGGCATATCCATATCTTCGAATAACATAGCTGCGGAAAGTACGGTGGCCAAAGGGTTGGCAATGTCTTTACCCGCCGCCTGTGGGTACGAACCGTGAATTGGCTCGTATAAGGAAACTTTACTTCCTACTGAAGAAGAAGGCATAAGCCCCATAGAACCAGCGATTACGGAAGCTTCGTCGGTTAAAATATCCCCAAAAAGGTTTGCGGTAATGATAACGTCATATCCTTTTGGCCATTGTATCAATCGCATGGCTACGGCATCGATAAACTCGTAGCTTACTTCTACTTCAGGATACTCTTTTTCCAAAGCCTGTACCGTTTCTCTCCATAATCTTGAAGATTCCAATACATTTGCTTTATCTACGCAACATAATTTTTTAGAACGTTTCATTGCCATATCAAAACCTTTTCTTGCCAAACGCTCAATCTCAAAACGTTGGTAAGTCATGGTGTCAAAAGCAGTGTTACCATCATCTTTTCTGCCGCGTTCCCCAAAATAGATACCGCCGGTCAATTCTCGAAGAATGATTAAATCCGTTCCTTCGATTCGGTCTCTTTTTAAAGGAGATTTATCGATTAACGATGGAAAGGTAAAGGTTGGACGTACGTTGGCGAACAAACCTAATTTTTGTCTCATTTTCAACAAGCCTTGCTCAGGACGAACTTTTGCAGACGGATCATTATCAAATCTAGGATGACCTATGGCACCAAATAATACCGCATCCGCATTTGCACAGATGTCATGGGTTTCATCTGGATAAGGTTCTCCAACGGCATCAATGGCAGCCGCACCGGTAAGTGCAGGCTTCCATGTAATTTCATGGTCATATTTTTTTGCTATGGCATTACACACTTTTACGGCTTGATCAATAACTTCCGGACCGATACCATCACCGGCCAATAAGGCAATATTTAATTTCATTGTTTTGAGTTGTATTTTGCTCGTAGTTCGTCATTGCGAGGTACGAAGCAATCTGTTTAAATTATGTTCAACATTTTCTCCGTGGCCTTAATGGCACTTACGGTTTGGTCAGAATCCAATCCTCTGGAGGTAAATTCTTTTCCGTTCATTTCCCAAGTGATCACCGTTTCACAAAGTGCATCGGAGTTACTACCAGGGGGTATTCGTACGGCATAATCCGTTAATTTGGGTAAAGTCTTATTTTTGGTGACATACACTTTTTTCAAGGCGTTCATAAAAGCATCGTACTGACCGTCTCCTTGTGCATGGGCTTCATAAACTTTACCATCTACTTCAAGCGATAGGGTAGTTGAGGGCATTAAGCCTTTTGCATGCGTCAATACATATGATTTTACAAATACACGCTGCTTGTGAGCCACGGTATCTAGTACATCAGAAATAATAAAGGGCAGGTCGTCTTTGGTTACCCGTTCTTTTTTGTCTCCCAATTCGATGATTCTGGCGGTAACTTTCCTTAGTTCATCATCATTTAAAGTCAGCCCCAATTCCTGTAAATTCTTTTGGATGTTAGCTTTACCGGACATTTTGCCTAACGCATATTTCCGCTTCCGTCCAAATCGTTCTGGCATTAAATCGCTGAAGTAGAGATTCTTTTTACTGTCTCCATCGGCATGAATACCGGCTGTTTGGGTAAATACATTATCTCCCACAATGGGCTTATTTGCGGGAATAGTAAATCCTGTAAATGCGGAAACCAACTTACTCACCTTGAACAGGGAAGACTCGTTTACCCTAATTTCAATATCGGGTAAGAAATCATTGATGACCGCTACCGCACTGGCCATAGGCGCATTTCCTGCTCGTTCGCCCATTCCGTTCACTGTCAAATGAAGTCCGTGACAACCTGCCTTGACCGCTTCCATAACATTGGCCACCCCTAAATCATAATCGTTATGACCATGAAAGTCAAAATGAAGTTTTGGATATCTCTGTACAATCTCACCAATGAAGGCTGAAGTTTCGGTATGGGTTAAAATACCTAAAGTATCTGGGAGCAAGATTCTTTTTATAGGTTGGGAGGAAAGGAAATCTAGAAATTGAAATACGTAATCTTTGGAATTTCGCATACCATTGCTCCAATCCTCCAAATAAATATTATTGATAAAACCTCTTTCCTTTGCCTTCTTAAAAATTTCTGCAATTTCAGAGAAATGCTGTTCAGGAGTTTTTTTTAGCTGATGTTTGAGATGATTCAAGGATCCCTTGGTCAAAAGGTTTTGCGAAATGGCGCCAGATTTTGCCATCCAATCCAAAGAAACACCACCGTCAACAAAGGTTAAAACTTCCACGCGTTCCAAATAACCTTTGGTTTTTGCCCATTCGGTAATTTGCTGCACGGCTTCCAGTTCACCATCGGAAACACGTGCCGATGCCACTTCTATGCGGTCAACCTTAAGCTCCTCCAACAATAATTTGGCAAGCGTTAATTTTTCCGATGCAGAAAAGGATACCCCAGAGGTCTGTTCACCGTCCCTAAGGGTGGTATCCATTATTTCCAACTTTCTTTTCATTGATGTTTCCGTTATAAGAAAATCGTGTTAAAGAGGTGTGTTTTCGGCAAAAGTTTGAATGTCCTTTTTAATGTTCAGTAAGTAATCAATATCATCGAAACCGTTCAACATATTGTTTTTCTTGTATTCATTAATATCAAAGGATTCGCTTTCACCGGTTGATAATAGGGTTATTTTTTCTTCTGGAAGGTTAATTTCCAATTGGGTGTTTGGATCCGCTTCTATCGCATCGAAAATTTTCTGAAGAAATTCTGCACTAACTTGAACCGGTAAAACACCAATATTCAAGCAGTTTCCTCTAAAAATATCCGCAAAGAAACTGGAAACTACACATCTGAATCCGTAATCGTAAACGGCCCAAGCCGCATGCTCACGAGATGAACCGGAACCAAAGTTTTTACCACCTACCAGAATTTTACCGCTGTAGATGTCTTGGTTTAAAACAAAATCCTCTTTTGGTGTATTATCTTGATTATAACGCCAATCCCTAAAAAGGTTATCGCCAAAACCAACGCGTTCTGTCGCCTTTAGAAATCGTGCGGGTATTATTTGATCGGTATCCACATTTTCAATCGGTAAAGGAACCGCTGTGGAGGTCAGTATATTAAATTTATCGTATGCCATTTTTTATAGCTTTTCGCTTCGGGCCTTGGGCCGTTAGCTTCATTATTTTGATTTATTGATGTTGCTGCAAGAAGCCAATGGCCAATAGCCAAAGGCATAATTCGCTAAGCGAATTCTACCATTAATTCTCTAGGGTCCGTCACTTTTCCGGTCACCGCTGCTGCCGCTGCCACTAGCGGACTTGCCAAGAGCGTTCTTGATCCAGGTCCTTGTCTTCCTTCAAAGTTTCGGTTAGAGGTACTTACCGCTAATTTTCCAGCAGGGACCTTATCATCGTTCATGGCCAAACAGGCAGAACAACCGGGTTCTCGAAGTTCGAATCCGGCGTCGGTTAAAATATCCAAAATGCCTTCTTCCTTGATTGCGGTTTCCACTTTATGCGAACCCGGAACCAACCAAGCAGTTACATTATCGGCCTTTTTACGTCCTTTTACGATGGATGCAAAAGCCCTAAAATCTTCAATACGGCCGTTGGTACAACTACCCAAGAACACGAAATCGATCGGTTTGCCCATCATACTTTCGCCCTCGTTGAAATTCATATATTTCAATGATTTTTGATAGGTTGTAGCCCCACCTTGTACCGCACCGGCACTCGGAATATCATTCGAGATTCCCATACCCATACCTGGGTTTGTACCGTAGGTAATCATAGGTTCGATAAGGGAACCATCAAAGGTCAATTCTTTATCGAAGATAGCGTCTTCATCTGTATACAAGGTTTCCCAGTAGGCCATCGCTTTGTCCCAAGCTGCACCGGTTGGCGTAAACTCGCGACCTTTTATATATTCAAATGTTTTTTCATCTGGAGCGATCATTCCTCCACGGGCACCCATTTCAATACTCAAGTTACAAACGGTCATACGACCTTCCATACTCATATTCCTGAAAATCTCACCGGCATATTCCACAAAATATCCGGTAGCACCAGACGTCGTCAATTGCGAAATGATGAATAGGGCAACATCCTTTGGGGTTACGCCATTGCTCATTTTACCGTTTATATTGATGCGCATTCTTTTTGGCTTAGGTTGCATGATGCATTGTGTGGCCAAAACCATTTCTACTTCAGAAGTACCAATACCAAAAGCGATAGCGCCAAAAGCACCGTGAGTGGAAGTATGCGAATCTCCACAAACAATGGTAGCACCTGGTTGGGTAATACCGTATTCCGGACCTACAACGTGTACGATGCCATTTTTTTCGTGACCTAAACCCCAGTAGGAAATACCATATTCATTGGCATTTTCTTCCAACATTTTGAGTTGGTTGGCAGATAAAGGATCAGCAACCGGTAAATGTTGGTTGATGGTAGGGGTGTTATGGTCAGCGGTCGCGAAAGTTTTTTCAGGATGCATCACAGGGATATTCCTGTTCTTTAATCCTAAGAAAGCTACGGGACTGGTAACCTCGTGCACCATATGTCTGTCAATAAACAAAACGTCCGGTCCATCTTGTATTTTATGAACTACGTGTGAATCCCACACCTTGTCAAATAATGTTTTTGTTGCACTCATAATCTTTATAATCTAGGAAGGCAAATCTATTAAAATTAAGAGGTTTTGGGAAACGAACAGCCCTTTAAATTACGATGTTCAACAGCAAAAGTGTTATATATTATACTAACTGATATACGTCCAGATGTTTTTATACTTTACCAGTTGCGCGTAGTTATGCCTAATGATTAGGTTCTCCGGTTTTTGAAGTGAAGGGTCCTCCTTCAACAGTTGAAGAGCATAGTAACGTGCGGTTTTCAAGATGTCATTATCCTTTACGATATCCGCTATCTTTAAATTCAGTAATCCACTTTGTTGGGTACCCATTAGGTCTCCTGGGCCACGTAGTTTTAGGTCTACTTCTGCAATTTCAAATCCGTCATTAGTGGCCACCATGGTTTCCAAACGGGTTTTGGCTTCGCTGGATAGTTTATGACTAGTCATCAAAATGCAGAAACTCTGGTCTGCACCCCGGCCTACCCGACCTCGTAATTGATGCAATTGCGAAAGGCCAAAGCGCTCCGCACTTTCAATAATCATAACCGATGCGTTAGGGACATTAACCCCCACTTCGATAACGGTGGTGGCGACCATAATCTGTGTCTCACCTTTTACGAAGCGTTCCATTTCATAATCCTTATCCGCCGGTTTCATTTGCCCGTGTACGATTGATATTTGAAATTCCGGTTGCGGAAAATCACGGACAATACTTTCATACCCATCCATCAAATCCTTATAATCCATGGCTTCGGATTCTTGAATGAGCGGATACACGATATAAATCTGTCGGCCTTTTTCTATTTCATCCCGTATAAAACGAAAGACCTTTAATCGGTTGGCATCATAACGGTGTGCGGTCTGTATCGGTTTTCTACCTGGGGGCAGTTCGTCAATTACCGAAATGTCCAAATCCCCATATAAACTCATGGCTAAAGTTCTAGGAATAGGGGTCGCGGTCATAACAAGGATATGGGGGGGATATTCATTCTTATGCCAAAGTTTCGAACGTTGTGCAACCCCAAAGCGGTGCTGCTCATCAATAATGGCCAACCCAAGATTTTTATATTGGACTTTATCTTCTAAGAGCGCATGGGTACCGATCAGTATATGAAGTTCACCATTTTCCAATTGCTCATGAATTGGTTTTCTGTCCGTTTTCTTTACCGATCCTGTCAACAATGCACATTTGATGGCGGTGCCTTTCAGAAGTGCTGAAATCCCTTGATAGTGCTGCTGTGCAAGAATTGCTGTAGGGGCCATTAAACAGGCCTGAAATCCGTTATCGATAGCCAAAAGCATTGTCATTACGGCAACTATGGTTTTTCCAGAACCCACATCACCTTGCAATAATCGGTTCATTTGAGCATTACTTCCTAAATCTGCGCGAATTTCCTTGATGACCCTTTTTTGGGCATCCGTCAGTTCAAAAGGAAGTTTGTTCTTATAAAAATCATTGAAATATTCCCCTACTTGATCAAACGGGAAACCCTTTATTTTTTGCTGTCGTGTTAGTTTTTTCGCGATAAGCTGTAACTGGATGTAGAAGAGTTCTTCAAACTTTAACCTGAACTGTGACTTTGCCAACAATTCCTGATTTTTTGGGAAATGGATATTGAACAGTGCTTCACTTTTCGAGATCAGCTTCAATTCATACAATAACTTATCCGATAAGCTTTCTGAAAAGTTACTGTTAACTTCTAAAAAAAGTTGCTGCATCATCTTATTGATCACCTTGTTGCTAATACCCTTATTGCTCAGTTTTTCTGTTGAGGGATAAACCGGTTGCATATATACTCTGGTTCCCTGTTCATGGTCGGTCAGTAGTTCCATTTCAGGGTGGGGCATCGAAAATGTACCATTGAACCAATTGCATTTTCCAAAAATAACGTAGGGAGTATTTAGCTTAAGATTTTCCCGTATCCACTTTTGCCCGCGGAACCAGACGAGTTCGATCTCCCCGGTTTCATCTATAAATTTTGCCACCAGTCGAGTTCCTTTTTTTTGCTCTATGGTCTTTAAATGGACTATTTTTCCAATAATCTGAACATCAGCATTACTCCGTTGCAATTGTGAGATTTTGTAATATTGGGTTTTGTCTATATATCGGTTGGGGAAAAGATTGAGCAAGCCTTGGAAGGTTTCTATTCCTAATTCTGATTTTAAGGTTTCAGCCCTATTCGGACCAACACCTTTAAGGTACACAATAGGAGTCTGTAAAAAACCGTTGTTCATACTACGAATTTAGAGTTAATGGACTTTAACCGCAAGTTGGTTAGTTGATTTTACGGCCAGCATTAAGGTTAAATTCTAATTAGACCTAAAAGTCGAATATATTTGTACTATGAGAAGTTTATCCTTCATATTGATTTTACTTTTTTTTGTTAAGATATATGGGCAACATCAAGATAAAGTAGATTTTATCCACGCCGATGTCCATATTGTTCCAAATGCAACTGAAAATATGATAAAGGGTATTGTAACCTATGAGTTTAAAGTGCTTGCTGCTGTAGACTCTATATTTCTCGATGCGCATCAAATGGAATTTGAAAAGGTATCAGTAAACTCTAAAAAGGTGGACTTTAGAAATAATGGAAAAATTTTAATCCTAGATACTAATTTTAAAGGTGGTCGGAAGTATAGTTTACAAATCGAATATTCATGTTCACCGAAGCAAGCACTATATTATGTTGGTTTTGATGATGATATTCAAGGAAATGAACAAATTTGGACTCAAGGACAAGGAAAATATACCAGTTATTGGCTGCCGAGTTTTGATGATATGACCGAAAAGCTTGAGTTTGATCTCACGATTACTTTCGATAAAAAATATAAAGTAATTGCCAACGGTAAATTGCAGCACATCAAAGAAGAAAAAAATCAAAGGTCATGGCAGTTCAATATGGAAAAGCCAATGAGCAGCTATCTAGTTGCCTTCGCTATCGGAGATTTTGAAAAACAAAAACTCATTTCCGACAGTGGAGTACCAATAGAAAATTATTACTATCCGACGGATAAGGTAAAAGTCGAACCTACTTATCGCTATTCTAAGCAACTGTTTGATTTTTTAGAGCAGGAAATAGGAGTTCCCTATCCATGGCAAAATTACAAACAAGTACCCGTACATGATTTCTTGTACGCAGGTATGGAAAATACGAGTACAACCCTTTTTTCTGATGCTTACATTATAGATTCCACTTCGTTTATAGATAGAAACTATGTGAATATAAACGCACATGAGCTTGCCCATCAATGGTTCGGTGATTTGGTCACAGAGGTGAATGGTGAACATCATTGGCTCCAGGAAGGTTTTGCAACCTATTATGCCTATTTAGCTGAAAAGGAAATTTTTGGGGATGACCATTTTTATTGGAAGTTATTTCATACGGCTAAATCATTGAATGAAATTTCTATCAGTGGCGAAGGGGAGTCCTTGTTAGATCCAAAAGCCAGTAGCTTGACATTTTATGAAAAAGGGGCTTGGGCTTTGGTCATGCTCAGAAATGAAATAGGATCCAATTCATTTCAGAAAGGGATTCAAAACTACCTTTCTAAATATCAGTTTAAGAATGTTACGGTCTCGAATTTTATCGATGAAATGGAGCTTTCGAGCGGGAAAAACTTAACCGAATTTAGAACGAATTGGCTGGAAAGTATCATTTTTCCGTGGGAAGAAATTTATGGATATCTTCTTGAACGTAGTAATTCTATTAAACAATATGACCAAGTTATTGAAGCTAGTTCGCAGATAAAAGAATATTATAAAGATGAAGTGATAGAAGAATTTTGGAAAGATGATACTTCGGTAAACTTGAAAAAACAATTAATTCTTGACTTCAAAGATCGTGTATCGGATCAAAAATTGTCTGAACTGATAGGCAATGAACATTTGGAGGTACGACAATCGTTGGCATTGTCACGCGACAAAATCTACACGGTTCTAAAACCTATTTTTGAAACAATGTTGAAAGATGAAAGTTACGTAACCATTGAGGCCGTACTTTATAAACTTTGGACCGAATTTCCCGAAAATCGAATCGAATATTTAGATGCCACAAAGGATGTAATAGGATTGCCTAATAAAAATATACGTTTGCTTTGGTTAACCATGGCCTTGGTGACATCAGATTATCAGTTGAATCAAAAACGATCTTACCTGAAAGAATTACAAAATTATACAGCATCAGTTTTTAATCCTGAAGTGCGTCAGAGCGCTTTCGAATATCTTTTCGAAATAAAAATGTTGAATGAAGAATCATTGAAAAATTTGATAAAGGCAACCAACCACTATTCATGGCAGTTTAGAAATTTTTCAAGACGTTTGCTTGATAAAACTCTAAAAGACGAAAATTTAAAAACCGAAATTGAATCCATAACAAAACATATGAGTGTAGACGATTTATCTTATCTTAAAACGAAATTAGAATTACCATGAGGGCTTTGGTTATTTCAGGTGGTGGTAGTAAAGGTGCTTTTGCCGGGGGTGTGGCACAATTTCTAATTCAGGAAGAAAAAAAGAAATACGACTTGTTTGTAGGTACCTCTACAGGCAGTCTTTTAATTTCCCACCTGGCCTTAGGTAAATTGGATAAAATAAAGGAAATATATTCTAATGTTAACCAAGACAGTATTTTCAATAATTGCCCTTTTCTTATAAAAAGAAAGTATGGAAACGATGAGATTACGATTAACCACTGGAATGTCCTCAGAAATTTCATTTCCGGTAAAAAAACATTCGGTGAAAGTGAAAATTTAAGGGAGCTCATTGAAAAAAGTTTGACCAAGGCAGAATTCAATGAACTCAAGCAAAATCTACCGGATGTAGTGATTACTGTTTCCAACCTATCCTTAAATCAAGTTGAGTACAAATCCATAAAAGAATGCACTTATGAAGATTACTGTGATTGGGTATGGATTTCGGCCAATTACACTCCGTTTATGAGTTTAGTCCGTAAAAATGGTTGCGAATATGCCGATGGTGGATTAGGAAGTATAGTGCCTATTGAAGAGGCCATACGACGGGGAGCGACCGAGGTAGACGTGGTGGTCTTGCATACCGAAGTGAATTATTTGAACAGGGTGCCTTCCAGAAATCCCTTCGAATTGATTACCACGATGATGAGTTTTATTTTAGACCGCATAGAAAGCCAAAATATACGAATAGGAAAACTGGTGGCTAATCAGAACAACGCAATTATCAACTTATATTATACGCCTACCATTCTGACCACCAATTCTTTGATTTTTGATAAGGATAAAATGACGTTGTGGTGGAAGCGAGGCTACTTATATGCTAAGAATAAAAACGACGAAACAAATCCTATTGAGCCCAATCTCAATGAGTGATTTAAGTACGAATATTCAATTTTTGTTACCTGTTTGAGTGTTAAAGCTTGGGAAAAGGGTTAAGTTTAATTTTCGGTTAAGAAAAATAATTATTCCGTGTTTATAGAAATTGAATGTATCTTACAATAAACACTAATCTACCATAGCTCCCCAATCTCTCTTTTTACAAAAGATAGAGCAGTGGCCGATGGAGAAGCTTTTTCCATGGTTTCGTTAAGAATGTCCTCCCGTAGTTTATCCGCAGATTCTGTTTGACTCATAGCAGCTTTTCTGATCATTTGTATGGTCGCACTTTTCGCCGCTTTAATGATGTTCCAACATTCGTCCGTCATATAAATTTGTTGAGATAAGTTATGGTCGAATTCGGTTTCAATGCTTTTGATCAGCAAGCTTTCATAGGCACTTTTATCTTTTGATTGTGGTGCAACACGAACGACTAAACTGGGTATGGCGATTCGTTCTAAAAATAGCGACATACGCTCATAAGCTTGTAACCGAATTGGTAACGTATCTTTTTGAGAATCTTTATGTAAAAGAAAACGTCTACGACCCTCTTCATTATTGGTATGCATTCTAAAAAAATAGAAAGCAATAGCTCCTGTAACTACAGAGGGCAATAAGTAGGCGAAAAGTTGAAATACTTGTTCAGAGGTCATTTTTTGAGTTTATTTATTCAATTATACCAAAATAAAACGAGTTTTTTTCTCAATTAGTATAATAGCTCATCGACGAAATGCAAGTGATTTAATTCTTCACTTCACCCTTGGCCATATCATAAAATGCTTTATAATCGGGCTGTACTTTAATTTGAATAGATTCTCTTAGACCACCATCTTTTCCTATCACATTGATACGGTCACCGCTAACCCCATGATCTTTAATTAAGATGCTAGCAATCGTTGCGGCCTGTGCCAAAGCTGCGTCTAATTCTCCAGTAATATTCAAGCTGGCAACGGTAATCATACTTTTAGGATTTGCATTCAACACTTTGGCGACATTTTCTAACCAAGTTTTGGATTCGGGATTTACTTTAACCCCTAATCCGTTTGTAAAAAAGAAATCTAGATTCTCGGAAAAAGTTACGGTTCCTTCGTTCACGCTGACCTTGGCATTTTCACCTAGTGTTTGTTTCGCCCTGGTAAGCACCATTACCGCCGTTGAATCGTTGCTTGCGACTGCATTGGTAATTCCTTTAAGTTGAGCTTCTTTACGTTCTAGAGTGGCCAAGGTTCTGTTGATATTTTCGGAATTTTGACTTGATAACGCCGCAAAACTGTTCAGGTTCGTCATTAACGTAGCGTTCGCATCTTGTAATTCTGTTACTTGCTTTTGAAGTTCATCGGCTTTGTTCAGACCTATTCTTTCATTACGCTTCGCCATATTGACTATTCCTTTTATCGAATCTAACTGAAATTTCAATTCTTGATTTTGCGTAATAAGGTCACTCTTTTTTTGTGCGTTTATATTCAAAATACCTGCAAAAAATAGGGTAGAACAAAATAGTAATTTTATCATAGGGATAACTTATTTAAATAAATTCCTCAATTATTTTCCGCCAAGATACGAACAGTCTTTCAATTCTTGAACACTTGAAAAAACTACTTTGGCTTTGTTGTAACCGTAAATGGAGGCCAAACTCCGATTTAGATCATTGGCATCTACATTTACTTGTACATCATCCATTGTGAATTGACTTGGGTGCTCATAACCTGCGGCATGGGTGATTTCTAGAAATTCTTTTCTGAAGGTTTTGAAATATTGAGCCAAGCGGTCAGATTTTAAAGGTATATCAATTCCATTTTGAAGCCATTTGTTTTGGGTGGCAATACCTGTGGGGCATCTATTGGTATGGCAAACTTGAGCCTGAATACAACCAATACTCATCATGGCTTCTCGGGCCACATTGATACAATCGACCCCCATGGCGAATGCCATGGCCGCCTTTGCCGGAAATCCTAGTTTTCCGGATCCTATAAATACGATTCTATCTGTAAGTTTCCTGTTCAAAAACACCTTGTAAAGACTAGAGAAGCCATAGATCCAGGGTAGCGAAACGTGATCTGCGAAAGAAGGGGGGGCGGCACCCGTTCCACCTTCGCCACCATCTATGGTAATGAAATCTGGACCTTTGCCTGTTTTGAGCATTAAGTCGGCCAATTCTTCCCATTGATCCAATTTTCCGATCGCTCCTTTAATCCCCACTGGTAATCCAGTTTCTTTGGCAATGGACTCAATGAGGGCCATTAATTCGCCAACATTTGAAAAAGCTTTATGGGTTGCGGGCGACAGTACATCTTTTCCTATTTCCACACCACGAATTTCTGCCAATTCTTTGGTGATTTTTGCACCGGGTAAAACACCACCCTTACCAGGTTTAGCACCTTGGGACAATTTTATTTCTATGGCCCTTATGGATGGATTGTCCTGCACCAATTTTTTCATTTTTTCCATTGAAAAGTTTCCATCTGGTGTACGCACTCCGAAGTAGCCCGTGCCAAAGTGAAAAATAATATCCCCACCATGTTTATGATAGGGTGAAAGTCCGCCTTCACCTGTATTATGATAGGCACCCGCCTTTTTAACGCCTTTGTTCATGGCCTCGACAGCTGCTGCCGATAAGGACCCAAAACTCATCGCCGATACATTTACGATACTTGCCGGTCTAAAGGGGTATTTTCGCTTATTATATAACCCAATTACCTTTGCGCAGGGTATAAAATTCGGGTCAATCGCATTAGGGTGTTCGGCAGAAACTGGAAAGGCCATCATTCTATTTTTGACAAAAATATATTGATGGGCAGTAATGTCTCGGTCCGTTCCAAAACCTTCATAATTATTCTCCTTTTTTGCCGAAGCGTAGATCCATCCTCTTTCAATTCTGTTAAAAGGCAATTCCTCTCGATTATTAGAAACGAAATATTGCCGCATTTCTGGACCAATACTTTCTAACCAATATCGAAGATGCCCAACAATAGGGAAATTGTGCTTAATGGTATGTCGTTTCTGAATGAAGATATCCCAAATTGCAACTAAGACCAAGAACAAAAAAAACCAAGCCCACCAGGGTAGGCTTGGAAATAAAGTTAAAAAATCATTCATCAAAATTATCCTTTTGGTTGCATTTCCAAACGAGGGGTCTTGTTACTGTTCAGGTAATCAAAACTCATTTGAGTTAATGTTTTTACGCCCAATAGCATACCGCTATCATCGATTAAGAAATCAGGTGTATGGTGTGGATAAGACTCGGTGGTTCCGGGAGTCATTCCGCCTAAAAAGAAAAATACCCCAGGGACCTTCTCCTGATAAAAAGAAAAATCCTCAGCACCGGTCACTGCCTTGGTAATCTGAACGTTTTCGGCCCCGGCAACGGCTTCAATGGTTGGGACCATTTGAGCGGTTAATTCCGGATTGTTATATGTAATTGCGGTTCCGTCGGAAATATCGATCGTGGCCTCGCCTCTGTAGGCTTCGGCAATGGATTTTACCATTTCCTTCATACGTCTGTTCAATTGCTTTTGCATATCATAATCCAAGGTGCGAATGGTGCCCACAATTTCCGCAGTTTCAGGTATAATGTTATTTCGAACTCCAGAGGTTATTTTACCTACGGTAATTACGGCCGCTTCGTTGGTCAAATTCATTTCCCTACTGATAATGGTTTGTAGTCCATCGATTATTTTTGCACTGATTAAAATGGGGTCTACACCAGACCAGGGTTGTGAACCGTGACTTTGTTTTCCTTTTACATCGATTTGGAATCGTTGTGCAGCGGCCATGGTTCCGCCAGACTTGTATTTAATAGTACCCACAGGAGTTTGTGAGTTGATGTGAAGTCCAAAGATAGCATCAACATCTGGATTTTGTAAAACTCCTTCTTTCACCATGAGAGCGGCTCCCCCTTCTTCTCCCGGAGGTGCTCCTTCTTCGGCAGGTTGAAATATGAATTTTACCGTTCCTTTTATTTTGTCCTTATGTTTTGACATTATTTCGGCAACTCCCATTAATATGGCAACATGCGTATCATGTCCGCAGGCGTGCATTACCCCAACTTCGTTACCCAAATATTCAGAAGTTACATTGCTTTTAAAAGGCAGGTCATTTCTTTCCGTTACCGGTAAGGCATCCATATCCGCTCTCAAGGCTACAACTTTCCCGGGTTTGTTCCCTTTAAGAATACCGACTACACCGGTATGAGCTACGCCAGTCTGTACTTCGATTCCTAATGATTCTAGGTGAGCTGCAATTTTTTTAGAAGTTTCAAATTCTCTATTGGATAATTCGGGATGCTCATGAAAATACCTTCTCCATTCGATTACCTTATCCTCAATAGAGGCATATTCCTTATCTAATTTTGGTGCTTGCGCGAAAGAACCATACCCTACGAAAAGCAGGATTAAAACGACTAATTTTCTCATATTCTATTTTAAATTTCGATAAATTATTGAAGTGCTGCACAACAAATATATTCATCAAAAGCCCTTAATTCTAAGATTATGCGTTCGATTTTTCAAATATTATGAAATTGAAAGAAAATAGCAGCTATTGTTTGTAATTCTGAAAACATCATTTTTTGAATCCCTTAATAATGGCTAATTTCACGGTTCCAAAAACAGAAACAATTGAGCTCATTTATAGATGAATTGAACGATGCCCAGAAGGCACCCGTTTTACATAAAGATGGACCCTTGATGGTGATTGCCGGAGCGGGGTCGGGCAAAACAAGGGTGCTTACCTTTAGGATTGCACACTTGATGGCGCAAGGCGTAGATTCGTTCAATATATTGGCGTTGACCTTTACCAACAAGGCGGCAAGGGAAATGAAAAAGCGGATTTCTGATATTGTTGGAACCTCTGAGGCCAAAAATCTTTGGATGGGGACCTTCCATTCCGTCTTTGCTAAACTGTTACGTATTGACGGAAATAAATTGGGTTACCCCAGTAATTTCACTATTTACGACACCCAAGATTCCCAACGTCTCATTTCTTCGATCATCAAGGAAATGGGATTGGACAAGGATATCTATAAATACAAGCAGATACAGAACAGGATTTCTTCTTTTAAAAACAGCCTGATTACCGTTAAAGCTTATTTTAACGACCCAGAATTGGTCGAGCAAGATGCAATGGCCAAAAAGCCGAGAACCGGGGATATTTACCAGAATTATGTGGAGCGTTGTTTTAAGGCCGGGGCGATGGATTTTGATGATCTCTTGTTACGAACCAATGAGTTGTTGACCCGGTACCCCGATGTTTTAATGAAATATCAAGATCGTTTTCGATATATTTTAGTGGATGAGTACCAAGATACCAACCATTCGCAGTACTTAATCGTAAAGGCATTGGCAGACCGCTTTCAAAACATATGTGTCGTGGGTGACGACGCACAGAGTATCTATTCGTTTAGAGGAGCCAACATCAGTAATATTCTCAATTTTCAACAAGATTACGATAATGTAGGAATGTATCGATTGGAGCAGAATTATAGATCGACCAAAAACATTGTAAACGCTGCAAATTCCATAATCGCCAAGAACAAGAACCAATTAGAGAAAGTAGTCTGGACGGCCAATGATGATGGGGCGGCCATAAAAATTCACAGAAGCCCTACCGATGCGGAGGAGGGACGTTTCGTTGCCAGTTCTATTTGGGACCATAAGATGCAGGAACAAATGAACAATGGGCAATTCGCGGTATTATATCGTACCAATTCCCAATCAAGGGCCATTGAAGATGCGCTACGAAAGCGTGATATTCCTTACCGAATTTATGGTGGATTATCGTTCTACCAACGTAAAGAAATAAAGGACGTACTCTCTTATTTGCGATTGGTCGTTAACCCAAAAGATGAAGAAGCCTTAAAAAGGGTCATCAATTTTCCGGCTAGGGGAATAGGGGGCACCACAATCGATAAACTGGTTGTTGCGGCAAATCATTACAATCGATCCATTTTTGAGGTCATGGAGAATATCGACAAAATCGATTTAAAGATCAATTCGGGTACAAAGCGAAAACTGGGTGATTTTGTAACTATGATCAAGAGTTTCCAGATTATGAACGAAAGTGTAGATGCTTTTACACTCTCTGAACACGTGGCCAAGAAAACGGGTATTCTACTGGAATTTAAAAAGGATGGAACTCCGGAGGGTATCGGAAAAATGGAGAACATTGAAGAATTACTCAACGGTATCAAAGATTTTGTCGAAGGCCAAAAGGAAATTGATGAAGCCACCGGTAGTATTGGTGAATTTTTAGAGGATGTTGCATTGGCAACAGATTTAGATAAGGATACGGGTGATGATGACAGGGTCGCACTTATGACCATACATTTGGCCAAAGGCCTAGAATTTCCATATGTTTATATTGTGGGGATGGAAGAAGATCTTTTTCCATCAGGTATGAGTATGAGTACCCGAAGCGAATTAGAGGAAGAACGGCGTTTGTTCTATGTAGCACTTACACGGGCAGAAAAACAGGCATATCTAACCTATACCCAAAATCGATACCGCTGGGGAAAATTAATCGATGCCGAGCCTAGTCGATTTTTAGAGGAAATCGATGAACAATATGTAGAAAACCTAACGCCGGTTGATGGGGGATATCGATATAAGTCACTTATAAATGCAGATATTTTTGGTGAGGTCGATAAAAGTAAATTACGACAAGAAAAACCGGTTCGTGGAACACCCCCCAGCATTGGTCAGCCGAATTTAAATCAGCTTAAGAAATTACGTAAACTAAAACCACAATTAGGGAATCCCGTCGGAAATACGAACACCATTGACCCAAAATTGGTAGAAGGATCCTTGGTGAACCATACTCGATTTGGTCGGGGTAAGGTCGTGAAATTGGAGGGGGCCGGCAACGATAGAAAGGCCGAAATATTATTCGATAAAGGTGATATAAAAAAATTACTACTGAGGTTCGCTAAGCTAGAAGTGTTAAATTAGGACCATGTTGTAGTACGTATAATTATTCCCAATAAAGATGGCTGAATTCATTAGAATATACGAGGACAATCCTAACCCAAAAGAAATTAAAAGGGTAGTGGAAGTACTAAGAAAAGGAGGATTGGTGATTTACCCCACTGATACTGTTTATGGTTTGGGTTGCGATATTACGAATACAAAAGCTCTGGAAAGAATAGCCCGTATTAAAGGCATCAAGTTGGCAAAAGCGAATTGGTCTTTTATTTGTACAGATTTAAGTAACCTGTCCGACTATGTTCGCCAAATCGATACAGCTACTTTCAAGATTCTAAAAAGGGCTTTGCCAGGACCCTATACTTTTATTCTTCCTGGAAATAACAATCTTCCCAAGGAGTTTAAGAAAAAGAAAACAGTGGGTATCCGTATTCCTGATAATAGCATTATTAAGGCATTGGTAGAAGCTTTAGGTAATCCGATCGTTTCTACCTCAATAAGAGATGATGATGATGTTTTGGAATATACTACAGATCCTGAATTGATTCTAGAAAAATGGGATAAACTAGTTGATGTGGTCATTGATGGTGGATACGGTGACAACGTAGGATCTACTATTATAGATATTTCATCGAGCTATCCAGAGGTTATACGCGAAGGAAAAGGTAGCTTGGATATTCTTTAAAAATTCCAAAAAAAGAATACAAAAAAAAGCGGCCTATTTAGGCCGCTTTTACTTTTTTCTATAATCAACTTCTTATTTGTTGATTGCGGGATCTTTCATTCCCTCTTCAATCATACTGTAGAACTGATCGATTTTAGGAAGAACTACGATACGTGTTCTTCTGTTTTTAGATTTATCTGTTGGAGAAACAGGAATGTACTCTGATCTACCAGCAGCAGTCATACGCTTAGGATCAACATTAAAATCGTTCTGTAATATGCGAACTACAGAAGTCGCACGTTTAACGCTCAAATCCCAGTTGTCAACTAAATTACCGTTTCCTCGGTAAGGAACATCATCAGTGTGACCTTCTACCATAAATTCGAAATCAGGCTTATTATTAACAACTTTCGCAACTTTACCAAGAACTTCTTTAGCTCTATTGGTTACATTGTAACTACCACTGCTGAACAATAATTTGTCTGAAATAGATACGAATACAACACCTTTTTCAACGCTGATTTCAATATCCTCATCATCCATATTGCCCAATACACCTTTTAAACTCTGTACCAAAGAAAGGTTTACAGAATCTCTTCGGGTAATGGCATCGTTTAATTTACGAATAGTCAAATCTTTTTCTTGAAGACTTTCTAAAGATTTTTCCAAGTTTTCTGCGCCTTTAGTTGTCAAAGTAGTCAAGTTGCCCATATTATTGATCAACTCTTGATTGTTGGCTTTTAAAAACGCGTTCTGATCTTCTAAGGTTTGAAGTCTAGAAGAAGCAGTTGCCTTTTCTTCTAAGCAGTCATTCAATTTAACCGTTGCAGAATTCAATAAATCTTGTGTTTCTTTTTGTTTAGCTTCCAGGTTGGCGTATTTCTTCTGTGAAACACAAGAAGACAATAAAAGCGTAACTCCAAGACATCCTAATAGTATTTTCTTCATAATTTGATTCTATATTAATATTTAGTTATTTACTTATACTTATCTTTTAAAACTAAGTGCTTCCAAAATTATATAAATTGAAATTGACTTATAAATCAGCTTAGTTAATCTTTTACTAAAATGTTAAAATTTCTTACCTTATGTACGAAATAAGACCATACTATGGACTTCGTAACGTAGTATTTTTTTAAAAATTTAGTTTTTTCACGTTTCTTGTACATCTTTCTAAATTGCCTGTAAAAGCTTAAATGAGCCCTGAATATGGCAATGAAGTGATTGAAACGAAATTGACACACAAACCGTACTGCTGCAATTCCATCTAAAAGTAGTCTAAAGAAGATGATAATGAATGCTTTTCGCCGAGGAAGATTTTTCGTAATCGAGAACAATGAATTTCTAAAATTGAGATAGGTCTTTTTCGGATTCATATTACTCAAGGTGCTACCCCCTAAATGAAATACTTTAGAAGCACCCACGTAAATAATTTTATACCCATGATTTTTGGCCCTCCAACAAAAATCGACCTCCTCTTGATGTGCGAAATAGTCGGCATCGAATCCATTAAGCTCCTTAAAAACATTTTGTTTTACGAACATACAGGCTCCCGTGGCCCAGAATATTTCTTTAATATCATCGTACTGGCCATTATCACGTTCCAAAGTCTGAAAAATCCTTCCCCTGCAGAACGGGTAACCGAGTTGATCTATGAATCCGCCGCCCGCACCAGCATATTCAAAATAATCTTTTTTTAGCAGGTCCAGTATTTTAGGCTGTATTATCGCAACATCTTTTATATTCGAAAAGGCAGCTAAAATGGGCTGGAGCCAATTTTCGGTCACCTCTACGTCTGAGTTCAAGAGACAAAAGATATCAGCTTCTACAAGTTTTAAAGCATCGTTGTAACCTTTCGCAAACCCTCCGTTTTCAGTATTTTGTATGATTTTTACAGAAGGATAGTTTTTGGATACAAAAGCAACGGATTCATCTGTAGAGGCATTATCGGCCACATAGATTTCTGCTTCGTTGGAATACGCTATTACAGAAGGTAAGTACCTTTCGAGTAGAATTTCTCCATTCCAGTTTAATATGACGATTGCTATTTTCAAAACGAAGGCAAATTAACGGCTAAAATCAGGAATCTCATTCATAAATTGATATTTTTCCGCTTCTATGTCTGTTCTACAATAGAAATGTGAAATTCCATTCGTTACCATCAAATAGTTCGCATTCAGTTTAAAATTATATTGGGCTATTTGATCGAAGGTCGTTTGTGAGATGTTGATTTCAGGAGCTTTACACTCAACTAGCAGATGTAATCTTCCGTCTGGCCCAAATACCACAATGTCATATCTTTTCATCAAACCGTTCAACTTTATCTGTTTTTCTACGTTGATATGGCTTAACGGATATTTTTTTTCTTGAACAAGAAATTGAACAACATGTTGTCGCACCCATTCTTCGGGTGTAAGTACCACAAATTTTTTACGGATATCATCAAAGATCAAGGTTCTATTTTCGCTATTTTTGACCCTGAAGTTGTAGCTGGGAAAATTGAGAAGCTGCATACCACAAAGTTGATGAATTTTTCTGAATGGACGAAGCTGTACAAATAGTCAATACGATACGAAACGGGAAAATTAGTCCTATTTATTTCCTTTTTGGGGAAGAAACCTATTTTATCGATAAAATATCCGACTATATTGGCGACAAAGTATTGACGGAAGAAGAAAAGGGGTTTAATCAGATGGTGCTTTACGGCAGGGATGTTTCCATCGATGAAATTGTCGGGAATGCAAAAAGATATCCGATGATGGCAGAACGTCAAGTGGTCATTGTAAAAGAAGCGCAGCATTTATCCCGTACTATAGAACAGCTTTGCTCTTATGCCGAAAACCCCCAAAAAACCACCGTGCTTGTTATTTGTTATAAATACAAAAAATTGGATAAGCGCAAAAAACTGTATAAAATCATACAGAAGAACGGTGTCATATTTGAAAGCAAAAAACTATACGAAAATCAAGTTAGTGATTGGCTTCGAAAAAATTTATTGAGCAGTGGTTATACGATAAGCCATAAGGCAGCACTTTTGTTAGTAGAATATTTAGGGACGGATCTGGGTAAAATCAGTAAGGAATTGGACAAATTGAAATTGGCCTTGCCCCAACAAACAGAAATTACACCAACGCATATTGAGGCGCATATAGGCATCAGCAAAGATTATAACAACTTTGAACTAAAAAAGGCTATCGGGGAACGGGATATCGTTAAGGCAGCAAAAATAATCACCTATTTTGCCCAAAATCCAAAGGACAACCCGTTTATACTAACCGTAACTCTTTTGAATTCTTTTTTCATACAATTGCTGCAATATCATGGACTAAACGACCACTCTCCAAAAAATGTGGCCAGTGCATTACGCATCAACCCCTATTTTGTGAATGAGATACAAACCGCGGCTAGAAATTATCCTATGAAAAAAGTCAGTCAGATAATCTCTAGCTTACGCGAATTGGATTTAAAGGGAAAAGGTGTCGGAGCAGCAACGATTACTGATGCTGATTTGCTGAAAGAATTACTGTATAAAATAGTTTAAAGTTTATTTTCTATCTAAACTGAACTTACCTGGCCCAACCAAAATAATGGTTACAAATGATACTAAATAAAGTAGCGCTATTTCTTTATGATCAAAAGGGTCTGCGCCATGAGCTATAAATACGGCTACTGCCATAGTTATTGCTGTTGGTATCGCAGATAAGCGTGTTTTAAAGCCAATAATAATCAATAGAGGACAAATAAATTCACCGATAACTACCAAAAACAATGAGGGCGCAGCACCAATTCCTATGGGATCACCAAATTCAAAATTACCTGAAATGAGTTTTTGGAATTTGGTCAAACCATGGGTTAACATCATCGCAGATACTGCAATTCGAAAAAAAGCTAATCCAATGTCTTTAAAAATGGGGTTTTTCATGTTTTTTTGATTATTTGCATTAAAAGTATAATTTTTTTCGGGGTTATTGAAAATCTTCTTCAATTCTTACTATTATCTTTTGGTTTTTTTCTTACTAAAATACAGTAGTTGCTTATTTTCAGTACCTAACATTTCTTGGATGTCATTTGTATTTATATTTGTGTAAATCAAAAAAATAAATTCATCATGAGAAAAACAATCTTTTTTATGGTACTATCATTTTTGGTAGTGACCAAACAAAACGCACAGGAATTCGAATTTAAGGCAGACCAAATCGATATTGCTTATGAACGCTTTATGCTGCCCAACGGACTTACGCTTTTGGTACATGAAGATCATAAAGCACCCATTGCAGCCGTTAACGTATGGTATCATGTTGGGTCAAAGAATGAAAAAGAAGGGAAAAGTGGCTTCGCCCATTTATTTGAACATTTAATGTTCAACGGTAGTGAAAATTTCAATGATGACTATTTTCAGGCTTTAGAACGTATCGGCGGTACCGACTTAAACGGGACTACGAATTCTGACCGAACCAATTATTTTCAGAACGTTCCTGTTTCTGCGTTAGATCAAGTACTTTTTTTAGAATCTGATCGGATGGGACATCTGTTAGGAGCTATTGATCAAGCCAAGTTGGATGAGCAACGTGGCGTGGTGCAGAACGAGAAACGACAAGGGGAGAACCAACCTTACGGCAAACAGTGGGATCTATTGACCAAGGCCATGTATCCGAAAGGACATCCGTATTCTTGGACGGTCATCGGCGAGATGGAAGATTTGAATGCCGCATCATTGGAAGATGTACAGGAATGGTTCAAATCCTATTATGGTACTGCAAATGCAGTTATAGCCGTGGCGGGAGATGTTAATCCGCAAGAAGTGCACAAAAAGGTATTGGACTATTTTGGGGATATCCCAGCCGGACCGACTATTGCAAGGCAAGAAGTGAATATACCAATAAAAGAATACGATTCTTACCAAGTTTATGAAGACCGGGTTCCCGAAGCCCGAATTTTATTTACTTGGAATACACCGGAGTTTGGCAATAAAGAAGACATTCATCTCGATCTTATATCCTCCATCCTTACAAGTGGTAAGAATTCCAGATTATACAAACGTTTAGTCTATGACGAACAAATTGCGAGCTCTGTAGTTTCTTTTCAATCATCAAGTGAAATCGCCAGCGAATTTGTGACCTGGGCCAATGTGAAACCTGAAGGGGATGTAGATAAAGTACAGGCCATAATGGAAGAGGAATTGGCGAAATTAATTAAAGAAGGTCCTACGGAGAGCGAACTAAAAAGAGTAAAGGCCGCTTACTTTTCAGGCTTTATTAAAGGGTTGGAACGTATAGGAGGCTTCGGTGGAGTTTCTGATATTTTAGCCTCTAATCAAACTTATTTTGGTGATGCTTCGTACTACAAGACTGTTTTAAAATATGTTGAAGATGCCACCATAGCTGACGTACAGGCCACTGCAAAAAAATGGTTGAGCAAAGGTAAACATGTATTGCTTTGTAAACCTTTTCCAGAATATACCGTTACCGAGAGTCCTATAGATCGGTCTAAATTACCGGCATTGGGCGAAGCAAAAAGTTCTAAATTCCCAGCATTGGAAAGAGCACAGCTATCCAACGACCTAAACATTGTTTTGGCAAAGCGAACAGGAGTGCCTACCGTAGTGATGAACCTTATGTTCGATGCTGGGTACAAAACAGATTTTTTGTCAAGTCCTGGAACGGCTGAACTGGCAATGGATCTTTTAGATGAAGGTACAAAGGACATGAATTCATTGGAGATCAATGAAAAATTACAATTATTGGGGGCCAGTCTTTCCAGTTATTCGAGTCAAGATAATTCTAATGTCTATTTAAATACGCTTAAACCTAGTTTAGATGCCAGTATCGATTTATTTGCAGACGTCGTATTGAACCCAGCGTTTCCAGAAAAAGAATTTGAACGTTTAAAGGATGAGCAGATCAATACCATCAAACAAGAAAAATCACAACCCATTTCAATGGCACTACGTGTCATGAACAAATATCTTTATGGAGAAGGTCACCCCTATAGCAATCCTTATACAGGAACAGGTTATGAGGAAACCGTTTCTAAATTGACCAGAAGTGATATTGAAAGTTTCTATGCTACTTGGATTCGCCCAAATAACGCAACACTTGTGGTTACGGGAGACTTGGATATGAAGGAGTTGAAATTAAAATTGGAAAAAGCCTTTGGTAAATGGAAGAAGGCAGATGTGCCAACAATAACGTTCACAACACCAAAAGTAAACTCAAAAAATACCTTGTACTTAATGGATCGTCCAGAATCGGAACAATCGGTTATTCTGGCCGGAAATTTGGTTCAAAAGTATGGGGAAGTTCCGCAAATTGCCCTTGAACAAATGGTGAGTGTTTTAGGAGGTGATTTTACCTCACGAATAAACATGAACTTGAGAGAGGATAAACATTGGGCCTATGGTGCCAGTGGGTTCGTAATGGGGGCAAAAGCAGAAAGACCATTTATAGTATATGCTCCCGTTCAAACGGATAAGTCTGCCGAATCGGTTACCGAAATACGCAAAGAGATTTCTGAATTCATATCCACAAGACCAGTAACCCAAGAAGAATTGGACAAGGTGAAGACGAATCAAATTTTAAGTCTACCGGGACAATGGGAGACCAATAGTGCCGTAAACAGTTCGGTGGTAAATATTATTAGATATAACCTACCTGATGATTACTACCAAAGCTATGACGCTAATGTGAGGAATCTTACTTTAAAAGATGTAAGGGATGTTAGTAAGGCAGTGGTGAAACCAGATGCGGTCAATTGGTTTATGGTAGGGGATAGGTCTAAAATAGCCGAAAAATTGGATGAACTGGGTTTTGATGCGATTATAGAAATTGATGCAGATGGTAATCCAAAAATTCCTGCGGTAAAAGATGCTAAAAGAGATATCAAGAATTAAAATCCCTTAATTTTTTAAACAAACAATCCCTTATGATAAATAAGGGATTGTTTTTGTTTTTAAACGTTTCCGATTATCGAAGACTAGGATAGTTCTTTGGATTCACTTCATGCATCATTTCATACACTTTTTCAAAAATATCTTCCCTATTCGGTTTTGAGAAATAATCACCGTCTGTACCATACGCAGGTCTATGCGCTTTTGCGGTCAAGGTTTGTGGTGCGCTGTCCAAATAGCGGTAAGCTCCTTGTTTCTCAATGATTTCGTTCAATAGATAAGCGGAACACCCTCCAGGGACATCCTCATCTATAACCAATAATCTGTTGGTTTTTCGAACACTTTTCAATACATCTTTTTCAAGGTCAAAGGGAAGTAATGTCTGTGCGTCGATGATTTCGGCGTCTATACCAACTTCCAATAATTCTTTAACTGCCTTTTCAACAATTCGTAAAGTCGACCCATAGGAAACCAAAGTGATATCGGTACCCTCTTTTATGATTTCAACTTTACCGATCGGAGTACAAAATTCTCCTAGATTACTGGGCTTTCGTTCTTTTAATCGGTACCCGTTTAAACTTTCAATAACCAGGGCCGGTTCGTCACTTTTCAATAATGTATTGTAAAAACCTGCGGCTTGGGTCATATTTCTTGGAGCCAGAATATAGATACCTCTAAGCAAGTGTATCAACCCACCCATCTCTGAACCAGAGTGCCAGATCCCTTCTAATCGGTGCCCCCTGGTTCTTATTATTAAAGGTGCCTTTTGTTTTCCGGCGGTACGATATAAAAGCGAGGCCAAGTCATCGGTTAACGTTGCCATCGCATAGAAGATATAGTCCAAATACTGAATCTCCGCAATAGGACGTAGACCTCGTAGTGCCATTCCTATTCCCTGTCCAATAATTGTGGTTTCTCGGATACCCGTATCAGCAACCCTTGTGTTACCGTACTTTTCTTGCATACCTTCAAGCCCTTGATTGACATCACCGATGGCACCGGTGTCTTCTCCAAAAATTAGGACATTAGGGTACTTTTCGAATAATTTATCGAAATTGTCCCGTAGTATAATGCGGCCATCTACTTGCTCGATATCGTTTTTGAAAACGGGTGAAATAGCCTTTATCTTTGTAGCTTTATTTTCGTTTTCACTATGTAGGTGAGTGCTATACGTATTTTGTGAATCCTTAAGGAATTTCGCGGTCCAATCGACCAAGGCTTGTTTTTCAGCTGAAGTTTCCCCTAAAAGATAGCGTAAAGACTTTCGGGATGTAATGGCCAAATCCTTCTTGATCGGCTCTTCCGAAGCGATTAGATCGTTCTTTAATTTATTCAGAAAATTTCTATTCGCACTTTTTAAAGCGGCTTTGTCGATTAAATCGATTAGTGTTTTTTTCGCCGAAAGAAGATCTTCTAAATATTCATCCCAAGCTTCTTTTTTTGCTTCTCTAACAATTCTCTTTATTTTCTTTTCAATCGATTCAAGCTCCTCATTGGTGGCAATGCCAGATTCCAATATCCATTCTTTAAAACGTTTGTTACAATCGTGATCCCGTTCCCATTCCAAACGCTTGTGGTCCTTGTATCGTTCATGGGAACCCGAAGTTGAATGCCCTTGCGGCTGGGTGAGCTCCTTTACATGAATCATTACCGGCACATGTTCTTGTCGGGCGATATCCGCCGCATTTTCATAAACATGCATCAGCGCTGTATAATCCCACCCATTTACTTTGAGGATTTCAAGACCTTTTTCTTCATCGGTACGTTGAAACCCTGAAAGTGCTTTTGAAATATTTTCTTTGGTAGTATGGTATTTTGCGGGTACTGAAATACCGTATTCATCATCCCAAATACTGATTACCATGGGCACTTGTAAAACTCCTGCGGCATTGATGGTCTCTAAAAACATTCCTTCACTGGTGCTTGCATTGCCGATAGTTCCCCAAGCAATTTCATTACCGTTAACGGAGAATTTGGTACTGTCGAGTCCTTTTAGGTTACGATATATCTTCGATGCTTGTGCCAGTCCCAAAAGACGGGGCATTTGACCTGCAGTACAGGAAATATCAGCACTACTGTTCTTTTGTTTGGTTAAATCTTTCCAACTACCATCTGGATTTAGACTATGGGTTAAAAAATGTCCTCCCATTTGGCGACCTGCGCTCATGGGTTCTTTATCAATATCGGTGGTCGCATAAAGTGCATGGAAAAAATCTTTGGGTTTCAATAACCCTAAAGCCATCATGAAGGTTTGGTCTCTGTAATAACCACTCCTAAAATCCCCATTCTGAAAAGACCTTGCCATAGCTAATTGTGGCAGTTCTTTTCCATCGCCGAAAATTCCAAACTTAGCCTTTCCGGTAAGCACTTCCTTTCTACCCAATAAACTACATGTTCTACTTAAAAAAGCAATTTCATAATCACTTATGATCTGCTCTTTGAAATCATCAAAAGAAATATCATTACTTGTTTTTGAAGATACGTCCATTATGTATTTAGGTTGTTTTTACAAAATTACCGAATAAGAGGGTGCTAAGCAATGTTGAGCCTCGTTAATTTATTTCATTTTTCTTAACAAAAATGCAATTAAAGTGATGATTTTTTATTTTTATAACAATAAAATAATACCTGAATCAATTTTTGTCGGCTCAAAACCATTTTCTTGTAAAGAGTCCGGTTAAGGTTTTAGGACTTACGGTAATAATGAATCTAATCTTTTCACCGTAGTTCGGTTGAGAAACTTCCCACCCGTTATTGGAATATACGGGTAAATACAGTTCAAAATAGTCTGTGACCAAATTTAACCGAACCCCAGAATCATAAACGAACTTTTCATTGACACCTTTATTTTTCACCAATCCAGCATCGCCGTACAATTCGATCCATCGCCATAAATTAAAACTTCCGTTTACCGTGGCCATCCAGTTGTTCGAAAATCGATACCGTTGTTCTAAAAAGGATTTAAACCCACCTTCGGCGATAATAATCTGTTGGCTATAAATACCAGAATCTTCAGACCTTCCTAAATAATTATAGTCAAAGAGATAATCGGTAGGCCTATCCAAGGCGAAGCTAAAAAAATCGGTATCGGTGTTATTACTTAAAAATTTACCCGCAAAAAACCTCAGATTCAATTGTCTATTACTTTCGAATAATTTACGATACTCGTATTCAAATGATAGTTTACTGAAATTACCGGCCAACTGAAAATCGACGACCCAAGAATTATAGTCAAGTATGCCATTATTACGATTAAAATAGCGGGCATTAAAAACGCTATAATCGGGATTGTCTGGGTCATTGGCTAAATTTTGTAGGGATGGGTCAAAATCTCGTAATATGTTGACATATCTAAAGGACAGGACTTCTCTTTTATTTGAAATTAGGTCCGCTGGTCTAAAGCCGAAACTGAGCGAGGGGGTTATTGATGAATATCTGGAATTAACGTTAAAATGGGAAGTAGATGCGCCTATGCCATAATTTGCTACGTACAGGCCACTTTTACTCAAATACTTTCTGTAGGTGAACTTACCGTAACCTACGAAGGCCTTTTCCCTGAACGAATAGGAGGGGGCAAAGTCGTAAACAAAAGGTCTTTCTAAAAGCGTTTTATTGTACAGCCGCAACCCTGGGGCCCAGCCATCATATTTGTTGAAGTTAATCACGGGGACGTAGAAAACCTGATTGTAATATGGGTTCTCTGCATCTTTGAAAAAAGTAAAGCTCAGTTTTTTGTTACTGGATAAAAATCCTTTTAAAGATTTCCAATTATCCCGCTGATTGAATTCAGGGATTTTTTGGTCGTAATTGAGTACAAGTTTATCCTCCTCATTATTTGGAATGCTAAAAGTTTCCTCCAGCTCTATATCGCTAAACCAATATTTTGAGATGACCGAGTCTTTCTTTAATCCAAAAACTGAAATAGGAACATTCGTGCCTTGTTTATTCTTAATGGTAACGTTTATGGAGTCTCCGTCTTTTTTTGCCTTTTTTATTTTGAAATCTATTTTGCGATCCGTAGAAACGTAATCCTGAAAAAACCAATTAATGTCTTTTGTGGTAGAACGTTTTAAGATCGATTCAAAATCAAAAACCTTAACGTTGTTCAATTTATAATATTCATAAAAAGACTTGATACTTTCATCAATTCTTTCTTTGCCAATATATTCGCCCAGATAAGCTAAACCGAGACCCGCCTTATATTTATTAGCTATTTTTTGATTGAACTTAATCAACGAATCATTCGGTGTTTTTAAGGCCTGATCTAAATTTTTACGTGCTGTAAGGTTATAGAGAAAGGCATACTGGTCATTAAAATCCATTTTGGCCAGTTCAAAACTGCGCAATCCCCATATGCGCGATAGTTTACCCAACAGTTTTTGATCCGGATAATATTCTTCTACGTAGGCGATCATAAGATAATTGGCGATGGCACTATTCAGCCACTGATCCTTGCGCGGGTCAAGAAACATGGTTTCCCTTAAGATACTGTTCAAGGCCGTTTTAAGGAATTTCATTTCAAATTGAAATTGTTCTTCATAGGGCCTTATAAAAGAAGGTAGTTGATTTAGCCCGTAGAGGGGGTCTTTTTCATAATCCACCTCACTTACCAATATTTTATCGTGTGGGTAGGCCCCCAAATTGGTATAAATGAAATCTGCCACTTTATTAATCGAAATACCTTGACCTATTGGACTATATCTTGGAGCAGAAATATTGGTCACAAATGACATATAAGGGGTAATATGGGTCGTAAATTCCTTTTTCGTTTTTAAAATGATTTCCCCGCTTCTTTGCCGATTTCCCCTCAGTTGCGCAAATTGACCATTGGGAAATTCCGTCTGTGATTCTATTCTAAAATTGGAAGCTATATAGAGACTATCCGGATACTTGAAATTAATAACGGTATTAGTAATATTGGTGTACAGGTCCTCTAAATTTTTGTTGGAATATAAATGCCATTTTCCGTCATACACCGCGGGGGTCAAATACCAATCTTTGAGATAATAATCACCTTTAGGATCATAACCGTAAGGGGTAAATTTATTAGGAGGTAATTTTACCTTATAAGTTATAAACAATTTGGTAGATTCTTGGGGCCGAAGGATATCGTTTAAAGTGACTTTTATGATATCCTCACCATCGGTCCGGTTCCATAAAAGACCGTTGTAGGCATCATCAACCACACTGAAAATGGTGGTTGAACCACGCTCGGCATCTTTGGCCAAATGAAGTGATTTTTTGAATTCTTGGGCAAACCGTTTCGCCAGAGCTGTGTTTTTGTCCGAATAGGCATTGGCCCAATCATTGAAATAAATTACGCCCAAGTTGTAATTGGAGTTATTGTAATAAACAAACTCTTGGCGTATTTCCAATTCTTTGGTATACTCGTTTAAGCTTACCGTAAGTTCGGTTTGGTATTGGGAATAGCCGTTAACTCCCATGGTGAGCATGAGAATGAAACTTGAATAGAAAAGAATATGAATTTTTTTAATCAAAGTTCGGACTAAAAATTAGGGCTCATCGTATGGCCTTTATAAAATGAATCGATAATCTCTACGACTTCTGCTTCTGTATCTACAATTTTAATCAAATTTAAATCCTCTGGACTAATATTGCCCACTTTGAGCATCGTGCCCTTTATCCAGTCGAGAAGGCCGGTCCAGAAATCACTTCCCACTAAAATAATAGGAAATTTACCAATTTTATGGGTCTGAATGAGCGTGATAGCTTCAAACAATTCGTCTAACGTACCAAAACCACCTGGCATGACAACGAAACCTTGGGAATATTTTACGAACATGACCTTTCTTACGAAGAAGTAGTCGAAATCTAAACTTTTATCGCTATCGATATAAGGATTATCATGTTGTTCAAAGGGCAGGTCTATGTTCAAACCCACCGATGTTCCGCCGGCAAGGTTCGCACCTTTGTTCCCAGCTTCCATAATACCGGGTCCACCCCCTGTTATTACACCGTAACCGGCCTCTGAAATAGATTTGGCTATGGATACGGCAAGTTGGTAATAATGATCATCCTCTTTTGTTCTGGCCGATCCGAATATTGAGACACAGGGGCCTATGATACTCATTCGCTCAAACCCATTTACGAACTCGCCCATGATTTTGAAAATGGCCCACGAGTCATTGGTTTTTATTTCATTCCATCCTTTGTGATGTTTTTCAGATCTCATTTATTTAAATATATAGTATTATGCCGACTGAAGGAATACTTCCTAAAAAATCAGTTTCTCAATTCACGTTGCAAAAAGGTTGCAGTATAGCTTTTTTTATCTTTTGCAACTTCTTCGGGGGTCCCTTTTGCAACTAGTTTTCCTCCCGAACGACCGCCTTCGTATCCAATGTCAATAATGTAGTCAACCATTTTAATCACATCCATATTATGTTCTATAACTAAAACGGTATTTCCCTTATCGGCTAATTTGTTCAATACGTCCATGAGTACCCTTATATCCTCAAAGTGGAGTCCGGTAGTTGGCTCGTCTAAGATATAAAAGGTATTGCCCGTATCCCTTTTTGATAATTCCGTGGCCAATTTTATACGTTGTGCCTCGCCACCAGAAAGTGTTGTTGATTGTTGGCCCAATGAAATATAACCCAGACCTACATCTTGTATGGTAGCTAACTTACGATGTATTTTAGGAATAAGTTCAAAAAAAGAAACAGCTTCGTCGATCGTCATCTCAAGAACATCTGAAATGGACTTTCCTTTATACCTTATTTCCAAAGTTTCTCTATTGAATCTCTTGCCATTACAAGTTTCACACTCTACATAAACATCGGGTAAAAAGTTCATTTCAATGACCCTTAGGCCTCCACCTTGGCAGGTTTCACAACGGCCACCTTTAACATTAAAACTGAATCGCCCAGGTTTGTATCCTCTTATCGATGCTTCCGTTGTTTTTGAAAACAAGGCACGAATTTCACCAAAAACCCCGGTGTAGGTTGCCGGATTAGATCTTGGTGTTCTACCAATAGGGGACTGGTTGATGTCAATTACCTTATCAATATGTTCAAGGCCTTTTATATTTTTATAAGGCATCGGTTTTTTTACCCCGTTGAAATAATGGGCGTTCATGATCGGGTAAAGGGTTTCATTGATCAATGTAGATTTACCACTGCCGGATACACCGGTAACGCCTATCATTTTTCCCAATGGAAATTTCACAGTAATATTTTTTAGGTTATTTCCTGTACAACCCGATAAAACGATTTCCTTTCCGTTGCCTTTTCTCCGTTCTTTTGGGACTTCAATGTTCCTTACTCCCGTCATATAATCGGCCGTTAGGGTATGAAAGTTTTTCAACTCCTCAGGGGTACCTTCAGAAATAATTTCACCCCCGTTTTTACCCGCCTTGGGACCAATATCGATAACATGATCGGCACGTTCGATCATATCACGGTCATGCTCCACTACAATGACCGAGTTTCCTAAATCTCTCAGGGATTCTAAGGATTTTATTAAGCGTTCATTGTCACGTTGGTGTAGGCCTATGCTTGGTTCGTCTAAAATATAGAGCACACCAACCAGCTGTGAACCGATCTGTGTCGCCAAACGAATACGTTGGGCCTCGCCACCAGAAAGTGATTTTGAGCTCCTGTTCAGCGATAGGTAATCAAGGCCGACATCTAACAAAAACTGAATTCGGGTATTGATTTCCTTCACGATTTCTTCGGCAATCTTTAACTGGTTCCCTTCCAGCTTTTTGTCCAATCCTTTAAAGAACTTTGAAAGCTCTACAATATCCAAATTGGCCAATTCGGCAATATTCTTCTCCTCAATTTTAAAATAAAGCGATTCTTTTTTAAGCCGAAAGCCATTGCAAGTAGGACAGGTGATTTTGTCCATATATTCTTTGGCCCAACGTTTGATGGAGGTTGAAGCAGCTTCTTCAAATTGATTTTTTATAAAGTTGGATATGCCTTCGTAGTCGATCTTATACGTTCGTTTTACCCCTAAGGACTTGGAATCTACTTCAAAACTTTCTTTACCTCCATTGAGCAACACTTCGATAGCTTCATTCGGAATATCTTCAATCGGATCCGTGATTTCAAAATTATACCGTTGCGCAATGGTTTCTATCTGCTTAAAGGCCCAAGACTTTTTGTAATCGCCTAAAGGAGCTATTCCTCCTCCCTTTATGGATAGTTTTTTATTCGGGAATATTTTCTGTTCATTGACCTCATAAACATGTCCTAAACCATTACAGTACGGGCACATGCCCTTTGGCGAGTTGAATGAAAAGGTATTTGGTTCTGGAGTAGGGTAGGAGATGCCCGTTGTAGGGCACATTAAATCTCTGCTAAAATAACGAGGTATGTCGGTACCCTCCTCTAAAACCATCAATACATTGTTGCCACTGTACATAGCGGTATTGATGGTTTCTGAAAGCCGTTTGTGAAAATCTTCGTTTTCGACCACTTTTAAGCGGTCAATCACTATTTCGATATCGTGGGTCTTATAACGATCCACTTTCATTCCTTTTACAATATCCTTAATTTCACCATCTACTCTAACCTTAACGAAGCCTTGTTTGGCAATTTGCTCAAAAAGTTCTCTATAGTGTCCTTTTCTAGATTTAATAATCGGCGCAAGAATATTGATCTTTTTACCTTTATAGGATTCAATGATCAAGTTTTTAATCTGCTCATCACTATAACTTACCATTTTTTCGCCCGTATTATAACTGTGTGCATCTGCGGCGCGGGCAAATAGCAGCCTTAAAAAATCATAGATTTCTGTAATGGTACCTACCGTTGAGCGAGGAGATTTTGAAGTCGTTTTTTGTTCAATGGCTATCACCGGAGAAAGTCCGTCTATTTTGTCTACATCTGGCCGTTCCAATCCACCTAAAAACTGTCGGGCGTAGGCTGAAAAGGTTTCAATATAGCGTCTTTGTCCCTCGGCATAAATCGTATCGAACGCCAAGGATGATTTTCCACTTCCCGATAACCCCGTAATTACTACCAGTTTATCGCGGGGAATGGTAACATCGATATTTTTGAGATTATGGACGCGAGCGCCTTTTACTTCTATATTTTCTTCGTAATTGATCATGTATTCATAGCAAAGGTGCAAAAGTACAATTTTGAGTACGATTTTAGCATGGCAACAAATTCTTTAGCGTATTAAAATATGCCAATTTTTAGAAGGTAAATTAAATTCGTGGACTTCTCTAAATAATTTAGAGTCATTAATTTGGAAAATTAATTTTGTAATGGGAAAAGCAGAGTTAATCAAAAACCTTTTTTCTTAAAATCTTAAGTTTAGATTAGACCAACGAGAGAAAGGGTTTGTGTTCTGATCTTGTACTCGGTTTATTTTGAATAGATTTCAATGATTTTTTTAGTAAGGTCTGTAATTGACCGAATGAGTGAGGTTTTTGTAGGTATTGGTTTGCACCGTCTTGCCTTAGTTGCTTTACCTCTCTATTTCGATATACCGATGAATATACCACGATTTGAATTTCGGAAAATTGTTCAAAGTTACGAATATCCGTCAAGCATTCGAAGCCGTCCATAATGGGCATGAAAAGGTCAAGGAATATAACATCGGGCAAGTTATCGGTTGAAAAAAGTTTATCCATTAAATCGATTCCATTTTCGAATTGTTTTACCTCGGTTTCAATGGGTATATCTTTCAAAGCATCCAAAAATAAATCTCGATCTTCTTGATCATCATCCGCTAAATATATCAGTATATTTTTCATTGTCCCTTAATTTTGGAATTCATAGTCGTTTGGTCATTTCCCCCATTTTATTTTTATACAATTATTGGTTAAATGGTACGCAAAATGCTTTCATGGGTCTTTTAGCATAAATTTTTGAAACGTTTCCAATAATCACATAAAATGATACGAACATTCTTTGAAATTCATCCCCTATAGATCCTGAAATAAAATTAAGCTGCGAAACATGGAATTTATGAACCGATTCAATTTGAAGTTAACTCAATAGCTTTAGGGGGACTAAAAACTATAAAATCAACGTTTAAAATTTATACTTTTCTTTTTCTAACCGATTCAGTTGGCGAATAACCTTGTAGGATCAATTACCTAGCCGATAAAGAATTAATTTATATTTAATAAACTGTCAATATGAGAGTGATCGTTATCGGAGCTTCGGCAGGAGGCACTAAGGCAGTGATGGTTGCATTGGAAGCAATTCCAATTGGAAGTAAAGCTGTATTCATGGTTGTCATTCATGGTTCTATGGAAGGTTTTACACTTTTTCCAAAATTACTTGCACAAAAGATCAAAATGAAGGTGATCGTAGCCCAGAATGGTATGCCAATTCAAACGGGAAATGTGTATGTTGCCTTGGCCAATCACCATCTATTTGTGGGCGACGGAAAACTATATCTCTCTAATGGTCCCCGTGAGAATCTGTTCAGGCCGTCGATCGATGTATTGTTTCGGTCCGCCGCAGTTTCTTTCGGACATCAATGTGTGGGTGTTTTATTGACTGGTCGACTTAGCGATGGCACCGCGGGTCTTGAGGCTATAAAAAAATGCGGGGGGTTGACCGTGATTCAAAACCCCGCAACGGCAGAATACAGTGATATGCCACGAAATGCTGCAGCTTTGGTGGCTATTGATTATGTGGTGAACATAGAGGATATGGCTCAGGTAATAATCAACATACTGGACGAAAAATTGCCGCCCAAAGTTGTTGCGCCAGCCTCTTTGATACGTGAAAATTCGATTGCAACGAAATTAGGAAGTCAAATCTCCATTGAAGAGAATATTGGTCATCAAGTGCCAATAAGTTGTTCAAGTTGTGGTGGCCCCTTATGGAAAATCGAGGATTCAAAAATCAATAGGTATCGTTGTCACGTAGGACATGCCTTTACCGAAGAAGCCCTTTTGAAAAGCCAAAACGATGCTTTAGAAGAAGCATTGTGGATTGCTATGAGGACATTGGTAGAAAAGAAAATGTTGTTGGAGCGGGTCAGTCGGGATTACGGAAATAGGGGAACAAGCACTTTAAGTGAAACACAAGCAGATAAAATTAAAGAAGTTCAAAAACAAATTAATAAATTAAGGGCTGTACTTCAAATACCGGACTAATGAATAAAAAAGTGATCGATCAAAAATCAAATAATGATTTATATGTTGTAGGAGTTGGGGCCTCTGCAGGCGGACTTGACGCGCTCACTAAATTTCTATCTACCTTTAATGGTATTCATGCAGACTTTTGTGTGGTCATCGTAATGCATTTAAGTCCTAAATATAAAAGTGAATTGACCTCTATTTTGGGAAAACGTTGCACTTGGCCGGTTAAAACAATTGTCAACAATTGTGAAATGCAGCGAAGGCATATTTATGTTACTCCCCAAAATAGTGATATTCATGTAGAAGGTTTAGAACTAATGTTAGATGATCTTCCACCAAGTTACTCTTCAGCTCCTTCCATTGATAATTTTTTTGCTTCGTTGGCGAAAGCAAAAAAAAATAAGTGTGTAGGAATTATACTTTCGGGTTTCGGAAGTGATGGATCTAAGGGTATAATGGAAATCAAAAAGCATAACGGCTTTACCATAGCGCAATTTCCCGAAACAGCGGAACATCGTGATATGCCGAGTTCGGCCATTAAAACCGAAATGGTCGATATGGTCATTCCTCCAGAACAAATGTTCGAAGAAATATGTCAGTTTATTAAAAATAGCAATACCATTGGCACCAGCTTGCCGAAACGTAAAAGTATAGATGCCATATTTGAGTTATTGGAAAAACGATCCGGTACCGACTTCTCACTGTATAAACCATCGACCATTATGAGGCGTATCAATCACCGAATGGCAGGTTTGCATATAGGCTCATTAGTGGATTATTATGAAATGATCAAGGCATCACCCAAAGAACTCGATTTTTTGTTCGAATCTGTTTTAATAGGGGTTACTGAGTTTTTTAGGGATGAAAGTGCTTATGAAAGTTTCAAGCAAAAATTAAAACCTTTTTTACAGAAGAAATCGACGGGTGACACTATACGTATATGGTGTGTTGGTTGCGCTACGGGCGAGGAACCTTATTCGATTGCTATTTTAGTGAATGAGCTTTTAGGTACTGAAATCAATCATTATCAAATTCAGATTTTCGCAACCGACATCGATGAACGTGCATTGAACTTTGGTCGTAAAGGCATTTATGATAAGAGCAGTTTAGAGAACCTCGATGAAGAATTGGTGCAAAAATACTTTGAAACCAAAGACGGAGTTCAATATGAGGTCATCAAGCCAATTAAACAGCACATACTCTTTGCAAGGCACGATATAAGTAATGATCCGCCTTTCGTTAAATTAGATGCCATTGTTTGCAGAAATTTATTGATCTATTTCAATAATGACCTTCAGAAACAGACCTTTCAAATATTTCATTATTCTTTGCGCCCAAATGGGATCATGTTCTTGGGCAAATCTGAAAGCATCAGTGTGGCGGCCGATTTATTTGAAAAGGCGCATGCAAATAAAATATATAAGAAAGCAGATGCTACCTTAAATTATAATCTTCGATTTTCTAAATATAGAAACAAATCAGAATCAGAGAAAAATGATATTCGAAGAAACGATATTAGAAATATGTCTATAGTTGACGTAGCGAAAGAAACCTTATACCATAAGTTCGACCATCCTTTTGTGATTATAAACGATGCCGGTGAAATTAAACAAGTGCATGGCAGCCTTCGGTTGTATATGGAGATAAGTGAAGGCACCATGAACGCCAACCTGTTTAAAATGGCAAATACCGAACTTACAACTATTCTTAAGGCTTTGCACGCACAGGTGAAAAAGACCAATGTACCGCACAGTAGCCATGTGGTGAAGTTCATGCTATATGAAAATCCTCACTATGTCAAAACAAAGATAACCCCATTAATATATACGGTCGGTGATGCTCAATATTATTTGGTCGTTTTTGAAAAAATCACACCTGACCAACAGGTATTGGAATTACAAAAGAAATTGGAAACTTCTGATTTGGTAGACCTAAGGATTAAGGAACTTGAAGATGAACTTGCGACCAAAAGCGAGCATTTACAGATTTTCACAGAGGAGCTTGAAGCGACCAATGAAGAATTGCAAACTATTAATGAAGAACTTCAATCAGCAAACGAAGAACTAAAATCTTCTAATGAAGAATTGGAGACCAGTAACGAGGAACTACAATCAGCAAACGAGGAATTGAATACGGCCAATCATGAAATGCGTCTGGCCAATGAAGCGCTAATTGCCAAAGAGCGTGAACTTAATGAGGAGAAATCGATCAGTGAGCACAACGAATTGATCTACAGGTCAATTGCTGAACACGTACCTAATGGCAGCGTCGGTCTGTTGAACGAGAATATGGAAATCGTGTATATCGCCGGCCAAGGCTTGGAAGAACTTAGGCCAAATGATCTTATAGGAAAAGTGATGCCAGATATCAATCCATCTAAAAAACAGGCCAAACTGTTACGCAGTTTATGTGAGAGAACCCTAAACGGAGAATCAGGATTTTTAGAAGTGGAATATAATAACCGTTATTACGAGGTTCAAACGGTGCCTATTGCAATATCTATGAATGAGGGTGTCAAGATTATGTATATGACACAAGAAGTTACCGAAACAAAACGGGGCCAGTTGAAATTGGAAACGGCACTAAAAGCGGCTAAACAGGTCGTGTTCGAATATGATTTTAAGAAAAAGGTTGTACTGCACAACCCCAGTTTTTCCGATATGTTGGGCATGGAAAAAACAGGTGATTACAACCTTAAGGATATCCTTAAGAAAATACATCCAGAAGATTTGGAAATTCTGAAGATGAAGATTCCAAAAGCCGTAAAATCTGGTAATGTAGATTGTGAGTTACGTGTGGTTTTAAAGGATACTATTAAGCATTTTAGAGTTATCGCTAAAAATTTCTTCGATGATAAGAAAAATCCAGAAAGTGCCATTGCTACCGCGCTCGATATTTCTGAAGCTAAAGAATTACTGTATCAAGTAAAAGAGAGTGAAGATCGCTTTAAGATTATCGCAGACAGTGCACCTGTCACCATTTGGATAACAGATGTGAACGACCAATGTACTTATGTTAACCAGACTTGGCTTGAATATACAGGTAGTAACCTTGAAGACTGCCTTAATGATGGTTGGTTGAGTTATATCCATCCAGAAGATCGACGAAGGGCCATGCACGCATTATTGTCGGCTTCAGATGAGCGTAAGGCATTTGAGCTAGAGTACATGGTTGAAAATAAAGATGGTTCGTACGGTTGGTTTATAAACAAAGCCCACCCAATATTCGATAAAGACAATAATTTTAGAGGTTTTGTGGGTTGTAATGTGGACATTACGGCTCAAAAAGAATTCTCTCAAGAACTGGAGAAAAAAATCAGCGAAAGAACGGGGGAGCTTAAAACTTCAAATGATGAATTGGTAAAATTGAATATGAGTCTTGAAGAATATGCTCATGTGACTAGCCATGATCTACAGGAGCCTATTCGAAAAATAAGAACTTTTAATTCCATCTTAAAAAGTAAAATAGCAGGTAATGAGCAAGCAGAGAGGTTAGTAGATAAAATAGAAAGTTCGGCAGCTAGAATGACGGTTTTAATTAAGGATATATTGGAATACAGTAAGGTGTCTGAAGGAGCCGTGCATTTCAAAAAAATAAATCTCGACGAGGTTTTAGAAAAGATACAGCAAGATTTTGAATTATTAATAGCTGAAAAAGGAGCTACTATACATGTAGGAGAGTTGGGTGAAATAAAAGCAGCAAGCACCCAGATGTTTCAGTTGTTTTCCAATTTAATTAAAAATGGTATCAAATTCAATAAACGAAAACCAGTTATCACTATTAAGGGCACTGAAATAAAGGGTAAGGATTTTCAGGATAAATTTGAAAGTAATCCTAAAGTTATCTATAAAAAAATTGAATTTGCCGATAATGGCATCGGTATTGCCGAAAACCAAATGGACAAGATTTTTAAACCGTTTAGAAGACTTCATTCAAAAGGCACCTATTCGGGTACAGGAATTGGACTGGCACTATGTAAACGCATTACCGAAATACACAATGGTTTTATCGATGTTGAAAAAAACAATCAAGGAGGAACGACCTTCAATGTTTATTTGCCACTAACACAAACGCGTGGTAAAAATTGAACGGCCACTCATTAGAATTAAACGGTGATTAGAAAACCAAACTCATCTAAATGTGAACAGGGATTTTTCCAATCCGTATCCAATATTTTTTGAATTATGAGCTTTAATTTTGAATAGGAAGAAGGTTTTTGAAGAAAGGCATTGGCTTCCATTTTTCTGGCCTTTTCGATATCTTTTGAGGCCGTAGAGGTTGAGTACATAATGATACATAACTCCGTTAGGCCTATTTTCTTTCTAATTTCGCTTAAACTTTCAAAGCCATCTTTTATGGGCATATTGATATCTAAGAATAGAATTGAAGGTAGCTCGGCATCTGGCATATTTAAATAGCGAAGTAATTCAAAACCGTTTTCGAACGACTTGACAGACAACCCTACATTTAGGTCGGCACATACATCTAAGAATATTTCACGATCATCTATGTCGTCATCTGCAAGGGCAACTAAGTGTCTAGATTTATGGAGCATTTCAAATTAATGGTTGAGTCAAATATAGTTAAATTTAAATGTGTTTTTAAAATATTGGTTTATAATGATTTATTAAAGATTCGGCTCGTTATAGAGAATGCAAGGATTAATACTTAATTTTTGAAGTCGTGACGAGGGTGATGTTATATTTTAAATTTGTTATCAATTCTTATATGGTCAAGCAATAAATTAAATGGGCTATTTTGTTGCTCTTCAAAGGGCTACATTTATTTAATCAGTTCATTTGTTATAGAACATTTAAAACCTGAAATCTTTAAATCGGTAGTATTTTAAATTTTAAAAAAATATGTCAAATCTAAAACTCACACTTTTTTTGGCCGATGACGACCATGATGACCGCTTGCTTTTTACTGAAGCATTATTCGATCTTCCGTTTAATATCACGGTTAGATCATTTGAGAATGGCGTTGATTTAATAGCCGCATTACTTGATTACACCACAATTTTGCCCGATTTAATTTTTTTAGATTTGAATATGCCGTTAATGAACGGTGAAGAATGTCTTGATGATATTAAAGCGGAACCTGACTTTTGTGCAATTCCGATTATAATTTATTCTAGCTACAGTGACCCCGATAAAATTGAATCTTTAAAACGAAAAGGAGCCGAGCTCTTTATACAAAAACCTGGTAGTTTCGCTGATTTAAAATTGAAATTGAACGAAGTCATGTTAGAACTGTCACCGATAAAATCAGGTACTGAATCTATTTCTAGATTAGGAACAGAAATAGGATAAATAGGTGAAAAAGTACTTTTAAAAAGTAAAAAGCCGAATCTTACTTCAGATTCGGCTTTTTGAATAATCAAAAACCACCTTGCAAAATCCTTCTATGACAACATCATAGTATTTTTTTGTTTGTCTTGATACTGTTTTGGGCTACAGTTATATTTTAGTTTAAATATTTTTGAAAAGTAACTTCGACTTGTGAATCCTATACTGTAAACAACTTCTGAAATGTTAAGATTAGTCTTCTTGATCAATTTTTCTGCTTTGATCAACCGAACATCCCTAATATAATCGCTTACGGTGGTACCATGCAGCAACTTGAAGCCTTCTTGAAGTTTTGAAGGTGAGAGTCCTGATTTTCTCGTTAATTCCCGCAAGGATAAAGAACGCTCTGGATAGTTTTCTATAAATTTTGAAACTTCCAGGACTAAATCCATTTCAGTCTCGGTTAGCGATCCTGATTTACCTTTCGTATTCAGTAGATCATCAGAATATTGCTGAATCTCTAAGGCAAGAGTCACATGAATGAGGCCTTCAATCAATAAACTTCTTACAATACCTTCTTGTTCGATAGAATCGATCTGTTGAATTTTATTGGCAATTTTTAAATTATGGGAACCTTTGTAAATCGAGTTTTTTGAAGGGAGGCCATTGAAAAAAAGTTCTTGGATCTTAAACCTTAAATCATTTCTTAACGTACTTTGCTTAACGTTATTGGCTGTTTTAACTACGATCAATGAGATTTTTGTGGGCGTGTCCTTTGAAAAATAAAGTAAATTGTTGACATAAGGGGCATTGGTAAGAATCGTAGTTTGAAAATTTTCAAAACAATCCATGTTCGAATTATGACCGAAACTATGCGCTAATTTTCCTTTTGAACAATAACCAAAACAAATTGGTGTGTTCTCTAAGGTTTCTACTTCAACAACAAAATTTTCTGAAAAAGTGATATCAAAGTCAAAATAGGAAATACCGCCTGTGAATGTGATACCACTAATACGGCCCTTGCCCGTTTCATTGTCTAAATTCAGTACATGCTCTTTTATGTTCGAATTTAAATTTCCACCAAATTTATGGTGCAATTCTTCAAATATATCCTTTATTCCTGAGCAAGAGAGTAACATGGAGTTCATAGTGTTCTTTTTTTAATGTTAAATTCAAAAAGAATTAAAATTCTACGTTCCCTTAATACATAGGCTGGAAGTATAAATATTTTAACTTTCTGGAGTACTGCTATGGCATTTTAAAATACCTCGCACTATACTTCTTCAAAGGTCAATTCAAATAAGGGTAATTCTCTTACATAATTCGTTCATTATGTTATATAATTAAACGATTTGAGGAAAAACGAACCATAAAACAGCCATAAAACCTTTGTTAGGCTGTAAAGGAACTTAGGGCAATATGTTTTCTTGAAAAGGTAATTTCTTGCACTTCAACTTGCCGGAAGGTAGCAAATGAATGTTGATCCTCTATTAGGTTCACTGGTCACATGAATATGACCATGATGGTTTTCAATGATTTTTTTACAAATGGCCAAACCAATTCCAGTACCAGAATAGTCGGATTTTTGATGAAGTCTTTGAAACACCTCGAATATTTTTGTGGAATGTTTCATTGAAAACCCGATACCATTATCAACAAAACATAGTTTATAATAGTATTGGTCAACTTTAAAAAATTGCTCGTCGATATCTTTTAGAGCGACTTTTTCATAGGTTATATTTATTCGTGGTGTTTTTTCTCGAGTATTATATTTTATGCCATTGCTTATTAAATTGGTGAACAGTTGCTCAAGTTGGTAAGGAACACCTTTAATAGTCGGTAAGTTTTCATGATGTATCTCACTTGAAGTCTCCGAAATGATCGAAGAAAGATCTTCTTTCGCCCTTTTAAGGGTTTCATTTAGATCTACAGGTTCGAAATCTTGGTGTTTTCCATCTATATGTGAATAGTTCAATAAGTTAATGATAAGAGAGCGCATTCTTGATGCAGCATTTTCTATTTTATTAAAATATTCGACATTCTTATCAGAAAGTTGCTGATCTTTATTTTCTAAAATTCGGGAAATGAAGAGCTGGATCTTACGTAAAGGTTCTTGTAAATCATGACTTGCAACTCTGTTAAAGGCTTCTAATTCGATATTACTTTTCTTCAACTCCAAATTTCTTAGTCGCAATTGCTCTTTTTGGTTTTTTTCATCCGTCACATCCTGTATAGATACGGTGACCCCGTCACCTAGCTTAATGGCCGTGGCTTTGAACCAATGCGTTTTTCCATTTTTATCAAAAGGTGTTTCATACTCGATATTGGTGTTGTTTTCGATGGACTTTTTTAATTTTTTGAAAATTCCTCCATCAAAAATACTAGGAAACACTTCAGAAGCTTTTTTATGTTTGATAGCATCGGGATTAATCCCTAAGAAATCTGTAACCCTACTATTGATAAACTGAAGTTCTAAGTCAATAATATCCCCTTCATGGTTTCTAATACTTGTAAAATGAATGACAATATTCGATATGCTTTTGAAAACATTGGTCAAAAAACCACGACTTGATGCCAGTTCTCTATTCTGTTGCTCTAAGGTTAGATTAAGAGTTTGCAAGTGCTCCTCGGTATTTCTTTCAGAAGTGGTATCAATAGAAGTAATGAGAATGCCATTGTCAAGTTTAACAGCGGTAGATTTAAACCAGAACAGCCTTTGGTTGAATTCATAGGGAGCTTCAAACCTTACAATTCTATTTTCCTCAAAACAGCTCACTAAATGATCAAAAACACCATTTTCAAAAATCATTGGAAATACAACGGACATTCGTTGCTTTTGAAGAAATGACATTTCTAACTGTACGACATCAACGATTTTATCATTGTAGAAAGAAAGACCAAAATCAGTGATTCTCTTGTGTTCGTCGAATATGGGCGTAAAATAACTGATTATATTTTCTGTACTTGAAAGAACTCTGTTAAGAAAGTTCTCTGTTTCCTTAAGCTTTTTATTATCTGCTAGCACCTGTTCTTTTAAACTCAACTGCTCTTCCTTATATTTTTCTTCATCGGTAACATTCTGTGCCGTGACCAATAGACCGTTCAATAATGGATGTACAGTAGAGCGTATCCACATTTTTTCTTTATGTAATTGAATTTGTCGGTCAAAAGAGACCGATTTACTTTGATTATAGGCCTCAAAGAGCCCTTCAACTTCTCCATTAAGTTTTAGAAACGGATAAATTTCAGTTATTCTCTTCCCTATAATGTCATTGGGGTTTAGGCCAAAGAACTCTTTGTTCTGAGCATTGGCAAATTTAATTTCAAAATCATAGACTTTATTTTCGGCATTGAAAATAGGTACATAAAAATTGACAACGTTGTTCGTGTTGGCCAATACACTTTGCAAAAATGCCTCAGATTCTCGCAATTTAATTTTGTTTCTATAAATACGTAAAAAAGCCAGTAGAAATATGCAAAGTGAAAAAATAGCCAATATCAACGTAGTAAATGGAGCCAATATTTTATTTGATTCATAGTTGTCTTCCCTTAATAACAATAATGAACGTTCTTCAGTTCTCATTTCATCATTTACGGCACGTATTTTAACGAGCAGTTCAGACAAGTCTTCTTCAAGCTGCGATTTTGATACTATTTTTTGATTGGCCAATTTTTTATATAGCGAATCTTGCAAGCCTTTAATCTGATCCAACCTTAATTTTTGGGAAGCATTATCTTTAATTAACCCGCTAAGTTTTTCAAATGCTTCTTTCCCATTTTTTTTATAGTCGGCGTAAATTGAATTGGTAAGGCTATCCTTTAAAATTTCACTTTTAAATTCTTCTGATTCTAAGCGGAAGTAATGTGAAAAAAGCATGTTGATAGCGTCTTGTACCTCTAACGTATGCGAGACCATTTCTGCCGAACCTTGTAATTTGATGATTTGCTTATAGGCTACGGTCGTGGTGAACAATAAAAGGGCAATAGCTATTGCCAACACCGAAATATACTTCTTATTGGATGTGGTGAGAGGCGTGGAAATCATGTAAATTTAAATTCGAAACAAAAAGGTGTCACGGTTAAGGTTAGAGGTATGGTATTGCCATTTTAGGCGAACGACCTTTTCAATAACTTTACACAAGGTATTAAAGTTTGGTGGTTTGTTTATATAAATATTTGCACCATTAACAAACGTTTCTTCTATATCCTTTTCTGATGACGATGTCGAATATATGGCAACGGCTATTAAATCGAACTTGGGGTTTTGTCGAATTTCCTTTAAACATTGCATTCCATTTTTAATAGGCATATTCAAATCGAGAAATATAAGATTTGGCAGTGTTGTATTTTCGAGGTTCAAATGGTCAAGTAATTCTTGGCCATTCTCAAAATAAGATACTTCGGTCTTTAAGCTTAATTCTTCAATGGCGAGTTTAAATAACATTCGATCATCATCATCATCATCGGCCAGAGCGATATTCAAACTTTCTTTATTCATATATTATACCGTCTAAAAATTTTTAGTTTTAATTTAAAATTCATTAATTTTTTTGCGGTGCATTATGCGCTGAAAAGTACTCGGTGTTAGTCCCGTCGTTTTTTTAAACTGACTTGATAAATGAGCCACACTACTATAGTTGAACCTGTGGGCGATTTCGGTCAATGTAAGGTCAGTTTCATTCAACAAATCCTTTACAAAATCTACCTTTCTTAGGATAACATAATTTTCTAAGGAAGTAAATGTGTTATCAGAAAAAATCCCTGACATATAGGTATAGGAATAGTTAAGTTTATCTGCTAAATATGAGGAAAAATTAATCGCCCTTGCATTATCATCCGCTAACATTTCATCAATGGTCTGCTTAATACGTTCTACCAATGCCATCTTCGGGTCATCTACAATTGAAATTCCATAACGTCTTAACTCAACTGTTAATTCATTTTTGAGGTTTTTAGAAATTTCTTCCCCTAGCTCTATTTCCCCATCCAAACCAGTTGAGAACGGGACATTCAATTTTTGTAACTGTTCTTTTAATACGGTCTGGCAGATGATCTTTGGATTGTATTTTAAATTAATTTTCATCTTTAGAGAATAAGTCAATGGCGTATAATAATATAGGAAAATTTTTACATTTCATTAAAAGAAAGTCAAAATCTTGAAATTATCTCCTAAACCAAAGATTTAGAACCTACAATCTATACCATTTTTGACAAAATGACTGTGTAGAGATTTAAAAAATGACGAGAACTAGCAAACGTTTAAACGCTCTCCGTTTTTGATATGATGATAAAGTTTAGCACTTTCCTCCAAAATATGGTATTACTCATATTCATTTCTTTTTCCGAGACTAATTCGTCATCAATATTTAGGTTAATGGCCCTATCCTCAAAAGTATCCCATAATTTATCCCTGTTGGAAATTAAAGCCATACTCCATTTGGGGAACAATCGGTTAGAATTAAATTTTCTTGAAATTAATTGGACATCAAAATGGCGGTGATCTTTTTTGATTTTATCATAAATGGAAAGAACATCGGTCTTGCTACCCTCTAGTATTTGAAAAAAATTATTTTCCTTACAAACCAAACAACCGGTTATATCATGTTTTGAATTGTGTTCTATTGCTTCTGATTCTATATCCTCGATATCCTGTACACCTATGTCATCGACCATGGTAGATTTGTAGGTAAGTTGATAAACCAGAGAATCATTCATTAAAGAATTTTTAAATTCACTTGGTAGCACTCCAAATCTCTCTGCAAAAGACTTCGAAAAATAACTTCTACTTGAAAAACCAACTTTATAACAAACCTCAGAAATAGATAGATCGGTATGCTGAATGATTTCTTTTCCTTTTTCAAGCCTTAGATGGGTTATAAAATTACCAAGACTTTCACCAAAAAGATAACGTGAACCTGCTTGTAGTTTTTTAGGCGACAAAGAAAACTTGGTAGACAAATCTTTTATTTTCAGATTTTTGTCAATATTATCAGCAATGTATTCAGCTAGTTCAGAAATCTTTAATGTTTCGGTATTCGTTAACGGAGTACCTATTTTTAAAAAATCTTTATGTTTATCGTGATGCTCTATCTGTGAGGCCAAAGTATTGATTACGGCTCCCTCTACCAAAAGTTTTCCTACAGCATCTTTACGCTTATTTTCAACAACAATTTTCGCATATTTATTCGTAATCGGACTAATTTCCCCGTAATAGCTAAAAGGCTTTTGTTTATCGATAAAGGCGGTGATATCCTCAATTGCAGATTCTAAGATCGTCCTCCTTTTTTTGTCTGAAATAGTAAGATCTTGTTTAAGGAAAATGGCACTCATACCTATTTCTACATTGGCAGGAAAGGTTATCTCATTAGGGACATTGGTAATGCTTGAAAGGATAATGTTCTGTTTTTGACTTATTTTAATCTCTTGGGTCTCACTTTCAAACTTGTGAAAGAAATGTCCTTTGACACAATATAAAAAATAGATGGTATTTGCAGCATATTCTTGTTTTGAAATTTTAATCTCCTCAAAAAAAGTTATGTTGTAAACACGTACACAAAGACCTTTAAAGATATTATAGGTTATAATTTGGCCTTTTCCAAAACGGTTGTTCAATTCTAAAATGGCAGAATCTTCATTTTCTTTAAAATCCGCACCTAGGTGAAAAGCAATTTTTCTAAGTTGATCAAAAGGATTATTGTAATCAATGTATAGCATTCTTTATCAATAGGTTGATGGATAATAAGTACCAATTTTTTTTATAAAATTAATATATTTTTTCATTTTAAATAGAAATATAATTTTCAGAAACCTAAATGAGTTATTGGAAGTAATAGAGGCTTGAATAAAATTTATAGACTATTAATATTACTTGGGTTAATCTTAGTGATACGCAAAAAACAGATTTATTTATATCAGTTAACAGATTTGAAAAAAGTACATATAGGGGGCTCGCTCAATGAATGAAGATATTAAATTCGTTAGGTGATTTAATCCATAATAATCCTTGAACAGTAAATGCCTTTTTTAAGAAGGGGTAGGTTTGTGTAGTGATTTCCTCCAGATAATCCAGACGGTTTTAAGTTAGAGAAAAGGGGGCGAATAAATGTTTGGCTTTAAACAAGTATTTTGTGCATTAAACCATCAAAGCATTCAGAATCGAATCTTATTGTTCGATTAAACAAATAGGGAAGGGAACCTTATCTATGAGGGTCTGCCGTTAGACGAGAATCTGTGAGGCTACTTTTACAATTTGAAGAAGAAACATACGGAGCTTGGTGTACCAGAACTACATAGGTTGAAGTACCTCGAAGAAGAGAATCCTCGGCCGAAGAAGTTGGTGCCCGAGCTAAACCTTGACGAACAGATCCTTCAGGACGTACTGAAAAAAGTTCTAATTAATTAAAAATACTAAAGAGACGCGCTTTAATATTTTTCTAAGCCATATGTTATGAATTGGGGTAGTTTTTATTTTTTTTTAATTACCAAGACACTACTGACAAACTGTTGTCACAGGCTGCCTTTACATTTGTACAACAGAATAAATAAAAAAGCAAAAAAAATGAAAACAACAAAATCATCTAAAATCACCACACCTATTATTACTAGCTCAGAACTCTTGGAACATTGGCAGGGGCATCGCAGACTAACCCGAAAAATGATTGAAATCTTTCCAGAAAAGGAGTTTTTCAATTATACGATCGGAGGCATGCGAACGGCCTCTCAACTCATTGAAGAATTACTTTCAATTGCTGTTCCAGGTCTGCGACAGATCGCTAGCGGTAAAATGGAGGAACAAGTTCATCATATCGATTTTAAAGGAGATAAAAATCGGGTATTGGAGCTTTGGGATGAGGCTACAGCGGACATAAACGAAAATTGGGCACAGGTTAGTGATGAGCGGTTTAGGGATGACATAGTAACCTTCGGGCAATATCCAGGAACGGTATGGTCCTCTATTTTTTATTTTATCGACAATGAAATTCATCATCGTGGTCAGGCCTATGTCTACCTACGTAGTTTGGGAATCGAACCGCCGTTTTTCTGGGAACGATAATAATAGATGTATAAAAACATATGATACTTGTTCTTAAAACTTCGGTAAGAAAGCAAAAAGAAGTAAAACGTTTGAAACCATTTTTGGATCAATTGTCCAGAGGACGTGCTAATTGGAATTTTGATCTGGAGGATTGTGACCACATCCTTCGGATCGAGTCCGATTTCCTCAAGGTTTCGGAAGTTGTTGAATTACTGAATCGAATGAATTTTTTTTGTGAGGAACTGGAGGACATTGTAACCGTTAAAATCGAATGAACTTTTACTCCTGCATTTGAAGGTTCTTCTGAATATCCCTCAGTATATCTTTCACATATTGTTTTAAAATGGGGGGTTCTAAAATTTCGGCACAGTCGCCAAACATCACAAACCATCTGGCAATACCTGAATTCATGGGGTCGGTCATAAAGACCATTTCAACTTGCTCTCCAATTATTTGTTCTGATTCAAAACCATAGTATTTTCTACTATTCTGAATAAAACGTGCTTTGTCTTTAGCCATTCGAATAACTACTTTGGTCAAAGTTCCCCAATCTTCATGCTGCTCTTTGCGTTCTTGGTGCGTATGGTCTTGGGAAAAGGGAAGGGTTGTACGGGCAATCATAATCATTCTATCGGTTCTAAATTGTCTGTAGGCCAACCTTAGATGGCACCAAGCTTTTATATACCAGTAGTTGTTTTCGTGATACAAGGCGACAGGCTCAATAACGCGTTCTGTAATATCATCAGCGATAAATGCACGGTACTGAATTTTTACCTGCTTCTTTTCTGCCATACTTTGCATAACGATTTCAAGTGCGTCTGGCAACTTATCGTTGAAGAGGTCCTGCGCCGGAGTAATCCAAATTTTTGACTGTAAAGCCGTTATTTGGTCTTTCGATTTTCCTCGCAATACCGATTTTACTTTGTACATGGCACTTTTAAAATGCCCTCCTAATTGTTTGTCGGTAAAATGCTGCATCAACTTTTCTGCTGTAACAAAACTCGTGGCTTCTTCTAGCGTGAACATAATAGGTGGTAATCGATACCCTTCCATAATGGAGTATCCCACACCTGCCTCTCCTGAAATTGGAACCCCCGATGTTTCTAAAGTGCGGATATCTCTATAGATAGTACGCAAACTCACATTAAACCGTTCAGAAAGGTCTTGGGCCCTAATAATACGGCCTGATTGTAAGTGGGTGAAAATGGCAACGATACGATCAAAACGGTTTAAAGGTTCCATTACCATTTAGTATTTATAAGCTGACAGTATTGAATTAAAATTACCCGTTTAGAGAAACAACAGGTGCACGTCCTAATTTTTTTTTAATAGTATTTTAAACCCATTGCATTCATTTACCTAAACTCTAAAGAAAGATAGTAAAAATCATAGGGCAATATAAATTTAAGGAAAAAGCTATCTAATTTCTAAGATAACCAGTTTTTAAAAAAGTCGGCTAAAAGAGTCATTTAAATAAAGGTTGCGAATTCTTTCAGTCTAAAAATAAAAATCGCTTAAATGCGAACGTTTTAAATATCAATTTTTATCACCAAAAATTTCTACAAAAAAATTGGGCTCTTAATTTGATAACTATTTTAAAGGTTGATAGCTTCACCCGTCTGCGAAGATAAGTAAGCCGCATTTACTATATCCAATACAATTTGTCCTTCTGCTATACCTGGTATTGGGGTGCTCCGCGTCTTAATACAGTTTACAAAATGCTCCATTTGTTTGGTATAGATGATTTGATCACAATGACTTTCTCGCTTGGGAAGATCGGGAACAATTTGTTCGGAAGATTCTAAACCCTTCGTTAATTTCAACAGTGTTGGAAATAAACTTGCATATCCTTTGGTTCCATATACACCTGTACTCGCTTCGGGTCCATCCATGTGCGGATGCCACCAACCGCTTTCAATAATACTTTCCGCCCCGTTATCCCATGTGATTACCATGATTCCAGTATCATCTACGTCATAATCTCCAAACCGTGTAGAAATTCTAGCGTAAACCTTGCTCGGTTTTGGGTCTCCTAGTAGATACCTTGCCGTGTCGATGGCATGAACACCCATATCGGCAAGCGCGCCGCCACCTGCCAATTCCTTTTTGGTGAACCATCCTTCTGGTCCCCAATTCTCATGAATGCCGTATCCCTTTGTTTTAAATATTTTACCTAGTTTTCCTTCATCGATTTCGGCTTTGATATAATTTGTATCGATATCAAAACGCCACATATGGCCAACCATTACCAATCGGTTATGGGCTTTGGCCGTTTCCTCAATTTGTTGTCCTTCCTGTGGATTCAGCCCCATGGGTTTTTCAAGAAAAACATCCTTGCCGTTCTGCAAAAAGGCTATGGCATAAGGGGCGTGGAATTGATTGGGAGTACTAATGATCACGGCGTCTAAATCCTCTTTGGTAACAAGGGGTGTTATATCGTTCAATGCCTCTTTGATGTTATATTTCAAGGCAAATTTTCGGGCATTATCAATGTTTTTGGACACTACGGCCACTATTTCCACATTAGGCTGTGCTTGAAGACCACGCGCATGAAAATCTGATATAAATCCTGCGCCGATAAGGGCTATTCTTGTTGTCATATATAGCTTTTTTGTTTTTTAACGGTCATATGTAATAGGCATATCTTCATTGGTGTTTGCGACCAATTTTTAGTCATGCTCATTTCATAGTTATTTCTTTATTAAAAGTTCATCAACCATTTCTCCTAATTTGTTGTAGGTTGTGTATTTCAACGTCTTGTCTGTTAAGGTCATATATTGGTAAAATTGACCATCTTTGAATCTCTTTTCTGCGTATGGTTCTTCACCTATATCATCATGATTACCATGTGTTCCTATGGATACGGCATAAACGGTCCCATCTGCAAAAGAATCTACAACAGTACCATTATTGATGGGCTTGGAACGCATATAATAGTGAATATGACCAGACATGACCATATCAACATGATAGGTATCAAATAAGCCGCCCCATTCTTGTTGAATATCTAAATAAGGTTCCTCAAAATTGTAAGGGGGAAAATGAAACATGGCGAATTTCCAAGTGGCATTTGAATTTTTCAATTGATCTTCTATCCATCGGGTTTGCGCTTCATTGGGTTGTGTAGCGTCGATCATTAGAAGTAAGGCATTACCATATCGAAACGCGTAGGTACTTTCAAGATCCACTTTTTCAGGTCCGTTTTCAGGCAAACTAAATAGTTGATAATACATCCAAGCACCCAATCCATCTTGGCGATCATGGTTTCCTGGAACTGGCATTAATGGTTTATAGGAAAACACATCTTTTGAGTACCCGAAAAATTGGTCCCATTCGGTGCGGTAGAGTCCTGTGCTTACAAGATCCCCTGCAATGGAATAAAATGAAGTTTCTGGATGTCGAAGGTGAGCATCATTAAGAAGTTCGGCCCATTTGGGATCTCTATGGGTATCTCCGAACCATATAAAAGAGAATTCCTTGGAATCCTTTGCTTCAGTTTTAAAATTCCTGACGGTAGACCATGATTTAGATGCTGCCGAACCCACTCGGTATTCATAGGACATGTCGGCCTCTAAGTGGTTTAGGTTTGATGTAAACCGATTAATGTATCTATCATTGTATAGCATTCGATCTTCCATAACAGATACCTTAGCTTTCGAGGAAAGTGTGTCATTTGAATTTTTCTTCCAATACTGTACCGTTCCATCTTTCACGGTGCTGTTGCATCTCCATTGAACATCCATGGAATTTGAAGGATCCCCACTCCAGGTTAGCATAATCTGATCGGGTTGGTTGGAAGATGGGAATATTGTTTTTCGAAAAGCTCCTTCTACATGTGCTTCCCTAGCTCTTCCCCTAACAGTGGTAAATAATACTTGACCCACAAGTTCTTTGGGCAGCTCCGTAATTTTAAGGTCGGACCAGTCGTGGTATGTAAAAGCTCCTTTTTCAAACACTTCCAACGAATATTTTTCAGGATAACGTTCGGTGATCTTGAGTTCATCAGTACTATTCTTTGGACCTACCGAAATAAAATAGACAACCCGATCCTTGTCAAACCCTGGTATTCCAAGATTTACCCAACCCGCGTTAAAATCTTTTTGCCAGACTTCGTACTCGTATACTTCATTTTTGACGATGTCATTGGTTTTTATAAATCCGCTTTCTTTTAGCCAAAAAGGTACCGTAACTTGATCAACATGTCTCATCAATGAAACGGTTACAGGCACGTTCACCTTAAAATATTGATATCGGGTGGCAAGCACTGATTTCTCGTTATCACTCAAAAAGTTGAGTATAAAATTATCATCAATTGAATCATAGGCCTTGGGCTCTACTTCTTCGTACAATCTTGTGATTACCGAATCCATTACGCCCTTTACGGAGGCGTTGTTCTTTTGCTCTTGTTTTTCGGTTTGGGAGCAGGAATAAATTAGAAATATAGCAGAAACTAGTATGTACTTTTTCATTTTACTATTAGGGGTTTCGGACTCTGATTTTTTCGATAATTTTTATAATAATGCTCGTTTGAATAACAAGACGATTACCTCGTTCTGGAAAAAGCATCCAACATATCCGATAAATGGTTGGTAAGAATAAAATTAACCCCTGCCTCCAATAATTCCTTTACTTTAATTTCCTCTTCAGCATGAAAATAACAGATAAGGATTCCATGCTCTTTTAACTTTTTCAAATCCGTCATTCTATTTTCATCATCCCTATTACTTTTTAATTGAAGAAATTGAAAGCCATTATCTATAGTTCCATCAATATAATCTGCTCTAGAAGCCAAGCGTTCCATGTTGCATATCTTAATATTCTGATTTACTTTTCTAACACCTTTCGCAGCCTCACTTTCACAGGCTATGATCGCCTGATGGATTCTGCCCGAAGCCATAATGGCTTTTGCTGTTGCTATTCCCAAAATTTCATCTCCCTTTAAATGGATATTGAGCCATATATTGGTAGGCATAATTTCAAGAACTTCTTTTAAAGTAGGTACACGCTCGTTTTTAAACCTTTTGGATTTCCATTTTCCTGCATCTAGCTTTTTAATTTTACGTAACGAAAGATGACGCACCTTTCCGTGACCATTGGTCGTTCTATTCACTTTATCGTCGTGCATGATCACCAATTGATTGTCTTTGGTCATTTGAACGTCGAACTCGATCATTTGCGCCCCAAGTCGAATAGCCTCCTTGAACGCGGCAATGGTATTCTCAGGATGTGTTTCATTGGCTCCCCTATGGGCACAAATTCCATTTTTTGGTAAAATGTAATGTTCTTCTCTGTCAAAAGAACCTTGCGCAAAAAGAAGCGTGGCATGCATCAATAGAAAAGCAATAACTAGTGCTGATTTCATATGTTTATCTATTTCTCCTTCAATAAGCCGGTATTGTCTGGAAAGGAGGGGATAATTTTTAATCCAACAATTCACTTACATGCTCATAAATCTTTTTTATAGCTTCGGCGACAAGGTCCATATCTGCTGTAGACCCCATTAATACCTTGTGATGCACACATACGGACTGCTCCTTGAAAATACGTTCACAGACCGGTAATGAAAATCTTTTTGGGTCAATTTCCTCCCAATAGACATCGTTTAATTTATGTCTGGATGGTTTCGTGTGCGGTACGTATAAAGAACAATTGTTCAGCGGCTCGTAACTGGAATCTACCACTAAGCCCAATTCAGCCTGCAAAGCATTTCTGAATTTTTCAATGGGAAGCCCCTTAAATTCATTTTTAGAATACTTAAATGCAAAATTGAAGTATGCCTTTTTAGTTTCCCTTTTATCTCTTGCAATAGGTGAGACCCCCGGGATTTCTGCAAGTAAGGAGTTCAAGTACTCTGCATTGGCATCCCTGTTTTCGTTTTGTGCCGGTAAGCGTTTAAGCCCTTCCACTAAAATAGCGGCTTGAAATTCGGTAATCCTAAGATTTCCCGACTGGATAAAATTTCCGTCGTCATCTCCATAATCCCCTGCACCCTTATCCACTCCTTCAAAAGCATCTGCTTCCGGTCTTCGTCCACAATTGCGTAGTGCATCTAATTTATTGGCCAGTTCTGTATTATTGGTAGTAACGGAACCACCTTCGCCCGAGGTCAAATGTTTGGATAATTGGTAACTAAAACTACCTATATCTCCAATACTCCCAGCTTTTTTGCCGTTCCACTCACCCCCATGCTTGTGTGCACAGTCTTCAATGACATAGAGATTATGTTTTTTGGCAATGGCCATAATCGCGTCCATATCCGCAAAAGCTCCGTATAAATGAACAGGTATAATGGCCTTTGTTCTGGGAGTTATCGCTTTTTCTATTTCCTTAGGATCAATACACCAGTTGTCCTCGCTGACATCTACCAGAATTGGAATGGCATTGACGTCAATCACAGTTGCTGCAGTTGCTTGCCAAGTTAGACCAGGAACAATCACCTCATCCCCAACACCTATACCTAAGGCTTCCAATGCAATTTGTAAGGTTATGGTACCATTTACGGTACAAATCGCATGTTTAACCCCTGTATATTCGGCAAAAAGTCTATTGAACTCCATTTCCTTAGGGCCATTATAGGACCATACTCCACTATGAAGAACATCGATCAAGGCGACTTCTTCTTCTTTGCCCCAAACGGGCCATTTAGGCCATGGTTGTATTGTTATATCACGACAGGGAGTTCCTCCATTAATGGCTAGTTTTTTCATAAGTAATGTTATTTGAATTCCAAGCTTCAATTTTTAGTTCGGCATTGGCGTTATAGTTAAACGTTGCGTTTAGTGTTCTTTCTTCTCCAGGTAGTAAGCTTATAAAATTATCTTCCCAGAAAATAGGTAAGATAGATTCTTGGGTAGTCTTATCCACTAACTTAAGGTTGATTAAAAAAGCTATTACATCTCCTGTATTCGTAAGTTTTATAGTTATTTTACGTTGATTATCAATCATTTCAAAACTATAGTCCAAATCAATATCTACGGTTTGAAGTGTATTGAGCAATGAAAAGTCGGCATAGACTTTACTTGGCGTATGAAAGGCAAAGTCGCCTAAATCTGCTTCATAGTCCAATTCTTCCACTTGGGTAGAAAGCCAATAAAAGTTAGTGTCGATTTCCTTGCTTGTGTTGTCAACTATTCTCAGGTCAACAAAATAGGTCGAGGATAGGTTATCTAATTCTTCAATTGTATATAAAGGACGAACTGTATCCCCGGAAATATCAAAGGCAATAATTTTGTCTACAAGCAATTCAGATTTTATATCATAGATACGGATCCTGGCCTTTAAATTTTTAATGGTATACGAATAATCGTTTATAGCGTAAATTTTATGGTCCCCATAATTGTATACGAGATGCAAAGGGCCGCAAGCTTTTTGCGTGGCATAAAATGCACCGGTAGGCATAAGGTAATAATCGTAGAGCTGCCAATACATTTTTGGCCAAGCCGCATTCAGCATCCATTGTATAATTCCTGTTGATTTATCTTTATGAACTTGAAAGGCCTCGAACATGGGGCGCATCAATTCATAGTTCATGGCCTGTGCCTTTTTGTCGAAATCATTAATATTCGACGGAGTTCCATATCGTTCATTAATGGCTGTGGTAAAACGATTTAAGTCGGCAAACTCATATCGACCACAGTGATAATCCCAAACTTCATTTATTGGCCAAAGTTTGTCCTCGGGAATAAATTTCTTTAAACTCTCCAATTGCGGTACTTGGGCTCCCGGACCCGTTTCTGTATTGAATCCATAGGCTCCTCCAAATTTAGTATCGGTAAACCAATAAACCGGAGCGGTATAAGCGTAAGGTCCTAACATTTTTACGCCAGAAGAACCACTGATTTCGCTAATGACATCTTCACTGCCAATTACATGTTGATCACTTCCAACTCCTCCCGTTGAATTTAGATAGGGGCGGGTAGGATCATATTCTGAAAAGGTATCAATGTATTTTTGTTCTAATTCTGTGAGGGGTACTTTATCACTGGCAACCGTCCATACGAATATGCTGGGGTGGTTGCGTAACCAGATCAGCTGCTCCTCCCACGATTGGGCTACAAGTTCGACGTCATCTTTTTTATAAACGCCGCCGTAGCGTTCGTTCACCGGTACGCCCATATGAATTTCATGTTCCCAGTGACAACTCCATCCAACCATGAGTAGAATACCATGTTCGTCGCAAAGATCATAGAGTTTGTGGTTTTTTCCCCAAAACCCTTCTAAACGAATGGTATTCAAATTCATTTGTTTGACATATTTGACTTGCGCCTCAATATTGTCATCGGTATCCATTAAGAAAAGGTCATCTGTCCACCCGGCACCTTTTATCAAGACTTTTTTACCGTTGACTTTATAGCCGCGGTGAATGTCATTTAGCCAATAGTCTTCAACTTCACGGATACCAAACGTAATTTGTGTGGCATCGGATATTTTTTCATTTATTATAAATTGAAGCTCTAGTTTGTAAAGGTCTGGATTTCCTAAATGAATTGGCCACCAAAGCCTTGGATTGTCAAAGGTTAATTGCGGATATGCCATTGGGTCATATTCGATTAACATTGACGAGTTGGCATCAATGGTCACTTCTTGCTCAAAACGTATTTTCTCTATTTGACCGGTTAATGTACCTGTGACAGTAGCGTCTGTAGTATTGTGTAATTCCGCTGAAACTGTTAATGCTGCCTTATTTAGACTTTTCAAATCTACCTTTGTTTGAACAAAAGGATTCTTAATTCTCACATCATTGTATAAGTGGAGTGTTACAGGCCTGAATATACCCATATTTCCATCTGGTGGAGCTGGATTCCAGTCGACAAAACCGGTACTGAAATCTCCCGGTTTAGGAGGTATAATCTCTACGGCCAAAACGTTTTTACCGGCAGTAATGGCATGGCTGACATTGAAAGATGTTATACGGTATGTGCCATTTATGGATTTGCTATCTGCAATCCGTTTCCCATTCAACCAAACATTGGCTTTGTAATTGATACCGTCAAAATTTAAACTGGCATCGAGTTCGGCTTGTGCTTCATCAATTTCAAAAGAAGTCGTATACCACCACGAAATTTTAAATTCTTCGGAAGAAATATTCTTTAGGTTTTCCCCAAAATAAGGGTCTTTATAGATGCCATTGGCAACCAAAGCTCCTAAAACCGTAGAGGGAACTTTGGTAGGCAACCAATTTTCAGAAAGCGTAGGGTCAAGGGAAAGTTGATTTCCGGTTCGGGATACGTGCTTAGACGATTGAATCTTCCAATTTTCTCGTAGTTCTATTTTTAGACACCGCATTAGCATGCTACTTATTTATCGTTGGTCGTTTTTAATTTTTTTAGGGTCGTTTTTGCTTTCCATATCATACCTCCTCCTATTGATATGAGTGTTAATCCAGCAACCATATCGGTCATATGTTCTACAAATGTTTCGGTATATAACATTGCAAAAAGAACTATAACCCCAAATGATATAATGAAAAATCCAAGAGCATTGTTAATTTGAGCAGCTTTGATTCCTGCATTTTTTTCGTTTGTTTCCATATTTCTATATGTAAGGGGTTAAAAATGACTATAGATAGATGCCAATATGCATAGAACAGCAATGGACCATAGTTTTAAATTATTCCACCAGTGCCGATTTTCTTTGGCTATGCCCTCATAAATATATTCATTGGGTAACAACAGCACTAAAATTCCTATTACCGCATACAAACATAGAAATATCATTTTTGCAGTCTCTTGCGATACATCTGACAGCCAATCAAAATTGAACATATTATAGTTTTTTATTTTTCACCAAAATTTTTGAACTAAACACCAGACCTTTCAGTTCCTCATCTGTATGTTTTTTAGTCAATAAACTGACCACTACGTTGATAATAACACCTAATAGGAAAGACCACCATGAAATGTAAAGAAATGGATCTTCTATAGTAAAAAAATGTTCTTTAAATACATTTAAGTATATGGCAAATCCAATTCCTACTATCAATGCGGAAAGACCACCCCACTGTGTAGTTCTTCTCCAAAATATACCCAATAACAGAATGGCGAATATGGGTCCCTGGAAATAAGACATAAAAGTTTGTATGGCCACATAAATACCCGGAAAATCACTACTTACGGGTGAAGTGGCTACACCAATAAGTAATAACACCAAAGTCGCGATCTGACCAACTTTTAAATAATGCTTATCATCCGCACCTTTTTTTATAAATGGCTCATAAATATCTTTCGTAAATAAGGTTGCCGTCGAATTTAATAATGAATCTACACTAGACATTAAGCCCGCGAAAAATGCGGCGAACATTAGTCCCACCAAACCTGGTGGCAATATGGATTTGATCATTAAGGGCAATGCTTGATCGCCGTCCGTTAATCCAGGATGAACTACTACCGCCATAAGACCAGGAAATAAAACCAATATGGGGATGAACATTTTAAGTGCAGAACCAAAAATCATACTTGCTTTTGCATGCCATTCATTTTTTGCAGTTAGACAGCGTTGTACAATAGACTGGTTACCGATCATGTACGCATTGGCCATTACAAAGGTTAGGCCGAATAAAATTCCGGTCCACGGGAACGGGGATTTCGTGTCTTGAGGTTGAATAATGTCGAAATGGGTTTGGTATTCAGGTCCCATTGTGCTAATTTTTTCAACCATATTATCCCAACCTCCGACCTCATATAAACTTAGAAACACCAGCGCGAACCCACCTATGAACATAATTACAAATTGTACGACATCGGTCATTATAACCGCAGTAATGCCTCCAAAATAGGTGTATAGCCCAACTACTCCTGCGGTGGAAATAATAGAAATCCAAATGGGCCAGCCCATAAGTACATTCAACAATACCGCACTGGCCCAAAAAAGCACCCCCAGATCCAAAGCAAAAAACAGTATCCACGTTACGGAAGCAATGGTTCTCACCTTTTGGTTATATCTTCTTCCTAAATATTCAGGTATGGTGTACATACCGCCTCTCCAGAAATAAGGAATAAAAATAAAAGCGGACAATAACATGGCAGGAACAGATCCCACCCAATCGAAGTTACCTACAGAAATACCATATCGATAGGCCTGCCCTGAAACACCCACAAAATCTAAGGCCCCGATATCCGATACTACGATGGACATCCCAATGGCCCAAAATGGCAGGCTTTTGCCTCCAAGAAAATAATCTTCTGAATTATTGACGAACTTTTTAAAGTAGAGACCCAATAGCAGCATGCCAACGATGTAGGCTATAACAATAAAATAATCAATTCCTGCGAGCATAATTTACATTTTATTAGTACGCACAAATTAACTTGAATTGAAGATAGCGACTTTGTTATATCTTATTTTATTTACATGTTATATTATCTTTTACCGTGCTTTTTTATAGATTAATGACATAATTGAGTTAAAATATATATAATCGGACTCATGGTTAAAAGTTCAAGATTGACCTAATTTCGACGAATCCGATACTTTTTGTTATTGACGTTTAATGAATTCTTCCTAAAGAACAGTCCTCAAAGAATGCACAAAGTAACATTGATTTTTACTGAGAATCTTAGTTATACCAATTCTAACTACTGTTGGTATATAACCCATTTTACACTACTTAGATTTTACCTTGTACTTATAAATTTTTTTAGATAGTCCTGAAAATTTCCATTGGAGTGAGAATAGAAGTTTTATCACTATTGAATTGGAATTTTTGTATAAGTCATAAAAATGTAGTAAGCATCTCTAATTACCCATTAAATAAGGGTTGTTCATATAAAATCCATTAAAACAAAAGTAGGATTTTTACTATAATCGAGGATTGATGAAACTAATGCAATATTAACCTTACATTAAATATTTGGTTAAATAACAGCGTAAAGGGATAAAATATCATATGAATATAATATGATACCATGTGTTTTAACATAAATTTTAGAATAGATTTGTTTTGGTATAATAACTAAACTAAATATTATTTTAATCGAACAACTATGAAAAAAAGAAACTTACAATGGTTGGCGTTTCTTCTGTTAAGCATGTTTTTTGGTATCGCACATGCGCAACAAGAGATAACAGGAGTCGTCAGCAGCGTTGATGGAGAATTATTGCCCGGCGTTTCAGTGGTGCTGAAAGGAACGATAACGGGCGTCTCTACAGATTTTGATGGAAACTACAGTATTCAAGTGCCTGGTGATGATGCAATTCTAGTATTTTCTTATTTAGGGATGACTACTCAAGAAGTAGTTGTCGGTAACCGCGCTACTATAAATGTGGTGATGGAGACTTCTTCCCAAGCCTTGGATGAGGTAGTCGTAACCGCATTGGGAATTTCTAGGGAGAAGAAATCCCTTGGGTATTCGGTGGCAGAAGTGGACGGGAGTGATATTACGACCGTTACGCAAGAAAATGCTTTAAATGCCTTGAACGGTAGGGTTTCCGGGGTTCAGATTAATTCCACTGGTGGTGCGGGTTCTACGGTAAGTGTTGTTTTGCGTGGAGCCTCTTCATTAACAACCGATAACCAACCATTATATGTAATCGATGGGGTGCCACTTCAAAGTAACCTTACCAATATAGGTAGTGTAGGTAGTGGTGTCGCCGTAGATTACGGTGGCGGTATTAGTGATATTAACCCAGATGATATTGCGAATGTCTCAGTATTAAAAGGGCCCAGTGCAGCGGCATTATATGGTTCTAGAGGGGGTAACGGAGTCATTTTGATTACCACAAAATCGGGTAAGAAAAGTAAGGGCTTGGGCATTTCCTTTAGCTCTAGTAACGTATATGAAACACCGTATAAATTTTTGGAAAAGAATACTCTTTTTGCAAATGGAAGTCGACCAGATCCTACGATTACACAGATTGATGAAAATGCATCGGGCTGGGTAGGACCTGAATTGGATAAGGGTTTGAGTGCAATACAATGGCCTTATACCGCAGAAGAGATAAGAACTGGTGTTGGTGTTCCAAAGCCATTGACGTCTAGAGGCAAGAACAATGCTAAAAATTTCTTTGAATCTGCTATCACTTCTACCAATACGATATCACTCCAGAACAATACCGATCGTATGAACTATCGTATGTCTTATACGAATATGAGACATGAAGGTTTTATACCGAATTCTGATCTAGAGCGAAATAGTTTTACCATTAACAGTGGTTTTGATGTTAATGACAAATTAAAAATAACCTCAAGTCTAAATTATGTGGTCTCTGGCGCAGATAACAGACCGTCGACGACCGATAGAAATGCAAACCCTTTGCAGGCAATTTATGATATCAACCCTCATATTGACGTCCGCGATATGAAAGATTATTTGTTGAAAGAAGATCAAAGGTTAGTAGAAGGTCAAATTCAGAACACTCCTTATAATTTAGGCGATGATCCATCTGAGTTTGAATATAACAACCCTTATTTTATTGCCAATGAAATTAACAATGGCTTTAAGAGAAAGAGAGTATATGGTAATGTTCAAGCAGATTACAAATTTTCTGATAAACTTTCTTTAATGGCACGTTATACGTATAATGATAGTCGTGAGTTACGGGAAACTAAAATTTCGAGTGGCTTCAAGAGTGAGAGAAATGGAGCCTATGGTATCGTTAATATCGATGGGGTTGAAAGTAATGCTGATTTTTTATTATCCTATAGGGATAAATTATCTGAGAATTTTAATTTTGGATTATCGGGCGGAGGTAATGTTAGAAACGTAAGTAATGGTTATTTATCGACCCAAACTAAAAATGGAGGTTCTGGATTGATTATACCAAATCTTTTTATTTTATCGAATATTGCGGCAGATAATATTGAGTACAAAGAAACCTATTCAAAAGAACGTGTAAATAGCTTGTATGCCCTAGGTAATATTAGTTATAAAGACATGATGTATGTTGATGCAACACTTAGAAACGATTGGTCAAGTACATTACCTGAGAGCAATAATAGTTTCTTATATCCGTCAGTTTCAACAAGTATTTTGGTAAACAATATATTTAATCTCGGTACAGAAGTGTCCTTGTTCAAACTAAGGGTAGGGTGGGCACAAGCGGGTAATGATACCAGTCCGCACAATTTATTTGCAATTCTCGAAAATTCAGGGGGTTGGGGTCCTGCTGCACAATTGACGGTACCTAAGGATTTGAAGAACGACAAGATTAAAGCAGAGCTTAACACCTCAACCGAATATGGTATCGATTTGTCTCTATTTAAGAATCGCTTGACCATGGACTTTACATATTACGAGTCAAATAATGAAAATCAGATATTTCAAAAAGCGCTTCCACTTAGTTCTGGTGCGGCAACAAAACTTTTTAATGCAGGTAATTTGAACAGCACGGGTTATGAAGCCAGTTTAGGAGGGATTCTAATTGATAAAACAGACTTACGTTGGAACATGAATTTCACTTTCTCTACCAATAAAACGATTATTACCGAATTAGCCGAAGGTACCGACTTTGTAAAGTTTTGGGGGGAAGCAAAAGGAGGTGCATATACCTGGGTAGGTGAAAGAGTAGGTCAGATTATTGACCGCGATTTCGTAAGGGTAGACGATCCTAATTCTCCCTATAATGGGTGGCCATTGTTAGACGATGAAGGTTGGGAGAATAGTGATAGTAAGCTATCTGACGAAGATGGAAAAAGAGTAGCTCCCGTTATCGGAAATTACAATCCAGATTTTAAGGTAGGTTTACAAACTTCTATACAATATAAAAATTGGAACTTATCCATGAACTTTGACTGGAGAAAGGGCGGGCAGTTTGTTTCGCAAACGCATCGCTACTATGAGTCTGACCTCCAAACAAAGAGGTGGCTTAATAAAGTTGTTGACTTGAGCGATGTGGGCGATATACCTACCTATATCAAAAATAACGCTGATCGGTTTTTATCGCCAAACGGGGAGTTTTATCCACTGGTTGGTGGACCAACAGCTGAATATGGTGGTTTTCCAGTTGACGGTTTAAATGATGGTGTATTTCTGCCTGGGGTAATCGGTTCTTATGATGACAATGGTAATTTTGTGGCGACCCAAGAAAATCTTGGTGGGCCAGGTACACAATACCATACCTATGGAGATAACTATGCTTGGGATTTTACAAGAGCTTCTACTTTTGACGCCGATTATGTAAAACTTAGACAGATTTCAATTGGCTACACGTTTGATAGAAAATTTTCTCAGAAAATCGGGATGAGTAATTTATCACTTTCCTTGTTCAGCCGTAATATCATTTTATGGACCAAAGCGGGAATCGACATAGACCCAGAATCTGCTTTTCAAACTTCTGGAGGAAAACTTTCACAGGGTGTTGAACGGTTCAATATTCAACCATGGGCAATTCCAGTAGGTATCAAATTAAACGCCAGTTTCTAAATAAATATTAAAAAATAAGAATATGAAATCAGTTAAAAACATAGCTATTGCATTTCTATTGATTCCATTATTGCTTGTAGTTTCCTGTGATGATGACTTGGTAGAAATAAATGAGAACCCCAATGGAGTCGAGCCAAGTTTGGCCGATCCCAATCTATTAATGAGCTCCGTAATGACAGGGCTTGCCACAAGTACGACGAGAAGGGGCTATGGTGAAGACACGGGTAATGCCGCTCAGTTTACCCAACGTGATTCGTGGTCAAACAATCGATATGATTGGGAGACGGGTACCATCTGGTCCGATAATTATGAATTATTAAGAACGAACAAAGTGGCTTATGATAGGGCGGTAGCGCTTGGTTTACACTTTCATGAGGGGGTTTCATTGGTCTTGAAATCCATGTTGTTCGGTAATCTCACCGATTACTATGGTGACATCCCTTACTCGGATGCCTTAAAAGGGAAAGACCTGGAAGGCGAACGACCAACTTACGATGCACAAGAAGATGTCTATAAGGGGATTATTGCAGATTTGGAAACGGCTTCGGAACTTTTAAGTGCTTCAGATTATCAAGGAGTTATTAAAGACCAAGATTTATTTTATGGAGGTGACGCTTCAAAATGGCAAAAATTGGCCAACTCTTTAGCGTTACGCTATTATATGCGATTATCTGAAAAACTACCCGCTTTTGCTCAAGCCGGAGTGACTAAAACACTTATAAAACCATTGATCAGCGAAATCGATGATGAATTGGTGTTAAGCTATATTGGTGGAATTAAAGAGCAATCATGGCCCAATAGTGGTCAATTTGGTACGGCATCAGAGTTTTATCGTGTTAAGCCTTGTACCACCTTAACAGATAAATTAAAGGAATTGGACGACCCCAGAATCTCAGTTTGGTTCGCGCCGGTTGAAGTGCCTACAAAAGTTGTACCGGCAGCTGAGGTACCAGGTGGGGGAGATATAGCGGAGAGCGACGGTGTACGCTATATCAATGAAGAAACGTTGGAGGCCAATGATTATGCCATATATGCTGAAGAAACCTACGCCGAAGATTTATTGGCAGGCAAAAAACTAATTGACACGAGCAGCGTGTATGTAGGTCTGCCAGTGGCAGTTAGCAGTACTGATCCTTATGAGTATAATCTAAATTCAGAAGGTTCCAGAGGTGGTACAAATCCTTATGTATCAAGAATGAACGAAGTATTCAATCAGAAAGAAGATGGTGGGAACCTGCTCAAATCTAGATTGTTTTCTTATGCCGAAGTATCTTTTTTAAAAGCCGAAGCAGCGTTAAGGGGCTGGGGTTCTGATGCAGAAGGAAATTACCTGGAAGGAATCAAGGCTTCTCTAGAGGTGTGGGGTGTTGGCGATGCTTATGAAGATTATATTAAAACTACTGGGGTTGCATTTGATGGTACTTTGGCTATCATCATGCAACAAAAATGGATTGCTAATATGTTCAATGGAGATGAAGCTTATATGGATTGGAGAAGAACAGGACTACCAGATTTAAAAGCAGGGCCATTTGCTCGTGAAGATGTTATGCCCTTGAGATTCGTTTATCCTAGTGATGAAATTAATATAAATAGTGCTAATTATACTGTTGGTGCGGCTTCATTAGAAGACACTCCTTATAGCAGTACCGATCCCAATGACAGTCCTTATGCAAGACCATGGATCGTACAGGGTGTGGCAAAACCTTGGTGATAGAGAGTACAGGCAATAGAGTTATATAACATTTTGTTGTTAGTGTTAGTTTTTAAATTGCCTGGGTTTTCCCCAGGCAATTTTATATAGAAAAGTTTTTGTCGTGACAATGTACTCTTCATCCGCTTGTTGGAAATGGTTTATAACAAGCGATTAGTATAACGATTAAAAAGTAGTTACGTAATAAACTAAAAGAACGATTGTTAAATAGGGGATTTTACAGGTTATCCTGTATGGATAGCTATTTTGATCACTTGGTTTTAGAAGAAACAGTTAGGGGTTTTGAGCTAGGGTTTGGTTATGTGAAGAAACTCAATACGAATTAAAGAATAAAGACAGTGCAAAAAGTAATAGTAGTTTTATTGATAATGGGTTTGACCTTCTCTTGTAAAGAACAAGAAAAGGATGCTATAGACCTTTCAAAAGCAACAATTTTGATTTCTTCAGGGATTCACTCGCCCATGCATGAAACCTTAGAAAATGTGTTGGTAGAGGAAATAGAGAAACGTACGGGTATTGAACTTGTTACATCAAATGATTTAAGTCCCGATACAACCATAGCTTTAGTCTTACAAGGTGAGACTGATTTTTTTGGGGAAAAGGTACCTGCCACTGAAGGTGAAAATGGTTCCGTCATAAAAAAGGAAGGATTTCATATTGTGCATAAAAAATATGGGAAAAGGAATATTGTATGGATTGTTGGAGCCGATACACGAGGAGTGCTATATGGTATTGGTAAACTGTTACGAATTGCTGACATGGAATCTGGTCAAATAGAAATAGCCAATGACATTGATATAGTTTCAGCACCTGAATACCCACTTCGCGGACATCAATTCGGGTATCGGAATACCGCGAATTCTTGGGATGCTTGGACGGTTGAGCAATTTGATCAGCATTTTCGTGAACAAGTTCTTTTTGGGGCGAATAGTTTTGAGAATATTCCTTTTCAAGACGCATCCTCGAGCGTTCATTTTAAGATTGATCCTCAGGAAATGGAAGTACGGTTGAGTGAAATCTGTGAAAAATATGATGCCGATTATTGGGTGTGGACACCAGCTCCTCATGATTTAAACGTCCCAAACGCGCATCAATTAGGTTTAGAGGAGCAAGAAGCATTCTATGCCAGGTGTCCAAGACTTGATGGGGTCTTTGTGCCTGGAGGGGATCCCGGGGATAACCATCCTTCTGAGTTAATACCTTACCTAAAAGACTTATCGGAAGTATTAAAAAAGTACCACCCCAATGCTGGAATATGGGTTTCGCTCCAAGGTTTTAACGAGGAGAAAGTGGCTTATTTTTTCGACTATCTTAAAACCAATAATCCAGATTGGCTTAAAGGACTTGTATACGGCCCCAGTAGTCCGCCAATCGATTTGGAGCGTGAACTTTTACCCGAACATTATTCACATCGTTTTTATCCTGATATTACCCATACCGTACGGTGTCATTATCCTGTCGAGCGCTGGGACCAAGCGTTTGCATTGACTTTAGGGCGTGAACCCTGTAATCCACTTCCGCTTCAATATGCCAAGTTGTTTAAAAGGGACGCTGGCTATACCGATGGCTTTATAACGTATTCTGACGGCTCTCATGATGATGTAAATAAAGTAGTTTGGAGCCAATTGGGTTGGGATTCCCAACAAGATGTCCATGATATTATTTTTGAATATTGTCACTTTTTCTTCGGTGCAGAAATTGCGGAAGAAGCCACTACAGGAATCTTTGATTTGGAACAGAATTGGGTGGGGCCTGTCGCAACTAATAACAGAATCTCCGAAACCTTGGCTCTTTGGAAAAAAATGGAATCACAACATCCAGAATTATCTGATAATTGGAGATGGCAACAATTGGTTATGCGTGCTTATTATGATGCTTATATTAAAGAAAGGCTTACCTATGAAAAAGGGCTGGAGATAAAAGCTTATGAGGCTCTTGCCGATGCTAAAACAGTGGGGGTGGAGAGCGCTATGGGCAATGCCATGGTCTATCTGGAAAAAGCGGATAAAGAACCCGTAGGCCAAAATTTAAAGCAGAAAGTGTTTGATTATGCAGATGCATTGTTTAATGCCATTGGTGCACAGACCAGTGTGCCCAAATATAATGCCAGCGGTGCCGAGCGTGGGGCCATATTGGATTTTATAGATTACCCATTGAACAATAGATGGTGGCTTCAAGATGAATTTGAAAAGGTTAGGGCCTTGCAAACGGAAAAGGAAAAATTGGAAAGACTCGAATTTATCAGGACTTATGAATTTCCGGGCAAAGGAAGCTTTTATGACAATATTTCAAGTGCCGATGCTAAGCATGTTACCTCACAAACTGATGACGCCATTGACTATCTCTGGGAAAATAATGGGTTAAGTAGAAAAAGGCTGTCCACCCAATTATTTCAGTTTTCTCCTACGCTGGTATATGACGAACTTGATGCTAATTCAAATTACCTTATACGTGTATCTGGTTATGGAGAAGCACTTTTAAGGGCTAATGGTGAGAGGTTAAAACCTACTAAATATGAAAAAGGCTTTGAAGAATTTAAAGAATTTCCGCTTCCTAAAAATCTTATTCATGACGGAAAATTAAAAATAACTTTCGACAAACCTGATGAAGACCATCTGAATTGGAGAAAGCAATCGCGGGTCACCGATGTATGGATTTTGAAACAATAAGGTACATGCGCTTGGGATTTTCACGGGCAATCGTTCCTTTTAAAACAATAATAATCGGTTTAGTCTATAGAGTGAAATGCCAAACGGTATTTTTGGATAATTCGAATTAGATATTTTTACAATCATCAAAATATTCCATTTCATAAAATGAACACTTTAAAACGTTCTATTTTTTCACTGACTATTGTAATTTACTTCCTTTTTAGTTGTAAAGACCATATTGCACCCCAAGAAAATAGCATGACCGAAAAACAGATTACCTTCAACGCAAAGACACATGCGCTGGATAACAACGATAATTTTTCTCCTGATGGGCGATTTTTATGCTATGACACCCGGTACATGGTGTTCAATACCAATCTTGCAAATTGTAAGTCCATTGAAAAAGTGGAAATTGCAACGGGAAAGGAAACCGTATTATGGCAACCCGAATCGATTTCGGGAGAAAATGCCGCTCCTGGAGTTGCGGCCGTTTCTTATCATCCAATGGAGAACCAGGTGATTTTTATACATGGTCCTCAGTTAGAAACAATTTATGAAAGAGGATACTATGATATTCGGAACAGGAGCGGGGCTATCGTTAGTGCAAACGGAAAGGGAGAATTGTCAATGGCCGATTTAAGGGATGTGTCCACAAACGAACCTACAACACCGGGAGCGCACCGTGGAGGTACCCACCGACACGAATATACCAGGAATGGAGAACGTATCGGTTTCACCTATGACGATTTCCTACAGCAGGATTATGATCGCACCATTGGTTATATGGAAGTGAATAAAAATGCGCCAACAGGCTTCAGTCATTATTTTGCCGTATTATTGAAACCTGCTAAGAAAGGTGAATCAAAGCCAGGAGAGATTGAAAAGGCATACGGGGATTCCTGGGTGGATTCTTTGGGTTCAAAGCGGGCTTTTATCGGCAAAGTACGCGCCGAAAATGGAGTGGATTATGAAACGTCGCTTTTTGTGGCAGAAATACCGGACTCAGTCGATATTACTACCGCATATTCTGGTGATGAAGATACCTATCCAGAGCCGCCAAAGGGAGTTAAGATAACAAGGTTGACCCATACTACAAATGATGAGGGTATCGTTCGAGGGTCTTATTCGGGAAAACAGATCGCTTATCTGTCCAAAGATGATAAAGGTATATTTCAGGTATTTGTTATTCCCGTTGATGGTTCTGATATAGCCAAGTCTATGGAGAAAAGGCCTAGGCAGGTGACTTATTTTACAACAGATGCCAGTTATCTGCGCTGGCATCCTTCTGATCAGTGGATATTCTCAATAAGCAATGGAAAAGTGTATGCCAGTTATGTTGGTGGTTCCGAAGGTTTCGGAAAATCAATGCTCTTAACTCCAAATGAATTGGACCGCGAAGCTTTAGTGGTTTCTCCTGATGGAAAGATGTTGGCATACAATGTTGATATACCTAGCAGCGATACATCTCGTATATTGGATGGTAAACCGCATAATGAATATAAGCAGATATTCATTATAGAGCTGTCAGATACTTTCTATGGTGCCAGCAAATAATAGAATAACGGTTTAACCTGAGGCTTGCTTGGTCGCTTTTGTATTGATTTCTTATTTCAAATATTCACTAAAATTGATTTCTTCAGACTTTATCTTAACCTCTTTTATTGAGGGATTAACTCATGATATTTTGCAAAATAATAAGGTAGAAGATAAAAAGTACCTTCGTGTTCGGCATACCCGTTTCCCTCTGAGTCATGTAAATTAAAAGCATCCCTATCTAAACGAACATGGCCTCGTTCATCGATTGGCAAGGCATAGGTGTCCACTCCCCATCCCATATCTTTTTCTTGCGTTGGTGTAGGGTCAAAAAGAACATCCAAACGATGTGTATTGTCCATTTCGTACCCGATAAGGTCTAAGGGTATTCTCTGTAACGTTTCTTTAATATACCTGCTGTCAAGACTACTTTTTCCATAGCGGTCAATAACCGATTGCGCAAACAATGGATTTTCTTTGAACAGTTCACTTGTATTAAAAAATCCCTCGTTTACTTTTTTAGTAAAGGTGTTTGCCAATGCACCATAAAGGCCATCCCAAAACGCATTTTTTTGTTTGCTGATATTTAGCCAAGCATATTCAAGGGATAGACGGTACATTATAAGAAGTTCAGGGTCTTTTTCATAATTGATAAGTCCATAGAAACTCATTAAACCAAGATTGTTATCCCATGGTACTACATTTTCTGGGGGAAAGAACTCTTTTGGGTGCATGGCATTTATATGGTAGTTTTCCTCATCACGCAATATCTTGGCCACTTCATCATACTTAGGATCTTCGGTGACATGACTGGCTACGTTAAGAAAGGAAAGCATCATCATAGAATTTAGACCACGTTGATCCCAACCCCAAATGGAATTGAAATAATCGGGGTCAAAACTACCCCAACGAGTCGGTTTACCATCGTAATCAACTAATTTAAAACTATGGCGGATGAGGTGGTCTGTAATGTCGGCTACTACTTGTTTGACCGCAGCTTTTTCCTGCTCTGTTTCGGCTACCAAATCATAATAGATTCCATAGTAGAAATAATGTCCTGCCAATTCATCGGAGCTGGTATCACATTTCCATCGGTATTTACCGTCTTCACTCAAAGGAAATCTAGGAAATATATCTTTCCAAAAGGGGTCAGTTTTCTGATGTCTTTTATTGGACTCTTTACTGTAGTTTTCATTGACGGGCTCATGCCAATCAATAGGTATGATGACACGGGCAGGAAAACCTGGTTCTGGGGTAATGTCTACCAACCACTTTATGGCCTCAAAACTTCTATCGGCAATTTTTTTAGCTTCCTTGTCTCCTGTTATGGCATAGCGAAAGGCCTGTGCAGCTCCATACATGGCGGTATACTGGCCATCATTATCTGAAATAGCAAGTTGATAACTGTCTTTGTTGAACTGCTCTTTGAGTTCGTTTTGGCATATAAAGCCCATTCTAGAATGTCTGTCCTCGGTTAATTGTGTAAAAAAATCTGCCTTTTCCTCATAGGTTATCTCTTTGGAAATAATTTGACCAATACCTTTATTCGTAGCGATCCATGCAGTGCCATTTTGATCTACGGCGATATCATTTACTTCATTGCCAGGTAACCAACGTCTTGATGTTCTATAATAAAACTGATTATTTTCTGCTCTGATGGCCCCATTTTCAGTGCCGAACCAAACCACGCCGTTCTGGCCTGCGGCCGCACAGGTGAATTTGTTGAAGGGAACCCCTTCTTTACCAGTGAACAAGCGCCATTTTCCGTTGGTATATTTTCCAATACCTTCTCTGGAACCGAACCATAGAATTCCTTTAGAATCAACTATTAGGGCTGCGACATTTTTCAAAGCCCAGCTATAATTTTCATCCGCAGGCAATACCTGTTTCCATTTGTTTTTATTCATTGATCTAAAAAGACCGTTTTCACAACCAATATAAGTCTCACCTTTATAATTTACTTGAGAGAGTATGTTACCCGAATCTTCGGGCAAGTTTTTTAATTTGGAAACTGCTTTTGGCTGCAAATGTCCTTTTGACTTTAGCCATTGTTCTCCATCCCATTTATATACCTCGCCCAGCACAATGGCTAGGGGATTGTTGTTTTGCATAAGTATGGTGTCAATGGAACCTTCGGATAACCCTTGTTCGCTACCGTGCATAACGGCAACATCTTGATGGAATTTGTCATTTTCCACAATCGGTTTTAACGAGGATTGAAGTAAAACGATAATGCCTAATAGAATGGCTTTCATACTGTATGTGTTGAATAAGTAAGTTCTTTTTAAACGTTGGTGAGAATTATATTTAAACTTGTGGTTCGCTTATTACTCCCAAATATCTTCCCATCCAATAGGGTAGCAGCCAAATATCGCCAGCAGAATATTCTTCGGTACCATCACGACCAACTCTATCTAAGCGAAACATATTTCCATTGTGGCGTTGTATAGGACGCTCATCAGGTGGTAGAACCTCCTTAATCGTTTGCTCTCTAAAATTAGGTTCAATAGGTTCTATATCTTTTCTATGGCTGTTGGAGATATCCCAGGTGATTAAATCCATAGGATGTTCACGAAGATACCATGCAGCTTCTTCTAAATCGAAATTCGAAGTGCCAGTTAATGCCGTCATTATATTCCATGCACCTTCTTTTTCAGGGCGCTCTATTTCCCAATGGTCGATTATGGCCTTTTTATATTTGGCCTTTAGCGTATCATTGAAAGCATAGTTATACAAACCCCAATAGCCCACAAAGTACATTTCATCATCGGAATGGTTCCATGATTCCGAAAGCATTTTACTCCAATCGTCCGCATCATCGGGAGCGTAAGTAACATCTTTCATGGGCCACATCAGGTTGTCTAAATACCCATGATTATCCATAAGATCAAAAGCTTTTTCCTTATACTTTTCTTTTCCTGTAAAATGATATGCTGTCTGCAACATGGCTATAATATTGGAGGCGTTTATCTTACGGTCACCCACCATTTTAGGCCTTTCATTAACATATGTGGGATTCCATCTACCCCAAGTGGTAGGTTTGCCGTCGTAATCTACCATATACAAATCATTACGAACAATGTGGCTCATTAAAGTGTCGATAAGGGTGATTGCGCGGTCTTTAAGTTCGTTATCCATAAGTTCGGCCATAACGCCATAGGCGAAAATATGTCCTATAGCCTCATCACTGCTAGTGGTGGCTTTCCAATCCCATTGAGAATCGCTTGAATGCTGCCAACGGTCTGGGTCATGTAATTTTTCTATATATCCACTGCGTTCAAATGAACGTGACGGAAAACCGGGTACAGGGTTTATACTGAATAAGCGCTCCATGGCATCCATTGATTCTTTACAATTTTGCAAGGCATCATCAGATTTGGTCACTGCATACCTAAAAACTTCACCAGCCAAATACATGGTTGTCCAAAGACCATCATTGTCAGAATCTGAAAGTCTTCCAGAATCAGGATTCCCATTCTCCAAATCAACTAAAGAAGCATTAAATCCTAAACGAATATGCCTATTTCTAACCTGTTGTTCATAATATTTCGCTTTATCGAAAAGAGTCATTTCTTTGAAAACTATTTGGCCCAGCCCAGCATTTGTAAGGATCAAAACTGAACCGTCAATTCCTTTTGAAATATGGGTTACATGATTTCCGGGCAACCAACGTTTCCCGTAGTAGTAATCATATGTACCGTTATCGCGTAATTTAAAAGCACCTTTGGTAGAACCGAACCAAAGTTGACCATCAATGGTGGTCATAGTCGTAATTTCATCAAAAGGAAGCTTTTTCTCCACCGATCCAATTTGTTCACCAGACGATGGATCAATAGTGAAATAACCAGCTTTTGTTCCGACAATCAAATTATTATCCCAAAGGGTTAAAGCGGTGAGGTCCTTCTTTTGATACAAGGTTCTTAATTCGCTCGTAGTAGTGTCAAAGCTGGCAATTGATTTTTGTCCTAAAATCCAGAAGTTTTTACTGTTTTCATCAAACAAGATGTCTTGTACTTGATCGTTTGCCAATGTGTCTTTCCAAGGTGCTTTTGTCTTGGACAAAAATTGCAACGTAGTACCGTCACTAATTAAAAATTCAAAATCATTGCCCGCGGCTAAAGTAAAGGCGTTTGGCAAGTCATGAGGAAGATAGAGGGCACCGGCCCATGAATTACTGAATACGGCTTTGTCATTTATATAAACAAATTGATTTTTATATAGGGTGATATTTTTTACGTGCATATCGGTCAGCGGACGATAGGTTTTGTCTAGGACCAGTAAACCGGGATATAAAAATTGCCCATCGTGTGTACGTAAAATTCCTTCTGAAGATGAAACTTGAATTACCTTATTCCGATCCATGAAAACCCTTGAAAAAGAAGTTTCATTATTTGGTGTGCTGAATTTTACAGAAAAATCTTGTTTATAGGGCGCATCTTTATAAACTGGAATTGAAGTGGTTTCTTTTTTTTCTATTTTGCTTCCGCACGATAAAAATAGGAGTGAAACTGCCCAAATGCAGTACTGGTTGACTTTTCTCATACAATCATCAAAAATTAAAAGGTTTGGTGGTAGGTTTTAAAGGTCCATTTAAGAACATAGCTTAAAAGGACCTTTACAAATGAACCTTTTTTTGAGGGACTTTATTTCCTATATATTATATGATTTACATGGTATTTTATCTTAAAATGGCTTTAAGGATAATTTTTCATGAATTAGTGTTAATATAGTTTAAATATTTATTTTATTGACATGGAAGGAGGTGTTTTAGAGATGCCCCATGTTTTGTTAGCTTTCGGTCCCATTTTAAATTGTAGCGTACCCCCTTGGGTGATTTCGTGATGGGTAATCCATGTTCTATCGAAGGGCTTTCCATTCAAGGTTGCCGATTGAATATATTTGTTCTCTTTAGAATTGTTAATTGCACGAATGATAAAAGTCTTGTTCTTTTCTGGTTTTAGTTTTACTTCTCCAAAAAGAGGGCTGCCAATGGTATAGGTTGAACTTCCGGGTGCCATAGGATAAATGCCCATTGAACTTAAAACGAACCATGAAGAAAGGGAGCCCATATCGTCATTACCGGGCAGGCCACCTGGACCAATTCTATACATTTCTTCAGCTACTTGTCTGGCCCTATATTGGGTTTTCCAGGGTTGACCTGCATAATTATACAAATAAGCTACGTGGTGAGACGGTTGGTTGCCGTGCACATATTGACCAATAGTACCAACTACGCCCACATATTTTGGAGGGGTAATCACGGGACTCATTTCAAAAAAAGTATCAAGCTTTTCAATAAACTGATTTTTATTTTCAAAGAGATCTATGAGACCTTGTGGATCATGTTGCACGGACCAAATGTATTGCCATGCATTAGATTCGGTATAATGACGGTTTGGGCGACGCCCTACTAACAATGGGTCAAAGTACTTATAATAGCTATGGTCACCACTTTTAACAATTTCTTGTTCATTTACACCTAGCTCAGGTAAAAATTCACCATCATATTTCTTAGGCCTCATGAACTTGGTTTTAGGATCCCATACATTTTTATAATTGTAAGCTCGTTGGGCAAATAGTTCGTAATCCTTTGTTTTGCCCAGTTCTTTGGCTAATTGCGCAATGCACCAGTCATCATAGGCTAACTCAAGGGTGTTGGGTACGGCCTCGGTTACTTTGTCGATCGGGGCATATCCTTTTTCTAAGTAATAGATAAGCCCCGATCTACCAGCTTCATAGGAAACCGGGGCTTTAGGAAGTTCCAATGCTTTCTTTCGCATGGCTTTATATAAGAGGTCGATGTCAAAATCCCGATAGCCTTTTGCATAGGCATCCACAATGATAGGAATCAAATGGTCGCCCACCATAGATTCGCCGTACACATTTAAAAAATGCTGTGCAGGTAACCAGCCATAGTTTTCTACTTTGGCCACAATCGATTTTATATAATCATTAACATGTTCTGGCGATACCAATGTCATTAAAGGATGTTGCGTTCTATAGGTATCCCAACAAGAGAAAGACCCATAGAAATCAAATCCTTTTGCTTCATGTATTTCTCCATCAGAACCAAAATACTTACCATCCACATCTTGCGAAATGTATTGGGACAATAAGGATCTATAAAGTGCCGTGGTGAAAATTTGTTTTTGATCTTCAGTGGCTTCGCTTATGGTTATTTTGGAAAGTTCTTTATTCCAGATGTTTTTTGCGTTATCCTTTATTCTGTCAAAATCCCAATCTGTAATTTCTTGTTGTAAATTTTTTCTGGCGCCTTCAATGCTGGTATATGAAATGCCCACTTTTACCAGTATCTGTTCATTTTCTTTGGTATGGTACTGTACAAAAGCCCCGATTTTATCACCTACTTCCACATTCTTATACGGAAAAATGCTACCGTCTGATTCTGGGGTTTTGTAACTAGCATCGAACGTGCCGTAGTACAAAAATGGTTTACTGAATTCGGCTACAAAAAAGACTTTTCCTAGGCCTGCACCTTTTGCGCCTTCTATGCGGTTATTATCTATAATTTTTAGTTCAGACAGTTCACCTTTGGTCATTGTGCCAATTTGATGCCCTACATCTAAAATTATTCGCGAGTTCATTGATTTTGGAAAGGTGTAACGATGAAATCCAGCTCTCTGTGTAGAAGTTAACTCAGCGGTGACATCATAATCTTTAAGCTTGACGGAATAATAACCAGGTGTTGCCATTTCATCTTCATGGTCAAAACGGGAGCGGTAACCGGCATCGGGATTTTCTAAAGAACCCGGCACAATTTGTAATTTAGTACCTGTGGTAGGCATCAATAGTATTTCTCCTCCATTGACCATACCAACTCCACTCCAATGGGTATGACTAAAGCCCATCATTGAACTTTCTGAATATGCATATCCGGCGCAGTAGGTCCAACCTTCTGTATTAATGTCAGGACTTAGATGGACCAAAGCATTGGGCAGCGAAGGACCTGGAAAAGTGTGTCCGAAAAAATCTGTACCAATAAAGGGATCCACATAATCAACAGGTGCTTTGGTTTGGGAATAACCTGTTTGGTAGAATAAAACTAGAATAAAAGTGAATCTACATATTAATTTATCGAAGTATTTCATGCATGAATCTTATTGTTTTGTAAAGCTAATGTCGTTGTAAAATAGTATTGAGAACGAATCTGAAAAACCTACGAAGACGACCCGTAAAGAATTTTCACCTCTCACTACAAATATATAGTAGTATTGAAACTTGGTAAGGCAATATTTAATGCAAACAAGATAAAATAGCCGAAATAGAATAGGGGTGGTTGCACCTATATTTGCAACAAAACCTATCCACAGAAATAAGGTCTGTCTTCAAAAAGCACCGTGGTATTAAGAGGAGATTATGGGAAGAAATGAAAGTTCAAGCAGACGAAAATTCTTAAAAAACTCGAGTTTAGCCGCTGTTTCGGTGTCTTTTCTACAAAGCTCCTGTAAAGAGGGCTTGGTTATTCCAAAAGAGTACGAATCTGAAGATTCTTTCGAGTTTGCCTTTTTAACGGACATCCATATTAAGCCCGAGATGAATGCGCCAAAGGGATTTCAAATGGCCATAGATAAAGTAAATGAACTAAACCCTGACTTTGTGTTGACTGGTGGGGATCTTGTATACGATGCAATGCGAGGAGATTACAAAAAGTGCGAATCTCTATTTACGTTATATAAGAAGATGAGCGAAGGGTTTAAAATGCCTGTGTATAATTGTCTAGGAAATCACGATTTGTTTGGGATCTATGAAGAAAGTCCTGAATCGGACGCTCATCCAGATTATAAATATGGCATGTGGGAAAGGCATTTCGGAAAAACATATTATTCGTTCGATCATAAGGGTTGGCACTTTATAACCCTGAACTCGTTAGATGTAACCGAGGATAAAAAATATAGGGGATTTTTTCATGATGAACAGTTACTTTGGTTAAAGGGAAATCTTGAAAAGCTTGAAAAGTCGACGCCTATTGTTCTAACGACTCATATCCCTATGATGTGTGGTTTTACACAATTGAATGGTGGGCAGGGGAGTAGGACCGTAGCCAATGCTCCTCAGGTCTTTAAACTATTAGAAGGATACAACTTAAAGTTGATATTGCAAGGACATATCCATTGGAAAGAATATGGAGCGGTCAATGATCGGTTTCAATTTATTACAGGAGGTTCAATTGCCGGTAACGGATGGAAGGGAAGACGCCATAATACAAAAGAAGGGTTTGTGAAAATTAGCGTGAAGGGAAACGACTTTTCATGGGAGTACGTAGATCACGGATGGGAGAGTGAACGCCTAAAATTGAATAAAGACTTAATGGATAAAGTCTGATGCCAGATTAAAAAGGGAATGATTAAGATTCTTAAAACCAGTAGAAAAATAATGAAAATGTCTAGGATGAAGTTTGTTTATATTGTACTATTTCCCATATTGAGGATGTATGCCCAAGACGATACCACGCAATTGGTAAAACCTAAGAACGGAAATACGTATGTTATTGCTCACCGGGGCGCACACCTTTCTGTTCCTGAAAATACCATTGCAGCCTACGAAAATGCCATAAACATGGGCTGTGATTTTGTGGAGATTGACCTAAGGAAAACCAAAGACGGGCATTTCGTAAGCGTTCATAATGAAACCGTAGATGCTTATTTTGATCATAAATCGGGTAGGGTAGGTGATTTTACACTTTCCGAATTAAGAGATACTCCATTGGGGAAGAATAGTAAGGGCGATAATGAATATGTTCCCACTTTTGAAGAGATATTACGTCTATGCAAAGGTCGTATAGGCATTTATCTAGATTTGAAGGAAGCCGATATCGCAAGTCAAGTGCAACTCATTAAAAAATACGGTATGGAACACGATATTATTTGGTATATCTACCCAGACAGTGAAAAAGAGATTATGACCATTCAAGAATTGTGTAACGCATGCTGGATAATGCCAGACCCAGGTCCAGAAAAAAAATTACTACATTTTTTGAAAAAGATACAACCAAAACTCATTGCAAGCGACATGAGTGAATTGACAGAGAGTTTTGTTGCAACGGCTCATGTCAATGGTAGTAAGGTTTTTGTTGACGACAAGAAAGGGAATGAAGAAGAATGGTTACAAATGATTTCTTGGGGTACCGATGGCATTCAAACCGATCAGCCTGGAAAGCTAATTGAATTACTGAAACGGGAATATGAGTAAAGCAAATATTGGCCTTTTAAAAGATTCTCTATGGATAGCCATTTGTATTAGAAACCGTGATGCAATGAACTTTACTTTATAGTATTTTCAAGAATAATAACAGAGGGACTTTCGGTCAGCCATCTTTTACTGAGCCCTGTAGTATCGCCCTTGGCAAGAAATTGCACAAAAGAACCTAAAGCCAAATCTATATCACCATCTCCATCGATATCGCCGGCATCCATAACGATCCACCTGCCTTTTGAGGCCTGTGGAAATGAAGAGGCTTCAAAGTTTAAATCACCTGTGTTCTCTAAATAAACAAAGCTCTCTTCTGGCTTGTTTAAATAATCGGGAAAAAATGAAATAATGGCGATATCTAAATCACCATCTTGATCGTAATCATTTGAGATGGCTTTGTACGCACCGTTTTGTGGATAGAAAAATGCCTTTTTAAAATTCAAATGACCGTCATTTAAGAAAATATAACTGCCGTGATAATCTTTTAAAAAGGGAGTTTTGTCGGCATTATCACCACATACATATAAAATGTCATCAAAGCCGTCATCATTAAAATCAGCCAGTTCTATACCCTGACTTCCGTTAAGGGGTGAAAATGAAAGTAATTGCTTTTCTATAAAATTACCTTTACCGGTATTCTCAAAATAAAACACCCCCTCGTTACCTTGTGCCATGAGTACGAAGATATCATTGAAACCATCTGCATTGTAATCCTTTACGATAGCTTTAATTGCACCAGGGGCGTTTTTAAGAAGATGTGCTTGATACGCACCATTACTCTTTTTTTCGTACCAAACCAATTTACCGGTTAGATCACCATATTCACATGCAAGAATATCTTCAAGTCCATCAGCATTCAAATCTCCATATGCCATATGTACAGGCCGCTGCATGTTTTTGATTATAGGTGACTTTAATTGTATGGCTTCTGCTTTATCAGTAAAACTGAGCTGTTGAACTGCGCCATCTGACAGGTCATTCGGAAAAATATTTCGACCAATAGTGGTTAAATAAACAGTGTCGGCGGTTTCATGATAATGAATAGGCGTATTTCTAAGCAACACACTTTGTCCCTTTTTCAAATCGGTGTTCAAAAAAGTCAATCGATTATTGTTGCGTTTACTATCACTAAAAACAAGCCCTTTTTTATGTGACAGAATTTTAACCATGGCCGTCAACGGGGGGCTATCCGCAAAAGAAGCCTCTTTGTACTTAAAATGTTTCAGTGTTTTGGCTATAGGAGTGTTTCGCTGTGGTGTAAGAATAACTTCTGGTGAATTTTCAATATAATAATTAATTAGTTTTTGCCAATCATCTCTTGCTAGTAAAGCTTTTTCAGGAAAAATTGTTGCTTTTTTTACGACTAAACTATTTCGTGGAGATCCAAAAATACTATCTGGTTGTTTACTCCCATTATAGATGCCTAATCTATTTCCCATAGCGGGCAATACATCGGCTTCCCAGACAGCTTTGGATAATGCGGTTGGCGGCACGTAAGTGTGGCATCTCGCACAGTGTATTTGGGCAAGTTTCTGTCCAGAAAGACCCGAAACCGGCAAGTTGTCCTGGGCAGGTTTTTTTAATTCTTTTTTTTCCGCACATGAAAAAAGTAGACCTACCAATACGTAAAATGGAATGAGTTTCTTCATACATACAGACTTTGAACTTACCGATAACAAACGTAGGCAATATCCTTTATTTCATCCAATAAAGGGGATAGCTGAATACTATATTTATACTCTTAAAAAGATTTTGTTCTTGTATAGATAGTATAGAAAAAGCCATTCCAATGTGATTCTCCCCAAAGTTAATATTACATCACCATATGCGCCGGAAGGCTTAGCCACGAAGCCAAACAAAAATTCGGATGCATGCCAGAAATCGATGATTTGTAATCCTAAATATATAGTTATGGAATTCAATCCTATAACCCTGAAAAAGAAAGTCCAATTTCGCCATTTGAGAACATCGATAACGTAATAGAATAAAGCCATTAGCAGAAAACTAATTCCAGCAGTCAGCATGTTGAAGGTGACCGTCCATATTTTTTTCACGATCGGATATACAGGCGAAATCAAAATTGCAAGAAAGATGAACATAATTCCTATACCGACCAACAAACCCGTTTTTCTTTGCGGCGAACTTATTTTATTGCGAAGAATGAATCCGGCAAAGGACCCTAATAATACGACCGTCGTCGCTGATACGATCGATAGTATTCCTTCAGGATCGTAAGTGCCGTAAATTAATTTTCCGGGTAAAAAATGTTGATCAATCCATGCGTTGATGCTACCTTCTGGTGTGATGATACCCGCCCCGAAACTTGGGACTGGAGTAAATAATTGCAGCAGGGTTATGCTCACCATAATACCGATTAACCAAAGTATTCGCACTTTGATCGTTTTGGTGTATAAAACGATAATCGCGGCAAAGAAATACCCTATTCCTATTTGTGACAATACACTTAAATAGCGTAAATCTGAGAATCCATTTTTTAATATTCCATTGTAAATGAGTCCGAATAGAACGAGTAAGATCATTCTTTTGAAAACTTTCTTGAGTAAGACTGGTCTTTCTACGCCACTCTCCAATTTACTGATGAGTGCAAACGGAATTGCGACACCAGATATGAACATGAATAACGGAAATATCAGATCTTCGAAGTGGAACCCTTCCCAATCCGCATGGTGCATTTGTTCGGCAAGGACTTCGACCCACTTCCATTCTGTGGCCTTGGCAAGTGCACCCAACAACGATCCACCACCAATAATCCAAAACATATCAAAGCCGCGCAGCGTATCCAGAGAAAATAATCGCTCTTTCGGGTCAGCATTTAGTTTGGTTTTCATTTTTGGTATTTAGTTTCAAATTATAATATGGCAAACCATTTTTAACGATGGGATGTCATTATGAAGAGTGGTTTTTGAAATATTGGCATTTGATCATAATATGCAGGCATTAAGTTTTTAAATTTAGGCTATAGCAAATTGAATCGATGCAAGCTTTTTGCCTTTTGTATGTTGTAAATTGACCTTAATGGTATAGCTCGTTTCAAAAGAAGGAGGTTATACGTATTTGATGAATTAAAGAGCTATCGGTTTATCCCATAAATAGGTCCATAGGCTTTGCAGGCCCTATAATCCTGCCCTTCTTTATCGGTTCCAAAAGATGACCATACAGCGGGCCTAAAGATATCGCTCTCATCAACATTATGCATATTCACCGGTATGCGTAGCATAGCGGCCAAGGAAATCAAATCGGCACCAATATGACCATAACTTATGGCGCCATGATTAGCGCCCCAATTGGCCATTACGGTATACACATCTTTAAAAGCACCTTTTCCGGTAGTGATGGGAGCGAACCAAGTCGTGGGCCAGGTGGGGTTGGTTCTATCATCTAAGGTTTTATGCACATCATCCTCCAAAACTACCGTCCAACCTTCTGCTATTTGTAAAACTGGACCTATGCCTTTTACCAAATTGACACGGCACATGGTTACAGGCATTTCTCCGTCAGTCTTAAACTGGGAAGAGTAGCCGCCTCCTCTAAAATATTCTTTAACCGCCTGTGGCCAACGGGTTGCATCCAAGCATTTTTTAGACTCTTCTTCAGTAATTTCCCAAAAGGGTTTCATTGCCGGATCACCTTTTTCGTTTCGTTGCTGGGCCGTCGCGTCCAAGGTGGTAGATCCTGAATTGATTAAATGGATGATACCATGCTTTGCCTTTCCTGTGAGTTCTTTCCCAGTTACCCGTTTTACCGATTCTGGACTCCAGTAGGTTCTTACATCGGAGAAGATTTGGGCCGTATTGGTCAATAAATGTCCAAAAAGCATGGATACTCCGTTTAAACTATCGTTCTCTGTGGCTACCATAAACGCCTGACGGATTCCATTCCAATCAAAAGAAGAATTTAATATAGCTTCGGGGAAATCGCCATTTGGCATGTGGTCGGTCCATTGCCGTTGCCCTTGAAAACCAGCAGCAATGGCATTTCGTCCAAACGCTTCCTCACCATATCCCATTTCCTTTAGTTTAGGGTTTCCAATCATAAGGTCTCTAATGATCAAGGTCATCTTTACGACAATTTCCCATTCCCATTCTTTCCTCGTTGCATCTCCCTTTAATTTATCAATATTGTGGTCTTTGCCCTCTTTACAATTGTCATAGGTCCATTGTAATGCTTTTTTGTATTCTTCTTGGTCATAAATTTGCTCCTCTATCCTCCGTGTAATCTCAATTTGATCCACAAATTCTGTCCGCATGCCTAAATAATCATGAAAGAAATTTTGGTCTACCATAGACCCAACAATTCCCATGGAAGAATATCCGAGCGATAGATAGGATTTACCTTTCATTTGGGCAACGGCCAAACCTGCCTTTACAAAACGCAGAATTTTTTCTTTTACGTCTTCATGAATTTCAGTGTCACCTGTATCTTGTACTTCACGACCATAAATGCTGAAAGTGGGCAATCCTTTTTGGGCATAACCGGCCAATGCTGCGGCAAGATAAACGGCACCAGGGCGCTCGGTACCGTTAAAACCCCATATGGCCTTTATTGTATTGGGATCGGCATCCATAACTTCTGTACCATAGCACCAAGCGGGTGTAACGGTCAAAGAGACCATAACCCCTTCACGTTCGAACTTATCGGCACACAGTGCCGCTTCGGCAACACCACCAATATTAGTGTCGGCGATTACACATTCTACCCTTTCTCCACTAGGAAACCTTAAGTTGTCTTCGATGAGTTTGGCGGCATTTTTCGCCATTTCCATGCACTGTAATTCTAGAGACTCCCTTACACCTCTTTCCCTTCCGTCAATTACGGGTCTGATTCCTACTTTTGGAAGTCTGCCTATTAATCTGTTGCTCATTTTTTGCTTTTTATTTTTATCCAAATATTTGATCTATTGTACACTTACCCTTTACAGGCGTTAATCCTAAAGTGGATAGTAAAATACTTTTCATGTCTTAAAATAGTTGAGTGAAAATCATTTTTAGTATTATTATATTGACCTATTACACAAAATTAAATTAAAAAAAACACCAATTAGGTTAAGATTTTATTGGTTTCGTGTAAAATACTTTCATCCGTAATTAATTGAAAATTATATATTTAACAGTATGGTTTTCTTGATTTTTAGTCAATAGGCTCTTATTTGAAATACCGAACGGTAATTATACTTCAATGCAATGATTGAAAATGTAATTTTTGATATGAACGGGGTCATAACCGATGATGAGCATCTTCATGAATTGGCGACACAAAAAGTTTTTGAAACCATTGGATTGACTATAACACCTGAGATATATCGTCAATATTGCCTAGGGCGTACGGACGCATCTGCCTTTTGTGATATGATCAAAGATTTTCAATTGAAAAACATTGAAGTGGCTTCCATTATTTCTGAAAAATCAATCGTGTACCAACAGCTCGTCGCCGATAATTTGAAGGTATATCCAGGTGTCATAATGCTAATCGAACGGCTTTATCAAAAATACCCGTTGGCCATAACTACCAGTTCTACTTTTGAGGAAGTTAAAACTGTACTAAATGAATTGTACCTGGAAAATCGCTTTAAAACAGTTGTAAGTGCTAACGATGTTCAGCGGGGCAAGCCAGACCCCGAGCCTTATGTGTTAACGGCCGAAAAGCTTGGGGTGCTTCCCGAAAATTGTTTAGTAATTGAAGACTCTGAAAATGGAATACGTTCGGCAATAGCTGCCGGTATGAAGTGTATTGCCATAACAAATACCGAAAATAGAGATAAACTTACCCTTGCCCATTACATTATTGAAGACTATTCTGAGATTACAAATGAATTACTGGAAAGTCTTTAAGGGACTTGTACTTGCGTCAGTGTTTATATTCTATTTTACAACGTATACGATTGACACTATCCCTTTCTTGGGGAATACGTATTATACAAATCTATTTCAAAATAGATTCTGTAGTTCAAGATACAAATATTTCCAAGCGTAGTTTACTTATGCCTCTTAAATGATTAAATAGCGTATATTATACCGAAGAGTGAGTGGGACGTAGAGAAACCTATGTTGAAGAGAACTCCGTAGGGCCCGAAACGGGCCCACTTATCTATAATTCACTTATTGAGGTCATCAAAGATTTGCAATAGCGTACATTTCAAATACATCTACAAGTGTACCTTAAACTCTCAAAAATTTCCACTGCCACTTTTTCGTTTTCATTTATTGTAGCTTTTTAGGATTTAAAACGATGTATTTAACTGTTTTCCGGTTCCATGTATATACTAAGTGTATTTTACCGTCTTCTGCCTGAATGACGGTCGGATATGAATATTCTTCATCTTCGTTATCGGTATTTTCCCTTAGAGGTTCCAAGTCAAGAACACGTTTCCAATTTTTCCCATCGGTAGATAGGGCGATACTCAGTGGTACGCGATCGCCCCAGTTTTTGCCTGTAGGATTGTATACCAGTAACTGACGGCCATCTTTTAAAGTAACGGCATCTATTCCCGAGTTGGGATTTGGGAGCGCCGTCGCTTTCGTTTCCCCCCAAGTTTTTCCATTATCGATAGACCAATTTTCACTGATCACTTCATTTTTAGTGCGACTTAACAATTGAAGTTTTCCATCTCCGTAGTTCAATATGGCCGGTTGAATGGCTCCTAGATTTTTAGGATTGTTCAATGGTCCTGAGCTTGTCCAAGTTTTTGCGCTGTCAGGGCTCGTTTCTATGTGAATGGTCCAATTCCCATCTGTACTTTCATTACTTGATGGTGAAAGTATGACACCGTCAGTTAGTTGAATAGGTTGGTTTTTTATCGGTCCCAATATCCCTTCCTTTAATAGTGTAGGTTTTGACCACGTTTTACCATCGTCATTTGAAATCATTTGGAGACCCCACCATTCTTGTGGACTCGGACCAACTTTATAATATAAATACAATGGTTCTCCTTTAGGTTTAAACAGTACCGGGTTCCAGCATGGATATTGAATTCCATCTTTTTGCATTCCATTTACAACTTCTACGGGAGTGGTCCAGTTACCATCGATTTTACGGGAAACCCAAATACCAACATCCTTATTTTTTTCCTTGGTACCACCAAACCATGAAGCAACGACAACACCATTACTAACCTCGACTGTTGACGCATGGCATTCTGGAGTCAAAGCGTTTTCTAGCTCGTATATGAATTCTTGCGTAACTATTGCTGGATGGTCAATGGGTAAAACTTCGGGTAAATGAAATTGCTTCTCCTTGCAAGCAAAAAGTGTTATTGTAAGGGCAAATAAAAAAGTTGTTCTCATTTTTATAATTTTAAGTATGGTCGGAATTTTAAGTTGATGTAAAAAGCTATAAATTAAAACTAACGAGGTAGCCATTACAAACCAGAGCAAATGGTATTGGCTATGTATTTGATATGCTTACAAATAAACCTAATAAAGAGGTAAAGAGCCAGTACTATTTTATTTGATATACATTAAATATTGACTATTCATTTATTCGATAATCGAGATTTAAATGCTCCGAAGCTTGCGTCGAAATCAAACATGAATTTCCATTCAACACCTCGTGTGCTTGCACCGAGGTAGTTTATTTGATTTTTTGAATCGAATAATGACAATAGTCACGAATTATTTTTGACTATTGAACCGTTCCATAATTTCCATCCAGTTTGTGAAAATGATTTCTTCATTCTTGAAAAATTGAACAAGGTCTGGGTCTGAGAACATTTGTGATTCCCATGATCTTTGCTGCCATGAATTCGTAATACCTTTAAGATTTTCCGTGAATTCAGAAGGATGGAAAATAATCTCAGTAAGGCCAGGTTGTAGTTTTTGAAACAATTCCTTAAAATCGGAAATTACTTTTAACTGATTTGTAAATCAATTACTTGCTAGCGACGTATGAATAAATTATTTAGGAATAATGAGATTATTTTAAAATACAAATGAACTCTAATTAGGTTAAAATATGACATGTTTCGAATAAAATTCTGCTAGTTTTCGGGACTTCAATATGGTTAATTTGTAGGTATGCAATTAAAGGTTACTTATAAAATCGCTTCAATTTATCTAGGCATAAAAAACAGGAAAGTTTTTTTGCCTAATGAAGAATGGAGGTATTTTTTTGAGGATTCAGTACTAATTAATGGGACTGGGACTTTGAAAGGAGAATTTCTGCTCGATGAGTTTACAGTCTATATTAAAGAAGGACTTATTGTTTCACCAGACATTAAACGTGGTTATACTCTTTTAGTAGATAGTTCATCAGATGTATACTTTACCCTTTTACTATTTCTAGACCATGAAAATTCCTTTGGATACTACCATACCAAAACCTCTCAAGAAACTGAGGTTTCTTATATAGAGAAGAAAAAAGAACTACTAATTAAATTTATACGTGATAAAATTCCACATATTCTCCGAATTCATCCTTCCAAGAATCCAAATAAAGTTTTACATGACAGTAAGTTGTTAGCACCAATAAAATGGAACCATAACCTAAGTCGGCAAAATATAATCATTTGGTCGAACCTTGAAAAGGTATAAGGAGAATATATGGTGAAATTTTAAAAACAAGAATTTATGGGTTTTAAAAAACAAACTTCCGGAATTTTAATCGTGGCCCTGTCATTAGCCACTGCTTGGGCAATTAGGGGTCAATTCGGGCATGAGCAAGGTGCTGCTTGGGCTGGTGCAATAGGGGGACTTGCAGTTGTTCTGGTATCTAAAAGAAAAGATTGGTACGATAAAATGATACTTGTTGCCCTGGCCGCTGCGATAGGATGGGGTGCAGGGGGAATGATCAGTTATGGGATGGTGGTAGGGTATGGTCGTGCCGATAATTTTATAAATGCTTTTTATGGATTGGGAATGCTCTTCGTTATAGGGTCTCTCTTTGGTTTATTGGGAGGGGGCATGGTTGGAATGGTCCTTGACTCGACCCCACAGAAAAAGGTGCATTGGGGAGCTTTACTATCAGAAATGGTGGCCGGGGCCTTGATTAGCTATTTTTTTCTTATCGAACAGATCGGTTTTAAAATGACGCCTCCACGTTCTGAAGCATGGGCGCTGATATTGGGGGCTGGTTTGGCGATGTTGTGGCATATGGCACGTGAAAATAGAAATTCGCCCATAAGAGCGGCTGTGTTTTCGGCTTTTGGCGGGGGGATCGGTTTTGCATTCGGTAATTTTTTACAGATTATAGGAACGACAATGGAAGTACCGTTTAATATGTGGAACGTCATGGAATATAGTGTAGGCTTTTTTGGTGGTTGTGGTATGGCCTATGGTATTTTTAGCTCTATATGGCCTATCGATGAAACAAAAACCAAAAAATGGGCCAACTGGATGGCGTTATTTGTTCTTTTAGTGTTCATTCCACTAATTGTATATCGAGAGTCCCTTACTTATGAACATTTGGTCCAGCGCTTAGGCGATTTGCCCTCAGTGGAGTCCGTAGCTCTTACAAGTACCATTTTCGCTGCTGTTCTCTTGATACTCATGGCGGCAATATTAATTTGGAAATTGCACTTACAACGGTATGAAAGAAAAGAGGTAGCTTTGTTACTTGTTGTATACCTAAGTACATATGGGATACTAAGTTATGTGGTAACGGGGATATTCGCGGGGCATATGGTTTTGAACCATCATTTATATATAGTTAATATTATTCTGATTTTTCTCTTGTTAGAAAAAGGAAAATGGGTGTCTTTCGAATCCGCTTCTAGGAAAATCAATTCTAAAAAATGGATTATATACTTAATGCTTACTACGATCACTATTGCTCTTCTTGCTTTGTTTGCCGTTAAGTTTCACGATGGCCTCCCAGGAGGTCAAAATAGATTTTTAATTCACTAGAAATTAAATAAGCTACAGATTGCAAAAAAAATGGTTTTTCTTTTTTTTAAATCTTTTGGAGCTAGATGTGAGAATCAATTTTAATATCAACAGGAAATTTGCATATGGTATTTATGACTTTGGTCATCTAATTTAACCTCTAATATCGGGCCCATTATCTAAAATTTTTCCGATATTCAGAGGGGGTTTTCCCCATATTTGACTTAAAGTAATGATTGAAGTTGGCAAGATTGTTATAACCACTCTCAAAGCAGATTTGTGTAATTTGTTTATCGGTTTCTGCTAACAATTTAGCTGCTATTCCTACTCTCACATTTTTCACATACTCTAAAAAAGTAAGACCGGTTTTCTTTTTGAAAAACCGGCAAAATGAGCTCGGAGCCATATTGAGAACAGCAGCAGCTTCCTCTAACTTAATGCCTTCTTGAATATTTTGAAATACATATTCATAAATTTTATTGATTTTATCAATGTTTTTTGAGAAAACAGATGACTGGTTCGTCGGATTCGATAATTTTTCACGGTCTTCTATTTTTAAAAGGTTATTGAAAATTTTTAATAATCCGATATAATATTCCAAACCTTTTGTTTCTGACATAGCACTTAAAACCTCACGTATTTCGGTATCATTTTCAACTTTAAAGCGAATACCACGGTTTGCTTGTTTAAGTAAGTCCACTACTTTTTCAAGCTCTGGTATATTAAAAAAATCAGAATTGACAATATTTTCAGAAAAATGAGTAACAATACATGTGGGAGGTTCATTGTTTTCACTATCAAGTAATTCCCAACAGTGAGGTAGATCTGGTCCTAAGAGAACTAAATCTCCTGCTTCAAAACCAGAAATATTATCTCCTACAATTCTACGCCCCACACCTGAAGTAATATAGTTTAGTTCAAAATTTTTGTGTGAGTGTATCCTTGCATTCGAGGATAGGGGGAGTTTTCTCGATATAAAAGAGTGATTGTTCGGAACATATATTCTTTCAAAAATGAATTCCATATTTAGGTATTTTAACTCTTATTTTCAATAATACATAATATTTTTAATATATAGGTTAATATAACATGAGATTTGAATAATATTATTGTGGTGTATGCTTCTCGTTTAAGGTTTCTTTGTGTTCTATTATGATATAAATATGAGTCTTGAATTAAAAGGAATAATCCCTCCAATGATTACACCATTGACCGAAAATGGTAAGCTTGATGACAAGGGTTTGAAAAAACTAATAGAGCATTTAATCTGTGGAGGTGTACACGGTATTTTTTTATTGGGAACGAACGGGGAAGCGCCTAGTTTAACCTATGAACTGCGAAAAGAACTAATAACGAAAGCTTGTGAATATATAGCTGGTAGGGTGATAGTACTTGTAGGTATTACCGATACCTCATTTGTGGGTTCTTTGGATATGGCCCATCATTCGAAATCGGCGGGTGCTGATGCAGTCGTAATCGCTCCGCCATATTATTTTCCTATTTCTCAAAATGAAATGGTAGACTATCTAGAGTGTTTAGTTCCTAAATTACCCCTGCCTTTTATGATGTATAACATGCCCAGTTGTACCAAGTTGCACTTGTCAATAGATACTCTTAAGAGAGCAAAAGAACTGGGTGCCCTCGGGGTAAAAGATAGTTCAGGGAATATCGATTATCTATATTCTCTTATAGCTGCTTTTAAGAGTTCACCCGAGTTTGCTATCATTGTGGGTACCGAGTCATATTTACCAGAAACCATACGACATGGTGGTCATGGTGCGGTGGCGGGTGGTGCCAATTTCTTTCCGGCATTGTTTGTTGACCTTTATAATGCTTCAGTAGAAAATAATGTTGTTAAAATTGAAGCATTGCACAAAAAGGTAATGGCACTTTACGATACCATTTACAATGTGGGCAAATATGAGTCAAGGTATACGAAAGGAACAAAATGTGCCTTGGCCGTAATGGGAATCTGTGAGGATTATATGGCACTTCCTTTAAGAAGATTTGAACGTAAAGAGCGAGAAGAGATTAGGAAATATATTAAAGAGTTTAATGCTAGTATGTTATACTAATGAAAATATTTCTTAACATGTAGTTTACTTTTAAAAGATTACATTTTCGATCTCAACCCATAACCAAACCAAATTAAAGATGAATTACCAGCTTGGAACAATCGACACGGCTATTCTTGTTCTATACGGACTTGTAATGATAGGAATGGGTGTTTACTTTTTAAGAAAGACCAAAACTTCTGAAGAATTTATGGTTGCAGGTAGAGGTATACCTGCTTGGGCCGCAGGTATTGCTGTAATGAGCGCTTATACAAGTAGCATCTCGTATATTGCGGTTCCAGGAAAAGCTTTTGACTCCAATTGGCACCCTTTAATATTTGCTCTTACGGCGATTCCGGTGACCTGGTTTGTCACAGAATATGTTATTCCTCACTATCGTAGGTATAAAATTATTTCGGTATATAAATATTTAGAGGAAAAAATTGGAGACTGGGGGCGCGTATATGCGTCATTGTCCTTCGTTCTTTTCATGGTAGGGCGCACAGCCGTAATCCTATACCTTTCTTCATTATTACTAACATCTTTTATAGATATTGATATTGAAATGCTGATTTTAATTATCGGGGTTTTAACGATCGCCTATACACTTATGGGGGGAATGGAGGCAGTAATTTGGACGGATGTGATGCAATCTGTCATCATGATTGGTGGCCTTCTGTTCAGTGCTTACATATTAACTACGGAGGTTTTTTCAAAACCGGATTTTTTGATTCAAAAAGCATTTGACCTGAACAAGTTCAGTTTGGGAGATACCTCATTTTCATTGAGTAGTAGGACCATTTGGGTTATGATTATCTATGGAATCACCGAAAATATAAGAAACTTAATGGCCGATCAAAATTATACCCAAAAGTATAGTGCGGTCGCAACGGAGAAAGAAGCGAAAAAATCGGTTTGGATCGCAATGTTGATCTATTTGCCGTTAACGGCTGTATTCCTTTATATAGGTACCGCTATGTTCGCATTTTATTCAGGACCTTCACATATTTTAGACGGTTCTATTTTGAAAGGTGATGAGGTTTTTCCATTTTTCATCGCTACTGAATTACCAATCGGTCTTAAGGGGTTAATTATAGCAGCCATTCTCGCAGCCTCTATGAGTACCGTAGATTCTGCTTTGAATTCATCGGCTACTGTAGTATACCTTGATTATTATAAAAAATACTTTAGACCCAATGCCAGTGAAAAAAACAGTATTAATTTCTTGCGTATAGTCACAGTAGTATGGGGATTTCTTGGGATTATTTTTAGCCTTTTGTTGATTAATGCCGAAAGCGCGCTGGATATTTGGTGGCAAATTTCAGGAATATTCGGAGGTGGAATATTGGGCTTGTTCTTGCTGGCCATATTCAACGTTAAACTTAAGCGATCACAAGGTATTATTTCGGTTCTATTTAGTATCCTCATCATTATTTGGGGAACGTTTATAAGGGATCTGCCAACGAGTTTCAAATGGCTGGAGTGTACTTTAGATTCAATCATCGTGGGTGCCGTTGCTACCGCCGGATTGATACTGTTGGCACTTGTTTTTGTGCTGTTCAATAAAATCAAAAAATAGGGTACAGGATATATAAAATTGAGTCCTATAGGATTATTGGGACTACTTGGATAACATGGAAAAAATTAAATGGGGCATTTTAGGGACGGCCACGATAGCTGTGGAGCAGATGATTCCAGCAATGTTAAAAAGTGAGCTGAGCGAATTAGTGGCGATTGCTTCACGTAGTATAGCGAAGGCGGAGAAGACAGCTAAAAAGTTTAAGGTACCCAAGTACTTTGGTTCTTATGAAGAGTTGCTTACCGATGATGAAATTCATGCCGTGTACATTCCGTTGCCTAATAATCTACATGTCGAATGGGCTATTAAAGCCATCCAAGCAAGAAAACATGTTTTAATAGAAAAACCGATCGCTTTAAGTAGCCAACAGACTTTGGTTTTAATGAATGAAGCCAAAAACCATCCAGATATAAAAGTCATGGAAGCTTTTATGTACAAATTTCATCCGCAGTGGAAAAAAACCATAGAACTCATTGATGCAGGAGAGATCGGCACTTTGAAAATGATAAATTCCTCATTTAGCTTTTTTGATGACGCTAAAGAAAGTATTACCAATAGTAAAGAATTTGGGGGAGGTAGTTTGATGGATATTGGTTGCTATTCCATTTCCGTTTCACGTCTATTGTTCAAATCAGAGCCTAAAAGTGTCTTAGCTTCTATCGAATATCACCCAGCCTACGAAATAGATATATTAGCTACAGGAATTCTTGAATTTGAAAATGGGAGTTCGTCTTTTTTTTGCGCTACGCAATTGGATAACACGCAACAAGCTCAGATTTTTGGAACCAAAGGTAGCATACGATTTGAGCTGCCTTTTAATCCACCAAACGATAGGTCCTCTAAACTATGGCTTACCAAGGATGATATAGTTACCGAGTTTGAATTTGAAATATGTGACCAATATACGTTACAAGTGGATGCTTTTTCGGCAGCTATATTAGAAAATAGCACTATACCGCTACAGTTGAATGATAGCGTAAACAATATGATCGTGTTAGAGAAATTACGCGAAAGCCATTCATTAGGAAGGCGTGTTAAAACCCAAGAAGAATAGCAATAAAAAAGGTGCCTTAAGCAGTGAATTTAATCAAGCATAAAAATCATTTTGAATCTACAATTAATTAATATGAAAATTTTAAAAAATCTTACACTTATTTTGATAGTGATAATAGGGAATTTTACACTATACGCACAACATAAGCATGCTAATGGTGAGGAGCATAGCGGTCATTCACATTATATGGAACATCTATCTATTCCTTTCCATAAGTTATTATATCCGTCAAAGACACCAGATCGTATTATATCGAATCTCACTGTTGATGCTGCACATAGTTTTGCTGTGAATTGGCGTACCGATCAACAGGTGTCCAATGGGGTTGTAGAGGTGGCTTTGGCAACCGATGGGCCTGAATTTTTATTGGGTAACGTTCAAAGAATCATAGCGAATTCTGAAAAATTCGAGAATCAAAATCGAAATGAACCTCTTGTTAAGGCCTTCTATCATTCTGCATTAATTGAAAATTTACAGCCCAATACAACTTATTTATACAGAGTAGGTGATGGAAGTAAGGATGATGGTTATTGGAGCGAATGGTTTCAAATTACCACCGCCCGCACCGATATGAAAGAACCATTTAGTTTTATTTATTTTGGAGATGCACAAAACAACGTAAAATCATTGTGGTCTAGGGTTATTCGCAGCTCATACCGTCAATTTCCACAAGTAGATTTCATGTTACATGCCGGAGACCTAATAAATGATAGAGATGCTAATATGGAGTGGGGCGAATGGTTTCATGCCGGTAGTTTTATTCATGCCACCGTTCCAAGTGTCATGACACCTGGTAATCATGAATACCGAGATGGGGTGTTAACTTCTTTATGGAGACCACAATTTACCCTGCCTGAAAATGGGCCCATTGAAGCATTGAAAGAAACCTGTTTTGTTATCGATTATCAAGACATGAAGTTGATTTCTATTGATAGCGAGGGTTTCGACGAAAGTGAAGAAGCGCGCTTGGCACAAGTAAAATGGCTTGATTCTGTGTTGCAATCAAATACAAAAAAGTGGATAACGATAACCACACATTATCCTATTTATTCAACTGCTAAAGGCAGGGACAATAAAGAGCTTAGAGATGCCCTAAAACCTTTAATTGACAAATATGGCGTCGATCTGGTTTTGCAAGGCCACGACCATACCTATGCCAGAGGTTTTCCGGAAAACGAAGGAAGAGGTTTAACCGTTGTAAAAGATGCAGGTACTGTTTACGCCGTGTCCGTCAGTGGTCCTAAAATGTACGAGTCTAAGGACCAAGAATGGATGGTACGAAGAGGTGAGTACACACAACTATTTCAGATAATAACGGTTGCGGAAAATTCTATTAAATATGGTGCCTATACACCAATTGGCACCTTATATGATGCCTTTGAAATCATAAAAAAGAATGGTAAAAAGAAATTGATCAACAAGGTGCCCGATAGCCCTACACGGTTGAAAAGTGATTTTATAAAGCCTAACTAGGTATGTAGCTGTAAAATTATCAGTAATTAAACAATGGTTCTGAAAACACTATAGATCTATAATTGATCTAACCTCGTTTTAGGGTGTATCCTAAAAGTATATTTATAATTACTGAAAGATGATATTTAGAGCAAGTTATCAAGGTTAAAGGAATAAATATTACCGAGATTATCAGAGAAAAATATGAGTTTTACCTGATTTGCCGAAAAGCTGGCTTTGCTTGAAGTTGCATCACCATTTTTTCCATTGATTTTGGTTTTTAGTTGAATAAGTTCCTTAAACTGCCATTGGCCTTTTTTTAAGACTATTTGATTTACCGATAGGTGATACCGCTTATTACTTTTATTTTTCACTGTATGTACTTCAAATATTTTCCCAGATTGTACGTGATTAATAATAGGACGACTTAGGCTTATGTCTGAAGTAAGAACTTCGTAAGGTATGTTAGTCCATTTACCTTTTTTATCCCTAAACCGAAAAACAAATTGGGGTTGATTTATTTTGTCTACACTATTTTTGGTGACTAGGGCTAGTTCACCATTCTTAAATACGGTTGCATTTAAATGATCGTCTGTGTTGTTGTCACCTTTCTGCACAATTATGGGTGTTGACCAGTTCCTAATATCGTCACCATCATAATGAATCATTTCATTTATGGTTTCTGTGTTTTGGTTTGACCAAATTACGGATACTTGTTTTTTTAGATGGACGATTAAAGAAATATCATCTTTATTGATGTCATCAGTAAGTGCGAATGGATTCGACCAATCACTACCATCAAAAGAATGCCAAACCATAATTTTTTCGTTCATGTCTGCACAAACCCAAAACTGGCCTTTAGAATCTTGGGTTATGGTAGCCGTTTCCATAGAATGGCATTCTTTTGGAATAGGCAGATTAGCCTTCCATTTATGTTTATAGGTCTCTTGCTCTTTAGAGTATGTTATTCGTACTACGTTTAAAGTACATTCGCTAACTAAAACGATATGGGCATCATTGTCTTTAGCCCATACGTCGGCTCTGCTTGGTAGATTATGCCATACTTGATTGATAGTGGATTGGCTCGTCCAGCCTAGAGTGTCTTTTTTTAAAAGCTTAGGGCCGTCTTCGTCACCTACTACTATCCATTGTCCATAATCGTTTGTCCATGATTTTGATTGGGGTTTATCGGCCGTAGCATCACTGTAATTAACCTTGAAAATAGGATCTAAATAGATTTCTGGAGTACCTTTTTTTTGAGAAAACACCTCATTACAACTTATAAATAGACACAAAAGTGATGGAAAAAGAAGCGAAATTGTTTTTAATTTTAGTGTATGGGTCATTTAGTTGTGAAATTTAATTTTAAACAAGTTGCGATAATAACAACATGTTTCATAAAGATTGCTTTAATCATACAAAAAGGTATAATTCAATATATCATTCGTTTTTCCAATAATAGAAATAACCATCTTCGGCACCAAGGAGCAAATCGGGTTTTCCTTTATTGTCCCAGTTAACTATGGTTGGACTGGTGGTATGACCAGCAAGCTTTTTATCCGATAAATCACCTTTAAAATTAAAGCTAACCGTTTTTGATTTTGCATCTTCACCCATATTTTCAAGTAGTACTGCATTGATGCCATTGACCAAAATATCAATGTCACCATCTTGATCCCAATCACCAAATGCTAATTTTCGTCTTCCGCTAGAACCATATTTTTCAGCATTTAATCGCAACGGACCATTCGCTGTGTCTACTACTGTATTCTTTCGATCAAATGTGCCGTTACCAGAACTAAAAATTCGTTGGCCTGGCTTAAGTAAAAGCTCATCACCTTTTTTATACCGCTCATAAAAACTTAGATATCCCTCGTGATCCAACATCACTAAATCGGTAAGGCCATCTTTATTCCAATCTATGGCTGTAGGGGTTGTCCTCCATTGGGTCGCTAAGGTGTTGGGTTCGGGCTCCCACCAGTACCAATCTGGTTTGGGTGTTTCTCCTTCCCATGCTACGTAAATAGGTTTTTCAGGACCGAGTTTAGGTTTTCCCTTTGTGCCTATGTTTTCATACCAAACGACTTTGCCCCAAATAGAGTTTAGGATAATATCCTTTAAGCCGTCATTGTTCCAATCTTCTACCGATAAGGTGGTGTAGCCCCATTTGGCTTCACAAGGCCCTTGTATAGAACCGTTTTCTCCAGCTTGGATTCGAATTGTACCGTTTACGGAAGAAAGTAATTTGGGCGCATCCCATTTTGGGGTATCTTGTCCATCCAAGTTTTCAATAAAGGCAATATAGCCAGCAGAGTTACCACAAATGAGGTCTTCATCACCATCATCGTCCCAATCGGTGCTAAAAGGGGTTGCCAGTGCACCAAATTTTACATGCTCCGCTTTTTGCTGAAAGTATTTTGGATTGTTAAAAACAGGCATTCCATTTAATGATTTTCCGGTATTTTCTACAAAAGCGACCCGACCGTCTTCATCCCCCACGACTAGATCGATATCACCATCCTTGTCCCAGTCTAAAGAAACGGGTAGGATCATTTCTAGATCCATGGTTATAATGCCCATATTGTTTTCCAAGTATCTACCATGAGCATATTTTGGTTTTTCTCGTGTACCGATATTTTCGAACCATGTAAATTTATCCATGAATTCACCACAAATAATGTCAAGGTCACCATCATTATCGTAGTCATCAAAGTTTGGGGTTGGGGCACCGTAAACATCGATAGGTTTTCCACCTGCAAAAATTTTGTCCTTTAGTATATAAGTTCCGTTTGCGTTTTCAATTAAATAGACATAACCGTGAAGTGGTCCGTTGGTCCAATTACCCTTGTCGTCAAATGCGTTGTCCCATCCATAATCTTCACCATCCTGAATTCCTACTATAATATCAAGATCACCGTCATTTTCATAGTCTACATATTTCCATTGGTTGAATCTAATTTTGGTATGAAGTTTTTCAAAGGCATCACCGGGATACAGAGCAACAGGTTTGTCGGTAAAAGTATTTTTAAAATCCATTAACTCTTCGCCGGGCCTTAGAAAACGCGGTTTCCCATCGACATAGGATACTTGTATATGTTTTATGGGGTCGTCACTAATTTTAACAGCGGGAGCGAAAACTGGAAATGAACTACCGCTTGTGTTCTCAAAAAAGAAAATACCATTGAAGGGCATATCACTACAAGAAACTAGTAAGTCATAGTCACCATCATTATCGTAATCCATAGGTAGGGGGGAGGCCCATAGTCCAACCCCTAAGTCTACGGTTAGATCAGGATTGTTATAAGCTAATCTTTCAAACCGGGGTTTTTGAGTTTCCTGCAAGGCTATTGGTTTTTGTTGTTCTTTACAGGAACTACATATCACCCATCCTAGTACGAAAATAATTTTCTTCATGTTATTGCTACTTATATATAGATCCATTTAATGCTTGAATGGCGTAAATCTAAATAATAAGGTGAAGATTGCTTTCGTCATTCTTGATGATTTTACATGGAATATTTACATCAATATTTACACTAGAAAAACCTTTTTTTTTAGATGATTTTATTTTCCCCATACATTGAATTGATTACGTAGGTCATTAAACTATAGTAAAACCTAAATATTTCGTTTTGTTAACAACTACTTAACCTGAATAGGTTTCTTTTAATCTGCACAACTAAGAAGGAGTAAAAAGGGTTAATATGCTATAGGTATTGATCAAGAATAATGAGATGAATACTGCTCGATACGTTTATTTTTATCAGCCTTACCATCTACCTGTTTTATGAAAGAATATTTGATCCGATTATGTTTTTTAATCTCCCTTTCCGCATCTGCCCAAAAGTATACTGATCAAGCTTTTTTACAAGACTTTGCAGAAAAATTCGAATTGAGCGAAGAGTTGAAGTCTGCTGAATTGTTGCAAGTCACTGGCGATAGAAATAGAGCTGTTAAAATACTTTCTAACCGTGGGTTACTACAACCTTACGATAAAAATCTTAGAAGAGATTTACAATACCGCCCTTTGACCGATATGGATATTATAAGCATGGTACGGTATAAGGAGCAATTTGCATACTTGACGGACGAAGCTGTTTTGAGTAACGCATGGGCGGGTAAGTTCTATATAGAGCATGGTGTTCAAAACCCTAAACGTATGGCTATAGGTGCAGATTTTTTGACCTTGGTGGCCGGCGAAAACGATTTGAGTGTTTTTAAAAAGAATCAAAGCATTTGGAATACTTCGATAAAAAATTTACAGCCAATAGCATTGGAGTATGATACCCACACAGGATTTTTTCTGATACTGAGCAAGGATTTCTTATACAGGTTGGACATAGCCTCGAAAACTTTGGAAAAAGTATATAGCGCGGCCAATTTAACGGCCCTCTGTATTTACAATGACGAGATAATTTTAGGAACCGCTGATGGAGTATTATCCTTGAACCGTAAAACTTTTGCTCTAAACAAGACAAATCAAAAATTGCCTTGGACAGGTATAACTAGCTTAGAACTTATCAAAGGAGCCCTATGGTTCGGGTCAACTAAAGGAGCCTTTAAACTTAGAAAAGATGGAAAGTACGATTACTATGCTTCAAAACGATGGTTGGTAGATGATTATGTAGTCGATATAGAAGAAGGCCCAGACAATTCTATTTTGATATTGACTAAAGAGGGTATGAGCAAGATTAACTTTGTGCACATGACTTTAGCAGAGAAAGCCGATTACTTCCAAGAAATACAACGTTTGCGCCATATACGCTATGGTTTTACATCTGATTTGACTTTAGAGACTTCTGGGGATCTTTCCACTGGTTATAATCACGACACGGATAATGATGGACTTTGGACATCAATGTATTTGGCTGGTGAATTGTTTAGATATGCGGTGACAAAATCAGAAGATGCCAAGCAAAATGCATACGAAACATTTGAAGCCATGGAACGGTTAACAAGCCTTCCAGACCTAAAAGGATTTCCAGCAAGGTCTTTTGAAAGGGACGGATATGAGACGGGTCTTCATGCCAATGGTTTTTCGGAAGAATGGTACAAAAAGCATGTTGCGGAAAAAGGAAGGATTTGGCGATTATCCGATGATGGTATCTGGCGTTGGAAATCGACTACAAGTAGCGATGAGTCATGCGGACACTTTTTTGTATATGCGCTATTTGCCGAATTGGCGCCCGATAAAGCTTGGCGGGACAGGGCAATACATCAAATAAAAATACAGATGGATCATATTATCGATAATGATTGGTATTTAGTCGATTGGAATGGTGAGCCTACGGCTTGGGGGAGGTGGAATCCAAAGTATGTGAATAACTTTCCTATCAATGTTGGTGATAGACGATTGAATTCAACGCTCATTTTGTCGTTCTTACAAACTGCATATCATTTTACAAAAGACAATAAATATAAAAAGGAAGCTGAAAAATTGATTCGAAAATATGGGTATGACGAAAATGCGAATCGACCTGCTTCAGTAATCGGTTTCGTGGAAGGTGAAGATTTAAGTGATAAATGGAACCATTCTGATGATGAAATGTATTTTCTGACCGCTCCGGCTTTTGTCAATTATTCGTTGAATGAACAGCAGAAAGATGCACATTTTGAAGCCGTAAAAAGTCATTGGGAACTTGAGCGGACAGAAAAAAACCCACTTTGGAATTATCTTTATGCGCTATCTGGCGGTAAAAATATCGATAGTGAAGCGTCCGCTTGGTGGTTGCGCGAGTTTCCAATGGATCTTATCGATTGGAAAATAGACAATAGTAAACGAAAAGATTTAAAAAGATTGGAACCGAACTTTAGGGACCAGACCTATTCGGAAGTACTGCCTGGCGACGAGCGTACTTTACATTTGCATAACGGGGCCTATAGAAATGATGGGGGTAGTGATGGGACTCGGGAGTACGCACCTTATATTTATTTACTTCCGTATTGGGTGGGTAGATATGTTAATGCTATAAGCGCACCTGTTAAGGACTAGGTCAAGTTTCATTTACCTCACCAAGCAATTATAACCTAGAATAAAAACCAGTTAACTAATTAATTCAATATGAAAAGTGTAAAAAAAATAGCTGTTTTAATTGTCCTTTTTTTAGGATTGGCATGTTCAAGTTCAAAAACGGCTACAGACCTTTCTACTACTATAGCGGCGTTTAAAAATCCAAATTCGAAAACAGTTTTGGTCGCGGCACATCGTGGTGCACATATGGATAATTTTGAGAATTCAATCGCCTCTTCCTTGAAAGCGATAGAATTAGGGGTGGATATTATTGAGGCTGATGTAAAAACAACAAAAGATGGTCACTTAATTTTAATGCACGACAGTTCAATAGATCGTACGACTACCGGAACGGGTAAGGTCGAAGAGATGACTTTGGCCGAGATAAAGTCTTATAAATTAAAAGCTCCGTACGGTAGAATAAGTGAAGAATCAGTGCCGACCTTTGAAGAATTTTTAAAAGTTGTAAAAGGGAAAATCATGGTAGATGTAGATATGAAAACCGATAATGTAGAAGGAATTTTGAAGGCAGTTCATGAGCTTGGAATCGAGAACAACGTATTTTATTTTGATAACGATTATGACCAATTGGAATCAATTCGGCAATTCGACAAATCGGCGCAGCTTATGCCTAGGGCGTATTCCTTGCAAATGGCCGATTCTGCCCTTGTAAGATTTGCTCCCCCTGTAGTACATATAGATTCAAACTTTAACACACAAGAGGTTGGTGATTTATTGAAAAAAAATAATTCAAGAATTTGGATCAATACCTTGGGACAAGAAGATGCACAGATAAGATACGGTAAGGGAGAAGAAGTACTTCAAGAATTAATAAAAAATGGTGTTAACATTATACAGACGGATGAGCCAAAAATGTTATTGGAACTTTTAAGGTATAAAGGATTACACAATTAATAGGACGGTTATTGTAGATGGTTTTTAGGTGAAATGTCTTGTCAGCTATCCGCTTGAAAGAACTACTTATTTTTTAAAACTTCTTACTCAATATAAGCATGTTAGAATCATATGGTGGTTCTTATTAAATCATGGACGATTACTGAATGCTCTTCTGAAAAAAGTTAGCCAACGCATTTTCTTTTCAAACCTCTATTCTTTTTTAAAAGAAATATTCTAAAACCCGTGATAAACAACACCAATGGTACAAAGCCAGAAATGAAGACCAAAACCCTACCGAAAATACCTGCAATTTCACCAATATGAATAGGATAGAATTGTGCGGCGATCCGATTGCTGTTAGAATCCGATTTAAAATCTGACAAGGTTGTTCTTAGTCCGTTTTTAGTTATTTCTATCTCTTTTGTTTTTCGATACCCCGCTTTTATCGAACGGTTCTTTATATATCGTAATCGATAATTATCAGTTCCATCTTTTGGGAAATAAATAGCACGTAAAGCATAATCTTCATTGGAGTTAAATAAAGTCTCATTAAGGGTTGAAAAGTCCTTACTATTGTTTTTTTGTAGTGCTGTTAAATTATTGTTCGGTCTATCAAAAATACCCAAAGCCTTTTTATAGGATGCACTATAGGTAAAATACGAACCACTAAATGCTATCATAATTAGCGGGATAAAAAAATAGATTCCGAATACCTTGTGAAGATCATAATTACGCTTTTTCTTTTTTGCCTTCCATTTTAATTTGAGGCCTTGTTTCAAGTTATTGGCATAAGCATTCCACCAAATATAAACGCCAGAAGTTATTAGCATTAGAAAGAAAATAATTGCACTGGTTCCTATGATGTACTTGCCCATTTTGGGAATTCCTAAAGTACGATGCAGATTTAATAGGTTTTCAAAAAAAGATATAGAGGCCGATTTTTCACCTAAAAATTCAGTGGTAACGGGGTGGTAGTAGCACTTTTTTCCGTTTTTAAACTGAATTGCTGTGGTTTGCTGTTCACGATACGGAAGAATAATTTTATCTATACTATCATTGTGGGTTTTTATTAAAGATACGGCTGATTTTAAAAGTGTTTCCTCCTTAATATTTTCATTATTCTCAACTTTTAGTAATTTGGGGTTGAGAGCTGCTGTTATTTCTGGTTGCCAAACGTATAGCGAGCCTGTGAGTCCTGAAAAGGATGCTATCAGTCCGCAAGTAATTCCAAGCCAGAGGTGTATTTTCCGTATTGTTTTATTAAAGAGTACCAATAATAGCTATATTAAAGTAATAGTACCAGTGCTAGAGTAGTCACTAGCACTGGTACTGAAATTAAAAATTGTACTGAAGGCTTAATTTTGCATTAGTGCCTTCACCAGCTCCTGTAAAATCCCTTAGCGGTGCTGCCCATTGTGATCTGCCTGGCAAATAATATTCATTCAGTAGATTATTAACGGCAAAGGAAACCGACGTATTAGTATTTAAGCGATAAGTAGCCGACCAATTCAGTAATGTATATCCTTTAACAGGAAACTGGGTGTGTCTAAAAGTATAATTATCATTGGCATCCAAATAGGGGTCAAATCGTTTTCTATCTCCTAAATTGGTCATTCGTAAAGAAGTATTGACTTTTTCAGTAGGTTTCCAAGTAACATAGGCAGTCCATTTGGGGGCTGCAATAACATCACCTCCCAAATAGGTTAAGGTGTTTTCATTCGTCGCACTATGGGTCACACCTTCCACATAGGAATAGGAAGTTCCTACTTGTAATTTATTGTTGTTCGTAACATAATCAATAGCAATTTCACCACCATAAATGTCCTGCGGTTGTTTTGATGGCACAAAAGAATTGATGGTTTCATCAAAAACAACACCTGTCCCTAAGTTAGAGGTACTGTAATAACCTACCGCCTCTAGTTTAAAATTATTGAACTTAGACAAAAATCCAAATTCATAATTTTTAGTCACAGCGGGTTCCAACTGAATATCATTTATATTATCGGCAGTTGCAGAACGTAAAACAGATCCGAGATCGGCAATAGAAAACCCTTGTGAATAGCTGATATAAGGAATAAATTCTTGATGTTCTATATAACGTAGTCCAATATTGAATGCTAAATTGTCGAATCCGATTTTGCCACCTTGTACAGCAACCGAAGGATTGTAATTTCCGTCCCCTAAAGGCGAATATGGCAATGTGTTGTAATCTGCAATATCTATATTCATATCATCGTATCGTAACCCTGCTTTAACAACCCATCTATTGTCTAACCTCAAAGTAGATTGTACATAAGGTGCCCAACTCAACATTTCAGTATTCGGCACCCATAATCTACCATCCAAAAGGCCTTGGTTGGTTTTGTCCTTAAGTAAATCAATACCATAGGTTAAGGTAACATCCATGGAACTATTGGTGTTAATGCTGGTGTTGAAATTAGGCCTAAGTCCATATTTCTCAGCATTGATAACAGATTGTCCGCCATTTTCGAATTTATCGGAATAAAAGAAAATATTCTCTGTATTTTGATAATAAAGATCCGTTGTAAAATCGGTAGTACCAGAAAAAATATGGTTTAGATTATATTTTAATTGACCATTTATAAGTGTCGTTCCTGTTGGTTCTTGGCCTTCAACAGAACCTTTAACACCATAGCCTGCCGTTAAGGAATACTCACCTTTTTCGTTAAAAACCTCAAATTCTGCTGGAACTGGAATAAAGGGTGTGTCCTGTTTAGATTTGTACAAATTCCCCCCTAAGGTGATTTTTTGGTTGTCAGAAATCCGATATTCAATTTTTGCGAGTGTACTGTAAATATTCGTGTTATCAAGTCCGTAAGTAGGAAGAATAACAACACCGTCAGCATCATATTTATTGCCGGTTTTCTCATAACTTCCACTTATATAGTAGTTAAACCTATTCAAATTACCTTTCAATGACTGGTACACCCCAAAACCTAAGGCATCTTTTGTTTTTGCAAGGTTTGAAGTTCCCCAAACATTCGTAGACCCTTCAATTCTATCGGTGGCATTTGGTTTTTTAGTTATGTAATTAATGAAACCACCATTTCCACCATTTCCAAAAATTGATGTTGCTCCCTTAATGACCTCGACCCTGCTGATATCATTTGGGCTTATGGATTTTATTCCCAATTGGCCATTTCTCAACGGCGTAGATTGTGGAATTCCATCCACCATTACCAAAAGTGAACGACCACGTAAGGTTTGCCCCCAATTGGAAAAAGTGCCCGTTGAAGCTGCTAGACCGGGGACCGTGAACTCCAATATGTCACTAATATTTGTTGTGGAATTTGATAACTCTTGCAATTTAACTTCATTGACAACAGTCACCGAAGCAGGAATTTCTGAAAGATATTCTGAACGTCTACTTGCAGAAACTACGACTTCATTCAAGCTATTTATATCTTCCTTCAGTAGTATTGAATATGATATCTCGCTATTTTGTGTAAACGAAAAATTCTCACTTTGAGTTTGGTATCCCAACATTCGAAAGGTTACTTTCCAAATTCCTTCTTCAATATTCGACAACTCATAATTTCCTTCTAAATCAGTTGTTGTGCCTTGTTTTAGTTCTTCAATGTATACGGTAGCCCCGAAAATAGGTTGATTTTTTTCATCAGTTATTTTTCCTTTTAATTTAGATTGTGAAAAAGAACAAAATGATAATAGAAAAGCTACGGTTAGGGTAATAATTTTCATCTATATTTATTTAGACTTGTTAAAAATAATTACGCAAATATATTTTCTATTTTAAGAAAAACAAAGATTATTATCGATATTTATAAGGTATTCAATTAGGGGTATTTCTATTATTATATAACCTGTTGTATATTTTAATTAAAAAAAAACGATTCAATTTATAATGAACAATTTCAAATGTCACGTCCTGAAATATGGCTACAGGTTAAAATTGATTTACGCTGTTAATTCATTATACCATATTAGGTGTTTTAAAGCCTAAAGATAAATTTAACCTAATTTCATTGTACAAATTAATTGCATTTTTTGTCGCTCTCTTTGCGTGAGCCATATTTGTAAAGGTCTGGTCGAGATAAAATTCATCTTTAAGAATCTCGTTGACCCTTTCGGCGAGGGCATTTTCGCAACAATGGTTTTCTTCCGTCATACTGATATTTATCTTTTTTCTTTTCAGGATCTGAGTGTATACATTGCTTCAATATTGGATGCCTCTGTCTGATTGGTGGATAAGTCCTTTTGTGTTTTCAGCTTGGTATATGGCTTTGTTAAGAGCTCTTACACATCCGTTTAGTTCCAAGCTATCATTCAGGTCATATCCAAGATTTTCCTGGAATACATATCTGTAATCAGCACTAGATAACAAAATCCTTTTATGGTCCTGATATAGGTGATGTCCGAGGCCCAAACTTGATTGGTCCCTTTAACCTGAACATCTTTAATGATGTTCTTGTACTTATGGAACCTGTGATATGGACTGGTGGTCCTGGAAGAATATTTTTTTCTTCTAATGAGTAACCTGTGCTCTCTTAAGATACCGAATAACCTGTCCCTGCCTATTTTCAGGTGCCGTTGCTGAAAGTCCTGATGTAATGACCTCATCAGTTTTCTGGTACCTCCCTGGGTAACGTTCTTCTACTTTTTCGAACGAGTCCGACAACGATCTGTTCCATCTCTTTTTTAGCGGTATGGCATTTATGGAATTTGTAATAGGCATCTCTTTTCAGATTAAAGGCATTATGGATAGTACCAATTGAATACAGCCTTTCATTACGGTTTATCGGTGCTCCCTTCATTAGGGCTCGACGATAGCTGTATGGTTAGTGGCTTTGGTGGCGCGTTGGCTGTTGCGGCCATTGATTATACAGCGTGTTGTGAGTGGTTTTAGTTGTGAGTGGTTTTATTTTAATTTTACCTTTCCCTAAAATTAGGAATAAAATCCATGGATAGTTTGCCATAAGACAATAACAGGATCTCTTTTGTTCAAGACTCCCGTTTTATATTGATGTATACATTTGTTTATGATCAGTGTAAAACGGAACGGGAACTCCGCTCGTTCAGCGACTCCGATTTTTTATCCACAACATTGCTCACACAATACTTGAACAAAAGAACGATGGCGATGGCAAATTACTTACAACTTTTAATCTAAAGCTTATTGTTTAGTTTTATTTTTTCTTGTCCAAAGCTAAATCCGTAAGATTTAGCGACATTATAAATATACACAGACCATTCGATTTAGCCCAAAAGTACGCATTACGTTTAGGTATTGTTATCTGTTGACTTTTTAGTCTTATTGATTTGGGGGAATTCAAATTAAAGATTAGTTTACTATAAGTTATAATTAAATAGGTATAGCTATACCAATCCCAGTTCTTAATCCAGTCCAATTTGTCCTCACCTTATCATCGTTATTATCTTCTAAGTAAAAATCATTATTTTCTTTGAAGGTAAGTGAACCACCAAAAGTGAGGTCAAAACCTACTGATGCTCGTATAATAAAGAAAGAAACGGGGTACTCATATAATACACGGGCACCTACGCCTAAGTTTACCGATTGAAATACAATCTCATCTTGAGATACACTTTCTGATATTTTGGTATAGTTTTCTAAGTTCATGGTAGAGAACATTCCGTATCCTCTTAAACCTAAGGTGAAATTATTGTCTGTTTCAGAGAAGGGTACTAAATATTCGGCACCAAACGTATACCCTATTAACTCTTCTGTAATACGAACTACACCCGAATAATCTGAATAAGAAAGTTTACCGCCTGTTGTATTATAGCTGGCGAATATGAAGACGCTTTTGTCTATCAACTCATAACCTAGACTAAAACCAAAATTTCCAGGAAAATCGTCGGTTGTTTGAATCGGAATTTCGGGCAAATCAGCTTTAAACTCTTCTTGAAATTCTGAAAGTGATGTATGGGAAAAAGTATTGTAGTTGGTTTCAAAAACAATCTTTCCGTTTTGAGCAAATGAAATAAAGCAAAATAACAGTAAAAAAAATAAAAGCGTTTCTTTCATAAACTTAGTAAAATAGATTAGTTTTTAGATAATACCCATCTGAGTCAATTATATAGCCATTAAAATACCAGTATTTGGTATCCTGTGTTGAATAAATTCTCATTTCTGAAGTATTACCAGACAAATCTGTTTTAGTAGCTCTAATACCTCCAGAATTAAAGTAACCAATTGTGAAAACCTCTGAATCTTCTGTATAATTTATTTCCCTGAATGTATGGCCAGCCTCCCATAACCTACTTCTACTAGCAGTTTTGGCAGCTACATTGTATTCTTGACCCGTCCAATTTCTAGTATAATTGCCAAAGCATAAATTCTCGTCATCATTACCAAATTCAACATATTCTACATCAACATCAATATATGAGTTTAAATCATCGTACAGTAAAAAGGAACCTCCTGTATTTTCATAAAGCAAACCATCTACAGAAAAATAGGATGGAGACCTACCGATAGAGAAATATTCGTTTTTCTGTTGTTGTAATATTAAATTTTTGGAATGAATATCATATGCGGTAACCAATTGGTTTGAATCGTCGTCTACAAAAAGTAGATTTCCTCTTACGAAAGCTATGGAGTTCAAACTATGCGTGCCAAATTCACTTATAGTATAATATTCCGAAACTCTACCTAAGCTTAAATCATAGGTTATGGCTTGTTCACTGGAGTCAACATAAAAGTAATCTTGGGTTTCATCTAATTCGATACTTTTAAAAACGCTTGAACCCGAAATAGTACTAAAACTTATCGTTTCCTTTAACTGAAACTCACCTGTATAAACTTTGACACTATTTTCTTCTAAAAGATAAAATTCATCATGTTTTGAGGAATAGACAACATCTACAATTTGTTCCAAATCTAATTTTGATCCAAGTCTATAATTTAGATAATGTACCTGAGTAGCAAAAATACTGGAACCTGTTCTGAAGTAGAAGGACATGCCACTTGGCCCAAAATGGTATCCATCTAAAGCCACTGTATCACCTTTTGGGTCTAACGATTTCTTTAAAGTAGTTACACCACCACTGAATGAACGTTGAAACCAAACATAATATTCTTCAAAATTACTATACAATGGGTGCTCACTAAATTCAATTTCAAAATCTGTTCCATTGATGAGATTTACTGATAGTACTTCTATCTGATCCATTATAAGCGGAATTTCAGCTCCGTTCTTTTCTTCAAATTCATTTAATACCTTAATATGATAAATAGGGTCGTAGAGCACGGTTAAAGTATCATTAAAGACTCCATTTTCAATTATCTCGTCAGATAAACTAATTTCATTGCTAATATATTCGTAGCCATCTGAACCTCTATGTGTTACTACTAGGTACACTTCATTGTCCTGGTAATCTGGTGCTTCATTCCAATAAAGAAAAATAGTTCCATCAACAATTTCAACGCTTTCTATTTCAAACGGATTGGAAAGTGATTTGTCGACCGTAAAAGGATAACGATCTAATTTAGTAAAAGCTTCCGCGTCTAAGATACTCGCTAAACTACCAGAGTTTGTTGAATAGGCATATGATACTTCCAAAAGGTGTTCGCCATCTTCAATAGTATTTAAATCTAATATAAAAGAACCTGAATTATTTGAAGTATCCTCAATTAATACACCATCAAGATAAATAGAAATATTGTAGAGCGTGTTTCTTGAATTTGGGAATTGATAAAGAATCTCTCTGGATGAAATTAGAACTTCACCCTTTTGAAGATTGGTTAAAGTAACATTTAAATCTACCTCTTGTAGTTCAATGTCATTATAATAATCATCAGAAAAGTTAAAAGAACAACTAACCAAAATAATAAATAATATTAAATAGAGAGTCTTTTTCAAAATTTGTCTTGGCTTCTTAATTGATAGTTTATACATGAACACCAAATTATATGGATAGTATTTTTTCTTTTTCAGCTTACAGATAACCGTTGAGCTAAGCTTAGTGCGGAGGAAAGGAAACGTTGAGTTTCTGTATATGCACGAAGCTAAAGCTTATTGTTTAGTTTTATTTTTTCTTGTCCAAAGCTAAATCCGTAAGATTTAGCGACATTATAAATATACACAGACCTTTCGATTTTGCTCTAAAGTCCGCATTACGTTTAGGTTTTGTTAGCCGACGTTATTCTTTTTATCAATGATTTCTTTGATTTCCTTTAGATCCAAGTCTTTTAATATTTCTTTGTCATAATTCAAGTCAAGTATTTCGTTAAAATTATCCTTAGACAATACTTTCCATGCAGAATTTCCCCTTCCTTTGCTATTAAGGATTTCAAGTTTTTGGGTGTCCATAATAAGAATTTTAATCTTATCATCGTTTTCATTTTTCCAATTCCTTCCCCATTTACCGGAATCATTAATCAAAACTCCCAGCAAGCCGCCACCATAATACTGTGTGCTGAATTGATAGATTACTTCCAATATTTCTTTGTCGGCGTAAACCACACAGAATCTTCCAGTAATGTCGGGATTTATATAGAGTTCATCTAATTGTACACTCGTTCCATATCTAAGATTGAAATAAACAATGGAGTCATAACTAACGGCCCATGGATATCCGGCCTTTTTACTTTTTTTGCCGGTCGCTGGATTCAAGAGTTTGGTAATTCTTAGAAATCTTTCAGATTCAAATTGAATTTTTTTTGGAATAACATAATCTTCGGACAAATTATTATAGACATAATCTGACGTAGTTTCATACCAACGGATTTGATTTGTGCTTTGACCGTTTAAAAAATTTACAAGTAGCAATATTAAAAAACACGTTCCTTTACTCATATTTTAGCTTTTAATCATGTGGGCTAACTGTAAGTATAACCGTAGTTACGGTTTTAAAGTTAGTCTTTTTCAGTTAAGTACTGCTGCCCGTAATTGCGGTTAGCATCTATGTAAAAGCAGCGTGTCCTTTATCTTTAAAGTTCTCTAAAACAAAAAGATATGAAAGCGGAACACACTGCAAGTCCCAAGTTATTCATTGGTATCGACATACACAAGCGTAGTTGGAAGGTACACTGTGCCACGGACCTGTCCTCGGGCAGGACCTTTTCCATGTCCCCCGACCCTGAGGGTCTAAGGGAACATGTGGAGCGGCACTATCCGTACCATGAGGTTTCGACGGCTTACGAGGCCGGTTGTTGCGGTTAAGGTGGGCACCGATGTTTCGAGGGCTTTGGCTGGCGTTCCCTTGTGGTAAACCCTGCCGATATCTTCAGGAAGGGCAAGGAACGCCACACCAAGACGGACCGTATCGATTCACAAATTATAGCGAGGGAACTCAAGGAGGGCCTTTTGGAAAGTATAGTGTTCCCGGACCCACAACGGGAACAGTTGCGCAGTCTGTTCCGTAGGAGGAACGAACTGGTCAAGGACATTCGCCAGATAAAGAGCCATATCAAGATGCAGTTGCTCTATTACGGTATAAAGGTCCAGGAGGAATTTGACAACGATCACTGCAGCCATGGTTTCGGTGATTGGCTGGACGGGCTTGATCTCGAATACGGAACGGGCAAGGAAGTATTGGAGAGCCGCATGCGCAGCTTCAGGTTCATCGACCGGGAGTTCAGGGACGTATCGAACCAATTGCGCAAATGGACCAAGAAACATTACAAGGGGGAATATATGCTTTTGCGCAGTATACCCGGTATCGGCCCGATAGTGGCCAGTGGCATACTGAGCGAGCTGGGAGATCTGCGCAGGTTTACGAATATCAAGCATCTTGCGGGTTATGTAGGTCTGGCTCCGGGAATCTATCAAAGCGGGGATAGGGTTCGTCACACAGGTGTAAGCATGCGCTCACATCGTTTGATACGCAGCTATTTCATAGAAGCCTCCTGGCAAGCTATAAGGACAGATCCGGTAATGCAGGGATATTACCGCAAGCATCAGGGCAAGAACGTAAAATCGGTAATCGTCAAAGTCGCCCGTAAGCTTTTGAGCCGTACCCTGGCGGTGATAAAAACAGGAATCCCCTATCAGATAGGGGTAGTGGAATAGGAAAATTTGAACAGGACATAGCGAAGCTCACAATCAAAGTAGAATGGCCCGTAACACAGAACAATGTAGGTGACCGTCATAGAATGGATCACACCGGTTAGCAAGTGGCCGGGCCTATTATAGCTTATAATCATACAGATGCCGGTGAACGCCGATAACGGTGTATCACATATAGGATGCCGAGCAAGTTATATGGTGTTGAATGATTGATAATCCTATCGGAATTATCAACGATTCAACACCCCAAAACCATCATTATGAAGTAATTGAAAATTAAATGCTAACTTTGGAGAACTGGACTAGGGCTTTTCATAGGAGCCATTGTTGTGTGTAGTTATTTAATTTTCAGTTCCATAATATTCATCACATTCCGAACAAAGCCCAGTTGCGTTATCTATGTCCAATTCTTTGTCACAGCGCGCACAATTGTTTTTTCTGTGAATTTTTTTATCTCTTATTTCCAAATGGTCTAAAATCACAGAATCGGATATCTCAAGTTTACAAAATTGACATTTAAGTTTTTTTACTTCAAATCCAATTATAATTTCATCTTTTTCAAAGGGATTATATTCTTTAATAGGTTGTAAATAGATAACAGCACTGTTTTCACAAGAAGGACATTTTGTTTCTTCTTTGTATGAAGTACTCAAGATGTTTTTAGTAACTTCTTCTTTGTCTGTAATGAAGCCTTTGTTTCCTTTTAATGACAACCAAGTTTCTTGATGTGCCTCAAGGATAAGTTTTAATTTCTTTTCTAAATCGGTTTGTAAAGTACTGGATAGCTTTGAAAGTTTAATGTGTGACCCATCAAAGAAATGTCCCTTTTTTATAGATAGCTCGGTTGAAATATCCTTTAAAAAAGGATAAAAATCCCTCTGAAGAATTTCTTTTAAAGAATTAATGTCTAATCGATTCAGTTCGTGGTGCACAATTATATCTCTGGCATTTGAAATATTGAATAAAAGATTTTTATTGTCATAGCAAACTTTTGAAATGTGTTGAGCTCTTAACAAGCTATTACGAAACGTAATTACATCTTCATTCGGGTTAGTTGCTAATTCCTTTGAAGTTTTACTTTCAGCTATGATTTTTTCTTTATAAAGACATTGCAAAGAATGTTTGAAATCAGGTTCAATTAATATGTAAATGGGATTTATATCATATAAAATTCCTTTTAATAATCTTTCTAAACCCAAAGCGAAATTTAATGTCAACTGAATTACTTGAAAGTCATCCAAATTCTTTTGAATTCCGATTGAAACCATTTTAAAAAACTTTCCAGAGTCAGAGAGATATGTATTCATTCAATTCAGGTTTTTCTAATTACACACAACGTTCTTGGCTATGAGTAGTTGCGTGGTATAGGGATTAACTTTGCAAGTACATACCAAACTGAAAATCCGCGAGGATTTTCAGAAGTAGGCAAGGGCAAGCAATTACTTATAGCACTTGTTGTACGGCGTTTTTTATTTCACTACTAATTTTTCCAATTCTCCTCTATTTTCTTCTCCCCATTTTGCTGTGGACTTAATAATTGGAATTAATGATTCTCCTAATTTAGTTAAACTATATTCAACTTTTGGAGGCTTTGTTTCGTAATCTTTTTTTGAAAGAATTCCGTTATTAACTAGTTGTTTTAATTGAGTTTCTAACACTCGTCTGGAGGCATTAGGAATCCTCCTTTGCAATTCACCTGGACGTATAATTCCATTATAGATACACCATATTAAATTAATCTTCCATTTGCCGTTTACCACCTCCATAAAAAGATGAAGACCACAATCAACAGATACCGGTGTTTTTCTCTTGTACATAAATGAGGATGTTTCCATGCAAATATACTGGTTTTTAATACGGACAAATTTATCCGTACTTGATGGCAGTAATGAGGGGTTGTATTTTTGCCCCATAAAATTTAATGGTGATGAATTATAAATTATTTGGAGCTAATACAGGGTTATATGCAAGTGAAGTTGTTTTAGGAGCTGCCAACTTTGGAACTAGAAAAGGATATGGAGCAACCCCAGAAGAATCCAAAAAAATACTTTCAGCATACCAGGAGGCTGGAGGAAATATTATAGATATATCTGACTTGTATCAACTTGGTGAAGCAGAAGAAATCGTAGGTGGTTTTCTGGAGAATCAACGAAACAATTTTATTATTTGTTCAAAGTATACGAAAAGTAGTGAAGTTAATCCTGCAATAAGTAATTATGGGAATCATCGCAAATCGATGAAACAAGCGGTAGAATCAAGCTTAAAGCGATTAAAAACCGACTATATAGATATTTATATGCCTCATTTTGATGATGGTGTAACTCCTATGGATGAAATTATTAGAGGTTTAGAAGACTTGGTGAAAGAAGGGAAAGTTTTATATACTGGTTTAACTAATTACCCTGCCTGGAAAGTTGCATCTATTGCAAGTTTGACAAATTTAACTGCCCTGCAAATTGAATACAATTTAGTACAGCGTACTGCAGACCGTGAGTTAATTCCTATGGCAGAAGAATTTGGTCTAGCAACTATGATGTATTCTCCGTTGGCGGGAGGCGTGCTAACCGCAAAATATAGAAATTGAGAATCGGGTCGAATTAGTTTAGGAGGAGATTCTGAATACAAGGAAGATGAAAAAACAAAAACTATAATCGATAAGCTTCTCGCGATAGGAAAAGAAGTTAATGCCACTGCTGGACAGGTTGCATTTGCCTGGGTATTATCAAAGAACGCATTTCCTTTAATTGGAGCGCGTTAAATCTCCCATTTCCAGGAGTCCTTAAAAGCAACCCATATTAAGCTAACAGAAGAACATATTATAGATCTGGATAATTTAAGCAAGGTAGCATTAGGTTATCCTCACGATTTGTTAGCTACTGTGCGAAATGCAACGTAATCATTAACCTGTAATTTTATAAAAATGATAAAAAATAGTATTAAAGAAAATTTAAATATTCATCACATCGTTTTTACGATTTCCGATTTAACTGAAACAGAACAATTTTATACCAGGATATTTGGTCAAGCGCTTTATGCCAATTCAAATACAGCGATGTATCAAGTGGGACAAACGATGTTGATTTTTATACAAAAAGAACACAAAAATCAATTAAGTACAAAATTCGACCCATCAAATATTGGACTTGACCACGTTGCATTCGGAGTTAAAAACCTATCAGAATTAGAGGAAGTAGAAAAAGTCTTAAATGAAAAAGAAATAAAAAACAGTGGTATTCATATAGATGATTCAAGCAAAAAAGAAAAGATTTGGCTCAATGACCCGAGCAATATTAGAATTGAATTTTATTTATAAACTTCACTTATTTTTCATGTTATTTTCGGGCTTTCAAAATGACGTACAACGGTTATGTATATGAGCTGTGGCGTGTCTCGGCACGAACCTCTCCAAATAAAAACTGGCTTTGGAAAAATCCGCAGGATTTTCCAAGTGAGCACAGACCAAGCCATAGCTTATATATGGTGTTGGGCATAGTTATTTTTTTTTCGTACTCATTAAATGATTGCATATAGACTCCAATTTATCGCTTAATTCTTCAAGTAAAAACTTTTGATTTGTATTTTCAAAACTATCCATTTTCGTTCTTAATAGTTCTTTTAGTTCTGTTAGAGGTTCGTAATCCTCAAATAGAAATTCTCCAATATTTGTTGATGTATATCTGCTTCCTAAAATTTCAGTAAAGTCAAATAATTGTCTATTTGATGTTTCAATGATTGCAATAGATAATTGCTCTATGTCTAAATACTTAAATACCGTTTTAGAAAAATTATTGTCAGCAAAATATTTCACTAAAATTTCTTGATTATCACTTTTTATAATATCAATTAAGTCATTCGCTTTAATTTCATCTAATTTATTTTTTATTTCATTATGGATATTTTTTATTTTCTTTTTTATTTCAGCTACTCGTTTGTCTTCGTCTCCAAAATGCATCAAGTTCGAAAAAATTGTGTCGTTAATTTGTTTTCTATTTTTAGAAATTGATAAACCAGAATCTATAAACGTATTGATATCGTCTATTGATAAATCAATTAAATTATTATCTGAAAAAAAATAATAAAATTTTGTGATTTGTGCATAATCATAAATGTTATATTTTCCTTGAGTTGCATATTCCCTAACTTTTATTTCAGTTTCGATAAAATCTTTATTTGATAATTCCCTGAATTTATAATTTAACAACTTTCTGAAGCTAATTATTTCATCACTTATTATTTCGGGATAGCGTTTTTTAATTTCATTATCTAATTCCTGTTTTTTTAAGAATCCTGACAAAATGTACTTGTAAATAGAAGGATAAAAGAAATAGTCAGATATTCGGTCAGTTAAATAAGTGTCATAAAATATCTTCTCATAAGATTTTGGTTTTTCTTCTTTTTCTGATTTAATAATCGGTTCTCCAAAACTCTCTTTCTTCTTAAACAAATTTGGAAAATGCATATCAATATGTTGAATGCCTTTCGGATTACTATTATCGTTTGATATTAATCGACCTAATTTAAATTCAGTTGATATTATTGAAGCGAAGAATAATATTTCAAGTATATATTGTCTTTCAATTCCGCAAAGAGATGGGTGAATTTTATTTAATGATTTTAGAAAAAAAGTAATTATTCTAATGTTATTAATTTTATAACTAACAAAGAATTCAGAAATTACTTTTTCATATTCTACAAGAAATTTATAATAATCATTATTTTCAGTTTCATATTTTTTTATTACCTGACTAATTACATATTCAATATCAGGTTCAAAATTTATGGTTCTTTCTATAACCTTTTCTTTTATATTGTAATATGTCTTGTTTTTTGATATTTTACTTTCATCAGAAAGTATTATAGACTTTAGTTTTTTATGTTCAATGAAGTTATTTATAAAACCTAAAATTTCTTGTATTGGTATTTGGCATCTTTCTAAATCATCAAAACATATGATATAATTTTCAAAACTATAAGTGTCTATTCCAACACCTTTGAAAATATCATTTAGGTCTGTGTCAATAAAATGTTTTCCAACCTTATCAATTGCGTTTCCTATAAGTTTAAAAGTGCTTTCTAAATATTTATTATCACTTTTACCTAAAAAAGGAATTATTTTATAAAAAAGTGTTTTTTCAAGTAGTTTAATATCGCTGATTCCATTTAGTGAAATATAAATTACTTTTAGTTCACTATCTTTTGCTATTTTGGATAATTTGTTTTTCCAATAAAAAGTTTTTCCACAACCCCATTCTCCATTTATTAAAATTGCGTATTGAGTGTTTTTTTCCAACAAATAATCTTTGAATATTTCCTTTAAATAATCTGTTTTCATATTCTACTATTTATGTTGAATTTAGGACGGTTTTTAATTATGCCCAACGGTTCGTGTATGATTAGTTGCGGACTTTTCCAACGGAAAATGTCCGCCTGACTCTAAAGATAATTGATTGCAGGAATTTCCATTTGGAAATTCCGACCGCAATTAATTATACACCGTGTTAGCTAAAGTTGTTACCCACTTGATTATAAACTTCCTGATTATGATTCAGTTTTCCGATTCCGACTGAGTGGCAAGTCGGTCCGGACGGCTTTTTCAACTTTTTCGATTTCCGAGTTGTTTTTAATTCCACCATTTTTGTTTCTAATAGGCTTTTTGCCTTGAAAAAACTGAAGTTTTGAGAAGTCCAAGAGTCTGTTTACGTTTTGATTCACTCCGCAAGGTTTTTTAAATCCCATTACTTTAATAAAATTCCGCAATGACAATTACCAAAAGCGTAATGAAAAAAAGTCCAACAATTGCTGAATATTGTTTGTCCATCATATCAGTGAACTTTCCCTTAAATCCATTCAAAATCCAATACGCTATTCCTCCAAAAAATCTAAGTATTCCGAAATGTACCATTTTAAATTTTTTGAGCAATTTTAGCTAACGGTCTCGGCTCGTATGTTTGATACTTAAGTTGAAGATAAGGTATTATAGAATAATAAAAGAGTTGGTAAAGAAGAGTGATTTCGTGGTTTGGCTAGATGCAGAATAATGATATCGTCGCTTAGGGTTACACTCTAACCAAGCTACCGCTTTTAAAAGCGGTAGCTTGTATACTCAACAATATGCTAAAATAGAAGGGACAGAGAGGTCTCGGCTAGATACGCCTATGGTGATATCGTTTCATAGGAATCCCGCCCTTCTATAATTTTCTTGGAATCCGGACAGTACCTAGGTCCTATTCAACAGAGATCGAATCAAATGCGAGCAAGGATGCTGAGGAAAGTTATAGCTAAAAAAAACGATGTTATGGAAAAACGTTTAAAACAATGTTTGGGTATCGATGTGTCCAAACTGAACTTGTCATTATCCCTAGGTTTTCTAACAGATGGACTTGATAAAGAATTCACCTCCCATCCAGATGTACCCAATGATCTATCAGGTTACAAAGAGCTATTGAGATGGTTGAGAAAATCCGCGGATACCAAAGTTGAGCTTTTGGTGGTCATGGAAGCCACGGGAGTATACCATCAAGGCGTGGCCCATTATCTACACGCCAAAGGTTATTCGGTTTGTGTAATGCAGTCGGGCAGGGTAAAAAGTTACGCTCGGAGTCTGGACCAACGTTCGAAGACAGATGCTTTGGATTGTAAAATGCTCAGTATGCTCGGTCTGGAAAGGTCTATCCGTCTTTGGCAACCGCCCAGTGAAGAACTTCAACGATTAAAAGCGTTAAGTAGGGAGCGAAGTTCTTTGATAAAAGATAGAACAATAGAGAACAACCGCCAGGGGGCAATCATATCGGGTGTTCATCATAATGCCAAAGCATTGAAAAGGCATAAGAACCGCTTGAAGCTTATTAAAGTTCAAATAGAAACAATAGAAGAAGAGATGCACGAACTCATATCTAAAAATGAAGTGCTGCGGAACAAGATCAACTTTATGGTGAGTATACCGGGTATTTCCTTCATATCGGCAGCTACCGTTGTTGGAGAGACCTTAGGTTTTGAATCCATAGAGAACGCAAAACAACTGACCAGCTATGCCGGTTATGATGTTGTATTGCGAGAGTCCGGGAACTTTAAAGGGAAAACAAGGATCAGCAAAAAGGGGAACAGCCATATCAGGGCAGTTCTACATATGCCGTCGATGACCTGCGTGCGCTGTAATCCAACGTTGAAACAATTCTATGATAGACTTAAACCCAAGAAAGCAAAGCCATTGGTGGCCTTAATAGCGGTTCAAAGAAAGTTGTTGATATTGATGTACACCTTATGGAAAAACGAAGAAGTCTATGACGTGGCATTTGAGACAAAAAAGCAGCAAAAGCATGAAGCCCTTGCTGCGCGGGATAACAACTTGATAGATCAACTTGCTTCCTAAAATTTTAAAGAAAAAACTTGTTTTTTGACACAGTACCTATGAGTAGTTGCGTGGGTTAGCACTTAACTTTACAAGTACACACCAAACTGAAAATCCGCTAGGATTTTCAAAGTAGGCGAGAACAAGCAATTACTTATAGCCATTGTTACCTGCAGTTTTTATTTTTAATTTATTTTCTTTTTCTAAAGCTATAATCATTAATGCGGCTGATTCAGCTTGATTTATTCCCCAACAGATTAGATTGTTATAGTATCCATCTTCTGTTTTGCTAAATGCAACCATTTGCCCTCTGCACTTACAAATTGCCATATAAGGCGTGTCTTTTATAAAAGTCCGTTCAAATGAAACTGTCGCGTAGTCAAATGTACCTTCCTCTGGCTTTCCTAATTTTTCATAATTTGTAAGATTTGCTATATACGTTTCCTCATCTACATCTATAAATTCGGGAATATATTCTGTTATTTCTTCATAGGTGTAAGCATTACAAATGAAGTCATTTTTAGAATCATTAAGTTTTACAATTATAGAATCGTTGTTTTTATAAAAACCAAATATGCTTTTTTTAGATAACCCTAATTTTTTAATTTTTTTCGAAGCTTCAAGTGGTACAACAATTTTTGATAAGTCAGTTTGCACTTCAACTGGTGCTTTTAATTTTACTTCATTAGCCAGATTAAAAATCATTTGTCCATCCTGATGACCAACACCTTCAATATGGGCAAAAATCGGTTGTTGTTTAGAGGAATTTCCTGTGCCTTTCGAAACTATTGTAGCTAACTCCGAAACGGAAAATGTTTTAGCTGTGTTTTGTTCTAAAAATTCATTAAGTATAACCGAAAATGGACTTCCAATTCCCGGTTTACCATCGGAAACTTTTTCATCACGTCCAGATGTTATGACCCAACGTGATTTACTTTCATTAAGTTTTAAATAATGATGTTCAACTTGACTTCTAGTTTGATTTAAAAAAGAACCTGAAAAACAAGAATCTAAAATAAGTAATATGTGTTTTGCGTCAATTCCGTAAATAGCGTCAACAATAGTAGAATTGGGAATAAAATCACTTATTTGATTTTCGGCGTCCTGAGGAATCCAATATCCTTTTTTCGTTTTAGGATGAATTGAACCGTGTCCAGCAAAATAAATAATTAAATTATCGCTATTTGTTGTTAAAGTAGAAAGTTTATTTAGACTTTCAATTATATTTTTCCGTGTTGCATTTTCGTCGAATAATGAATCTGTAATAGTTTCGAAGCCATAATTCTCTAATAGAATTGTTTCAAATTTTTTTGCGTCATTGACGGCATTATTTAGTTTAGGAAAAGCAGAGTTTCCATAATTATTGATTGCTATATTTAAGATAAAATTTTTACTCAAGTTTTTTTCAAATTGCAGGTAACGTCTAAGCTATGATTAGTTGCGGTTTGAAATCCGACAGGATTTCGGCCCGCAGAATAAACATACTAAATATGCGTGGATTTTCCGAAGGGAAATCCGCCCGCAATTAATTATAGGTGTTGTTAGCATACGTTTTTTTCCACCAGTATAAAAAGTCCACCAATTAGTCCTACCGGAAAAATCAGGATATTTACTGAGAAAATTGCGTAGTAAAATCGTCTTTTTATATTCCCTTTGTTTCGCACCCAAATTCCATCTACTAGACCAAATTCATAAACAGCAAAAGGTTCTTCATTAAAAATTTTCTGATACAGAATCGTAAGCCCTTTTGTGGATAGGAGTGTTATGAAGGGCGAAAAAGTTAATAAAAGACAATTGTACTTACAAAAATATGACCAGTCAAACAGTTCCATGAGAACGCCGACAAGTCCGACCAAAATTGAAATCCGTAAATAGGTTTTAAAAATCTGGTTATTCTTTAAGTCCTCCGAAAATGTGATTATCCATATTGCAAAAGCTGCATATGAAAAAATCAAAATATAAAAATATGTTTCGGAAAGTGTCATTCAAAATGTATGCTAACGGTTCGTGTATGATTAGTTGCGGACTTTTCCAACGGAAAATGTCCGCTCGTCTTTAAAGATAATTGATTGCAAAGGATTCCGTTTAAGGAATCCGCCAGCAATTAATTATACACCGTGTTGTAAAACGTTTTTTTATTCATACTGGCTTAATTCAAATAAGAGATGATTTTTCATATCCACGGCGGAAACGTGAACAGTATTAAAATCCGAATTCGGAAATCCGGCTAAATCCACCCTTTCATTTTCTAAATCGGTTAGCCATTCCATAAAATCGTAAATATCGTATTCAATGACTTTGTAGTCTTTCCAATCGTCAGTTAGAAATAGTTCCGCAAACTCTTTTTCAGGCCAAACAGGAATAACGCTTAAACCATTTGAACCAATCATAACATATTTATCTTCATTATCAGCAATTAGATAAATCGTTTCAAAGTCGGCTACCTTTCTCAATAGATACCCGTATCTTTCTTTTGAGTCAAGCGCAAAAATGTTTTTAATTTTCTGCTGGTTCATCTGAATTTCTATTCTATGCTAAATGTCTTAGTCTTTCTTTAAAGATAATTCTGTCATCTGTACATTTTGCTCTCAACCAATTTAATGGCTTCTCAGAAATCTGAAAATCTGGCAAGTCCTTGATTTCGTCATAATTCAAAACTTTTAAGTCCTTTTTTCTGATGATTACTTCAATAAAATCGTTTGGGTCAAGAAAAAAATCCGTGTTCAAATTATACTTTACAGAAGATTCATCTTCGTTCAATTTAAAAGCTTTGTAATGAAAAGCGGTCATTTTCTAAATGTTTTACAACGGTCTTGTATAACGATCAGTTGCGGATTGGTTAAAAACTAAGATAGCTAAAATTACCGACTTTTATACTTGTGCGGTTGTGTCCGCAGTGCACAAAGCCGCAATTGTTGTTATACGGTGTTACCTGCTGGCTTTATTTTCTAGGTAGTCTAAATATGTTATCGAATCTCTAAAAAGATAATTTACAGAACCATTCTGAAAAGGGTAGTGCTTTTCAAAAATTTGACACAAAACTTTTTTAACGTAGCTGAATTCAAATTCACCATTTTCTAATCTGAAAGTAGCTTCAAGAGTTCTTTTAGCATTATCTTCTGATTCAATATTAATGTCAGCTGATTCTATAAATTTTTCTAAAACTTTCTTTCTGTCAGCTCCATATTGTGAATTTGAAGCTATGGTAAACCTGTTTTTATAATTAATAGATTTAGTATCCTTTTTAATTCGTTCTATCAAGGATTTTCTTACTGAACCTCTAATCTTTATATCTTCTAAAAATTTAATAGATTCTTTTTTGTTTAATTCTAATCTTCTTAAGAGAAAATAGAAAGGATAATAAGCTGTATTCTTTTGACAAATAAATTTTAATAGATCCTCATTGGTTGCTATTGATATATCATTAAGATATGATTTATAAATATCTTCTTCATAAATATTTGTGTTGGTTTTAATTACTCTAGCCAATTCAGGTATATTTCCAATTATTTTGACAGCTGGTTCGCCATCTTTTTGTATTGAATATCTGTCAATAATTTTTATTTGACCGAGTAATGTTTCATCTAAAAGAAAAGTATTGTTTTCGCTGATTATTTCTCCACTCATTGAATTTAGAAGATGAGTGTTTTCTATTCCTATTTCTCCAATGTTTTCAAGTAATTTAATCCACCGCTCAGATTCTTCTTTTTTTACTTCTTCTATAAGTTTAATTAAATCTCCTGCTTTGATTTTTGAAGATTTAGCTCCGTAGCGGTAATATATATCGGAACTGCTAGTTTTTGAACTGTCTTTGTTGCAAATAATTGGTCTATTCTTATTTTTAAAAGCATACAAAATACCGAGAGTCATACCTCTGAATTTAAATTCTTTCCGTTCAAAATTTATTGAAGGTGTAAATAATTCATTTATGTAATTTGTAATATCTGCGTCATCTGTTTTTTCATAATCTTCAATTCCGATAATTTTATGTGGACTATCTTCTACACCAAAAATTAATGCACCTCCTTTGTTATTTGAAAATGCACATAATGATTTACAGTAGTTTGCTCTTGCTTTTTCTGATGACCATTCAAACTTACCTTTAAACTCAATGCAATGCGATTCTCTTCTTTTCAGGATATTTAGTTCGTCCGCTGCTGCAAAAAAGTTTTCTAGCCAATCATCTGTAAGTATTTCAGTCATCCATTTTGTATTTTTAGCTTGCAGGTAACGGTTCGTGTATGATTAGTTGCGGACTTTTCCAACGGAAAATGTCCGCTCGTCTTTAAAGATAATTGATTGCAAAGGATTCCGTTTAAGGAATCCGCCAGCAATTAATTATACACCGTGTTGTAAAACGTTTTTTTATTCATACTGGCTTAATTCAAATAAGAGATGATTTTTCATATCCACGGCGGAAACGTGAACAGTATTAAAATCCGAATTCGGAAATCCGGCTAAATCCACCCTTTCATTTTCTAAATCGGTTAGCCATTCCATAAAATCGTAAATATCGTATTCAATGACTTTGTAGTCTTTCCAATCGTCAGTTAGAAATAGTTCCGCAAACTCTTTTTCAGGCCAAACAGGAATAACGCTTAAACCATTTGAACCAATCATAACATATTTATCTTCATTATCAGCAATTAGATAAATCGTTTCAAAGTCGGCTACCTTTCTCAATAGATACCCGTATCTTTCTTTTGAGTCAAGCGCAAAAATGTTTTTAATTTTCTGCTGGTTCATCTGAATTTCTATTCTATGCTAAATGTCTTAGTCTTTCTTTAAAGATAATTCTGTCATCTGTACATTTTGCTCTCAACCAATTTAATGGCTTCTCAGAAATCTGAAAATCTGGCAAGTCCTTGATTTCGTCATAATTCAAAACTTTTAAGTCCTTTTTTCTGATGATTACTTCAATAAAATCGTTTGGGTCAAGAAAAAAATCCGTGTTCAAATTATACTTTACAGAAGATTCATCTTCGTTCAATTTAAAAGCTTTGTAATGAAAAGCGGTCATTTTCTAAATGTTTTACAACAATTGTATATGCGTACTGGTACGTATATTTCTTTTTTGTCCGTACTAATCTAAAGGATTTTTAATTGATTCAAAGGTATTTACCGCTACATGGGTGTAGATTTCTGTTGTCTTGCTCGATCCATGGCCTAGTAGTACTTGAATTTGACGCAGATCAACACCCGATTCTAGTAAATGAGTGGCAAAACTGTGCCTTAGAACATGGGGTGTTACCCTAGTTCTTATCCGTGCTTTTGCCGACGCCGTTTTTACGATTTTGAGTACGCTTTCCGCACTGTACTGTTTTCCCGGCCCGCCTTCAAAAAGAAATGTGGTGGGTTTATATTGTTTATAATAAATGCGAAGATGTTCAAGTGCGGTCTTGGACAATAGGGTATTCCGGTCTTTGTTTCCTTTTGAATCTTTCACCAAGATCAGCATGCGTTTACTGTCCACGTCGTTTATTTTCAGGTTCAACAGTTCACTGCGCCTTAATCCAGAACCGTACAAAAGTTCTATGATACATCTGTGCTTTATATTGTTGGTGTTATCGATAATGGAAAGAATTTCTTGCTTTGAAATTACAATGGGCAGTTTCGATGATTTTCTAGGACGCTCAATCTCATAAAATCGGTTCGGCATCCCTAAGACCACCTCGTAGTAGAATTTTATAGCGTTGATCATTTGATTCAAATAGGAGTTCGATACATTTTTATGGATCAAAAATTGAAGAAAGGCCCTGATATCACTTTCATCAAGGGTTGCCAATTCCCTGTCCTTGTAATGATTGATGAATATTTCAAAGAAGTTGACATAGGTTTTTACGGTAGCGTTGGCATACCGTTTCAATTCGAGTTTTAAAAGGTATTCTTCAGGGCAAAGGAGGTATCCTGGTAGGGGCTTTCGTTTTCTGAACCAAGAAACATCTACCGGTTCATCACTTTTATTTACAGGCCTGTTTGAAAGAAAACGGTTATAATTGATCCAAACAACGCCCTTGAAGGTGTTGAAGATCACGCCTAGGTTTTCTTTAGTATGGGGTAAATACGCCATTTGGTGCGCAGAGCTCCATTTAGGGTTGGGCAAGCCTTTGATCAGACCCTGTATAAGTCTGTCCGGAGAAAATTTTATACCTATCATCTTTCGGCCCTTGATCATCAGATTATATAGGGTTATGGATTTTAAAGGTGGTGTATTAGAGGAAGCCATACCATATACTATTGGAATAATGAATAAAACAGCAATTTATAGGTTAGAAATGATTTAGTCGTACCTTAAGCGAATAATGTTCGCATAGGGATTCACTTAAGTTAATGGAAATGAGATTACAACATGAATGTCTGTACTGTAAAAGGCAACTTACCGGTAGGACGGACAAGAAATACTGCAACCTGCACTGCAAGAGTGCCTACCGGTACCAAAAGGAAAAGGAACGGCCGGAACGTTTCTACAATAAAGTGGACAACCAGCTGAGACTGAACCGGAAGATCCTAAAGGGACATAACAAAGGGGGCAAGGTAACGATCAGGAGCAATGTGCTTTTGGAAATGGGATTCGACCCAAATTTCTTCACCCACTATTGGAAGAACCAAAAAGGGGAGGTGTACCTGTTCGTCTATGAATACGGATTCCTTAAAAAGACCGAGAACGGGAAGGAAAAATATGTGCTTGTCACTTGGCAGGAATATATGGAAAAATGCTAAATTCTATCTTTTACCTACAACAATCTTGAAAATGTCTATTCATAAAGAATTACTAACTGTTTCTTTCAAGAATTTAAAGAAAGTATTTATAGTAATTGGATAACTTTCAATAAAATTTATTGCGAACTATCGAATAATAAGAAATTGTAAAAAATCAAATTCTATTCTTATGGTCTAAAGAAAACGACATTAGTGAATGTACGAAGTATATATACTAAAATGTTGTACCCAGTCTGTTTTTTAGGAATAAAAAAAGGGCTTCAATCTCTTGAAACCCTTGTTTTTTGTAGTAGCGAGAGGGGGGCACGATCCCCCGACCTCCGGGTTATGAATCCGACGCTCTAACCAACTGAGCTACCTCGCCATGGTATTTTTAAACGGCTGCAAATATAGGGGTAATTTTTTTGATCTTCAACTAAAGAAACTTAAAAAATTATAGGCAGCAATTATTTTTTTATCATTTAGAAATATATATATTGCTCGGCATAAAGAAGTATGAAAATGAGTGATAAAATAAAATTTGAGATAGAGTTCGTAATTCAATCATCCCCACAAATGCTATATCAGTACTTGGCCACACCCTCTGGTCTGTCAGAGTGGTTTGCAGACAACGTGAATTCAAGGGGTGAGAAGTTCACCTTTATCTGGGATGGAGCAGAGGAGGAGGCTAAACTTTTGAAAAGAAAGACTGACGAATTTGTACGTTTTGCTTGGGAAGAGGCTGAAGGGGATAGCTATTTTGAAATGAAAATTATTGTGGACGAAATTACGAAGGATGTTTCTTTGTTCATAACCGACTTTGCCGAAGAAGATGAAATCGATGAATCTAAAATGCTTTGGACGAATCAAGTGTCCGATCTAAAACAGGTCTTGGGTTCTTCCTAGAACTATACATATTCTGAGTATCTTTGGGCCTTAAATTTTTAAGGCTTTTTTTATGCTCAATTTTAATGGAGAACTGCTTGAAGGCAGCGTAAAGTTTTTGGACGCCACCAATAGAGGATTACAGTTCGGTGATGCCGTTTTTGAAGAATTAAGAGTGGTTAACGGATCTGTTTATTTTTTAGAAGACCATTATTTGCGGTTAATGTCCTCTATGCGCATTCTTCGGATGGAAATTCCTATGGAGTTTACCATGGAGTTTATGGAAGCTGAAATTTTAAAAACAGTTAAGGTCCAGAGTTCCATGGAGGCCAACAGTATTAAGTTCACCATTTTTAGGAATAGTGGTGGGGGCTACACACCAACCACTAATACCATTTCTTTTTTAATAACCGCCGAAAATTTAGATTCTACATTCTTTACGATTGAAGATGCAGATTATGAAGTAGAACTTTTTAAGGATTTCTATAAAAGTGCTGGTATGCTATCTAATTTGAATACCAATAACCGCATCCTTAACGTAGTAGGAAGCATTTATGCACACGAAAATGACTATCACGACTGTCTTTTGCTAAATGAGTCTAAAATGGTCGTAGAGGCATTGAACGGTAATATTTTTTTGGTGAAGGATTCTACGATTAAGACACCACCGCTAACTGATGGGTGTTTGAATGGAATTTTACGACAGAAATTAATAAACATTATTTTAAAATTGGAAGGCTATAACTTCTTGGAAGAAAGCATATCGCCATTTGAGCTTCAAAAGGCAGATGAACTCTTTATACTAAATAGCATTAACGGAATTGTTCCAATTACGAAATATAGAAAGAAATCGTTTTCAAAAGCTACCTCTAAAAGTTTAATCGGCAAATTGAACGCTGCGGCAAGAATTACATTGAGTAAAACTTCTTAGTTTAAACTGGGGTTCTCAGGGGCATTCGACCATAATAAATAATCGCCCCCCAACAGGATCATATTTTCTTTCCAGAAAGCATTGGCGGCTTTTTCTATAATTCTACTTTCGTGTTCATTTTCAATGACAATCCAAGATTTAGACGAAAGTTCTTCGTCCAATTGTAAGGAAGACCAACCCGAATAACCTAAAAAAAAGCGGATATCATCTTCAGAAATGATTTCTTTGTTGATCAGTTCAACAGTGGTTTCAAAATCGCCTCCCCAATAGATACCATCAGAAATTTCTACACTATTGTCGATTAAATGAGGCACTTTGTGAATAAAATAAAGATTATCTTGTTCAACAGGCCCACCGTTATATACTTGAAAAGGAATTTCTATCTCAGTGACCAAATCATTAATTTGATATTCCAAAGGCTTGTTAAGGATAAAACCAACTGAACCTTCATTGTTATGTTCTGCCAGTAAAACAACAGATCTATTAAAGGAAACATCGCCTGTTAAAGAAGGCTCTGCAATGAGTAATTTACCCTTTGTTGGTTTTAAAGATACCATTGGTTGTTTATGATTATATTCCTAAAGTAAGACAAATCCTTCTAAATGCAAAAACATAGAAACAAAAAAAGCGCCCAATAGAGGCGCTCTCAAAAAATATTTACGTAAAACTAGTTTACAGCTTTGCCTAAATCGGCACCTGCTTTAAACTTTACTACATTTTTGGCTGCAATTTGGATAGTTTTTCCAGTTGAAGGGTTTCTACCTTCTCTTGCATTTCTTTTAGATACAGACCAAGACCCGAAACCTACCAAAGAAACTCTGTCTCCTTTTTTTAGGGATTTTTCAACATTTCCCAAGAAAGATTCCAATGACTTTTTAGCCGCAGCTTTTGTGATGCCAGCGTCAGCTGCCATTGCATCGATCAATTCTGTTTTGTTCATAATGTGATTAATTAATTGTGATTAAAATAATTTTATACCTGATAACAAATTTATATGGATTTATGAGCAACACAAGTAAAACAGCTGTAAATCCCTTATTTTGTTGATAACTCAGGCCGTTTGTTAATAAAGTAGGGTTTTTTTTACGTTTCTCGCAGCCCAATAAGGACGGGGCTTTACAGCATTTCGGCGTTTTCGTCTAATTTGAGTCCGTTTAACACATCTTTTGCTTTCATTCTTTTTTTACCTTGAAGTTGCAGTTCTTCCAAAATTATAAAACCACCTTTAACGGCAACCTTAATTTCATTTTTTGAATGTTCAAGAAACCCTATGGCCAAGTTGTGGTCTTTTTCTTCCACCCTAGCTTTATAAATTTTGGTAATGATTTCTTGTCCGTCATTTTTCAAGGTGGTCCATGCCGCAGGATATGGGCTCAGGCCGCGTATGAAGTTATATATCTTTTCTGTGGATTTTGTCCAGTCTATCTTACTGGTGTCACGATGAATTTTATAGGCAACCTTAAGGTCACCGGTATTACTTTGCGCTGTAGTTTCAAAATTACCATGCTGTATGCGTTTCACTGTTTTGATGACCGTTTGGCCACCTAAATGCATCAATCGATCATGTAAGTCTTCGGCATTATCCGTCTTTTTGATAATAGTTTCTTCTTGAAGGATTATTGCCCCGGTATCTATTTTCTCATCAATAAAGAATGTAGTGACCCCAGTTTTTTCTTCACCGTTGATAATGGCCCAATTAATCGGTGCCGCCCCACGGTATTGGGGTAGAAGCGAAGCATGTAGATTAAAGGTGCCATACTTAGGCATTCCCCAAACCACCTTGGGCAGCATTCTGAACGCAACGACAATCTGCAGATTAGCTTTCAATGATTTTAAGGTATTCAAAAACCCTTCATTCTTTAGATTGGTAGGCTGCAATACCTCAATATTGTTCTGTAGGGCATATTGCTTTACGGCGGACTCATTTAATTTCCTTCCCCGGCCGGCCGGCCGATCAGGGGCGGTGATTATACCAACAATGTTGTACTTCTCCTTTACGAGTACATCCAATATGCCTACCGCAAAATCTGGTGTACCCATAAATATTATTCTCAATGCTTCCATAATTATATATGTTCGTATGCGTTCTTTGAATTAAGTTTAATACTATTCTCTTCTAATAGTTCTTGTAGGGCAATGACCAAAGATGCTTGGGGTATATCAAGTTCTTCTTGAAGGTCTCTTGAGGTAGCCCATTTTGTTTTTAATAGTTCTACGATTTTTAATTTTATCCTTGAAATATCATTTGAACCTAAAGATTTCAGTTGACAAACATCACAAATACCACAAACCCCTTCTTGTTTTTCTCCAAAATACCGTAAGAGTTGTACACTTCTACAGATCTTATCGTTTTCGATATAGGCTAGCATTTTTGAAACTTTATTGCTTTTAATTTCGTTTTGTTCGGTAATGGTTCGTGAAAACCGATTTATGGTACGATCATCATCTCGTGGCACCAAAAAGGTAAGTTCCAAATCATTAGTGAAACTATTATATGAAATAAGTTCATCTTTGGCCAATCGCTCAAAATTTGAGTTCACAATAGCTTCTGTAATATTTAGCTTTTTAGCCAATAGATAAGTGTTTATTTGGGTTTCGAATTCAAATAATCCCCCATAGGTGCGTAAGACCACCTTTATGAATTGTTCTAGTTTGGGATTTTGGTCAATGTATCTGAATAAGGTATCCTTGTCCGTTATAAACTGGATGGTTATTTTTTTCGTAAAATTTTCAGAAAGTGAAATAACCGAGTTACGGTCTAAAATAAGTAAAGCATTATAGGTCAAATACGTATTCAGTTTATAAACTGCACAGAATTCATTAAAATTAAGCGGAAATTTAGTTTCTGTAAATTCCTCAAAACCGATTTGAAAATAGTTGTTCAATTTTCGGTAGACCATTTTTACAAAGTCCACATCTGGCAAAACTTCTAAAAATTGTTTCTGTACCATTACTTTATCTGACGTATTGGTCAATAAAATCGCTTTTGCAAATGCTCCGTTTCTACCTGCACGCCCTGCTTCCTGAAAGTAATTCTCTATACTATCGGGTATTTGGTAATGGATCACCAGTTCAACATCGGGCTTGTCGATCCCCATACCGAAGGCGTTGGTGGCCACCATTATGGATACCTTACCTTGCAACCATGCATTAAGACGTTCCGTTTTACTATTTTGGTCAATCCCTCCATGGTAAAAAGTGGCCTTTATACCTTTTGCTACCAGATACCTTGAAAGTTCTTCAGTCTTTCTTCTATTTCTTACATAGACAATCACACTATGCGTCAATTGTCGACAATAGCGTTTTAGTTGACCATTTTTATCTTCTGATGTGAGTACCGCAAAGCCAATGTTATTTCTATAAAAGGAGTCTTTTTTGACCAAAGGATTCTGTAACCTTAAAGAATCGATAATATCAGTACTAACTCTTTTGGTAGCAGTAGCCGTTAAGGCTACTATTGGTGGGGCGGAATGTAAATCCCTTAAAATGGAACAACTTAAATAGGCGGGGCGAAAGTCATGGCCCCATTGTGAAATACAGTGGGCTTCATCGATGACAAAAAGGCTGACGTTCATAGCCTTTATACGTTCCTGAACCAATTCTTGCTGCAAGCGTTCGGGTGAGAGGTAGAGAAATTTATAATTGCCGTAGATACAATTATCCAATAACTTATCCACATCGTTGAATTTAAGTCCGCCTTTTAAACCGATGGCTTTAATTCCTAAGCCTTGCAGGGTGTCGACTTGATTTTCTATTAGTGCGATCAACGGCGAAATCACAATGCAGATCCCTTCTTTCATCATGGCCGGAACTTGAAAACAAATGGATTTACCGCCCCCCGTGGGCAAAAGGCCCAAAACATCCCTTCCTGCGCAAATTGCACCGATGATCTCTTCTTGGGAACCCCTAAAACTATCAAAGCCCCAATATTGGGATAAAATGTCCTTTGGCGTATTATCCACCGGTTTCATCTATAAGTTGCAATACAAATCGCATACGTTCTTCAATCGGGCCAAAAGGCACTTCAATAGGGTTATAGCCTAATTCGGTATACTTTGCTTCCAAATGATCGTGGATGTCGCAAGACTGTTTAAAATCTTCCATACGTTCGTTATCCTGCACATAAATCGCTTCCCATGGGGGAAGAATCAATACTTCGTCATAACGGTTTTCGGTGCAGATATCAATAAACCCTTGATCGTAAGATTGCTTGAAATAATCCATATAGGCTAGAACATCGGGTAGACCACGATCATAAAAAACATGTTTTTCTTCTAGGGCCTGTGCTTCGATAAAATGGTTTAGCCGCGCATTTAAGAGTTGGTCGTTGAAACTTTTAGAATCATTGACGAAGGCTATTGGGTTAACAAGTTCATCAGTGAATTCTTTGCCGTTCAACGCTTCTAAGGTCATGGTACGTATAACTTCATGAAAACAATAAAATCCATTTTCTTCCAGTGATGATATCAATACCGTTTTGCCTGTTCCCGGTCCTCCTGTTATAACAATTCTTTTTTTGTTCAATAGCTTAGCATATAGAAACAAAAGTACATAAACCATGAGTATTAAAAAACTGCTAGATTACACTTATCTTTGTATAAATTAGAAGCCATGGACGAAAATAATCCAGAAGAATTTTATAAAAAGTTAAAGGAACAATTGGAGGATACCTCCAAATGGCCATCAGATTATCTTTATAAATTCATTGTAAAAAGTGAAACCGCTAAAATTGCCGAAATCCATAAAATATTTGATAATATGGGAGCGGTCATCGAATCAAAAAAGTCAAAAAAAGGTAAATATACCAGTGTTTCGATTACTGTCAATTTGAAAGATCCCGATGCGGTTATAGAAAAATATAAGGAAGTAGGGGAAATTGAAGGGGTAATCTCTTTGTAAAATAGTATTTCATCTATAATTTTCTTAATTTGGCAACGTTATAAGAATACTTCTTCAAACATTTTAAGCTAAAATTTTCAATTTGCAATTAGTAGAAAACCTAGAATATAATACGGAGCGTCCGCATTTGATTATTCCTGAATACGGTCGTCATTTCCAAAAAATGGTAGATTATGCCGTTTCTATCGAGGATGACGTAGAACGAAATAAAGTAGCCCAAGCGATTATAAGTGTAATGGGGAATTTACAGCCACACTTGCGTGATGTACCCGATTTTCAACATAAACTTTGGGATCAATTATTTATAATGTCCGATTTTAAATTGGATGTAGAATCCCCATTTCCGATAACCTCAAAGGAAATTTTGAGACAGCGCCCCGAACCTTTGGAATATCCCCAGAATTTTCCAAAATATCGTTTTTACGGAAATAATATTAAGCGTATGATAGATGTTGCAATAGGATGGGAAAAAGGTGATAAACGGTCTGGATTAGAATATGCCATCGCCAATCACATGAAAAAATGTTACCTCAATTGGAACAAGGATGTCGTTGATGATAAGGCTATTTTTAAACATTTGTACGAATTAAGTGATGGCCAAATCGATTTAGCGGCAGAAGGTGAAAGTCTAACAGATAGTGGGCAGTTCCTTAAAAATCGTGTGGCCAAGACCCCAAGGACTACTTCTGGCAAGAAAAATCAACGAAACAATAACCGCGGTAAGAAACGCTATTAAATTTCCACTCATCTAGATGGGAACATTCAAAATTGAAGGAGGTCACCAATTATTCGGTGAAATAACGCCTCAAGGAGCAAAGAACGAAGCACTTCAAATACTTTGCGCCGTATTACTTACAGAAGAGAAAGTCACGATCAGTAATATTCCTGATATTGTTGATGTCAATAAACTTATAACCCTATTAGAAGATTTAGGGGTGAAAATCCAAAAGAAAGGGAAAGGTTCCTACACTTTTAAGGCAGACGATGTAAATATGAACTATTTACAGTCAGACCAGTTCAAAGAAGACGGTAGAGGACTGAGAGGTTCCATTATGTTAGTCGGGCCATTATTAGCACGTTTTGGAAAAGGATATATACCTAAGCCAGGCGGCGATAAGATTGGTAGAAGACGTTTAGATACCCACTTTGAAGGGTTTATAAAATTGGGAGCTAAATTCCGTTACAACCGGGAGGAATATTTCTACGGTGTAGAAGCTGAAAAATTGGTGGGCACCTATATGCTTTTAGATGAAGCTTCAGTAACAGGAACTGCCAATATCGTAATGGCAGCGGTTTTGGCCGAAGGTCGTACCACTATCTACAACGCGGCTTGTGAGCCCTACCTACAGCAATTGTGTAAAATGCTGAACAGGATGGGAGCCAAAATCAGCGGCGTTGGATCCAATTTATTGGTAATCGATGGCGTTGACAAATTAGGGGGAACAGAACACCGTATGCTACCTGATATGATCGAAATCGGTAGTTGGATCGGCCTCGCAGCTATGACTAAAAGTGAACTGACCATTAAAAATGTGAGTTGGGACGATTTGGGTCAAATTCCGACGGTTTTCAGAAAAATAGGCATTCAGCTCGAACGAAGGGATGACGATATCTATATCCCGATCCACAACGACGGTTATGAAATACAAAATTATATCGATGGTTCTATCTTGACCATTGCCGATGCGCCATGGCCAGGATTAACACCTGACCTTTTAAGTATTATACTAGTGGTAGCAACACAGGCCAGAGGTGAAGTTCTTATACATCAAAAAATGTTCGAAAGCCGACTATTCTTTGTAGATAAATTATTGGACATGGGGGCTAAAATCATTCTTTGTGATCCGCACAGGGCCACTGTTATAGGCCATGACTTTAAATCTACCTTAAAAGCTACAACGATGACCTCTCCAGATATTAGGGCAGGTGTATCCTTATTGATCGCCGCATTATCTGCAAAAGGAACGTCTACCATTCATAATATCGAGCAAATCGATCGTGGTTATGAAAATATAGATGAACGTTTACGTGCCATTGGCGCTAAAATTACAAGGGTCTAAATTATCTAAAAATAAAGAGTCCTTAAAAAGATTCCCTAAAAAAAAGCGTATACAATTTTGTATACGCTTTTTTTTAGGGCGCTATATCCTTCTTTTTAGCTAGTATTGTTTAGGGAACGAATTTCAACCATACAGCTATACTATTCTAACGTTTACTTTTCCACTACTGTACCGTCTGGATATTTTGCAAACCTACCACGGTCAGCATCATGCACATTATCGGGATGTCGCCATGGCCATCCGCCGAATTGTGTCAATCTGAATTCATCCATCGATTTTTGCAATTCTTCGTTGGTATTCATTACAAAAGGTCCGTATTTGGCCACTGGTTCACCAATCGGTTTCCCCTGTAGGACAAGAATATGTGCGTTTTTAGCACCAGCTGTTAAAGCTATGTCTTGCGAAGCGTCTACTTGTATACCATGATCAGGCTTCACCAGTTCACCGGCAATAGCTAGCGTATCGCCTTCATAGAAATAAATAGTGCGAATGGTATCACTACTTGATCTAGGTAGTCTAATAGTGCCGTTTGCGTTAATATGGATGTTCCAAACGGCGACATTGTGATCGGGTTCGGCCGCCCAAGAATCAGGGGCCGGGTCTGGAGCTTTTTGTTCATTGAAATCACCGGCTATGACTTTGACGGTACCTTCCTCTAAATTAATTATGGGAATATCTTCATGCCATAGCATTTTAAAATGTGGATCTACCAATTTACTTTTCTGGGGAAGGTTCAGCCAAATTTGAAAAAGTTCCAAAGTGTTTTCGGTTTCGGTATGTAGTAACGGAAACATTTCTGAATGCTGAACCCCATTTCCGGCGGTCATCCATTGTACATCACCTTCGCCAAAGCGTCCGGCGGCGCCCAAAGAATCAGAATGGTCACAGAAGCCTTTATTGACCACGGTAATCGTTTCAAAGCCTCGGTGCGGATGGGCAGGAAACCCAGGAATGGTAGTTCCATGGTACATGCGCCAGCCGTCTTTTCCGATAAAATCATTTCCCAAATTTCTGCCTTCTAATGAACCGACCGGTCCCATTTCTCCATTACCTTTTGGAAAGTGGTCCAAATGATAAACGCAGAATAAAAAGGGATCTTCGGTTTGCCATGGAAAGCCTAATTTGAATAGTTGTTTGATTGCACTGTTCATAATATCTTAAAATAATGTTTGTATTTATTTAATGGGCCGCATCATTGATTTCTACCCAATTATTTTCTGGGTCTTTCAAGTAAATTTGATGAACTCCATCTGCTCTTAGGGTTACGGCATTTTCTTTGCCCGGCCAATCCCAATAGGTAATGTTTGTTTTCTCTAAATAGGCGATCAGTTCATCTAGTTTTTGTGTCGCCAAACAAAGATGTACACTTTTACTGTGCTCCATGGCGACACTGTCCTTTTCTATGAGGTGTAATTGGGAATTTCCTTGAATACGAAACCATTTGAAACCAGTAGGGGCAGAGGGATGTGGAATTTCTTCCAAATGTAAAACATCCTTATAAAAGGCGCCCACTTTCTCCAAATCCTTGACAATAAAGGAATAGTGGTCATATTGAAAATCAAAGGATTGTGCAGATGCAAAACCTCCAGCGATAAGAGCAAATAATACGAGTATTTTTTTCATTTCTATTTTAAACATTTAGAGTTTCAAGATACTTAAAAATGAAAGAAGCTACCGAGATGGGTAGCTTCTTTTAACGTTAGGTTGGGTTTATTTACCATTTAATGGTGGAGGACCATCGATCATGGGCTCATAAACTTCGTCTCCTTTTCTCGTCTTGAATTCTTCTTTTACTTTAGTAACCAGTTTGGGGTCATTGAAAAGATCTAGCATCGTCATGGCCATGGCCTTTGAAGCGTGGATCATTCCTTTGTGTCCGATCGACATGCCACCACAAGCAACAACGGCCCATGAATGCCATGGTGTTCCTGTTGGTGCTACCGATACCCCTAAGTTGATATTGGGAACGTTCCAACTTACATCTCCCACATCTGTTGATCCACCGCCCGGACTTTCTTTTGTTTCTTTTAATGGATAGACATTACCATCCATACCTACTTCAGGTTTACCCGTTGCTTTTTGTATCGCTTTTCCAAATTCATTTTCTTCTTCAGTATAGGTAATAGGGCCTAATAATTCTAAATTCTCCTGCATGATTTCTCCTCCAGAACGATTTACCAAGGTTTCATAAATTCCAGAAACTAAAGTGATTTTGTAGTCGACGTTCGCCATGATCGCGGCACCTTCGGCCATAGCTTTCACCCGTTCATAGGTAGGTAACATATTTGAACGTTTAGGATCTCTTACCCGTACCCAAAGTTTTGCATAATCTGGTACTACATTCACTACTTGCCCCCCATCTTGTATATGATAATGTATACGTGAAGTTGGTAAAATATGTTCCCTGTAATAGTTAATACCTGTAGTGTAAAGCTCCAATGCATCGGCGGCACTTCTACCGTTCCAAGGATCCATTGAGGCATGGGCTGCCTGCCCATAGAATTCCACTATAAAATCGACCAATGAAAGACCACTTTGCACATCTGCCTCTATACCTGCAGATGGATGCCAACTTACGTTAACATCTACATCATCCCAAAGTCCGGCTTTTACCATCCAAACTTTGGCGAAGTATTTTTCCTCGGCCGGAGTACCCAAGAATTTAACGGTCCCTGTAATTTTACCGGCATCCATCATTTCTTTAATAGCAATAGCTGCACCTAAACTTGCGGTACCGAACATGTTATGACCGCAACCGTGCCCAGGAGCTCCTTCCTTTAAAGGTGATTTGTCTGGAGTAGTTTTTTGAGATAAGCCTGGTAGCGCATCAAACTCCCCTAAAATACTGATTACTGGACTTCCCGAACCATACGTTGCAGTAAATGCTGTCGGGATATCTGCTACACCTCTTGTAACCGTAAGTCCTTTTTTTTCTGCATAATCCGCCAAAATACGGGAAGATTCACTTTCGTCAAAAGCCGTTTCTGCAAGAGCCCAAATGGAGTCACTTATTTTAATCAATTCTTTCTTGTGGTTTTCAATGGAAGAAATGAGTCGAGTTTTGTCCTTGCTCATTTTTTGGGAAAAGAGTGGTGTACCCATGCATAAGCATAAAGCGAATAGTGAGATTTTTTTCATTTTTGAGTTTGGTTTTAGTGAGTTGAAATCTTCGTTTAAATATAATCAACTTCATTAGAACCCAATTTGTAAACGGCGAGAATGTAACTAGAATTATCAAAAATGCAATTAAGAAAGGGCTTCTTTGTAAGTTTCTAAACAACGCTCCCTAGCCAATTTATGGTCCACCATTTTTTCAGGATATTTCGATGTTTCGAATTCTGGTATCCACTTTTTAATATAAGCTTTGTCCTTATCAAATTTATCAACTTGGGTCATGGGATTAAAAATTCTAAAATAGGGAGCGGCATCGACACCGCTACCGGCCGCCCATTGCCAGTTTCCAACATTTGAGCTCATTTCGTAGTCCAATAATTTTTTTGCAAAATAAGCTTCTCCCCAGCGCCAATCGATCAGCAAATGTTTACATAGAAAACTTGCGACCAGCATACGTACGCGATTATGCATATAGCCGGTAGTATTTAATTCACGCATACCTGCATCGACCAATAAATAACCTGTTTCCCCTTTTTTCCATTTTTCGAATTCTTCCTCGTTATTACGCCATTCGATTCGGTCATATTTGGGCCGGAATGCACCATTTACCGTGTGTGGAAAATGCCAAAGGATGGACATAAAGAATTCCCTCCATATCAACTCGCTCCAAAAAACGGAATTTTTCTCAGCAATCGCCTTTTTCATCATTTTACGGATGGAGACCGTACCAAACCGTAAATGGGGTCCTAAATGCGAAGTTCCATTTTCTTTGGCCGGAAAATTTCGGGTATCCTCATAATGATTAATAAGGGTAGGAGTGACGTCATATTCAGGAATTTCAATACCTGATTTTTCAAACCCTATATCCGAAAGTGATAGATTAGGTAGTCGGGCATGTTCTATAAGATTTGTGAGGTATTGGCCGGTGTAGTGAATCGTTAAGTCCTTATCAACATTAAAACGCTCTTTCCATTTATTCTTGTAGGGGGTGTAAACTACATATGGGTCGCCATCATCTTTTACTATTTCCGATTTTTCGAAAATCACTTGGTCCTTAAACGTATGAAACGGAATGTCATGTTCCATCAAAAATGAAGCTACTCGGGCATCACGCTCCTTTGCGTACGGTTCATAATCACTATTCGTAACTATACTCTTGACAGTATATTCGATCGTAAGTTCTTCTATAATGGTTAAGGGTTTTCCATAATACATCGCTAATGAACTACCGTGTTCTTTCTGGAGCTGATTTCGCATGGTTTGCAAGGTTTCATATATGAACGTTACCCTTGCGTCATCTTTTGATAATTTAGAGAGTATTTCTTCATCGAAAATAAATATGGGTAGTACAGGATAATCACCTTTTAGCGCTTTCAAAAACCCTACATTATCATCTAGGCGTAAATCTCTTCGAAACCAAAAAATAGATATTTCCTTTTTTGCCATTTAATTTATATTCAACGTTGATAACCCGCCATCAACACCGATGACCTGACCTGTAATCCACGAACTTTTATCACTCAATAAAAATACCGCACTTTGGGCAATATCATCTGCTGTCCCCACACGTTTTAAGGGATGCCGCTCATCCATAGCTTCTCTCTTTTTGTCATTGTTCAAAAGGCGTCTCGCCAATGGTGTATCTACTAAAGATGGGGCGATTACGTTAATCCTAATCTTTGGGGCATATTCAGCGGCCATAGATTTCGCGAAGCCTTCGATAGCACCTTTTGCAGCGGAAACACTCGTATGGAATGGCATACCGGTACTTACCGCAAGGGTGCTGAAAAAGACCATACTAGAACCTTCATTCATCTTTGAGATGACTTCTTGGACCACTTTTACCATAGCGAAAAAATTAAGCTCCATATCTTCCTTCATAGTCTCTAACCCCATCATTTTAAAAGGTTTTAGATTGATGTTGCCCGGACAATATACAAAACCATCTAATTTTTCAGGAAGTAGCGATATATCCAAATCATCTTTAGTTGCATCGAATTCTATGTAAGTCACATTTTTATGTGACAAGGATTCATCGGTACGCGAGGCTACAAATAATGCAGCGGTATCTTGTAATTCCGTTACGATTGATCGGCCTATACCGTGCGAACCACCAATCAGTAAAATATTTTTCATTTAAAAAGAATTTAGGTTTAATTCGGTTGGAATGGAATCTATCCTTCCAAAAAGTTCTTCTAGTTTTTGTTCTCTATACCTGAAAATTGTCAGCAATTGTTTCCTCACAACTAAGGGATGTGCCAATTGACCTAACATCCCAAAAGGAATTTTGTAATCAATAATATCCTCCATGAGCACACCCTGGTCAATTACCTTAATAAAATGTTTATGATGCCATAATGCATAAGGTCCAAATCGTTGTTCATCTACAAAATAATGTTCTTTGTCAACATGAGTGATCTCCGTAACCCATTTTGTGGTAAAGCCAAAAAAAGGAGAAACTTTATACTGAATTATTTGCCCAGGGAACATCGGCCTGTCTGCTCCTGATAAAATATGGAAACCCATTTCCTCTGGCGTAATAACTTTAAGATTTGCAGGATCGGATAGAAAAGCCCAGGCTTCTTTTTTAGAAATTGGCAAAGCTTGTTTCGCAAGTAGTTGATATAATTTCATAGCGGCTATTTCAACAAATATAAAACCAATATTGTTTAATAAAAAATAATATTAATTAAACAAAAATAATCTCAATTACTCCTATTACGAAAGAGCACCGACTTAAACGATTAAAATAAATTTACATCGCTTAAATACATGGTTTTATCTTTATTGTAGTTTATTTTGTAGGTATGAAGGTAGTTGTCAAAAAAATAGGTTTCGTTTCCCTTTTTTTACTAGCTATTGGTATGCAGGCTCAAAAAAACCTACTGACCGTTGGAGCGTTACCAGAAACTATTTCAGAAACTTCTGGATTGATTTATTTCAACCATAGTTTAATTACCCATAATGATTCTGGTAACGAAGCTTTGTTATTTGAATTGGATACCCTTACCCTTACCATTAAACGGACCGTTACAGTTACAAACGTTGAAAATAACGATTGGGAAGCCATCACACAAGATGATGATTACATCTATATTGGGGATTTTGGAAATAATCTTGGTGTGCGCAGCAATTTGGCGGTCTATAGAATTTCAAAAACAGACTATCTTTCTTCGGATACCGTATCTGCTACGACCATTCATTTTTCGTATGTAGACCAAATCGATTTTTCTGATAGCGGAAATAGCGACTGGGATGCTGAGGCTTTTTTTGTGCTTCAAAATCAGCTCGTTATTTTAACAAAACAATGGCAAAGTTCAGGGTCGGTGGCGTATGCACTACCAAAAATACCCGGAACTTACATCGCAAGTAGGGTAGGGGATATTGCAAATATAGGGTTGGTAACAGATGCGACCTATGATGAAAATACTAATAGATTAGTTGTGTTAGGATATTCAAATATTTTAAGTCCGTTTATCGGTATTGTTGAAAATTTGAGCTCCCAAAACATTTTTAATGGATTTGAGCAACATTCGTTACCGCTTAATTTTGTGCAAGCGGAGGGAATTACTCAGATCGATTCTGCACAATATTACTTTTCTTCTGAGTTTTTTTCTAGGCAAAATCCTACCATTGCATCCGAATCTCGGTTATTTTCTTTTCAAATCAAATCTAATGAACCCATAACCCCAGAAGAGCCTAGTCCACCACAAGAGCATGAAAATCCTGAACCCTCAGAGGTTCCAGATAATGAGGAAGAACCGGACCGACTTGTAATATTCAGGGATAATAATACGCAACAATATCACTATTCAATAGCTACCGACAAAACCATATGTGCTCAAATTATATTTGATGTACTGGGAAGATCCGTATGGCGGAGTTCTGGAGTCGTTGAGATGCAAGGTATCATTACACCATATTTGAAAACATCGGTTTACTACATGACCCTCTATTTAGAAGATAGCGTAATTGCCACACCCTTTGTGGTTTATTAAACCCACAACAGTGTGTATTTAAGAGTTTGTTAACAAAACACACAACTGTTTATATCTAGCTTTGCTTCTTAAACTAATCAACAAAAATTATGAACAAAGTAGTACTTTTTTTATTGGCAATCGTTGCATCGCTAACGGTCGAAGCCCAGATTAATACGCCAGCACCTAGCCCAGCTGCGAAATTGTGGCAAACTGTAGGTTTGACCGAAGTTATGGTAGACTATTCAAGACCCTCTATGAGAGGGAGGAAAGTTTTTGGAAATTTAGTTCCTTTTGATAAATTATGGCGTACAGGCGCAAATTCATATACCAAAATAACGTTTGATACGGACGTAACAATCGGTGGTAGTGATGTAAAATCGGGAACCTACTCTATATTCACCAATCCAGGAGCTTCTAATTGGGACGTATTCTTTTATACAGATATCGTTGGAGGTGGAACACCAAGTACTTGGGACGAAAGTAAAGTAGTAGCACAATTGACAGTTCCAGTTCATAAAATGGATATGCCGGTAGAAACGTTCACCATAACCATCGATGATGTCATGAGTGACGGTGCGAATTTGGGAATTATTTGGGAGAATACCTATGTGGCGGTTCCTTTTAGTGTACCAACAGATGCCACTGTTATGAAAAGTATAGAAACTGCTTTAAATGGTCCTACTGCAGATGATTATTATGCTGCAGCCACCTATTATGCCAGTGAAGGTAAAGACATCAATAAAGCAAAAGATTGGATGGAAAAGGCCATGTCAATGACTGAAAAACCAGCATTTTGGCAGCTACGACAACAATCATTGATTTTGGCAAAAGCAGGGGATAAAAAGGGGGCCATTGAAGCTGCTAAAAAATCATTGGCAGGTGCTAAAGAAGCTGGTAATGATGATTATGTAAAAATGAACAACGATTCATTGAAAGAATGGGGCGCAAAGTAAGTTCCATTCCTAATATGTACGAAAATGTCCAGGTGTACACCCGGACATTTTTATTTTAAGTACGCAATACATTAACACCATCATCTATCGCCAAATGGTAATATTCTGCATCAATATTTGTTTTTTCTTTATAAGCTTGAAGTAGCGCCGCTATACTTTTAGCTAACTTAGCTGTTTGAACTAGGTTTATGGTACAACCTCCAAAACCTCCCCCCATCATCCTTGAGCCCATAACACCTTCTAATTGGTCTCCTGTAGTAACCAAGAAATCCAATTCTGGGGTGGTTATTTCGTATTGGGTGGACATGGCCCAATGGCCTTTTTTAAGAATGCTTCCTACGAGTTTTGCATCACCGATGGTCAATGCTTTTATCATGTCTCGCACTCTTTGGTTTTCTTCAATGACATAGCCCGCCCTCATAATATCGGTGGAATTAGTTGCATTCGAAATGGTACTTAAATCCTCCAAAGTAATATCCCGTAACGAAGTAACTCCTGTTTTTAGCTGCTGTACTTGCCTCACTATATTTTCGCACGAAATACGTCTTTTGTTATATTCAGAATCTACGGCCAAGTTGTGTTTAATGTTGGAGTTTATCAACACCCAACTATAACCAGTCAGGTTTATAGGGATATATTTGTGACTTAAATCTTTGCAGTCCAATAGAAACGCATTTCCTTTTTTTCCAAAAAGCACTGCATATTGGTCCATTAATCCACAATTCAAACCAATTTGATGTTCAGCTTTCTGAGCGATCAGTGCAATTTCCTCTCTCGTAAGTTCTTTTTCTGATATTTGGGTTATCGCATAAATAAAACCACAGCAAAGGGCAGCCGAAGAAGAAAGCCCAGAACCAATAGGAATATCACCACCAAATACGCAATCCATACCTTTTAATGGATAGCCTTTTGAAAGTAAAATTTCAATTATAGCCTTAAAGTAATTTCCCCAGAACGATTTGAATTGAGACGGACTGCCATCAAGCTTGAATACTATCTTTTCGGGCTGGGTTAGAAACGTTTCAATTTGTACCAAATTAAGATCGTTTGGTGCAACGGCGAAATAGATTCCTTTTTCAATAGAGGCGGGTAGCACCAATCCCTCGTTATAATCAGTATGCTCTCCAATTAGATTGATACGGCCCGGTGCCTTGACCATTAATGGGTTTGGCGCGTATTGCGCTATAAAATAATTTTTAATTTCTGTATGAACCATGGAATGGATAATAAAAGTTGAAAGCTTGTTTAGGCTGAAGTTAGGGGTCTTTTCAACATACGGTCAAATGCCTCAAAAATAAAAGCCGTTAAAATCACCAATGCCGCGCCTACGAAATTCAACCATAGATATCCTAATTTTTCTTGACCTGGAGGGTAAATATGTATTAAATAATAATATATTATACAAACGATTACCTGGGTAAGAACGGCTGCAAAGAAGACGGCATTACCTTTAATAAATTTAAAAGAGAAGGCAATGAGAAAGATACCCAATACATTTCCATAAAAGATACTACCTATGATGTTCACCAGTTGAATCAAATTATCGAAAAGATTGGCAACACTGGCAATAGAAATCGCTACTATTCCCCACAGTAGTGTAAAGTACTTTGAAGCTTTGACATAATGGGCCTCTGTAAAATTCTTTGTCCTATTACGCTTGTAAAGGTCTAAAGCGGTTACAGTACCGAGTGCATTGAGTTCTGATGCCGTTGAGGACATTGCTGCAGATAGTATTACGGCCAGTAGTAAACCTACCAAACCTGTTGGTAAATTATTAAGGATAAAATGAATGAAAACGTAATCCTTATCATTTGTTTCTACAACATCGTTTGCCTGACTGATCAACGCTTTGGCCGCAACACGGTTGGTACTATCTTTTTGATTGATTCGTATGATTTGCTTTTTGGCTTCCTCTACCGCAGCATATTCCTTAATTTCCAATGCAGATGAAAATTTATTCTGTGCAATTCTCTTTTCAGCCTCCAACGCGATTTGACCTTCCTGTAAAAGTCTGTAGTCTTCTGCATAGGAAGATTCCATAACAGCTTGGGTCGCAGAAGGATTGAAGTTTAACGGAGTTGGATTATATTGGTAGAACACAAAAACCATTACCCCCACCAGTAAAATAAAAAATTGCATCGGAATTTTGAAAATCGCGTTAAAAACAAGACCTAATTGACTTTCGCGTATAGATTTACCGGTAAGGTATCGCTGTACCTGACTTTGATCGGTTCCAAAATAGGCCAAGAAAAGAAAAAGTCCACCTGTAATTCCACTCCAAAATGTATAGCGACTAGAGGTATCGAAATCAAAATTAAGAATATTCAATTTGTTGCTAGCTCCTGCAATTTTCATTGCCTTACTAAATGTTACGTCTGAAGGTAAGTAGCCTAGAATGAAAAAAAACGTAATGAACATACCTAGCATGATTATAAACATCTGCTGCTTTTGGGTAACACTCACAGCGTTAGTACCCCCAGAAACCGTATAAATGATCACCAAGCTACCAATGATAATGTTCAAGGTGCGTAAATCCCATCCTAAGACCGCCGAAAGTATAATGGATGGTGCGAATATGGTTATACCGGCGGCAAGCCCGCGTTGTATTAAAAATAAAAGAGCCGTCAAGGACCTTGTCTTTAAATCGAACCTATTTTCTAGAAATTCATAGGCCGTGTAAATTTTCATTCGGTGATAAATGGGAACGAAAACCATACAAATGATAATCATGGCGAATGGAAGTCCGAAATAAAATTGCACAAAGCCCATACCATCATGGAATGCTTGCCCAGGCGTAGATAAAAATGTGATCGCACTGGCTTGGGTAGCCATAACAGATAATCCTATGGTCCACCATTTTGAATCACTACCCCCACGCACATAATCGTCTACGTTCTTGCTTCCCTTGGTTTTCCAAACCCCATAGATAACAATGAATAATAATGTGCCGCCTAGAATGATCCAATCTAACTCCCTCATATCAATTAAATGAAGTCATTAAATAATAGAATACAAGAACGTAGATTAAATTGAGCACCAATACAATAGTGTACTCTTTTTTCCAAGTTGTACTTTCATCCCGTTCCGTTTTCATCCTTTTATTTTCGTATTGGATTCTATTTTTTCTTTTCCTACGGATAACATATTGGAGAATAACTTATAAGCTCCGGGTACACCTACAGGAAGTTCCCTAAAAAAACTAAGGCCTGTATAAATATAATGACCCTTTCCATATGGGGCAATCAAAAGACTTCCTTTTGATGCTTCTTCGTTATCATCGTGCATTTCTAAGATAGGCGTAAATTCTGAGCTCCACTTATTTGGGAAGTATAGACCTCTTTCCTGGACCCATCCTTTAAAATCATCTGGATTGATTTTATTGGGGAAGTTGACCAATGCGTTATCTGTTGCGATGATTTCAACTTCAGAATTTTCATTGGTTACTCGGTCATTCGATATTACCAACTCGTAAGGGGCAATATTTTCGAATTGATCGGCCCATCTACTGGCCGTATTGTATTGTACGATTACAGTACCTCCGTTTTTTGCATAGTCTAAAATGAAACGTTGTTTGAACTTAAGGTCATTCACCACATTATACGCTCTAATACCTAATACTACCGCATCATATTTCGCTAACGATTCTGTCGAAATAGTGGTCGGATCGATAAGTTGTACCTTATACCCAATTTGTTCCAAACTCGTAGGGACTTCGTCGCCGGCACCCATAATGTAGCCAATATTTTCACCTGCTTTTTGAATATTCAGCCGTACTATTTTTACTTCAGCCGGTAATAATACGGTTTGCGTAGGAATATGGTCATAAGCGATGGACACTAATTCTTTTGTTATTTCCTTTCCACTTAATTTGATAACCGGGGAAATATAACTTTCATTTTCAGATGCTGGTGGAGTTACCGTAAAATAAACGGTTTGTTCATCCCCCTTTTTTACAATAGTGAAGGGTTGTGAAACTGCATCGACTTGCCAACCCTTACCGTGTTTTAATTCGACGGTGCCCGAGATATTGTTTTTATGGGCTTTAATGGTAACAGGTATCTGTCTGGCATTGGCATCTGCGAATATTAGAACTTTGTCGGAAAAACTAGCAGTTGCTTCTGGAACGATTTCAAAGGGTTGGTAAAGTTCCCCTTTTTCTGGTTTTGCATACTTATATACAACCGGTCTGCTAACGGGTACGATAACACCATCAAAATCTAAATTGAATTTTACAGTAAATGCTTTCGGAGTTTCTGGCTTTCCAATAAGTTTATTGTCGGTAACGGTATAGGTTCCCAAGGTACCTTTTTCCATTATCCAGTAGGGACTGGTAAAATTAGTATCTTCAGGAATGCTTAAAGAAGTTTCCATTTTAAAGTCTTGGTTATTTTCTAAAGCAGTTGATTGAGAGGAAATTTCTTGGTCATTTATAAAAATTGACTTTAATGCTACCTTTATGTTACTTCTGTTCAAAGCTTCAAGCTCTATGGTAATGCTTTCTCCAGGATTTGCATAGGCCATTTGTGTAGTTGCTTCTATGTAGAGTCCGGAAATTGCGGTTATGATATCTGTTAACTCTTTTGTTTTTAGAGTTTTCCAATGCTCATCGTTCGTTTTTTGCAGGAGCTGGTATGCATTTAAAAGAGCAGGCAAGTGGACGGAAGGATTTTTGAAATTAAAGTTCTTCTCCACTTCGTAAAGAATATCACCAATGGCCTTGCCACCTTCAATTCGTGACCAACTTGTATCGATACCTTCAAAAACATTGTTTCTATCTTCAGGTAGATCACCTTTCAATAACTCAATATACTCCTCTTCAGTACCTCTTGCACTTATTCTGCCAAAACCTTGACATAAATGTTGACTACTGGCCAAAGAGGCAATTTCATTATTTGACATCCCCAGCATGGGGTAGTACACCCCGACATCCATACTTAGTAAGTTCGATTTATCTGCCTCCTTAAATTTTTCTTGACTCCCATAGAACCACCATGAAGTATTGAAAAATAAACGTTGGGGTTGCCATGTAGTTGTGGATCCAAGTTGATTAGGATACGCTTTTGGGTCATTTGCAAGGTCAAAGGCCTCAACGCTCAATAGGGCCGATGATGTATGATGACCATGCGTACTACCAGGTGTTCTATGGTCAAATCTATTGATGATAACATCTGGTTTGAAGGTACGAATAGTCCGCACCACATCTCCAAGAATGGCCTCTTTGTTCCAAATTTCAAGGGTTTCACTTGGTTGCTTCGAATAACCAAAATCATTTGCGCGAGTGAAAAATTGTTCGCCACCATCTATACGTCTGGCCGCTAATAATTCCTGTGTTCGTAATACTCCTAAAAGTTCACGTAATTCAGGCCCGATTAAGTTTTGGCCACCATCTCCCCTGGTCAAGGAGAGATAGCCTGTTCGGGCATTCAGATGATTTGAAAAATAGGATATTAATCGCGTATTTTCATCATCTGGGTGGGCAGCGATATAAAGTGCCGAACCTAAAAAATTCAATTTTTCAATGGAATGATAGATATCCGCTGGAGAGCTTTTCTTCGGAGCTTGGGAATTAAGGATGCTGATTATAAACAGGCTACAGGTCAGAAACCCTAATAAATGGCGCATTTTTGGATGGTTTTGGTAGTCAAACCAAATATAACAACATTCGTGCCTAAAGGCACTTTTTTACGACTTCTTTAACAAAATTATGAGCCCTCCCCTTCATTGCTAAATAATTCGGCTTCATGATATGTTGATACCAAAACGACCCCTTTTTGAAGAATTAAATTATTGGGATACGTTAAAACCTCTCCGTTACTTTTTCTTAAATGAAGATGAAAGGCCCTGATGTCCTCTATCACAAAAGTATCTAACTCGGTGGTATTGGGATCTAGCAGTTCCTTGTCCAAAATACGTATCGTATTCCCGATTTTAAATGGAAAAGAAAAAAAGATGATCACTCCTGCGGTAATATTACTTAGAATGGACCACTGGGCAAAAAGCGCAACACCTATAACCGCGAAAACAGAAGACAATAATATACCTAACTCCTTGTAATTCACACTCCAAACCAAGGTAAGGGCTACGATGGTGATAATGGTAAGGGCAATGTTGATGTATTTAATGATCAGGTTGGTGCGAACGGGATTAAAATCACTGATTTTACTGACTTTACGCACTGCCGTAGTAAATAAGAATTTTAATATGATGATAACAATAAATACAATAACGCTATAGATGAGCTCATTGTGATGATTGGCAATAAAATTTCTCATAGGCTATAATCCTAAACTATCGCGCAAATATAAATCCTTATTGGAATTTTGTTGCCAATAGGGGGTTTTAATCCTATTAATAATGGTCGCTCTAGAGGTTAGCACTTTTGCCTCTTGCCCAAAGCCACCTTTAAAAGAATCGGTCCAACCTTCTATGGTATATGGGAACTCGCTCATAAATTCAATTTTCAATGTCCGTTCTAACTCTGGATAGGAAATCTCGTAAATGGTAGTTTTATCGGTTGTATTGATAGACGCTTTCGCTTTATAGGGCTTTAATTCTTTATGGGAAAGCCTAATATATTCTAAGGAAGGAATGATATCCACACTTCCTGTAGGTAAATCGGTTGGACTGATACGTATTTTATTCCAAATCTCATTTTCCAGTAGTACTTTTTCCAAATGGAAATCTTCGTCTGCTTCCGTTCCAAAATAAGAGTGGGACATGATTTCAAAATCATCTCTATTATTCAACTGAGCGTAAACATGGCCACACCATTCTTGGGACGAGAAGGATACTTTTAGGGCATGTTGATTGTCATGTACCGGATAAAAGCTACTGGTCATAATAGAGTAGGGGTAAATACCGGTCAAGTAATTTTTAGTAGCATTTAATTTTAAAACCGGAATATTTTCTGGATCCTTATTATCAGCTTTTACCTGCAAGCCGGGTAAAAAGGGTTCGGTAACATAGATCATCACAGCTTTTCCTTCACGCAATTCGCCATACCGCGCCTGTTGCAGTTCATAGGAAGTGATTTCGGCGTTGCCCGCATACCAATAGTCCTTAAATTCTTGTGGAAGATTTTTTTTTGATTGCTGAAGCTGCGGTTTATCGGAGTTCACGGCCAATTTCTCTTCCGAATTCTCACTAGTAGTCTCTTTGCATGAGGTGAGGCATAGAAATCCTAAAATCAGTATCGAATTCATTGTATAACCTGTAAAGTTTTTCATAGCGACTGTTTTATTCAAAGTTATTTAAAAAGAACTATTCAACCATGAGCATTAAGGTTTCATAAACCAAATGGGTAGGTAACCCTACGACATTGGTATAAGACCCCTTTATTTCTTCTATACCAATTAATCCAAGCCACTCTTGTATGCCGTAAGCCCCTGCTTTATCGAAAGGCTTATACTTTTCAATATAAAAATGAATCTCTTCAGTAGATAGATTTTTAAATTTTACGTTAGTGGTTGAATTTCTTGAGATTTGTTTGTGGTGCGTCGTAAAACAAACCGAGGTAATCACTTGGTGCCATCCACCGGATAGTTTTTGCAGCATTAGTTCAGCCTCAGAATCATTTTCTGCTTTTGCCAGTGATTCCCCATTATTCCATACGACGGTATCTGAAGTAATAAGAATGTCGTTTAGTTGTAAATCGTTCTTAAATACATCAGCCTTTAGTTTAGAAAGGTAGTCTGCAATCTGTTCACCCTTTAGCTCTGAGGGATAAATTTCTTCTACCGATTTTAATCGTATTTCAAAATCCAACCCCATTTCCATGAAGAATTGTTGCCTTCTAGGAGATCCTGAAGCTAAAATAATATGATAATCTTTTAATTTTTCCTTTAGCATCATTAATCATTTGCGGCATCGAAATGACTTGCCCAGTCTCCTCTTACTTTTAAAACTTGTTCTATAACATCACGCACACAACCATTTCCTCCATTTATATGTGAGATGTAATGACAAATACTTTTGACCTCTGCAACCGCATTTTGAGGACAGGTTGCCAACGCAACTTCTTTCATAGCCGGTATGTCTGGGATGTCATCTCCCATATAAAGTACATTCTCGGGGTCTATCTGATAAATATCCAAATACTCCTCTAAAGCATCAATTTTATAATGGGCACCCATATAAATATCAGTAACTCCCAACGCCTTTAACCTTTTTCTAACCCCTTCATTGGTGCCTCCGGTGATAATACACACGTTATATCCTTTACCTAAAGCAACTTTTAAAGCATAGCCGTCTTTAACACTCATTTTTCGAAGCATTTCACCATCTGTGGTGATCAATAAACTTCCATCGGTAAAAACACCATCCACATCAAAAACGAAAGTGGTAATATCCTTTAGGTACTCTTTATAACTTTTCTCCATATGTACTTTTAATTGTATTGCTCAATAAGGTGTAAATGTCGCGTTGCTGTTTATTCTTTATGAGGCTTAAATGGGTATGTAACGTTTTTTGATCCCCCCGTTTAGCAGGTCCTGTTTGCGCCTTTAGGGGCGTAAGGTCATCTAGTTTTGCCACCGTCTCCTTCATTAAAGGCTTCAATAAATTAAAGTCTACTTCATTTTCTTCACAAATATCTTCAGCGACTGAATACAGGTAATTGGTGAAATTATTAACGAATACGGCGGCTAGATGTAATGCTTTACGTTTCTCCGAATCGATTTCGACCACAGTTTTACTCAAAGCCACGCCTAACTTCTTCAACAGCTGAAGGTCTTGACTTTGTTTGGCTTCGATACAGAGGGGGATAGCTTCAAAAGAAATCATTTTTCCTTTTGTAAATGTTTGCAAGGGATAGAAAACTCCGCAGCGTGTGTGATTGTTGATTGATGCTAACGAAGTTCCACCAGAAGTGTGAACAACTAGACCTTTGATACCCTCTATTTCTTTTGAAACCAATGGGATTGCCTCATCTGATATGGCCAAAATATAGACGTCCGCAGGTAAAATTTCCTTTAAATCAGTAGCTACCTTGGTAGTTCCCAAGGCAAAATTCAAATGTGCTTTTTTTCTTCCGATTACTTGCCTTATATCAACATCAGGATTGGTTGCCAATACCTGAAAAAGATTTTGGGCAACATTACCAGTGCCTATTAAAACAACAGCTATCATTGTACAAAAGTACGAAGATTATCACAGGTCGATTATATAAAAAATTAACAGATTTGTTCCACTATTAAAGCTATAATTCCCATACGTAAGTAATGAAAAGGGCTTACTTTTGCATCTTGAAAATCAATGCCTTTTTTTCATGACGGAGTTATTCAAAAAAATATTCTTTTCTACTCGTTTAATGGCCATTCTTTTTATTGTGTTTGCCGCTGCAATGGCTTTTGGCACCTTTATTGAGAGCTGGTACAGCACCGAAACCGCCCGTATTTGGATTTATAATACTTTATGGTTCGAGGCCATCATGGTATTTTTCGTCATTAATTTTATTGGTAATATTGGGAGATATCGGCTATTGAGATGGGAAAAATGGCCGGTCTTGATTTTACATCTTTCTTGGATTTTAATTATAATAGGCGCATTTGTAACCCGTTACATCAGTTTCGAGGGGATGATGCCTATACGTGAAGGCCAAACTGAAAACGTTTTCTATTCTGACCAGACCTATTTGACGGTTCATGTAGATGGTGAAATTGAAGGAGAGCCCCGACGAAAGATATTAGAAGATAATTTGATAGTAACGCCAGAAGCCATAAAGTCTAACCTACCTTGGAATACCGATTTTAATGGAACTGATTTCACGATTTCTTATGTAGACTTTATTTCGGGAGCTAAAGAAGGTTTGATCCCCGATGAAAACGGAAGTAATTTCTTAAAAATAGTTGAAGCAGGTGATGGGCAACGTCACGAGCATTATTTGGAGGATGGTAAAGTAGCCAGTATACATAATGTGCTTTTCGCATTGAATAAAAAAACCGAGGGAGCCTTTAACATAAAAACCACCGATTCCATCTATCAGATCGAAGCACCTTTTGAGGGTAGTTTTATGCGTATGGCAGATCAATTTCAAGGCACATTAGAAAAAGATAGTTTACAACCCCTACAATTACGTTCACTATATAATACGGCCGGTATGCAGTTTGTGATTCCAGATTCGTTGATGAGAGGTTCGTATGGAATTGTGAAAATTCCTGAAGCGGAAAAAATGCCAATAGATCAAGATGCAATGGTATTTGATGTAAAGGCCAATGATGAGACCAAACAAGTTAAAGTTTTAGGGAGTAAAGGGCCTTCAGATTTTAGCGAAAAGGTTAACGTAGGCGGACTCGATTTTTCAATCCGTTATGGTTCAAAAGTGTATACACTTCCATTCGGTATGAAACTAAATGATTTTATTGCAGAAAAATATCCGGGTACCGAAAAAGGATATGCCTCATTTATGAGTAAGATAACTGTAGAAGATGAGCGTCCCTTCGATTATGATATCTATATGAACCATGTCTTGGACCATAAAGGATACCGCTTCTTTCAATCTGGTTTTGACCCAGATGAAAAGGGCACCAACTTATCGGTCAACCACGATTTTTGGGGTACTTGGATAACCTATATAGGCTATTTTTTATTGTACATTGGATTAATGGGTATTATGTTCTTCGGAAAATCACGCTTTAAAGACCTAGCAAACTCTTTGGATAAGTTAAAGGATAAAAAGAAAAAAATGCTTACTAGCACTGCTATTCTATTCATACTTTCTTTTTCTGGTTTTACGCAAGAGCAGCATACGGTTGATGATGGTCATGACCATACTGCCGCACCTAGTATCGAACAAATTGATTCGCTGGTAACGGCCAGTATGGTAGCCAAAGAACATGCCGATAAGTTCGGGAAATTGGTAATACAAGATGATGGTGGACGAATGAAACCCATCAATACTTTTTCTTCAGAATTATTACGAAAGCTTAGTTTAAAAGATACGTATTTAGGGTATGACTCCGATCAAGTTTTACTTTCTATGATGATGAATCCTGCAGTGTGGTACAATACGGAATTCATCGCTTTGGATAAAAAAAGACAAAACGACAGTATCAGGAAAATTATCGGGGTTCCCTCCGGTCAAGAATATGTGAAAGCGACCGATTTTTTTGATGAGAAAGGGCAATATAAGTTGGAGCCCTTTTTACGCGAAGCCACGGCAACTGCCAATCCAAATAAGTTCCAACAAGATTTTAAGGATGCCAATATCCGGTTAAGTCTTTTGAATCAGGCCTTGGGACAGGATATCGTTAAGATATTCCCGTTGTTGGACGATGAGAATAACAAATGGATTTCCGCGGTCGAATATAGAGGAGGGCAATATGAAATAAGGGATTCCCTGTATGCGAATTTTGTTAAAAATGCAATGCCCTACTACTTAATGACCTTGGGGAAAGCTCAGCAAAGTGGTAATTATAAGGAAGCAGATAAGTTGTTGGCGGCCTTTGAGCAGAACCAATTGAATCATGGTAAAGAAGTACTGCCATCCAAGAAAAAAATTGAAACAGAAGTCATTTACAATCGCTTGAATATTTATAATCGGCTGTATCAATACTACGCACTCGTAGGCGTGTTAATGTTTTTCACGTTGATTTTTCAGATTTTCAAAGATCGTTCTATTTGGCGCGCGGGTATTTATTTCTGTAAGGGGACTATAATTTTATTTTTTCTTTGGCATACGGCGGGTCTGATACTACGGGCATATATTTCTGGTCATGCTCCGTGGAGTGATGCTTATGAAAGTATCTTATATGTATCTTGGGCAACCATGGCTATGGGCTTGGCCTTTGGCCGAAAAAGTGATATGACCATAGCGGCCTCTGCCTTTGTGACGGCGATGTTGCTGTGGATCGCGCATCAAAGCTGGATCGATCCTGCGATTGGTAATTTGCAACCTGTTCTAGATAGTTATTGGTTAATGATTCATGTAGCGGTAATTGTTGGTAGTTACGGTCCCTTAACGGTAGGTATGATTTTAGGATTGGTGAGTTTGATTCTAATTATTCTGACCACAAAAAAGAACAAGGAACGTATGGAAATTAACATCAAAGAGCTGACCATCATCAATGAACTGACGTTAACCGTAGGGCTTATCATGTTAACCATTGGCAACTTTTTAGGTGGACAATGGGCCAATGAGAGTTGGGGACGCTATTGGGGTTGGGATCCAAAAGAAACATGGGCACTTATTTCTATAATGATCTATGCATTTGTCATTCACACAAGGCTTGTTCCCGGTCTAAGAGGCAAATGGACCTTTAATTTTATGAGTCTGGTAGCCTTTGGTAGTATAATGATGACTTATTTTGGTGTCAATTTTTATTTGGTAGGTTTACATAGTTATGCCAGTGGGGCACAGGTAATTACACCTGCATTTATTTATTACACGATAGCTGCCGTTCTTGCGTTGGGAATAATAAGTTATTGGCGTTATAAAGTCAATTATTCAAAATAAACTATTTCGGTGCAAGCCCACGAGACATTGGTTGGAAATACATCTTTTATTCGACGCAAGTGTCCAAAGCATTAAAATGTTGATAACCGAGTAAAATTAATTTAACAAAAGATCCATTAGTTCTTCAGCGGCCACTTGCCCTTTTAACTTAAGAAAATCTCTTGGAGTATTATCCCCTAGCTCAAATACGATGGCGGGCATACCATGGTTTACGTAAAAATAATTACGGGAAACCATAGTAGGTCTTATCTCTGCAGATGGTTTAACGTTGGTCTGTTTTTGAGGCAAACGATTACTTATGTTCTTAATCCAATCGAAAACAATATCCCCTTTTTCTCCAATAATAGTAGAATCGATAGGGTAGTAGATATCGTCCCAAGTAGAATGAAAATCTGCCCCAAAGACAAATTCATAACCTTCAGCTTCTTTCTTGATTAGAAAATCACGTACGCTTTTTGTTTCGGGTTGATTAAAATCTTGCCAATCTCTATTAAGGTCTATACCGCCCATGTTATGCCGCCAATTTCCGTTATCAACACCATCAGGATTCATTAGAGGCACAACAAAAAGATCATACTTGTCCCGGAAGGTTCTGGCTTTTTGAGAGTCTCCGGTCAAGGTTTCTACAAATGATTTCATAGCAAGAAATCCGGTTACTTCGGGTGGATGCTGTCTTGATATCACCATAATGGCTTTTTTATGGACCTTGGTACTAACCTGCATAAGATTCATGGCCCGGTTTTCTCTACTTTTTCCGATTTCATAAGTTGTGATGAATGGTTTGTTAGATAAAGAATCTACCCACTTTTTTACTCTGGTAGAACCATAAAGCTCTTGGGCGGTAATGTAAGTGGGTTCTTTCGATACTTTAACTTCAATTTCGACAAATTCTGGTGCTGCATTGATGCCAAAAGTTCCTATTCCCACGTTTATGGGATGAAAATTGACACTGTCCAATGGCTTAAAATGCTCTCCATCAGTACTGATTTTAGGATAGTACCTACTACGCGAATCTTGATAGGTCATTTTTATGGTTATCGTTCTTGGGTTGATCGACCAAACTTTAAAGGCGTACCAGGGACTAACGTTGACTGGGGTGTTTTCGGCAGTAATAAGAGCGGTGTAATGATCGCTTCCATCAGCTACAATACCATTTAAGCGTCCACTTTCAAAATCGTTGCTGAAAAAAGTAGATTGGTTTTCAAAAGACCAAATTCCTTTCCATTGCTTTTGTACTGGTTTCGACAAGGTCGATACAACGGGGCTTTTTCCTTGACCTTGATAACCGGTGGCGATAGGTTTTTGATTTTTGCAGGATAAGATTAGGGCTGAAGAACAAAGTACTAAAAAAATGATTTTTTTATTCATGGGCTTGAATTTCAAAAGTATGGCCTAAAAATAATCAAATAATGGTCGGATCGGTTATCAAACCTCAAAATTGATTTAGTATCCAATCGTATTTTCGTACCTTTAATTGCCAAATTTTAATTGAATGGAAACGAATCAAAAAGGATTGAATACAATTTGCACTCACGTTGGCGAATTGGAAGATAAACAACATAAAGGAGCCATATCCCCACTATACATGAGTACCTCTTATGCCTACGAAGATGTTGATGTCAAGAGATACCCCCGCTATTTTAATACCCCCAACCAAGAAGGCCTCTGCAAAAAAATTGCGGCCTTGGAACATGCTGAAGCCGCATTGATTTTCGGTAGCGGAATGGCCGCGGTAAGTACGGCATTAATGGCCTTTTTAAGGGCCGGTGACCACGTGGTTTTACAACAGGCATTGTATGGTGGTACGTATAATTTAGTTAATGAGGAATTTTCTAAATATGGTATCGAATATTCGTTTACCAACGGATGGGACACAGCTGCTTTTGAGGCTGAAATAAAGGAAAACACAAAAGTCATTTACATTGAAACACCCTCAAACCCACTTTTGACAATTACCGACTTGGAAGCTGTGGCGTCGATTGCAAAAAAGCAGGGTTTAATTACCATGATCGATAATACTTTTGCAAGCCCTGTAAATCAAAATCCTATCGATTTTGGAATCGATATTGTTATCCATAGTGCCACAAAATATATGGGAGGACATTCTGATATTTGTGCAGGAGCGGTTGCTTCTACCTCAGAAAATATGAACCGAATATTTCAATTGGCTAAAAATTTTGGTGGAAGTCTCAGTGATTATACGGTTTGGTTATTGGAACGAAGTATTAAGACTATGGGAATACGGGTAAAGGCACAAAACGAAAATGCCTTGGCAATGGCGCTTTTTCTTGATGGATTGGAAGATATAGCCTCTGTTTACTATCCTGGTTTGCCGACACATCGAGATCATGCAATAGCTAAAAAGCAGATGAAAGGATTTGGAGGTATGCTTTCATTTGAATTACAACCTCATTTGGATACTTCAAAATTTCAGAAATCGCTTAAATTGATTAAATCTTCTATGAGTTTGGCGGGAGTGGAAAGTACGTTGTTGTCTCCAACGAAAACATCACATGCCCTAATGAGTGCTGAAGTCCGGGCCGAACAAGGTATAGCAGATGGATTGATTCGGTTTTCCGTTGGCATTGAAGAAATAGAAGATTTAAAAGAAGATATTGTACAGGCTTTGAAATCGGTTAAAAGGGAAATGCGAGTTTCTATCAATAATTAACATAGCGAAGAATTTATGAAGTTGGATATTTTAGTTTTTGGGGCGCACCCAGATGATGTGGAGCTTGGAGCAGGGGGCACCATTGCCAAGGAGATTTCGTTAGGTAAAAAAGTAGGTATCGTAGATCTTACACGTGGTGAATTGGGTACGCGAGGTTCCGCTGAAATTAGGGATAAAGAATCTGCAGCGGCTGCCAAAATTCTAGGGGTTTCAGTCCGAGAAAATTTACGGTTTAGAGATGGATTTTTTACCAACGATGAAGCCCATCAATTAGAGATTATTAAAATGCTACGCAAATATAAACCTACAATCGTTTTATGTAATGCTGTTGACGATCGTCATATTGATCACGGTAAAGGCAGTAAACTAGTAAGTGATGCTTGTTTCTTAAGCGGATTGAGGCGTATTGAAACCACGTTGAACGGAGAAAATCAACAGGAATGGAGACCAAAATTGGTGTACCATTTTATTCAGTGGAAAAATTTAACACCCGATTTTGTAGTGGATATCAGTGGTTTCATTTCAAAGAAGACTGATGCAATTTTAGCTTACAGTTCTCAATTTCATGACCCAAACAGTAATGAACCTGAAACCCCTATAAGCAGTAAAACATTTTTGGAAAGCGTACATTATAGAGCAAAGGATTTGGGCAGACTTATAGGGACTGATTATGGGGAAGGATTCACGGTAGAGCGCATGATTGCAGTAAATTCACTGGATGGATTGATTTAGGCAGATCTTTTATAGTGTTCGGTAGCTCTGGGAATAGTGAAATAAAAACTGGACCCATGGCCCAAGGCACTATTCACCCAAATTTTACCCTGATTTTTTTCTACCATTTCTTTGCATAAGGATAATCCTAAACCGGTTCCTTTTTCATCATTTGTGCCATATGTGGTATGGTTCGCGTCTTTTTGGAACAATTTTCCCATAGTTTCTTCACTCATACCCATGCCATTATCCTTTACGTAGATTTCACAATTCTTAAGTTTTTGTATGGCACCAATTATTATTTGGCCATTGTTAGGTGTAAATTTTAGGGCATTGCTCAATAGGTTACGAATAATAATATCTATTTGATTAGGGTCTGACCATATTTGACAGTCAGGCTCAATCCTATTCATTAATGTTATAGATTTGGAGTCTGCTATTTCAGACAATAACGACATGTTTTCTTCCACTATAGCATTGAGGTTAGTTACGGCAGGGGTGGTTGTTGAGCCATTCATTTGTGATTGTCCCCAAAACAACAAATTGTTTAATGTGAAAGAAATCGTATCTATGTCAACTTTGAGTTTTGGTACGAAATTCAGGAATTCTTTTTTAGTCATTTCACCTTCCTTGAATAATTTCAAAAGTCCTTGGAAAGCTCCTATAGGACCTCTTAAATCATGTCCGATAATGGAGAATAATTTATTTTTAGTTTGATTTAATTCGTTAAGATAATGCTGCTTTTCTTCTAAATCTTTTTTCTTGGAAAGAAGTTCTTTATTCAGTTTTTTATGGATCTGCTCATTTCTACGAACGATTAATACAATGACGAAAAAGATGACCAAAATGACAATAAAAATGTAGATATAGGTTTTTTGTTTGGCCAACGCTTTTTCGTTTTCCAAAATCAATTGCTGCTTTTGTTGATCATATTCCATCTTGGTCTTAAGCATATTCAATGCTTTCTGATTGTCGGATAAGGCCAAGGAATCAGACATTGTTTTATAAATCTCAAGGTAAGAAAGTGCCTTTTGAAAATTATTCTGCTTCTTGTTAAGTTGGTATAATAGCTTTGAAGAATCTTCAATTCCTTCCTTAAAATCAATTTTTTTTGAAATATCAAAAGCTTTTTGCGCATATACCTCAGAAATACTATCCTTCTTTAAATTTAATGAGGCTTCGGCCATTCCGTTCAATAAAGCAATTTTCCCTCGATTATCTTGAATCTGTTCGTGCAGCATTTCGCTTTGTCGATACCAATACAGTGCCCATTTATTCTTACCTTTTTTTAGATATATTTTTCCTTTGACTTCATAGCAATAGGCGAGCCAATCTATAATTCTTTTTTCTTCAAATACAGGAATGCTTTGGTTGATATTGAACATAGCATGTTCCAGTTCATTCATGTCGGCATAGGCCGAAGCCATATTACTCATAGTTTCTGCAGTGAAAATAGGATCCCCTATATCTTCATTTAATCGCTTTACTTTTTTGAAAAAAAACATAGCCTCGTCATAATCTTTTTGAGTAAGATATAAATCAGCAATATTCTCATTTATTATTGAGAGTAAAATTGTTAAATTCATTTCTTCGGCAATTTCAATCGCCTCTAAGTAACCTTCAAGTGCCAGAGCATAATTGCCCTGATGACTATATTCGGTAGACAATTCAATAAGTGATTCTACTTTTAATTTTGGGTTGTTGAAATTATGTGAAAGCTCATACGCCCTGTTAAAATTGAAAATGGCTTTGTCTACTTTTCCTTTGTCGGAATAAAAACCCCCAATGTTGATATACGATTCAATTTTTCCTTTTGTAAAATCCACTTCCTCACTAAGGCTTAAACTCTCATTACTTAAAACCGCTACGCTGTCTAAATTATGGTAACGGAATTCAAAAGCTAAGTGAATTAGTGAATTGATATATACCGTGTCTTTTAAATTAAAATCCTTTGCTTTTCTTTGAAGGTTTATTTCAAATAACAGACTATCTCTTTTTGAAGTTTGTGAGAACACAGAATTCGTAAATAACAGGAGTGCTACAATACAAATTATACCACCTTTGGAGGAATAAAATGGTAAGAACATTTTGTGAACTTTAAAAATCATAGACTAAACCCAAAATTAAACTATAAAAATAGTCTTAACAGGTTGGTCGATGGTAAAAAATGTTGTGAAAAGCTATAAAATGTGTGTTTTAGCGTTTTTAATTGGTACTTCGTCGATAATTTAAGGTTTTAAGTTTAGATTTCTTCATGCAGGTTTTCTATAATGCTGAAATTGTAAAGCTAATACACCGCTGAAAATCTAATAATTAAATGGAAAATTTGCTAGTATAGCCTTTAGATTTCAACAAATTAAACAATGGATACTAATAAGTAATTTCTAAGCTTTCACTGACGGAAGTTTGACAAAAAATAGTGACCCATTATTAAGTTTACTTTGCACATAAATAGTTCCACCATTCTTAATTGCCATTTCTTTAGCCAATCGAAGCCCTAACCCAGTACCTTTTTCTAAGTTTGTTCCAAATGATGAAAAGTGTTCAGTATTCTTGAATAATTTATGTATCACATCTTCTGACATTCCCACACCTGTATCCAATACTTTAATTATGATATTAGTTTGCTCTCGTTCTGCAGAAATTGTGATTTTTCCTTTATTGGGGGTAAATTTGATTGCATTACTGATTAAATTTCTAAAGATTACTTTAAAATGGTCGAGATCGGCGTATACAAATAAATTATCACTAACATCAATTTCTTCAGTTATCGATTTTTTTTCCAATTCTTTTCTAAACAGTTGTGAAATTATTTCCAACTCTTTCTTAACGAATATTTTTTCAATAGACATTGAAGAGCCTTTCATTTGTGTCTTTCCCCAATGTAATAAATTGTCCATGGTGAATTGTACTTGCTCCAAATCATCCCGCAGTTGTGGAGCAAATTTCTCGAAATAAGTTTTCCCTTCTGAATCTTCGAGGTATAGAACAATTAGCTCTTTTAGTGAAATGATAGGCCCCCTTAAATCATGTCCGACAATTGAGAACAGTCTATCTTGGTTACTGTTTATATTCTTAAGTATTTTTTGATTTTCATTTAAAACAAGGGCTTGGTTTTCAAGCTTTTTGTTTAAGCTTCTTTCTCTTCTATGTGACCTAAAAATAAGTAGTGCCACGATCAATGAGGTAAGAAATGCCACCAATGACAATTGAACATATTTACGTTGTTTCCCTATTTCTAATTCGTTTTTAACTTTTAGGTTTTCCTTTTCTTTTTCAAAATTTAATTTGGCATTAAGCATGTTCAAATTTCGCTTGTTGCGTTCTTTGAAAATGTCATTGGCGAGTTTATCGGATAATTCTAAGTAATTCAAAGATTCTGAAATTTCACCCTGTTCTTTTTTTATTTGAAAGAGTACCCTATAACATTTTTCCAAACCTGTTTTAAGATTGAACGACTTATATAAATTTAAGCTTTCAGTAATATAATTCTCGGCCTTTTCCTTATTTTTTAAGCCGAGATTAGCTTTGCCCAAGCCATAATTAATATCTGCCCTTCCTTTGACATCGGTGAGAGAAGTATGTACATTCAGGGCCTTTAGGTAATTGTCATTGGCAATTTCATAATTACTTAGTTTAAGATTGAGCTGTGCATAAGTCGCGTAGGAAAAGGCTAGCCATTGCAAAACTTCTTGCGATTGAAAAATTTCAATACTCTTTAATAGCAGACCTTCTGCTTTCTCAAAATCACCGGTTTGAACATATAAATGGGCCAAATTAGCCGAAACCATTCCTTTATATGAAGTATCATTAAGTTTGGCGGTTGCTTCATCAGCCGCCAGATAATATTTGACCGCTTCTTCATAATCCTCCAACAAATTGAACATGGTTCCCACATTCATATTCATCTTAAACTTATAATCTTCATCATGAGATGCTTCCCCTAGATCCAATGCTTTTAAAAATTGAGTATAGGTCAAGGGATAATCTTGAGTAATGAAATAGGCTTGTCCCAATTGATTGTACACTTTCATTTGCAATCTTGGGAATCTATTTATTTCACTATCATGTAATACCTTTTCACCATATTGAATGGTCTTAACCGTGTTACCTTTATGTAAATTGAAAGCAGAAAAATTAGTTAATGCTTCTAATTCTCCTTTTCTATATTTTATCGATTTACTTAAGTCCAAGGCACTTTTGGCCAAAAGTTCCATAGAATCTAATTCAGTGTACCTTAATCGGTAAGAAAGATTATTAATAAGATTTATATAAGTAGTGTCTCTACCTGTGAAATTCGAAGCTTCGGAAAACGTCGTTATTTTTTCTTTTAGTTTTCTAATACTATCCATTTGAGCAACAATCATATTGTAACTTAAAAGGAAAGGCAAGAAAATTAAGAGGGGAATTTTATGAACAGTCTTAAATTTCATTAATTAGTTTAAGTACAATAAGTTGGTTTCTCAATTGTGATAGCAATTTAAATAGAATTAAAATATGTTCTTCATTACTTCAGAAATAATTATCCAAAAACCATTAATTATTTGTGTGGAATACTTAAAAAAATTACATTTGCACTCGCTTACAAATGGTGGTTGTAGCTCAGCTGGTTAGAGCATCGGTTTGTGGTACCGAGGGTCGCCGGTTCGAACCCGGTCTTCCACCCTAAAAGCAAATAAAAAGTCTTGGATGTAATCCAAGACTTTTTTGTTTATAACAACATTTGTAAAAATGCCATTTTACATAAAAAATCCCCACAATAATTTATTACTGTAGGGATTTTTTTTATGCAAGCGTTTCTTATTTCGATGCTTTGTCTACAAAAACTTTATTTTCTCTATTAGCAATCTCCCAAGCGGTATAAAAAATAAGTCTTGCCCTGTTTTGCAATAGGTCATAGTTTATTTTATCTGGCGTGTCACTTGGTCTGTGATAATCGTCATGAGTACCGTTAAAATAAAATATTATCGGAATATTATTTTTAGCAAAGTTATAATGGTCACTTCTATAGTAGAATCGATTGGGATCATTTTCATCATTATAAGTATAATCCAATTCTAAATTCGCATATTTTTTATTTACATTTTCAGAGAGTTCATGAAGTTCCGTACTCAATTTATCGGAACCTATTAAATAGATGTAATTACGCCCCCCTTCACGGTTAGGATCAATTCTACCGATCATATCAATGTTCAAATCGGCCACCGTTTTTTCCAATGGAAAAATGGGATCAACATCAGTGTAATATTGAGATCCTAAAAGCCCTTTTTCTTCTCCGGTAACGTGTAAGAAAACTATGGATCGTTTTGGTCCGTTTCCTGCATCTGCAGCTAGTTTAAACGCTTCAGCAATTTCTAACAAGGCTACTGTTCCAGAACCATCATCATCGGCACCATTATTGACTTGACCATCTTCTGAAATACCGATATGATCTAGATGCGATGAAATTATTAAGTACTCATCGGGTTTTTCAGAACCTTTAATTATAGCGGCCACGTTTTCAGAAGATATTTTATCATTTGAGCTTTCGAAGGCTAGTTCTAAATCTTCTGTCAACATTTTGGTGGTATCATCGGCATCAATTGAAGGGTATATTTCTTTTGCCAAATCTTGATCTATGAATAAACTGTAAAAATCTGGAGTACTGTTATTGGCTAGCTCCATTCTACCATCGTCATTGGTTTTCATAAATTCAAACCTTCTCTTGAAACGGCTAAAATTATCGGTATCATAATATAATAGTCCGACAGCTCCTTTATCAGCTGCAATCTGAATTCGTTTCGATAACGACTCTGACATATTGCTCCAAACGGATTTTTCCGTGGAACCGGATATTTTATACGTTCCATCGTCATTTTTTGGTTCACCCGCTTTTAGAAGCACTACTTTACCGGTAACATCAACGTCGGTATAATCGGAATACGCTTCATCCTCAACTCCATATCCAACATAAACAATTTCGTTCGTTGATAAATTGGCCGCACTGAAGGTCAATACATGTTCGCCGATTTCATAATCTTTTCCATTTATATTGAGATTGCCTGTTGGTAATTTACTGATCTCTAAAGGAACTTCTTGAAAATAGTTGCCATCTGATTTTGCAGCGGGAATACCCAATTTTTCATATTCAGCTTTTAAATAGGCTATAGCCATTTTCTGTCCAGGTTCACCAGTTTCCCTTCCCTCAAATTCGTCTGAAGCATAGGTGTATAAGTGCTCTTTTAATTCATCTTCTGTAATGGATTCAGCATACGTTGTTTCAGAAACTCTATTGGATACTTCTTCGGCGGAATTTTCTCGAACCGTTTTTTGTGAAGAGTTACAGGCTACGGCCAAAGAAGCCAATAAGATTAGCGTTTTTTTCATTTTATATTTTGATAAAAATTTTTCAAAAATAAGTAAAACTAAAGACTTGTTACTGCTAGCAAGAAGAATCGGCAATAATCTTCCATTCTCCGTTAATTCTTTTAAAAATGATCATGAAGGTGCCCTTTGCATTTCCAACTTCTCGGGTTAGATGATACTCACCCATAACAAAATAGGCACCTTCATTAATAGGTGAAATCTTGGCAATTTTGAAGTTCAAGGTACCAGAGTAAGAAGCGTCGGGATAGTTTTTTTTATAACTAGCCAATGTGGTTTCCCATCCCGCATTTAAATGGGCTCCACTGTAAAAAAGTAGTGAGTCAGATTTCCAGTATCCGTCCATAAAAGCTTCTAAATCATTATTGCTCCAATCTTTTTGTTGTTGGTTTAGAATAGCCATGATTTCATTGCGGTCTCGCTCTATTGTATTTTTGGACGTGCAGGAAACAATAGATGCTATAATGAGCAATGTAAAAAGGTATTTCATTTTGAAGCGATTTTATAGGGGTAAGAAATTTTTAATGATTAGTTGTTCAGTGCTTTTCGAATTGCAGCCTCAGCTAATGGTTCCATTACCTTGTATCCTTCAACAGTAGGATGTACTTCATCTTCAGCATATTTTTTTGGAAGTCCATTGCGTTCGTCTGCCATTTTTGAAAAATAGTCCAAATAAATATGCCCATTTTTTTCAGCATACTCTTTGATCATTTTATTTAATGCGATGATTTTATCGGCAGGCTCTAAACCAGGTTTCCAAGGATAATCATACGCAGGAAGGGTAGATGATAATATAACTTTGATATCATTTGCTTTGGCCATTTCAGCCATCCCTTTGATATTGTCCATAATCATTTCTAATGTTGAAGGACCGGTATTACCGGCAATGTCGTTAGTTCCCGCTAACAACACTACCACTTTCGGGTTTAAATCAATCACATCTTGTCTGAAACGAACTAGCATTTGAGGGGTCGTTTGTCCGCTAATTCCTCGATTAATATAGGGCTTTCCCTTAAAGAATTCGGGTCTCAGGTTTAACCAGCCAATGGTAATACTATTTCCCATAAACACAACACGTGGTTCATCTGCCATTGTAGCCGATAATTCTTTGTTAGCATCTTTAAACCGGTTCAAATCTGCCCAATCTTGTGCTTGCATAGTGGATAATCCTATAACCAATAATAAGGATAATAAACTCATTCTATTTTTTAAACCCATAGCTTAATCGTATTTATATTTGTTGAATTTTCATTTGTTCTTTTTGAGTAAGAGGCACCCATTTTATAATATTTTCTTTTGTTGGTCTTTGAACTGCAAAATACGCCAAAAGACAAATGGAAATTACTAAAGGGAGGGCATTTCCAGAATTGTAATAGGTGAATAAACCAATTAATGCGGGAAACTCTATAAGTGCATATTTTAATAGTAAGAAAAATTGGTATTTTTTTAGTTTATCCTCTAAAGGAATTGAAGGATTGATTTTTGTAGTCGATTTTCTAAAAAGTAACTGACTGCCGAAGTATCCTATTAGGGCAAGAATAGGCACCACATACAGAAATAGGGTCTCCCCTGAATTTTCAGCATTAAAGCTGTTGATTTTCAATATGACATATAGGGTTAAACCACCAAGTCCTAAAACTAAAAATAAATGAGTTATCATTAGACTTTTCACAAAGCTCTTTACGTTCATAAGCAATTTAAAATTCTAAGATACTATAATTTAAACCCTTTGAAAAAAAAGGATTGTAGATAATGAGGTGTTTTTTAATAAGAGTGGCTTTTAGAATTTTTATCTTTACCACATGAAAAAGTTACTATCATTTTTAATCCTTATTTTTTCGCTCCAGACCTTATTCGGTCAAATAGAAAGCGATAAGGCGTTACATTTTCTTGGAGGTAATTTATATGGTTTAGTGGGTGCCGGTGTTGCAAGTGAATTATCTGATGGAAATAGAACCTGGACTTTTGTGGGCTCGGTAGGCGGAAGCCTTCTAATCGGTCTTGCGAAGGAAAGTATTGATGAAAAACAATATGGCGGGTGGGACAACGGAGACTTGTTTGCGACGGTTTTGGGTGGCATAGCAGTTGGGGCAACTATAGATATTTTCAAAAAACGCAAACAACGAAAGCGAGAGCAATTGTTTAAAGACGCCCTTAAATCCGCTAATGCACAAAATAAAATCCCAGTAAACACAGAGAAAATCAACTCTTTGTATTTGCTGGGATTTTCAGAAATGGTTTTAAATCGGTAGATTTTGTTGGTAACTAATACTTGGCACTTTTACCATTCGTCATGGTTCTTGTAATAAAAGCTCGAATATCGTCATTGGCCGTTTTAAGATCTTCACGTCTTAGGTACATCATATGACCAGAACGGTAGCCTTTAAAACTGAATCGGTCCTTCATTCGTCCACTTGGGTCTACTTGCCACATGGTATATTTTGCAGTAAAGTAGGTACATGCGCCGTCGTAGTAACCTGATTGTATCATTACATTTAGATATGGATTTTGAGCCATAGCTTGTCTTAAATCATCTCGGGTGTTATCATTATCGTTGTTCCATGGGTGTACGGGCCCGAACATATTATATTTTACATCAGTTTTAAAATTTAATTCTTCTTGTAAATAGTAATTTATTGCAGGCGTAAAGCTATGCAGCCATGAGGTTAGTTCTGAATTATAGTCTGGAGACATGCCTGCTAGTTGTCTGTCAATGCCAAGATATCTTGAATCCAGACGACCTACCGTGTAACCATTTTTATCTTTAAGTAAATTTTTCCAAAAGAAAGAAGTAGGTACAGATAAGTTTTGGTCTAAAATATCTTTTGAATCAAGTCCAGAGAAATATGCCATTTTTTCGGCAATTTTAGTTTTTTCCGTGGCATCTAGAAATCCTCCTTTAGCTAATGCGGGTAGTAGTTCGTTTATGGTATAGGCTTCCGATTCTGGTAAAATTTCCAACAGATCTTTACTCTGTAACGCTGCCGGTAAGGCTTTATGGTGCCAAGCGGCGGCCGTGAAATAAGGTAAGTTGATCGCCTCTGCAACCGGACCGCTATTTTGGATAACTTTATAATCTGCAGGAGATACCATAATAACCCCGTTTAAATACATCCATTGTTGATTCTGAAGTGCTAATGAAAGGCCCATGACACGGGTACCACCATAACTCTCACCAATGATATATTTTGGAGAGAGCCATCTATTGTTTCTAGTGACAAAAGTGTTAAGCCATTCGGCCAAATATTTTATATCGGCATTTATACCAAAGAATTTTTCGCGCTCCACCTCTTTACCACTTTCGGGGATCGTTCTGCTGTAACCTGTATTTGCAGGGTTAACATATACAATATCGGCAATATCTAAGACAGAATACGGATTCTCACTAACCCCATACGGCTGAACAGGGTATCCTTCATCGTCGATTTTCAATATTCGGGGGCCGGTATAGGCTAAATGCATCCATACCGAACCTGAACCTGGTCCGCCATTGAAGGAAATTAACAAAGGCCTTGCAGCACGGTCCTTAATATTGTCTCTTGTGTAGTAGGTATAATGTAAAGCAGCAATAGGCTTTGCATTTTCGTCCCATACCGGCTGTGTTCCGGTTTGCGCGGTATAGGCAATATTGGTGCCGTTTATGGTTACGTTATGTTTCGTTGTCACCGTCGTATCTATAGGAATAGTTCTTGATTGGGCAAAAACAATTGAGCATACAAAGAGTAAAGGGAGTTGTAATAGTTTTTTCATTTTTCGTTTTTCGTTTTTGGTTAAACGAAAATAAGGAATATTAGGTCTAAATTCAATGAATGAATCGTCGATTTCCCTCGAAAATCAATTCTAAAATTAGGGATGCGAAGTTTATTTTGTATCCTGAATACTATAAAGTTTTTAGCTATAGACCGCCAATTGTAATATTCTATTCGATACCCTAATACTTTTTGGAAAAGTTGTTAGATTCTATTTTATAATATCCGAGTTCTGCTGAACAATTTTAATAATAAGGTTTTTTGTTTACCTTAAAGGAATATACGGCACTCTTATAACCTAGAACATATGGAACAATTTACCAGAAGAAATTTTAATAGCCTATTTACAAAAGGAGTCGTAGGCTCAACTCTAATGGGCTCCGTTCCCTTGGCAAAAGGATTTTATGCCGGTCAAGAAACAAATAAGCTAGGTATAGCATTGGTCGGTTTAGGCAGCTACAGTACCTATCAGTTGGCACCATCTTTACAGGATACGCAGTATTGTTATTTGGCAGGTATTATAACTGGAACCAGAGCGAAGGAAGCCGAGTGGCAAGAGAAATATAAGATCCCTAAAAAGAATACTTATAACTACGAAAATTTTGATTCCATAGCCAATAATCCTGATATAGACATTGTTTATGTGGTGCTTCCTAATAGTATGCATGCCGATTTTTGTATTCGTGCAGCGAAAGCTGGTAAACACGTTATCTGTGAAAAACCAATGGCGGTGAGTGTTGAGGAATGTGAAGCCATTATCTCCGCTTGCAAAAAGGAAAAAGTACGATTGGGGGTAGGGTATAGGATGCAAAGTGATCCGTATACCAAAGAGATTAAAAAATATGTAGAAGAAAAAACCTTTGGAGATGTGCTGTTTGTTTCTTCGGATGCTGGATATATTTCAAAAGGAAATCCGGATCAATGGCGATTGAACAAATCTTTGTCCGGTGGGGGTGCCTTAATGAATATGGGTGTTTATGCCATACAGACCAGTATCTATGGCACAGGACATAACCCGATATCTGTTTCTGCTCAAGAGTTTAGTACGAGACCAGATTATTTTAAACAAACCGATGAAACCATCACGGCACAGTTTGAATTTCCTGATGGCATTATAGGTCATATGATGACCTCACACAACGCGAATGGTAATCGGTTAAAATCACATTGTAGTGATGGTTGGTTCGAATTGGACCCGGCGCATAGCTATGGGCCCATTAGTGGGAAGACGTCCAATGGAAATGTAATCAGTTTTCCGCATCAACGTCAACAGGCCTTACAAATGGATGATTTTGCCAAACATATTCTAATGGGTACTCCCAACGTTGCTCCGGGCGAAATGGGAAAACGGGATATGATTATTGTAGAGGCCATTTATAAATCTATCGCCGAAGGTGGCAAAAAGCAGTCTTTGGATTTAGGGAGAATGGGAATTGTAAGTTAATGATTTGAATATAAGAATATTTAAAGTCTATTCTTAAAAAATTAATAGTGCATGGTTTTTAAATTCAAATCGAATTGACCTTAAGTTTACATCTTAACCATTTTCTCATAGAAGCATAATATATTGCTAATATTCAGAGAACCTTAACACAAGGGTCTAGATCTAGTTTTGTAGGAATTAATAACCTAAAAACTATATTGATATGAAAAAATCTAAAAGTCTACTCTTTAAGGTAGCCCTACTTTCAACCTTAACGTTCTCTTTGGTAAGTTGTGATGGTGAAGACGGAGTGGATGGTGTAAATGGTAAAGATGGTGAAAATGGAATAGACGGCGTTGATGGAAAAGATGGTGAAGACCTGACCGCCTCTGAAGTAATGTTCGAGAATAAATCCAATCTTTCTCCTTTGGTGGCTATGATGCCACAATTCAATTATGTGGAAGCTTATTCTTTAATTAGTTCTTCGGATACGCTTAGCAATGATTTCAAATTAGTAGGAGCACAAGATGGTGCAGGATTTCTTAAAGATCCAGAAAGTGATGGCTATATATATGTAGTAAACTCTGAGGACGCCTATGCCGTTTCGAGGATTAAGCTTGATGCTAATTTAAACCCGATAAGTGGTGATTGGTTATTGAATTCTGGAGTTGCGGATTTCGCACGTCAATGTTCTGGTACTATGTGGGAAGCTGAAATTCATGGTGGGGCAAACGATGTTTTTCTTTCTGCATCAGAAAGCATCAATTACGATGTAAAAGGAATTGATCCTTATATTGCTGTTCCTACACCTACTGCAGATTTTGGTTTAGACGCTTTGGGAGAGTTCTCCTGGGAAAATGCGGTACCGTTACCTAAAAACGCTTATACAGGTAAAACCGTGATTATTGGCGGTGATGATGATTCCAGTGGTTCTGAAGGTCAGGTTGCCCTATATTATTCAGAAGCTGGTGATGCCGATTTAACAGGAGGTAAAATTTACGTTTTGCGTTTTAAACAAATATCCGATGGTCTTGGAGGTGTTATGGATGTTGCTCCTTCAACCATTTACAATGAATCAAGTCTGGACTTTCAAACATCTTACGATGTTGAATTTGTTGAAATCGTAGACGGGGCTTCTTTGACAAAGAATGAGATGGAAGATGCTTCTGTAAATGTATTTGCTTCTGCATTTATGAGGGTAGAGGATGTGGATTACCAAAAAGGATCAGATGCCTTGGGTAGAAATGTGTTTTTTGCTGTAACCGGTAGAGGTCCTGGGGCAGGTACGTATAACGATTGGGGTACGGTTTACAAATTGGAGTTGGATGAAGCTTCTCCCTTGACCGGTAAATTAACTCAAGTGGTAAGTGGTAATACAGATTCTAATAATGCAGATGGTAATGTAAGCATATTACAGAGTCCTGATAACATTTGTGTGACCGAGAATTTCATTTACTTTCAAGAAGATCCTAATTCATTTGACAGAGGGCATGCCGCTTATATTTATCAATCGGATTTGAATGGAAATAACGTTAGACCTGTATTGGAATTAATTGTACGTCCAGACTTGGCTGAAAACGGTAGTACTGGATTAAGTGGGGAATTTGGAGCATTGATCGATATATCAGATAAAATAGGTGTTCCGGGCACCTTCGTTTTAAACCTACAACCACACTACTGGCAAAATGATACCTTCAAAGGTCGAGATGGTCACATCAATGCTGATTATGAAGATAATCAAGGTGGACAAATCGTAATACTAAAAGGATTACCAAGATAGTTCGACTATCTATTTTTAGAAAGGACCTTCATATGCCCATGGAGGTCCTTTTCTTTATATGAACAAAATATGATGATTAAAAAAATTGCGGTTCTAATTGGTATAGTTGTTTGCTCTTGTAAACCGAAAGAAGTGAAGGTTGTTGCTGAGACCCAAGATGAAATTTTTATCGAGGCTCAAAATTATTATGAAAAACATATGGCACTGGCCGTTCAATATATAGACTCTTTGTCAATGTTCAACGCCAATGACAAGAATGCAAAAGAATATTTTAAGCAAGCAAGAATAGCGTTTAAAAAAGCGGAGCCTTATGCTTCTTATTTAAAACCGGAGGTTGGTCATAGAGCGAACGGACCAGCATTACCGATACTTACAGAGGATACACAAAAAATATTAGCCCCTATCGGACTTCAAAAAATAGAGGAAAGTATCTATGATGGGGTAGATAGTGATGAGGCTTATGCACGAGAATTGAACTTGACAAAAGGATTATTAGTGGTGCTTCGGAATTATATACCGCAACGCCCCATAACCCCGCAACGTTTTTTTATTGCCACACATCAACAATTAATGCGCATCATTAGTTTAGGAATTTCAGGATTCGATACTCCCGTAAGTCAATTAGGATTAGAAGAAACCAAAATTTCGCTTTTAAGTTTGATGGATGTTTATGAAATGACCATACAACCGATCATAAAAAATAAAAATATACAATTGGATGAGGACTTTAAAGGTCATATTTCGCAAGCGGTTGAATTTATAGGTGCGAATCCTGATTTTGAAACTTTTGATAGATTCATATTTATCAAGAACTACATGAATCCTATAACACGTAATTGGGTGGCTATTAGAAAGGTATCAAATCTGTGGGATGCCACTGATAATTATCCTTTTAATTTTAACGCCCCAACATTTTTTGAAACCAATTCTTTTAATGTAAATGCATTTATGCCGGTAAGCAACAAAAATGCGTCGGATAAACAAATTGCTTTAGGTGAGAAATTATTTTTTGATAAAAACATTTCCGAAGATGGTAAAATGGCCTGTGTTACGTGTCATGGCCCCGATAAGGGTTGGGCAGATGGTTTAGCTGCGAACCTTGATAACCAGGGAAAACCATTAGCTCGAAACACACCTACCTTAATAAATTCTGCCTTTCAGCGAAGTCAGTTTTGGGATGGTCGATCCCCTGACTTAATTTCCCAGATTTCGTCGGTCTTTACTAATGAAAAGGAGTTTAACGCTTCTGTACACCAGTTTTCAGGAGATATTTTAATCGATTCAACCTATATAGCTTTATTCAAGGAAGCTTATGGAGGTATATCAGCTAAGAATACAGAAATCATTAAGGCAATTTCTGCATACGTAGCTACTTTGAACGGCTTTGATTCAAAATTCGATAAGAATATTAGGGGAGAAGAAAATTCATTTACTGAAGAGGAAAAATTAGGCTTTAACTTATTTATGGGAAAAGCGTTGTGTGCTACCTGTCATTTTATCCCGCTGACCAATGGTACAGTTCCTCCATTTTTTGCAGAACATGAAAAAGAGGTTATTGGTGTTCCCTCAAATGCAGATAATAAAATGATCGATGAAGACCCAGGTTTTTATCTAGTCAACGATGATGATTTTTATAAAGGGATGTTCAAGACTCCAACCGTTAGAAATGCGGAACTTACGGCACCTTATATGCATAATGGAGTTTACCGAACTTTAGAGGAAGTGGTTAATTTTTATAATCTAGGAGGAGGAGCCGGACTTGGATTTGATTTACCAAACCAAACTCTACCCTTTGATAATTTAGACCTTTCAAAAGATGAGGAACACGCACTTGTCGCTTTTATGCAAACGCTAACCGATGCTCCTAAAAAATCAGTTTATTAAAACTTCTCAAAAACGCCCAAGCCGAACAATGCAAAATCATATTTAACGGGATCCGTAGGGTCTAGCTTTCTCAAATTTTCATCGAGTTCGGCCAAGGCTTTGGCATCGTTCTGTTTGCGTTTTAAAAGGTTTAGTTTTCGAGCTACATTCCCAGAATGTACATCTAAGGGACACGATAAAATTGCCGGACTAATGTTTTTCCAAAGTCCAAAATCTACGTTGGTGTTCGCATCCCTTACCATCCATCGTAAGAACATATTGATTCTTTTGGCGGCCGAACCTTTTAGCGGATCAGATACATGTTTGCTGGTTCTCGTTTCAAAAGGGAGTTCAAAAAATAATTCCTTGAATTTTGAAATCGTAGGTTGTAGGGATGCCTTTTCTTGGTTTTTGGTGAATATACCTTCCAGTCCATCGTGCTTTAAATATAAATTCCGAAGACTTTTAAGAAAGTAGGTTAGGTCTGTAGAATTAAAAGTTCTATGAACAAAGCCCTGTATTTTGGCGAGATCATCATCAGAATGATGTAAAACGAATTCATACGGGCTATGGTCCATCAATTGCATCAATTTATGGGCATTGTTGATGATGCTTTTTCTATTTCCCCAAGCAATGGTGGCCGTTAAAAATCCGCTGATCTCGATATCCTCTTTTTGGGTAAATAAATGTGGGATTTGAATAGGATCGGAATCCAAAAATTGAGGGTTATTGTAGGATACCACTTTTTCATCTAAAAATTCCTTTAATTCTGTCTTTGTCATTCAATTTGAATATCTAAAAATTTCATGATCACTAATGGAAATATCAATATGAGATTATAGGAAGCGTGTAGGACCATCGACCAAAGAAGACCGAACTTTATACGGATAAAACCTAAAACAAAACCTACACTAATTTGAGGAGCTACCAATAATGGAGAAAGTAACCAGACTTGTGGGGTCAGTTCAAAATTGGTAATATGCACAAAACCAAAACAAACAGTAAAAGAATAAAATATAAAATTGAAATAGTCCGAATTTCTGAACCATGCCAACGGTCCCCTAAAAATTAATTCCTCTAAAAATGGGGCTACAAATACCGCCAACATAAAAATGGCTAAAGGTGAATTATCCTCAAATAAATCGTCTATAGCATGTTTCCCAATTTCCAATCCGAAGACAGATTGTATGGTACTTGCGACCATTAATAATAGAATGCTAAAGCTAATGGCTAAAGCCAATAGCTTCACTAATTTCCTAAACCTATATTTAAATTGCTTGTTAGTGTCCTGGTTATATAAAGGATTCTTGGCAAATTCATAAAGCTCTTTCAACATAGGCTTTGGTGTTATGCCACTATAATTTCCTTATCCACGATTTTGCCGTCTACCATAGTCAACTTGCGATCGGCCATTTCTGCCAGTTCTTCATTATGGGTAACGATCACAAAGGTTTGCCCGAATTTTTCCCTCAGTTCAAAAAATAATTTGTGAAGGTTGTCGGCACTTTCTGAGTCTAGATTACCGCTTGGCTCGTCCGCAAAAATAATGGAAGGATTATTGATCAAGGCACGTGCTACGGCAACCCGTTGTTGTTCACCACCCGATAACTCAGAAGGTTTATGTTCATATCTATGACTAAGGCCAAGGAATTCTAAAAGCTCTTTTGCTCTCTTTTCAGCATCCGCTTTGGGTGTTTTTTTTATGAATGCTGGGAGGCATACATTTTCAAGTGCTGTAAATTCTGGCAGTAACTGGTGGAATTGAAATATAAAGCCAATATGTTCATTTCTAAATTTCGCCAGTTCCTTATCATTTAAATTCGTGGTTTCCGTATCGTTGATCAACAAAGTGCTGCTCGATTTATTCGATTGCACGTCTAAAGTTCCTAATATTTGCAATAATGTGGTTTTACCAGCTCCAGATGCCCCTACGATAGAAACTATTTCTCCCTTTTTTATATGAAGATTTACGCCTTTCAACACCTCTAATTCCCCGTAGTATTTATGAATGTTAGAAGCTTTGATCATTTTGAAAGTGTAAGATTTATGATGTTTTATAAAATCTCAAAATTAATGAAAAAGCAGAAGGGTTTGATCAGAATTTCAGTTTTACTTTAATAACCGACCATGTACATTATCGGTCAGGGCTAAAAGCCGTAATTTTGCTATACTATTTATGAAAATAAATTGTTGGATAATAAAAGAAAACAGTAAGTTTGTTCATTCTTAATCAAAATAAATTAAACAATAATCACATCGTATGTCTCCATATAGAAATTTAGAAGAATACAATCTTGAAATAACCGATGAAGTACGAAACAGGTATTCTTCCATTATCAACGAAATAGGAGAAGATGTCTCAAGGGAAGGTCTCGTTAAAACCCCTGAGAGAGCTGCAAAGGCAATGTTGTTTATGACCCAAGGCTATAAACAAGATGCTGTAGAAATACTTAAAGGAGCGATGTTCAAAGAAAGTTATGACGATATGGTCATCATCAAGGATATTGAACTCTACTCGTTATGTGAACACCATATGTTACCCTTTTTCGGGAAAGCACACATTGCCTATATTCCCAATGGTCATATTGTAGGTCTAAGTAAAATACCGCGTGTAGTTGATGTATTTGCAAGAAGGTTGCAGGTACAAGAGCGATTGACCCATGACATTTTGGAATGTATCAATAATACCTTAAAACCAAAAGGCGTTGCAGTTGTAATCGAAGCATCACATATGTGCATGATGATGCGCGGAGTTCAAAAACAAAACTCTGTAACAACCACATCAGGGTTCAGGGGGCAGTTCGAGAAGATTGAAACCAGAAACGAATTCCTTAAGCTTATTAGTGCAAAACTATCTTAGTCTTCCAGCTTTTTTCTTGAACAATTCATATGAAATTTTGGCATCTTTGTTGTATTCCAATGAAAGAATTGCTAATTTTTCAAAATGTTGGTACTAAAGAATAAAAAATATAAACAATTACTATTAGGACTTTTATTTGACGCTATAGGTATGCTCTCTTTTGCCATCCCTTTTGTCGGTGAGTTTTCTGATATTGTATGGGCCCCATTGTCGGCTTGGTTGATGACAAGAATGTATAAAGGTAACTTGGGGCAAGTGGCGGGAGTCGTAACCTTCATTGAAGAAATCTTACCTGGTTTTGACCTAATACCTTCTTTTACCCTAATGTGGTTCTATACCTATGTTTTTAAAGGGTCTAAAAAAAGACGGCCAATTGAGGTTTAGTGAACTTCCTATTTATTTTCAAATAACTTAACTTTAGCTCAAATCTATCGTGTTTTGAAAAGAAGAAGTTTTGTAGCAAAGTCCGGTTTGGGAAGTTTGGCTGCGCTCTTAGGAGTTGAAGTCGTTTATGGAGAATTGATGCCGAAAGATTATACACCTGTAGCCTTTCAGGAAACAGATCCCTTCAAATTGTTCGAAAAAGATGAGGCCATGGTCGTACTCAATGATAGACCATGGAATATGGAAGCGCAGGCCCACCTGCTAAACGATCGCATAACTCCAAATAAATTTATGTTCATCCGTAATAATGGACTCATTCCAGAGGATATCGATGAAAAATCGTGGAAGTTGACGATTGATGGTGAATCAGTTGTTTCTCCTAAATCCTATTCCTTAGAGGATTTAAAAAGTAAATTTCAGCACCATACCTACCAATTAACCTTGGAATGTGGTGGAAATGGTAGAAGTGAGTTCAATCCACCCGCAAAAGGAAATCAATGGACTATTGGTGCGGTATCCTGTGCCGAATGGACGGGAGTACGATTAAAAGATATATTGAATGATGTAGGTGTTAAGGAAGATGCAGTTTATATAGGATATCACGCTGCCGATGTTCATCTAAGTAGAAACCCCAACAAAGAACCGATCTCCAGGGGAGCACCCATTGCTAAAGCAATGCAGGAGGAAACTTTATTGGCATTCGCCATGAACGGAAAACCCATTCCTTTGGCGCATGGTTTTCCTTTACGTTTAGTCGCTGGTGGTTGGCCAGCTTCGGTCTCTGGTAAATGGTTGAATAGAATAAGTATTAGAAATATAGTACATGACGGGGAGAAAATGGGGGGTAGTTCGTACCGCGTACCTTGCGAAACAGTAGCACCGGGAGAAACCGTAAAAGATGAAGATATGTGCATCATAGAATCCATGCCCGTAAAATCATTGATTACACACCCGAAATCAGGAGCTTTAATAGACGAGGGAAAAACCCTTAAAATTAGAGGTCATGCTTGGGCGGGTGAGCTGGAAGTATCCCATATGGAATATTCCATTGATTATGGGACCTCTTGGAAATCTGCTAATTTAGAAAAACCAAAAAATCGACTTGCGTGGCAGCATTTTGATGCCTCCGTTTCATTTCCTAAAAAAGGCTATTATGAAATTTGGGCTCGTGCAACGGATTCCAACGGAAAAAAACAACCTATGGTATTGCCTGGATGGAACCCCAAAGGATATTTGAATAACGCATGCCACAGAATTGCCGTAAAAATAATCTAATGGAACAACGAAAAGATTTCGGAAGAACCATGAAACCAATTTACAAGACGCTTATTATTATTTCAACAGTTCTAATACTCGTCGGAATTTCTGCAATCTATTTTTACGGCCCATACGAGTCTCAGGAACAACTAAAAGAAGAACCGCAAGAACAATCGGAGGTTAATCCTGAATTGATTGAAAATGGGATGCATGTCCGTACCGGACTCGTAGCGGCCGACGGATTACAGACCGTAATCACTAACTGTACAACATGCCATTCTTCTAAATTGATCATTCAAAATAGAATGGGAGCAGAGCAATGGAATGCGACGATACGATGGATGCAGAAAACGCAAGGATTGTGGGATTTAGGAGAGAATCAAAAAGTAATCGTCGATTATCTTGTTGAAAATTATCCACCTTTAGAAAAGGGTCGAAGAGTACCGCTTACTAACATAGAATGGTATGCTATAGAAGAATAGTTATAACCATTGAAAATAAAAAAAAGGTCTTTGGATGAAATACCCAAAGACCTTTTTTCGATTATAATCTACTTACAACGGTATGCTAATACCAAGGTTTATATTTCTTCCAATATTCGAAAGGCCATTCGATTTAAGTCTTGAAAGGTGCGAAACATATTCTTTATCCAAAATATTGTTGGCACTTAATTTAAAATCGACGGGCTGCCCAGAAATGCTCCATGTGGCCCCAATACCTAAATTCAGTAGTGAATAGCCAGCCGTTGGTGTTTCAAAATCACTCACTTTATTTTGAGAGAAATAGGACTTCAAAGTGACAAAGCCATAGCCATTGGTTAAACTTTTATTCATTTTAGGAAATTCAACCCTAAAAGTGTTCGCCCAATTATTTGCGGGGATCAAAGGCAGGTTCCCGCCATTCTTTAATTCACCTGTTACTGTAGAGAAATCACTCTGTAAGTGTAACCAATCTAATGGATGTGGGTGGTAATGTAGACCAGCTTCACCACCGTATAAATTTGCATCTTGTTGTTGGTATAAAAAAACTGAATTACCTTCTGCAACAGTACCATTGGGCTCTAGATAAATATAATCTGATATGGTATTGTAGAATCCATTGATGTAAAATTCAAAATGCTCGTTTTTGAACTCTAATGATAAATCGGTCTGCAGATTACGTTCGTTGTTCAAATCTGCATTTCCTATTTCATACCTATTTGTACCTTCATGAACACCGTTAGAGGTAAGTTCGGCCAAATTGGGCGCTCTAAACCCCGAGGCTATATTTAACCGTGAAATGAAGTTTTTAGAAAGGTCAATCTTGTAACCACCGGCGAGATTAAAACTATTAAAACTTCTATCCAAAGCGGCTATATACCCTTCTTCACCGGCTATTCCATTTTCATCACCATCAATGGTTCTCTTGTCAAATCGAATTCCCAATTGAAGGTCACTTTCCGTAAAATGGATGTGCGAGGTGGCCAAAATACCAATATCGTTTGTCGTTGCATCAGGAATCAACACTTCTTCCCCATAGTTACTATTGGTTTGGTTCATGCCTTGTAGCCCAACGATTGTTTCTACCGCTCCGATTCTAGCTAAGTTGTATTGAAGATTATAACTTAGGGTCTGTAGTTTCATATCTAGAGCAGGGCCTTCCTCAACAGGTTCGTCAGCTCCTGCATCGGCTTCATGTTCCTCAAATTCCTTTCTGTTATTGACCGTGTATCCTAATATCGCCTGTAGACTTGAATTGTTAAAGTAAATATTGGATTTAGAACTTAAGATATGGCTAGTGATATCTTGATAAGGCTCCATCGCGGTGCGATCTGTATTCTGAACCCCGATTTCTTCAGGAATACCAAGTTCTGAATTGTTGTAGTTATAACGTACTTCGGTTTTGAAATTGGTTAATTGATAAGCGAGGCCGGTTTTTAAATCTTGCTCCTTAAACCTGGAGTTGGTGATTCTTTCGCCTTCCCCCGTTTTATAATCAACATGGGAACTTCCTCCCAGACGGACCAAAAATTTAAGTTTGTCTGATGAAGCTTTAAATCCACCATTACCATTGATACCTTGTGTATTGGTGAAATAGTTAAAGTTGATATCGCCCTCGGTATCATTTGAATTCGCGAATTTTTCAGGATTCAGGTAAAGAACGCCACCCAAAGCATCTGAACCATATAGTAAGGAGGCTGGTCCTTTTATAACTTCAACGCTTTCAATACCTGCATCACTGATTCCCAATCCATGTTCATCGCCAAATTGTTGGTTTTCTAAACGTATGCCCTGGGTATAGGTTAAAACCCTGTTAGAGCTCAATCCCCGAATAACCGGTTTTCCAATTCCCACCCCGGTGGAGACACTTGCTACACCCGGGATATTCGTTATTCCTTCCGATAGGTTGATGGCTCCAGCATTCTTTAATTCTTTAATACTGGTACGCTCAACTTTCATTACATTTTCACGCTGTAATTTGTGAAAGGGCGTAGAGACGATAACTTCTTCCATTTCTATGGCACTTGGTACAAGTTCTAAAGAAAGTTGGGTTGTTGCTTCTGCGAAATCGATTGTTTGTGAATAGGTTTGGAAACCCATATAAGAAATAACAATTTTAAACTTACCTGATGGTAAATCATTGATTTCATAAAAACCTTCGGCATTTGTTATGGTTCCCTTTTCCAGTTGTGGCAAGTAAATGGATACTTGTTCTAAGGGTTCTTGAGTTTCTTGGTTGGTTATTGTTCCTTGTAAGCTATGTTGTGCGAATACGGCATGTACAGACAGTGCCCATAGCACCGCCATATATAGATATTTCATTTTAAAATGATTTTAAGATATAGTAGATTTAACGTGTTTTTATAAAGTAAACTAGCACGTCGGAGGTCCTCTTAAAACAAAATGAAGTTGTTGATATTTACTTAAAAAAAAGTAGTTATTGATGATGGCTTCAGAAATCACCGATGCCTCAAAAAATTCGGGGTAATCAAACTCTGGGTAAAAAAAATTGGAATGGTGATAATGATCAAAATCACAATCGAATTCGACGGAATGGATATGTAATTTTCCTTGAGTGACGCAATGTAACTCTTCATGTTCATAAAGCGCATGGGATATTTTAACAATGTACGGTCCCAACAACCCCATCAGTAAAATAATGGCCACTAATGGAAATATAATTTTTTCCTTTAAAAATCCCATAGTTGCAAATCTAACGATTGCTTTCTAGACTCGACTGTTAAGAAAATATTAAATTAATTGAACAAAAAGCCTAAACCAATTCTTTTCAACATCTTTTTTTCAAAGTTCCAAAAGAATTTAAACTGTCCTAAAAGCCACCCATAGATGACCAATAAAATTTGATAAAAAGGAAAAATCAATAGGATTCTTAACACCCAATAGAGCGTACTTCCCCACCAAGTATCTGGGAAATTGCTTTGTTGCAGCCCGATTAAGTTTAAAAAAGGTTTGGCTACAAAAACCGATGAGGATCCTGTAATGGCAAAAACGAAAAAAATTATGATCAGTTGAAAATTACTTGATATTCCCCAACGCTCCTTTAACCTTTGCATAGTTCATTTTAAAGCGTGCTAATATACTTTTTATAACCGTGGAAAAAAAGGCCCTAACCGTTGATTGTACTTTCTTTGGAAATAAACGAAATAATTATAGAGCTTATAATTCACCTCATAGCCATAATCTATATTCTGACTATAATCGATTTGTAATTCATAGAGATTAGGACTGTAGCGCAATGGTTGCATTACCCTTTGGTTCCATTCGGTTACCAAAATGTAATTTCTGTTCTCTAAAAAGTTTTGGGAGTAATATCCTTCGGGTTTGGCGATGGAATTTAACCAAGTATTGAATCCGGGTTCAATGATGATGATTTCATATTCTGTTTTATCGCTTGAAATTTTAATGGTATCGCCTTCTACTTCCTCGAAAACTTTTTGCTCTTCAGGTGAAATGGTTAAAGCTTCTTTTGATGTGCCACAATTTGTTAGCAGTAGCGTTAAGGTGCAGATTAATGCAAAACCATTAGCAAAGAGTAGATTTTTTTTCTTTTTCATAGCTATAAGATACAAAAAAAGCCGCTTTTTAACTATAAGCGGCATACATTAAAGAAATTCAACGTTTTATTTACCGAACAGACCTCCCAGCATTCCGCCCAGTCCACCTTTCTGCTTATTGCTACCCATTACCATTCCAGCGACATCGTCTAAGATACTTCCGTCCCCATCAGCATCCAATAGAGTAGTGATCAAACTCTGATTCTGTTGTGGCTGGCCACCTAACATGCTTCCCAACAAGGCATTCATACCATTGGAATCATTTACATTACTTTGAGACTTTTCTTTAGCTAAATACCCCATAACGATAGGTGCCGCAATTTTAAGGATCTGCGCGACCGTATCTGCATCGATTCCAGATTTTTGGCTTAAGGCATTTTCAACCTGTGGTTGTTTATTTCCAAAAACGTGGCCCAAGATACCAGCACCATCCTGTAAAACAGTATCGTCAACACCGCCATTGAACAAACTTCCTAAATTGTTAAGAATACTTCCATCATGATTATTGGACAACGCATTCATTAACCCTTCAGCGCCTCGGGGTGAAGATTTTACATTTTTCTTCATAGCCCCAAGAATCAAAGGCATTGCCATACTCAATACATCTGCTGTTTTACTTTCGGGTTCGTTAGTTTGCTTTGCAACCCCACTTATCACTTGTTGGCCCATTGGGCTGTTTAATAAATCCAATAATCCTGCCATTTTTATAGGTCATTGATGTTCATAGAGAAATGTACGAAAAGAATTGCAAAAGTTTCCTTTGAGCACTTATCTTAAAATGGATATTATTTGTTCTGCTAATTCTAGCCCAATCCTTTCTTGCGCTTCTAATGTGGCAGCACCGATATGCGGCGAAAGTGAAATACTTGGATGCATCAATATTTTAATTTCTGGAGTTGGTTCTGATTCATAAACATCAAGCCCTGCGAAGGCAACGGTACCGTTTTCCAATGCCTCTACCAAAGCCACTTCATCTAAAACTCCACCGCGTGCCGCATTAATGATGCCCACGCCTTTTTTCATTTCAGCAAATTCATTCTTTCCTAGAACATAATTCTGCTGCTCAGGAATGTGCAGCGATATATAATCAGCGTGTTTTAAAATTTCTTCTTTGCCAGTACCTTTTAGCGAAAAACGAACGGACTGTCCGTCAAAAAAAGAAAGTTCAAGCTCGGCTTTTTCAATTTCCGGGTCACAATAAATAACCTTCATACCCGCAGCTATCGCTAATTTTGCCGTAGCCTGACCGATATTTCCGAAACCAAATATACCCAAGGTTTTCCCCCTCAATTCCGTTCCTTTAGAATAGGATTTTTTCAAATCCTTGAAACTACTATCGCCTTCCAAAGGCATATTTCTATTGGCGTCATATAAAAATCGGACCCCTCCGAAAAGATGTGCAAAAACTAACTCCGCAACAGATTCTGAGGACGCTGCAGGGGTATTGATTACCTCTAGGCCTTTGGATTTTGCATAATCCACATCTATATTATCCATACCGACGCCCCCACGACCGATCAATTTTAAACTAGGGCAGGCATCGATAAGTTCCTTTCTAACTTTCGTGGCGCTACGAACAAGCAAAGCATCAATTTTATTATCATTAATAAAATTAGATAACTGTTCTTGGGCCACTGTGGTAGTTAAAATCTCAAATCCGGCTTTTTCCAAAGTGGTGATACCATTTTGGGAAATACCGTCATTCGCTAAAATTTTCATAGTTCTTTACGTATTTATCGGCCGTTAATTCCTTTATCGAATATCATTAACCACCCATAGCTTCATTTATCCTTTACGTTCCATCTCACTCATTACATCAACCAGTACACCGACACTTTCAAGAGGTAGCGCATTGTACATACTGGCCCTGTAGCCCCCAACTGAACGGTGACCGTTTAGGCCATTGATTCCGGCTTCTTTCAACATATCTTCAAAAGTGCTTTTCAGGCTTTCGTCCGTTAAGTTGAAGGTGGCGTTCATTATGGAGCGATCTTCTGTTTTCGCATAGCCTTTAAAGACAGGGTTTAGGTCAATTTCAGAATAAAGTAATTGGGCTTTCTTTTCGTTCACTTTTTCAATGGCGGATATTCCACCCATATTTTTGAGCCACTCTAACGTCAACATAGAAGTGTAGACTGCAAATACCGATGGGGTATTGAACATACTTTCTTTGCTGATATGAACTTGATAATCTAACATAGAAGGAATTTTTCTAGAAATTTTTCCCAATATGTCTTCTTTGACCACGACTAACGTAGCACCTGCGGGACCCATATTCTTTTGGGCACCGGCATAGATTAAATCGAATTGCGAAAAATCAAGACTTCTTGAAAAAATATCGGAACTCATATCACACACTAAAGGCGCATCCGTTTTAGGGAATGTTTTGATCTGCGTGCCATAAATGGTGTTGTTCGATGTGAGGTGTACATAGTCTAAACCCCTTGGAACTGTATATCCTTTTGGAATGAAGTTGAATTTTTCGCTTTTCGAAGAACCCAATTCTACAACTTCACCGAACAATTGAGCTTCCTTAATCGCTTTATCACTCCAAGTACCAGTATTTAAATAACCCGCTTTCGTTTCTAAAAGGTTGTATGCGACCATTAAAAACTGAAGACTGGCACCTCCTTGAAGAAAAAGTGCTTGATATCCTCTGTTCTCCAATCCCAGTAGCTCCAAAACCAAAGATCTTGCTTTTTCCATCACGGCAACAAAATCTTTGCTTCTATGTGAAATTTCTATTAGGGAGAGACCAGAGCCGTTAAAATCCATAACAGCTTCAGATGCCTTTAATAAAACTTCTTTAGGCAATATACATGGGCCGGCACTAAAATTATGTTTTTTCATTTTTGGATAGATTAAGGATGTAAAGGTCATGATTTTTTCAAGAAATATGATGGCCGATGCCATTAAATTCTAGGATGTTCTTAACAGGAATTCAACAGTATCAATACCATCTGCATAATCACTTAGAGACGGTTTTTGCGTTTCACCAAAAGTGAACTCTACCTCTATAAATCCTGATGAAACAATACATTGAATCTTTTCTTTTTCAGCAATTAACCTTGATCTTAGTTCCTCTAAATCGGTATAGTGTTCATAGAAAACCGACGCTATCGGTGAGGCATAGCTTTCATCTTCTTTCAAAACTAAGAATCCATTGTCCAATATTTTGAATTCACTCATCAGATAAACCGCCTTGTTGTAGTCATAATTATTGGCATATTTATGATGGTTAATTATCTCACTATATGGGTAAATAGCTTTGTAAAAGGCGTCCACATCATATTCGGTTGGGACGAATAATTTGGATACACTTCTACAACCAAGACCAAAATATCTAAAAATATCTTCGCCTAGGGCCGTTAATTCAGCCGTTGTTTCCGTTCCTTTTAGAACCGCAACGGAGTTTCTGTTTTTACGGATGATATTCGGTTTTTTACTGAAGTAGTATTCAAAATAGCGCGCGGTATTATTACTTCCTGTGGCAATGACGGCATCATAATGACCTAATTTTTCTTTGGTAAAAACTACTTTATCTTTAAAGTAAGGTTCGATATCCTTCAGATAATCAATTAGTAGAGGAATCAATTTTTGATCATTACTAGATAGTTTTACCAGAGCTTTGTTTCCTGTAATCAAAACCGATAGCAGATCGTGGAAACCGACAAGCGGTATATTTCCGGCCATTATAAGGGCAACGGTTATCTCTTTATTTGAACGAACATCATATTTTGCCAACCAATCATTTAAATTTTCCCTGGTTAGTAGATTGCCCCACTCATAAAACGCATGCATGCAATTATCCATCGTGAACCATCCATTGTGATGATGCGCCATCTCGACTTCATGTTTAAATATTGATAACCACTTGTCATGTCTGTCTTCAGAAACATTTTCTGAATTCATATATTCACAAAATGATTTTAGAAAATCTCCAAGTTTAACAAAAGCTTCTACTATAAGATTGTGTTGGGTCATTATATTTGTATACTATATTACTAGGAATTACCTTTGTGCAAAAATAAGCATGCCCTTTGTTTTTTGGGCATTTTAATGTAGAAGAAATTATGGCGATTATTATAACTGATGAATGTATAAATTGTGGTGCTTGCGAGCCTGAATGTCCGAACACCGCTATATACGAGGGAGCGGACGAATGGAGGTACAGTGATGGTACTTCTTTAAAAGGAGATGTCGTTCTACCGAGTGGTAAGGCGGTTAATGCAGATGAAGTGCAAGAACCTATTAGTGATGAAGTTTATTATATAGCTCCCGATAAATGTACCGAGTGCATGGGTTTTCATGAAGAACCTCAGTGTGCAGCGGTTTGTCCCGTAGATTGTTGTGTACCCGATGATGATCATGTAGAATCTGAAGAAGTACTTTTGGGCAAACAACGTTTTATGCATCCTGAATAAGAGCGCGTAAGGTTTATCTATACGAGTCTTCGGCACACAAACACATTGGTCGCAAAGGCATAGGTTTCCCTTTCTTGTATTTTCAAAATTTCGAATCCGGTCTTGTTTAAGATGGTACTAATTTCTTGTGGAGTAAAGACCCTGAATATTGTTTCATCCTTACCCAAAAAGAATCTATTGGTCTCATCGGTCCTAAAATATTCTGCCGCCCAGGCAATTAAATGATAGCGATCGGATTCTTGTTTTTTCCACCTCGAATCCCTCTCATATTTTTTTCCTTCAATTTCAGAACGATGCGTCACAAATTCATTTTGTGAAATAAACGGCATGAACAAATCTGCATTAATGGTGTCGAATACAAATATTCCACCGGTGGTTAAAGACTTTTGAACAGACGTAAAGGTTTGTTGCAAATCTGAGTCGTTCATTAAATAACTAGTGGACCGACCCGTTATTAAAACAGCATCGAATTGTTTTTCAAAGTTTAAACACCTCATATCGCCTTGTACAAATTTCCCGTCGGGAAACTTTTTCTTGGCAATTTTTAGCATGGCCTCGCTAAAATCTAAACCTACATAGCGCTTAAAGTCCTTGGTAAAAGATTCCGATAAATTACCAGTGCCACAGGCTAGTTCCAAAATTCGGTCACATTTATATTCTTTGCAGATTCTTTTAAAGAATTGATATTCTGCCTTATAATCTATGAAACCTTGATAAATTTCGTCATAAACCCAAGCAAGGTTAGCACCGTATAACTCGTTCATAATCCTATAAAAAGCATCTTAAAGATAAATAGCTTTTTCCAAACATAGCCAATATCAAACAGCCTAAATAGTTGAAATAATACATTTACTATAAACATTCTCAAAAATGAATACTTTGGCGGTTGCTTGATTTTTAGAAATTATGAAAGCTTTTCCTTAGATTGATAGGCATAGGATAAAACTTGGCAAATATTATAATAGGAAGGACTATCTTTGCACCGTTTTAAAAAATTTTTTCATGAAAGCAGGTATTGTAGGATTACCAAACGTAGGTAAATCGACTCTTTTCAATTGTTTGTCGAACGCCAAGGCACAAAGTGCGAATTTCCCATTTTGTACGATTGAACCTAATATAGGGGTAGTTAACGTGCCTGATACACGTTTGGAGAAATTAGAAGAATTGGTAAATCCAGAACGAGTCTTGCCCGCCACTGTTGAAATAGTAGACATTGCCGGTCTTGTTAAAGGCGCGAGCAAAGGAGAAGGTTTGGGAAATCAATTTTTGGGGAATATCCGCGAAACAGATGCTATTTTGCACGTATTGCGTTGTTTTGACAATGACAATATTGTTCATGTAGATGGTAGCGTTGATCCAATTAGAGATAAGGAGACCATTGACATGGAGCTTCAATTGAAGGATTTGGAAACCGTGGACAAAAAATTGGAGAAAGTAAAAAGAGCTGCTAAAACTGGAAATAAAGAGGCTCAAAAAGAGGAGGCCGCTTTAATGGCGGTCAAGAAAGGATTGGAAGCTGGTATTTCTGTAAGGGCCATAGAGATTGACAAAGAATCTAGGCTAGAGTTTGTAAAACCATTACAGTTCATTACCGATAAGCCTGTGATGTATGTTTGTAACGTTGATGAGGATGCAGCCGCTTCAGGAAATGCCTATGTTGAAAAGGTGAAAGCAGCCGTCGCTAATGAAAACGCCGAAGTAATTTTCCTGGCCGTTGGCACAGAGGCCGATATAACCGAATTGGAAACTTATGATGAGCGTAAAATGTTCTTAGAGGATTTAGGTTTGGAAGAACCGGGTTCTGCCAAACTTATTAGAGGTGCTTATAAATTATTGGACCTTGAGACTTATTTTACGGCTGGAGTAAAAGAAGTTAGGGCATGGACAATTCCTGTTGGGGCCACTGCACCACAAGCTGCCGGCGTGATCCATACCGATTTTGAAAAAGGATTCATACGTGCCGAAGTGATTTCTTATAATGATTATGTAAATTTTGGTAGCGAAACCAAAGTAAAGGAAGCTGGTAAAATGAGGGTAGAAGGGAAAGAGTACATTGTTAAGGATGGTGATGTGATGCACTTTCGTTTTAATGTCTAATCAAGGCTCATAAATTTTAAGTCTTTCTGTAGTGCGTCTTAATTGTAACTCTAATTGATTGACCCGATGCATCATATTGTATAAGGCGTCAATACCTTCTAAGTTGATGCCTAGTTCATTTTGAAGCCTCGCGATTCTTTCAATTTCAATAATAGCGTGAGATTCAACATATACTTTATTTTCAATTTGTTTGGTTTCTATGAAACCATATTCCTGTAAGGTATAGATGAAATCTACAGGAATTTGGGTATGTTGGCAATAATGACTAATCAGTATAAAGTTTTCCGTTTGCATAATTATCGTAAGTCTTTAAGTTGCTGAAAAAGTTCTTTCTCGGTTTTAGATAGATTGGTGGGCATGGTTACTTTATAGGTTATATAAAGGTCTCCGAACATATCTTTATGTTTATAAACAGGCATTCCTTTGCCTTTTAATTTTACTTTAGTGTCGTTTTGGGTTTCTGGCTTTACTTTAAGCTTCACTTTACCCGTTAAGGTTTCCACTTCAATATCACCACCCAAAAGGGCATCGTAGAGGGTTATCGACTGTGTCTTGTATAGGTCGTTGCCCACCCTTTGAAAACTTGTCGTGTTTAGAATTTCAAAGGTTAGGTATAAATCACCTTTGGGTCCGCCGTTTACCCCGTCACCACCATAACCGCTAATTTTTATGGTTTGTCCGTCTTCTACGCCTGCAGGAATAGTTATCCTGATTTTTTTGGAGCCCAGATCCAGGGTTTGTTTCTGGTCTTCTAAAATATCCAACAGATTCAGTTTTAAGGTGGCATTCAAATCCTGACCTTTAAACTGCGTCGTACGTCTTCCGCCTCCAAAACCACCGGCCGCACCTCCGAACATCGATTCAAAAAAATCGGAGAAGTCTTCGTTGCCATAATTCCCAGAGCCCCCATAACTAGTTCTTCCACTACTTCCAGTGGCACTTCTTTGGTTTCTTTTTGCCTGTTCAAAGGCATCGGCGTGCTCCCAATCTTTCCCATATTGATCATATTTTTTACGCTTTTCAGGATCGCTCAATACTTCATTCGCTTCATTGATTTGTTGGAACTTTTGTTGGGCTTCCTTATCGTTCGGGTTTAAATCAGGATGCAGCTTTCGGGCCAATTTGCGGTAAGCTTTTTTAATATCGGCTTGGGAGGCGGTTTTATCCAAGCCAAGAATTTTATAATAATCAATAAATTCCATAAGTATTCAAAATCAATTTTAAAGGTATAAAAAGTGCTATTCGTTTCCTATCATATTAGTGTACAATTCTGTGTTGTGAGCCATTCACAATTTTAAAAGCATATTGTTCCGTATTTTTTATGTTGAAGTATAGCTATCAACATGAATGTGGATTTCATTGTTAATTACTTTAGTGGGTAAGGGTTTTATCTTTACCTGAGCGGTGCTATCTTTAGCAGCACTTTCATAAAATTTTATTAAATGCCCCAAGACACTCAATATACCGAAGATAATATACGCTCGCTCGATTGGAAAGAACATATCCGATTACGCCCTGGTATGTATATCGGTAAATTGGGCGACGGTTCGTCGGCAGATGACGGTATCTATATTCTTTTAAAAGAGGTGATCGATAACTGTATAGACGAATTTGTTATGGGGTCTGGTAAGACCATTGAGATTTCCATTAAAGATAAAGTGGTAAAGGTAAGGGATTACGGGAGGGGTATTCCGCTAGGGAAAGTGGTTGACGTAGTTTCTAAAATGAACACCGGTGGTAAGTACGATAGCCGTGCATTTAAGAAATCCGTTGGTTTAAATGGAGTAGGTACGAAGGCGGTCAATGCACTTTCCAGTTTTTTCGAGGTTCAATCATCTCGTGATAATAAAGTTAAAACTGCCCAATTCAGTGCTGGGAATCTTGAAAATGAAATTGGACCCGAAGAAACCACAAAAAGAAAAGGAACCAAAGTAACCTTTACCCCAGATGAGACCATTTTTAAAAACTATAGATATAGAAATGAGTATGTAGAACGCATGCTCAAAAATTATGTGTATCTAAATCCTGGATTAACGATTATTTTTAATGGTGAAAAATTCCATTCTGAAAATGGACTGAAAGATCTTCTGGAGGATAACAACAATATGGAGGATATGCTCTACCCGGTTATTCATTTGAAAGGGGAGGATATAGAAATCGCCATGACCCATAGCAAGACCCAGTACAGCGAGGAATATCATTCATTTGTAAACGGGCAACATACCACTCAAGGCGGTACCCATCAATCCGCTTTTAGGGAAGCTATCGTAAAAACGATCAGGGAGTTTTATAAAAAGGATTATGACGCTTCCGATATACGAAAATCTATAATTTCCGCCATTTCACTAAAGGTGACCGAACCTGTTTTTGAAAGTCAGACCAAAACTAAATTGGGGTCTACCGATATGGGGGGTGAATTTCCTACCGTAAGGACCTATATCAATGACTTCGTTGGGAAATATTTAGACAACTACCTTCATAAAAATCCTGAAACCGCTGATAAGCTGCAACGGAAAATAATGATGGCAGAGAAAGAGCGTAAAGAACTCTCCGGTATCCGTAAATTGGCACGGGACAGGGCCAAAAAATCAAGCCTTCACAATAAAAAATTGAGGGACTGCAGGGTACATTTGAGTGATATGAAACACGATCGCAGATTGGAAAGTGCTTTATTCATTACCGAAGGGGATTCCGCTTCTGGCTCGATTACCAAATCAAGGGACGTAAATACGCAGGCGGTTTTTAGTTTAAAAGGAAAGCCGTTGAATTCATACGGTATGTCCAAGAAAATCGTATACGAAAATGAGGAGTTCAATTTACTGCAAGCCGCATTGAATATTGAAGAATCTATTGAAGACTTACGCTATAACAATATTATCATTGCAACAGATGCCGATGTAGATGGTATGCACATACGTTTGTTGTTGATCACGTTCTTTTTACAGTTCTTTCCTGAATTGATCAAGGAAAATCATTTATATATTCTTCAAACTCCATTGTTCCGCGTACGAAATAAAAAGGAAACCATTTATTGCTATAGTGATGAAGAGCGGCAAAATGCGATCAACAAATTAAGTGGCAAACCAGAAATAACCCGATTTAAAGGTTTGGGGGAAATTTCACCAGATGAGTTCAGGCATTTTATCGGGGATGATATTCGATTAGAACCAATAATGCTCGACAAGGCGTTGTCCATAGAAGAACTCCTAAGTTTCTACATGGGAAAAAACACCCCGGATAGGCAGAAATTCATCATTAAAAATCTTAAAGTTGAAGTTGATTTGATTGAAGATAAAGTAATATAAACCAAGTAAATAAGATTGCTTCTGAATGGAAGAAAATGACGATTTGAACGAGGAAAATAACGAGAATCTTTCCGAAGAAAATACCATAAATACAGATTCGACAGAAGCCTTGACCAGGGTAACAGGCATGTACAAGGACTGGTTCTTGGATTATGCTTCCTATGTCATTCTAGAGCGAGCCGTACCTGCTATCGAAGACGGTTTTAAACCCGTTCAGCGCAGAATCATGCACTCTCTTAAGGAGTTGGACGATGGCAGGTACAACAAGGTGGCCAACGTGGTCGGGCATACCATGCAATATCACCCACATGGTGACGCAAGTATTGCCGATGCCATGGTGCAGATAGGTCAAAAAGACCTCTTGATCGATACGCAAGGAAACTGGGGGAACATTTTGACAGGTGACAGGGCTGCAGCCTCAAGGTATATTGAGGCCAGACTATCGAAATTTGCACTTGAAGTTGTTTTTAGCCCTAAAATAACGGAGTGGCAGATGTCGTACGACGGCAGGAAAAAGGAGCCGGTTAACCTTCCCGTTAAATTCCCGTTGCTACTGGCACAAGGAGCGGAGGGAATCGCGGTGGGACTTTCCACAAAAATACTCCCCCATAATTTTATTGAACTTATAGATGCATCCATAAAGCATTTAAAGGGACAACGTTTTAAGCTTTTTCCGGATTTTCCTACCGCTGGAATAATCGATGTCACCAATTACAATGACGGCTTAAGAGGGGGGAAAATAAGGGTTAGGGCTAAAATATCCCAGATAGACAAAAATACTTTGGTTATCAATGAGATACCTTATGGAACCAATACCGGAACTTTAATAGACTCCATCTTAAAAGCGAACGAGAAGGGTAAAATAAAGATTAAAAAGATTGAAGATAATACTGCAGCGGATGTTGAAATATTAATCCATTTACCCCCCGGAATTTCGCCAGATAAAACTATAGATGCGCTCTATGCCTTTACAGCGTGCGAATCATCCATCTCCCCATTAGGCTGCATCATCGAAGATAACAAACCTTTGTTTATTGGTGTAACCGAAATGCTCAAGCGTTCAACGGACTCTACCGTTGACCTGTTAAAGCAAGAGCTTGAAATTCAGTTGGGCGAGCTTGAAGAGCAATGGCATTTCGCTTCTTTAGAACGAATATTTATTGAAAACCGAATTTATCGCGACATCGAGGAAGAGGAAACCTGGGAAGGTGTCATCAAGGCGATCGATAAGGGGTTGGCGCCTTTTACCCAACATTTAAAAAGAGCGGTCACCGAGGATGATATTGTGAGGCTAACTGAGATACGTATCAAAAGAATTTCAAAATTCGATTTGGACAAGGCCCAACAACATCTTGAGAGCTTGCAAGAGCGCATTGCCGAAGTAAAGAACAACTTGGCCCACTTAGTCGAATTCACTATTGATTATTTCAAAAATCTGAAGGAAACCTATGGGAAGGATAGGGGGCGCTTAACGGAAATCAGGATTTTTGACGATATCGAAGCGACCAAAGTGGTCATCAGAAATACCAAGCTCTATGTAAATAGGGAAGAAGGTTTTGTGGGAACCTCCCTTAAAAAAGATGAATACGTAACCGATTGTAGTGATATTGATGATATTATCGTGATAACCAATGATGGGCAAATGATGGTATCGAAAGTAGATTCTAAAATTTTTGTAGGGAAGGGAATCATTCATGTGGCCGTATTCAAGAAAAAAGATAAAAGAACCACTTACAATTTAGTCTATAAAGACGGAAAAAGTGGTCCTACTTACATTAAACGGTTTAATGTAACCAGCATCACTAGAGATAGGCTTTATGATCTAACGAATGGAAAACCAAATTCTCAAGTGCTTTATTTTTCGGCAAACCCGAATGGTGAGGCAGAGGTAATTACCGTTTTGCTTCGTCAGGTAGGGAGTATCAAGAAATTGAAATGGGACATCGATTTTTCGGATGTACTTATCAAAGGACGCGCCTCTAAAGGGAATATAGTAACCAAGTACCCTGTAAAACGGATAGAATTAAAAGAAAAAGGGGTTTCTACACTAAAGCCCAGAAAAATTTGGTTTGATGATGTTGTCCGTAGACTAAACGTTGATGGGCGGGGGGAGTTATTAGGTGAATTTAAGGGGGACGATTTATTGTTGATCATTACCCAAAAAGGAGTTGCAAAAACCATTGTGCCAGTAATGACTTCACATTTTGATGATGACATGATCGTCATGGAAAAATGGATTCCAGAAAAACCGATCTCCGCAGTTTACTGGGAGGGCGAAAAAGAACGTTTCTATGTAAAGAGGTTCGTCGTTGAAAGTGAGAATAAGGAAGAACTTTTTATTTCCGAACATCCGAAATCTTATCTGGAAGTGGTGGCTACCGATTGGCGTCCGTTAATCGAAATCGAATTTTCGAAACCCAGAGGAAAAGACCCTAAAGAAAATGAAGAAGTTGATTTAGAGAATTTTATATCCATAAAGGGAATTAAAGCTTTAGGTAACCAGTTGACTACCGAAAAAGTAAAAAATATTAATTTATTGGATCCATTGCCCTATGAACATACAGCCTCTGACAATGTAGAAGATATTGAAGTTGTGGACGAGGAAGATGTTAATACCACCGGTGAAAATAGGGAACCTGACACCGAGAGCAACTCGCCAGAAGATGGACCTCGAACATTATTTGATTAATGTATTGTAGTAAGTTATGAGGAATTTTTTTAAAGAATTTAAAAGTTTTGCGATAAAAGGCAATATGATAGATTTGGCCATTGGTATCATTATTGGTACTGCCTTTAATAATGTGGTAAATACCTTGGTTTCTAAAATCATAATGCCTCCATTATCATTAATGACCGATGACGTAAATCTTTCAAATAAAAAATGGGTACTTAGAGAGGCAAGCGAAAAGTTTGAGGAGGTGGCTATTGGTTATGGCGAACTAATCGAAGCTTTGGTTGATTTTTGTATTATTGCCCTAACTATTTTTGTGATGGTGAAATTCATAAATCGATTCAAGGAAAAAGCAGAAGATCCTGCAAATAAAGATGTAGAAACTCCTAAAAATATTGCCTTGCTTTCAAGTATGGAAAAATTACTTCAAGAACAGAATAACATACTTAAGAATAAAAAATAAGTTCAATTGTTTAATCAACAGTAGTATTAATGCTAAAATTATGTCGTAAAGATTACACAACTTTCGTGATAGATGCATTAATAACTATATTTGACGAAATTTAAATCAAATGGATTTTACCAACCCTCTGGTATACGGCGCACCAGCTTTTGTGGCTTTCATTCTATTAGAATTGACCTATAGCAAGACACATGGTGATGATGATCTCTATGACTGGAAAGACTTTGCAGCTAGTAGCGTAATGGGCATTGGTTCGGCAATAATTGGACCACTGCTTAAAGTTGTATTATTGGTCGTCCTTTTCGAGTATGCTTATGAACTCTTTAATCCGATGGTCGATGGGGTGAGAACTAATATTATGGGGTATGAATCTTTCGGTTATGCCTGGTATGTTTGGCTATTATGTCAGTTGGCAGATGATTTCACCTATTACTGGTTTCATAGGGCCAATCACGAAATTCGTATTCTTTGGGCCGCCCATATCGTTCACCATTCTTCTGATAACTTTAATCTCGGAACAGCAATTCGTAATGGTTGGTTCACTTTATTGTACAAGCCTTTTTTCTATGTTTGGATGCCTATTGTTGGCTTTCCGGTAGAAATGGTGGTTGTTTGCCTGGCTATAGAATCATTTTGGCAGTTTCAATTACATTCTCAATATGTTCCAAAAATGGGTTTTATTGAAAAAATCTTTAATACGCATACGATGCACCAAGTACATCACGCACAAAATGTGGAGTATTTGGACAAGAACCATGGAGGATTTTTAAACATCTTTGATAAAATATTCGGTACATGGAAAGAATTTGATGAAGAAATCGATGTCAAATTCGGAGTGATTCATGCTCCGAACTCCAATAACCCAATAGTTATTCTAACCCACGAATTCAAGGATATTTGGAACGATACCAAAAAATCCAAAAAATGGAAGGATAAATTCATGTATGTTTTTGGCCCTCCTGGATGGAGTCATGATGGTAGTACCATGACCGTAAAACAACAGCAACGTCTATTTAATGAACAAAAAAAGGCAAACCCTGAGGTTGCCTTTAATAGACCGAATTAATTAATCTATATTATGTAAAAAAAGGAGGTCTTTAAACCTCCCATCCTTTCCTATATGTTCTTCCAACGAATTGATTGGCTTCCTCAAGATTGGTAATTCTCATATTTTCACCATCCCACAATAGTTTTTTGCGCGCAAAGAACTCCATTGCTCCTTCTGAATTTTCTCTTTGAAGCATATAGCTTCTAATCGCTAGATTACCCATCAGAACCGTTTCTGTCATAGGACCTGCATAGTCAAAGGAAGAAGTGAGCGCCAAATGTTCCGGGCTTCCAAAACCAGCCTTTACGGCATCTACCCACTTACGTTGATGACCATACTCCGGTTCGGGCATTTCTTCAACCTCTGGTCCGAACTCCGTAGTTCCGTCATTTAAATAAAGTTTGGGCATTAATGGGGAACTGTCATTAATGTTGGTTGAGATAATTCCCTTTTCGCCGATGATCAATACCCCATTAGCGCTATCCTTACCACCTATGTCATCATTGGCGGGAATAATATCTGGATGTGATGGACGTATGCCTCCATCGCTCCACGTCATTTCTATGGGAGATTTGGTTTTGTCGGTAGCATCAAAATGTAAGGTGATAAATGAGGATGGCGGACAACCTTCTGGATAATAATCGGGTTTCCACATCTTTGTAAATACCGAGGCTACACTGCACTCCGCGTCCGTTGGGTATTTTAAGTTCAAAGTTCTAAAAGGGATATCGATCAAGTGGCAGCCTACATCTCCTAAAGCACCTGTGCCGAAGTCCCACCAACCTCTCCAATTGAAAGGATGAAGATTAGGCACGAAAGGTCTTTCACTTGCGGGTCCCAACCACAAATCCCAGTTTAAACTATCAGGTTTAAGACTGGCATCAGGTTTTGGCATTTCGATACCTTGGGGCCAAACGGGTCTATTGGTCCATATCTGCACTTTTTTTACGGCTCCGATTTTATCATTATCAATCCAATCTTGTACCATGTTCAAAAGAGGATTAGATCCGCCTTGGTTTCCCATTTGGCTTACAATTTTATTGTCCCGTGCCATTTGAGTTAATAGGCGCGCTTCTTTGATATTGTGGGTCATTGGTTTCTGCACATACACATGTATGCCTCGTTCCATAGCCCATTTGGCCGCAGGGCCGTGTACGTGGTCTGGGGTAGAAATAGTTACCGCATCTATGTTTTTTTTCTTATCCAACATCACCCTAAAATCATCATAGAGCTTTGCTTTAGGGAAATTTTCGATGCTTTTTGATGCAGTACCTGCAAAATCGACATCGCATAATGCTGCCACGCGTTCCCGCCCCATTACTGAGGCATTTTTAATGTCGCTGATACCCTTGCCACCCGCTCCTATGGCCGCCAAGTTTAGACGGTCACTGGGTGCTAGGAAACCCGGACCTCCCAAAACATGTCTAGGTACGATAAAAATGGAGGATGCGAGTGCAGTTTTTTTGACAAAATCACGCCGGTTGATACCCGGTGACTTGTCCTTCTTGGATTTCTTCATGATTGCCTTGATTAATTTTATATGGTCTAACCAAGATAATTAAAACAACCCTATAATACAATTGCAAAACAATTTCTTTAAAAAGACAAAAAGCACCAGTACTGAAAAAATAGTGAAGCTGGTTAATCTATTTTAAAAGCTGTTCCTGTTTTTACGATCAATTTTCTATTCGGATCTTTTACGGCACTTTTATACTCAAAAGTGTATGAAGAATCTGTTGTGCTTATAATTTTATACTGAATAGCTGCTTTACTATTGACATCTTGCAGAACAAACTCACAATCATTGTACCAACGTACGGTGGCACTATCAACCTGATCATCATAGTGATCTATGCTGTATTTTTCATTCCTTATGAATTTTCCTTTTTTAAGGGTGTCTCCAATTTCATAGGTGAACTCAAAAGCCCCGGTTTTAAAATCTTTACAATTACGCTCTGGTTGGTAACATGAACAAAGAAGTAGGGGAATAATTATGAATGCTGAAATATTTTTTATCATCCTTCAAAATTAAAGAAAATAGCAAGGAAGAAATGTATAAGAACCAAAATTGTTTAATTGAAGAAAAGAACATTAGAGTTCTGTGTAATTTTTGAAGGTTCCGTCAGAATAAAAAACAATGATACGCTCAATCGTTTTATGACTAAGGGGGGGGTGAAAGAGGTTCAAGTTTTCTTTTTTTTACTTCAGGAGTATTGTTTTCAATCGCACCATTCGGAAAGGTTCCTTTACCGTACAGCAACCATTCTAAATCAACTTCTGAAAATGCCTCGTTAATTTTCATTACAAATTCCAAACTAGGTTTGTTTCTACCTTTCAATAAATGTGAAATACTAGACCGTTGAACATTTATTCTGTCGGCAAAAGCGGCAGAAGAAAGTTCGTAATGTTCCAATAATAATTCTAATCGCTTAATAAAAGTAACAGCATCTAACATGTCCACAAATATATTTTATTCTTTTACATATTACTAGTTTATAGGCCCATACAATTATCCATTCGAATAATTTTATCTATAGTTAAGCATTAAATGAATATATTTATTTAATTGATTTATAAATATTTATATGTTTAAATTTTTAATGAATTACAAATGTCAATATAATTGTAATATTCTTTTTAGAAATGGAAATCATAAAATTACAATTGTAAACTTTAGCTGTAGTATTTTTGTCGTTCATTAAAAAAGCATGGAACAATCAAGAGTAGATTATAGGAAAATATATGTATCGGAAATACAAGGTAGATACGTGACCTATAATCACCTGAATGATTTTATTTCAAATCTGGTAACCGATTTTAAGGTTGAGGATATTGGAATGTCGGTTAGAAATAATCGCATTAAAAGTATCACCTACGGTCAAGGTTCTAAACGTATTTTAATGTGGTCCCAAATGCACGGGAATGAATCTACTACCACAAAAGCGGTAATGGACTTATTGAATTATCTGCAACTGAATTCGGCCGATGCCCAAGAAATTAGAAATTCTTGTACCTTAAAAATTATCCCCATTCTTAATCCCGACGGGGCAAGTATATACACTCGTGTAAATGCCAATAAGAAAGATTTAAATAGGGATGCTCAAGATTTATCCCAACCTGAAAGTCGTATCTTAAATCGGATTTATAACGATTTTCAACCTGATTTTTGTTTCAATCTTCACGATCAACGAACAATTTTTAATGTGGGCACTACCAATAAACCTGCAACGGTGTCTTTTTTAGCTCCTGCCTTTGACCTTGATCGTAATAACTCCACGACAAGAAAGATGAGTATGCAGTTAATAGCTGCCATGAATAGTGTTTTGCAAGAAATAATTCCTGGTCAAATAGGCCGATATGATGATGGGTTCAATCCAAATTGTGTGGGTGATGCGTTTCAAATGAAAAACACACCAACCGTATTATTTGAGTCTGGACATTATCCTGGAGATTATCAGCGCGAAAAAACTAGGGAATTGATTTTTTACGCTTTACTAAAGGCTATTCTGACGATTTCAAAAGAAATAATAGGAAAATATACCATAGACCAATATTTGGCCATACCTGAAAATGGAAAACAATATGTAGATATACTGATTAAAAACGTAAAACCCATTAATAATGGTTTCAATAAAGGTTCAAGTATATTTATGCAGTACAAAGAATTGCTTAAAGAAGGTAAAATTCACTTTCAGCCAGAAATATTACATTTCGATGTCATGCCTAATGAAATTTTTGGTCATAAAATTTTAGATTATAACGAAGAAGTCGATGTACGTTGGCTCCGAGAAAATGGGATTTTGAAACTATTAAGTTGATTTTCATTGCCTTATTTTATTTTAAAAGCAAAAATGTTTACATTTTCATTAAAAAAACGTCAGTTTCAATGAATTTAATGTTATAATTTTTTATTTTTGGCGAAAATTTTATAACAATGGGTAAAGTTAAATTGGACGAAATAGATCATCAGATACTGGATATGTTAATTGACAATACCAGGACTCCATTTACTGATATTGCTAAAAAGCTTCTTATTTCAGCCGGAACAGTACATGTTCGGGTTAAAAAAATGGAAGAGGCCGGTATCATTAAAGGTTCTTCACTAACATTGGATTATGTGAAGTTAGGGTATGCCTTTATTGCTTACGTCGGTATTTTCCTGGAAAAAACACATCAGACAAAATTCGTTCTGGAGCGTTTAAACCAGATTCCTAATGTCACCATAGCACATATTACTACAGGTAAATTCAATATTTTCTGTAAAATAAGAGCTAAGGATACCACACATGCAAAAAATATAATTTTTAAGATCGATGATATTGATGGTATTAGCAGAACCGAAACAATGATTTCATTGGAAGAAAGTTTCAATGATAAAAAACGTCTGATGCATACTATTTTTAACGAATTATAAGTAACCTATAGCATCTTTTGAGGCCCAATCTAAAACGGATTGGGCTTTTTAGGTTTAATACTTATGTCATTGAATATCAAAATACACTTTTCGCATGAGGAAAAAAGATTTGAAGAAGGATGAATATGGACACTTTTACACTACCTATCTAAACATGATGGATAGTGATGAAGAAATAGTGGAATGTCTTAGAGATGAAAGGGAGTCATTTCTTGAATTCGCTAAAAGTTTATCTCAAGAGCAATTACAGCACAGATATGCAAAAGGAAAGTGGACCGTCGCAGAATTACTTATACACATTATAGATACTGAGCGTATATTTTTATACAGGGCTTTTCGGTTTTCGAGAAATGATATGACCCCATTACCTGGCTTCGAGCAGGACGGTTATGTTTTAGAAAGCGATAGTGAAAAAAGAACAAAAGAAAGTATTATTGAAGAATTTATAAATGTTCGTGAGGTAACGTTAAATATGTTCGAATTAATTTCCGAAGAAAAATTGACGCGTGTAGGAATGGCAAGTGGAATGCCCTGGAGTGTAGGTGCAATAGGTTTTGTAATCAGCGGGCATCAAAGACACCACTTTAAAATATTAAGGGAAAGGTATTTTTTAAACTAAATCTTCTCTTAAAAGCGAAAGGTAAATAATCATGTTAACATGAAATGTTTAACACTTCTGAAGTGTCCAAGAATGTAAATTTAATCAAAAACAAAATTATAGGTTAGGGAGAAAATTGGACTGTTCATTATAGTAAGTTCATAAGATCCTAAGGGACTTCCTAAAAAAATGTCGGAATTAACGTCGCCATTTCGTTGCGTATAATAAACGTTGTACTGGTTTTTTCTTGCGTATAAGTTGTAAACGGTAAAAGTCCAATCGCCCACCCAACGTCTATTCAATTTCTTACTATATTTTATTTTCCATGAAAGATCTAGGCGATGATAGGGCTTTAATCGAGCATTATTTCGCTCAAGATATACAGGAACATTTATGCCTTCTAGATTAAAATAACCATTGGCAATCGTATATGGACGGCCTGTTTGTGCTGTAAAATTAAAGCTCAATGTATTGTATTGGTCTCCTTCAAAATTTACTGTGCCATTAAAAACGTGTGGTCTGTCAAAATCAGAAGGATACCATAGGTTGTTGTTGACCCTGTCGGCCAACTTCACACTCTCTGTTTTTAAAAAACTTCTAGACCAAGTATAATTTAACCACCCATTGACATTTCCATTTGGTTTTTTTAAACTGAATTCTACTCCGTATGCTTTGCCTTTAGCTTGTACTACGTCTCTTTCCAAAAACTTTTCTAAAAAGAAATCAGCCCCAGGTTTATAGGTTAAATTATTATCTGAATTTCTGTAATACCCCTCAACACCAAGTTCTAAATTATTATGGTCTAGGTTCTGATAAAGACCAATACTGTACGTGTCGCTTCTTTGCGGTTCTATATTGGGATCAGAAGTTTTCCATCTAGATGTGGGTAAAGGTGTAGTTGAATTATAAATATTTTGCAAATATTGATTTAAACGGGCATAGCTAACTTTTACAGAAGTGTTTTCGGATATTTTAAAATTAGCTCCTAATCTGGGTTCTAGCGCGCTATACATTTTAACCTTGTCTCCTTTGTCAAATTCTATGACACTAGTGATTTCTTCGGTATTTTCATCAAAAGTAGCTTGTGTATAAGGCCCAACAAGTGTGAAGTTCGTAAACCTGAGTCCTCCTGAAAGCGTTAGTGGTTTAAAAGGATTCCAATTAACGTTGGCATAGGCTGATAATTCATAGCTGTTTTCTTCATCCAAGGAGACGGGAAGAACACTATTTGCACTACCGGGATCTAGTTTTCCCGGCTTTATTTTGTATTTATTGCCTTGTATTCCTGCATAATAATCTATTCTATCGTTTAGTTTGTGATTGTACTCGGAGAAGATACTCAGAAAGTTAATTTGAGATTCATATTCTATTACATTGCTTTTATCACTTTCAGGAAATAGTGTTTTTGGGGTGTATTTACTATTTAAAATGACAGTTCTTAAACTAGAATTCTCATTAAATGAATGAATCCAGTTGATAGTGTTATTAAGAGTTTTAAAATCATATTGATTGCTTTTGGCATTAATGTTTTCGATTTGGGCAATCAAATCGAGTTGGTAAAAATCTTTACTGTAAAAATTAGTAAAGGAAATTTGGTCTTTATCAGTGGGGAGGTAAAGTAGCTTAATGGTATGATCATAGAACCGAGCTTTCGTTTTTTGCAATCGTTTTGATACTATGGGTAAAAGAAAATCAGTAAATCCGGCCCTAGTGCCCGCATATAACATAAGTTTATCTTTTATAATGGGTGTTTCTAAAGACAGTCTGCTTGAAACTAAGCCAATTCCTCCACTTAATTTGAGTTTATCTACATAAGGATTTTTAACTTTTACATCGAGAACAGATGTAGTTCTTCCTCCATATCGTGCTGGAATGTTTGCACGATAGAGATCTACAGAAGAAATAGCCTCGGGTGTAAAAACAGAAAATAAGCCGAACAAATGCGTTGGGTTAAAAACTGGAGCATAATCATATAATAATAGATTCTGATCTAGAGACCCCCCTCTAACCGATAGTCCATTACTTATTTCTCCTGCATTGTTAACACCAGGTAACAATGTCATACCCCTTAGAATATCGACCTCTCCAATTGCTGCGGGAATTTTTATTAGTTGTTGGGAAGTCAATTTAACAGCTCCCATTTGAGGTGTTTCTAATTGGTCACTCACTCTTTTCGCACGCAATACCACTTCAGAGAGCTCCTCCTGCTCTTCGCTTAGAAGTAAAGTTAGTGTGATGTCTTTGTCGAGTAAAATCTCGCTTTCTATAGTTTTAAAACCTATAAATGATATTCTCGCATGATACGTTTTATCAGGTAACGTAATGTTGAATTCGCCATTACTATCTGTAACTCCACCACAGGCACACGGTGTTAAAATTATCTGTACATCTTCAATAGGTTTATTGGTGATGTTTTCACGTATTTGAAAAGATAACGTGTGTTCTTGTGCTGTACTAAAAGTTGTAACAAATAAACAGAGAATAAATATTGAAAACCAGTTTTGAAGTTGCTTCATTTGTTCAAATATTATTCTATCCATCCTTCTGGTTCTATAGAGGTTCTATATCTGCTTTCTTCACATGGTGCTTTATCATAAATAGGCCCAGGTCCTGTTGGGGGTGGTTCAGGGTTAGGTGTTATTCTATTAATGATTGGGCTCTCTTCTATCATAGTTCGATCTATCATTACCGTTTGCGTAAATGCAGATGATGCCGTAAACCTTCCCAATACATATTCGTTTGAATCTTCTGGATTAAACATATTCCCTATAAGGGCTACTGGTAGTGGTGCATTAAACCCTCCATTATTATCGACCAGGTCTTTTATCGTCTGATAATATTCATATGCTTTTGGGGTAAGTGAAAATTGCTGTATCTCTACCAATATTTTGGTTTTTCTAGTTAATAGCACATTGGCTATTGGCAATGAAGCGGTAGTACTTCCATTGGATAACTTATCTGAAAAGATTTGGATTTCATTTCCATATTCAATTTGCCAACACTCAGAATCACAATAATAGGTATAGTAGTCCACCATGGGCGCGTCAATGCATTCATTGTTTCTGAATTTACCCTTATAACATATTTTACAGATCTGCACCTTGTCATAAGTTTTATAGCGCCAATAATAGTAATTCGTTTGATCTGCAGGATCGTCAAAGGTTATCGCTACTTCATGCCCGGGAACGTATTTTTCGTAATCTTCGACAAACGCTAACTGCTTATCATATCTAATACTTATGTCTTTTACGGGTACAGAAGGATTTATTGTTTCAATTTCTGAAAGATATTTTTCACCATTAGGTAAATTGGCCTCTAAATACCATTTTTGACCTATCTCGCCTTTGAAGTTGGCGGCAGGTATGTATTGTGCATTATCTTCATCTTCAAATAATTGTATTTTTTCTTTAGAATCTACATTTATAAAAAATATAGTAGCACCACTAACAAAAATATTTCTGTAGTAAAAGGCAACATCAGACTCTGTTATTGTAACATAAGATGACCCTTCGGTAGTTCCCACAAAGCCATCAATGTAAATCATTCCTCCAATAAATTCATATTCGGGAGTGACCGGGTTTGTGCAAGTCCATAATAAGAAGGATAATGAAATCAGTTTAATGAAACGCTCAAATTTTGTTTTGGTCGGCATAAATAAGCAGTTTCTCAAATCTAATAATAAATACTTTAGGTGACGTATGAAGCTTCTATGAAATTAACATACTGATTTAAATACCAGATTGTTATAGGTATGAATGTGTTTCAATACACCTATTTTGAATTGTTATTTGCATTTATAAAAAGAGCATGTACTTTTGCTCTATAAAGGATGAAAACTTATGCAGGAAGAGCATGATTATTGTAAAACATGCTAAAGCTATTTTTGAGCGAAAAAGAATTTATCAATTCCTCTCAAATTTATATGTATGTTACTTTAAACATTGGGAAGCAGGGTAACCTATATGATGATAGATAGTTTTACAACTCAAAACAGCTATAGTTTAAACTAAAAACGATATACTACCAACGATTGATGACAAACCAGTGAATAAATTGGGGCAATTATAAACCTATCTATTATACAATAGATTCTTTAATACGGATTAGGAATTAGCAAAATACCATGGAGTCTTACTCCATATCAAAGTCGAATTCAGATTCCGGTTCCCTTTCAAAGTTTAGATACAGCGCATTGGCCATATCTTCGGCCTGCATAATTTCTTCTGCAGTTTTTATTTCTAATTCCTTTTCGCTGCTTTCTTCGAAATTGGCAATGAAGTTAGAAAGGTTTTTACTGATTTTTACTAAATAAAGTGTGTCTTCGGTTTTAAGCTGTACCGCTTCAACCATCTCTCCCTGTAAGTTTTTAAAAGTGATTATATCTTCATCGCCATATCCATAAGGATAGGTATCTATTAAAAGTGATGCTAATTTGTGGTCTAATTTGCGGTAATCGATAAGTCGTCTGGTCATAACTAATTTATTTTAAGATGGTTACTTGGTTGCTTCATCCTAAACTAGTCATAAAACCTAAAGTTTATCTCAAAGAGTTGTGAAACTGCACTTATTGGTATGTGAAGTTTTTAATCTTTGTAGTATGCGAATGCCTCGGTAAATAATTCTACCGGAATTTCAATATCTACTTCAGGCTTTCCGATATTTTTTAGCAACACGAAATTCACTTTCCCATGCGAATTTTTCTTGTCATATTTCATCAACTTCAAAATATTGGTGATGTCTTCGTCGGAAAATGAAACTTTCTCATAGCGACTAATAAAGGTATCTTTTATATCCTTCAGAGTATTTTCACTTAGCCCCGATAGTTTCGTCGATAAATAAGCTTCTAAAATAATTCCAATGGCAATGGCCTCTCCGTGTAATAACATTTCCTTTTCTTCATTCTCCAAAAAATAGGATTCGATGGCATGGCCTAAGGTATGTCCAAAATTCAAAATTTTCCGTACGCCTTGCTCTGTAGGGTCTTGTAAAACCACTTTATTCTTGATTTGAACCGAGGTAAGAATAAAATCTTTCATATCGGTTAGACTTTCTGCCCTTTTTAGCGATTCCCAATAGGATTCATTCTGGATAAGTCCGTGCTTTAACATTTCAGCAAAACCGCTTCTAACTTGCCGAAAATCCAGCGTATCCAAAAAATCTGGGAATATTAAAACCATTACTGGTTGATTAATGACACCTATTTGATTTTTTAAAGATCCTAGATCCACACCTGTTTTACCGCCCACGGAAGCATCTACCATTGAGAGCAAAGTGGTAGGAACATTAATGAAATTTATTCCCCTTTTAAAGGTAGAAGCTACGAATCCTCCTAAATCGGTAAGCACACCGCCTCCTAAATTGATTAAGATGCTTTTTCTATCGGCATCCAATTCTGATAAGGCCTCCCAAACTCCGACACAGGTTTCAATATTTTTATTCACCTCACCAGATTCAATTTCTATGATTTCAAAATGATAATCCCCATTAATCTCTGCCATAAACTGAGGTAAACATAATTCATGGGTGTTTTCATCAACTAGTATAAAAACTTTAGAATAGGATTTTTCTTCAAGATGTTTGTTTAACGATTCAAAGGCCTTCTCATTGAAATGTACGGCGTATGAATCTGAAATTATGGATTGCATTAGGAAACAGGATTAGCTTAATATTGAATTCTTTTGGACACAAAATAAAGGTTATTTTTAGTCTTAGGAATAGAAAATCTGTGTTTATATTTGCCCGCTATTGAAAAAAAACAAAATGGATCGAATCTTTGATAATACTGCGACCGCTTTCTCCTTAAAATCAGACTCCGAACTAGAAAGAGCCTATTTCCTCTTTAAAATGATTTCTCATGAACCATTGGTAAAGATGGGTTCTGCTATCACCAACTTTGCGTTTAAGGCTCATTTACCGGTCGAAAGTTTAATCAAGGCTACTGTTTTTGATCATTTTTGTGGAGGGGTAAATGAAGAGGATTGTCTTCCAGTTGTCGACCGCATGTGGGAGAAGGGAGTAAGCTCTGTCTTAGATTATTCTGTTGAAGGTAAGGACCAAGAAGATCCTTTCGACAATGCAACTGATATGATCTTGAAAATACTCGATTTTGTAAAGGAAAAAGAAGCCATCCCGTTTGCGGTCTTTAAACCTACAGGATTTGGACGTTTTGCATTATACCAAAAAATAGGGGAGAAGAAAGCTCTTACGGAAAATGAAAAGGCAGAATGGCAACGTGTCGTGAACAGGTTCGACAAAGTCTGCAAAAAGGCTCATGACCTAGAAGTTTCCTTATTGATTGACGGAGAAGAAAGTTGGATGCAAGATGCAGCTGATGACCTTGCCGAGACGATGATGCGTAAATACAACAAGAAGAAAACAATTGTTTTCAACACATTACAAGCGTATCGATGGGATCGTTTACCCTATTTAAAGTCACTACATGAACGCGCATTGGCCGATGGCTTTAGGGTAGGTATGAAAGTCGTACGAGGAGCTTACATGGAAAAAGAAAACGAAAGAGCAGAAGAGAAAGGATATCCAACACCTATTTGTAAAAGTAAGGCCGAAACGGATGAAAATTTCAACGAAACCATTCGTTATATGATCAATAATCTGGATACGCTTTCTATTTTTTCGGGTACCCATAATGAAGAAAGTTGTTATATGCTGATGGATTTGATGGAGAAAAAAGGACTGGAGAAAAATAATGATTTCATTTGGTTCGGTCAATTATATGGAATGAGCGATCATATTTCCTTCAACCTTGCAGCGAATGGATATAATGTTGCAAAATACCTTCCTTTTGGACCCGTACGTGATGTTATGCCTTACTTGATACGAAGAGCGGACGAGAATACATCTGTAGCAGGACAGACTAGTAGAGAATTATCGCTGCTGAAGAAAGAGCGCAAACGCAGAAAAATGTAATCTTTTTTAATTTACTTAGTCTCAATCTTTTGGATTGTAGCTTTGTCGGAACAGTTTTTCACTGTAAATGTCCATTCTTTGTTTTTTAATTCAGAATCGACGATATAGGTTTTACAAGGGACGGACTTGGTGTCACTCTTACTGAAATCTACGTTTCCTTGTGTAAGGATGTAGGCAACATCTAATGAATCCAGTTGATATTCTACCAATTGCCTTTTTGCATCGTCAACATAATATATTGGCTTGGACCTGATATCCTTTAAGGTTCTGCAATTGGGGAAGTAACAAAAGTAGACCCCTGTTTCTTCAGATTTCTTTTTTAAGAACATGGTAAGGAAAACAATACCTATGGATAGCCCCACCAAATAAAAACCCAATCGTTTTAGAAAATCCATCATGTTACAACTAAAAAATGATAATTAAGAGGGCAAAATTATGCCTTTAAAAGAGATGACGAAAGGAAACGTGCCGCTATTCTAAAAAATCAGGAAATTAATATCGCTGTACTGAAGATCGAACCATTCTCCTACCGATTTATTGGTAAGGATACCATGGTACATATAAAGTCCGTTGCGCAAGCCCTTATCAAAACGAAGTGAATTTTCTAATCCACCATCTTCTCCAATTTTCAATAAATATGGGGTGAAAATATTGCTGATGGAAACCGATGCCGTTTTTGGATACCGTGATGGAATATTAGGTACGCCATAATGAATGACACCGAATTTTTCTCGTGTAGGTTTGTTATGGTCGGTTATTTCACTAGTTTCGAAACAGCCACCGGTGTCAATACTAACGTCGATAATTACTGCCCCTTTTTTCATATGTTCTACCATAGTACTTGAAACAACGATGGGCGAGCGATCTTTTCCTCTGGTAGCCCCAATAGCAACATCACAACGTTTTAAGGCTTTGAGTAAGTTTTTAGGTTGAATAGTCGATGTATAGACCGTTTGTCTTAAATGGGTCTGGATATTTCTAAGCTTCGTAATCGAGTTGTCAAAGACTTTAACATTAGCACCAAGACCTATTGCGGACCTTGCGGCAAATTCACCTACAGTACCTGCCCCGATGATTACTACTTCAACCGGTGGCACGCCACTAATATTACCGAACATTAATCCGTTTCCTTTATTATTCGCTGCCATTAGCTCGGCCGCAATTAAAACTGAGGATATTCCTGCTATTTCACTTAAAGACCTTACCGCAGGATATTTACCTTCTTCATCACGTATATACTCAAAGGCAATTGCTGTAATTCGTTTTCTGGCTATCTCTTCAAAGTACTCCTTATATTGAGTTTTTATTTGAAGTGCTGATATGATTACCGTCTGCGGATTTATAAAAGCAATCTCGGACAGGGTAGGGGGTTCGACTTTCAAAATTAAGGGGCAGGCAAAAACCTTTTTAGTATCCTTGGTTATCTCTCCACCAGCGGTGGTATAATCCATATCGGTGTAATTTGAACCCTCACCAGCGCCAGATTCTATCAACACACGGTGACCATTAGAGGTTAACGCATTAACAGCGTCGGGTGTGAGGCAAATTCTTTTTTCCTGATATTGATTTTCCTTAGGGATGCCGATAAATAAATCTCCTTTTTGTCTATAAACCTCTAGGGTTTCTTCTTGTGGGAGTAATTGTTGTTTACTAAACGGGGAAGTGGGTTGGCTCATTCGTAAAATGTACTTGTCTCAATCTGGGATTCGAAACTCAAATGTACAATTTTTAAGTAAATGAAAAATAAAGAGATTGACCTAGGGTTGTAGAGATTTAAAGTTTAAAATGCAACCAACCTTGTACACGCTCTTGTATCCCTTTAATCATGTTTTCAATATTACCTGTCGACAATTTAGTGTTCAATTCTTCGGAGATGGATTTTAGCTCTGTTTCTTCTAATTCTGAGGCTGTAGAAGAGGTAGGTGGATTTGAGGTTTGAATATCCTTTTGTTTCAATTCTTGAAGTTCAGCATCCATGGCTTCCAAATCAATACCATGAACGTGTTTATCATAAAGCTTTATACGTATAAAATACACAAAAGGAATGGTAATCATACATATTGGTATGATCCACCAGATATTATCAGTATCAATAACGTCATCTGAATCAAAAAATACCTCAAATAATTGAAAGGCGTACATTGAAATTGGAATTATGATGATATGATACCACCAATCTCTAGAAGTTAAGAACCAAAAAACAAGTAAATAAAGTGGTACAATTTTGGAAGTTAAGAACCATAAATAAGTAAGTGTATCCGGAAATCCATTATTACCAAAAGTTAATCCTAGAATGGATACATTTCCATTCGAATCATATGGTAGATAATCGTATGCTTTGTACAGGAATGGGGATATTGCAATAAAAAAAACTAATAAAGATTCAAGAAAAATCTTTTTTTTAGCCTTTTGTTTTTTCCTTTTAGTTACCATTAATAATTCAATTACTTAATGCTAACGGAAATATTAGAAGAATATTATTACAAAAAAAAGAGCAAGTTTATCTCGCTCTTTTTTGAATAACTATTTTCAATAGTTAAATTCTTTTTGTCAGGTTTTTCTTTTCAACGCTAAGTTGCTGATTATCTACATTAATAATCGGGGCAGCCATGGCTAAAAGAAATACACCTAATGCCAAAGAGGCAAGAAAAGTTCTTTTGTTCTTCATTTTCAAGGGATTTTTGGTTATACAAATATTTGTTCTAGTACAAACGTAAGAAATAATGTACAAACAAAACGCTATTAAACGATAAATTTTAGCATTTTAACGGATAAAGGAGTCTTTTTGTCGAAAAAAATGTATTTCATCGAAAAAAAAACAATAAAAATCGACTTTGAACGATGAACTCCCATTAAATTCTATCCATTATTTTCTATTAAATTTTCAGTATGTTGATTGTCAAAATATTAGTCTCCTTGTATTTTCATTGATGATCTCAATTCTAATGATTTGTATGTCGTCAGGAAGTAAATTGGGTATTTTCTCGGGCCATTCCATAAAAACCCATGTATTTGCATTTAAATAGTCTTCCAGCCCCATATCCAGAGCTTCAAATTCATCTTCTAACCGATAAAAATCAAAATGATAGGCTAAGGTGTTCCCTTCCAAATTTTCATACTCGTTCACCAACCCAAAGGTGGGACTGCTGACATTGTCTATTCCGCCTAATTCTTTGACTAAAGCTTTAATCAGGGTCGTTTTTCCTGCCCCCATTGGGGCATAAAAGGCTAATGTTCTGCTTTTTGCACTAGTGACAATTTGCTTTGAGATTTCACTCAACTCATTTTCAGTATAAATCAATTCCATCAAGTCAAATTATTTCGGCTCCAAAACTACAAAAGGTACAATCATTTCTTCCAAAGACACTCCGCCGTGTTGATAGGTGTTTCTATAATAGCCGACATAGTGGTTGTAGTTATTAGGGTAGGCAAAAAACAGGTCATTCTTTGCGAATATATAGGAACTACTCATATTGATACTAGGCAAATGGATGGATTTGGGGTCTTTAGCGGCGAAGACATCGTTCTTTTCAAACGTCAGGCTTTTGCCCGTTTTGTACCTGAGGTTTAAACTAGTATCACGGTCACCGACTACTTTTGAAGGAGATTTGACATTGATGGTTCCATGATCCGTGGTGATGATTAATTTAATGCCCAACTGTTGTGCTTGCTGAATAATTTCGAGCATCGGTGAATTCTTGAACCAGCTCGTTGTTAAAGAGCGATAGGCTTTATCGTTGGAGGCCAGTTCTTTTATCACTTCCATCTCTGTTTTAGAATGGGAGAGCATATCCACAAAATTGTAAACAATAACGGTCAGGTCGTTATCTTTTTGAGATTTGAAATTCTGGCTCAACTGCTTACCTTGTTTAAGGCTACTTATTTTATGGTATTCCCATTTCAAATTGAGTCCCAAGCGTTTAAGTTGTGCTTCCAGAAATTTATCCTCAAATAGGTTTTTGCCTCCTTCGTCCGTATCGTTTTTCCACCAGTCCGGATATTTTTTTTCCATATCCAATGGTGTCAACCCCGAAAAAATAGCATTACGAGCATATTGGGTTGCCGTAGGTAGAATACTGAAATAGGATTCCTCTTTTTTCTTTTTATAAAATGAACTTACGGTATCCTCGAAGGCATACCATTGATCATACCTTAAATTATCGACCACTATCAATAAGGTTTTTTGGTCTTTGATTTCTGGGGCTATCCAGTCCTTAAACAACGTGTGGGACATGACGGGAGCATCGGCATCGGTAAACCAATCTACATAATTTCGATCTACGAACTTACCAAACTGTTGGTTGGCTTCGGTTTTTTGTGATTCCAATATTTCGAACATTCCACTGTCTTCAATCTCTTCCAATTGCAATTCCCAATAGATCAATTTTTTATAAAGGTCAGCCCATTCTTGGTAACTGTTCACCATAGAGAGATCCATCGCAATTTTTCGAAACTCCTGTTGGTAATTGCTGGTCGTTTTTTCGGATATCAATCTTGAATGATCCAGATTTTTTTTCAGGGATAGTAAAATCTGATTCGGATTCACCGGTTTTATAAGATAGTCAGCTATCTTGGAGCCAATGGCTTCTTCCATAATAAATTCCTCTTCACTTTTGGTAATCATTACTACGGGTAATGAACTGTCGATCGCCTTAATTTCCGACAAGGTTTCCAATCCCGATATTCCGGGCATATTTTCATCCAAAAAAACAATATCAACACTGTTGGCCGTCAATTCTTCTAATGCTTCCTGACCACTTTGACAGGTGAGTACTTCATAGTTTTTAGCTTCTAAAAAAAGGATATGGGGTTTAAGTAAATCAATTTCATCATCTACCCACAATATTTTTATCTTGTTCATTGAATTATTTATTTGGAAATTATCAAATTTTATGCTGATGCTTTTGTATAACTTTGAACTGTTAATTTCAGAAAAGCCAGTTCTATCTTGAAGACATCAAACAAACTGAAAATTTTTAATGATCCAATTTACGGATTTATTAGAATCCCCAATACCCTTATTTTTGACCTCATTGCCGATCCCTATTTTCAGAGATTACGTAGAATATCTCAAATGGGACTTTCCTATTTAGTATATCCAGGGGCTCATCATACCCGCTTTCATCATGCACTAGGTTGCATGTATCTAATGCAAAAATCGATACAAGTACTTCGTTTCAAGGGTATTGAAATCACTGATGAAGAGGAGAGCGGACTTCTATGCGCCATTCTGTTGCATGATATCGGTCACGGGCCTTTTTCGCATGCGATGGAACATAGCATCGTAGAAGGAGTCAGTCATGAGTTTATTTCCCTTCAGTTTATGAAAGAACTCAATGAGCGATTTAACGGAAGTTTAACGGTGGCCATTTCCATTTTTAGCGGTAAGCATCCGAAGAAATTTTTAAACCAATTGGTTTCAAGTCAGTTGGACATGGACCGATTAGATTATTTAAAGCGTGATAGTTTCTATACTGGGGTAGCAGAAGGTAATACCAATGCCGAGCGTTTGATAACCATGTTAAATGTAGTTGACAGTAACCTAGTGGTTGAGGAAAAAGGGATATACTCTGTTGAAAAGTTTCTAATGGCCAGACGTTTTATGTATTGGCAGGTTTATCTACATAAGACCGGCGTAGTGGCAGAGCAACTATTAATCAGCATATTGAAACGCGCTCGCTTTCTAATTAAAGAAGGGATGACCTTAATCAGTAGCCGACCATTACATTATTTTTTATCCCATACTATCGATAAAGGTAATTTTGATAGATCGACCTTGGATCTATTTGCAAAATTAGATGATGTTGATATTCTATCGGCCTTAAAAGAATGGCAATACGTTGATGATTTTATATTATCTGAGCTTTGCAAAATGATCATAAACCGAAAGTTGTTACATATAAAGCTCAAAAAAGAACCTGTAAGCGAGGCTAAGTTCAGGGTCAAGTTTGAGAAAATCATGAAAAAGAATAATTTTTCAAATGAAGAAACGTCCTATTTTGTTTTTAAGGGAGAGTTAAAAAATAAAGCCTATGATCGTGAACATCAGAATATAAATATTTTAAGGAAAAACGGTAAGATCACAGATGTAGCAAAACTATCAGATCACCTAAATTTGAATGCGCTTTCGAAAACGGTGACCAAATATTATATGTGTTACCCAAAAGAAGCGGTTTAACAATTTTTCTTACTTTTGTGCCCATGATATTTACAGCTGGCCAGATTGCAGGTATTTTAGAAGGAGAAGTACATGGAAATCCAGATATTGCCGTGCATAAACTTGCTAAAATTGAAGAAGGGGAAGAAGGTTCCCTTACTTTTTTGGCCAACCCCAAATACACCTCGTTTATTTATAAGACTAAAGCTTCCATAACCATTGTGAATAGAAGTTTTATTCCAGAACACCATATTGATACTACCCTTATTAAAGTGGAGGATGCCTATAAATCTTTTTCTAAATTGTTGGAGTACTACAATCAGGTAAAGAACAACAAAGTAGGGATAGAAGAACCTGTTTTTAAATCTGAAACGGCCACGTATGGAACCGATTTATATCTAGGTGCATTTTCCTATTTGGGTAACAATGTGAAGTTGGGCGACAATGTAAAAATCTATCCCAATGTTTATATTGGTGATAACGTCCTCATTGGCGATAATGTTACCGTTTTCGCTGGCGCAAAGATTTATTCTGAAACTATAATAGGAAATAATTGTGTCGTACATAGTGGCGTGGTACTAGGAGCAGATGGTTTCGGTTTTACACCCAACGAACAAGGTGAATTTGCGAAAGTGCCCCAGACCGGTAATGTGATTTTAGAAGATAATGTGGATGTCGGGGCGGGTACGACCATTGATCGCGCTACCTTGGGGTCGACTATATTGCGAAAAGGGGTGAAATTGGATAATCAGATACAGATTGCCCATAATGTAGAAATAGGCGAACATACGGTAATTGCTGCTCAAACAGGTATCGCCGGATCTACCAAAATTGGAAAACACTGTTTAATCGGGGGCCAAGTGGGTATTGTAGGCCATATTATCATCGGAGATTACGTGAAAATCCAGGCCCAGTCCGGAATTGGGAGAAACATAAAGGATAAAGAGGTCTTACAAGGCTCACCAGCACTTAACTATGGAGATTTCAATAAATCATATGTTCATTTTAAGAATTTACCAAAAATAATTAGTAGAATCGACACTTTAGAAAAGAAGGATTGACGATGAGTACAACAAGCAAACAACGGACTATAAAGAAGGAAGTAAGCCTAACCGGAGTTGGTTTACATACCGGAAGTGATGTTACGATAAAATTTTTACCTGCAGATAAAAACCACGGTTACGCTTTTAAAAGGGTTGATTTGGAAGGAGCGCCGATCATACCCGCAGATGCAAACTTAGTGGTCAATACACAACGAGGTACGAATTTGGAAAAGAACGGGGTTAAAATACAAACATCCGAACACGTACTTGCCGCTTTGGTCGGTTTGGAAATCGACAATGTACTTATTGAACTAAATGCAGCCGAGCCTCCCATAATGGATGGTTCTTCCAAGTTTTTTGTAGAAGCGTTGGAAGAAGCTGGTATCGTTGAGCAAGATGCCCCTAGGGAAGAATATATCGTAAAAGAAGTCATTTCTTATAAGGATGAAGAAACTGGAAGCGAAATAACCATTATTCCTGCAGATTCTTACCAAGTAACGACCATGGTCGATTTTGGCACCAAAGTTTTGGGAACACAGAATGCAACCCTCGAAAGATTATCAGATTTCAAAAAAGAAATTGCAGATGCCCGCACCTTTAGTTTTTTACATGAACTTGAAATGTTACTGGAGAACGGACTCATAAAAGGGGGTGATCTGAATAATGCCATCGTTTACGTGGACAAGGAAATTTCTGAAGACACCATGAAAAAATTGGAAAAAGTCTTCAATAAGAAAAAACTTTCGGTTAAGGCAAATGGCATTTTAGATAATTTGACCCTTCACCAACCTAATGAGGCGGCACGTCATAAACTGTTAGATGTAATAGGGGATTTAGCTTTAACCGGCACAAGAATAAGAGGAAAAGTTATAGCGAACAAACCAGGTCATTTCATAAATACTCAATTTGCCAAAAAGCTTTCCCAAATAATAAAATTGGAAAAACGCAACAGTGTTCCAAAATATGATTTGAGCTTACCTCCATTGATGGATATCCATAAAATTATGGAGATGCTACCCCACAGGCCCCCATTCCTTTTAATAGACCGTATTCTTGAGCTTTCATCTGAACACGTGGTGGGGATGAAAAACGTCACCATGAACGAACCGTTCTTTGTAGGTCATTTTCCTGGCGCACCTGTTATGCCAGGTGTTCTGCAAGTAGAAGCAATGGCACAAACGGGAGGTATTTTGGTATTGAGCACGGTTCCTGATCCAGAAAATTACCTGACGCTTTTCATGAAGATAGATAAGGTGAAATTTAAAAGACAAGTGCTACCCGGTGATACCTTAATTTTCCACTGTAGTTTAATTACTCCGATTAGACGGGGAATATGTCACATGCAAGCCTATGCCTATGCCAATGATAAATTGGTCAGTGAAGCTGAAATGATGGCACAAATAGTTAAAAGAACATAACATGAATCAACCTTTGGCCTATATTCACCCGGGCGCTAAAATTTCCAAAAATGTTGTGGTTGAGCCCTTCACGACCATTCATAATAACGTTACTATTGGAGATGGCACATGGATTGGTTCTAATGTTACCATTATGGAAGGCGCTCGTATCGGAAAGAATTGCAATATTTTTCCTGGTGCCGTTATTTCAGCCTCTCCACAAGATTTAAAATATGAAGGGGAGGAGACAACCGTTGTTATCGGCGATAATACAACGATACGTGAATGTGCCACTATACACAAAGGTACCTCTGATCGTATGAAAACCGTTATTGGAAAGAATTGTTTGATTATGGCGTACTGCCATGTTGCGCATGATTGCTATGTGGGTGATAATTGTATTTTCTCGAATAACTCGACTTTGGCGGGTCATGTTACCATAGGCGATAATGTAATTCTTGCCGGGTTGGTTGCCGTACACCAATTTGTATCTGTTGGGCAACATGCATTTGTTACAGGCGGTTCTTTAGTACGTAAAGATGTACCTCCTTACGTTAAGGCGGCACGAGAGCCGTTATCTTATGTAGGCATCAATTCCGTAGGTTTAAGGCGTCGTGGTTTTGAATCGGAAAAAATTAGGGAAATACAGAATATTTATAGAATCCTGTATCAGAAAAATTATAACAATTCACAAGCAGTTCAGATAATCGAGGCAGAAATGGAAGCCACACCTGAACGTGACGAAATACTTCAATTCATTCGAGATTCACAACGTGGTATTATGAAAGGTTATTTTAGCAACAGCTAAATAAATTTTTCAAAAAAATTAAAATAACAATAGAAATAAATAATACAAATGGCTTCTACTTCAGATATACGAAAAGGGTTATGTATACGATACAATAACGATATTTATAAAATTATAGAATTTTTACATGTTAAACCAGGTAAAGGTCCGGCGTTTGTTCGTACCAAATTAAGAAGCGTTACCTCAGGTAAGGTTTTGGACAATACCTTTTCTGCAGGACATAAAATTGATGATGTCCGGGTAGAAACGCGGTCATATCAATACCTCTATCCCGAAGGTGATACCTATCATTTTATGAATACCGATGATTACAATCAAATTACCTTACAGGAGAGTTCTTTAGATGCACCCGGCCTTTTAAAAGAGGGAGAAGTGGTGACCATTCTTTTCAACACTGAGGATAGCATGCCTTTATCTGTGGATATGCCAGCGAGTGTAGTTTTAGAAGTAACGTACGCAGAACCAGGTGTAAAAGGAAATACAGCCACCAATGCCACTAAACCGGCAACTGTTGAAACAGGGGCAGAGGTTAATGTTCCTTTGTTCATCAACGAAGGTGATAAAATTAAAATTGATACCGCTACAGGCTCTTATATGGAGCGTGTTAAGGAATAATTTATCTGGACTCACTGTAAAATGCTTAAAAACTCTTGAAATTTCCCACTACATTTTCGTTGCAACAAATTGCGGCTATTATTTCATGCGATTTCGTTGGCGATGCCAATTTTCCTGTATTGGGAATGAACGAAATCCATGTGGTTGAAAATGGCGATATCGTTTTTGTGGATCATCCTAAGTATTATGAGAAGGCGCTGCATTCAAAAGCAACGGTCATTTTAATCAATAAAAAAGTCGATTGTCCGGACGGAAAAGCACTTTTAATTTCAGATGATCCTTTTAGGGACTTCAATAAGCTCACTACGTTTTTTCAACCATTCGTCGCTTCTTGTAGATCCATATCGAATTCCGCTAAAATTGGTAAGAATACCATAATTCAACCTAATGTCTTTATCGGCAACAATGTTCTTATTGGTGACAATTGTCTAATTCATGCAAATGTTTCTATCTATGACAACTGTATTGTGGGTAATAACGTAACCATACATGCGGGTAGTGTTTTGGGCGCCGATGCTTTTTATTATAAAAAGCGTCCAGAAGGTTTTGACAAGCTTATTTCGGGCGGTAGGGTCGTGTTGAAAGATAACGTCGATATCGGAGCCCTTTGTACGATTGATAGAGGGGTTACAGGAGACACTACCATTGGCGTCGGAACAAAATTGGACAATCAAGTCCATGTTGGTCACGATACCGTTATAGGTAAAAAGTGCTTGATCGCTTCCCAAACGGGAATAGCAGGTTGCGTAATTATTGAAGATGAAGTGACCCTATGGGGTCAAGTTGGTACCAATAGTGGAATAACCATAGGTAAGAACGCCGTTATTATGGGGCAGACTGGCGTTACAAAATCTGTAGCTGGTGGTAAGAGTTATTTTGGCACACCGGTAGAAGAATCTCGCGAAAAATTGAAACAATTGGCCTACCTAAAGAAAATTCCAGAAATAATTAGAAATATGGACAAGAAATAAGCGGGTTAATGCTTTAAAATTCATCGGCAAACCTATATTTTTGTGCAGTTAAAAATAAAAACTACAGTAGTATGAGCGTATTAGTAAATAAGGATTCCAAAATAATCGTGCAAGGTTTCACAGGTAGTGAAGGTACTTTTCATGCCGAACAAATGATTGAGTACGGTACTAATATCGTTGGAGGTGTTACACCAGGTAAAGGTGGACAAGAGCATTTAGGAAAACCTGTTTTCAATACGGTTGCCCAAGCTGTTGAGAAAGTAGGAGCAGATACTACGATTATTTTTGTTCCGCCAGCTTTTGCTGCAGATGCTATTATGGAAGCTGCCGAAGCAGGTATTAAAGTGATCATAACAATAACAGAAGGCATTCCTGTTGCCGATATGGTAAAGGTGGCAAACTACATCAAGAAAAGGGATTGTCGCTTAATCGGTCCTAACTGTCCGGGGGTTATTACACCAGGAGAAGCCAAAGTGGGTATTATGCCGGGTTTCGTATTTAAAAAAGGTACAGTTGGTATTGTTTCCAAATCAGGGACACTTACGTATGAGGCTGCAGATCAAGTGGTACGTCGAGGATTGGGAATTACCACAGCCATTGGTATTGGTGGTGACCCGATTATAGGAACAACGACTAAAGAAGCCGTAGAGCTTTTAATTAATGACCCAGATACACAATGTGTGGTGATGATCGGTGAGATTGGCGGACAGTTGGAAGCAGATGCTGCCCAGTGGTATAAAGCCAGTGGAAGTAAAAAACCGATTGTTGGTTTCATCGCGGGTGAAACGGCACCAGCTGGAAGAACAATGGGACACGCGGGAGCGATAGTAGGAGGTAGTGACGATACCGCACAGGCCAAAAAACGTATTATGCGTGAATGTGGTATTCATGTGGTGGATTCTCCAGCGGAAATAGGTTTGAAAGTAAAAGAAGTAATGGGTAAATAACCCCTATCGTTCATATAAAATCCCGTTTGTAGCGGGATTTTTTTTAGCCTATAAATCAAACAAAAGGTATATTTGGTAAACTAGCTTAGAAATTTATCGACTTATGAAATTATTAGAAGGAAAAAATGTTATTATAACTGGGGCAAGTAGGGGAATAGGAATGGGAATTGCCCAAGTATTCGCAGGCCATGGTGCCAATATCGCTTTTACCTACAGTTCTAGCGAAGCACCGGCACTACAATTAGAAAAAGAATTGACCGCCAAAGGGGTAAAAGCCAAGGCTTATAAAAGCAATGCCGCCGATTTTCAAGAAGCGGATGCTTTAGTACTTCATGTTTTAGAAGATTTTGGAGGTACTATAGATGTATTGATCAATAATGCAGGAATTACAAAAGATAACTTGTTAATGCGGATGTCCGAAGCTGATTTTGATGCGGTAATCGATACTAATTTAAAATCCGTCTTCAATATGACAAAAGCGGTACAACGTACCTTATTGAAGCAACGTAGTGGTTCTATCATCAATATGAGTAGTGTTGTTGGTGTAAAAGGAAATGCGGGTCAGACCAATTATGCAGCTTCTAAGGCAGGTATGATCGGATTCACAAAATCGGTTGCTCTTGAATTAGGATCGCGAAACATTCGTTGCAATGCCATTGCTCCAGGTTTTATTGAAACGGAAATGACCGAAAAACTGGATGAGAAAACGGTGCAAGGATGGCGCAATGCCATCCCATTAAAACGTGGTGGTTCTCCTGAAGATATTGCCAACGCATGCCTGTTTTTTGCATCGGACCTTTCTGCTTATGTAACAGGACAGGTATTGAACGTTGATGGTGGCATGTTAACATAATTCGTTTTTAAGGTTAATCGTTTATACTGTGTTATTCTCTATTCCCATAAAACATAATAGTTTAGTCCATGGAAACCATAACGGTATTGTATATAATTATTGCTGCTATTGTTGCCTTGGTACTTGTTGTACTACAGTATGTTTATAAACATAAGGCTAAAGGAAAGATTTATCTTCTTTTAGCCTTTTTTCGTTTTTTAGGGGTTTTCGGTATTTTACTATTACTTATAAACCCACAGTTTTCCCGAAAATCTTATGTGCTGCAAAAGCCTAATTTGGTGATTTTGGCCGATAATTCAAGTTCTGTTGGTGAAAGCGGGAAACAGCTTAAAGACCTTATTTACAGTCTAAAAAACACTCCGGAATTATCGAATAGATTTAAAATAAGCAGTTACCGATTTGGAAACGATTTGAATTCGTTGGATAGCCTTTCTTTTAACGAAAGAAACACCAATCTCTATAAGTCCCTCTCTTCATTAAAAAATGTTTTTGCCCGTGAAAAGACAGCTACTGTAGTACTATCTGACGGTAATCAAACAATTGGGCAGGATTACAGTTTTTTTAAACCAAAGCCTACCACCACTATTTATACGTTGGTATTGGGTGACACTACGCGATACAAGGACCTTTCAGTGGGACCTATTTTAACCAACAAATATGCTTTTCTGAACAATAAATTTCCCTTGGAAACCTACATTTCCTATCAGGGGAATACTCCTGTATCTCCTTCGGTATCTATAACCATGGATAATAAGGTGGTACACCGGGAGAATATAAAATTGGACCAAAAGAACAATTTAAGGTCCATTAGTACTCAAATCGATGCAAATTCCGTCGGAACTAAAACTATTCAAGTTCAGGTGACAACCTTACCCGAAGAGCGTAATACTTCTAATAATAAAAGGGAGGCCACGCTTGAGGTAATTGATGAAAAGACAAAAATTGCGCTCATTTCAGACATTTTACATCCCGATTTAGGAGTCTTGAAAAAGTCCATTGAAAGCAATGAACAACGGGCCGTATCAATCTTAAAACCTAATGTCGACGCAAAAACATTGGACGAGATGGATTTGTTCATTTTCTATCAGCCTACCATTGGTTTTAAAAATAGTATAGAGTTTGCAAAACGCAAGAACGCCAATACTTTTATCATTGCAGGAACCCATACCGATTACTTCTTTTTGAACCAGGCGGACCTTGGTTTTCAATTTGAAAACGGTTATCCGGTGCAAGAGGTTTTCGGACTGTTGAACAACGGCTTTAGCAAATATGATATTTCTTCCTTTGACCTGACCGATTTTCCTCCCTTACAAAGTGACGCAGGGCCGATTATCTTTGAACAGCCCTACGAATCTCTATTGGGAACCCAAATCAAAGGAATGGATGTGCAAAAACCGTTGTGGGCCACGTGGGAAAATTCTTCGAGAAAACAGACTATATTGTTAGGCGAAGGACTATGGAAATGGCGGATGCAAACCTATCGAAACACTGGGGACTTCCTTAATTTCGACGAATTTATGGGTAATCTTATTCGATATCTAACGAGCTCCAAAACTAAATCGAGGCTCAATGTGGATTATGAAAAGGTGTATGACGGGGCTTCCGCTGTTGTAATCACCGCTACTTATTTTGATGAAGCTTTTTTATTCGATCCAAATGCAAAAGTGAGCATAACGGTTACCAATGCGAAAACAAATAAAGAGAGTACCACCCCCATGGTTTTAAAGAATGGCTATTTTGAGGCCGACCTCTCCAACCTATTACCTGGTGAATATGTTTTTAAAGTAACGGTTGCTAACGCATCTAATACAGAAACAGGCTCGTTCGTCATCTCTGAATTTGATATGGAAAATCAGTTCGTATCCAGTGATAATGTAAAAATGAAACAATTGGCGATCGCTTCTGGCGGCAAACAATATTACCCTGCAGAGATAGAGGCGTTAAAGCAAGAGCTATTGACCAATAGTGAATACGTGCCAACCGAGATAAGCACTGAAAATGTTGTATCTTTGATAGAATTCAGAATACTTTTGGCTATCATAGCATTCGCTTTCGCAGCAGAATGGTTTATCAGAAAATTTAACGGACTAATATAAAAAATGAGACTAATGGATAAGTTACCAAAGATTGCCTTACCCGCAATATTTATTTTTATTGTACTGATTATTTTAATTTCAAAATCGACCGTTACGATTGACTCCGGTCAAGCCGGTGTTTTATATAAAACCTTTGGCGGGGGTGTAGTGACCGATGAGCCTCCGTTGGGAGAGGGGTTTCATTTAGTAGCTCCTTGGAATAGAGTAACGGTTTATGAAGTTCGTCAACAAGAGGTCCTTGAAAAAATGAACGTTCTTTCAAGTAATGGTTTGGATATTAAATTGGAAGCTTCTGCTTGGTTTGAACCTATTCGCCAAGATTTAGGGAAATTGCATCAGGAAAAAGGAGAAGACTATATTCAAAGAGTACTATTGCCCACGATTAGATCGGCGGCCCGTTCAGTAGTTGGGCGTTATACTCCAGAACAATTGTATTCTAGCAAAAGGGATGCAATTCAACAAGAGATTTATGACGAGACCCAAAAAATTGTAAGTGGTCAATACATTCAGCTGAATGAGATATTGGTACGTGACGTCACTTTGCCACCAACCATTAAAGATGCGATCGAGCGTAAATTAAAGCAAGAACAGGAATCTTTGGAATATGAGTTCCGTTTGGTGACCGCTAAAAAAGAGGCGGAAAAAGTAACGATTGAAGCACAAGGTAAGGCCGATGCCAACCGTATTTTAAGTGCTTCATTAAATGATCAGATATTGAAGGACAAGGGTATTGACGCAACTTTAAAATTAGCGGAGTCTCCAAATTCAAAAGTTATCGTAGTAGGTGGTGGAGAATCAGGTTTACCCTTGATTTTAGGAAACAACTAAAATTGTGTTAGGTTACGGGCAGTTGAAACCTTTTTGTTTGATTTTCAACTTTTCTTTTGTAAACTCGAAAATACCTTTTACTTTTACGGCAACATGAAAAACAGAACTACACATCATCATTTCCATACGTACGCTCAGGCGAGGTAGGAATGTTTTGTAGTAGTACAACATATTTAAAAACCCGTTTGAGCAATCAAACGGGTTTTGTATTTCAACCTGTTTTGCTTGTTCGGACACAACAAATTAAAAATGACAAAAATTAGGATTGCGATTCAGAAAGCGGGGAGATTGAACGAAGATTCCCTTCAAATTTTAAAAGACTGCGGTATTTCCATCGACAATGGAAAAGACCAGTTAAAGGCATCTTCCCGAAACTTCCCCATAGAAGTGTTCTACCTGAGAAATGGGGATATTCCCCAGTACCTGCGAGACGGTGTGGTCGATATCGCCATTATTGGCGAAAATGTACTGATTGAGAAAGGAGAGGATATTTCAATCGCTGAAAAATTGGGATTTTCCAAATGTAAGGTTTCTTTGGCCGTGCCGAAATCGGTCAAATACAATTCGGTTAAGGACTTTGAGGGTAAACGGATCGCGACCTCCTATCCCAATACTGTACTGAATTACTTAAAAGAAAAGGGTGTAAACGCCGACTTGCATATTATCAGTGGTTCTGTGGAAATAGCGCCCAATATAGGCTTGGCCGACGCCATTTGTGATATTGTTTCAAGCGGAAGTACGCTGTTCAAGAATAATTTGAAAGAGGTGGAGGTCATGCTGACCAGTGAAGCCGTTTTGGCCGTCTCCCCGCAGATTACGGAAGAACGTAAAGCTTTGCTGGCCAAACTACAGTTCCGCATCCAATCGGTCTTAAAGGCAAGGAATTCCAAATATGTGTTGTTGAATGCACCCAATGCGAAATTGGACGGTATTTTAAAGCTGTTACCCGGTATGCGAAGTCCCACAGTTTTACCTCTAGCGGAAGAAGGTTGGAGCTCTGTGCACACGGTTATCAACAAGGATACCTTTTGGGAAGTGATCGACGAACTCAAAAAAGCAGGAGCCGAAGGTATTCTGGTTTGCCCAATCGAGAAGATGGTTTTGTAAAAGCTTTTGGCTTTTCGCTTAAATTTTAAAATGAATCATTTGCCAAGGGCCAGATGCCAAGGGCTAATTGCTAAGAACAATGAATAAGATCAATAACCCCAAAAGAGAAGACTGGACTACGGTTCTAAAACGTCCCACCCAAACAGTAGCGGATATTGAAGGATTGGTGAACGGAATTTTCAGGGAAGTAGCTGCGGACGGTGATAGTATCCTCAAAAAATACACGAAACAATTCGATAAGGTCTATTTGGAGAATTTGTTGGTATCCGATGCTGAAATAGAAGAAGCGAAAAATTCAGTTTCCCAGGAGTTGAAGACCGCGATACAATTGGCCAAAGCTAATATCGAAACTTTTCATAAAGCTCAAAAAACGGGAAGAATTGAGGTAGAAACCGCTCCCGGAGTTTCCTGCTGGCAAGAAAAACGTCCCATTCAAAAAGTGGGACTGTACATTCCTGGAGGAACGGCGCCTTTGTTTTCTACGATTCTGATGTTGGCCGTTCCTGCAGCCATTGCCGGTTGCTCCGAGATTGTTTTGTGCTCTCCTCCGGACAAAGAGGGCAAATTGAATCCGGCTATCTTATATACCGCCAATTTATGTGGAGTGACCAAAATCATAAAGGTCGGCGGCATACAGGCCATTGCAGGAATGACGTTTGGTACCAAAAGTATTCCACGGGTCTATAAGATTTTCGGACCTGGAAATCAGTATGTAACCGTGGCGAAGCAGATTGCCACGAAACACGGGGTGGCCATCGATATGCCTGCAGGTCCGTCGGAATTATTGGTCGTTGCCGATGATACCGCCGATGCCGCTTTTGTAGCGTCTGATTTATTGAGTCAGGCAGAACATGGGGTTGATAGTCAGGTCATTTTGGTGTCTACGTCCAAAAAGATGATCGATGCGGTGGAAAAAGAAGTGGAAGCGCAGTTGGAGGAATTGCCCCGTAAGGAAATTGCGCGAAAGGCCATTGCCAACAGCAAGTTGATTTATGTGGAAGACGACCAGACCGCCATCGATTTGATTAATGAATATGGTCCGGAACATTATATCGTCTGTGTGGCGAATGAAGATTTCTATATTGAGCATACCCAAAACGCAGGTTCGGTATTTATTGGGAATTACACCCCGGAAAGTGCTGGTGATTATGCCTCGGGCACCAACCATACCTTACCGACCAATGGATATGCAAAGCAATATAGTGGTGTGAATTTGGATAGTTTTATGAAGAGCATGACTTTTCAGAAAATAACTTCCGAAGGAATACAAAATATTGGGAATGCAGTAGAACTCATGGCTGAAGCAGAAGGATTACAAGCCCATAAAAATGCGGTAACCTTACGATTAAATAGTTTAGAATAAATGTCATTTCGGCTCTGCTCAATGACCGAGAGATAAAATTTGGGTGGCTGAGCGTAGCCGAAGCCACAAGAAAATAGTTTAAAAAATCAATAATCCTATCTGGTCGAGCGGCGTCGAGACCTAAATGAAATCTAATGAAGTTCAACTTAAACAATATCATCCGAGAAAACATAAAGGGCCTGAGTCCGTATTCCTCTGCACGAGATGAATATGTGTCCGATGGTTCTACTATGATTTTTTTGGACGCCAATGAGAATCCGTTCGAGAATGGCGTTAACCGCTATCCCGATCCCCAGCAACGGGGTTTAAAGTCCATACTGGCGCAACAAAAGGGGATTCAGCAAGAAAACATCCTTTTGGGCAATGGAAGTGATGAAGTTCTGGACATATTGTTCAGGGCCTTCTGCGAGCCTAGAAAGGACAATATCATCACCTTGCCACCTACGTACGGCATGTACAAGGTATTGTCCGGAATCAATACCGTTGAAAATAGGGAGGTGCTATTGACGGATGATTTTGATCCCAATGTTCCAGAAATTAGGCGACGCATCGATGGGAACTCGAAACTACTTTTCCTTTGTTCCCCCAATAATCCTTCCGGAAATAGTTTTTCATCAAAAACCATTGACGAACTCCTTATTGATTTTCCGGGATTGGTAGTTATCGATGAAGCCTATATCGATTTTTCATCAGAAAAGAGCTGGGTTTCTAAATTATCAGAATATCCGAATCTCATTGTAACCCAGACCTTATCCAAAGCGTATGGTATGGCAGGGATCCGTTTGGGAATCTGTATCGCATCCGCTGAAATTATTGCGGTATTGAATAAAATCAAACCTCCTTATAATGTTAATGAATTGACCCAAGAACGTGCGATACAGCGGGTATCGGACCAAAAATCGGTAAAGGAAGAAGTTGCAAACATTTTAAAGGAACGCGAAAAATTGAACGAAACTTTAAAATCCGTTCCCTTTGTCTATAAGATATATCCAACGGATGCCAATTTTATTTTGGCCAAAGTGGACGATGCCAATCTTAGGTACGGTCAATTGTTACAAAAGGGAATCGTGGTAAGAAACCGAACTACCCAACCGCTTTGCGAGAATACCTTACGTTTTACGGTAGGGACATCCATAGAAAATGAAAAACTTATTTCGGCATTAAAATCAATTGTATGAGTACAGGAAAGAATGAAAATAGTTCCCCTATGGGGAAAGGAGGGGGCAAAAAAGTATTGTTCATCGATCGTGACGGCACCATCATCAAAGAGACCGTTGATGAACAGATCGACGCTTTTGAAAAAATGATGTTCTATCCCAAGGCCTTTACGTTTTTGGGTAAAATTGCCAAGGAGTTGGATTATGAACTGGTGATGATTACTAATCAGGACGGACTAGGAACCGATGTTTTCCCAGAAGCCACCTTTTGGCCCGTGCATAATTTTATCATGAAATCCTTTGAAAATGAAGGGGTCGTGTTCGATAAAGTGTTTTTAGACCGGACTTTTCCCCATGAAAATGCCGATACCAGAAAACCGGGTACAGGCTTGTTGACCGAATATTTCTCGGAGGCCTATGATTTAGAAAACTCCTTTGTCATCGGTGACCGATTGACCGATATGGAATTGGCCAAAAACCTTGGCGCCAAAGGTATTTTCATCAACGATAATACCAACTTGGGTACGGGGGAAATTACCGTAAAACGTGATGAATTGGATGCCTATATTGCTTTGGAAAATAATGATTGGGAGCAGATATATGAGTTCTTGAAATTAAAGGATAGAACTGCCCAGATTCACAGAAAGACCAATGAAACTGATATTTTCATCAACTTGAACTTGGATGGGACCGGCAAAAGCGATATTAAAACCGGATTGGCCTTTTTTGACCATATGTTGGACCAGTTGGCCCGTCACGGTCAAATGGACTTAACGATAAAGGTCGATGGCGATTTGGAAGTGGATGAACATCATACCATCGAGGATACCGGTATTGCCTTAGGGGAAGTGTTTCACAAGGCTTTGGGCAACAAGTTGGGTATAGAACGCTATGGCTTTTGTTTGCCCATGGACGATTGCCTGGCCCAAGCTGCCATTGATTTTGGCGGGCGCAACTGGCTGGTCTGGGAAGCCGATTTTAAACGGGAAAAAGTTGGGGATATGCCCACGGAAATGTTCCATCATTTTTTTAAATCGTTTACGGATGGTGCCAAAGCCAATTTGAACATTAAAGCGGAAGGCACCAACGAACATCATAAAATTGAAGCCATCTTTAAAGCCTTTGCCAAAAGCATTAAAATGGCCGTAAAGCGAGATGTGGAAAAAATGGTGTTGCCAAGTACCAAGGGGGTTTTGTAAATAGTATTAAGTAGTCAGTATTAAGTATTGAGTTTTTAGAATTATATACTTAGTACTCACTACTCTTTACTTAATAATAAAGAAAATGAAAATAGTCATCATCAATTACGGGGCAGGGAATATACAGAGCATTAAGTTCGCGATTAAGCGATTGGGGTATGATGCGGTATTGAGCCATGACATGGCCGAAATCCAAAATGCCGATAAAGTCATTTTTCCTGGGGTAGGTGAGGCGAGTAGTGCGATGCAAAAATTACGGGATAGTGGTCTGGATGCCATCATTCCCACATTGAAGCAACCGGTTCTGGGTATTTGTTTGGGAATGCAGCTCATGTGCCATTCCTCGGAAGAAGGTAATACTGCCGGACTCGGAATATTCGATGTGGACGTGGTAAAGTTTCGCTCTCGAACCCCTAAAGAAGGAATCAAAATACCACAGATCGGATGGAACCGTATCGAAAACCTACACTCCGAACTGTTCCAAAATGTAAAGGAAGATTTTGTGTATTTGGTGCACAGCTATTATGCGCCCATTTGTGAAGAAACCATCGCCACGTGTTCCTATGGGATTAATTATAGTGCCGCCTTACAAAAGGATAATTTCTATGGTACCCAGTTTCATCCGGAAAAGAGTAGTGAGGTTGGGGAGCAAATATTGAAAAACTTTTTAAATATGTAATGGAGCCAAATTATTTTATTTCAAAGGATAAAAGTTTATTGGATGCCAATGCCATCCAAGAATTTATTGCGGATTCATATTGGGGTAAGGGTCGCTCCTTGGAAGACGTAAAAAGGACAATAGAAAATTCATACTGCTTTGGTATATATACTCTAGAAAAGGAACAAATTGGATTTGCCAGAGTAGTTACCGATTACATTTATTTTGGATATTTTATGGATGTTATTATTCTGGATAAGTATCAAGGTAACGGATTTGGCAAAATACTAATGGATTTTATTTTGGCCGATCCAATTGTAAAAAGTCTTAAAACATTGGCTTTAAAGACGAAGGATGCGCACCAATTGTATGAGCGCTATGGATTCAAAAAAATTGAGGATTCTCCGTTATGGATGTCCATAGATAAACAAATTTTAGATTAAAAGAATGCGTATAATTCCCGCTATAGACATCATCGACGGTAAGTGTGTCCGTCTCTCCAAAGGAGATTACGATACCAAGAAAATATATAACGAGCATCCATTGGAGGTGGCCAAGGAGTTTGAGGCCCACGGCATCCAGTATCTGCACTTGGTAGATTTGGACGGTGCTAAGTCCAAGCACATCGTCAACCATCAGGTATTGGAGCAGATTGCGAAGCAGACCCATTTAAAAATCGATTTTGGTGGCGGATTAAAGACCGACGATGATTTACGGATCGCTTTTGAAAGCGGAGCGTCCCAAATTACCGGCGGTAGTATTGCGGTTAAAGATTCAGACACTTTTTTAAGCTGGATTGAAAAGCATGGTTCTAATAAAATTATTTTAGGAGCCGACGCTATGGATGAAAAAGTGGCGGTTTCCGGATGGCTAGAGGAATCCAAAGAGGAGTTGATTCCCTTTATCCGAGCCTATCAGGTCAAAGGAATACAATACGTCATTTGTACTGATATCAGTAAAGATGGGATGCTAGAAGGCCCGTCGTTTGATTTATATCAACGTATTCTTCAAGAAACGCAAGGTTTAAAGTTAATCGCTTCAGGAGGCATTTCCACTTTTGATGAGTTACCCAAATTGGCAGAAATGGGATGTGAAGGAACCATTATCGGGAAAGCGATTTATGAGAATAAAATTAGTTTAAAACAATTGGAAACCTATATTTTAAGTCATGGATAAAGAAGCGCGCTTGGTAGAGGAATTGGTCAGAAATGCCTTGTACCGTATGGATGAAAATACAAGGATGATCAAACAAAGTTTTTACGAAATTTCTGAGGAGCAATTATGGCAAAAACCGAATGCTTCACTCAATAGTATTGCTAATCTGTTGTTGCATTTATCTGGGAATATTACGCAATACATCATTTCATCCTTGGGTGAAAAAGAGGATATCCGTGAGCGGGATTTGGAGTTTTCAACTATAGGCGGACTCACAAAATCAGAAGTACTTAAAAAATTGGAAGATACGGTCGATACTGCCAAGCGTGTCATTTTTGATGCCACTCCGGAGCAGCTGCTTAAAATCAGGTCGGTTCAAGGATTTTCATTCTCTGGAGTGGGAATCATCATGCATGCCGTGGAGCATTATTCGTATCACACAGGTCAAATTGCATTTTGGGTAAAGCAGTTGATAGAAAAAGATTTAGGGTTTTATAGTGATGTCGATTTGAACGTGAAAAATGGTAAAGAGTAAATAGTACTTAGTAATGAGCACAAAGTAAGAAATATGAGGTTACTATTTTCAATTTTTATAATGTCTACATACTAATTACTGAATACTTAATTCTAAAAAAATATGTTAGCAAAAAGAATCATACCCTGTTTGGATATTAAAAACGGTAGAACCGTAAAAGGAGTCAATTTCGTGGATTTACGCGATGCAGGTGATCCAGTGGAACTGGCGGAAATCTATAGCAAGGAAGGGGCCGATGAACTGGTCTTCTTGGACATTTCGGCAACCGAACAAAAACGGAAGACTTTGGCGGATTTGGTATACCGAGTGGCGGAAAAAGTGAATATTCCCTTCACCGTAGGCGGTGGCATCTCCTCAGTGGAAGACGTGGATGTTTTGCTTCAAAATGGGGCGGATAAAGTGTCCATCAATTCCTCGGCCGTTAAGAATCCGCAATTGATCAATGAATTATCGGCCAAATTTGGTTCTCAATGTATTGTAGTGGCTATTGACGCCAAACAGATAGACGGGGAGTGGATTGTACATTTGGTAGGCGGTAAAGTCCCAACGGAACGTAAATTGTTCGAATGGGCGAAAGAAGTGGAAGAACGGGGAGCAGGTGAAATTCTGTTTACCTCCATGGATCATGATGGGACCAAAGACGGATTCGCCAATGAAGCCTTGGCGAAACTATCGTCTGAATTGAACATTCCCATCATTGCGTCGGGCGGTGCCGGGAATAAGCAACATTTTACGGATACGTTTATAGACGGGAAAGCCGATGCAGCCTTGGCGGCCAGTGTATTTCACTTTAAGGAAATCGGGATTCAAGAATTGAAGCAGGAGTTGCGGGAAAATGGAATTCCTGTACGGATTTAAATTTAGTTGATAGTTCTGGGTTCACTTCGGCTACACTCAGTGAACAACGGTGAAGAAATTGAATACTAACGAAATGTCACCCTGAGCGCAGTCGAAGGTTATGGAATAGGTTTTGTAAAATGAACAGCCAAAATCAAATGGCCACTCTCAAGCGAAACGGAATAAGAAGTATATATTAAATTAGCGTAATGAAAAAAATAGGTTTAATTGGCGGTATCACCTGGCAGTCCACACAGTTGTACTACCAACTGTTGAACAATAGGGTAGCGGAACTTTTGGGCGGACAAAGTTCGTGTGAGTGTCTGATCGAATCGGTCAACTTTGCGGAGATTTCTACCAAACAAGCTGCTGGTGAATGGGATGCCTTACATCAAGAAATTACAGAAATCGCGTTGCGTTTGGAAACTGCCGGTGCCGAAATCATCCTGATCTGCGCCATTACCATGCACCTCAGTGTACCCGCTATAAAAGAAAAACTTACGGTTCCGTTATTACATATTGCCGAAGTTGCGGGTAGGGCAGTGCAAAAGAAAGGCTGTAAAAAAGTGTTATTGCTCGGCACCAAATATACCATGGAACTCGATTTTTATAAGGATATCCTACAGCATCAATTTGGTATCGAAGTATTGATCCCAAATGCAGTGGATCGTGAAATCGTGCATCAGGTGATTTATACGGAACTTTCCAAGGGAATTATTTCCGAGAGTTCAAAACAAACATATCTTGAAATCATCAAAAAAGCGGAAAAAGACGGAGCTAAAGGTGTGATTTTAGGCTGTACCGAAATACCTTTGCTGATCAAACAAGAAGATTGTGATATTGTAGTAATCGATACGACCAAAGAGCATGCCTATGCCGCTGTGGAGTTTGCGTTGGGATAGTTTATAGTGAAAAGCGAAAAGTTAAAGATGGTGTTTGTTATCTAGTAATTAGTGAACTATTAATTGGTTAGTGAATTAGTAGGTGGTGGGTAAGTACTACATGTGTAACCAAAAGCTAAGAGCCAAAGGCCCACAGCTAATCGCCAGTTCTGTACGCAGTAGATAGATAGAATGCTAAAAAATTGTTGGGATAGTGTTACGGCCGACAAAAAAAGTTTAAAAGAATAAAACATATGGATTTTAATACACCGGATTGGGAGAAAATGAATGACGGACTCGTACCTGCCATCATACAAGATGCTCGGACTAAAAACGTTTTGATGTTGGGCTATATGAATGCCGAGGCCTTGGAAAAAACCCAAGAAACGGGGAAGGTTACTTTTTTTAGTCGCTCGAAACAACGGCTTTGGACCAAAGGGGAAGAGAGTGGAAATTTCCTGAACTTGGTGGCAATCAAAAACGACTGTGACAATGATTCGTTATTGATTTCGGTCCACCCGTTAGGACCAACCTGTCATAAGGGAACCGATACCTGTTGGGCCGAAGAAAACGATTCCAACTTCGGATTCTTTTCAGAATTGGAAGCTACCATTGCACAACGCCGTACCGCTGCCGATGGCAGTACATCCTATGTGGCTTCACTTTTTGAAAAAGGCATCAATAAAATTGCTCAGAAAGTAGGGGAGGAAGCAGTGGAAACCGTAATCGAAGCGATGGATGACAATGATGAACTTTTTCTATACGAAAGTGCCGATCTATTATTTCATTATTTGATGTTGTTACAAGCCAAAGGTTTCACCCTGAAAGATATAGAGGCGGAACTGATGAAGCGGAGGAAGTGATTTTATTAGTTAGTATTAAGTAATGAGTTTTGGCTATCTAAAGTTATAATCTCGTTTTCCAACCACCTTTTGGATGGGACGTGGTGCAACCAATTGTAATATTCACTTTTACTTATTCCCTACATACCTCTGCGGCGTTACCCCTGGCATAGCTCAATTCGACGGCCTTTTGCTTGAACTCCGTTGTGTACTCTCTTTTTGGTTTTGACATTTTTTCAAAGTCACTTCAAACGGTCAACATGCTCTTTTCTAAATGTCCAGTTAAATGTAGGAAGTCCAGCTATTTTAATGTTTTTGATTTAGACTTTCTGAAATCCTATAAGAATAAATAATTCAATTTTATGATGGTATCATGGTGAAGTAAAATTGTCTTTTCTTAATCAGAAACCAACATTCAAGTAATATACCAACGGTTTCAATACCTATTGTTTGACCTGATCATTGCTAAAGCCAAAAAACTTCTGAGAATGATAATTTACTTTGTCTTCAAATCTTCAAAATATTTTTGTTTTCAAATATTAAGAGAAGTGTATTGAAAGGGAGGTGATTTTAGCTTTTTGATATTTTTTAGTGTTAAAATTATGTTTTGATTAAACCATAAGCGGTTTAAGAAGTCAGACTTTATTACACCAAATAATATGCGTTAAAAGTGGTTTTTTCTTCTTGATTTTAAAAGAGTTAAAACTGTTGTTAAATAAAACATAAGGTTTTTATAAAATAGCTGATAAGGGTTAGATTTGTTAGAGTTAACAAATTTTACCAACCAATTTTCTTCCCTTAAACCCTATGAAAATAAAATACATTATCTATAGTTTACTGATTATAGGAATTGTTGCATTGGTTTTTTATCGCATTAATGTAAATAGTGAAATAGGTGCTGAAAGACCTTCTGGAGGAGTAGTTAAGCCCACAACGGTAAAAGGCCTCATTTTACACCCTCAAAGATTTAACGACAACATATCGTTGTCGGGTACCTTAGAAGCTAATGAACAGATAGAAATTCGCAGTGAAGTTTCTGGTATAGTGGAGAGTATAAACTTTAAGGAGGGCAGCACGGTTGCTCGGGGGCAGGTCTTGTTCAAAGTGAACGATATTGAATTGCAAGCACAATTATCGAAAGTACGAACCGCAAAAAAATTGGCCTCTGAGAATGAGCGAAGGGCTAAACTTTTGTTGGAAAAACAAGCGATTAGTCAAGAGGAGTATGAAATCGCTAGTGCAGATTTTCAGTCGGCGAGTGCAGAATCTGAACTCATTCAGGCCCAACTTGAGAAAACAGTGGTGCGGGCTCCGTTTTCAGGAACAATAGGATTACGTTCTATTTCAAAAGGCACCTATGTCACCCCGCTTACGACCATTGCCAAATTGGTGAATACCAATCAATTGAAAATCACATTTTCCATACCCGAAAAATATACTTCCCAAGTTTCAATAGGTTCTAGTCTAACCTTCACAACTTCCGATTCAAAAAAAGAACATGAGGCAAAAATATATGCTATCGAACCAGAAGTGGAGATTGCAACAAGGACCTTAAAAATGAGGGCGATTGCTGAAAACGCAGACGGTAAATTGTACCCGGGTACGTATGCGAATGTGATATTACCATTAGAGAGTATTGATGATGCCTTAATGGTTCCTTCAGAAGCACTGATACCTGTTCAGAATGGTAAACGCATTTTTATAGCCGAGCAAGGAAAGGCTAAGGAAATAGATGTAGAAATAGGCGCACGTACAGGAAACGAAGTGCGGGTCATATCGGGCCTAAAAGCAGGAGATACTGTTTTGACATACGGCGTGATGTCACTAAAGAACGGTACACCGGTTAAAGTTGAATTTGAGCAACCAGTAATTATGTCTGCCGAATAATGAATTTATCCACCTTAAGTATAAAAAGACCGGTTCTAACGATAGTAATGAACCTCACCATAATTTTATTCGGAATTATCGGGTATACCTATCTTGGGGTGCGCGAGTTTCCTTCAATTGATCCAGCTCAAGTGTCTGTGCGTACTAATTATTCAGGTGCGAATGCTGATATCATTGAATCTCAGATCACTGAACCTTTAGAGAAAGCTATTAATTCGATTGATGGGATACGAAATATTACGTCCTCCAGTGTACAGGGTTCAAGCTCAATTAATATTGAGTTCAATTTAGATAAAAATTTAGAGGATGCCGCTAATGACGTCCGGGACAAGGTGTCGCAGGCCGTTCGGAGTCTACCGGATGATTTGGATGCACCGCCTGTAGTTTCTAAATCTGATGCCGATGCAGAGCGAATTCTGTCCATGACCGTGCAAAGCGATGGTAAGAATATCTTAGAATTATCAGACTATGCCGAAAATGTCATTGCCCAACGCATAGAAACGATCCCTGGTGTGAGTAGTGTTCAAATTTGGGGGCAACGTAGATATGCGATGCGGTTATGGATCGACCCACTTAAATTGGCTTCCTATGGGTTAACGGTGGCAGATGTCCGTTCTGCCTTATTGGCCCAGAATGTGGAACTTCCATCAGGGAAATTAACGGGCGAAAATACCGAATTGACGGTGAAAACCATCGGGAACCTTAATACCGAAGAGCAGTTCAATAATATTATAATTATGGCCGATGGTGAAAAATTGGTCCGCCTCAGTGATATTGGAAATGCTTCCTTAGAAGGGGAGAACATGGAAACCAAAATGAGCGATTCTGGTCAGCCTATGGTCGCAACAGCGGTCATTCCGCAACCAGGAACCAATTATCTCGAAATAGCCGACGCATTTTATACCGAATATGAAAAATTAAAAGAAGACCTACCAGAAGGGTTCAAACTCAACATTGTTATCGATGATACCGTTTTCGTGCGGCGGGCCGTTACCGAGGTGGCCGAAACATTGCTGATTTCAATTGTATTGGTAATTCTAGTGATTTTCGTTTTCTTTAGAAATTGGTCTATGGCTTTAAGGCCTTTGATCGATATTCCGGTTTCTTTGATCGCTACGTTTTTTATCATGTGGATGTTCGGGTATTCTATCAACGTTCTTACCCTTTTGGCCATTGTGCTGGCAACTGGTTTAGTGGTAGATGATGGAATTGTGGTTACCGAAAATATTTACAAAAAAGTTGAGGAGGGTATGAGCCCCATTGAGGCTGCTATTAAAGGTTCGAACGAAATATTCTTTGCGGTAATTTCTATTTCTGTAACCTTAGCGGCCGTGTTTCTTCCGGTTATTTTCTTGGAAGGTTTCGTGGGAAGGCTCTTTAGGGAATTTGGAGTAGTATTGGGCGCAGCCGTGCTGGTGTCTGCATTCGTATCGCTTTCTTTGACTCCAATGTTGAATGCGTATTTAATTAAACCGGGTAAACAGAAGCAATCAAAATTTTATCATTTTACAGAAAAGTATTTCTTGAAAATGAACCATTCCTATGCTGATTCGCTCAGGGTGTTTATGAAACGGAAGTGGTTGAGTTTCCCCATTCTTTTTGGATGTTTAGGTTTGATAGCTCTTTTTTACACACTTATTCCCAAGGAGACTGCGCCATATGATGATCGAAGTTTTGTTCGTTTAAATGTAAGTGCGCCAGAAGGTTCTTCGTATGAATATATGGACCGATTGATGACCGATATTACCGATTTGATCAACGATTCGATTCCAGAAAAAAAGGTAAGTCTTGTGCTGACCTCACCAGGATTTGGAGCTTCTTCAGTAAACAGTGGTAGGGCCAATGTTGCTTTGGTGGATCCTAGTGAACGGGAGCGAACCCAACATGAAATCGCGGAAGATTTGGGACGATGGGCCAAAGCCTACGTGGGTGGAAAATCAAATGTATCTGAACGACCTACCATTTCAGTGAACAGAAGGGGAGGCCCGCCCATTCAATTTATCATTCAGGCCCAAAATTTTCAAAAATTAGAAGAAAGTATTCCCGCATTCATGGCTGAAGCGGAGAAGGACGAAACCTTTTCGTTTGTAGATGTAAATTTAAAATTCGACAAACCTGAAATTTATGTAACTATAGATCGTGAAAAGGCTGAAAGCTTAGGAGTATCGGTAATCGATGTTGCCCAAACACTTCAGTTATCTCTTAGCGGTCAGCGGTTTGGGTATTTTTTAATGAACGGGAAACAATATCAAGTTATTGGTCAGTTCGATAAAGAAGATAGAAACGCTCCTATGGACCTTACTTCTATTTTCGTAAAGAATAAGGATGGACTATTGATCCAATTGGATAACCTTGTGCAAACATCCGAGCATAGTAGTCCGCCCCAATTATATCACAATAACCGTTACATGTCGGCTACTGTTTCTGCGAACTTAGCACCCGGAAAAACCATCAATGATGGTATAGAGGCAATGGAACGTATCAAGGATAAAGTGTTGGATGATTCTTTCACGACAGATTTAGGTGGAGAATCAAGGGATTTTGTGGAAAGTGGATCGAATACTTTATTCGCATTCGGCCTTGCGTTGCTATTGATATTCTTAATATTGGCGGCGCAGTTTGAAAGTTTTATAGACCCGTTTATAATTATTTTGACCGTTCCTATGGCCGTAGCCGGGGCATTATTGTCTCTTTGGTTATTCGGTCAATCTTGGAATATCTTCAGCCAAATCGGTACCATCATGTTGATTGGATTGGTGACCAAGAACGGTATCTTGATCGTTGAATTTGCCAATCAACTCAGAGAGCAAGGCTTAGGGAAGCGCGATGCGATCTTAAAAGCATCTGAATCGAGGTTGAGGCCGATTTTAATGACAAGTTTGACCATTGCTTTAGGCGCGTTACCCATAGCCCTATCGTTGGGAGCTGCATCTACCAGTAGAATAGGTATGGGGGTCGTGATCATTGGTGGCACCATGTTTTCTTTGTTATTGACTTTATTTGTAATTCCGGCACTTTACATGTTATGGTCAAGGGAGAAAGTAGAAAGACCAGAATTTAAAGCGCTTGAAATTTCTTAAAATGAAGTATAGTAAATTTATATTCCCTTATTTATTTCTAATTGCATTCAATTGTTTTGGTCAAGAAGTGCTTACCGTTCAAGATGCGGTAAAGACAGCTATTGAAAACAATTATCAAATTATTACGGAGTCCAATAATCTAAGGATTGATTCTATTTCGGTAAGTCCTGGTTATGCAGGCATGTTACCTAGTTTAGAAGCTACTATTTCAGATAATAATAGTATTCAATATCTATCTCAAATACGTTCTGATGGTACTAAAATAACACGTGATAATGCCAAAAACAATAGTTTGGCCTATGGTGTTGCCATGGATTGGACCCTTTTCGATGGGTTACGCATGTTCGCTAACTATGATCAGTTAAAGGAGACTCAAAAACTTGGAGAGGCAGAACTAAAACAAGTCATACTTACTTCTGTAGGTGAAGTATTGATAACATACTATGATCTGGTGCAGCAACAGCAGCAGCTTTCTGCTTTAGATAGCACTATTTTGATTTCTAAACAAAGGGTAGACTTGGCCCAGAACCGTTTTTCCATCGGTAAATCTTCTAAGCTGGAGGTCTTGAATGCAAAGGTCGATTTAAATACGGATGAAACACTTATGCAACGTCAAAAGGAGTCTTATGCGAACACTAAGACAGACCTGAACCGCCAGTTGGCACGTGATTTAAAAATGGATTTTCAGGTAATTCCTGAAATTTTTGTTGATGAAAGTTTAAGCTTATCAGAGCTTGAATCATTAGTAATGAACAATAATCCACAATTGAACGTTGAAAGAATAGGGAAACGAATTAGCGAATTAGAGTTAAAACAGATAAAGGCGGCAAGATATCCTACAGTTTTTGCAACTACGGGTTATAATTTTGGTCAGTCAGAATCAAGTTTAGGGTTTACGACCAGTTCTAATTCACGAGGATTCAATTACGGTTTTGGGGCAAGTTTGAATCTTTTTGACGGATTCAACCAAAACAGGAATGAGAAAATAGGAAAGTTGGAATTGGAAAATGCCCAAGTTTCAATAAAAGCTCAAGAACAGGAGTTGTTATCCATGCTGAGGACTACCTACCAAACTTATTTAACCAATATAAGTTTAATTGAATTGGAAGGTAACAATGAGGCCATCGCCAAAGAAAATTTGGATATAACCGTTGATAAATATAGAATTGGAATAATTCCTACTATAGAGTTTAGAACGGCACAGCTTAATTATATCAATGCAAAAGTCCGTTTAAGTAATGCAAAATTTCAGGCAAAATTATCCGAAATTATCCTGAAACAATTATCAGGTGATCTGGCTTTATAAGTTATCCTTATCCTTACATTCCATAAATTAAAAAGGGAAGATTCCAAATTTGGAACCCTCCCTTTTTTTTAAATCTATTTTATCCTTAATCGACGATAAATAAACTAGCGATGGCAACGGCGTCATCACCCGATAATGGTTCGTCATAAGCTTCGGTAGAAGCTCCCATACTAAATGGACTTCCAGAACCTAGCGTAGTAACATCAACACCACCCTGAGTGACATTTTCTTCACCCTCGTAGACAGCTTGGGTAGCTTCTGGCATTCCGATTCCCCTTTCATTGTTGGTAATCCACCCTTTTAAACCTCTTAGTCGCCTTATCTCTGATGCGTGTCTTGCTTCTACAGAATGTATCTGCAATGCTGCCGTTAAAAACGGTGAGCCTAAAAGATTCCCTGCTTGACCTTTATACGCTCTAACACCTGTGTCTTCAAAAGCTTGCGCCAGTGCTAGTAGTTGTGCGTAGGCAGTATCTTGTCCAATGCCGTTATCATTAAATGGATCGAACATGCCGTTAACTGTAAAGTCAAACGTTGGTTTTTCAACAGGGGTTACACCAGCACCTTCCAAACCTGCGATCAGAAAATCAACGTGGGCCTGTTCGTGTTTCGAAATTTGCATGTAAACCGTCTCTGGTCTGCCTGTTGGCAAAACGCCGGATTGTAGGGCAAGATCATAGAACTCATCTTCTAAATATTCTAAGGTTAGCGCTAATTGCAATGCACCAACAGGATCAGCAGTCATAGATTGTGCGTACGTTTTTGTCGGCATTGTGGCCAAGCCAAAAGGAACCGCAGCTAGAGCCGCTTTTTTCGACAATGAACCCAAGGTTCCAAATATATCGCGTCTTGAAGATTTACCTTCCAAAAGATTGTCGGTGGTAAATTCATCTAAAAATTTTATAATATTCATAATTGTATTTTTTTAGGTTAATGATTAAGGTAAGTTGTTTGCTGTGAATTGTGTAGTTATGAATCCGGTTGCACCAACTGCCGCAAGGATGTCTGAAGGGTCTAAAGCTGCATCAAGGCCTGTCATAACATCAACAGTGTCATCTCCTGCAAAATCAGCAGAACCTGGATTGATTAACGTACGGATAGCAGAAGCATGTCTTGCTTCAACAGAAACAATTTTACCCGCTAATAATAAATAATCGGCGTTTTTAAGTAATTTACCCGCACCATTATAAGCAGCCACTCCTGTATCTTCCAAAATTTTGGCAGTTCCTAGTACTTGATCTCTATTGCTGAAATCTAGGTTTCCATAATCGAATTCCAATGTAGGTAAAACCAATTCGGTATTCGCTCCTACGGCTGCTGTAATAGCGGCTTTGAAGAAATCACGGTGGTTTACTTCATGATTGTAAAGGTCTGTAAGTACCAAACGTTCTTCATCAGAGATATTCGCGTAAAATGAATTTACGACCTTGGTATAGAAGTCCGCTTCAAGTTGTTCTAATGCATAAGCATAATTTAAAACACCTAAATCACCCGATCCCAAATCGAATATACCATTTGAGGGGGGCATAGGTTCCATCATACTGTCGTCGTCGTTACTACATGCGATAAACAATCCGGCGCCAACTACCCCCAATCCACTGATTTTTAGGAACCTTCGACGGTCCTTAACGTTGTTCTTAGAATCAATTTTGATAATTTTCTTTTTCATGATGCTTATATTTTAGATTACATTTCTACAATTACTTACGGAACATTTTTAGCAAGGTTTGGGCTCAAATGTTAAAATTCATCAGGTTTTTTGTTAAAATTTAAGATTTGTATTGAATCGATGTTTGAAATAAAAACTACCTCCATTTTATGGATTTAAAGAAATTCTATTGATTTTTTTTCAAAGCCATGGATCAAAAGCATGTAAAAAGATATATTTGATACCAAAAGATTAATAGCCAGTATTAAACATTACAGAAGATTCTTGAAAATTATTTCTCTACTTTTTGTTATTTCCTTAGATTTACCATCGTGAATAAATTATTTTCCATTCTTCTGTCGTTTGTTATCCTGCTACAAAGTTTAGGAATACATTATGATGACCTTGTTCAGTTGGATGAATTGATTGAGCACGCCCAATTTCACAATGAACAGTATGGGGATGATGTGATTGTATTTCTTTCTAAACATTATGGTGAGCTAAAAGCGGATCATCAAAAGCAACATCAAGAGGAAAAGGAAGATCACGAAAAATTACCTTTTAATCATCATTGTCATATTACATCCGTTACAGCTTTTGTGCCCAATACATTTAACTCGGAGTTAAAGCAATGGGAAGATTTGGATTATAAAACTCCTATTTTCCATTATCAAGCACCTTCATCTTCATTACACTCAGAAGGTATTTTGCAACCACCACGCCTTTCATAATATAATCTACTTTTAATTTTTAGACCTATCTCATACTATTGATTTAGGGCGTTTAACATTGATTTATTATGAAAAAATGCTATCACACATTATTAATTTCAGTATAAGGAACAAATTTATTGTTATCTTATTTACATGCTTTATCATGGGATATGGGTTATATTCCCTATCACAAATACCCATTGGTGCCGTACCTGATGTTACGAACAATCAGGTTCAGGTTATTACGACTTCCCGAAATCTCTCAACCCAGGATATGGAGCAGTTCATTACGTATCCTGTTGAACTGGAAATGGCAAATCTACCAGGCGTAAAGGAAATTCGTTCGGTCTCTAAATTTGGACTTTCGGTAGTAACCATTGTTTTTGAAGATGATATGGGGACATATTTACCCAGACAACTCATTGCAGAAAAAATAAAATCGGCCACAGAAAAAATACCGCAGGGATTTGGTACTCCTGAGATGGGACCGATTACGACGGGTCTAGGTGAAATCTATCAATATGTACTTGAAGTAAAACCCGAGTATAAGGATAAATACAATGCAACAGATTTAAGAACGATACAGGACTGGATCGTAAGACGACAATTATCGGGTATTCCCGGGGTGGTCGAGGTCAATACTTGGGGTGGTTTTCTAAAACAATACGAGGTTGCCATCAATACAGAGAAGCTCAATGCCATGAACATTACGGCAAGCGATGTTTTCCAAGCTTTGGAAAGCAACAATAGTGTTTCTGGCGGAGGATATATAGAAAAGGTGAACCAAGCCTTTTTCATTCGGGGAGAAGGTTTGGTTTCCTCACTCGAGGATATTCGTAATATCGTGGTTAAAAATGATACTGGCAATCCGATTTATATCAATGATGTGGCTACGGTAGGTTTTGGGGGCGCTATACGTTTTGGTGCCATAACCGGCAATGGTGAAGGCGAAAAGGTATTGGGGCAAGTGATGATGCTCAAAAATGCCAATTCTAAAAAGGTAATCGAGGCCGTTAAGGAAAGGGTAGCGGAAATTTCAAAATCATTGCCGGTTGGGGTTTATATAAATCCCTTTTTAGACCGCAGTGAGCTTATTGCCAAGACCACCTTTACGGTGACCGAGAATCTGGTTTTGGGTTGCTTGATCGTTATTTTTGTAGTGGTTTTGCTTCTAGGCAATTTTAGGTCAGGTCTTGTAGTGGCATCGGTAATTCCCCTATGTCTTTTATTTGCATTATCCTTGATGTACATTTTTGGGGTAGATGCTAATTTAATGAGTTTGGGGGCTATCGATTTTGGCATTATCATAGATGGCGCCGTAATCATCGTGGAATTCATAGCCTTTGAAATTACAAGAAAACAAGAGGAGATAAATGCGTTGACCAAAGCAGAAGGGCAGGCGTTGAAAGACAATATCACCTTTAAAGGGGCTTCAAAAATGATGAACTCTGCGATTTTTGGGCAGTTGATCATTCTCATCGTTTTCATTCCTATTTTGTCATTGAGTGGAGTAGAAGGAAAGATGTTCAAACCTATGGCACTTACATTTAGTTTTGCCTTGATTGGTGCTATGATTTTGTGCTTTACCTATGTACCGGTTGCGGCAACATTAGTTCTAAAACCAGCAAAAGAGTCTGATCGTAATATTTCTGTACGTATCATGAAATGGTTGAACAAGAGGTACGATCCAATTATTCATTGGGCCTTGCAGAGTAAGAAATTGGTATTAGGAATAGCCACCATACTTCTTGCCGTTTCAATTTTTCTGTATACAAACATGGGAGGAGAGTTCGTACCTACATTAGATGAAGGTGACTTTGTAATTCAGCCCGTATTAAAGACAGGTACATCTTTAAGCAGTACGGTTGAAATCACCACTGAAATTGAGAAAATATTGCTTTCTAACTTTCCGGAAGTAAAACAGGTGGTCACACGGATCGGAGCGGCCGAAGTTCCTACGGATCCTATGTCGATGGAAGAGAGCGACGTTATGATCGTACTTAAACCAAAAGGCGAATGGACCAGTGCAGAAAGTAAGGATGAGTTGGCGGATAAATTTAAGGAAGCCTTAGCGGTAATCCCTGGGATGGAAGTGGAGTTTACCCAACCTATAGAAATGCGATTTAATGAACTTATTACAGGAGTACGGGCAGATATTGCGATTAAAATATTTGGTCAAGATTTGGATATTCTTGCTAAAAAAGGAAACGAGATAAGCACACTAATCAAAAATGTTCCAGGGGCCGCTGACATATCCGTTGAAAAGATTGTAGGTCTACCTGAAATGAGCGTCAACTATAATCGCGCAAAAATTGCACGGTACGGACTCAATATTCAAGAATTGAACGATATGGTTTCCATGGGTTTCGCCGGTAAAACGGCGGGCAGTGTTTTTGAAGGTGAAAAGCGATTTGATTTGGTTGTCCGTTTAGATAAAAACAAGCGTCAGGATATTGATAATCTTAAAAATTTATATGTTGATTTGCCCAGGGGAGGTAAAGTTCCATTAAGTGAATTGGCAGATATTACGTATAAAAAGGGTGCCGCCAAAATATCTAGAGACAATACCCGAAGACGCATTGTTGTAGGTGTTAACGTACGTAATCGGGACTTACAATCTGTTGTCGATGATGTGCAGAAATTAGTGAACGATAACATAAAACTACCAATCGGTTATTCCATCACCTATGGGGGGCAATTTGAAAACCTACAAAGTGCGCGAGACCGTCTTGTGATAGCTGTGCCTATCGCACTGATTCTCATTTTTATACTTTTATATTTTGCCTTTAATTCAGTTAAAGAGGCATTAATGATTTATTCGGCCATACCCTTGGCTGCGGTCGGCGGTGTACTGCTACTATGGTTTCGTGGATTACCGTTCAGTATTTCCGCTGGGGTTGGATTTATTGCCCTTTTTGGAATTGCAGTGCTCAATGGCATCGTTTTAATAGAGCATTTTAAGGAATTGAAAAACCATTCTTTTGATAGCTTGGAAGATTTAATCAAACAGGGGACAAAAGACCGCTTACGGGCAGTCTTACTGACAGCATCTGCCGCGGCACTGGGTTTTCTTCCCATGGCCATTTCGACCAATGCCGGTGCAGAAGTACAACGACCTTTGGCAACCGTGGTGATCGGAGGCTTATTCACGGCGACCATATTAACTCTAGTTGTTTTACCCGTGCTCTATTCCATTTTCGATGGTGACTTTAAGTTAAAAAAAATGGTATCTAAAACCTCAATGAAAAAAGGCCTGGGCGTACTGGTTTTTTTATGTGCTTCGGGAATGTCCGCTCAAGAAAAAATAACTAAAAATTTAAATGAACTTATTCCTTTAGCTATAGAGCATAATATGGGTTTAAAGGCTGGAGAATTAAATTTAGAACAGTCGAAAGCTTTGATTGGTAGTGCGTTTAATTTTAATAAGACACATGTATATTATGAGTACGACCAGAATAACTTGGCGACAAATAATTTACCGTTAAAGGTATTTGGTGTTCAACAGGATTTTAGATTTCCCACCGCTTATTTTTCTGAGAAACGAGTGAATAAAGCGCGAACGGCAATGGTGCAAAGTGGGTATGATATTCAAAGGAAAGCACTTGAAAGAAGTGTGACAATGGGTTATTACGACTACCAAATTGCCCGTGAAAAAGTAAAGGTTTATAAAAAGCTAGATAGTTTATATACCGACTTCGCGGCAGTTGCTGCCCGAAAATTTGAACTAGGTGAGACCAATTACCTTGAAAAGATTACGGCCGCTTCGAAACAACGCAAAATAAATCTTGATTATAGGCAGGCAACGCAAGAGGTAGCCACTGCTCACAGTAATTTAATGAAAACGGTCCAAATAGGGGATAGTCTGGTTATTGCAGATGAATTGTCCTTTAAGGTCGATTTAAATCGATTGAAAATCGAGAATACTCCTGAAGTTACCTACTATGAAAACAATATGCGGTTAATGGCCGCGGAAAGTGGATTTGAAAAACAACAATTATGGCCAGATTTAAGTCTCACCTATTTTCAGGGAACAAATTCTGGGCTCAACAACAATTTATTTGGGTACCAATTGGGTCTGAAAATACCCCTCTTATTCAGCGGACAGGCTTCTAGGATAAAGGCAGCAAAAATTGCAAACGACAGGGCATTGGCCGAGTCGGTCGAATATGAAATTCAATTAAAAGCAAAACAGCAGGTTCTGGCACAACAACTGTCTCAAATTCAAAACTCCTTAAATTATTATGAAAACGAAGGAGCCGAGCTTTCCGATGAAATTTTAAAAACAGCTTATATAAGTTTTAAAAATGGTGAAATTGATTTCTATCAATACATTCAAAGTTTAGAAAGTGCCTATGGAATAAAAGTGGGATATCTGGATAAGCTCAAACAATACAATAAAATCGCCATCGAAATTAATTTCTTAACCTTATAAATATTGCGTTATGCAAAGAATTATATACAAAATTGGCATCCTAGTTATTAGTATCACTTTTTGGAGCTGTGGGGATGCGGAACAAAAAATAGCAGAAAATGAAAATTTGGCAGCTCAGACAGATGAACGTATACAAATCTCCCAAGCACAGTTTGAACAAAGCAAAATGGAATTGGACGTGATTAGGGAGAAATCATTTCCATTGGTGGTGAATGTAACGGGCATGATAGACGTTCCGCCAGAGAACAGAGCTGTAGTAAGTGCTACCATGGGCGGCTATATTAAACGTACGCCATTGTTGATAGGTGATAAAGTAAGTAAAGGTCAATTATTGGTCACTATTGAGAATCCAGAATTTGTTACCCTGCAGCAACAATATATGGAGGTAACGGGTCAATTGAGTTATTTAAAGGCGGAATTTGAACGCCAACAAACTATGGTTGCCGAGAATATATCTTCCCGAAAAAGTTATTTAAAGGCCGAGAGTGATTATAAAACGGCGGTAGCAAAGTATAACGGACTTCGTAAGCAATTGACCATGCTCAATATTTCAACGGAAGAAGTTGAACAGGGCACTATTAGTTCGGTTGCCTCTATTTTTGCTCCTATAAGTGGCAGTATCACAAAAGTACATGTTTCCAAGGGCTCTTTTGTTTCTCCTGCTACCTCTATTATGGAAATTGTTGACAATAATCATATCCATTTAGAATTATCGGTTTTTGAGAAAGATATTATGAAGGTGAAAAAGGGACAACAGGTGCTATTCAGAATACCCGAAGCTTCCTCTAAATCTTTTAAGGCCGAAGTCCATTTGGTCGGTACTTCAATTGATGAGAACAGGACCATTAAAGTACATGCTCATTTAGAGAATGAAAAGGAATCGAATTTCTTGACCGGTATGTTCGTAGAGGCTATGATTATTACAGATACTTCTAATCAAGCCTCATTGCCTACCGCTGCGATCGGTGTTGTAGATGACCAGTCTTTCGTGTTGGTGTTGGACGAAAAAAAAGATAATAGTTACTATTTCAAGGAGATGAAAGTAAAAACCAATGGTAGTTATGAGGATCGAACAGCTTTGGAAAATACCTCTATATTTAAGCCCGGGACACAATTTTTGGTAAAAGGTGCGTTTAGCTTGATAGGGGAGTAGTCCACTGATCATGCTGTATTTTCATTAAGGATTGTCTTCGAAAGAAAGGTTCCTGTATAGTGGTTGACTAATAGTGAATCGAAGTTTTAAATAAAGTGAAAAAAATGAAGAAGTATATTTTAATAGTTTTAGTTGCGTTTTTAGGTATGCACGGTGCTATTGCTCAAGATTGGCAAACAGATTTTACGAAAGCCAAGCATATGGCCAATGAAAAAAATGTGCCCATAGTTCTTGTATTTCAAGGATCTGATTGGTGCGCGCCTTGTATCAAATTGGATCGTGATGTTTGGAGCACCGACGAATTTAAGTCCTATGCCAAAGATCATTACGTAATGTTACAAGCAGATTTTCCTAGAAGAAAAAGCAATGCTCTTTCACAGGAACAAACAGACAAGAACAAAGCGTTGGCAGAAAAATATAATAGGAACGGAGTCTTTCCCTTCGTAGTGGTCATGGACCAAACAGGTAAGGTTTTGGGTGAAACCAGTTATAAAAAATTGCCCCCTAAAGAGTATATAAAAGAATTGGATGCATTCGCAAAATAAGTTGAAGAAAGCCTTTACCATCTTGGCTTTTTTAGCCGTTGGTTTTCTGTTTGGCCAGCAGCCGTATAAGCGTACCCTAAAATTAATGGGAAGCAGGTTCGATATAACGGTCGTAGCCAAAGATTCTCTTGAGGCCAATGGGTATATCGACTTGGCGGTCAATGAGATTTCTAGGATAGAGCGATTAATATCATCTTGGGATGAAAATTCACAAACTTCCGAAATCAATAGAAATGCAGGAATAGAGCCGGTTAAGGTCGATGCTGAATTATACAATCTTATACAAAGGGCGATTGGAATTTCTAACCTCACCGATGGTGCCTTTGATATCAGTTATGCTTCCATGGATAAGATTTGGAAGTTCGACGGCTCTATGAAAGAAATGCCATCCAAAGAATCCATACAGAATTCTGTGTCCAAGGTTGGTTTTCATAATATCGTTTTAGATAAAGAAAATAGCACCGTTTTCTTGAAACTTGATGGTATGAAAATAGGCTTTGGGGCTATTGGAAAAGGTTATGCTGCGGATCGTGCCAAAGATTTATTAATATCGAAAGGTGTAGTTTCAGGAATTATCAATGCTTCAGGTGATATGAACACTTGGGGAAGACAACCTGATGGTAAGGAGTGGAAAGTGGCCATAACGAATCCAATGGACAAGAACAAGGTCTTTGCCTTGTTACCAATTACCGATGGGGCAGTGGTAACCTCAGGAAACTATGAGAAATATGTTAACTTCAACAATGTTCGCTATACCCACATCATCGACCCACGTACCGGTTATCCAGCTACAGGCATTATCAGTGTAACTGTTTTTGCTCCAAAAGCTGAATTGGCAGATGCCTTGGCTACATCGGTTTTTGTAATGGGAAAAGAAGTAGGTTTGAACAGGATTGAACAATTGCCAAAAGTAGAATGTATTATTATTGATGATAAAGGAAATATTACAAAATCTAAAAATATCCAAATAGAAAGACCATGATTAAAAAGTTGTTATTAATGGCCGTTATAGCATGCTCTTTTGGGAGCTGTACAGTTGTGAAGGAATATGAAAAAGTAAACATCAACGATCCCGACATGGTTCTACAGGACAAGAAATGCGATCGTAATGTAATTACGATGCATTCGTATAGGGAAGCCGCGGTAGGTGCAAACGGAGGTAAAACGGGTGGTGGCTGCGGCTGTAATTAGTGATCAAAAGGAACAACCTTAAAAAATGAAAATAATTAAAACATTAGGCTTTACAATAGCATTGTTCTTGTTTACGACAAGTTATGCCCAACAAAGCAAAGATTCTGTTCAGACCTATAAAAAACGGGTGTTAGAGACTACAGAAGTTGATTTTTTGACGAGTTATTACAGTCAGTCAGGAGATAATGCCGCCGTAAGTGGTGGTATTGGAACTGAGGATCTAACAGATGTTACAGGCACATTTGTGGTTTCCATACCTTTGAACGATGATGATGTTCTTACGATTGATGCAGGTGTTTCTGCATATACGTCTGCTTCTTCAAGCAATATTGATCCTTTTGATGGTGGCAAACCTGGAGACCCTTTTGTAGCCAGTTCAGGTGCATCTCAATCAGATGTTTGGACGAATTTAACGGGTTCCTATAGCCATAGTTCTGATGATCGCAATACGATTGTTTCCGGAAAATTATCGGTATCATCTGAATATGATTATTTTTCTTTAGGGTTTGGTGGCGGACTCACAAAACTGTTCAATGAAAAAAATACAGAAGTCAGTGTCAACGCCAATGTGTATTTAGACAAATGGAAGCCCATTTATCCGTATGAATTAAGGTCATTTGCTACTGGAGGTAATGGATTGGCTAACGGTTTTTTCTCGGGTAGGACCATTACCGGAAATACGAATTATAATCCCACATTCAACAAATTTACAGATGAGACTAGAAATTCCTATTCGGTCGGGTTCGGGTTTTCGCAAATATTGAGTAAAAACCTACAAGGTTCTTTAGCGCTAGATTTTGTGCAACAGCAAGGCTTACTTTCTACCCCGTTTCAACGGGTCTATTTTGGGGATGTAGCTGACTCGTTCATTGAGAATTTTCAATTGGCGGATGCCATAGAACAACTTCCGTATAGCCGATTTAAAATAGCGGTCGGTGGCCGATTAAATTGGTACCTTAATGAAACCTTTGTCGTTCGAACGTTTTATAGGTATTATTCAGATGATTGGGGTATTAGTTCCCATACGGCGAGTATTGAAGTTCCGATTAAGCTAACTGGTAAGTTCACCATTTATCCTTCGTATAGGTACTACCAACAAACTGCGGCAGATTATTTTAATCCGTATGAAATGGCATTGTCGACTGATACATTCTATACCTCAGACTATGATTTATCGGAATATTCGGCCAATCAATTTGGGATGGGTGTCTCGTATACCGATATCTTTACTTCCGCCCGTGTTTGGAAGTTTGGGTTAAAAAGCATCGACCTTAAATATTATAAATATGACCGAAATACTACTTTTAGTTCAGGTATCATAACAGCAGGCATAAAATTTGTGATGGATTAAAATTCGTTATTGTAGTGCAAGAAATATATGGTTTTAAGATACGCGCCAAAATAAATGTTTTTATTCGAGCGCGTATTTTTTTGGAATAAATCAAATAACCTAGTTCAATTTTCCGTTCTTCTTTTACCTAATTCTAAACTCTATACATGGTAATCAGGCGTTCATTGTTTAAAGGAATATGTTTTATAATTTTTATTTTCTCTTTAACGGTAAATGCTCAACTAAGTGATTTGGCACGCATAGATTTTACGTATATCCCTAATAAAAATTCTAATGTAGAATATTCCCGTTTTAGGGGATTGATCAATTATCCTATTCGGTTAAAAGGGGAAGGTACTTATTTATTCGTGGGCTTTGATTATAGCAATATTCATTTGCGTTTTAGGAATGAGAATCTGCCTTTTGACAGAGATAAACTCAATGATTTTCAATTATTAGACCTCTCTTTTGGTTATACAAAACCTTTGAAGAACGGTTGGCGTTTGGGTGTAAGGTTCCAACCCGGTATAAGTACGAACCATACCGCAAAATATTTAAAAGCCGATGATATCGTTTTTTCGGGAGACTTAGTTTTTATTAAAGAATACAAAAGTGAGGTAGGTCATACAGCACGCTTAATTTTAGGGTTAACCTACTCACAAAATAGGGGGTACGTTTTTCCGTTGCCGTTTATAAGTTATTATAAGAAATTCAGGCCCGATTGGTCCTATAATTTAGGAATTCCAAAATCGAACTTGCAATATTTCATTACAGATAAACAACGTTTAAAACTTTTCGCCCAGTTGGATGGATTTACGTCCAATATCCAAAACGGAGTCTTGGTCAATGGATCGGATCGGGCTGAAATAATCAATATGTCTTTAATCGATGGAGGCCTACAATATGAGTATCATTTTACGGAGCACTTGCAATTAGATTTAAGGGCCGCTTATAATTTTGTAATTAGTAATAAATTGAAAGATGGCAATCACAACAAGATTTTTACGATAGATAATGATTCTAGGAGTTACGCTAGGGCAATATTGAAATTTAAAATCTAAACGATATCGTACTAAAAAAAACCTGAAGTATCAAGTTCAGGTTTTTTATGACATCTTACATTATTTTTTATTTATCCAACTACCGGTTTTTCTGTAATAAAGGGCTGCCTATAATGTCTACGACCGGTTGCCCTATATAATGCATTGGCTAAAGCGCCCATAATTGGGGGTAATGAAGGTTCTCCCAAACCAGTAGGGTCTATTCCATTATCAACGAAATAGCTTTCAATTTCCTTTGGGGCTTCTTTATGCCGTATTAAGCGGTAGGTATCAAAATTGGATTGTTGTGGTTGTCCATCTTTAAAGGTCATTTCACTATAGGTCGCATGCCCGATACCGTCAATGATCCCACCTTCGATTTGATTTTTTGCCGCCAACGGATTTATAACGATCCCACAATCTACAGCACACCACACTTTTTCAACCTTAGGAGGATTTGTATCCTTTGAAAGGTCTAAGACTTGGGCAACATATGAATTGTGACAATAATAGGAAGAAACACCTCTGGCAGCTCCATCTTTTTGATTGCCGTCCCAGCCTGATTTTTCTTTCACCAACTTCAATACATTGGCATACCGCTTGGGGTTATAATCGTTCTTTTCAGGATCCCCAACAGGATCATTAATCGCTCTATCGAACAATTCAAGTCTAAATTCTATCGGGTCTTTTCCCGCGGTCTCGGCTACTTCGTCTATAAAAGCTTGTTCAGCCCCTGCCACAAAATTTGAACGGGGTGCTCTCCAAGCTCCGGTCGTTACATTCGTCTCCAAACTAAATTTTTCAGCTAAATAATTATCGACCGCACCTGCGGGAAACCGATCTTCAAAAATCAAATCATCGTTAGAACCAGCACCTTTAACATGCCAGGCGATCAACTTTCCGTCCTTATCCAGACCAGCTTTATATTTAACCATATAGGTTGGGCGATAGGTACCTTGGGTCATATCGTCTTCGCGAGAATAAACCAATTTAATAGGAGCTTGCATTTTCTGCGAAATTACAGCGGCCTCTACCCCAAAATGTCCATATAAACGTCTACCAAAACCACCACCCATTCGGGTCATCTGAATATCTATTTTTTCAACGAGCATGTCCAATCTTGAAGCTATGGTCTTTTCCAAAAATTCAGGGGTTTGTATCGGTCCGTTCAGAACTGCTTTTTCTGCGGTCACATCGGCAAAAAAGTTCATGGGCTCCATGGTATTATGTGCTAAAAAGGGAGCGCTATATGTTCGTTCAACTATTTGGGCGGCATTTTTAAATGCGCTATCGACATCACCGTCTTTTCGTGCAGGTTCTTTTGAAGAAGTATTTAGCAATTTGGTCAACGCCTCTTCATGCCATGATGTATTTTCTAAGGGGGAGGTTTTTTCCCATTCCACTTTTAAAGCTTTTTTAGCTTGCATACATTGCCAAGTACTTTCTCCCACCACAGCGACTAATTTATTTATACCGCCCCCATCTGACCATTGTTTTTCTATTCCCTCAGGGTACACATCAATTTCAAACACATCTTTAATACCAGGCATAGATTTTACTGATTCGGCATCCATAGATTTATAGGTGTAGCCAAATGCAGGCGGATGAACGATCATGGCAATGAGCATTCCTTCTGCTTGAAGATCTAGTCCGAATAGGGGTTTTCCAGTCACCAATTTAGGACCGTCCACATTTTTTCTGTCCGTTCCTACAATGGTAAAATTAGATGTTTCTTTTAGGGAAACTTCTTCTGGGATTTCAAGCTTAGAAGCCGCAGAAGCCATTTCACCATAACCAGCAGATTTACCGGAAGTCTTATGATATATCATTCCGGCCTCAGTTGTAATTTCTGATGCAGGTACTTGCCAAGCTTCTGAAGCTGCGGCAATCAACATATGTCTTGCAGTTGCCCCGGCCATACGAAGACCTTCCCATCCGGCACGGATCGATTGACTGCCACCTGCCAATTGTCGTTGAAAGATATCGGTATTTAGAGGAGCTTGTTCTACGATTACATTGTTCCAATCTATGTCCAATTCCTCTGCGACGATCATGGGCATCGAAGTTTTAACATTCTGTCCGATTTCAGGATTGGGAGACATTATTGTAACGATACCATTATCACTAATTTTTAGGAATCCGTTAATATCGAACCATTCCTTTGGCATGTTGCTTACCTGTTCTGGAGTGGGTTTGCAGGAGGCCAACCAGCTAAACCCTAAGAGCATTCCCCCACCCGCGAGCGTACTGCTTTTTAAGAAGGAACGTCTGTTATATGATGTTTTTATGAGTGTCATTTTCTTATATTTAAATTAAAGGTTATTTCAAAAAGCTTTGTTCTAAAGCGGGCCTTATGCGCTTTGCGTACTGGCCGCATTTTTAATCGCTTTTTTAATACGGGTATAGGTACCGCAACGGCAGATATTTCCGTTCATTGCATTTTCAATGTCCTCGTCTGACGGATTAGGATTCTTTTTCAAAAAGGCACTGGCGTTCATAATCTGGCCCGCTTGGCAGTAACCGCATTGGTATACATCTTCTTCTAACCACGCTTTTTGCACTGGGTGATCTCCGTTTTCTGAAAGGCCCTCAATGGTAGTGATGCCTTGTTCGCCTACGCCCGAGACAGGAAGTTGGCAAGATCGTACCGCATTATCTCCAAGATGCACGGTGCAGGCACCACATTGCGCAATACCGCATCCATATTTTGTACCTACCAATTTTAAGTGGTCCCTCAAAACCCAAAGCATTGGAGTAGATGGATCTACGTCTACTTGTTCGGTATTCCCATTAACCTTTATATTAAATTCTGCCATTTTTGCTGTTATTAAATTGAACGTTATGAAGTTATGAAATTAATTTTTAACTCTAAGGGTTCAATTAAATCTATTCTATAAACAGTTTTTGTCAAAACCGTTCGGGTTTGGGAGCTTTTTGATTTTAAAACACTTAAGAAAAGGTCTAAAATATAGGTATTGTTGCAAATGCTGCCGCGCAAAAGCTGCCGATTGTGATATGCGTTAAAAAATGAATCCATACGGATAAGCATTGCCTTGAGATAAAGGTAACTTGTAAAAAACAAAAACAATTTATGAAAATACAAGCATATTTGGCCTTCAATGGCAATTGTCAAGAGGCTCTTAATTTTTACGCAAACTTATTTAATGCCGATGTGAAAAACAGACAGACCTATGAAGACAAGGAAATCGATGTTCCTTCTTCTTATAGACAAAAACTACAACACGCAGAATTGAAAGGAAAGGGTGTTCATTTTATGGCCTATGATTCCGCTCCTGATACACCATTGAATAATGGTAATCAAATCAATATGAGTATAGATATGGATGATATTGATGAAGGACGCCAAATGTTTAAAGATTTATCAGGTGGTGGCCAGGTTCATCATGAGTTTAGAGAACGTGAATGGGGCTTCTTCGGTAGATGTACCGATAGATTCGGTATAGGTTGGATGATAAATGTTGATAAATAAAATATACTATGGATATTATTTATGAGTATGATAATGTAAGCGCAAGCAAACGTTTAGAAGGTTATGTAGAGGATAAATTAAATAAACTACATGAAAAATTTAGTGATATAATAAGAGCGGATGTATTTTTCAAAGAGGAAAATACTTCGTCCGATCAAACAGGTAAGATTTGTAACATACGTCTAAGCTTACCAGGCCCTAGAATTTTTGCAGAGGCCAGTAATGAAAATTATGAAGATTCAATTAATGAATCCGTTAAGGAGCTAGAAGGTCAATTACGTAAGCGTAAGGACAAAATGAAAAATTATTAAAAGTTCAAGATTTGAAAAAGGCGATACTATTATATTTTGGTAAGAAATTTTATAAGCGTTGGCTGAAAAAAAGACGTGCAAAAAGTAAGGCTAAAAGAAAATGATATCCATTTTATTAAACATAAAAAAGCCCCTGTATTACAGGGGCTTTTTTAATTTGTTGGTTCAATATTACCTGTAATCTTCTAAAATTTCAGAGGTCTGTAAATCGTTATGTAATTTTTCACGTTGGGCTCTAATGATTTCTTTGATCCTATGAGGCATCATTGTTTCGGCCAATGCTTTATCGTAATCGTCCATGGCAGCTTTGTCACCTCTTACTGCTTCTTCAAGCATAGCTTCATCATTGTCCCCCGCAAAGAACGATTTTACATCCATCCAAGTTCTATGAACTGCTCCCGCAGCACTTCCGTCAATTTCTACACTTCCTAAATCTAAATCGGTAGCTGACGCCCTTAGCTCACGTAGAAATTGCATGCGTTCAACAACTTTTTTTTCAAAATAGCTTTTAATACCTACTTGTTCTGCATTTTTAGCTGCTTTTTCAAAACCTTTAATTGCATCTTCGTTTTTAGTTACCAAGTCCTTTAATCTGTGCTCGATTTTTTCAATATCCTTGTTCATAATTTTATTTTTAAGGGGTGCCTTCAGCTCCCTATTAGTATTTGTTCTACATCTAAGGTAGCAGTAATATAGTAGAAGTATTGACTATAAAAAATGAGTCTTTTGCTTTATTGGTATAATTTTTATAATCAGCAGAATTATCTTTTCGTCTAGTATTAAGGTGGATAGGGTCAAACTTTTTCAATTTCAAAAAGTATTTTAGCAGAACACTAAAAATTGTAGATATGGGATTGTCACCGTTGTTCGGTATAGCTAAAGTATTGGTACGAAGTCGTAAACTGAAAATTGCAGCAGTGGCACTTCAGTTGGCATATTTGGGTTATACATATATTTCAGATAAAAGGAAAAATCAACAGGTTAAAAATTAACAGGTATATTTTTTATAAGTAATTGAAATTAAATAGGTTTCAATGAAATGCTAATTAAATAGTTTATATTTTTATTCAAAACCTATGAATTTTTATTAAGAAGGGATTGAATCTATTATTAGAACTTTGAGGTATTAACCCCCTAAATCTGGTAATATGAACAATTCAATTAAATGTAGCCTATTGTTTGTCTGCTTGGCAAGTTTGGCTTATGGTCAAGATGTGGCCTACAATGATTCACCTGCAAGTTTTAAGGAAAGGAAAATTACCGAAGTTTCAAAGCGTTCAGAAAACTATAAGAAGTTAAAAAACTTAGGTTTTTCTGATGCAGAAATTTTTGAAGATCTTGGTAACGCCAATTTTCTGTCGAAGAAGTATGAAAATGCCTTGTATTGGTATGGTAGACTCATGGAAATTTCAGAAGACGGCACGTTGAAGAAAAGCTATCAAAAAAGGTTTGATCATGCGGTTTCTAAATTGGGCAAGGAGGTTCAAAATGAAGTAGCCGATGAAAATTGGACAGAGCTGGTGAAGGAAGATTATAAAATGACCCAAACGGTAATACCTGCCCATGTTTCGTCCCATAATAGAAGTAAGTTTTTGCCATGGGATAATTCGGATACCCACAAAGGTTTAGTTTCAAATTTTAATTGTACGTCTGGATCTCTAGGCGAATACGAGCAGCCGGTAGCACTTACCAATGGGGGTAACACAGCTTATTTCAGTAAAACGACCTATAGAAAACCTGTGACGGGCATTTTCTCCAAAAAGCAAAAAATCCATAAAATTTATAAGGCCGATAAAATTGCTGGCGAGTGGAAAAAAGTTGTAGAACTTCCGCTTTGTCCAGGTGATTATTCTGCCATGCATCCGGCCGTTTCTCCTGATGGTAACCGCTTGTTCTTTGCCTCTAATATGCCTGGTAGTTTTGGTGAATATGACATCTATGTGGCGACCATTCAAAAAAATGGACTTCCGGGGATGCCTAAAAACCTAGGGGAAAAGGTAAATACCCTTAAAAATGAATTATACCCCAATCCCATAGTTAACGGCACCTTGGTTTTTGCTTCTGATGGTCGGGAAGGTTATGGAGGTCTCGATGTATTTCTAGTCGAAGTTGGGGAGCGCAAAGTAGGCCTTGCGATGAACATGGGCAATGCTGTCAACAGCAAGTTTGATGAATATTCCATTAATCTTCTGCAAAAAGATGGATTTGGATATGTCGTATCTAACCGGAACGGCGCAAACGGAATGTCTCAAAATGTCGCTTTTAATTTGAGCGATAAACCTAATAATGATAAGGAATGGGACTCCCGCTTTCTAGAAGCCTTCAATACGGAAAAACAGATTCATTATTCCAGTTCCGTTTTCGAAGATGAATAACCACCCATTATTCATTTCCCCCATATAAAACAAGACATTCAGTTCTCTAATCATTTAAATCAAACGTTATGGAAAATCGGTTAAAAATCAATAGTTTTTTTATTGTATTATTTTTATTGACCCTTGTCCAAACAGTTAAAGGCCAAGAAACCAATGCAAATTTAGGGTCAAGTAGCACGTATCACAATCAATTATTCTTCAACAGGTTTTTTATTAATCCTACATTTTCCTTGGTACGGGAAAACAAATCATATTTGAATATTTTGCATAGAAACCAATATGCCACTTTTGATGATAACAGTCAAAATTATTTTCTTGGTTTTAGTAATAAATTGAATGAAAATACCGCTGTGGGTATAGGGGTCTACAGTCAATGGTCAGGTGTTGTGCAGGAGTTTGGCTTTAATGCAAACTATGCATCGGCAGTGCGATTAGGTGAGAAATCAGTTTTAACCTTTGGAACCAATATTACCTACTTTAACCAAGGTTTGGATAAAAATAGAATAGTAAGTGGCGAAGAAGATCCCGAAATTGCCGATTCAAGAAAAGAAAGTAAGATCGCGGTGCAGCCCGGAATCAACTTATCGCTCGGTAAATTCGATTTTGGTTTTTATGCGGAAGACCTTTTTAAATACAATCAAACAACGAACGAGTTTCTAACGGATCTGTCCGTAAAAAGTGTAAAGGCATCGGTACAGTATACGCATTCCTTTGAAAATTCAAGGGGGCTGTTCGAGAATGCACGATTAATGCCTCTCGCACAAGCAGGGCAAAACTTTGATGGGAGCCTATATTATTTTGGCTCACTTTTATTGGACCTACCGAATTATGGGTGGCTACAGACCACGTTAGATGAAGAATATGGGGTTTCTGCAGGAATTGGCGTTAACCTGAGCAAAAAAATGTCGTTGGGGTATTTGATGGAAAAGGATTTGTCAAAACAGGATGCCAACTTGGGGTGGAACCATGAGATTTCTTTGGCTTATAAATTTAAGGATGATGATTTAGGAATTACCGTAGCCGATAATTCTTCAGATAATAAGATAGATAACATAGTTCGTAATTATGAAGAGCAGATTGCAAATTTGATTGCCGAACGTGATGATGCTAATACATCGAAACAGAGAAAGCAAAAAACTGAGGTTTTTTCAAACGATTTGGCCTATGAGAACAAAATGATATTAGATGAACTGATATTACGTCAAGATTCGATAGAAGAAGCTAGAATAGCAGCGTTTGAACAAAGATTTGAGCTTATCGTAAGAATGTTGCGTAACGATATCGATACCACAATTAAGAGTTCGTTACAGGACTTTAGTACGGGAGGAGACACATCCTATGTGTCTAACGACTCAGATTTTGAAACAGAGCCGGCCCATGCCTCTGCAGCTAATAATAATAGGGGTGATTACCAGGAATTACCGGTAAAGATGTTGGTTGATTCAGATGTTATAGATATGAATTCTGGATATTATCTCATTGCCAATGTATATAGTACTACGAAATACCTTAATGCCTTCATGAAAGATTTGAAGAGCAAAGGTTTAGACCCAAAACAATTTTATAATAAAGAGAACGGACTGTACTATGTATACTTGGCAGATTATGATTATAAAAACGAAGCGCAGATAGCGGCAAGTACTGATTTAAACGGAAAATACAAAGCAGAAAAGTGGATTATGCAGGTAAACGAAACTACCGCAACCGCATCGAATACATTGGAAGACGATTATATAAGTAGGGAATAAATATTGACCAAAATTTGGTTTGTAAGAATTTCTATGTTTGGTTTGAATTGTCAATAAAAGGAGGGGTGTTATCCGGGGGGATGACTGGGTCCCCTCCTTTTTTTATGTTTACTATTCCCGGTATTTTCAATTTAAAATAAGGTGGAGACAATCGATGAATGACTTTATTTATTGCTGAAAAATGGCATTTTAACGAAAATTTAGATCATTTAGAGGGTTCTGTCACAATAATATATATATTTCTTTAACCTAAATTTTTAAAACCATTGTTTAACCCCAAATCCCCCCAAAAACATGGAAAATTATTACCTACTTTATGTTAGTATCAATGCACGTTTTTTTGCGGATTGGAATTCAGGCTCCAGTTCCCCCAAAATGACGTTAAGACCAAAGTTCAAGGAACGGTTTCGAGTAATGAATTTAATGCCTTGGCAAAAAAGCTGTTAAGGGTAATTAAATTATAACTAAACCAGGACTTTGAGAGAGCCCCGTATTTAATGGGGTTTACCTTTCCTCATTTCATCATATTACTTAATTGATGAACCTATAGTCTTTTTAACTATGGGTGCATAATGGCTGTCCTATGTTTGGTTGGTAATGAACTTGCAAAAGTTCTTGATGTTACTCATGACTAACCTATGGTGTTTTTCGCTCCCTGAAAAAATACCACTAAACTTTGGAAATTATGAAAAATTCAATAATAAGAATAATTGTTTTAGAACGTGAAAGATCATTACATGCCGTTTACAAAAATCATTTTGAGCAATTAGAGGATTATCAACTAATGGGTAGCTATACCTCTGCTCAAGAGGGGCTTAAGGACTTTAAGCATACCTTGCCCCATATTGTTTTATCGGAAATCGATTTAAATGGAATCAACGGTATAGAGGCCATTAAATTATTCAGAAAGAAAGCCTGGGGTATAAAGGTGATCATGTTCAGTGAAATAAATGATTTTGACGTTATTAAAAATGCCTTTAAAAAAGGAGCCAATGGGTATTTGACCAAACCACTTACCTTAGATAAACTCGAGCACGCCTTGAACAGTATTGAAAAGGAAGGTGCGGCCATGAGTATGGATATTATTAAGAAAGTCATCCATAACTTCCATAAGAGAACCTTTGCTTTTTTCTCAGATCGCGAAAACCAAATTGTCGACTATCTATGTCAAGGTGCGACCTATAAAATGATCGCTGAAAAGTTGTTCGTTACCCCAAGCGCTGTCAACTTTCATATTCAAAATATTTATTTAAAGTTAGATGTAAATTCAAAATCTGAAGCACTTTCGAAACTGGAGTTGCTTCAGAACCAACTCGAAGAATATTAAATGCAAAGGTTTGATCGAAAGTTGTTTTACGAAAACCCTTTCGGTGATTTTCGAAAATGAATAACACTATTACATGCCTTTAAATCAATGGTTTATTGTAGATTTTATCAATGATTGAAAAAGGATTTAAAAGATTTTACTATTTATTTTCGTATCAAAAATTAAGAATAGTATGGATTGTAGTTATTTTTGGTTTAACTTATTAAGGCTAAAAATCAACTCACACAACATATGTATCATTTAGGACTGGATATTGGAAGTTCTTCCATAAAAATTGCTTTGGTCAATGCTTCAACAGGAAAAAGTATTGGAGTGGTTACCGAACCGGAGACAGAAATGTCGATGGAAGCGATCAAGAACGGTTGGGCGGAGCAGGATCCCAATGATTGGTGGAAATACGCTTGTAGCGGGCTCAAGAAATTGAGTCTAAAATACAACGTAAGCACTAAAGATATTTCCGGTATTGGCATATCGTATCAAATGCACGGACTGGTGTTGATTGATAAGGAGGGAAATCCCTTGCGAAAATCCATCATTTGGTGTGATAGTAGGGCCGTTGGTATTGGTCAGAATGCTTTCGAAAATCTTGGTCAAGATACTTGCAACGAACACCTGTTGAATTCCCCGGCCAATTTCACAGCTTCTAAATTGAAGTGGGTCAAAGAGAATGAACCCGAGATCTACAGTAAGGTGTATAAAATGATGCTTCCTGGCGATTATATCGCCTATAAATTATCCGGGGTGGTGAACACAACGGTGTCCGGACTTTCCGAAGGTATTCTTTGGGATTTCAAAACGGACGACATAGCCGATGTGCTTTTGAACCATTACGCCCTTGAGAAGCATATGATCCCTGATATTGTGGACACCTTTTCAGTACAATCCAAAGTGGACGAAAAAGGGTCTCAGGAAAGTGGCATTGCGGTGGGTACGCCTATTCTTTACAGGGCGGGAGATCAACCCAATAACGCCCTGACCTTAAACGTTTTTAATCCAGGTGAAGTGGCGGCCACCGGTGGTACTTCCGGTGTCGTATATGCGGTGACCGACAATCTTTCCGTTAAGCACAGCGCTCAAGTGAACAATTTTGCCCATGTGAACTATTCCCCAGGCAAACCTCCCAAAATAGGTAAGTTATTATGCATCAACGGAGCGGGTATCCAATACCGATGGTTGTTGAATAATTTGGACGTAGCTTCCTATGATGAGATGAATACTTTGGCGAACAAAGTTCCGGTGGGTTCCGATGGAATCGCTTTGATACCTTTTGGGAATGGTGCAGAGCGTATGCTTAAGAATCAAGAAGTTGGAACGAGAATTGTCAACTTGAACTTGAACAATCACGGTAAGGGTCATCTCTGCAGGGCGGCTTTGGAAGGCATCGCTTTTTCCTTCGTGTATGGAATGGAAATTATGATATCCGATGGTATCAAAGTAAACGTCATGCGTGCCGGTAACGACAATCTTTTTCGTTCGGAGATTTTTTCGAACACAGTGGCTACCCTGATCGGTTATGATATTGAAATCTATAATACTACGGGTGCTATTGGGGCTGCAAGGGCCGCAAATCTTCATAAGGGCGATTTTGAGGCTTATGGCAAGGCCATTCTCGAGAATGACTATGTAATGACCTTTAGTCCCAAGAAGAATATCAAGGCCTACCAAGATGCCTACAAAAATTGGAAGAAAGAATTGGAATTAATTTTAAACAACAAATAAAAACAATCATAATGGCAAGTAAGGAATATTTTAAAGGAATAGGTAACATTCAATTTGAAGGTAAGGAATCTGACAATCCCCTAGCGTTCAAGTATTACAATCCAGATCAAGTGGTAGCGGGCAAAACCATGAAAGAACACTTTAAGTTCGCCATTGCCTACTGGCATACCTTCTGTGGACAAGGTGCTGATCCATTTGGCCCTGGTACGCAAAGTTTTGAGTGGGACAAAGCTTCTGACCCCATACAAGCTGCCAAGGATAAAGCAGACGCCGCTTTTGAGTTCATCGGGAAAATGGGATTCGATTATTTCTGCTTCCATGATTTTGACCTTATTCAAGAAGCATCAACTTTTGCAGAATCTGAAAAGAGACTTTCGACCATCGTCGATTACCTGAAGGAGAAGAAAAAGGAAAGTGGTATCAAATTACTTTGGGGAACGGCGAACTGTTTCTCCAATCCAAGATACATGAACGGTGCGGCTACCAATCCAGATTTTAATGTGTTGGCCAGAGCTGGCGGACAGATAAAATTGGCTTTGGACGCTACCATGGCTTTAGATGGTGAAAATTATGTGTTCTGGGGTGGCCGAGAAGGGTATATGTCCCTTTTGAATACCGATATGGGACGCGAATTGGACCACATGGGGCAATTTTTGACCATGGCGCGTGATTATGCCCGTGCCCAAGGGTTTAAGGGAAATTTCTTCATTGAACCCAAACCTATGGAGCCCATGAAACATCAGTACGACTTTGATTGTGCTACCGCTATAGGGTTCTTAAAGGAATACGGTTTGGAGAATGATTTCAAAATGAACATTGAAGTAAACCACGCTACCTTGGCGCAACACACGTTCCAACACGAAATCGCCGTGGCTGCCAAAGCAGGAATGTTAGGTAGTTTGGATGCCAATAGAGGTGATTATCAAAATGGATGGGATACCGATCAGTTTCCAAATAATGTACAGGAAACTACCGAAGCGATGCTGGTATTCTTGGCTGCGGGAGGATTACAGGGCGGTGGTATCAATTTTGATGCGAAGATCAGAAGAAACAGTACGGATCTTGATGATGTCTTCCATGCACATATTGGTGGTGCCGATACCTTTGCCAGGGCTTTGATTACTGCTGATAAAATCATGACGTCTTCTTCTTACAATTCGTTACGTGAAAAAAGATACAGTTCTTTTGATAGCGGAAAAGGTAAAGATTTTGAAGCCGGTAAATTAGAGATGAAAGACCTTTATAATATTGCCATGGAAAATGGTGAGCTTGAATTACAGAGTGGTAAACAAGAGTTGTTCGAGAATATCATCAATCAGTATATCTAGAATAGTGTAGAAAGTTGTTAAAAAGGTCTTGGAATGTTTTCAAGACCTTTTTAAGTTTATATGTATGAAAAAGATAACCTTAAAGGATATTGCAAAACATTTCAACGTTTCGATTTCAACGGTGTCAAAAGCGGTTAATGACAGCCATGAAATAAGTGCTGAGTTAAAAGTAAAAATCCAGGAGTATGCCAAAGAAAAACACTACAAACCGAATAGGTTAGCGCTTAATTTATTGAACAGGAGAACAAATACTATCGGCGTAGTGGTTCCCAATATCCTAAATTATTTCTTTGTACAGGTACTGTACGGTATCGAGAAAATAGCTAATGAAAATGGATATAATATCATTAGCTGTATCAGTGACGAATCTTTTGCCAAAGAAAGTAAAACCTTGGAATTCTTTGATTCTGGAACCGTTGACGGCCTTATTATTTCCTTGGCGGAAGAAACCCAAAATGAAAATAAATTGGATGCCTTGACAGGTATTATCAACAATGACATTCCTGTAGTGCTTTTTGATCGGGTTTCTGATTTACTGGAATGTGATAAAGTAGTGGTCGATGATTTTGAGGCAGGTTACAAGACAACCAAACATCTGATCAATATTGGTTGTGCTACTATTGCAGTAGTGAATCCTATTGGTAGTTCTAGCGTGGGTAAATTAAGAATGGAAGGATATAAGAAAGCGTTGGAGGAGTATGAGATTCCATTTGACACTAAATTGCTCATCACTCTCTCTCCAAAAGATGATATAGACCTGCTAATGTCCTTTTTGCTCAATTACAAAAACATAGAAGGTATTATAGGATTTGACGAAATAACCGCTGTGAAGGTATTGGAAATTGTAAAGGCCCGAGGGTACAATGTCCCCAATGATATTTCTATTATTGGTTTTACAAACGGACAGTTATCTAAATACGTCACTCCCTCCTTGACGATGGTTAGTCAACATGGTAAATACATAGGAGAACTTACCGCAAAATTACTGATCAATAGAATTAAAACTCCTGGTCTGCCGTTCGAAACAAAAACCGTAAAAACCAGTTTACTGGTTCGTGATTCTACTAAAAAATTGCAGTGATCTATACGGTATCTGGGTGTGGGTGCACCCAATCCCCTCGATACTCCCGCGTCAATAAGGCTGTGGCTTCGGGGTCGTTTATCACCGTTCTAGAGACAGGGTCATAGACCAATGGCCGTTTTAAATCCATTGAAAGATTGGCCAAGATGCAACTAGCAGTTGAAATATGACCTTGTTCAATATCGGCGATGGGCCTGGTATTGTTTTCTATGGCTTTTAGAAAATCGATCATATGTCCACGCGTGGCAGGAGCGGCGTGTAGTTCAATGTCCTTTTCCGTTACGTCTTCCGGATATTTTTCTCGTTCGTAGACCACATCAAAACGAAGCGTTTCCCCACCATCTACCGGAACAAATTCAGCCTTCATTACATCTCCTTTTAGGACCCCTTTCTCTCCATAAATCTTAAAGGCCCATGGATATTCTGGGTCAGCAGGATTTCCCCACGTACGATGTTGCCAAATGCAATTAAAATCTTCAAATTCAAAAACTGCAGTTTGGGTATCTGAAATATTGGATTCCCCTCCTTTTTGAACATAAATACCACCTTCTGAACTTATTTTTTTAGGCCATCCCAAATCCAACATCCAACGAGCGGTATCTAACATATGAACGCACATGTCTCCGGTAATGCCATTACTATATTCTCTAAACGTGCGCCACCAACGCTTATGTGGGAGTCCGTCGTAAGCACGCATGGGGGCGGGGCCTGTCCACATTTCATAATCAAAAAAATCGGGCACGGATTCTTCGGGAGGATTCCCGTTGGCACGCATGTGATAGTAACAGCATAGTTCTACATGCCCCACCTTTCCTAAAAGTCCTTGGTCCACGATTTGTTTTTTAGCCGTTATTAAATGTGGAGTACTTTTTCGCTGTGTACCCACTTGCACTATAAGGTCATATTTTCGGGCAGCCGCGACCATGGCTTCCCCCTCCATTACATCGATACTGATGGGTTTTTGAACATAGACATGTGCGCCGCTTTTTAAGGCGTCTATACACGTAAGGGCGTGCCAATGGTCAGGAGTGCCGATAAGCACAATATCAAAATCGTGGCTTTTTAGCATTGTTCTATAATCGGAGTACAGTTGAGGTTTTTTTTTGCTTTTTTGTCGTTGCGACACAATGAGGGCGGTATTTTCCAAATTGTGATCATCCACATCGCACAAAGCGGTCACTTCAACATTGGCCACTTGGATCAGTCTATATAAATCACTACTCCCATACCATCCTGTACCGATTAACGCTACTTTTTTAGGCTTTTCATCTTTAAAAAAAATCATTCCATAAGTAGGGAGTGAGGCTAAAAAGAGTGCGGCGGAAGACCCTTTGATAAAATTTCTTCTTTTTAATTTCACATACTTTTCATTCATGATGAGTGGTTATTTTGCCAGTAAGGTAGTAAATGAATTTTATTTATAAAATAGCTCTATGAAATAAAGATTCCATAAAATTTATGTTATTAATAGTTATATTTAGCATCCTTTTAATGGATACTTACCATGAAACGATTTCTTTTACTTGTCCTTGCTTTAGCTTTTAGCACTATTGCCGAAGCGGAAATCACCCTGCCTCATATATTCTCTAATGACATGGTACTGCAGCGAGAAACAGCTGTGCTATTGTATGGCTGGGCAGGACCTAATGAGGAGTTTAGCATTTATACAAGTTGGAACGATACTACGGTGAACGTTAAGACGGGCAATGATGCCAAATGGCAAATTCAAGTCGATACTCCAAATGCTGGCGGACCTTTTATAATAAAATTTAAGGGAGAAGAAAACGAGATTATTCTTGATAATGTACTGATCGGTGAAGTTTGGTTGTGTTCCGGACAAAGTAATATGGAATGGAGCGCCAATAGTGGTATCGATAACAAAGAAGCGGAAATAGCCAACGCAGATTACCCGAACATACGCCTGTTCACGGTTCAAAAAAGAACATCGGACTATCCTCAGGAGGATGTTTCCGGTACTTGGCAAGTATGTTCATCAGAAACGATGCCTGATTTTAGTGCCGTGGCCTATTTTTTCGCCAGAAAAATCCAAAAAGAATTAGGGATCCCAATTGGTTTGATTGATTCCTCATGGGGAGCATCCTGTGCTGAAGTTTGGACACCAGAGAATGTTTTTGAACAGCATCCTGAGTTGGTGGAAGCTCACGAATTGGTAAAGCCAAATCCGTGGGTGACCGTTGAACGTTCTACGCTTTATAATGCGATGATAAATCCTTTGACCAAGTTTAAAATTGGCGGAGTGCTTTGGTATCAAGGGGAATCCAATACGGTCAATGCCGAAAGTTATCAAGACTTATTTACCGAAATGATTACCTCTTGGAGAAATAAATGGCAAATTAACTTTCCGTTTTACTATGTGCAAATTGCCCCGTATACATACGGAAGAGAATTTGAAGGAGGCGTATTGCGGGATCAACAGCGTAGAACTTTACAATTAGAAAATACAGGAATGGCCATGACGAGTGATATTTGTACGGTAGAAGATATTCATCCGCAAAATAAACAGGATGTTGGACTTCGGTTGGCGAACATTGCTTTAAAGCAACATTTTAAAACCTTGGATACGGAAGTGTACGGACCTCTTTTCAAATCTTCGAAAGTAAATGGAAAAGAGATGGAGGTTGCCTTTTCGAATTCGAATGGATTAAAGTTTAAAGGGAAAAAACCTGAGGGCTTTGAAATTTCAAATGAAAAAGGTGAGTGGTTTCCAGCTAATGCAAAAATTAAGAACGATAAAGTGGTGGTAAGTTGCACAGACGTGAAAAATCCAGTTGCTGTGCGCTATGCTTGGAAAAGTACTGTAATAGGAAACGTGTTCAACGGTGTTGGTTTACCAGCTTCTACATTTACCAGTGAATGAATAAGTTAAATAGTTAACGCTTGGCTATTGAAAATTAACGTACATCCAATCACTGAAGTTATTCAGCTAAAAACACCTTGTTTTTTTTAATTAATAATTAAATTGTAAGCTTTAATAAATTTTAAATTATGCAAATAAAAGAATCCTCTGAAATCTATGATGTCATTATTGTTGGTTCTGGCGCTGGCGGTGGCATGGCCACCAAACAGTTGGCAGATGCCGGTTTAAATGTTGCCGTTGTAGAGGCGGGTCCGTTTTTTGATCCCGCTGATCCGGTAACTCGAACCCAATTAAAATGGCCTTATGATTCACCACGTAGGGGAGCGGGTACGGATCGTGCGTTCGGAGAATGGGATATGTCATGGGGCGATTGGGAAGTAGATGGAGAGCCTTATACGCATGCCGAAGGTACTGAGTTTAAGTGGTGGCGTGCAAGAATGTTAGGAGGACGAACCAACCACTGGGGCCGTATATCATTACGTTTCGGACCAAAAGATTTTAAAGGAAAAACACGTGATGGGCATGGAGATGACTGGCCTATTGGTTATGAAGACGTGAAGCCCTATTACGATAAATTGGATAAGTTGATCGGTGTTTTTGGAACTAAAGAAGGTAGGGAAAATGATCCTGACGGATTCTTTCTTCCTCCTCCAAAGCCACGTCTGCATGAATTATTTTATATAAAAGGAGCAAAAAAATCGAATATTCCTGTTATACCAGGAAGGCTTTCCATGGTGACCAAAAGAATCAACAACGACCGAGGGGTCTGCTTTTATTGTGGGCAGTGTGGCCGTTCGTGTTCTATTTATGCAGATTTCTCTGCCGGTAGTTGTTTAATCTTTCCGGCACAAAAGAGTGGCGGAAAGGTCAAGATTTTTGTAAACTCTATGGTTCGAGAAGTAACTACCAATGCAGAAGGAAAAGCAACAGGTGTTTCCTATATCAGTAAAGATGACAGGAAAGAATATCATCTCAAAGCAAAAGTTGTAGTTCTGGCAGCATCAGCCTGTAGTACAGCCCGTATTCTCTTGAATTCTAAGAGTAAACAACATCCTAACGGACTAGGAAATAGTAGCAACGTTGTTGGGAAATACTTGCATGATTCTACAGGAGCAAGTGCTTCCGGTATCATCCCCGATTTAATGAATAGGAAAGTTTCCTATAATGAAGATGGAGTAGGAGGTATGCATGTGTATTCACCTTGGTGGGGAGATAATTCAAAACTTAACTTTCCTCGAGGATATCACATTGAAGTTTGGGGTGGTATGGGCCAACCTAATTATGGTTTCGGTTTCGACCCTAACGGAATGAACAAATACTTCGGACTGAAATCTGGGGGTTATGGAGATAGTTTGCGTGACGATGTTAAGAAATACTATGGTTCAGTAATTGGTTTTGGGGGTCGTGGTGAAGCTATTGCATTTAAAGACAACTATTGTGAAATTGATCCGACAACGGTAGATCAATTTGGTATCCCGGTATTAAAATTCAATTACAAGCATTCTGAGTTTGAGATTAATCAGGCAAAACATATGCAGGACACGTTTGAAGAATTGATCCACAATATGGGTGGTATTCCGCTAGGGGATAAGCCAGGTAAAGATCAAGACTATGGCCTGTTAGCTCCAGGTCAAATCATACATGAAGTAGGAACAACACGTATGGGCAATGACCCAAAAACTTCCGTCACCAATAAGTTCCAGCAATTGCATGATGTAGATAACGTCTTTATCGTAGATGCAGGGGTATTTGTTTCTCAAGCCGATAAGAACTGTACTTGGACGATTATGGCGCTTTCATGGAGGGCATCAGATTATATCATTGAACAATTAAAGGCACAAAATATTTAGAAGATGGATAGAAGAAAGAGTTTACAAACCTTAATACTCGGTGGTGCTGCGGCCGGTTCTGGTCTAGTATTCAATGCTTGTAATACAGAAAACAAGGAAGCAGTTGATCAAGCCATCGCAACGAGTAGTGATCATTATTTCGGGAGAACCCCAAAGGAATTGGAGCGTATTGAAAAATTGAAGGCAGAGCAATTGTTCAACGAGCACGAGATGGAAACTATTGCCGCACTAAGCGTAGTGATTCTTCCTCCTAAAGAACCGCATGGGGGGCCTATCGAGGCCGGCGTACCTGATTTGGTGGAGTTCATGGGTAAAGATATTCCCGAAATGGCACCCACACTTCTAGGAGGCTTAATGTGGTTGGACCATAAAAGCAATACGGAATTTGGAACCGAATTCAAGTCAGCCACTTTAGAACAGAAAAAACAAATTTGTGATGAAATTTGTTATCATGATATAGAGGTTCCATTGGAGGAACAACCATTAGGTATTCAGTTTTTCTATTTGATGAGAGGCCTTACCGTCACCGGATATTATACTTCAAAAGTGGGTATTGCAGATTTAGGGTATAAAGGTAACCAACCCAATGTTTGGGACGGGGTACCACAAGATGTTCTAGATCAGCATGGGGTAGCTTATGATCCCGCATGGATAGCGAAATGCGTCAATCAGAGTAAAAGAAATATCATGGCAGAATGGGATGATGAAGGAAATCTATTGACGTAAACAACAACCTTCATGAAGAAATTGATCTTTAATTTTATATTAATTGGAAGTTGTGCATTCGCTAATGCTCAAGAAGTTGGTTTGCAATTGTATAGTCTGCGAAATCAATTTAAACAGAACGTTCCCAATACATTGGGATTGATTCATGAGTGGGGTATCTCTAAGATAGAAGGCGGTGACACCTATGGGATGTCTAAAGAGTCTTTCAAAGAACTTCTCGCTGAAAATGACCTAGATGTCGTAAGTGTTGGTGCAAGTTTCGAAGACCTTGAATCTGACGTAACTACAGTCATCTCCAATGCAAAAGCATTTGGAGCTAAATATGTAATGTGTGCCTGGGTTCCTCATGATGCTAATAAATGGGATTTGGAAGAAACCCAACATGCTACCGAGGTTTTCAATAAAGCCGGAAAAATTTTAAATCAAAACGGACTTACCTTAGCCTATCACCCGCATGGGTACGAATTCAGGCCTTATAAAAATGGTACGTTATTCGATTATATGGCTGATAATGCCATGGATTTTAAATTTGAACTCGATGTGTTCTGGGCTCAACATGGTGGTGAAGATCCCCTAGCATTAATGAAAAAGTATCCTAAAAAGTTTGTATTGCTACATTTGAAGGATATGGAAAAAGGTATTAAAGGAAATGATACCGGTCATGAAGAAGATGATACCAACGTGGTTTTGGGAACTGGGCAAATCGATATTGCCGGCGTTGTTGCCGAAGCAAAAAAATTAGGTATTGAATATATGTTCATAGAAGACGAATCTTCGAATGTGGTTTCACAAGTACCTTTGAGCTTGGAATATTTAGACCAGCTCGATTAAACCTATTGATAATAATAAGAACCTCCTTTTTCATATGAAAAAGGAGGTTTTATTTCTTTACTGCCAGGCCTACCATAGAATCTGCAGTTCCATAATACAAAAACCAATTATTTCTAAAATAGACCAACCCTTCGATAAAGGTGGTTCCAGCTTTGTACTGTCCGCTAACTTCATGTGGTAGACTCGGGCATATAAAAGGGGTTTCCAATCTCGAAATCATGATAGATGGATCATTTTTGTCAAAAAGTACTTGACCTCCACAATAAGTCCCTTCAGGATATTTCGAGGTAGCCCCTTCTCCGCTTAAATTTTTCCCATTATATAATAACAGAATACCTGCATCTGTAAATAGGGCAGGAGGCCCGGGTTCGGTCAGGTGGCTGTCAAATTCATTTAGAGACGGTTTAAAACTATGCAAGAGTTCTCCGTCTTGCGTTAATGTCGGTTCCCAATCCACCCCATTTTCTGATGTTGCGAGATTAACGAAGAGTTCACCCCAATACATAAGATATTTTCCATTTATTTTCTTGGCAATCAATCTGCCATTTACCAATTCCGTTACGATGGATCCAGATTTACTCCAAACATCCAAGAACTGTCCGCCATAGGCCTCTTCAAAAACAGGTCCGTGCTTGGTCCAATGTTTGAGGTCTGTTGAAGTAGCGCTTGAGAGGCGTGCCACATCGGTATTCCAGCTAGTATACATCATGATGTAGCTTCCTTCGGGCGTTTCAACGACCCTTGGATCTTCAATTCCACCGGGTTGATCCCATTGAGAAAACTCGTCGTTATCAGGAAAAAGCACAGGTTTGGGGTATTTGGTAAAATCGATTCCATTCGTGCTGTAGGCCAAACCAATCCGAGAAGTCCGTCCGCCTAAAATAGCATCCGGATTATCTTCAGCCCTGAACAAAAGAAAAACGGTATCATTTTTAACGATGGCTCCGGGATTAAAAACATCGGCCTTTTGCCAATTAACTTCCGTACTGGAAATAGGATCCAGAAAAGTATAGGAAGCATCGGCCCTCATGATAGGATTGACATCGGTCTTTTCAAAGCCTAAAAGCCAAGGGGAATTGGGTTTTATTTTATCTGTTTGTATAATATTCTTTGAAGTTCCGCAAGAAATCAAAAAAAGTAAACCGATTAAAAATGAGAAGAATCGTAAGTCCATAAGTTTTGGTTAAATTGCTTGGCGATTGATTAGAAAGGTAACCAATTTTGGCTTACAAAACAGGAATGATTATTTGAGGATTTAGAAATAGAAAATTGAAAGATTGAATGAATAGGATGAACCAAAGTTTAAAGAACAGTATTTTATGGGCACTATGCTCTTTGAGCATTTTTATAGCTTGTAAGGACGCGAAAAGGGAAAATACCGATGCCCAAGTTGATGAACGAAAAGTAATGCCTGTAGACACGTTGAACCAAGCTATTGAAGAGATAAAGGTTATCGAAAAAGAAGTACCACTTTTGAATTCTTTGGCAGACACTACCTTTATTCGATTGGCAGATTATAGTGATGGTTTTGCTTACGACTTGCGTTATGCTACTGAAAATAATTTTTTGAAAGCCAAGGTATACGATTGTGCGGAGTGTTACACACGGGTTAAGACTGCTAAAGCATTATTAGAGGCCAATGCCGATTTTAAAAAAAAGGGAGTGAAAATAAAATTTTATGATTGCTATAGACCCAATTCCGTTCAATATAAAATGTGGGAAATCGTTCCGAACCCTCAATATGTTGCCAATCCTGTGAAAGGGTCCATTCACAATAAGGGTGGTGCTGTTGATATTACACTAGTGACTTTGGATGGCGAAGAACTGGATATGGGTACCGATTTTGATTTTTTCGGGAAACGGGCCTATCATGATAATTTTGATTTACCACAGGAAATTTTGGATAACCGAAAGCTATTAAAGGAGACGATGGAGAACCATGGTTTTTGGTCTATCAGAACCGAGTGGTGGCATTACAATTTAGGAGCCGCATCGAACGATAAAGTTGCCGATTTTAAGTGGGACTGCAATTAATTATAAAATAGAGATATGAAAAAAATAACATTGCTTTTGATTTTTATAGGTGGAACAACTTTTGCTCAGGACACAATAATGCCTTTATGGCCAAAGAATAAAATTCCAAACCATAAAAAAAGCACAGAGAAAGAAGAGTATAAAGAATCTGGTGGAATCTATAGATATGCCAAAGTACAAGAACCGACGATAGAAGTGTATTTACCTTCTGGGGCCAATGCCAATGGAAAGGCCATGTTAATTTTTCCTGGTGGTGGCTATGGTATTTTAGCTTACGACTGGGAGGGAACGGATATCGCTAAGTTCTTAAACAGCAAGGGCATTGCCGGTATCGTGGTTAAGTATCGATTGCCATCCGATGTAAGTCAGACCGAGAAATACAATGTCCCCCTTATCGATGCCCAAAGAGCGATGCGTTTGGTGCGTAGTAAGTCTAAAGATTGGAGTGTTGATGCCAGCAAAATAGGAATCATAGGGTTTTCGGCAGGGGGCCATTTGGCATCTACTTTAGGAACCCATTTTGATGACAGGGTCTATGAGCCTCTTGACAGGGTAGATACAGAAAGTGCACGACCCGATTTCATGGTGTTGGGCTATCCAGTAATTACAATGGATATTGCCACGCATGGCGGTTCTAAATTTAATTTGCTAGGTGAAAATCCGTCTAAGGAACTAATTGATTATTTTTCGAATGAAAAGCAGGTAACCGCTAATACGCCGCCGACTTTTTTATTCCATGCCACAGATGATGGCGGGGTGCCCGTAGAAAATAGCTTACTATTTTATAAAGCGTTGAGGGAGAAAGGTGTTTCGGTGTCTATGCACCTATTTCCAACTGGGGGGCACGGATTTTCATTGGCCCTTAAGAATCCGCATCTGCGTACTTGGACCGATTTGTTATATGGATGGATGGAGACTTTAGAATAAAAATTCAGTTTTTCTTAAAATAAGTATACATAATCTTGGTAACTTTTCTATTTTTGCAATCCGATTTTCAGGTCTGTTTATTTAATTATAGAGATTAGGAAGTAAAATCTGAAAATATTGAAATGAATTTTTCGGGGTGTAGCGCAGCCCGGTAGCGCACTCGGCTGGGGGTCGAGTGGTCGCAGGTTCAAATCCTGTCACCCCGACTTTTTAACATTTCAAAAAAATGTTATTTTAAAGGTAATTACATGCAAATCATGTAATTACCTTTTTTTATACTTCATTTTAACACAATCGACACCGTTTTAATCGTTAGTTTTCCACCTGAATCGTCAGTCAATCGTGAGCTTATTTTTTGTATTTTAGGATTGTTTTCTGCCATCCGCGGACATGTAGTTTAACTTTCGTATAGATTTTTTTGATAGAATCTCTTTTTCAGACGTACGAACCTTCAAAAGAACTTTTGATTTTGGAGAAGGAAACATTGTGGGATAAAATTATATTTATCCTCAACATAACAAATTGCCATTAATTAAAAAATGCCGTATTCATTCTTGACTTATACATATCCTCAACTTCATTTTATTTGGTAGAATAAAAGCATCTTAAATTGAAAGAAAGAGGTTCTTAAATTAAATTTTGTCATCCTTCTACAAATAAAAAAAGACCAAAACAATTAATTAGTGTTGGTCTTTTTGAAATCAAGAGTGAAGTTGTACAAACGTATTTGCTTGTATTTTTCTAATTTTAAGCATTTTATTATATTTTAATTAGTGTTCTCAGTTCTTTCTTCGTCCAAAGTATATAACAACTGGTTTGCCTCGCATAACCTGAAATAACCCAAGGCATAATCTTCATGATTACTTTGATTGATGATGTTCCCTCTAATATTTGCTGGAGGAGTGGCAAAGGGATTAGAACTCGTGGTTTCCAATACTAAATTCATATAATTATAAAACTGTTCAGAGACTCCCCGGTGTATAATCTCTATACTATTTCCCACTTCCAGATCTTCATCAGAAAAATTATTTTCCACTTCATTACCGTTGTAAAACTCATCATCAATAAGAATATACTCGGGATACTGTAAAACGCTGGCTTTAAAATCAGTCAAATAAAAATTTGTCTGGTTTTCGGGATCATCATAAAAAATAGAAACCTCAAAGTTTTCATCTCCTGAAAATCCTTCTATGTAATCTTGTTCTACGCGGTTAATTTCTGGTACGGGAATTAATGTTTCAGACGCTGTAAAAGTTTTATCCTCTACCGTTACTTGTAAGGTGTAGGTTTCGTTTAATTGAGGAAGAAAATTGTCACACACATATACGCCCATTACATCAGTTTCACTAAACGTGAATAAATCGCCACTGCTATTTTCTATATAAATTTGGGCCCCGGATACTTTTGGGGGCTCTGGATTATAATAATCTGTCATTCGACTTATTCGTATAGTTTGGACATTTCCATCTGTTCCCTTTTCCCATAAGATCTCTGCATCAATTACAATTGTGGAATCACCTGTTTCCAGATCTACATCGATAACATCTTCACAGGAGCATAAAAAAAGTAGAAAAAAAACTCCTATATATTTTAATTTTTTCAGTTTTATTATTGTTTTCATCTTTCTAAAATTTGAAATTGTACGATACACTTGGTAGTATGCCAAAGATAGATAGGCGGCGCGCTTCATTTAATCCAGTATCTTCATTGGTAGTAAAACGAATTGAAGCTGCATTCTGTCTATTATAAACATTATAAATACTAAATACCCAGGAACTTTGCCATCCCTTCTTTTTATTAGGTTTTGGGGTATATGTGGCCGCTAAATCTAAATGATGATAGGTGGGTAGGCGATTTTCATTCCGGCTTGAATAATTGGGAATATGAAGTTCACCAAGTTCATAATATCCATTCGGATACGTCACCGGTTGACCTGATTGTAATGAGAAATTAGCATTAAACGACCATTTTTTATTATAATTATAATTTGCTATAATACTGATGTCGTGCAATTTATCGTAGGGGGATAAATACCAATCTCCATTTGCTATTCCCGGTTCTTCGGGAGATCTACCCACCGTTTTTTGTTCTGCCCGGGAAAGTGTATAGGCGATCCAGCCCGTTAATTTACCTGAATTTTTTCGAAGCAATAATTCCATTCCGTACGCTCTCGCCTTCCCATTAAGAATAACCCGTTCTATGTTGTTATTCGCCAATAAATCTGCTCCTTCTACATAATCTACTCTGTTTTTAACGTCTTTATAAAAGAATTCCGTTTCGAGTGAATATGTTTTGTTATTAAAATTTCTAAAATATCCTATGGCATATTGGTCCAGCAGCTGTGGTTTTATAAATGGTCCGCTAGGGGTCCAAATGTTCATCGGTGTTGGTGATTGTGTGTTGGATAGAATGTGCAGGTACTGCGCCATCCTGTTGTAACTTGCCTTAAAGGATTGGTTATCGTTTAAAGCATATGAAAGTGCAAGGCGCGGTTCTATATTGTCGAAACTTGCAATTTTTTCTCCCTGACCATAGGTAACCGATCCTGTAGGGATTGCCTCTTCATAGATGTTATAAGTAGGATTATAGATTACGGGATTATTATTTGCATAGGTATTTATTTCCTGCCTTCCAAAACGGTAGAACATACTGTAGCGTAGACCATAGCGAAGATTCAGCTTTTCTGTAATTGTATGTTCAACATCTACATATGCTGAAGGTTCTAAAGCGTATTTTTTATCTAATTGCTGAAAATTGAACTGTGAATCTTCACTTTCAGGGTTTAAGGTGCCGGGATTGAAATTGTAATAATTGGCTGCAATACCATAGTTAAGCTTTATTTTTTCTGAGATAAATTGGTTCCAGTTGTACTTTAAACCATAACTTTTAATAGTACTATCCCAATTAAAATTTTGTTCGTTTATGCTCAAATTGAAGGTATAATCGCTATAGAATACAAATAGATTTGTATTGATATTATCGGAGAACCGATGTTTCCAACTCAGGTTCCCCATAGTATTTCCGTAAGTACTGGAAAAACTATCGCTTATATCAAATACATCATTCCCGAGGTACCCTGAAAAATGGATACTGTTATTTTCATTAAGCTTATAATTCAATTTTGTGTTAAGGTCATAGAACTTAGCAGAATTTTCATTGTCTGCCAGTTTTAGAAAAAGATGGGCATAAGATGTACGTCCGGCAACCATAAAAGATCCACTTTCTTTCTGAATAGGACCTTCTGCGGTAAGTCTACTGGAGATTAATCCAATTCCTCCGTTCATATGAAATCCATTATAATCTCCTGTCTTCTGATGTACGTCCAAAATAGAGGATACTCGGCCGCCAAATCGGGATGGGATGCCTCCTTTATATAAATCCAAATCACTAATGGCATCGGCATTAAAAACCGAGAAAAATCCAAATAAATGCGAATCACTATAGATGGGGGCACCATCTAATAAAATTAAATTCTGATCTGCTGCACCACCCCGAACATTAAAACCGGAAGAAGCTTCTCCAGAACTGGTAACTCCAGGCAGGGTTAACAGTGATTTTAAAGGATCTGCCTCTCCCATTGCTACGGGCATTTGCTTTATGTCTTTTATAGATAAACTGTTCACGCTCATCTGCGGTTTTTTAATATTAACCGCCTTGGTATTCTGAGTAATTACAACCTCGTCCAAAGCTTGACTGTTTGCAAGCATTGAGATGTTAAGATTTTTATTACTGTTGAGGGTTACATTTATGGTTTGGTTTTCAAATCCTAAATAACTAGTGATTAAAGTATAGTTCCCTTGTGTTAGCAATATTGAGAAATATCCGTTTTCATCAGATACAGCTCCTGTTGATGTTTGCTGAATGTAAATGTTAGCTCCTAAAAGTGGCTCTCCTAAATCATCTAGGATTATGCCAGATAATTTGTATTTTTCTTGATGAGTCTGAGAAAATTTTTCTTTTACGGTGATGCTGTTTCCTATGACAGTAAAATGAAAAAGGGATTTTTTATTGAGTATGGAAATAAGGTTTTTAATTTCAGTGTTATTATAGCTTATTTTTTCACTTAACTTCTGGTCTACATTGGTGGAGTTATTGTAGGCAAATTTATAGTCGGTCTGATTTTCTATTTCAGTAAATAATTGTTTCCACGTTGCTGAGTTGTCTAACGAAATTGAGATATTTTGCGAAAATATATTTAAGCTAAGCATTAGAAAGCAATACTTTATATGCTTCATAAAATTTGTATTTTTATATTCGGTTAAAATGGATATGTCTTTTTTAATCTTAGAAAGGATGTTTAGTTTAGCGGCTAGGGCATCCTTTCGCTTTTTCATTTAAATATTATTTCTTTTATGTTTTCATCTCTATAAGAATTTAGATTATATATTTCGGATAATATTTGGGTAATGTTGGATAGCTTCTCCTTTTTTCTAATACGAATTGTAACTTGTTTTTGTAGTAGTTCTTGAGGAAAGGTTACTTTATAATCGTAATTTTCTTGAATGTATGTTATAACTTCTTCTAAAGGTTTTTTATTAAAATCTTTAAATCTTTCAAAAGAGGTTATGGTCAATTGATTGGTATTATAGACAAACTTTTCGCCAGGGGACAATATCCAGTTATTGACACTATCCTTTACGTTCAGTTGTATGCTACCTTCATAAAGCTGGACACTTACAGCATCATTAACATCCTCTTTTACTGTAAATTCAGTACCTAAAACAGTAGTGGTGGTAGTTTTGCAGGAAACTTGAAATGGATGTTTCTTATCTTTTTCAACTCTAAAGAAAGCCTCTCCTTTAATCTTGATTTTTCTGTTCTTTGTAAAATTATCTGAAAATTCGAGCTGGGAATGTGGTTCAAGTTCTACCAAGGAGCCATCAGGAAGATGCACGGTCTTATCCCGATTACCTGGATTTTTAATAACATTAATATTGCTGACAATAGAAGACTCAAATGTTGAATTATTGTATACCCATAAGCTACTTATAGAGAGGAAAATAATGAGTACGGCCGCAGCAGCGTAGTTCCAGAATTTAATCGGTTTCTTTTTACGGTCAAATGTTTTCGATGAAAAATCTTGCCAAGATTTTTCAATCTTATCTTCGGACTGTATTTCAGGAGTTTCCTCCCAAGCCTCTCTTAACTTTTTTTCAGTTTCTTTATCGTCCATAATATATTTCTTAAAGCTTTTGATATTGTAAACCCTCAGCCATAAACAGCGAATGTACTATCCCTGAAATATCCCTATTTACTTCAATTGTTAACACTGTATTGCTCTCTGCGAAATCAAAATTGATTAGAGCATCCGAAATATTCTTTCTGAGTGAACTCAATAGGTAATCTGCCTGTTTTTTGGTTTTAATATTGGTTATTAATATTTCAGCTTTCATTGTTTGTATTTACATATATGACAAGTGAGAAATGAAAAGTTCCTAATCCATATTGATTTTTTTTAATATTTTTCATTTAACGAAAACTTGAGAGCTATTTCGAGTAGAATACACAATTCGGATTATAAAAAGTATCAGTTTACCAAACAGAAACTTGAACATCAAGTCTTATGAATTGAAATGGTTTATTGACGTTCAAGGGTAATAGATCCTTCACCTGTTCCTTCCGAAATATCGAAGATCATCGTATTGGCATCTATAAATGAAATATTTATTTCCTTTGTGTGCCCACCGAAGATAAGTCTATATGTGTTTTCATTTATTTTTTTCCATTCTCCTTCCAGTTTATTAGTACTTTCACAAGTTATTTCTTGTTGTACACTAGCCTCGATCATAATATCCATGTAGGTGAGTTTTCCATTTTCTTGGAATATCGCCACGGGTTTAGGATCACATAAATCTGTTAAGTCGTAAGCACTTTCTATAGTATTTCCATTAGATGGATTTTTATACTTCAAAGTAACATTAGTTTGAACCCATTTACCAACCACAGTTGTGATTTCTAGAACAGAGGTATCATCGTCATCACTACAGGAAGACAAGATTAGAAAGAAGGTCAATAGGCTAAGAAATTTCACTGCGTTTTTCATAATAAGTTTGTTTTGTGTTTACTTATATGACAAACAAGAATTGAAAAGTTCCTAAGCGTTTCCTATTTTTTTCTGTAGAAATTTATTGGCCAAGTAAATATGGTTGGCAATTGTCTTGGGGGAGAGCTGGGTAATTTCCGCTATTTCCTGATAAGAATAATTTTGTAGCTTGTGGAGTGTAAAGATTTTCCGTTGTTGGTCTGGAAGTTGGCGGAGTAAAGCCTCTAATTGACTTTTTTTTAACTCAACATCTTCATGAAAATTATAGTCATCTTCTTCTTGAAACTCACTTTTAAGGTTATTGGAATTAATAGGGATAACCTTATTTTCTCTGTCTAAATGATTTAAGATAAGGTTTTTGCAAATGACAAATAACTGCTTATCAAAAAGAACGTCTTCTTTTAGCTGATCTCTATTATTGTAGATTTTAAGAAAAGTTTCTTGTACAAAATCTTCAGGTGTCAGAAATTTAAACTCAAAGCGCTTTGCAGTAAGAATTAATTTCGAATAGTAAGATGTATAAATATCCTTAAAAGCTTTTTTATCGCCTTTCTTAAGTTTCCTTACAAGTTTTTTGTTTTCCATTTCATTGAAGGTTCTTGTGGTTCAAAACAAACAATTGGGTTATTTAGTATTAGGTTTCATATTAATTTTTTTTTGAGGATTCCTTGTATGAATTGTTTTTTTGTAATGGAAGCCAAGAAGACGAGTTCTACTAAGGCCGTTTTCTATATTTCTTTTACCAAGGGGTTAAATGAATCATAGAAGTTCTAATTCGGATTATTAACAACCCAAAAAGATCTTTTAATTTTAATATCGTTCCGAAGCTTCTCGTTCAGCTCTAAAACTGCCCTGAACTCATTGTATAACGAAAGTTTGGAGCGAAATCCTATGCTCAAATACAAAAACGTGTAAGGGATTCATGGCTTCCTATTTTTAATTCAATTAAAACTCGCCCTGAACTCCAACGGACTCATCTCGGTTTTTGTTTTAAATAATTTATGAAATGATTGCGGATATTCAAAGCCTAATGAATAGGCAATTTCGCTAACTGATAGTTTAGTTGTAGATAGTTTTTCTTTGGCTTTCTCAATCAATTTTTGTTGGATGTGCTGCTGGGCACTCTGTCCCGTTATACTGCGTAACATATCGCTTAGGTAATTGGGAGATAGGTTCAGTCTTGTAGCTAAATAGGAGACACTGGGAATGCCTTCCGTTTCTGTGAGGTTTTGATTGAAATAATTTTCTAACAAGTCTTCAAAATTTGACAAAAAACCATTATTGGCCTGTTTTCGAGTTAAGAATTGACGATGATAAAACCGATTAGAATAGTTCAGTAATAACTCTATTTGTTTTATAATAATTGAATGTGAAAATGTATCTATTGAAAATTGACTTTCTTTTGAAATATCCAATAATAATTGATTAATGGTTTTTTCTTCTTCTGTAGATAAATGTAAAGCTTCGTTTACGGAATAGGAGAAAAAACCAAATTTTCGGATATCCTTGAATAAGGAAAACCCCTGTAAAAAATCAGGATGAATGGTTAGCCAAAGACCTTCCAATTCCCAATCATCCCTTATTTCTGTAATTATCACTTGATTCGGAGCGTAAAATGTCATAATACCATCATCAAAATCAAAATGCTGCTGGCCATATCGCATTTTACCTTTAAAATTCTTTTTGATTGCTATGCAATAAAATCCGTAAGTTACCGCCTCTAATTTTTCATCATCATAACATTTAATGGTAGAAAAATCAATTAAACTAATTAACGGGTGTTTCGGTTTTGGCAACTCTAAAAGCTGATGTAATTCTCGAATTGACTGAACTGTGTGAGGTTTCATTGAAAACAAATTTACGAAAATGGAATTTACACTTCCTATTTAATCAAAATTGGTCGATAACGTCAAAGATTTCCACTTTTCAAATTCTGCATCTTCCTGCTCTCTTTTTTGGGTCACCAATTCATAAGTGTCTGGCCCTAAAAGTAAATGAAGAGGGGGCTGTTTCATTTCACTAATTTGAACTAATATTTTTGATAGTTTGTCGGGATCTCCAGGTTGTGTTCCACTAAATTCAGACCACATCTTTTCAGTTTCATCTATACCATACACTTCAATACGGTTCTTTACATAGTTGATAGAATTCATAAATTCTGTTCTAAACTGTCCCGGTGCAACTGCTGTTACCCTTATCCCGAAATTTTTCACCTCTTGCGCTAAGGCTTCGGAAATTCCGATAAGCGCAAATTTAGCTGCATTATAGCTTGCCGCTTTTTCAAAGCCAACATAACCTGCATTAGAGGAAATATTAATAATGTGCCCGCTTTTCTGTTGGCGGAAATAAGGCATTATGTTTCGAATGATATTAACGGAACCAAATAGATTAACGTCCATTGTTGCGCGGAACTCTTCATCGGTCATTTCTTCCATACTTCCCACAAGGCTATAGCCGGCATTATTGACGACTACATCGATGTGCCCCAGTTTTTCTATACTTTTGTCAATAGCTTGCTTAACTTCCTTGTCGGAAGTAATATCCAGCTTTACAGGATATAGATTCTCTTTAAATGACGTAATTTCTTTTTCAAGCGCATCTGTATTTCGACTTGTAGCAATTACTTTGTGCCCCAGTGATAACAAAAGCTTGGTTAAATAAAGCCCCAAACCTTTTGAAGTTCCTGTAACCAACCATATTTTTTGATTTTTTGTCTTCATAATTTTATTGTATTATTTATAAGGGCAAAATTGAGAAAGATGAATCTATGTAAAGTATCCAGATTACGGAATATAGTGTTGTAATTACGGATTGTTTTGTACTATAATTTTAGCGTAAGACTTATTATAGCAGTATTTATAAATTAATAAAATGTTTATAAAAAGTAAGTTCTTTAGAATTAAACCGTAATCCTTAATAAAAACGAACAATATTTCAATTAAAGGATTGCCTAAATTCCATGGGACTGACCCCACTTTTACTCTTAAACAATCGGCTAAAACTTTGTGGGTATTCAAAGCCTAATTGATAGGCTATTTCGTTTACTGTCAAGTCGGAAATTGAGAGCATTTCTTTTGCTTTTTCCACAAGCTTATTGTGTATATGGTGCTGTGCACTAAGGCCGGTAAGCGTTCTCAACATATCACTTAAATAGCTAGGGGAGATATTTAATTCTTCAGATAGCAATTGCACGGTTGGAATTCCCTGTTTCAACGCTGTAGAGTCATTAAAATAGTTGTCCAGAATTTCTTCTACTTTTTGTAATAAATCGTTGTTGACCACCCTTCGAGTTATGAATTGTCGTTTGTAAAAACGGTTACAGTAATTTAATAATAGTTCAAGTTGCGCTATCATTACATCCTGACTAAAATCATCTATCCTACTTTTTAATTCTTCGTCGATGATTTCAAAAATGGACGAGATAGTTTTTCTTTCATTTTCAGATAAATGGAGTGCTTCATTGGTGGCATAGGAAAAGAAACCATATTCCTTGATCTTTTTTGCCAATGGATAGGTTAAAAGGAAATCTGGGTGGACCAATAATAAGCTACCACTTTTGTGATTGCCACTGGGACTTTCAAATACTTGATTTGGTGAGGTAAGCACCAAGCCACCTTCTCCGAAATCATAATAGTTTTGCCCGTATTTTGCTTGCCCACAGATTCCCGTTTTATAAGAAATCTTATAGAAGTTCATGACCATCGACTTCGGAAAATCATTGGGCAGTGTTTCTAAGTCCGTTATATCAATGAAACTAATCAGCGGATGTGTAGGTTTTGGCAATCCAAACACCCGATGGAAGTCGTTTAAAGATTCAATTTTATAAAGTGTATGCTCTTCCTTTTTCATTTTCAAATTTACAAAATTCAAAAGCAATAATTTTTACCAGGGACATTCGCCAGTTACCGGATTGTGTTCCTGGCTGATAAACTTTCCTGTTGGTCCATCCGCGCCAATCGTTGCATATTTGGCAATTCGGGTCCCTGCTTCTTGAACCGTTCCGGTACCACGATGGCCATTAAAATCAGTGGCTACAAATCCAGGACAAACGGCATTCACTTTAAAGTTTGTATCCTTAAGTTCATATGCCAATGCAATGGTATACATATTCATAGCTGCTTTTGAAGGTGCATACACCGCAGATTTATGGTTATAGTATTTCCAGGTTGGGTCGCTGTGCAAGGTCAACGAGCAACCGCTCGATGATACGTTAACAATACGCGGCTGTTCTGATTTGCGCAATAAATCTACAAATGCCTGTGTGACCCTTACCACCCCATAAAAGTTTGTAGCAAATACATCTTGCAATTGGTCTATAGTTGTATGCAAAGCTTCTTGGGGCATTCCGCCATTGATACCTGCATTGTTTATAAGCACATCCAAAACTTCCGTTGTTTTACCAATTTCAATTCTGGCAGATTTTACTGAATCATCATTGGTAACATCCAATTGTATGACTTCAACATTCGTTAACCCTTCACTCTTCAGTTTTTCTAAAGCAAGATTCCCTCTTTCAATGCTACGACTACCTAAATAAACAAAATAGCCTTGATTCAATAGTTGTCGAGCTGTTTCAAATCCAATACTTTTATTGGCCCCTGTTATCAATACTTTTTTCATTTCCATTATTTTAATTATTATACGCCAAAGCAAAATCTCTAGCGAAATCGACAAATTTTACGTTGCCCAATTCTGGTTTGTTGCGATAGAAATCTTCAAATAATAAACCGGTACGTTGACTTGCCTGCATTTCTACCATCCCTTTAGCAATTTTCGGATTAACGCCCATTGACAACAGGCCCTCGAGCATTTCTTCGTCTGAAATTTCAATCCATTTTAAATTCGGTTCACCAATGGCTTGTCCCAATATTTCAGCTATCTCATTGGGAGATACTTCATCGCTTGCTATATAGCGAACTGTTCTTCCCTCAAAAGAGGATTCCATTTCTTCGGCAATTTCATCAGCGATATCCAATGGTGAAACCCAAGGTTCTTTTTTATCGCCACCATAGTTTGAGATAATCGCTCCTTTTTCTTTAATAGATTGCAAAGACCTAAATAAATTGGTGTAGAAACCGGTGGGACGCATAAACTTGATGGAAATGTCATCTGGTAGTTGTTTCAGAATATTTTCGACATCATGGTGCGCCGAAAGCGAACCATAACCTGTAGGACTGTGTGCACCAACACTACTGAGATGAACAATTTTTTTAACCCCCGAAGCCAATACTGCTTGTTTGTAATTGTTTCCTATACGATGAAAGCCGGCCAAAAAATCAACATCTTTATCAAAAATATTGCCGATGCCTTCCCATGCTTCCATGAGGTAAACGATATCTGCCACTTTAAAAGTTGTAGTTAAGAAATCGACATCTTTCATAGAGCCAATAGCTGCTCTTGCGCCTAAAGCTTCTATGTCCTGCTGTCTTTCAGCTTTGCTCGATATTACTGTGACATTATGCCCTTTTTTTATTAAAGTAGGGGTGAGGGATTTGCCGATGTTCCCCAAGGACCCTGTAAGTACTATATTCATGATCTTATTAAATTTTATACTGCAAATATCATTTAGCGGAAAAGGGTAGATATAACCTAAATGAGGGATTTTATAACAGAAATGGGAATAATGAAAAAAGCCATGAAATACTCACGGCTTAATAACTGTTATTGATAAGAACAAAGTACTTTTACTTGATTAAAATGCTGTTAATTCCTTTTTCCAGTGCTTTATCCTGGATAGCTGGAATGTGAAGTCCTTCAGCTCTAAATACTTTAACGTCGGTCATGCCCAGAAAGCCCAGGAATGATTTTAGGTAAGGTGCTACAAAGTCATTCGACCTGCCTTGTTCATTTGTATAAATTCCTCCTGAACTCATAGCAACATATACTTTTTTGCCAGATACGAAACCCATGGGAGTACCGTCCGAATTATAGCCAAAGGTAATTCCACGACGTGTTATATGGTCTATCCAGGCTTTAAGGGAAGAATGGATGGTAAGGTTAATAAGGGGTGCACCTATCACTAGTATATCACTTTCAAGTACTTGTTTCACCAAATTATCCGACAGTTGAAGCGCGTGTCTTACTTCATCGGTTTGATGCTCTTCTGGCGTAAAAAAGGCATTTAAAGTTTCCGGTGTTAGGTGCGGGATATTACTTTCTACCAAATCCAATTGTTCAACTGTACTGTTAGGGTATTTCACTTTTATTTTTTCAACGATAGCATTTCCTAATTTTCTACTAAACGAGTTTTCTCCCATGATACTGGAGTTGATTTGTAATATGCGTTTTGAATCCATTTTGTATTTATTTTAAAACTTTGAAAACACAAAACTAGCTGGAATAACTATGCAAAAGATAGTAGTTACCCAAAGGAAAGCGATTACCTTTAGGAAAGTTTTTATCTTTACCGATATGAAAATTCATGAAGAAAAAACACTTCCTACTAAGGAAGAATGTTCCGGGTCACTTAAAAATGTATTCGATGCAATGTTTGTTTTGAATGGCAAATGGAAATTGCCATTGGTGCTTTGTTTAATGCATTCCCCAAAGCGATTTAATGAACTTCAAAAGGAAGTCAAAGGAATATCACCCAAGGTATTGGCCAACGAACTGAAGGATTTGGAATTGAATTTTCTTATTAAACGTAACGTATATCCAACCACTCCGGTAAGTATTATTTATGAAGCGACCGAGTATAGCCATTCACTGAAAAATGTTTTGAACGAATTAAGTTCCTGGGGCGAAAATCACAGGAATAAAGTAAAAGGGAAAACTATTTAGATTTTAAAGGCTTTTCTATAAAATCATCCTTCTGGGTTTGCTTTTCGTTTAAACTCACTTGCCCATTCTCTCATGTGATCCAAAACTGGTTTTAAAGTAAGTCCGGCATCTGTTAAACTATACTCAACGGTAATAGGTACGGTATTGAAGGTTTGCCGGTTTACGATACCGATAGCCTCAAGGTCCTTTAGTTCCTTGATCAGCATCTTTGGTGAAATACCGACCACATCGCGTTCAAGCTCTTTAAATCTTTTTTTGCCAATGTATAAGCTTGTCAGGATATGAAGTTTCCATTTACCACCTAAAACTTTTAGAATAAAATGTAAATCGGATAAGTCAAACTCACAATTTTCATCATTTTTCATTTATTATTCGCTGTTAAAGTATTGATTTATAGTTAAAGTAACCTTTAGTATATTAATATACAAAATGGTAACTACTTGTAAAAGTATAGTGTTGACTTTACTTTAGCAACTGGATCCTAAAAGATTAAGAAATGAAACGAAATGGAAATACAATACTTATTACAGGTGGTGGTACCGGAATTGGTCTAGCCATGGCCGATATATTCTTGAATAAAGGAAACGAAGTAATCATCTGTGGAAGGACCAAGGCCACACTTAATAATGCCCAAGAAAAGTTTCCCTTATTACATACCATTGTTGCAGATGTTTCATCCAAAGAAGGGAGACAAGTCTTGAGGACAGAAATGACGAATCATTTTCCTAAACGAAATGTTCTGGTGAATAATGCAGGTATTTATAGTATTACGGATATTATGGACCCCAACTATATTCCTACTTTGGAATTTCAACTAATGACAAACTTAGTGGCACCAATGGCCTTGATCCAGGAACTAATGCCTGTTTTAGAGAAAAATGTTGACCCTACCATTGTTAATGTTACCACGGGCTATGTCTTTATACCATCGGCTCAATCATCTGCCTATAGTGCCAGTAAAACTGCTCTAAGGGCTATAACCCAAGGCTTAAGGTTTACCCTTCAAAAAAAATCGATTCGTGTAGTAGAGATTATTCCTCCTGCAGTTGATACACAAATGAACAAAGGAAAAAAGATATCCTTAATGACTTCCGAACGTTTTGCTCAGAAGGCTTTTAACGGTCTGGTGAACGGTCAAGATGAAATAATAATAGGAATGTCAAAGTTGGGTAAACTGTTGTCCCGAATGGCTCCTAAGTTTGGTTTCAAAAAAATGAATACCGATGAAGAAAAACAGCGATTGGAAATGGACTTAGATACAATTAAATGACAATCAAAAGTTTAACTAAATCTGTTTTTTAAATATCGCTTTACAAAGTCTTACAACGTCCATTAAGAAATCGTAAAAGTGAAAATGAGGATAGTTACATCATAGATTCAAATAAGAAGTATAGAAGATTTGGTATTCTAATGGTTCAGCCTCATTGTAAAAACCTTATTTTTTTAAATTTTTAGTGCTGTTCCCATAACTGTGATTAGGATATTTTAAGAATTGGTTTTTTCAATTTGCTTATCTCCCCATTCTTTAAGGTAGCTGATGAATGGAATCAACTCATTACCGACCTCTGTCAAGGAATATTCCACTTTGGGTGGTACTTGGTGATATACTTTTCGGTCGACTAAATTGTCCTTTTCCAATTCCCGAAGCGTTTGGGTCAGCATTTTGGTCGTAATGTCTGGCACTGTCCTGCCCAAATTCTCCGTATCGTAGGATTTTATGTTCGTGCAAATACCATAAGATTCTACCCTTTTACTTTCCCCCGATACGTTTAAAAGCATAATCAACAGAGCAAGTAGGAACATCTGGACATTCTTTTTCTTTTTTCTTCACTTTTATTAGACTTTAATTATTTGAAAATCAGCAATACATACTTTATGGTATGTAGCATACAAATAAGTACATACTTGTCAATAGTAAACATTGCATCTAACTTTGCCAATTCATTACAAATAATAGTAGACCTCAATAGAGTTCGTTAACGATTCAAAATCCTATCAAAATGGAGATAATGTAAAGAAGCAAAAAGACAAGCATAATGAAGGCGATACGCCAGCACGAGTTCGGTGGTCCTTCAGTGCTGCAATATGAAGATGCACCGGTACCCGAAGTAAAACTAGGTGAGGTACTCGTAAAAGTCCACGCCATAGGAATGAATCCCCCGGACTGGTATCTTCGTGACGGGTATAAGTCCCTCCCTCTTGAATGGCAACCAAAAGGATTTTTCCCTATTATTTTGAGAACGGATATTTCAGGTGTAGTAGAGAGGGTCGCCGATGATGTTAAGGATTTTTCCAATGGAGACGAGGTATATGCAATGGTTCGCTTTCCCGAGGGTGTTTTTGGGAAAAGTCAGGCCTATGCAGAGTATGTAAGCGTTCCCGTGACCCAAATAGCCCTTAAGCCCAAAGGAATTGATTATATACATGCAGCGGCTGCTCCGATGTCATTACTTACCGCTTGGCAGTTTATAATCGATTTAGGTCACAATGTACAGAACCCGCTCCAACCCAATAAGCATGAACCTGTTTTACTTGAAGGTAAAACTGTTCTAGTGAATGGCGCTGGAGGTGGTGTGGGACACCTTGCGGTACAAATAGCGAAATGGAAAGGTGCAAAAGTAATTGCAGTGGCTTCCGGAAAACAGGAAACATTTTTACGTGACCTAAGTGCCGACGAATTTATTGATTATACAAAAACCAATGCGCACGAGATAACTAATGGTATTGATCTCGTTATTGATTCGGTTGGCGGTCCTACAACAGGTCGTTTCTTACGCACACTCAAGCCGGGTGGTGCATTGTTCCCGATTTTCCCTTGGGCTTTGATGGTGGGGAAGAGGCCAAAAAGCTAGGTGTTAAAGTTTCGGCAACTCAAGTACGTTCCAATGGAACTCAACTTGCAGAAGTCGCTGGTTTGCTTAATGATGGAGCAATACGAATAGCCATTGACAGTGTTTTTTCGCTTGCTGAGGCACGCAAGGCACATGAAAGAGCGGCCCTTGTCCATATTCAGGGCAAAATCGTGCTCAACGTTGTCTAATTCAATTAGAGCTATTTCAAAAGTTGCGATAGCCTTAACTAAATATCCATCCTATCAATACCCCCGAACTACAAAAAGTGCACAGACCAGAAAATTTTACACTCCTTTATAAAATAACACAAAACGCCCTTTTTCATAATCTTTAAAGTGGGTCAAAATAATGATATACAACAGTTTAATTTTTTTTTGATACTATCAGCTTGAACGCTTATTGTTTTATAAAGAATTGTAAGAAATAACTTAAAAATGATATATGTCAAGTTCACATCGATTTAAGTAAAATATACTATACAACACAACGTTTTCTTACAAATATTAAGAGTAATTATTTATAGCTCACAAATAATAGTTTTCAACTTTTAAATAAAAAAAATTATGAATAACCAAAATAAACCAGACCTTGATACAGGATAATCAACCCTGACAAAAAACCTATTTTTTTCTAATTATCTATAGTTCAATCTCTTATTATCAACAGCTCTTAAAAGTGGGCCTAGTATATCTATGTCTAAATTGAACTGATAAAAATAAAAAAGAAATTCAATTTTTCCACCCATAAATGATTACATGATATCAAAATACCTTACCCTATGAATCAAAAATTAAGTAGAATTCCATTAATTATTTTTTTAGTGCTCGCATCATGGAAACAGGATTTGATTGCTCAAAATCAAATAACTGTTTCCGGTGATTCAGGTACAAATACAATTTCAGCCCAAGCACCAACAATAGTGGCACCAAACCTAACCATTAACTCGAGTGGCAGTATAACGGATTTTACCGTGTCCATCACCAACTCTTTTACCGCAGCCGACCAGTTGGGCTATAACGGAACATTGCCGGCCGGGGTCACCACCTCTGGTTGGAACAGCGGAGAACGCTCCATAGTATTTAAAGGAACACTTACCGCAGCGCAATGGCAAAGTTTTCTTAGGAACGTAACCATTACCTCAGGTCCCATTTGTAATCCCGAGACACGACAGGTCAGTTTTGTGGCTGAAGAGACGTTTTACAATCCTCTAAATCAACACTTTTATAGGCTTACGACCACTCCAACGAGCTGGACCAATACAAAGAACATTACATCATCCACTTCATATTTTGGTCGCGAAGGTTATTTGGTAACGCTCACCAGTAATGCTGAGAATATTTTTGTGACACGTATCGTGGGGCAGAATTCTTGGATGGGAGCTTCTGATGACCACGAACAAATCAATAAGGCTTTGGGCTATGACCTATATGCGGATACAGACGCATCGGAAGGAAAATTTTATTGGGTAACGGGCCCTGAAAAAGGAACCCAGTTGACCACTGACAATGGCAATGGTAATCGTTTGCCAGAAGTCTATCAAAATTGGAGAAGTGGCGAGCCAAATGATTACAGCAACGGAAACCCAGGTGAGTCGTTCGGACATGTTTATTCTGGACAAGGAGACTGGAACGATTACCCTGATGACGAACGTATTTTGGGTATCATGGAATTTGGTGGTATGCCCAATGACCAAACCGCCTCTGTCCCATTTTTTACAAAGAATATTACCATTAGTGGGGCGCCTGGGGGAAATATCACTGGCGGGGAAGTCTCTGTATGTGCCGGTTCCAATTCCACTACGTTGACATTGAACGGACTGGACGGTAACGTAGTAAGGTGGGAAAGCTCAGACAACAATTTTATAGACACACCTACAATAATAAGTAATACATCTACAACATTGACGGTCAACAATATATCTACCACTACCTATTATAGAGCGGTGGTTAACACCAATGCACCTACAAGTTGTAACAATTTGGTTACTTCCAGTAAGCCTATTTATGTATTACAAGCGAATGCAGGTAATGTTTTTGCAGAAAACACCATAATCTGTGCCGGATCAGATGTGGAACTTCTTGTTTCGGGACAAAGCGGTGATGTGGAAAAATGGCAACGTTCCACAGATAATGTAAATTGGACGGATATTGCCAATACAAGTACCACTTTGGATGAAACCATCGCATCAACCGGGACCTATTATTATAGGGTGGTTGTAGGGATTTCTGAGTGTGGCTCCTCGGCAACATCCTCTTCAAAAGAAATTACGGTTATTACGGGAACACCTCCCGTAGGAGGTCAAGTAAGCTCGGCTAGCCATACATCGACAACTAATAGTGGTACATTGACTTTGACGGGGTACACAGGTACCATCGGCAAATGGCAAATGTCCACAGATGATGGAATTATCTGGACCGATATTGCAAACACCTCAGATACCTACAACTACACTAATGTAACCACCAATACCAAATTCAGGGTCATTTTGTCCAATGGTAGTTGTGGAACGGCTTATAGTGATGAAGGTTTGGTCGCCTTAACCGAAAACGTAGCACCAACGGCTTCATCGATTTCCTTTAGCGGGACCCTGTTAGAAGGCAAGACTCTAAGTGGCAGTTATACCTATAATGACGGGGATGGTGACCCTGAAAATGGAAGTACATACCAATGGTACCGTTCCGATGATGGGGCTGGCACAAACAAAGTGGCTATCTCTGGGGCTAACGGATTAACATATGACCTTACTACCGGTGATATAAATAGCTATATAAGCTTCGCAGTTGTTCCAGGCGACGGGTCCTCCACAGGTTCAGAAACTGAATCGACCTTACAAGGACCGATTAAGGCGGATAGCGATTTAGACGGTATTCCTGATGAAACGGATAACTGTAGACTAACTGCAAATGCAGACCAGTTGGACACCGATTCCGATGGGCAGGGCAATGTCTGCGACGAAGACGATGACAACGATGGAACCCCCGATGTGGAGGATGATTTCCCATTGGATGGGTCCGAGGATACCGACACCGACGGAGACGGAACCGGTGACAACGAAGACGAAGACGATGACAATGACGGCACTCCAGACTCCGAGGATGCCTTCCCGAAAGATGGCTCCGAGGATACCGATACCGACGGAGACGGAACCGGTGACAACGAAGACGAAGACGATGACAATGACGGCACTCCAGACTCCGAGGATGCCTTCCCGAAAGATGGCTCCGAGGATACCGATACCGACGGAGATGGAACTGGTGACAACGAAGACGAGGACGATGACAATGACGGCACTCCAGACTCCGAGGATGCTTTCCCGAAAGATGGTTCTGAGGATACCGACACCGACGGAGACGGAACTGGTGACAATGCCGATCCGGATGATGATGGAGATGGAACCGCCGATGTGGACGATGCCTTTCCATTGGATAAATCCGAAGATACGGACACCGACGGTGACGGAACCGGCGACAATGCTGATAATGATGCCGATAATGATGGTACCCCTGATGCTGAGGACGCTTTTCCATATGACCCAAACGAAGATTCCGATATTGATGGCGATGGTATTGGTGATAATGCTGATACGGACGATGACAATGACGGGGTTACAGATACGGATACTGACGAAGATGGGCTTGGAGACAACGTTGACAACGATGATGACAACGATGGAATACCCGATGACCAGGATGATTTTCCGAATGATGCTTCCGAGACCATCGATACGGATGGAGATGGAATAGGGGACAATGCAGATACCGATGATGATGGCGATGGCTATTCAGACGAAATGGAATTGACCGAAGGAACCGACCCTAACGATGCATCAAGCACTCCATTGGATACCGATAGCGATGGTATTCCAGATAGCAGTGATGAGGATGATGACAATGATGGTGTTCTGGATGTGGATGACGCATTCCCAACAAGTAAGGAGCCTTCATTGGTACCAGCACAGGCTTTTACACCAAACGGTGACGGCAATAACGACGCGTGGGTAATACCTGGGATAGACAACTACCCCAACAATTTGGTCAAAGTTTACAACCGATGGGGACACGAAGTATTCGGTACCAAATCGTACCGAAACAACTGGGAAGGTTTTTACAAAAATAGAAACGAAAAATTACCGGCCGGATCCTATATGTATATCATAGACCTTGGAGATGAAAGCAAGCCCTTACAGGGTTGGATTTTCATCAACTATTAACACCAACAATACAAAAAATACCATACAAGACAGATGAAACTTATCAATAAAATACAGATAATGGCCCTGTTCCTCGCACTATCCGTTTCGGTAACTGCACAACAGGACCCCAACTACACCTTTTACCGCTATAACATGAACATTTACAACCCTGCCTTTGTGGGAAGTTCAGAGGCTGCCGAATTCTCCTTGGGGATTCGCAGCCAATGGGCGGGAATCGAAGGGGCTCCTGAAAGCCAAAGTGTCATCTTTGGGATGCCCGTGGGCAAAAACATAGGGCTTGGGGCATCCATACTCAATGACAAGACTTTTATTGAGCAACAAACATGGGTGGCCATCGATGTGTCGTACAATATCCAATTGGATGATGAACACGTGCTCTACTTTGGAATCAAGGGCAGTGCCAACTCCTATGACGCCAACACCCAAGGTCTTGTGACCTATGGTATGGGCCAAGACGCATCATTGATGAATTACGAGAGCCGTTTTACCCCCAATGTGGGAGCTGGGGTTTATTTGAAGCACGACAGGTATTTCGCATCCCTGTCAGCACCAAAGCTGTTGACACCCGACCGCTTGCAAGAGCGTGATGGTAATGCCCATCTTGGTGTAGACCGTAGGCACGCCTACCTGAGCGGGGGATACACCTTTCTATTGGGAAAAACTTTAGACCTCAAAACCATGGGGATGCTCCGTTATGTGGACGCATCGCCCATATCTGTCGAAATGACGGGAATCCTAGACTTTGGCGAACGCTTTGAGTTAGGCGCAAGCTACAGGTATAGCGAGAGCATCAGCGGACTGGTGCTGTTCAGTATCAGTAGCGGGTTCAACATAGGTTATGCTTACGAAACATCTATACAGGAACAAATAAACGGCCTTGACAACAGTACCCATGAGCTTTTCATGAGATTAAAAATGTAAATAAGAATTTGGTTGTTTGGAGTTGTGAGTTATGTTTTTGTAACAAGCAATGTGTAAAAGAATCCGTCTCAATAACCAATTGGGACGGATTTTAGTTTTACAGATCTTTGAAAGGAATTTTAGATAGAATGAAATAAAAATGGGAATCTAAAATCAGTTATATATTACAACAAGGATACGGCCGATACTGCTAAATAAAAAAATCTAATAAAAAAATCATCATTAAAAGCAATGTTAGTGAATCCAAATAATTTTCAATCGTAATTTAATTTCCATCTTTTTCATATTGTAATCTAATTGACCAATTTGAGATTAAGCTTCTTAACCTTTTTTTAAATTAAGGTGATGGGATAATGTATCCTAATGGTTATTTTTGCCTACTATAATGAAAAACACAAAGCAGTTTATTGCACTGTTTTACGTAGCCTTGATTCTTTTGTTCAAGGTGGCAGCTTTGCATGCGCTTACACATCATACCGATGATAATGATGTTAAACATTGTGAAGTTTGTCATATAACCACGGCGGTAGGTTTTATCCCACTGCTTGAAACAGACCAAAAAAAATTACCGCAAAGAGCGCACTTCTTTTCCAAGAAAGAATTAGTCGCCATCGCTCCTTTTGTTGTTTATAACAACAAACATTTATCTAGTTACCTATTTACCAGGCCTCCACCTGCGACTGTCTAGTCCAATCTTTTAGATTTTTATCCTTTTTTATAGGATAGGTATGGGCTACCCATACCTTGTCTGCAATGTATCTTTTAAGCTATTCTGGCTCCAAGGATTGGATAAAAATGTTCTAAAACTATTCCGGACACTCGACCCATACTCGGGTATTACTCAAAAATTTTGGTGTGTCTAATCACAGTACTATATAGTGTGTATTAGGCATGGACACTACTATAAATTCATTATTAAATAAAATACTATTCATGTTAAGAGCAATAAATATCACCAAATCCTATAACAATAAAGTTGTGTTGAAAAATGTGTCCTTTGAGGTTTCCAAAGGAGAAATTTTTTGCTTATTGGGCCAAAATGGCGCAGGAAAAACGACAACGATCAATATTTTTTTAGGGTTCATTAAGAAAGACGGCGGTCTGGCCTTTGTAAGCAATCGCGAAGTAGGTGAGGACCATACCAACCAACTCACAGCCTACATTCCAGAAACAGTACAGCTCTATGGTAATCTTTCCGGTGTTGAAAACCTTGATTTCTTTAGCCGTTTGGCTGGATTCTCCTACTCTCCTCCTGAGTTAGAAGCATTTCTAAGCAAAACAGGATTACAGGCCGATGCACAACACAAACGACTCTCCTCTTACTCTAAAGGAATGCGACAAAAAGTGGGCATTGCCGTAGCATTGGCAAAAAATGCCGAGGTCATCTTCATGGACGAGCCCACTTCTGGCCTAGACCCCAAAGCAACTGCTGAATTCACCAAAATCTGTAAGGAACTTGCCCAAATGGGTAAGGTAATCTTTATGGCCACGCATGATATTTTTAATGCGGTTGAGCTTGGTACTACCATTGGTATTATGAAAGAAGGTGTTTTGGTCCAACAATTAAAGGCCAGCGAAATAAACGCCAAAGAATTAAACCAACTATACCTAGAAACTATTTAAGATCATGAATAAAATTTTTAATCTAATTATACTATCCGTCCTAGCGTCTGGCACCTGCTATTCGCAATTATCCGTAAATGGAACAATAACCGATACCCAAGGAACTCCCATATTTGGGGCAAGTATTACCTATTCCAGTGAAAATTCAAGCATCAAAAACGGAACGGTTACCCAAGAAAACGGACACTTTAATTTGGAACTTCCACAAAAAGGCACGTATAGATTTTATATTTCTTATATAGGAATGAAATCTTTGAAATTCCAAAAATCATTTGTCCAATCCAAAGTATACAATTTAGGTCGCTTTACCCTACAAGAAGGCGTTGAGCAGTTACAGTCCGTAGAAGTTGTGGGCAGGGCTAGAACAGATTATAAGAGTGACTATTCCTTTTCAGCCACGAAAGTAGCTATTAAAAACAAGGAGTTGCCTCAAGCCATTACCACGGTAACAAAAGAATTATTAGCGGACCGCCAAGCTTTTCAACTGACCGAAGCCGTGAAAATGGTCAGTAATGTTACCGTTACCGGATTATACAACCATTTTAATATTCGTGGTATCAGCCAAGCGGATGATGGGCAGATACTTAACGGAATGCGTACACGACAATACTACTTTCTACAGCCGATTACGGCACATATAGAACGTGTTGAAGTTATAAAAGGTCCATCATCGGTCACCTTCTCCAGTGCAGACCCCGGCGGTACGGTAAATATGGTGACCAAAAAACCATTGACCGAAAAAAGAAGCGAAGTATCAGCTACTACGGGAAGTTTTGGAACACATAGGGCAACGGCTGATTTCACAGGACCTCTGAACGCTTCTAAAACACTGTTGTATCGCTTTAACGCTGCCTTTCAAGAAGCAAATTCCTTTAGGGATGTAGTCAAGAACAATGCTTTCCTGATCACACCCTCCTTTAGCTATATTCCTGATGCCACTACCGCCCTTAATGTAGAAATGATCTATAGTAACGGTGTCGGTAATTTAGATAGAGGTCAACCTATTTTTGGTAAAATTAATGGAGTATTCAATTTAAATAGTACGCCTGTTTCTTTGAATCTTGGTGCTTACAATGATTATTTTAAATCGAAGGAAGTCATTATCATGTCTAACTTCTCTAAGAAAATCACTAAAAATATTGGTTTTAATGCCTCCTATATGAAACAGGCTTGGAAGGAAGATCTGGCCGAACATAGAACAGAGAATACTGCTGCCGTTGATATCGAAGGGAATGCCATACCCACCTTAGCGGCCATGCGGTACGTAGAACGTCAACAGTTATGGAACACTGATAATTTCAGCACTTTTTTTACCGTATATGCTAAGGACGAAAAGACAAGCAATAAATTTTTAATGGGCTATGACGCAAGCCGTTGGGAACGTACCATTGGTGGTGGTCAAAATACGGCAAGACGCTATTTAAGATTAGATGGCTCAGTATCCAATTTCAATGTGGATGAAGCGGAACAATTTCAAACCATGGAAATGGACGGAATCGTAATGCCCGTACCAAACGTACCGCATTTTAATTTACAGAATCCGAATAACGGCGTTCGGGTAACCAAGGATTATAAACTAGCTGAATTTCAGATACCTGCGAACCTTTCCACGACTGGGGGTATTTACATTCAGGACCAATTTAAAATAGGTAAGTTATCTGCATTAGTGAATTTAAGGTATGAGTGGTTCTCCGATATTTTTGATTACAAAGGGGATGAACAAAAATTTAAGAACGAAAAGCTTATTCCAAGGTTAGGGCTAACGTATGAGGTTACGAGCACCATAAGTGCCTATGTCACCTATTTGGAAGGCTTCCAGCCACAGACGAATACCGTGTCATTATCGCCTGCAACAGAAGGTTTCTTTTGGGCAGCTTCCCCTGGAGCTTTTAATCCATTGAAAAGCAATCTAAAGGAGTTTGGTGCAAAGGGAGAATTTTTCAATGGCAAAGCGGCCCTGAATTTTGCATTTTTCGACATCACACAGAAGAATATCCTCATTGGAGATCCTTACAATCTGGAAAATTTAACGGCCAGAGGTGAACAACGGAGCAGAGGTTTCGAAACTGATTTTTCCGGACACTTGACATCTAACTTTCAATTGGTAGCCTCCTACGCATTTACCGATGCCGAAATTGTGGAAGATGATGATGTGTCTCTCCTTGGGGAGCGTGTAGGCGGCACCCCAAAACATAGTGCCAACTTTTGGGGTAAGTATGATTTTTCAAGTATCTCCCTAAAGGGTATTGGTATTGGATTGGGAATGCAGTATAGTGGCGATAAATACTCTTGGTATGCTGACCGCTTACTGCTGCCGGACTACACCGTTTTTGACGCCGCTGTATACTACAAGCCTACGAACGGGAATATTCAACTCACTTTAAAGGTGAATAATCTGTTTGATAGAACGTATTGGTTAGGAGCATTGAATGCCTTTCGTTTGGCTCCCGGTGTCCCAAGAAACATCTTATTGAATGCAACCTATAAATTTTAAACATGCGAAAAAAAGTGATTTTTATTCTGGCGCAGCAATTATGGAAAGATGCCTTTAGGTCTAGGATTATGAACATAGCTTCCTTATTAATGCTGTTTTTATTGATTTTTTCATCCTATAGTGGTTGGGAAAACTACCATGATCAAAACAATACCCGAACATCGATTCAAAAAGACGTACAGGAAAGTTGGGAGAATAATCCGGATAAGCATCCGCATCGTATGGCCCATTACGGTTCTTTTGCCTTAAGAATAAAACATATTCTCAGTGTTTTTGATCTTGGGATGGAAAATTTTGTAGGTAATGCGGTTTTCTTGGAGGCCCATAAGCAAAATACGGTCAATTTTTCAGAGGCAAGTATGTCCACGGGGTTATTGCGATTTGGAGAAGTAAGCTTGGCCATGCTCTTGAAAGTGATCGTACCTCTTCTACTATTTTATCTTGGTTTTGCCACCATTGCCCAAGAACGGGAGAATGGCACCTTGAAATTATTGATCGGACAAGGTATTGCCAGGAAGCAAATTGTCTTTGGAAAATGGCTAGGGCTATGGAGTTTATCATTGGTGTTTTTGTTGACCACCTTTCTAGTGGTTATAATCTTTGTGCTTACCGAGTCTCACGAGTTCATACAGATGGAGAGTATTATAAGGTATTTGGTACTTCTGGTTTCCTATTTCCTTTTCTTCGGTATTCTGAGTGCAATTACCATATTGGTTTCGGCCTTTAGTAAAACGGCTAAAAGTGCCCTGGTCAAACTTTTAGGAATTTGGTTATTGTTCGTCATTATTGTTCCAAAGTCCTTGCAGGCGATGGGTTATTATTTGTATCCTACGCCATCAAAAATAGAAATGGAAACTGCTGTAGAGGATGAAATCACTGCATTGGGCGATAGTCATAATCCGAACGACCCACATTATAAAAGCTTAAAGGATTCAGTTCTCTTGGCCAACAACGTGGAAAGGGTAGAGGACCTACCCTTCAATTATGGCGGTTATGTTATGGCTAAAGGAGAGGCCTTAACTGCGCAAGTTTATCAAAAACATCAAGATGCTATATATAAGGTATACGATAAACAGAATACCCTTGAACGCTATTCCGCTTTTGCGAACCCCTATACTGCGATAAAAAATGTGTCCATGGCTTTTTCGGGAACCGATTTTCAGTCCTTTCTTCATTTCAAATCCGAGGCCGAAAGCTACCGCTTCAAGTTGGCTCAAGAAATGAACCGGTTGCAGATGGATTTAATTCCGAACGAAGGTCATACAGGTCCTGAAATTATTTCTAGCGATTACTGGAAAGAATTCCCACCTTTTGAATACGATTTTCTTTCCATCGAGCACGTTTTAAAAAACGAGTTGACATCACTTACAGCCCTTATATTTTGGGGCTTACTATCCATTTTTGGATTGTTGACCTTATCCTCTAACCTAAAAGCCATTTAAATGTATCTACTATTATTCAAATCCTTTTTTAGAACAAAAATATTCTTGGTCAGCCTCGCCATAATGCTTCTGGTTGGTGTCATTGGCATATTGATCGGCAAACAATACTTGATAAAACAGCAGAATTCAATCATTGCCGCAAAGGAATTTCAGCACGAAAGTATCAAACGGAATATAGAATATCATCATGATGATCTAGGTCTATTACTTTATTACCTTAGGTTTGCCCTCATCAAGAAACCGGCGAACATCAATGCTATCTCAATTGGCCAAAGTGATGTAAATCCTTCATTACAATCTGTTACCATTCGTGGTTTGGAAGGACAGAAGTATGATACCGATTTTGAAAATCCCTCATTATTGATGTCAGGTAATTTAGATTTGGGCTTTGTAATCATTTACCTGTTTCCCTTAGTGTTGATTGCCATGACCTTTAATTTATATTCTGAAGAAAATGAATTAGGGACATGGCGGATCATAGCGGCACAGACCTCTGGCAAATCTGGATTTTTGTTTAAAAAATTAATGGTCAGATTAATGTTTGTTTTTGTAGTTCTGGTTTTTCTGTTTTTCTTGGCAAGTAGCGTTCTACAGATTCCATTAAATCAGAATTTTTGGGCCATCTTTTCCCAAAGCATACTATACCTGTGCTTTTGGAGCGCATTGTGTTTTTGGATAGTTTCCCTGCTTAAAAACTCAAGTTTCAATGCATTGGCGTTAATTTCCATTTGGGTCACATTGACCATTTTAATCCCTGCCCTGGTGAACAATTATGTACTCAATCAATACCAAGTTCCAGAGGCGTTACATGCCATGGTGGAACAAAGGGATGGGTACCACGAAAAATGGGATTTGGAAAAGGATGTTACTATGAACGGATTTCTTGAAGCCTACCCCCAGTATAAAAATTACAAAGTACCCGAAGATGAATTCAGTTGGATTTGGTATTACGGAATGCAGCACATGGGAGACTTGGCAGCACAGGAAACCAGTGTAGAAATGATGGATAAAGTAATGCTCAGAAATGTCGTAAGTGAAAAAGTAGCCCTTTTTGTACCTACGATGCATGCTCAATTAAGTTTTAATCGTCTTGCCGGAACAGATATGTTAAGCCATTTGAATTTCTTAAAAGCGCTAACAGATTTCCATGAAAGTTTACGCTTAAGTTTTTATAGGAAGATTTTTGATAACGATGCGGCGGATTCAATTAATTGGAAAAGATTCGATGCTAAGTTTTATACATCCAAAAATCAGGTAAATTGGTTCTATCTGATGTTTCCCACCCTACTTATTACAGTAATCATCGGGATTTTAGGAATTATAAATCTTCGAAAATTGTAGATTAGATAAAGATCAGGCTATATTAAAGGTCTTTACTTTAGTGATATTTGCTAAACATAGTTGATGCCATATTTCCGTTCAATACACATTAACAATTTGCGCTTGTACTCGCTCGAGCAATGAGTGTTCTACGAGGTAGTTGGGAGATAAAAATCAAAATAGATTGATAAATACTTTTGCTTGGGAAAGTCTATTATGAGCTAAAAAGATAAGAGGTTTCGCTTTATTCGAAGCCTTTTATCTTTTCAGCCGTTTGGCAACTGTTTAAATGCTACAGAAATCTTTTTGAAGTATATCGTTGTGGTCGCTTCAAATCACGAATCGACACAAATTATCAGCCAAAGTTCCCTTGTCATTTGATTTCAAAGTGAAAGCAGATCTTGATTACCAAGGTCTTCAGCGATTGCCGAACGGGCACCAAGAAGAAAGAGTACTGTACTCGCAAACATGTGTGCTCGGGCTGCCCATAAGGGAGCGGTGCCTTGCAAAAGTGCACAAGCGAAGAAGTTCGGCGTCACCTATTACAGGGATGAATACGCGGGCAACATGCAAAGTGTCGAAAGTCCGCAGGGCAGATACATGAAGGGTAAACGCCAGAGCACTGTCGAACAAGTCTTCGTCATCCTAACCCAGTTCATGGGATTAAGAAAGGTAAATACCTTAGGCCTCGCACATGCCAACCGGGTGATGCATCTCTCAGCCATCGCCTACAACCTGTAGAAGTACCTGAAATGCATTGAGAAAAGCTCTAAAAGTGGGGTGGGGGAAGCTTGCCTTGGTCAAAAGGCTTAAAAGTGTTCTTCTGTACCTGATTGGAGCTCCCGGTAAACATCTGAAACTTGACCTTAAGTATTGATGCGAAAATAAGGAAGTACCGTAGAGAGGCTTGCACGAACTTGTTCGGTGGTTAAGTTTTTGCTTGTCTAACTAACGGTTACCATTCTTTTGTGGTGTGTTTCAACCTTTCACTTTTTTAATTTCAACAGCTTCCTTTTCTTGAAAGACTTGGTTAATTCCACTTTCGCATAAATCTTTCAACATAATCAGATGCCTTGCCCAATGAAAATTACAAGTTGCAAAAAATTCGGTTTGCTCTCTCCAACCAATTTGTTTGAAATTTAATTTGGCCAGATTGTTATGTGTTGAAATTTCAAACATAATGTGAGTTCCAATCCATTCCTTTTCACTTTTTATACATTCCCATTCTACTCTTTCGTTGGGCACTAGATCAATAACTTTCATTTCATTATTAACATACCCTTCATACTTAAAAATATTAACAAATCCGATTTCAGGTTTTGCCGTGCAATCTTGAATCCACCATTTTGAAAGTCCTTCTTGTTCTGTAACTGCTCTAAAGACATCTTCTGGTTTTGAATGAATTAACACTTGATGATATATAGTCATTTTATTCCTGGTTTAAATTTTTGTCAGTCTTTGGTCCATTACACAAAACAAGAATCTGTGTATTAACTCAATTCGAGCCTCTGAGAATCCCGTATTCGGATTTTTTTTCAGATACCCCTCTACATCTAAGCGCAATCAAATAGGTTTTTGCGCAGTCTGACGGTTCGTATAACCGTCAGTTATCGGTTTGGTTTACTTTGTTTTCGGTTAGGTACTGACCTTAGCAATTCTCGGTGAATTCGGGCTTAGTCGGATTCGCCTGTAATTGCGGTTATATATTTGGCTATTACAAAACCTCTTTTTTAATCAAATTACGAATTAATATCAGTTTTAAGAATACCATATAACCAATAAACAATAACTTATATATATTTAAAAATCATGAAAATTCTCGTCTCTTAGGAATTCACACTTGTGCAACGTTTAATATTGATGTCCACAGTTTTTTAGTTAAACTTCTTTTCACCGACTTGAATTTCGATATTCACAATGTTATCAATTGGGATTTGCTTTTTAAAACTTTGGATAAAGTTTGAGCGTTCACCTTTTAGAGTATTGTTTTCTAAAATTACTGTATCGATATATAGATGATATTTTTTTCCATTCTTATGAGTAACTCTCATTTCGATTAGCCAGCATTGTGAAGATAGAACTTGTTTCTGTTTTTATCCACAACAATAATTCGGTCAATAGTATTTGCATAATATGAGATACCTCAAAATGTCAGAGGATTATTAAATCGGTACATCTTTCATATTCGAAGAATTTGTGTCTTTCATTTGTTCTTTGAAACTTTGGACAGGAATCGTATAAGTTTTACAAGACACGGTTAACATAATAATTCCAACTCCGATATATTTCGAAATGTTTTTTCTCATTAATTTTTGCGTTTAGTTTTCCTAATTATTGGCAACGTTCCTGCTAAGCTTTCGGGCGGATTTCACAAACGCTATCGTACCGGTCGTAACCAGAGTGCAGGTAAGCAAATACTTTGCGGACAGCCCTTAGTCAGCCTGAAGATGAGCATTGTTGGCGGTAGTTTTTTTATTAAATCTTCTGTCAATTTCTTCTTGTGTTTCTGGAACAGTGAAATTTAGTCCATCTGTGATTTTTGCTTGAACAGTTTCTGCAAACGGATGGTATATTTTGTAATAGTTTGAAAAAGCAGCTTGAAAATCTCCTTGTAATTCATTGAGTGATTTTGCCAAAATTGCCGAACCTTGAATAGCTAAAGTAGTTCCCATTCCTGTTGGAAAACCTGCTGTGTGTGCTGCATCTCCAACTAATGCAATTCTATCTTTTGACCAAGTCGGCATTTTGATCTGACAAATTTCATCAAAATATACCTTATCACTTTTTAGCATTTCATCAATGATGTTCTGTATTTTCCAAGCTCCATTTTTGAAATTAGTTTTAAGAATTTCTTTTTGCTCTTCAAGACTTCTATAATCGTAGTTTAATTTTGGAGACCTGAAAATAAGCGTTGCTTGAACGCTATTTTTAAAAGGGAAAAGTCCAGCCATTTTTCCAGGTTCATTGTAAATCACGCCTTGATTTGTTGCAATATCTTTCATTTCACAGGTTGCGAAATAGGCTCCAAAAAATATGGAGAATTCATTTTCGTTTCCAAAAATTAATTTCCTAACGGACGAATGAGTCCCGTCTGCTCCAATAACAAAATCAAAGTTTCGATTTTCTCCGTTTTTGAAAGTAACGTTTACATTATCTTCAAACTGTTCAAGCCTTGTGATTCGGTTTTTATAAAGGAATTCAACATTCTTTGGAATGCTTTCTTCTAAAATATCCAATAAATCATCCCTATCGATTTCAATGTCGTTTCCTTCCGAATGATTCCACGAAAAAAGTGTTTCATCTTTCGCATTTACCATTCTTTTATTTACGTTAACAGTCAATTGTTTTGCTTTTATTTTTTCCAACAGTCCCATTTCTTGGACAATGTTTAAAGCTTCACTTCGAATTTCAATGGGTGAGCCTCCTTTTCTTATTCCAGACGAAATTTCGACAAGGGTAACATGGTAGTCGAATTTATTTAGCCAATATGCTAGAGTCAATCCAGCAAAGCTTGCTCCTGATATTAGAAATGTTCTATTCAAATTGATGATTTTAGTTTAAATGTTAAGTCTTAAATACAGCTACAGATTAATAGTAGTTTTAAGCGGCATGTTTATGCACGTAATATGTTCTATAATCTAAAGATAAATGCAATCTTTTAGAGTTGTACAGTTTGATTGCATTTTTGGTCGCTTTCTTGGCATGGACAACGCTTGTAAAAGTTTGGTCGAGATAAAATTCATCTTTAAGAATCTCGTTGACCCTTTCGGCGAGGGCATTTTCGCAACAATGGTTTTCTTCCGTCATACTGATATTTATCTTTTTTCTTTTCAGGATCTGAGTGTATACATTGCTTCAATATTGGATGCCTCTGTCTGATTGGTGGATAAGTCTTTCAATGTTCCTGGCATTGTAAATGGCCTTGTTCAAGGCTCTTACACATCCTTTTAGTTCCAGACTATCACTTAGGGTCGAAGCCAACGATTTTTCCGGAATACATATCGGTTATAAGCACCAGGTCACAGAATCCGTTAATGGTCCTGATGTAGGTGATATCGAAGGCCCAAACTTGATCGGGTCTATCTATCTTCAGGTCTTTTATGATGTTGTTGTACTTGTTGAACCGATGGTATGAATTGGTGGTCCTGTAAGAATATTGCTTTCTTAGAACAAATATGCCATTTTCTCTTAAGATACGGAATAGCATGTCCCTACCTATTTTCAGGTACCGTTCCTAAAAGTACTGATATAATGATTTTATCAGTTTTCTGGCACCTTCCCTAGGTAGGATTCTTCTGCTTTTTTGAACGAGTTCTGCAAGGACCTGTTCCATCTCTTTTTTAGCGGTATGGCGTTTATTTAATTTGTAATAGGCATCTCTTTAAAAAGAGATGCCTATTACAAACGACATCGATGGTGAACGGGCTGTCCTTTCTTTGACCTCCCCCCGTTAAACCTGAAGGTTTAACGGGGGGAGGTCATGGTTTCAAACAGTATTATGAAGAGGAGCAGATTTTCACCAACACAGTTCGTGAAGATTTTAAAAGAGTTCGACAACGGCAAGTCCGTTGCCGAGATAGCCCATTATTATAGGGTGAGTTCCGATTCACTTTAAAAAGCAGGTTCGAAATATGCCGGCACAAGCATCTATGCTATTACAGAAAAATGATATTACAGTAAAGACTTAAAAATATTTTCCAACCCATAGGGCTTTAGGAAGTTCCTTTACTGAGGTGACTTCAACTTTATCGGGAAATGAGGCTCTGATATTTGGGTCGGTCTCATAAATGCTGTTGATGGTATACCGGATAAACTGATACCCTTCTTTTAAGTCCAATCTATAGTCATAGGATACAGGCACATCCCCATTGCCAGAATCAATCGGGTATTTACAATCTTTCGTGAAATCTATCGGATTGGAAATGTAGACCAGTTGATAATAGCTGCCCAATACCGGTTCCATGTACATCGGATCTTCCAACCATGGGATCATATCTTCAGAAGAAACGACGAAAAGAACTCCTGCATAGCGACCTTCTGAGGTCTCTAAGCCTATTTGTTCTACCTTGAAACCATTGACCTCATTACCTGTATCGAGTTCTTCCGCATAGGTATAACAATTGGCCAGAAACAGGGTAGCCAAATCGGTTGTGATACTTCCCAATTGTTCTTCTGGCACATGTAATGTTTTTGGGAGTTCAAAACGTAGAACCCCTCCTTTTTGAATCTGTCCAATGTGGATAGGTTTTTCCATTCCCAAAGGATAAGTGACCAAGTCCATGGTGTCAAAAGGGAAATTTTCAACTTGTACTGGAAAATTGGTGCGTTGAACGGTATCCTCGATTATGTTCGGGTCTTCTTCCGTTCTTGTTTGGTATAGTGCCTCTTCTTTTTTGGCTTGGGCTTCCAGATTTTTGAAAAAGGAAGTGTTCACAATGCTATCCTGCATTTTTTTTGCTTTTTCAATCAACTGTACTTGCTCCGGGGTTTGGCCCAAACAATTTATTCCCGTTGTTAAGATTACAGTGAAAAGAAATTTTCGAATAATTCTGTTGTTCGTTTTCATTTTTTAATTGAATTTTATTTAAATTTTTGAAGGATTGTTGAAATATATTCTTGGGTGGAGTAGGGGTCATAGAGAGCCATGCCCCCAACCATAATAAAAGCTGTCAGAAAAAGAAGGGAGGTAAGAAGCCCATCTCTTCGCCCTGGTTGTAAAACTGCCATTTTTGCATTATTTGGATTGTAAAAAATATCCACTGTTTGTTCTTTTTGGTACATGTTCCGGAAAGTTTTGGCTCTTCGTTCCCATTCTCGGGAGTTGGTGAAGAAAATACGGTCGTTTTCATACAATTTACCTGCAATGCGATATTGGTATTTTATCAAATAAGGACGTCTTGTAATGGCTACATCCAATATTTCCCCTTTCACCTTAGGCCATGTTTTGGATTGTTCGGAAAGATGCCAATTCCACAAGGTCCAAATCATTAGGGGGATGGATACCGTCAAAAGGATAATCCCATTGCGTTCCATTATACTGAAGTTTGAAAAAAAGGTTTCCATCAGTTTCGTGCATCGTAGATTTCAAAATTCTCCAACACAATTTTCCCTTCCATGGGAAACAGTTGGGTCTTAGAAGCTCCCAAAGGCAATCCTTTACCTTGAAAGGTGACCGTAAGTGCTGACCGACTGTATTGCTCAAGCGTCACATCGCCTTCGTACAATACCTTGGCATCGCCCTGCACCGGGTATTCACTGGGAACCAAGACTTCCAATCTGCTCTGTGTTTTTACCTTATACACATCTTCCGGGGCCAAAGCCGAGGTCTGTTGGGTGATGCGAATGGGTATTTGGTTAAAAAAGTCAGGGGCATAGAGGTTCACCAGAACTGAGCGGTTGTCGGTATCGTTCAATCGAAATTGAAGACCGTTGTCCAAAAGGGTCACATCGGTGGAACGCTTGGTGTCCAGTACGCCCCAAGGCAAAGCTTGGCCATCAAGGTTTATACTTACGGTAGCTTTGGGTGCCTTGGTTTTGACTGCTTCTGTTTTTTCAACGGTTTGAATCGGGCTTTGTCCTACTGGTGAAGGTTGTTTCTCTTGGTTCTTACAGCCCAAGGCCCCTATAAGTGTTGTAAAGACCAAGAAAGTAATGATCATTCTTTTCATATCTTATATTTTTAATCTAAAATGGCAAAGTTCTCTTTGTCCAAATAACGCCAAAGCGTATCCACATCCTCCACGCCTTCCAAAGAAATACGGAATCGGTTTTTATAGGTAAGTTCAATCAAGTTTCTCCCAATCTGGGGCTGTACCAAGGCTATGGTTCTGTAACCATCCCGTTCTTTTTTAATGTATTCGCTCCCAGGTGCGGGTTTTAGGTCTTGTGCATAGCTCATATCGAAATTTTTAATGATTCCCGAACCCTTTCTGTTACCATCTTGCAAAATGAGTACCAAGCTTCGGTTGTAATCGTTGCCTTTGATATAGGTTCCGGTGGTAATGGCATTGGAAGCAAGTATGGAGACGTCCCTCAGTTCATAACCTCCTAGCTGTTTGGGGAAAAATGCCTGAAACTGTTGCTTGTTCAACACGTCATTGGTGGTTTTTGAATCTGATTTAGGGGCATTGGATGGCACATCTGTAATGGATGTTTGGTTTTTTGCGTCCTCCTTACATCCAGATAGTAGGGTTAGGAAAACCAGACAGACGATAGTTATTATTTTCATAGGTCGACGAATCATATATTTTTAAATAGTTCTTTATAAGCATTTCCTAATAAAGGCACTGGTTTCTCTACGCCATTTATTGCATTCATAAGCCCCATAATCCACATATAGAATAGTATTATGAGGCCTAAAAGGTTTAAAATACCGCCTATATAGGGCACTTTATCAATAATGTAAAGAATAAGACCTGTCAATGCCAATCCTACGGATTGTTTGATGTGAAAGTTGGCAAAAGGATTCTTCTTGCTACTGTTCAATGTAAAGGCAATGATGAGGCCTATGAGGGTACAATAGGCGATGATCGCTGTATTTTTACCTTCTTTCATGTCTGCGTTATTAGGGTGTATGTTTTTCATATATCGGTTTTTAGGGATTTTTTTGAAGATCAAAGTATTCGGTCACCTTTTTGGTGGGCCGCTTGTCCTTATATACAAAAGTGGCGATAAGCTTGCAGTATGTGGGTTTCCCAGAAAATGACCCCCCATAGATCGTATAATCGAACTCAAAGGTCCTATTGGCAATGGCATCGGAATTGTACACCGTCATTTTATAGTGCGTCCTGCCATCCATGTACCCTGTAGATTCGGGTACTTCACTCCAATACAGCCATAATTTTACCGACCCGTTCATCCGGTGGAACAATTTGGTGTTCACGTTATTGATCATGATTTTGGGGAAGTACCCCTTTGGATCTCTGTTGATAAAGGTTTTCTGGGCCTGAAGCGTGCAGGCGAACAACAAGAGAACTATGAGAATCGGGAGGTTTTTTTTCATGTGTTTTGGTTTTTAGAATGATGGCATCTGGAACAACTTGGCCTTGGGAAAAGTTACCTTTTGCGGTTCGTAGTAGTATTTTATATAGCCTTGGTCTTCTAGGGATTCCAAGCGTTTTTGTGCGTCAAAGGTGATTTTTACATGGCCGTCTGCCAAGAAAACGGTCTTGGCATCTAAGGGGCCACTTATTTTTTTGGCCCGGGGTTCCTGTTCCAGTTTGGCAATGGTAAGTGTGGCTGCAAAGGCCGGAATTTTATGGAGGAACGTTCCCTTGGCAGGTAAATCGTTAAGAAAATCCAGATTAATGGGCATTTTGGACCCGATGGCAGCGAACATTCCCTTCATTTCGGTCTTTATCCAACCTTCCCCATCGGAATGGACGTACATAAACCCCTGCTCATCACCGTACATGGTTTGGTTCTCCTTGGGGATTACCATTTTCAACCCATAGTTATCGGCATCGAAGTACATGGTAATATGGTCGCCCTCATGCTCCATTTCGATGCGCATATCGGAGCTTCCCGTGCTTACCTGTAAGGACTGGTACCCGTAATGTTCCCCATCAAAATGGAACAAAGCTTCTAATTTTACCGAGCTGTTCTTTTTGAGGTCTTTCCTTAGATCGATACCCTTAAAGGTGACCCAAGTGGTCTTCTCGTTTTTTCCATTTTGCACCTCAATATGGTCATAGGGATCGGTATCGGGCAAGAAGGACTGGTTATCCAGAACGGTCTCACCATCAACCTTGAGGGTCAAGGTCATATGCCCTTGCTGCATTTCGTTTTGGTCGTAGCCCAGGAGTTCCAAGGTAAAGTTGGCACTTTCCGGTAGATTGTCCTCAAAAATACCTTCAAAGGGAAATACCTGTCCCTCGTCCAAAGGTCTGCGGGTCTTTTCGTCAATAAAGGTGACGGGTTCTATAAGATGCATGGCATTGCCTTGGGAGGCCAGTTTTAAGTAATTGAAGACCTCTACAGAATCGCCCTGTTTTTTTACATCCTTAAAATAGGGGATGTTTTTCTTGAGGGCGTCGGGCATATTCTCAAATGCGACCGGTGCGGTTTCCCCATAGTCCAGCATTCTATCGTACAGGCTTGAAAAGGCTTTTTTGGCATCGTTGGCATCAATGGTATTTTGCCAATAGAACAGTTGGCTGTTCCGTAAGATCTTGCCAAATGTATCACCAATATCACCTCGCTGTCCCAATTGGCACGCACTGATAATGATGAGTTTGTTTTCTAACGCTTTATAGTGGTTTTCAAAAAATTCGGGAAGTAATTCCACATCGATTATTCCCTCTTCTTGTGAACGTGAAAAGGCAATGCCATTGAATACTTCTGAGCCAATTGACTTTTTGAATTGGGGCAATTCACTTTTTTTTAATCTTACCCCCGTGCTGATGAAACTATGGCAAAGACCACCATTTGTAATTTCGATACCCCCTTCCTTTGTAATACAGGTCATGGAGCCGTGGGAACTTATGTATATCATATCATAAGCTTCGAAAGAGGTATAATCGTCCAAAGAGATGTTCTGGGCATTTTTGGTGGAATTGACCTTATAGGTGATTCTTCCACGATAATTCCTTTGATTTTCTAGTTTTTTTAAGGGTACTAGTGCATCCTCGTTCTGGCCAAATTCCCACAGGTACGGAGCCAAGATCAACGCTTTTTTATGCTCCCTATCTTCTCGTTGTGCGGCAACAACATGGTCTTTTTCGTCTTGAACTGTTAAGAATGGTGCAGTGGAAAGCGAGCGTGCAGAAAGTCCTTTGGTACCCGGTATTCCTTCCCCAAAGGGCACGAGCATCATAGGGCCATGGCTCACCCGAAAACTTAAAAGGCTATCCCCAACACCAATTTCGGTAACGTTTGGTTCTTTTTGTAACAGTGCCAACGCCTTTGAGAATGAAGTTTCCTCTAAGGTTTCCAACATTTTAAACCCGGCCATAAAGATAGAATCCGGCATTTTAGAAAAATCGTCGAGCACTTCATCCGTACCCCGGGTGTTTTCTTTTTTTAGTTCATTGCATGAAAACAATAGGAACAAAGTAAAGAGGAGAAGAAAGAGTCGCATGTTATTTGATTTGATAGGGAGTCATATCTGGTGGTGTTGAGGTATTCCTATAATACTCCGAGGGAGTTATCCATTCCCATGGAGATGGTGGTGGCTTTAATAATAGGTGATCAGGCTGGGAGTTGACGATGACGTTTTTGTCCCCGAAAAATCTTCCTGGGTGGTGGCTGCTAAACCACGATACCCGGGATTTGACCAAGTGATGTGGCCGCTAAACTTACCTTCATCCGTCATATATACCGAGAAAGTGCCCTGCTTCCCCTCCTTGGTCTTAATTGTACCTTGATAGTATTTTACGCTGCTATTTGGGTTAGACCCACCTGTAATGGCACCTTCCAAATCAAAAAGTGTACTTCGGTTTGATCCCGCAATCGGTTTATTGGCTTTTCCGTTGATGTGCAACCGATCCGAGGCCACTATTTTGAGTTTGCCAACGGCATCGGTCTGCCAGGTGCCCGTCCAAATGTTGTGGGTATCGGGCAGGAAGTCCTTGTTTATCGTTCCCAATTTTTTTTCCGTTTCCCTTTTTTCAATTTGTTCTACCAAGCTGGGGGGCAGTTTTTTCTCTCCGTTCCAGGTATCGGCCTGCCATATATCCTTTCCTTCCACCTTATAGTATCCGGTGAACTTGTTTTTATTATTGGCTGCGGGCACAAACCGAAACTCCCCCATTTTTCCCATTCCGGTGCGGTCAAAGCTGTTAGGGGTACGGGTATAGGTTCCTGTAAGCTCCCCATTGGTTATCTTCCCTACCAGTTTTCCATCAGGAAAGGTTCCGATATATTCGCCATAGCTATTTTTGGTGATGTCGAGTTTCCACAATGCATCGGTGTGGGTAAACCTGGTATTCCATTCCCCGACCCAATCGTTGGTCTGGGCCTGTATGGTCATTGTAGTGATCCCCAACAGGACCATGGTAAAAAATAAGTGTATTGTTTTCATCTGTTTCGTATTACTATTCATTTATGTTTTTATTCGATGACGATTTCTAGGTCGCTAGCTAAAGATTTGGGGAAAGGGCTGTCCAAAATGAGGAGTGTTCCATTTTTCCATACCACGGCCTTAAGTTCGTCTCCATATTCTGATTCGAGATATCCGCAGGCGTATACCGTATTTCCGACTACTTTAATTTTTGAGATAACACTTTTCTTATATCCTGCGGTTTCCAAGGCCATGGGTATCCCGTTTTTCCAAATAGTGGCCTTTGCACTATCGGAATCTAGGTACACCATCCCGGCGGCATACACCTCTTTTTCTGAGACGAATAGTGAATAGACATAGGAATCTTGGGTCCCATCACCAAGGGCAACGGCCCGTCCGTTCTTCCATATTTTTGCCACGGAAAAGCCGGTACTGTTGTCCTCATACCCTCCGGCATACACGTCACCATCGGCAAGGAAAATGGTTCTTGCCCGGGCATTAAAGTTACCGTCGGTAAGTTCCACTTGGGTCCCGTTCTGCCAGAGGGTCGCAATTTGATGTGGTTTTGCCACATATCCCACGATGTATGGATGGCCCGCTTCGTCCACGGCGATATCGTAGGCAAAGGAGTAAAAGGTTCCATCGGTAATATCTTTATCTGCATCTTGGGTCCAGGCCTTTATGATCCCATCACCCCCATAGGAGGCCGCGACATAGGGTACCCCTTCATAACTACATATGGCTGTTGCGTAGGAATCATCATCCTCATCGAACAAAGTGGTTTCTTCTCCATTTTTCCAAAGTTTGGCCACATTAGACCTGTTTGGAGATTGGCCATAGCCTATCAAATAGCGGTCTTTTCCAATAATTTCCAGTCCTTGTGCTATGTTGTTAGAAAAGTCATCGGAAAGGGTCTGTGGCACCTTGTTGGTCCACAGGGTGGCCACCGCCTTGCCATAACCGTTTAGCTGAACCCCTGCCACATAGACCACGGTATCCTTTTGCTGTTCAGGTTCAGGTTCAGGTTCAGGTTCGGGTTGTTGTACGGGATTAGGCTCTGGCTGGGGTTCAGGACCATTATCGTCCTTGCCACAGGCCCAAAAAAACACCGCGCATATCCCTAGGTAAAGAATGGACTTAATTTTCATTGGAGTTAGTTTTTAATGAATTCCACCCGTCTGTTATTGGCCTTGCCCGTAAGGGTATTGTTGTCGGCAACGGGCTCCGTTTCGCCTTTGCCTTCAAATTCAAGTCGATTTTCGTCTATATTGAATTGCTCCACCAAGACTTGCTTTACGGCCTCGGCCCTATTTTCACTAAGGGATTGATTATAGGCTACATCACCACTGTTGTCGGTATGGCCCACGATCTTCAGGTTCAGTTGGGGCGTGGCCGTCAGCACGGCTGCGATTTCCTTGATGACACCATAAGATTCCGGTTTTACGATCCAACTGTCATAATCAAAATAGATACCTGTAGTAGCGTATTTTCCGTTTTTGAGCAGGAGAGATCTCAGGTCTTCGCTGGATTCTGCGATCATAAAATTGCTGATGCCCACAAAATGCCCTTTTTCAGGCAGGATGTCCCTGGCTTCGATGATAAATTGGCGACCCAATTTTCCCTGCAAGAGGTTTGGGGAGTCCACATATTTTTCCTCATTTAACCACAGGCGCAGTCTTTTTTTGTTCACGGCGATGGAGATATGCACCTTGTTGTTTAAAAGCTCGGGAAGGTTGCGCTCGATTCTATTGGCGATGCGCACCTCCGCCTCGGCCCCAAAGTTCTCCACATTGTTGAGGATAAAAGAATCGGAGAATAGGATCTCCACATCGGCCACGCTCCCGGCTTGGCCCATGCTGTAGGCTTTTTTAGGCAGAAACGCAAGATACAGTTTACTGTTACCGCTGGTGTTTCCGTACCCATGGGAAATCAAATCGAACTCAATCGTATAGTTTTCCGGAAGTTCGTTGGCTATTGAAGGGTAATATCCCGATCGTCTTTGTAGGGAAAGCCAACTGTCTTCAATCCCTTCCAACATCACAACTTCACCAGAACCCGCGGTTTCCCATAGAGCGGGAAAATCCCCGATGTCGTCTAAACCAAAAAAGTCATTGAAAAGTTGTTTGTTGCCCGGTACAAAGGTGAATTTGGAATAGACCCCGAAAGTATTTGGAGATCCCCCATCCATACCTTCTGTTCCACCTAGGTCGTCCATGTCATCATTTCTGGATTCTGAGGAATCCTTTTTGCTTTTTTGCTTTTTTGGCTTGGTCGCCTTATCATACACGGTATCTATTTTTTTAGAGGTTTCGCGCTCAGTTATTTCTTCTGTCTTGCGAAGTACGGTTTCTTCGGCCGCCTGTTTGGCACGGTCCTTTATTTTCTTTAGAAATTGTGCTTGGCCGCTCTGTAGAAAAGCCGTCATACAAAGTACTGTAATGAGGTATTTTTTAATGTCCATATTTTATGATTATTGTGAAATCTTATTTGTCTCCAAAAAGTCTGTCAGGTTTTGGCTTTTGATCGATTCAAATGTAGGAGGGAGTCAACACTGGGGATGCACGATATGTAACAATCTATGGAACAAGTGTAACGTGTTATTTAATCAATTGATTATCAATTATTTGAATCAATGTATTCCATAGGTGTTTTACCATAGGCCTCCTTAAAACATTTGATAAAATAGGAAGGTGTGTTGAATCCGGTGCTATAACTTACCTCTGCAATGGTGGCATCAGAATTTTTAAGCAGTTGGACCGCTGACTTTAAACGCTTGGAACGAATAAAGGCTGAAGAGGAAAGCCCCGTAAGGGCAGTGAGTTTTCGGTGCAGTTGCATACGGCTCATACCCATTTCCCGGCTAAATTGAGCGGCATTGAAAGTGGGCTCCAAGAGGTGTTGATCCAATATTTTTTGGGCCCGTCGCAAAAATTGCACATCGGTAGGGGTAAAGGAAACTTCTGGATGCTTGAGAACCCCGTCTTGTTGGTAGTTTTTCCTCAATTGCTTTCGCAGAGCGATTAGATTTTCGGCACGCGCCTTTAGCTTTTCGGGATGAAAGGGTTTTGTAATGTAATCGTCCGCACCGGTTTTTATGCCTTGGATCTCGTCTTCCAATTTGGCTTTTGCAGTCAACAGAATTATGGGTATGTGCGACGTGCGTTCATCCTCTTTCAAGGTATTGCAAACTTCAATTCCAGAAGTTATGGGCATCATAATATCTGAAATGACCAGATCAGGTACAAACTTTATAGCTTGTTCAATACCTGATCTTCCCTCACCTGCGGTCAAGATTCTAAAATGTTCCCGGAACAGTCCGGCTATGAAATCTTGAAGATCTTTTTGATCTTCTATGATGAGGATCAACGGCAGTTCTTCACCTTGCCCAGAAATAGTTGAAATGTTGTCCAGTGGGATCTCTTCTTGCTCCAAAAGTGTGGTTTCCTTGATTTCTTTCGGTTTAAATGCACTTTTTTGAATGGGCAGTTCCACTATAAATTGAATCCGGTTCGTGTCGATTAAACTGACATCCACAGTTCCATGGTTCAATTTGACGAGTTCTTTGACCATGGATAACCCAATACCAAACCCATCCGCTTTTTGGTTGACCTGATAAAACCGATCAAAGAGGATGTCCAAATGGGGGAGTTGCCCAACGGTCAATTGATTGGTGATCTCCAATCGCAACATAAGCGAACCTGTTCGGAACGCATTAAAAGTGACCTTTCCTTTTTCGGGACTGTGTTTTAGGGCATTGGACAACAGGTTGTTCAGAATTTTATGAAGTACGTCCACATCATACCATGCGTCCTTCATGTCCGCGATGCGATACGAAAAAGCAATGTTTCTTTTTTCAGCCAACGGGATAAAGGATGAGGCCGAAGCCTTTAAAAAGCCATCCACATTGCCTTTTTCCACGTGCAATTTTGCGGAGCCGGATTCCAAAAAGGAGAGTTCCAAAAGTTCATCTACCAGACCCAGGAGTTGGGTGGAATTTTGATCGATCAACCTAAGGTCCTTTTGTAGCTGTGGGGACAGGTCGGGATCGTTCAACCGTTTTTTTACGGGAGCGGAAATCAAGGTCAGTGGTGTCCTGAACTCATGGGATAGATTGGTGTAAAGTTTGTTCTTGTAGGTATCCAGTTCTTTCAGGCGTATGGCTTCGTCTTCTTGATATTTTAACTTCCATTGCATTTGCCAGCGCCATTTGAAATAAGCATAGGCAATGTAAATTCCCAAAAGAAGGAGCACTGAATAAACGCCCCATGCCAAACTACTGGTGTACCACGGTTTCATTATGGTAAAGGGATATATGTCCGGAACATCGTTCCAAAGACCATCATAATTGCTGGATTTTACTTTAAATGTATATTGGCCCGGTGGAAGATTGGTATATCGTACCATATTGGTGTTGTCAGCATGTACCCAAGCGTTGTCGTGCCCTTCCAATTTATATTGGAATTGATTTTTTTTAGGAAGCGAAAACTGTAGGCTCGAAAATTGAAAGGCCACCGTGTTTTGGTTTGCCTTGAATTCGGCATGGGGAACCAACGCTTCAGGTTGATTAAAAATTTCAAGGCCAGTGATGACCGTTTTGGGAAGCACCGGATTTACACCTACCAGTGATGGGTTGAACCAATAATAACCTTCCAGTCCGCCAAAATAGAGGTCACCATTTTCGGCCTTATAATAAGCTCCGGTATTGAATTCTGTGGCAAGGCCATCGTAATTGTTGTAATTGGTGATCACGGGCGGGCTGTTCCAATCCTTGGGGACACTGAATTTTGTGATCCCCTTGTTGGAGCTGAGCCAAAGATTGTTTTCGGAATCGGGCAGTATGCCATAAATGACATTGTTGGCAAGACCATCTTCTTCGTTATAATGGTAAAATTTGCCACTGGATAGTTCCAAGGCACAGATTCCGGCACCATAAGTACCTATCCAAAGAACGCCTCTGGGATCATAGTGTAATGATTTGATGTGGTTACTGCACAAGCTGTTTTTTTGTATGGAATCCGCTGAATAGGTCGTTACTTTTTTACTTTCTAGATCCAATCGGGCAATACCATCGTCTTGGGAGGCAATCCATAGGATCTTGTCATTTTCAAAAGCCATGGCCCTGATATTGTTGGAAGGCAGGTTTTTTCCTGAAGGGGTATTGTCATAAGTTTCCAAAACCCCGCTATCGCTACCAAACTTGATGAGTCCTTTTTCCCTAGTGCCCAACCATTTATTTCCTTGTGCATCGGCTTGCATGCACCAAATGGTCTTGCCGGGGAATTTTATCGTAGAGGTCTCATCATATGTTGTGTATTTTCCATTTTTGTCCCTAATGTTCAATCCTCCTTCTTGGGTGCCTATCCAAAGTTCGCCATTACTGCCTGGTAACAAACTCATAATTCTGTTGGAACTCAATGCATTCTTGGTATTCTCCTTGGTAAAGGTCTCCCAGCTATCGTTCATGGGATCGTAATAGGAAAGGCCTTTACCACTGGTACCGATCCATACCCTATTTCTTTGATCTTTGGTCAGTGCCCTTACTACATCAATACTGATATTGGCCGGGGTCTGTAAATTGGTAAAGGAGTTGAATTTTTCAAGGAACGGGTCATAATAACTGACCCCGGCACCATCGGTACCGAACCAAACGGTTCCGGTATAATCTTCATAAATACTCAAGATATCCTTATAATGAATAGTGGTGGGATCATGCTTATTGGGAAGGAACTGGTTCAACTGGTTCAGGTTCAGGTCAACTTTAAAAACCCCTTCGCCATAAGTTCCTATCCAAAGTTGGTTACGGGAATCCAAAAGCATGGAGATGGCATACACATCATCCAATAATTCATTGGCGTCATCAATAAAAATGTCGGGGTGTTTAAAGGTTTCGACGTCTTTTTCCCTATACCAAATTCCATTGCCATAGCTTCCTATCCATTGGGTTCCCTTTTGGTCAAATAGGATGTTGCTGTAGTTGGCCGATGATAGTTTGTTTCCATCTGGCCAGTGCGAAGTTGCTGTTTTGATGTCCAAAGGATTGAAGGATACAATTTTATTTTCACATCCTAACCAAATTATCCCCTTATCATCTTCCGTAATGGAATAAATGGTTCCGACAAAGTCCGGTTTTAATACATGTTGTATTTTTTTACTGTTCGGGGATCTCATAAAAAGTCCTTGGTCATAACTACCAAACCAAAGTCGCTCCTGTCTATCTTGATAGATGACACTTATGTTATTTAGCTCTGGAAGGGCTTGGAACTTGTTCGAGACTGTATCCAAAAGATGGGGAATGTGAGATACAGGCAGGGACCATATCTGTCCTTTACGGTCCACATATACCTTTCCCAGCTGGGAATAGGTTGGATTGGTAATGTCCTCAAAATACTGTGGGAACAACTCAAATTTTCTCCCATCATATCTATTAAGACCATCCTGTGTGGCGATCCATAGATAACCGGTACTGTCTTGTGCCAAAGAAATGGCCGAGTTTTGCGATAGGCCTTCTTTAATGGACAATTGCCGGAACGAAACTTGGTTTTGCGGGTAAACGGAGCTGATGTTCCCCAATAGGAACAGCCCTAAAAAAATGCGAAAAATGATGGTTCTTGAGGTTATAAGATCCATTTCTGTTAGTATGTTTACCTTATAGTTTGTAAAACAGGACAAATGTTAACCGAGAAATCGACCAAGATTTAATTTTTGGATGGAGAAACACTATGTTGATGACCTTCGGTCGGGAAATGAACTACAAGTTAAAAAACTCTATTATGCCTTTAGGGAGCCTTGTTATGGTTTGTGTGGTAAATATGGGATATCCCCTGATGACGCCGCTGACATTTATCAGGATTGCTTTTTGATCATGAGGGATTACGCAATATCGGGAAAACTTTATGCTGTAAAAGGTAGTTTTAAGACCTATCTTTTAGGTGTTTTCAAGAATCTTATTTTTAATAAGTTAAAAGCGGACACTTTAAAAAACACGATCGATATGGGACAAATGAGGGCGGAGGAGTCTGTTGATTCGGAGGATGCCCTTACGGAGGAGCAACGCATTTTTGCCATAAGTTTTGAGGAATTAGGTGAAAATTGTCGGGATTTGTTAACAATGGCACTTTACAGGGGACTAACCAATGAGGAGATCACACAAATACGGAGCTATGAGAATGAGGCCGTAACAAGAAGTCATAAATCTCGATGTATCAAAAAATTAAAGGATATTGTTAACCGGAACAGAAACAAATGGACAGACAAGAACTCATAGAAAAGTATTTGGCCGGGAAGCTTTCGAGTGAGGAAGCTGTTCATTTTGAAACCTTGATTCAAAAAGATATGGAATTTAGGGATGAGGTTGTCTTCTTTGAGCGTGTAAAAAAGGCGGCCAAGGAACATGACCAAAAACTGTTCAAGAAAAAGTTGCAAAACTTTGATGTTGAAAAACCAGTTTTAAAGCCCAAACGGTATTGGACCATCGCGATTGCAGCTAGTGTGGCCCTATTGATGGGAATCTATCTCTACAACATTTCACAACCCATAGATCCGAACAGTTTGTTTTCTGAATATTTTAAGCCCGCCCAAAATGTTTCGCTGCCGTTGGTAAGGAATGAAGGGGAGGATACATTGGCTCTGGCTTTCTCTGCCTATGAACAGAATACGTATTCCCAAGCCCTGAAGCTTTTTGATGAATTGGATCCGGATAAAACTCCCGCTTGGATTGGATATTATAAGGGCAGCGCCTTATTGGCATTGGACAGAACTGAAGAGGCCATTAAAGTATTGGAGCAACATGTCGCATCGGGAGATTCATTGGCTCTTCGTTCCCATTGGTTCTTGGCATTGGCCTATTTGAAAAAGGGGAATTACAAAAAGACGAAGGAAGAACTTTCCATGCTAAAGGGTTCAAAAGATTCTTTCAAACAAGAAGAATCAAAGGAATTAATGGCCCGCATTTCCAAATCGCTTCCAAGTCCATAAGCTCCCCAATAAAAAGGACAACGCAACAATCCACCACCATGGTATAGCGGTGTTTTCGGTTATGGCATCCGTGTTTCCTGTAACTACAAAACCTGCCCAATAGTAAGGATGTCTTAATAGCGGGTCTTTTATGGTATGCAAATAATCCAATTTGGCATTTTTTAGGGCTACATCCTTGGTCTGTCCTTCTTTTAGATGTTTGTAAAAATATTCCATGAGCATGGCCGTTGCGCGGTCGTCCACTTGCCAAAGCCCCATCACCGTAGTAGGAACCCCTGCATACGTAAATGCACGGGCCAGGCTCATAATGCCTTCACCATTCTTAAAACTTCCCGAACCCGTGTCACAGGAACTCAAAACGGCCATCTTGGCATTGAGATGTTTATTATAGATTTCCGAGGCAAAAAGTTTTTCCTCACCAAAGAAAAGGGCCGAACGATCAGGGTCAATGTCCACGGAAGAATGGGTGGCAATATGGAGCAGATCATAGTTGGGCGCTTCTTTTGAAAAATTTTCCTTCCCTGTATGGGTGTGCTTGTCCCCAGGGAAATATTTCAATATTTGGGAGATTTCCTTTTCAGCATATGGAAGCGTACTTAATTGGGAAGCGGTTTGCGAAGAGGAAAAAGCACCCATTTTATTTTCGGGAGTGTTCTTTTTGACCGCCATTTGGGCTTGGTATAGAATCAGGGATGGAGCATAGGATATTGCTGGCATTTGGTCGGGATCAAAAAGTACTTCAAAAGGAAGGTATGACAATAATCCATCAGGTATGATGACCATGTGTTCCACATTTTTAGAAATAGATTCGGGCAATAGGGCTTTTTGTAAATCTGAAGATAAATGCTCCCTGTTTCGCAAGGCCTCTAAAAGGGTCTTTATTTGGGTGTTCAGCGATGGTTTTTTGCCCAGTAAATGGGTGATGAGGTGATTTTTTCCAATTTCAAAAAGAAAAAGCTCATCCTGCGTGTATAGATATTTTAAGATTATGGTGTTCCCCTTGAGTTCATTTTGTAGGGAAGTGATATCAAAATCATGAAATAGAAGGGTATAATAACCGGCATAATCCTTTTTGATGGTTTCCATTAGTTTTCGCTGCTCCCACTTAAGACTATCGATGTTTTTTTCCCAGAGCGAAGTTTTTATGGAGTCCTTTTCTAATGGAAATGAATAGCGTTTGGAAAAATAGAATTCGAGCTGTGAACGGAGGTCACTTTCCTGTTCCAATATGGACTTTGGTAGTCCCATTTTATTTGCATGCTGGCTGAACATAAACCGAGACCATGTCAATCTGGAAGCATTGTTCTCACTTTCATTGACGATTTGGGCGATAAGCGGACTCTTTTTTATGGACAATACGTGGGCACATTCCAGAAGTCGGGCCATAAGGGAGGTATATGTCTTGAAAAGCTGTTTATTGTAGCGGTCGCCCAGATATAGGTTGTGGAAGAGTTGAGATGCCAAAAAGTACCGTTCCAACCCTGTTTTCAAATCATGGTTGTCTTTCCCTTTTTGATACCGGTCAAAATAAAAATCGCCCATGGCCATAAATCCTTCGACCGTTTCAAAAGAGATGAGGGGTTTTAGGTCTTTGTAGGAGACATGCCCTGCTCTGGATACATTGTGCAAACAGGCCTCGGACAGTGCATTTTGAAAATTGTTCTCCGCTTCATTCGTGCGCTCCAAGGCCTGGAGGGTCTTTCCATTTAAAATGTACAACGGGAAAAGTTCGGCCCTTTCCTTTCCGGTTATGGTGGGTATTAATTTTTCCAAAAAAAATGAGGCTTCTTCCCATTTTTCTTGTTCCACCAATAATCTCGCCTTGGTTGTGAAAAAAGGGTAGGGGTCCAGTTGGAATTTTGATAATGTTGCTATTGCAATGGTACTGTCCATTGCGGCCAAGGCCTTTATGGGATATTCCTTTTTCATGAGCCCTGCATACTCTTGCCATGCCCACGATTTGTATTCGGCTTCAAATTTGAAGCCCATTTTGTCCCGGGTCGGGATCCTGTTCAAAAGCGAATCAATTTCCTTTATGCCTGCCAAAGAATCTCCTTGTTTTAAGTGTAATGAAATTCGATCGACAGATTGGGACAGATTTTCATGGTATTCTTCTTCATGGTTTCTAATGAATGATAATTGAGCCGTTGACTCCTGCTTGAAAAGTTTTTGTCTTTTTTGAAGAATATGTTCGGCGACCTCTATGTCCCCATAATTCAAGTACCATTGAAACAAGCTGCCATAGCATCGGTATAAATAACCATTGTCATCACTGTTTTGAAGTTGTTCCCAAATGTCCCGAGCTTTTAAAAGCGCGTTCAGTTCCTTTGATCGGAATCCCATTTTATTGTATTCCTGTGCTATGTTCAGGTAAGCTTGGGCAATGTCAGTATGCGGGGACTGTAATATCTTTTCGTAAAGTTCTAAGGATTTCTGATAGTATTCCGCGCTCGTATTATAACGGCCCAATTTTCCGTTGATGTAACCAATGTCGTAGATCAGATCTACAATTTTTTTATCCTTTTCACCCAAGGTGTCTTTTAAAATCTTATATCCTAAATTTGCTTCTTTCAGGGCATCTTTCCATTGACCTAGGTAACCTTTTTCGTGATAAATTCTGTTCTGTAGGTCATATAAATACCGTTTATCCTTATTTGTGGCTGGTGCGTAGACCACACGTGCTTTTTCAATATAATTTATGGCATCTTGGAGCAATAGTTCTCGTTCTCGCCTGGAAATAGAATCCTTGGGATTGTAATAATCGTAGCTTCTATTTTCTGAAATGCAAGCTCGGGTATGGTAATATTTGGACCACAAATAGGCTTGGTAATCCTTGTTGTACTGGTCCACATGCTTCAAAGCTTTTTTTCGCATGATAAGGGCTTCCTTATAAGCTTCTGTATTGTGCAGTGAATCTGCCAAAATAGAAATGGAATCTTTGTGAAAGAAATCTTGAGCTTCCCCAAAAAAGGACATGAACCCAAAACAAAGCAATAAAAGGGTCTTATTTTCTGGCATGGTTCTATATGAACCATGAATTTATGTCACATGATGGAAACCTACAATATTAAAATGGGTTTTAGCTACGAATTCGGCATTGAATATTTAAAGTCAAATTTTTAAGGAAAAATAGGTTATGGAATACTTCTGAAACTAGAAGGACCTTTGAAAATGAATTCCAAACCAAAAGATCTAGAAATCACTAGGAAATTCCTCGTTTTCGGACTAAGAGTAACCAGCATGAGGAGTGCCAATAATCCGTTTGCCGGAAGAAAGCCTAAGTTCAAAGTTGCAACGGAGAGAGAACACAACTATCCCTTGGCCTGTAATACTTTGAACCGGAACTTTACAGTCTTTAGAAAAAAACTAGTCCGGATATCCGATATCACCTCTATGGAAACTATACCGGGATGGGTGTTCCTGAGCGTAATCATACTTATACCCATACAGGCCTAGGTTGGTAATATTTAACAATAGCTATGGATTTGGCTGATGGAAAGGTTATCGGATGGTCTTTAGATACCGTTATGAAAGCAGAAAACACAGCTGTAGCAAAAATGAAAATGAGAGTTATTAACAGAACTGAACATCTTCCTCAAAAGGGGAGCAAGTCCACCAGATCTCGAATGCATTCAAAATTATTTTGAGAGTGTTTAAAGACCTCTAGTCTTGCAAGATTTTTAGCTTCATGAATTTGTCACTCAAAGGAATAAGAGTTCATTATTTTTGATAGTTCCATTCTGATTTATAAATGGATTTTTCCCTCTTTTCATATTTGATAATTACAAAATTACCTATGCTATCGCTAATGTATTTTCTATCCTATATTTTGAATTTTTAAATGGGTAAAAAGAATAATGAAGTTTACCGATGTCGTATTGATCGTAATGCTGTTGTGAATCAATATTTTTACCGCTATCTAATTCTAATTGATTTAATTTTTCTTGATACGCGTTGGTAATGAGCGTATAGGTTCTATAGGGAATACTGTTCTTTAAAAGACGATGTGCCTCTACAAGGGTATTCCCGAACAATTTATTGAATCCATCGGTTGAGAACTTGCCTATGGTACCATAATGCACCACTAACTTTAAAGATAGATCGGCAACATTATGGTATAGGTTTTTATAGTAATCAATCTTCTTATTGAACTCTGTAAGCATTATTTCAAACTGAAGCAATATCTTACTAATGGGGTAAATGTGGTCTAATTTGTAAAATAGGACAGCGTCTCCTTCAATTTCTGAAATTCTAAAGGATAGGTAATTCGATTTTATAATGGTATGCAAGAGGTCTGAAATAACTTCAGCCCCAATTTCATTATCAATTTCTTTTACAAACTTTGAATAGCCACTTATGTCTACAATAAAAATAATTCCCTCTGAACTTTTTTTCATTTTACTTAAGTTTTAGTGGTGTTGTGTTCATTTTAATAGGTAACAATTATGGCGTTATACCGAGTGCCCGTATTAAGGTTACCCTACCAATCAATTCTTGACCGAATAACTGTACACTGAGTTGTTCCGCTTCAAGAACCTGTCTTTCTGCGTCTACAACATCAATGTAGTTCACTAGGCCTTTTCTATATCGTTCGCCAGTTAAACTTGCCGCATCTATTGCTGCACTGACAAATTCTTGTTGTGCCAATAATTGCTCATGTACCCAGTTTAATTGCGCATATGAGTTTTCTATTTGTTGGTACGATAGTAAAAGCTGTTGGTTATATCTTTCTTTACTTTCGTTCAATTCACTTTCTCTAAGTTTAATTTCAGAACGTTTTTTTCCACCTTCAAAAATGGGCAAGGAGGCGGTGATACCAGCAGCCCAGTTCTTGCTATTGTTTTCGATTAAATTAGAGCTGTTCCCAGATAGATATCCATATGACCCACTTGCATAAAAAGAAGGTAGCAGTTGTTTTTTTTGGCTTCTAGCTAATTTTTCTGAAGATTCCAATCGAAGAATGGCCGCTTTTAGGTCAGGTCGGGTCGCAGCAACCATATCCTTTTCCAAGAGTAAAATTTCAGGAGGCATAAATTCAATAGTTGTCGGTGCTATTGTAAAAGAAGTGGCGTCGGCTCCTGTTAATAAGGCTAAAATCAATTCAATCTCCGAACGCAATTTTTCATTGTTCTTTTGTTGAACCTGTACCGACGATAGTTCTGATTTAGCCCTGAGAACATCTATTTGACTAACCAGACCAGCCCCATTTCTGACAGTTGTTATTTCTAGATTATGAATACGGGTTTCTTCGGTCTCTTTGAGAAGGTTTTTTTCAGCATCTAATTGTAGTAACAGAAAGTAATTTTGGGCTACTTCTGTTAACACCTGTAGTGTAATGTCTTTTTTATTTTCCTCCCTAGAACTAGTAAGTAATTTATTGGCTTTTACCTGGTCTATATTTTCTCCGAAAATATCCAGTTTATAGTTCAATACCAAAGGCACTTCAAAGGTGTTTAAGTTCACTCTGTTCAGCTGCCCGCCGAAAGGATTTGGCCTATTCCCAGAAAGTTCTTGACGCATAACAGAAGGTTCTAATTTTATGGATGGGAATAACGTAGACATCACAATCCTTTTTTGTGCCCGGGCCTGTTCAATTTTGGTCTGAGCAATTTTTACATCGATATTGTTTTTAATAGCCAGACCTATTAGGCTATCCAATTGCTTATATCCAAAAGATTTCCACCATTCTTTATTTCCGGTTAAGGGTTCTGCAGTTTTGGTAATGGTATCCGTTCCTATGAACAGGGCAACATTCTTTTGTGATATTGACTGCCACCTCCATTTTTGAATGGTGTCCGTTTGGGCATATCCTTGAAGCATTAGTAAAAGGAAGGCAGTTCGGAATGTTATGTGTATTAAATATTTCATTTTTGACTAAGCGTTTATTTGTGGTTTGTTTTTAAGTACTAGTTTTCTACATAATACATAGAAAACAGGGGTAAAGAGAAGGCCAAAGAAGGTAACCCCTAGCATGCCACTGAAAACTGCCGTACCTAAAGATTTTCTCATTTCAGCACCTGCCCCTTGCGCGATTACCAGTGGGATGACGCCAAGAATAAAGGCAAAGGCAGTCATTAGAATGGGGCGTAGTCTTAATCTGGCCGCTTCCTTGGCCGCTTCTTCCAAACTATAGCCTTGATCTTCCAGTTGTTTGGCGAATTCTACGATTAGGATGGCATTTTTACTAGCCAATCCAACTAAGACTACCAGTCCGATTTGAGTTAGTATGTTGTTGTCCATACCAACTAATCCTACCCCGAACATCGCAGATAGTAAACACATAGGAACTATCAGGATTACCGCTAAGGGGAGAACCCAACTTTCGTATTGCGCGGCCAATAATAAGAACACGAACAATACGGCAAGTAAAAAGGCAATAACAGCGGTATCCCCACTATTTTGTTGTTGGTATGCAATTTCTGTCCATTCGTAATCCACTCCTTGGGGTAAAACTTTTTCAGCTAACCTTTCCATAGCTGCCAATGATTCTCCAGAACTATAACCATCAGCGGCATTTCCGGATAATGCTAAAGCAGGGTAGAGGTTGTATCTAGGTACTCTTGCGGGACCGGAAATGTTTTCCAAGGTTCCTATGGCGCTAAGGGGAAGCATTCTATTTTCCTTATTTTTTACTCGAATACGTCTCAGGTCTTCGGGAGCATAGCGGTAATCCCCATCCGCTTGTGCGGTAACCCTAAAAGTCTTTCCATTTAGGTTGAAATCGTTGACAAAAGCCGATCCCATATAAATTTCTAACGCACTTGAAATTTCATCGATGGGCACCCCTAGTTTTTGGGCTTTCTCCTTGTCCAGGTCAAAGAATAGTTGTGGAGAACTGGTATTGAAGAAGGTAAACACATTGGTCAACGCTGGATCTTGATTGGCAGCGGCCATTAATTCATAACCGGATTGCAGCAGTTGCTCATTACCCAAGCCCGCTCTATCTTGAAGCATCATTTTAAAACCGCCTGCACTACCGATACCTCTTACCGGTGGAGGGGGAATTACGATTATAAATGCATCGTCTATTCCTCCCAATGAGCTAGCAAGGGTTTGCTGTAAGTCTATATAGGATATACCTTTTTCATGGCGTACTTCAAAGTCATCCAATGCTGTAAAAATTACTCCGGCATTTGAGGAATTGGTAAAAGTAGCGGCATCAAAACCAGTAAAGGCAATGGCATCTTTTACACCATTAATGCTCAAAACGCTATCAATGGCTTGTTTAACCACCTTATCGGTTCTTTCCAAAGATGAACCTGGTGGAAGTTGTATTACCGATATAAAATACCCTTGGTCCTGTTCGGGTATAAAACCTGTAGGCACTCTATAGAACGCAAAGACCGTAAGCGCTATAAGACCAATGTAAACGAGCATTACGGTTTTACTTTTACTTATAAAACTAGTTGTAATGCGACCATATTTATCGGACACCCAATCCATACCTTGATTAAACTTGGCAAAGAATTTAGGCACTATACGCATTGTAGCCACATCTTTATGAGCAGATGTTTCTTTATGTGGTTTCATTACAATAGCTGATATTGCTGGACTTAATGTCAAAGAAACGAATACTGAAATCATGGTGGAGACCGCAACAACTACCCCAAACTGACTGTAGAATTTACCGCTAATTCCATCTAAGAATAACGTGGGTAAGAATACCGCAACAAGTACAAGGCCCATAGCAATTAAGGCCCCACCCACTTCGGTCATTGTTTTTTCGGCCGCTTTTCTAACCCCCAGGCCAGCTTTTAAATTCCGTTCCATATTCTCGACGACAACAATGGCGTCATCGACCACAATACCGATTGCAAGAACAAGTCCGAACAACGTTAAACTATTTAAGGAATAGCCTAGAGCCTGCATCACGCCGAATGTACCAACCAAAGAAACAGGTATTGCCAGAATAGGAACGATGGCAGCTCTCCAGGTTTGCAGGAAGAGGATAATGACCAAGATGACTAGAATCACGGCCTCAAAAATAGTACCGCCGACCTCGTCAATGGATTGTTGTATGAATTCTGTAGGATTGTAAGCGATACGATATTCTATATCTACTGGAAAATCTTTTGAAACTTCTTTCATGGTGCTTTTAATGGCATCCGCAGTTTCCAAGGCATTGGTTCCCGGTCTTTGAAAAACGGGTAATGCTACAGCTGGATATTTGTTTAAGTATCCCTTGGTGGCATAACCTGCCGCTCCTAATTCAACCCTTCCTATATCCTTAAGTCGTACCAGTTGCCCGTTTTCGCCATTTCTGATAATTACATTTTCAAAATCGGCAATGGTATTCAGTCTTCCTTGGGTTTGAATGTTGATTTCAAATGCATTTTGGTCGGTAATGGGCTGTTGGTTTAGGGTACCACCGGCAATTTGAACATTTTGTGCGCGCAAGGCTTGTAAAATTTCATTGGGTGTCATGTCCAGATTCGCGATTAAATCTGGATTTAACCAAATACGCATAGCGTACTGATCTCCACCGAACATTCGAACGGACCCGACCCCATCGATACGGGATAATTTATCGATGATCTGAAAATTGGCATAATTGGCCAAATAAGTTTGGTCATATGTACTTTCAGGAGATATCATATGTATCACCATCATCAAATCGGGGGCACTTTTTTGAGTGGTGACCCCAAGTCTTCTAACCTGTTCAGGTAGTCTTGGTTCTGCTATAGCCACGCGGTTCTGCACTAATACCTGGGCTGCGTCAACATCTATACCTTGTTTAAATGAAACGGTAATTTCCAAGGCCCCATCGTTAGTGGCTTGTGAAAGCATATAGATCATTCCTTCGACACCGTTTATTTCTTGTTCAAGTGGAGTGGCGACAGTCTTGGAAATAGTTTCTGCACTGGCTCCGGGATACATTGCCCGTATAACGACCGTTGGTGGTGCAACTTCGGGATATTGAGACACCGGAAGTGCAAAATAGGCCAACCCACCGACAATCAGTACGATGATCGATATCACAATGGATAAAATAGGCCGTTTTATAAAATTATGGCTAAAATTCATTCTTGTTATTTTAATTTTTTCACTTTGTTGTGGGAAATAGAAATCCTTATCCAGCCCTAATTTTCAGGCTAGATGTTGATATTCAATACTTTGCTGTTTTAATTTTTAGTGCTGGCTACAGTGTTTTCATCTATAAGTAGAAAAGATTCTTTCTTCGGATCTACAGCCATTCCGGGTCTTATTTTAAGCAGATTGCCCACAACTATTCTATCATCGCTAGATAGGCCTTCAAGCACTATTCTATACTTTTGATGATAAAGTTTTCCTAGTTGAACAGGTTTGACCTTAATCGTATTGTTTTCATCTATCGTATAGACAATTTTTTGCGATTGATTGGACCCGATTGCTTCATCCGGAATTAGAATGGCGGATTTTTTTTCTTTTACCAGTCTAATTCTGCCGAACATACCCGACTGCAAGTTCATTTCTTCATTGTCAAAAATAGCCCGCTCTCTTACGGTACCGGTACTTTTATCTACTTGATTATCTACGAAATCTAGAACACCTTCCCTAGTAAAATAATCTTCATCGGAGAGCTTAACTTTTACTTTTTGAGCAACGTTGTTGTTGATGATGTTTGAAAAGCCATTTTCATCCCCTTCGAAATAGAAATGAATAGGGTTTATAGTCAGGATTGTAGTTAGTATCGTTGCGGTAGAGGAGCCCCCGGTTACATAGTTTCCTTTATCAATAAATTTTTCGCTAACAATACCACTTATAGGCGCTTTGACTTCGGTGTATTGTAGGTCCAATTGCGCTTGCGCCAAGTTTGCTTTAGCCGCCATTAGTCTAGCCTCGGCAGATTTAGCAATTTGTTGGCGCTGTTGTACCTCTTCACCAGAGACTGCCCTAGAATCTTGTACTGATGCAATACGGTTATAGTCGCTTTCTGTTCTGCTCAAATTTGCTTCAGCTTCTAGTTTTTGGGCTTCAGCTTGCTTTAAGGCAATATAAAAAGGGCGTTGGTCTATGACGAAAAGTACTTGGCCTTTCTTGACAGTTTCACCGTCTTCAAACCTGACCTCTTCAATATATCCGTTGATTTTTGAACGTATATCTACCCGTTGGGATGCCTCGAACCTCCCAATATAATCTTCCCAATCATCTATGTTCTCCTTGATAGGATTGATATAAGGCACAGGTAGGGCACCCGCACTTTCGTCGGAGGCTTTTGACTCTGTACATGCAATAATTAATACTGAGGTAGCAAGTACTAATAAGCTAATAATAGTTTTTGTATAATTCATTTGTATAATTTCTATTTTCATTTTATTAAATTTAAAATATAGTTGACCAGTCGGTTATAAACAATGTAAAAAAGTAATCTCTATTTTATTCATTTGATATAGTGTTACATTCAGCTATATACATTCCTTGTAGTTGAAAATGGATATGTAATTCTAATGGTTTTTAAGTATGATTCAACAATAATAGTTGACCAGTTGGTTATTAATAGTGTTTCTTAGCTCATTTTTTGATTGAATTTAATGTTAATATCGCCTTTAGATATAGTTGACCAGTTGGTTATCGTATTGAAAAAAAATTATTTGATTATCACCGATAAAAAATTCAGAAAATTATCCAAGGGTTCTGAACTTTTGGTCTCCTTCATGGAGGTCAACATGCCTTTAAATGAGTCTTCTATAAAATCCACGATTTTATCGGCCTCGATCGGATTTGTAATTTCGTTGGCATCTTGTGCTTTTTTGACAACATCCCTCACTTGTAATCTTATTTTTCGTTCTTCCGCCAAAATTGTAGTACGAATCTTTTCACTATGCTCGGCCATTTCTGTCGACATATTTGAACCCATACATCCTAACGTACAGTGTAATTTTTCTTTTATATACTTCACTCTAAGTTTATAAAAATTTAAAATACATTCCTTAGGGTGGGTATCTGCATCGTTGAAAATGTCTTTTATGATGTTGGCCCTTTTATTTTCAAAATATTTCTCCAATACCTTAACGACATAATCTTCTTTTGACTCAAAATAAAAATAGAAAGATCCCTTGGGTACTTCAGCCGCGTTTACAACGTCATTTATACTAGTTCCATTATATCCCCTGGACCACAGAATACTGAGGCCTTTTTCTATCAGATAATCTGATTTTTCGATATGTTTTGAACTTATTCCCAATGGATATGAATCAATTTGACACCGCAAATATATGACCAGTCGTCTAGAAAAGCAAAATATTATATTCAAAAAATTTGTTAATTTATTTCTATGAAAATTTCTAGGATGGTTACTCTTATCAAGTAATTGTTCCTTCCTAAATCCCAAACCTATATTGGTGGTACTTTTTCTACGTTGTGAAGTCCGTCAGCTTTCGATTGTGTCTCGGCTATGGGATTGGACATAAATTGAAAATAGTGTAAAATATTTAAGGTCTGTATTTACCAATTTTTAGTTTTCCTCTGTTCCATGGAACACGAATCGCTTCTGGACACTTTGCATAACCAACCTCTCTTAACCACTCTTTCTATAAAAATTTTTACCATATCGGATTTGGATAGGGTAGGGACGAAAGGGAACCATGCATCGCCAACCGACCGTTTTTCACCTCTTTAGGGTATGATAAAAATAAGAGAATCTAATTCCCAGCATGAAGAAAAAACGGACAATTGAACTGGATATAATAAGAAATAGGAGTATTCCTTTCCAAAATTAAAAGCTGCTGACATAAAAATTCGAAATAGAATTAAAAACATTATTTAAAATAAGTCTAAATAAAAATAAATTTATATTTTTGGGCCTTCAAAAAAATAACCAATGAAGACTTACACATTTTTATATCTATTATTACTGTTCAACTTCACCTTATCATCTGCTCAATCCACTTCTATCAAAGGTAAAATAGTCGACTCCGATGGTATTCCGCTTTTTGGGGCGAACGTTATATTATCAGAAAATTCGGGTACTACTGCAGATTATGATGGTAACTACAGTTTCTCAGATATTCCTTCCGGAGATTATATCCTTAAGGTGACCTTTTTAGGTTTTGAGACCCAGCAAAAAAATGTATCCCTAAATGGGCAACAAGAACTAAAAATTGATTTCGCACTTAATTCTTCCAGCGAGCAATTGCAAGAAGTAGAAATAACGGGAAGAAGTGAAAAGTCGTATAAGAACAACCTGACTTTTGCGGCTACTAAAACGGCAACCGCCATTAAAGATATCCCACAGGCCGTAAGCTATGTCACCAAAGAAGTTTTTGCAGACCAGCAGGCTTACAGGGTCAACGATGTGATTAAGAACATCAGTGGTGTTAACATGTATTCTTATTATGATGACTTTACATTTAGGGGGTTTCGCTCTGGTGATACTTATATTAACGGGTTACGCGTGGTAGGCTTATTTGGCCCCGAGCCTCTTTTAGCCAATATTGAACGGGTAGAAGTGATTAAAGGACCTGCTTCCGCTATGTTTGGAAATTCCATTCCTGGGGGCGTGATGAACCGGGTTACTAAAAAACCGCTTACACAAGATCGTAAGGCGATCAACTTCACGCTGGGTAGTTATAATACCCTACGTACTACAGCGGATTTTACAGGACCTATCAATGAAAATAAAACATTGCTCTATCGACTCAATCTAGCTTATGAAAACTCAGATTCCTTTAGAAATCTTCAAGAGAAAAAGTCCTATGTGATTGCACCTTCGATTTCATTTTTACCAACCGAAAAGACCCGAATCAACTTTGATCTGGTCATTACAAACTTTGATGGGAAATTAGATCGGGGACAACCTATTTTCGGCGCTACTTCTGGAAGCGATATTTATTCAACGCCAGTTTCTTTTGCAATTGGTCAAACTAGTGATTTCCAGAGAACAGATGTAGTCTATTCTACCCTTTCATTAAACCATCAGTTTACAGACAATCTTTCTTTTAATGCTTCTTATATAAAATATGCTGCTCAGGAAGATTTGGAGGAACACCGAACATCCAATCAATTTGCACTGGATGCCAATGGGGATCCTATTCCTACTTTGATGGGAATGCAAGTGATAACCCGAAAAGGTCAGACCATCGCTGACAACTTATCTTCCTACTTTGTTTATAAAGCAACTACCGGGGCTTTAGAACATAAACTGGTTACAGGGTTTGATTATAACGAACAAAAACAACCTGTTGGCAATGCGCAATCTTTTGCCCGGGGATATTTATTAGAAGGCGGCGGCGCATCTACAAGTGCAGCCGATTTTGCAAACTTTTTAAGAGATGATGCCGGAAACCCAGTGCCTAATGTGCCACATTTTGATTTGCAAAACCCGACCTACAATGTAGCTCGATTGAGTGATTATATATTTATCAACTCCCCTTCAGATCCTACAAAATACTATTCTTACGGTATCTATATTCAAGACCAGATTAAGTGGAATAAGTTTCAACTTTTATTGGGAGGAAGACAGGAATACTATAATGACATCACCAATTTTGATCAGCCCGACGAACAAACCACAACACAAAACAAATTTCTTCCTCGCGTAGGATTGGTGTATAGCGCTACCCCAGATATTAATGTCTATGGAACATATACAGAAAGCTTTCAACCTCAAGGAGTAGCCGCTTTGAACAATCCACAAGCAGGCGGACCCTTTGACCCTGTTACCGCGTATATGCTTGAAACCGGCGCAAAAGGCGAGTTTTTCAACAAACGCTTAGCAGCAAATCTTGCAATCTATTATATAGAGAATAACAACATTCTTGTTAATGCAAATGACACTACCAATCCAGATTTGTTAAGACAACGTGGTCAGGAACAATCCAAAGGTGTTGAACTAGACGTCAACGGACGAATTCTACCCAATCTAACTCTTACTGCAAATTATGCCTATAACGATGCTACAATAACAGAAAGTGATAATCTTCAAGAGATAGGCACGCGCAAAGAAAATGCGCCCTTACACCAAGGTGGTATTTTCGGGAAATACACCTTTACCGGAGAAAACCTAAAAGGTATTGGTATTACATTAGGTAGTAATTTTGTTGGCAAGCGAAATACACGCGAAGCTACTTTACAACTTCCTTCTTATGTTGTAGCAGATGCTGGGGTTTCGTATAAAGTAGATAAATTCAACATTCGTTTCTTAGTCAATAATGTTTTTGATAAAACCCATTGGGTAGGAGGCTATAGCTATACGCGTTTATATCCTGGCACACCTCGTAATTATTTACTAAGCGTGGGCTACACGTTCTAAACTATGAAGTTCTCTAAAAAGTTCTTTTTCAATATCCATAGTTGGATTGGTATCCGTCTAAGCATTCTTTTTTTTATTGTTTGCTTTTCAGGAACGCTCGCCACGCTAAGCCACGAGATGGACTGGCTGTTCAACCCTGAAATGCGGGCAACCCCAAAAAAGGAATTAGCTTCCCGAAATTTGATTGTTTCAAATTTTAAAAAGCTATACCCCAATGCTAAAGTTCAATTATGGATGCGGCCCAATGAACCCTATTTATGTGATATTCTCTATAAAATAGAGAATGAGAATCTAAGCTATGTATTTGCCAACCGATATACGGGCAAGATTCAAGGGGAGTCCGCATTGACCGTTCAACGTTTTTTTAGAGACCTACATTATTACCTGTTTATTCCGTTTCAAATAGGAAACTTTGTCGTCTTGTTTTTTGGATTTATGCTATTGATCTCGCTGATTACAGCGATTTGCTTTTATAAAAAATGGTGGCATAAACTTTTTGAGTTACAAACCGGAAAAGGAGCATTGGTCTTTTTCAGAAGTATACACCGGCTAGTAGGTCTATGGTCTATCCCATTTTGCCTTTTATTCTCCATAACAGGAATTTGGTACTTTATAGAACGTGCCAATGTAGCGGGAATAGGGGAGCAGGTAAATCCAAGGCCTCCTCAGCTCTCAGATACTGAAGAAACAGAACTTTCTGTTAATCTTACTTATGCCATAGATTATGATAAAGCTGTACTGATCGCTCAGAAAGAAATTCCAGGCTTGGTTGCTGGAAATATGTATGTTCCGCAAAAAGCTACCGATGTTTTGGGAGTTATTGGTAAAAGCAATGTGCCCCTAGTACGTCAACGTGCTAACCGGGTTCTTATAAACCCTCGTACAAATACGGTCGTTTCTTCTCAGAAAGCATCGGAAATCAGTACCGCAATGTGGATTAATGATAGTGTAGACCCGTTACATTTTGGGTATTGGGGCGGACTATTAACAAAATGTATCTGGTTTATTTTTGGATGCGGAATATCCTCTCTAGTTCTCAGCGGAATTTGGATTACCTGTAAACGCAAAAGCATTAAAAGGAAAAAAAATAATCAACCTATAATGGGACAATGGCGTTTTATCAATTGGGGACTGTTCGGAGTACTTATGAGTTGCATGTATTGGGCATTACTTACTAAGTATCATGTCTCCTTTTCGGCAATCATTTACATCTCTTTGGGTTGGTCGATCTTTATTTTCTTAAGTTGGTATATTTTTGAATACCGACTCAAAAAGGCTGTTTACAAGGCTTGATTTATTTTTTGGACTTACATCAAAAAAGTGGATACTTAGATAAGGGCCCTGCCGCTGATTTTTAGTTATACATTTCGTTGTTAAATTCCTATATGGTTCTGTAGTCCAATATCGAGTGTGTCATCTTTAACATGGTACACGATCTTTATCCACTTGAATAAAGATAGTTCCGCTTATAATTTTAAGCTATAATTTTCATGGTACCCCTTTTAGGCCTTCAAGCTCTTGAAGAAAAATTCCGCAACAGCATTGTCCCGGCAGTTCTTCCCTTTCCTGCCAATTAATCGTACTACCAAATGATTATCTTCTTTAAGGTTATCGGTAAACCCGTTATTGGTATATTGTGAGTCCCTATCGGAATGATAAATAAACCTGCCCGCAATAAGGTTCGACATTACCTAAAGTCACGTTCCAATATATCGGGAGCTATCTGATAATCATAATTGGTGTCCGTGGTAATCATGAACTTTCTTTTTCTTTTGGCCAGATGTCCGTTGGTCCTTATTATCCCGACCACCGTGGGCCATGCGGCCGGATATCCCTTTTTAAGAGTTCGTTCATGAACCTTGGGGCCCATAACTCTCAAAACTTTCCTTATAAACATCATGTGTGGCCACCGGCAGAGCCTCGTTCTCGGACCGCTTTTTGGACGGTACCCCACCCGGTTCAACCGATTGCAATATCCACTTTTACTTTCATTGAACATTTTCTACATCTTCAGACGGAAGATATTTGAACCTGCGGTATTTTATAAACCTTTATTTTTTCTGTCGCCCTAGTAGCGTACGGAGTGTTAGGAAAAGGTAGCGCATACCTTTTTTGGCGAGGTGCCAGCCGATGTAGGGGGCAGTCTTTTTGCGATATCAAGCTAAAGTTCCATGTCCCTCAGTTTTTTATTGAGTTCGACTATCTCCGTTTGTTGCTCGGTAAACTTAGGATTCCCCTTTTCAGGGAAAATATTGTACCTATATTTTTTTGGTCTTTTTTTGCCTGCACCTCGATATCGAGGGTTTCAGCTCAGTTCCTTGTATACCTCTGCGGCGTCAATCATGGCCTAGCTGAGTTCTACTGTCTTTTGCTTCAACTTCGTTATGGTACTCTCTTTTTGGTTTTGAGATGCGTTCAAAGTTAATTCAATCGGTCAACACGCTCTTTTCTCAGAGTCTAGGTACATGTAGTAAGTCCAAAATTTTCAACGTAAGTCTATATTGAAATAGAGCCCACCTTGCGCTCAAAAAAGGCATTTCAAAGTGGGCTGTATTATCATCATTGCAATTACCGATCAGGCGATTGATTCTTCAACCTCGGCCCTTAATGTTTTGGCCGCTCTTACCATGGCTTTCAATGCTTTTTCGGTCTCTTCCCAATGACGGGTCTTCAGGCCACAATCAGGGTTTACCCAAAGTTGCTTTTCAGGGATTACTGATTTAGCCTTTTTCAATAGACGTACCATTTCTTCCGTGTTAGGCACACGCGGCGAATGAATATCGTAGACTCCAGGGCCGATATCATTTGGATAGTTGAACTTTGCAAAGGAGTCTAACAGTTCCATTTGAGACCGGGAACACTCGATAGTAATGACATCGGCATCCATATCCGCAATGTTATGCATGATGTCGTTGAACTCAGAATAGCACATATGGGTATGGATCTGGGTTTCGTCACTTACGCCCGTTGAGGCGATACGAAATGCCCTAATCGCCCATTTTAGATATTCTTGCCAGTTTTCCTTGAGTAGAGGTAAGCCTTCCCTTATTGCAGGTTCGTCAATTTGAATGATTTTTATTCCAGCTTTCTCCAAATCCTTCACTTCGTCCCGAATGGCCAGAGCAATCTGATCACAAGTGGTGGAGCGAGGTTGATCGTTCCTTACAAAGCTCCATTGTAAAATAGTGACCGGACCCGTCAACATGCCTTTTACCAATTTTTTAGTCAAGCTCTGGGCATAGACTGTCCAATCTACGGTCATTGGGCTCTGACGCGAAACGTCCCCATAAATAATCGGCGGTTTTACACACCTGCTCCCATAACTTTGCACCCAACCGAATTTTGTGAATACGAACCCGTTTAGCCGTTCCCCAAAATATTCTACCATATCGTTTCGTTCGAATTCCCCATGCACCAGTACGTCTATTTCTAAGTCTTCTTGTAATCGTATGGTCTTTTCGGTTTCCTTTCGTAGTAGTGAATTATACTGCTCTTGGGTCAACGTCCCTTTTTTAAATTGGGCCCGCCAACTGCGTACTTCTTTGCTCTGCGGAAACGAACCGATGGTGGTCGTAGGATATATTGGTAGTTTCAAAGCCTTTTGCTGTAGTTCTTTGCGTATAGCAAACGGATTATCGCGCCTCGAATCAACTTCGGTTAAGGCTTCGGTTCGGTGTTTCACTACCTGATTATGGATGGTCGTTGAAGATAATCGACTTTTAGCGGCGTCGAATCTCTCTTCAACACGATCGAGTAAGCTTTCTTCATTCTTGCCACTTCCCAAATTTTTTAGTGTGACCACTTCATTCAATTTTTGCTTAGCGAACGCCAACCAATTTTTTATTTCGGGAGTAAGCGTTTTTTCATCCGTTTCAATATCCAAATCACAAGGACAATGGATCAAGGAACAGCTCGGTGCAATAAAAATCCGATCACTTCCAATCGCATTTTGCGCTTTTTCAATAATCCTGAAGGACACTCCGAAATCGTTTTTCCAGATATTCCTTCCATCAACGATACCCAATGAAATGCTCAAAGTTTCTGGTAAATTATTCAGTACGTCGTCAAGTTGTTGTGGGTCTCTGACCAAGTCAATGTGTAGGGCACAGATAGATAGTGAAGTCGCTAGTTTTAGATTATTGCCCAACCCATTAAAATAGGTGGCTACGAGGGTTTTCAGCTTCGGGAATTCATTTTTGACCGTGGTATAAAAGTTACGCAAGGCTTCTTTTTCGCTGCCCGTCAAATCTAGAGCTAAAAACGGCTCGTCGAACTGTATCCATTCAACTCCCCTTTCTATCAATTGAGTAATAATGTCAAGATAAACGGGTATTAGTGCATTGATCAGTTCAATACGATGGAAACCATTCTCCTTCTCCTTTCCTAGGAGCAAATACGAAACAGGGCCTAAGATTACGGGCTTCGTTAGTATGCCCTGTTTCTTTGCTTCACTGAATTCATCTATAATTTTTGTGGAGAACAAGCTGAATTGCTGCCCTTTTTCAAACTCTGGTACAATATAATGGTAGTTCGTATCGAACCATTTAGTCATTTTCATGGCGGTAATGTCAAATCCATCTTTTTGATATCCCCTTGCCATTGCAAAATAGAGGTCCTGTTCAGAGTTTCCTTCTTTTAGCATGACCTCGTGATATCGTTTTGGAATGGCATTGACGGTCAGCGACATGTCCAATACTTGGTCATAAAATGAAAAATCATTGGAAGGGATCAGGTCTATGCCCGCCTCTTTTTGCAATTGCCAATTATGCTTTTTGATGTTATGGCCTGCTTCTAACAGATCATTTCTTGAAATTTTGCCCGACCAATACTGCTCGCAGGCTTTTTTGAGTTCCCTGTGACCACCAATGCGCGGGTAGCCGAGAATGTGCGTTTTCATTTCTTTTAACTTTTAATGAGTATTCGATTAAGTTAAAAGCTCGTTGCAGATCTTCAGTTTTGCAATGCGCGAAAAGGAATAGCGATGGAAAGGAAAAGAGCATAACAGATTAGTATAGAATAAACATAGTACCCTATTTCAAATGTATACCCTACCTGACCAAAGCTTCAGATCGCGAAAGCAAAGTCATAGCGGAACAGGCAGGTCTCCTGACTTATAACGATTTTTATCGTCCTTCCCATTCTAAAAAAGAACAGTGGACCACAAGGATAAAAATCTTTTGAATGTTACTTACAGTTGCGCGACAGCTCTGGATTTGCACCAGATTCCCTATTAATGCACGTTAAGTGTAACCTTTTCCGATAGATGAATTATGTAATGAACTTTTAAAAGGTAAAGGTATACTTTTTCCGACTAAAATCTATCCGTCATTTTCATCGGATACAATCTTCTTCCTATCCAATTACAAATAGGGCGCAAAAGAAATCAATTAAAGAAGCCATTAAAATGGTCAATGAATCGGATGCTAGATCGATAAGCACTTATTTTTAGAATATTCATCGTGTGTAATTGTCTTTTTAGTTGAATGGAATATTTTATAGCATTGGCGAAAAAAATACGTGTTTAATAGTAATAGTATTAAAGGAACATGTGGATTACCATAGGGCTCGCACAGGTCAACAAAGTGATGCACCTCTCGACCATCACGTACAACCTGAAAAAATACCTGAAATTTGAAGGGAAACAGGTAAAAAGCGGGGCGGGACAGCTTGCTTTTTTAAAACACTTAAAAGTGTTCTTCAACACCTGTTCAGTTCCTCTATAAAGTCTGTGAAATTGACGTTCCAATTCTGAACGGATAAGAAAAAAGCCCAGTAAAGGGGCTGATATTCATCCATTATTTGACCGGTTATGGGCTTGTGCAACGGTTACTATTGTTACCAACTGTTTTTTTTCGTCCGATTGAAAAGTCCATCTGCGCAACAGTTGCGCCTGAGTTATGTCCACACCAAATTCTTGTCCATTGGCTGCTTATTTCTTTTAACTTTTGAAGTTTCTGATAGAGATCTTCGCAAATAGTACAGCAATATAGCCTCGGATTATGAAACTAATAACCGCTCCGATTTTTGCTCCACTAGTAAACCCATCACTAAAATCTTCAGCGTACTCGTCCGAGAAACCATCAATCAAACATGCTAGTTTATCAAATGAATCTTGTAGATAAACTTCTGGATATATAATTATAAAAGTGGCGAAAGACGCTATGTAAGTTAATGCAAGAGCTCTTTTAGGATATAGTTTGCCAATTAATAGTCCAGCAAAAATAAAAGCGCTCCAATCTAATAAAAAGGCAATTCCGATATAAGCTAAACTACAAAAGACGTCTTCTCCGTAAAAAACAATAGCGTATTGTAGTAAACCTTTTACAACACCAAATAAACCAACTAAAATTAAGATTGATACTAATGTTGAGTATGCAGTATTTTTGAATTTTTTTGGTAGTTTTAATGAAACTGTAGGTTTTAAATCCAGTTTTTCAATATAAATTAAAAATATTCCTGTTGAAATTGTGCCTATGATTCCAGAAACGGTCGCACCAAATATTTTTTCAACAATTACTACAATTACAATTAACCCAATGAGGGTTAGAAAAAATGTGATTAAAAAGCTTTGTTTTTTTTTACCCAAATTTTAATGAGATTTTAATGTTTGTTTATTTAATTGTTCTAATTTTATTTTTCCTATAAATTCTATCCAACCTTTATAATCTCTCGGTTCAAATGAATTGTATTGCCATCTCATTTCAATAATTGGTACATTAAGTTTATTCGCATATGCAAGTAGTTCACTCTTTTGTTTGTCATTTGCGTAACTTGAAATAAAAATCGCTTCAACACAATCTGATATATCAAGCATCATTGTTCTGTCAAAAACAAGTTCTCCTCGAATATTTTCTATACAACATTTATTTTTATCAAAAAGAGTTCCTATCCTGTATTCGTTTTCACTACTATAATCTTTGTGTTTCAAGAAAAATGATTGTTTTACTTTTTCGACAATCAATTTTTTATATTCTTCTTTTCCAACATTTAATAAATGGTTTCCTTGAATGTCTCCGATTTTGGCAACCGACAATTCTCGGAAAGTTAAATATTTAACATCCTCTTCTAGTAGTGCAATTCTTGTCTCATTTTTTGATATTATTTTTTCTTTGGAAAATGCTAAACAAACACCAGAATAATTGTCTGCATATTGGTTCCACATTCTAAGTTTTGTAAAACCAAATAGTTCCTCATGCCCGTTAAATTCACTTAAATAATATTCACTTGCAAAAGATTCTCCCATGCGATTTTTGCAAAAACATATCTGATGAAACTGATTCTCCAAATTAGATATATACTTGTGTAAGTCATTCGAGTCTAATGTGGTTTCCTTTGCAATTACTTCATCAGCTTTTGTTCCAGTATAAACAGTACCTCTTCTTGCTTTTCTACTTTCAATTGGGTCATGGGAATTTCTACTTGCATTAAAACGTAATTGTCCGTTGAAAAGGATAAAATCTATTGCAGTAGAAGCCTTTGTGTAATGATAAATTATGTCCTCGGAATAAATTTTTTTGAAAAAACTAATATCTACATGCATAATCTTATTTTTTTGAACTTAATTTTTCGAATGCAACTGGTTGTTCAACCTTGTGCGTAACGTGTTTGTGTATGAGCCGTTGCGTGATTTAGCACGAACCAAACCAAGTACAAAACTAAACAGGAAAATCCGCGAGGATTTTCCGAAGTAACACAGACCAAGCAATGGCTTATACACGGCTTGTTGGCAACTGGCTTTTTATGGTCGAATAAAATCATAATTTCCATTTATTTCGTCCACATTCCAAGTCAGTTTTGGTAGCTCAATATTTTTATTAAATTCTATTAATGTTAATGATTTTAGTTGGTCAAATTTGTAATTTGTTCTAATTCGAGTGTTTGATAAAAAATAACTCCCTTGCACAAATTCTCCTTTTTCCTTTATTATTTTTTCTAATTCTTTCGAGTTTGTTTTTACATAAAATTCTCTTGAATCTGCAAATCCAGGTTTTAGTTTTAATTCCACTATTCCGTTATTTTTTAAAACTGCGTCCACAAAAACCGTTCTCGAATAATCTTTGTCCATTCGGTCAAAAATTATGAAAGCAAAAAATCCAAGAGCAAACAGAATAGAAGTCAATTGAAATTTTATTCTATTCTCTGTTTTGTCTGTTAAATAAATAATTGACAATGGAATTAAACTCAAAAATATTAAATAAGGAAGAAGCAGAACTAAAATCAAAATACTGTTCTGAAAATCAAAGGTCAAATATTTTCCCACTTCGTTTGTTAGTAAAATGCTATATGAAATCGAAGTCAGTAAAGTCAATAAAATTCCGAATTTCGGTTTTGTGAATACTAAAATTAGAGAAACAAATAACATTGGATAAAGCAACAAATAAAAGTCCGTTGTTTTATCAATTCCATATGCAAAAACCGTTATAGTTTGAGAAAGAAAGCTAATCAGCCCGACAATTGTCAGAATTATTATTGTTAATCGGATTTTTTTCTGTTTTTCCGTCTGTTTCATTTTTTTCAGCTTGTTGCCAACGTAGATATAGATCATATGGTTTATATATCTATTATATGTGGAACTAAAATACCTCTTTTTACCTATGGGTGAAATACTGCAGGGTCCTAGCTTATAACGAGTTGTCAACAGTTCAAAAAGAAAGCACTCACCACCACACCACAAAAAACTTTTCGAATTCCATCTCGCTTATTTTCATCCAGACCATGGGCGCATTTTGTTTGAGGAGCCGTAGGTTGACCTCCACGAGGATTTCAAAATGGGGGGTCCATTCCACGTGTGCATGCGGTTCCAACACCCACTGGCTTTTATAGGGAATGTAAAACTGGTAGTGTTTAAAGGCATCGGTCTGGAAGTCGGCCATCCGAAGCCAATGGCCCACGATACAATTGGGATTGAGCGGACGAAGGTTTAGAGTTTTACTACCATAAGGTTCGAACAATTGGGCCTTGTAGCAGGCTTGGTGGGTAATTTGAGAAGCATCGATGTCTTTTTCGGCCAAGGCGTTACTGCCGGGAAGGGAATGCAATAAGGAAAACTGTTCGTTCTTGATCTTTTCCATTTTGGTAAAGAACCTATCGCGCCGGTTAGGCCCCATGAGTTGGTGAACGGGTTCGGAGATTTCGGGGTTAATAATATAGAATTTATAGGTAAGTTCAACATGGATGATTTGTTGCGTTTTGGTATCCCGCAGGATAAAATCTATTTCCCCGATGGTCTGCTTTCCCTGTCGTATGGGTAGGTTATGGATTAAAACATCATATTGCGTGCAATGGTCTAGGACTTGTTTAAATACTTGTTCCATCTGGTGGCCCAAGCGCATCTTTTGTGGAATGGGTGTAGGGGAGAAGTCCGTTAAATCCACCTGTGGAAATTCAAACTGTTTTATGTTGAACTGTGTGTTGACCCAAAGTGGTGGAGTGTTCAGAAAACTTTTTAGTTGTTGAAAAACCATGGGTTCAAATGTAGTATAATCAAGTTTTAGTTGGATGAGAGCGGTAGTCAAAATAAGCCAAGTAAAGTCTATTCTTAAAAAAAACAATACTTTACATCACACTAGAGTAGTTATACAACAACTATTTGCCCGGCGCTTTTCATCTCTATACTTTTGGCTACGATGAAAAGTTTCTATTTACTTTCAGCATTTTTTTTGTATTCCCTTCCGTTTTGGGGCCAAAATACCTATTCGGATACCTTTAGCTCCGTTTCCTATTCCAATAACGATGGAAACACTAATTTCTCAGGTAGTTGGATAGAAGATGGAGATAATAATTCGGCTTCTAGCGGGTATATACGAATAACCTATGATGAGTTACGTTTTGCCTATATCTGGACGGAGAACATTAAGCGCACGGCTAACTTAACAGGGGCGACCAGTGCCATTCTCACGTTCAATTGGCGAACGTCTAGTCTGGAAAGTGGAGAAACCCTTGCCATACAACTATCCAGTAATGGTTCAACATTTACCACTTTGACCACCTTTGGGGGTAATAGCTCAGGAACTTTCAATCAAGACATATCCGCCTTTATTTCTGCAAATACTACCATACGATTTGCAAAGGGAGGTGGTAATTGGACCGATAACAATGACAGCGTATACATCGATAATATATCAATAACAACTACGTCAAGCCCCGATACCGATAATGATGGTATTCACGACAATGTCGATCTCGATGATGATAATGATGGCCTGACCGATGAAGAAGAGTATTGTACGACCGCGAATGCTGCCTTTTTGGTCTCACAAGATGTCGGTGAAAGATCGGTAACGGTGAACCACACCGACACGGGTTATCTTCGACTTGATTTTACCTCGATGGATAACTCCTTTCAACTTTACACGAATGGCACGCCGGTACATCCTTCTGTTTTGGAGTTCGAAAATGGAGCTTTAGATGCCGGGGAAGAATATTTCCGTTTTCAATCTGACAATGCCTTCATAAGTACACCTTGGGATGCAAACGTAAACGGGCTACCACGATTACGGCTTATTATTAATGAAATGGGTAAAATCACGCTGTATGGCACAAGAAGCACAACGGCTACTACTTTAGAACTGATCGGTGCCCAATCTGGCAATCCATTCAATACGATCAATTGGGTGCCAGGCGCAAATAATGTCTTTACGATTACAAACCAAGCAGGCCCAGGTCCTGAAGGTTTTACAGGAGAATTGTTCGTAAGTGCCTTGTGCGATAGCGACGGAGACGGCATCTTGAACAGCTTGGATCTTGATTCTGACAATGACGGTATCTATGACATCGTAGAATCAGGAGTTTTAAATATCGGTGGAGTTAATGATTCCAACAATGATGGTGTTATTGATGGAGCCGCTGCTACCTTTGGTGCTAATGGCTTATTTTCATCTATTGAGGATAACGATACGCCCTATGCCAATATGAGTTATATTATTTTAGATACCGATTCGGACGGAATGTATAATCCCTATGATCTTGACGCCGACGGTGATGGTTGTGCCGATGTGTTGGAAGCAGGATATACCGATACCAATGGCGATGGCCTTTTGTCCGGTTTACCCACCAATGTGGATAGTAAAGGATTGGTTACAGGAACAGGAACCATCGATGGTTACGTAACCCCCAATGACAACAATGCAAATGGCACTTATGATTTTCAAGAATTTTCATCTGCCCCTGCTATTGCGACCCAGCCCATTTCCGCTACAATCTGCCCAAGTTGTTCTACCTCTTTTTCAGTAAGTGCAACCGATGCCACTTCATACCAATGGCAAATTTTTAATGGAACTACCTGGATAAACCTCGCAGATAGTGGTATCTATAGTAACACCAGTACCAATACCCTAAGCCTGACCAATGCCACCCCATCAGATAACGGTAAGCAATATCGGGCTATTCTTACCAACAGTACGTTTTTATGTGGAAACACTACCTCTGTTTCGGCACAGTTGAACATTCAGGTAAATACGGTAGTCACCAACCGAAAAATCACTTATAAGGTGAATAAAAATTAGTAGGGTACTATAGGCTTTTAGAGTGTTTTCATTTTCTGAATTTTAGATGGAGTATCGTACGAACTTCTTTTACATCATCAACCATCACAATGAAAGTATAACCAAAGAGAGCTACCTTGCTGCAGTCCCTTCGACTGCGCTAAGGTTTACATAGCGGTAACTTTTTACTTTTCGTTGTCCACTAACCACTAATTCACTAACCCACTAAGTCTTAAACAACAACGTTAACATTTCTTAAATAGCATCGGGATCACTAGAAATGTGTTAATTTTAGGGTATGACTATGAATGTAAGAAAAGGGTTTCGATTCGAGACCTATGAAGCACCAGAACAATCCGTTTTCGATAAACTTTTTGAAGTTTTTCAGGAATTGATCACTCATACTTCGGGCGATTTTGACGAGGCTATCGACTGGTTGCGCGAATTGGACAAGGAATACGAACTCACCACACCAGACTACACCATTGAGGATTTTATCGAGGAACTCAAGGCCAAGGGCTATATCCGCGAAGAATTTAAAGATGGTGGTGGTGATGGTGAAAAAGGAGCGGAAGGACAAGGCGGAGATATCTCTATCACGGCGAAAATGGAACGGATTATCCGTCAGCGGGCATTGGACCAAATTTTTGGGAAACTGAAACGTAGTGGCTCCGGAAACCATAAAACGGGAAAATCAGGACAAGGCGATGAGCATACCGGCGATATGCGTGAGTATCGCTATGGGGACGATCTGGGCAATATAAGCATGACCGAAAGTTTGAAAAACGCACAAATCAACCATGGAATGGGCGGTTTTCAGCTAAGCGAGGAAGACCTTGTAGTAGAGGATACCCAATACAAGGCCCAGATGAGTACGGTGCTGATGATCGACATTAGCCACAGCATGATCCTTTATGGGGAAGACCGGATTACCCCCGCTAAAAAAGTGGCGATGGCCTTGGCCGAACTCATTACGACCCGATACCCTAAGGATACCTTAGATATCTTGGTCTTTGGGAACGACGCGTGGCCCATCCCCATCAAAGACCTGCCCTATTTAAAAGTGGGACCCTACCATACCAATACCGTGGCCGGACTACAATTGGCCATGGATATGTTACGGAGAAAGCGCAACACCAACAAGCAGATTTTCATGATTACTGACGGTAAACCCAGTTGCTTGCGTATGCCTGATGGCACCTATTATAAAAATAGTGTCGGGCTAGATGATTTTATTGTGGAAAAATGCTACAATATGGCGGCACAAGCCCGTAAACTGCATATTCCTATCACCACATTTATGATTGCCCAAGATCCCTATCTGATGCAATTTATCCGTCATTTTACAGAAGCCAACAAAGGCAAGGCATTTTTCACCGGACTCAAAGGACTGGGAGAAATGATATTTGAGGATTATGAGGCGAATAGGAAGAAACGGTTGAAATAGGGGTTAGTAGTTAGTGAACTAGTAGTAAGGAGTGAATTTATAAATAAAGGAATAGCGAAGAGAAAATAGGGAAGTGATTGGTGTTAAGTTAGATGGCTTAGACCTAAAGTCTCAAAACGATTATCTCTAAAACTATCGACCATCAAAAATTATATGGAGCATACAAAAATTAAAACATTAGGCCAGTTAATAAAGGTCGGATATCAAACTAAAAAAATTAAGGACGAATTACGGGATAACCTTCGGGCGAACATCAAGGACGGAAAAGATTCCTTTCCTGGGGTTTGGGGCTATGAGGATTCCGTGATTCCAGAATTGGAACGTGCGATTCTTTCCCGTCATAATATCAACCTTTTGGGATTACGCGGACAAGCGAAAACCCGTTTGGCCCGTTTGATGGTGAATTTATTGGATGAATGGATTCCCGTAGTGGAAGGGTCCGAAATCAATGATGACCCGTTTTTGCCGATGTCGCGCTACGCCATGGAGGTGGTGGCGGAAAAAGGAGAGGACACGCCCATTTCATGGTTGCACCGAGAGGACCGCTTTTTTGAAAAGTTAGCCACACCCGATGTTACCGTGGCGGATTTGATCGGGGATGTAGACCCCATCAAAGCGGCGAACTTGAAATTATCCTATGCAGATGACCGTGTAATTCACTTCGGGATGATTCCCCGTGCCAATCGCTGTATTTTTGTCATCAACGAGCTACCCGACCTACAGGCACGTATACAAGTTTCACTGTTTAACATTTTACAGGAGGGTGATATTCAGATTAGAGGCTTTAAGTTGCGATTACCGTTGGATTTACAATTTGTATTTACGGCTAATCCTGAGGATTACACCAACCGAGGTAGCATCGTTACGCCGTTGAAAGATAGGATCGGTTCCCAAATCTTGACCCATTATCCAGACGATATCGAAACTGCCCGTAAGATTACGGAGCAAGAATCTAAATTAGATCCTCGACAGGTAGAGACTGTTTATGTACCCGATTTGGCCAAGGATTTGTTGGAACAAATCAGTTTCGAAGCCCGTGAAAGTGAATATGTGGATGCCAAAAGTGGGGTGAGTGCCAGGACGAGTATTACCGCTTTTGAGAATCTTTTGAGTACCGCAGAACGCAGGTCCTTATTGAATGGTGGTGATCATACCATGGTCCGTTTGAGCGATTTTATAGGAATCATTCCCGCCATTACCGGAAAGATAGAATTGGTCTATGAAGGAGAGCAGGAGGGAGCGGACGGTGTTGCCGGAATCCTGATCGATGACGCGGTAAAAACATTGTTTCCGAACTATTTCCCGAAAATCAATAAACTGGAACGTAAAGACGAAGAAACGGTTTATGACGAGCTGTTACATTGGTTCTTCCAAGGCGAAGGCATTGAGTTGATGGACGATTTTACCGATGAAGAATACAAAAGGGCCTTGGATAGTATTCCGGCCTTGAATCAGTTGATCAAAGACCATCAACCCGAATATCCAGAACAGGATGTATATTTTTTAAAAGAATTATTGTTATGGGGCTTAGTTTCCTATAAAAAATTAAATAAACAGAGGTTTACCGACGGTTATGAGTTTAAAGACCTGTACAGTAGTTTTTTGAAAGGTATTTAGTGCAAGCCAAAATATTAATGCATAAAAAACCTCAATTCCAAATTGAGGTTTTTTTATTGTTTTAAGGCTTTTGTAATTAATTATTTCCAGTGATCGACATGTTGGTTCATGTCATCGAAACGATACGTTCCCACAATCTGTTTTCGATAACTAATGGCTAAAATGGTCACCAAAAGTAATAGAGCATATAAACCCAACATAAAATAGCCTAAAGGTAAAAAAGTAGTCGGGATCAGATGATTTTCAAAATCAGCGTAGCTCATTAATTTTAAAATCGTATCCACTAATTTATAGAGGTATACAAAAGAAATAAAGTATAGGACATATTCTAAGGTACGCATAGGAGGATCACTTAACTCATTCTCCTTAATTTTGAACCAGAGCACGTATAGAAATACAAAATGAACAATGGACAATATCGGAAATATGTAATTGTCTATTTTAAAAAAATAGAACTTGTTGGTGTAAAGACCATAGAAACTGAAAACATTCAATAGCAATAGTACGCCAATGGAAAGTATTAGCGTACGTTGCCATGTGAGAATTGCTTTTATAAAACGCATGTTAAGTAGGTTTTATGGCTTTGGGAAACCATAATTGCTTCTTTAGAACGGCTATATATTTTCTTTATTTTATACAATTCGATGAACGGTAAATTTATGTCGTTAAGTACCGAAATGAGTATTGTTAATAGCTATTCTACCCTGTATTCGCATCACGACAGTTCCCCTATAAATGTCGTGACATCTATCAAGTAACAAAATAAAGCCAATATACCGACCACCCAAAACCCCTTTGGGGGGCTCACTCCTGAGAAATTCATAATAGCAATGGTTTAATATAGTGTTTGACCCAATTTACAAAATTACGGTCTACGGGTTACCTAAAATTTGGAACATAGAACAAAATGAATGTATTATTTTTGCGGAAATGGATCAACATCGTTTTCGCTATCTAGTACGGTTACAATATTTGGGGTTTAGATATAGTGGTTGGCAAATTCAACCGAAACAGCGTACGGTAGAAGCCATGTTGAACAAGACTTTCACTTTTTTATACCCCGATGTTGAATACAAAATTTTAGGTGCTGGTAGGACAGATGCCAAAGTATCTGCGCTAGATGGTGCTTTTGAATTGTTCTTGGCACAAGAATTAGAAAATCTAAATCTTTTTTTGATGGAGTTCAATAAAAACTTACCTCCAGATATCAGGTTACTTTCCATTCAACCCAAACAAGGCGACTTCAACATCATAAAGGATAGTAAAACAAAAGAATATCTTTATTTGTTTTCATACGGACAAAAAAACCATCCCTTTAGTGCGCCTTTTATATCAAATTATACAGATTATTTAGACTTGGAACGCATGAAAATGGGGGCGATGTTATTTGAAGGCACCCATGATTTTTCGATATATACGGCTGAATTAAAGCCGAACACCAAAACCGTTCGACATATTGATTCTTGTTATATAGAGGAGAATAACCTTTTGAAAGCCAATTTTTTCCCTGAAAAAAGCTTTATTCTAAAAATTAGGGGAAAAGGTTTTATGCGCTATCAAATACGAATGATTATGGGAGCCTTGGTTCAATTAGGTAAAAATGAACTGACCTTAGCAGAAATTGAAGCCTCATTAAAATCTGGATCCGGTTTAAAACTTAAAACCATTGCACCCGGTTCTGGTCTGCTTTTGAACCAAATTTCTTTTAAAGGTTAGTCGGCAGTTTTAGTATATTTAAATATTAATAAGAAAAGCATTGAACAAAAAACTGATATTCCCTAAACGTAAAAAGAAGAAGTCCCGTGTACAGAACAAAATGGGAAAAGCCCCAGGGACTATTAGTTATACCGGCGATAAAGAACGTTCAGATAGTATTATTTTCAGTACGGCCTATAATACCGATATCCTCGAAATCAATGAATTTAAGCAGTTAGATCAATTTCTCGCAAAGAAAAATAAGGGTTTAATTACTTGGGTAAATGTCGTGGGAATATCTGACGAACCCTTCATAGACCGCTTAGGGAAGCATTTTAATTTGAATCCGTTGGTGTTGGAAGACATTGTAAATACCGAACAACGCCCTAAGATCGATGAGTACGAGGATTATATTTTCGGTGTTTTTAGGATGTTATACATCACGCCGGAAGATGAGATTTTAGGAGAGCATATTGCCTTCGTACTTCTTGAGGATACGGTTTTGGTTTTTCAAGAAGTAAAAGAGGATGTTTTTAATGGTCTAAGAGACCGCATTAGCAATAAACTTGGTAGAATAAGGAGTAAAGGCTCCGATTATCTTTTCTTCGCACTATTAGATGCCATAGTCGACAATTACTTTTTGGCCATCGAGAATTTAAACCATCGGATAGAGGTTTTGGAAGATGAAGTCTACCAGAATCCTGAACCCGTAGTCGCTCAAAACATTCAACAATTAAAAAAAGAGGTTTTAAAAATAAGACGTTGGATCTATCCTGTAAAGGAATTGATCAGTAGACTTATAGATTCTGAAAATCCATTAATAACAAAGGATACGAAATTATTTTTGCGTGACGTTTTGGACCATGCCATAGAGATTAACGAGAGTTTACAGATATACCGCGAAATGTCCATGAGTTTAATGGAAATGTATATGAGCAACATGAGCAATAAAATGAACGAAGTGATGAAAGTATTGACCATTATGGCATCCATCTTTATTCCGTTAACATTTATTGCAGGTATCTACGGAATGAATTTTGACAACATGCCAGAATTGCACTATAAGTACGGATACTATTGCGTTTGGGGTGTCATGATCATTCTTTTTGTGGGAATGATCTTCTATTTTAAAAAGAAGAAATGGCTCTAATTCTATAGAACTAATCGAACAGGTCAGATGATAAATAGCGGTCACCACGATCACATACGATAGATACTATAACACCACGTTCTAGTTCATCCGCTAGGCGAAGTGCTACCGTTGCCGCACCACCACTGCTCATCCCTGAAAATATTCCTTCCTCCTTGGCCAATCTTTTGGCCATGATACGCGCTTCATCTTCGCTGACCTCCATAACGCGATCTACCTTTTTGGCATCGAAGATTTTTGGTAAATATTCTTTTGGCCATTTACGTATACCCGGTATACTGGAGTTATCAGTAGGTTGAACCCCTATAATTTGAACCGTATCGTTCTGTTCCTTTAGATAAGTTGATGTGCCCATAATGGTTCCAGTGGTTCCCATAGAGGATACAAAGTGGGTGACTTTCCCTTCAGTATCGTTCCATATTTCAGGGCCGGTAGAGGTGTAATGGGCTTTCCAATTATCGGGATTCCCAAATTGGTTCATCATAATGAAACCCTCTTTTTCAACCTTACTTTCGGCATAATCACGGGCACCTTCAATACCTACATTAGCAGGGGTTAGGGTCACCTTTGCCCCGTAGGCCCTCATAGTCTGTACGCGTTCCTTCGTTGCATTTTCGGGCATGACCAATTCAATATCCAATCCATAGATTCCTGCAATCATGGCCAATGCAATTCCTGTATTTCCACTAGTGGCCTCAATGAGTTTATCGTTCTTGGTGAAATCACCACGTTCCAAACCACTTTTAATCATATTAAATGCCGCACGGTCCTTTACACTGCCCCCGGGATTATGCCCTTCCATTTTAAAATATAAGGTTACATTAGGGTTGGTATTTAAAACCCTTGATTTCACTAAGGGAGTATTACCAATGAGGGACAAAATGGAATTAGACATGGAATGTAGTTTTTATTTTGATTTCTGGAGTATGATAAACTGTTGAATTTGGCTGTACTGATGCTGTAATCCATGCGTTTCCGCCAATAATACTGTTGGTTCCTATGATGGTGTCACCTCCTAAAATAGTAGCATTCGCATATATGGTCACATTGTTTTCAATGGTTGGATGCCGTTTCGTTTTCTGAAGATCCTTAGCAACAAAGAGTCCGCCCAAGGTAACCCCTTGGTAAATCTTAACATCATCTTTGATTATGGCCGTTTCTCCAATAACCACTCCGGTACCATGATCTATATGGAACGATTTGCCTATTTGAGCTCCTGGGTTGATATCCACACCGGTTTGTCTATGCGCATATTCGGTCATTAACCGCGGCACTAAAGGAAATCCAGATTTATATAACTCATGCGCCAATCGGTATACGGAAATTGCATAAAAGCCAGGATAGGCCATATACACTTCTTCAATTGACAAAGAGGCCGGGTCACAATTTACGGTAGCCTCAGCATCTAAGTTTAAACTTTCTAATATCTCGGGTAGTTTTTCAACATAATTTTCCCAAACCTTTTTGCAAGGTTTATCGCTTTCCCAACACGCCAAATCTACCAATTCATCAAACTGTTTTTCAAGTTCCCCTAAATTATCGGCAACGGGGGTTTCAATATCGAATAGGGTATAAAATAAAAGGTCTGTGAACTTTTCCACATTTCTTTTTAAACGGAACCTAAGGTTAGGTTGTTTCTTGTGAGCGTTGATTTTCTCGATTATTGATCGATGGTCCATGGTTTTGCATTAGTTCATCAAAATTAACCAAATTACCAAAAGGACTTCTTATGTATTGGTTAACTTTAGCTTAAAATCACAAGAGCTAGGTCGTATGTTAGAAACAACTATTACAAATGATACCCTTCAATTTTTAAATAAACTGCAGAAGAATAATACGAGGGAATGGTTTGCAGACCATAAAGATCGGTATAAGCAAGAAGAAGCAAAAGTCAAGGTTTTTTTTAAGCACGTGTTTGAAAAATTAAAAGCGCATGATGAAATCGAGCGTTTAAAAGTGTTTAGAATCTATAGGGATGTCCGTTTTTCAAAAAATAAAACACCCTATAAAAATAGTTTTTCAGCTTCCTATTCAAGAGCAGGGCTACACCGACGCGGCGGATATTACGTACACATAGAGCCTGGAAAAAGTTTTATCGCTACAGGTTTTTGGAACCCTGAAAAAGATGATCTGCTGAGGATTAGGAAAGAATGGGAAATCGATACCGCCGAACTACTGAATATTATAGAAAAACCCGAATTCAAAGCTGTTTGGGGAAAGCTGATAGGGGAGGAGTTAAAGACCGCTCCTAAAGGATTCGATAAAGAAGACCCCAATATTGAGTGGATCAGAAAAAAGCAATATATCTTTAAAAGAAGTTTTAAAGATACCGAAATACTGGCACCTGATTTTGCTGATCAGGTGAACGAAAGTTTTAAATGCATCCGTCCATATTTTGATTTGATGAGCTCTATTCTAACGACCAATCTGAACGGAGAATCGTTATTGGACTAATTCAAGCTTTTCGAAATATTGAATTTGATCCTGTAATCGTTTTATGACCATATTCATCATTCGTTTGTTCAAAGCAGAAGAATTTTGAATATACCGTTCATACTCCTCAATGGTGAATTGGCCCATGATCATACCTTTTAGCGAATTCCTGTATTTAATATCCTTTTGAATGACATTCGTAATATAGTCCATACGTTTTTCTAGCGTAAGCTCATAAAAGGCATTTTTGGTCTTTTTGATGTAATTTTTAAAAGAAGCCAAAAGAAGGTCGTTCTGTAGTTTAAGTAAGGGCCGCAACGTTTGATTTTGAAAACGTTCGTCTTCGGTCATATTCGGAAGTAATTTAGCAGAAGGAATTAAAGGGCGCATTTCCAATAATTTTTGGGACCTGTCGTTCATTTCATGAATGTTTTCTTAAAGATATAGATTATGAACCCACTACTTTTATTTCAGAATATTAGTTTTTAACGGGTTATAAACAAATTCCGAAAACAAAGACCTGTGGTAAATATTAGTTATTTTTAAACAAATACAACATAAACATGAAATTCGGAAAAGTAGAACACCCGGAGCTTATAGATTTTTCATTACCCCCCGATCATCGTGACACTGAAGTTTTAGTAAATCAACTTCATGATAATAGTCCTTTTAAGGTGCATGTGGGCTGTGCGAAATGGAACAAACAAGACCTTAAAAATTTCTATCCCAAGGGAACAAAAGATGAATTGGACTACTATTCGACACAATTTAATAGCATAGAGCTCAATGCTACCTTCTACCGTATTTTCCCCGCTGAAACATATCAAAAATGGAAGAATAAAACAGCTGATGATTTTACCTTTTTCCCTAAAATCGTTCAAAATGTAAGTCATTTAAGGCGATTAAATGACCAAGCTTACCCGGTGTTGGATTCCTATTTGGATGTCACCTCTAATTTACAAGGTAAATTGGGCACAATCTTCTTGCAGATGCACAATAATTTTAGTCCCAAAGATTGGGATAGGGTCGTACGGTTCGTTGAAAATTGGCCTAAAGCGTTTAGACTGGCCATTGAATTTAGGCATACCGACTGGTTCAACGAGCAAAATGTTGCCCAAGAACTGTATCGGTTACTCGAGGAAAATGATGTCGCTAATATCATTGTAGATACGGCGGGTAGGAGAGATATCATGCACATGCGATTAACGAATGACGAAGCTTTTATTCGTTATGTCGGGGCGAACCATCCAAGTGACTACACCCGTTTAGACGACTGGGTTGAGCGCCTACAGAAATGGAAAGATAAAGGCCTACGCAAAGTAAATTTCTTTGTACATCAAAATATGGAGCTTGAATCCCCCTTGTTATCTGCATATTTAATCAAACAATTAAATGAAAAACTTAGCTGTAACCTTACCGTTCCAAAGACCAAAAATGACCCACCAACCCTATTTTAGGCACTTTACAATGATTTTATATTTCACATAATAAATGTTAAAGCGTCTTCCAGAAAAGGACTTTAGAACTTTACATAGGCAATTTTTAAAAGCTAAAACAGAGAATAAACTAGAAAGAAGTCCCCATTTTTTTTATGTTGATAATTGTGTGTGTTAAAACTTTTGTACGTAGTTAAGGGTACTTTTATTCGTTTTAATTTTGCCGTATAAAATCTAACTTATGAGATTTCATACTAGAAAATTAGTGAAACCTGGAGATTTAAATTCCAATGGTACTTTGTTCGGTGGTCGATTACTGGCATGGATTGATGAAGAAGCCGCCCTGTATACAATTATTCAATTAGAAAACGGGAAGATCGTTACCAAATATATGTCCGAAATCAATTTCATGAGTGCCGCTAAAAAGGGTGATGTCATAGAAATTGGTATAGAGGTCGTAAAATTCGGGAAAACATCACTTACCCTAAACTGTGAAGTGCGAAACAAAATGAACCATGAGACTATTGTTACCGTCGACAATATTATTATGGTCAATTTAGGCGATAATGGAAAACCCAAACCTCACGGTAAAACGAAAATTGAATTTGTCAAAGATCGTTTAGCCGCTTTGGGAGATGAAAATCAACTTTGACTTATTTCTTGAGCCACTACTTGAACTTCATCTAGAACACGTAAAAGGTTACCGCCCCATAATTTGGCGATTTCTTCTTCGGTATAACCCCTTTTAACCAGTTCTAGAGTAACATTAAAGGTTTCTGATGCGTCTGACCAGCCCTCGATTCCGCCACCTCCATCGAAATCAGAACTGATACCGACATGGTCTATGCCTATTAGCTTTACGATGTAATCAATATGGTCTACGAAATCTGAAACATTTACAGCTTCGGGGGCATCTGTTTTACCCTTTACCAAGTCTTCACCCATTTTACGAACTTTACCATAATTCTCCATAAAGCCTTCTCTTTGGGCATCGGTAAGACTTGAAAATTGTGAGCGGTCGAACCATTCTATACCCAAAGAATCGGCTACTTGTTTATAGATCGATTTCATGTACTCGGATCTTGCATCATTCTTTTTGGTATTTAAATATGAACTGAATGCCACGGTCTGCACTACACCTCCATTTTCCTTCATTAAGAGCAGTTGCTCGTCATCCAAATTCCTACTGTGGTCACAAAGTGCTCTTGCCGAGGAATGCGAAGCAATTATTGGTGCTTTTGATAGAGCGACCATTTGTTTCATAGCCTCTTTCGAAGGATGTGAAACATCGATCATTATTCCCAACCTATTCATTTCTTGTACAGCTTTTTTCCCCAAGTCACTTAACCCATTGTATAACCATAGGGAATCCTTTTCGCCCGTGTTCGAATCTGAAAATTGACTGTGACCGTTGTGCGCCAGAGAAATGTATCTCGCCCCCAAATCATAATATTTTTGAAACTGACTCATATCGGTACCCATCGGGTAGGCATTTTCTACCCCAATCATGGCCACTTTTTTTCCAATACTATCAATTCTTCTCACATCGCCGGATGTTAATGCCAATTCAATTTGATCTGGCGCAATTTCCTCACAAAACCTATGTATAGCTTCGAATTTTTGCATCGCATTCAATTTTGCTTTTTCATACCCTTCATCGGTCAGTGTGTCTTGCCCCGTGTATACAATAAGCCAAGTTACATCTAACCCGCCTTCCTTCATCTTGGGCAAATTTACTTGGGTTTCAAGACGTTGGGTATAGTTCACACTATCGGTAAAATTGGCCACATTGATATCGTTATGTGTATCAATAGTTATAATCTTTTCATGGATTCTTTTGGCTTTTTCTAGCGTAGTTTCTTTTACCTCTTTCTGCTTTTCGCCACAAGAGAGAATCGTCAACAATAAAAACAAATAGGCGAATGGTTTCATAAAATTGGTTTTAGACCTACAATTTAAGGGTATTCACAACAAATACCGAGGCCTAGAAAACAATTTATTGTTAGCTACTATTTAAAGACGGATTTTTAAGTGTTTCAAATTAATAAGCACCAATAATTAAAGAATAAATAATTATGTCGATTTCGAAAACCAAGGATTTGCTTGGTCAACTATCAAAATTGGAACGTACGGTAAGTGAATTCTCCTTTGAAGAGCTAAGTGCCGCTGATGCAAAGATGCTGAAAAAGTCCTTTAGCACTTTTAAATCTAGTTTAGAAAATCATATTTATTCCCCTAATTATAACCCTCAATCGAATGCTCAGCAACAAGAAAAACTTGAAATTGAAAAAAAGTTGGCCTGTCAGAATCAGTTCATTGCCCATGTAAGTCATGAAATAAGGACTCCGTTGAACAGTATCATTGGTTTTGCAAATCTTTTAACTGAAGAAAAGTTGAGCCAAAGTCAGCAAAAAAAGGTACAGGCGATCCAATTTGCCTCCGATTCTTTATTAAAAATTATCAATGAGGTTTTAGACTATTCTAAAATTTCTTCTGGATCCAGTTATTTTGAGACTATTGATTTTAAGTTACAAGACTTACTAAACAACATAATGTTTTTAGGAGAGACCCTGATAATAAATAGAAATATTCAATTAATCATCGAGATAGACCCCCATGTACCAGAAACGATTAAAGGTGACCCCTCGAAATTATCTCAGGTACTTCTTAATTTGGTGGGGAATTCTATAAAATTCGTAGAGCAAGGTCATATAAAGTTGGCGGTAAAAGCAAAAAAATGCAATAAGAATCGATGCATTTTAGAATTTTCAGTATCAGATACAGGTATAGGTATTCCAAAAGAAAAGCTGAAAACCATATTTGAAAGTTATACCCAAGCCGAAGACAATACTTTTGTCAAATATGGTGGCACCGGTCTTGGTCTCTCGATTACCAAAGAAATTATTGAAAAGCAAAATGGAGAAATTGAAATTGTAAGCGAGTTAGGTATCGGCACCCATATAACTTTTAGGTTGCCCTATGACCTTGGTGACCCTAAAAATATCCCAGAAAAATTTTCAAAGGACATTGATTTAATTAAAGGAAAGGAAGCTTTAGCGGGCACTGAAATATTGGTTTTTGAGGATAACTTAATGAACCAGCATCTCATTAAAGAACAATTAACAAAGTGGGGATGTAAAGTTTATACCCCTGTTGATTCGAAAAAAGGCATGGCCTTATTGACCACAAAAAATATAGATCTTATTCTTATGGATTTGAAAATGCCGAATTTAAATGGTTTTGAAATTTCCAAAGAAATAAGAAACCATGCAGATTCCAGAATAAAGACTGTTCCTATTGTTGCGTTCAGTGCAGATTTTACAGAACAGGATGGTGAAGACTGTAAAGCCATAGGTATAAATGATTTTCTATTAAAACCCTATACATTACATGAGTTGATGACCATTATAAGGAAAAACAAGAGAAAGGAAAAAGCACCCATTGAATATACTCAAATACTACAAAAGAAAATGATACAGTCAAAAGAAACTACGCAGGTTGAATTACACAATCTTTTAAATGATTGCTTTGGTGAAGTTGATATGTTAAATGAACTTGTCAGATTGTTTAAAAGCAATGTGCTGGAGTTTATTGGCAACGTTAAAATTCATATGAATAACAATAATCTCAAACAAATAGCCTTTGCAGCCCATAAACTAAAGGCAAGTTTTGCTATGTTAAAAGCCAACGGTATGCGAGAATTAATTGTAGAACTAGAGGCAAAATGTAAAGCCAACAAAGCTACAGAAGTACAAGAACTTTATCTTGCTTTTTTAGAAGACTACCCTTTATTGGAGCAAAACATGGACAGACAACTAGCTGAATTGAATAAAAATTCTTAAAACGGTTGAAAAAGGGATTGACTATAATGAGATGAACAGAAATCTTTGAAGAGGCGGACATTGAAAGAACTACTGCAACTTAAATTGATTTTTTGAACATAAAAAACACTTTTTTATAGCTATGGAAAATGCGAAAAATCCTAATCCAGTTAAGTTGGATAAAAAAAGTTTCAATAAGGGTTGATGAGTTCTTCATTGATTTCTTGCCATTGGTAATATCCGAAAAGATGGCTACAGAAACAGTTTCTAATAAAGATTACCGCGATTTCGAAATTTTGTTCGCGCTCGATGCCTCTTTTGCTAGCGAAGCTATACCACAAACAACGATTACCCAAACGACTAAAACCTTAGAGGCAATTGACTGGTCTGCAATATCCGGACAAAATATGGCAGAATCGCAGCAAGATGAAAATTCGAATGTTAACGACTATCTTAAATTTTCTGAAAACACGTATACTTCATATTCCCCAGATTTCCTAAAGGAACAGGAAATGGAAACGATGGTTCTTTTAGAGAATATTGCCGATTTGGGTGATTGTAGAGAACTTCCAATATTACACAAATTACAAAAAGAAAGCAGTTCACAGTTAGTATTGGAAAGGGCTCATGAATTGATTCAAAAATTCTCCTTTCAATCACCAGGTCCTAAAGAGTTGTTCCACTCACATAATACCCAAAAAAAAAGTGTTTTTACAGCTATTTTCAATCAATCTGATACAGAAACTAAACTTATACTATTAGAAGATATCAATAAAATTGGGGATGAAAAAGAAATACCTTTATTGAAAATGCTTTTAAACGATTCTAATAAATTCATTGCCCATAAAGCTGTTGAGGTCTTAAAACATATTCAGCTTAAAAAGAATAGGGAAGAAATTATTGAAATTGCTTGGTATGACAAACTACTTTTCAACGTTGATTATGAACTAGAACTTGAGAAAAAGTTAACTAATAATGAAGGCACAACATTATTTGACCAACTATGTTCTATGTCCCCTAAATTATATAACAGCTTAAACACGGATAGTTGAGAATTTAAAAAAGAAGAAAACTTCAGTAATTCAGTACTTAAAATTCCTTCATATTACCTTTTAAAAGGTTTTACAACAAAAATAAAAAGGTTCACCACAATTGTTTGTCGCGATGTAACCTTTAATCTATATTTATCATGCAAGAATTATTTACCCAAATAAATTTTAATTTCTAAACCTACATCCATGCTTTACGACACTTACGGTGAAGAGTATTTAATTTTTCTTCAAGATTTAAATGAAATTTTAAGTATCAACGAATTAGCCGAACTAGATTACATGTAAAAGATTTCCCAAATCAATAACTTAAAAAACTAGAAATTTATGGCTCATCAAAATAAGAATTTTTCATCCTATCAAATTTTTATTCAGGATTTAAATAATATTTTAGCCGATTTTGATATCAATAAATTAACGTATTCATAGTGTTCAAGTCTTTAGTTAAAAAGAAAGCACCCTTAAAAAAAGGGTGCTTTCTTTTTATAACCTTAGATGAAATTATCCTAAATAGGTTTTTAACAACTTGCTTCTAGAGGCATGACGTAATTTACGAATCGCTTTTTCCCTGATCTGGCGAACACGTTCGCGGGTCAAATCAAAGGTTTGTCCTATTTCTGCCAAAGTCATAGACTGCTGGTCTCCGATGCCATAGTACAACTTCACAACATCTGCCTCCCTTGGGGACAAGGTATCCAAAGCCCTATTGATCTCTGTATTCAGAGATTGTTGCAACAATTGATTATCAGGTCTAGGAGACTCCCCAGAACGCAGCACGTCATATAGATTAGAGTCTTCGCCCTCGCGCAAAGGAGCATCCATCGATACGTGTCTTCCAGAATTTTTAAGCGATTGCTTTACTTCCGTAACGGTCATTTCCAGTTCTTTAGCAATCTCTTCAGGAGAAGGCGGACGCTCATGTGCTTGCTCTAAATAGGAAAACGTTTTTTTAATCTTGTTTATTGAACCGATTTTATTTAGTGGTAAGCGAACGACTCTAGATTGTTCTGCCAAGGCCTGTAGTATAGATTGCCTGATCCACCAAACAGCATACGATATGAACTTGAAACCTCTGGTTTCATCAAATCTTTTGGCCGCTTTTACCAAACCTAAATTTCCTTCATTGATCAAATCGGGTAATTTTAAACCTTGGTTTTGATATTGTTTGGCTACGGAAACCACAAACCTCAAATTCGCTACGGTCAATTTCTCTAAGGCAACTTGACTACCCTCTCTAATCTGCTGTGCAAGTTCTACTTCCTCATTTGCAGTAATCAAATCTATTTTACTGATATCTTGCAAGTATTTGTCGAGTGATTTTGATTCACGATTCGTAACCTGCTTAATAATCTTTAGTTGCCTCATATGTGTTAATGGAATTTAGAAGTTGTACAAGTTTACAGTATACCATTTTTTTGCCTCTTTTGCAAGGATATTATAACTTACTTCTACAAGAGTTACCCATTCACATATTTAGGAGGTTAAAATGGTAAAGCTTATTTTTGGTTGAATATCAGTCGTAAGAAATGAGTAAAAGGGCACTTAAAGCATATCTCTCCAAATTACCAAAAAAAGCGTTGGAGGAACAACTATTGGAGCTTTACGAAAAATTCACCCCCGTAAAGACCTATTATGATTTTGCGTTCAACCCTAAGGAAGATAAATTGGTCCAAGAAGCAAAAGCCAAAATATCAAATGAATATTTTCCTTTGAACAGAAGGCGTCCCAAGGCAAGAAGATCGGTTGCGCAGAAATATTTGAAACACTTTATCAAATTAGGGGTCGACCCTCATTTGATTGCAGATGTCATGTGTTTCAATCTTGAGATTGCCCAAACATTTTCCATGGAAAAAAATGTGCCCGATTCCTTCTACAAGAGTATGCTGAATTCCTTCAATGAAGTCATTCAATTTACAACGGTTCAGGGTATTTTGCCTGACTTCAAAGAGCGCATCCTAAAAATATATACAGAAACACAAAAACAGCAATGGCTATATGAAGATGACTTTTCTAAAGCCTTGGATATAATAGATCAATAAATGGCAATAGTAATTATACGACAGGATACTAAAATAGACCTCTGGAAAAAGGCACTGTTAGCAGCAAATAGTAAATTAGAAGTCTACAGTTATTTGGAAGAACACCCGAAAGACCGGATTACCATGGCAATCATCTGGAAACATCCGGTGGGCTCTCTTGACGTCTATCCCAATTTAAAATGTATTGCTTCGGCAGGGGCAGGGGTCGACTATATTTTTGAAGATCCAACCCGTCCTAAAAATATTCCTATAACGCGCATTGTTGATCCTTATTTGGCGAGTGATATGTCCGAGCATGTACTGGCGGTTATTCTTGCCCATCTCAAAAATCTAAATACCTACAAGCTGAAACAAGTTGAAAACGTTTGGAAGCCCATGGAGTATCAACGTATCAAAGATGTAGCGGTGGGTATTTTGGGGCTAGGAGAATTGGGGGCACTCACGGCATCGGATTTGTCCTCGGTCGGATTTAAGGTCCAAGGATGGAGCCGGACCAAAAAGAAAATCGATAATGTCAAAACCTATTCTGGTCAAGATGAATTATCAGAATTCCTTCAATCAGCGCAAATATTGGTGTGTCTGTTGCCCTTGACACCACAGACCGAGGGTATTTTAAACAAAGCGCTTTTATCGCAATTGCCTAAGAATGCCTATGTTATCAATGTAGCCCGTGGGGGACATTTAGTGGATGGAGATTTGATCATGCTCTTAGATAATGGTCATCTTTCCGGGGCATGTTTAGATGTATACCATATTGAACCCCTACCAAAGGCACATCCGTTTTGGAACCATAAAAAAGTACATATGACGCCGCATTACGCCAGTGTTTCCGATACGAATTCGGTCATCCCCCAAATCTTGGAAAACTACAATCGATTGGAAACCGGACAGGAACTGCAGCATCAAGTAGATATGGAGAAGGGCTATTAATATTTCGCAATTCGGTATTTATATTTCCTATACCCATAAAAATCACATAATTTTAGAAGGTTTTTGCATTAGTAACCTATTTAACGCCTACAAGCCTTTTGAAGCTACAGAAAGAGACCACGGAGAAAACATTGTACGAGTATCAAGAGGAGGATCTAAATACTATCTTCAAGTATTTGGATGAGAACAACGATAACTCCAACTTACTATACCAGCTGCCTACAGGTGGTGGAAAAACCGTTGTGTTTTCTGAAATAGCGAAACGCTACATCGAAAAGACCAAGAAGAAGGTCATTGTACTCACCCACCGAATAGAGTTGAGCCAGCAGACGTCTAAAATGCTCAATGGTTTTGGGGTAAAGAACAAAATCATAAACAGTGAGGTAAAGGAATGGCAAGATCAGGATGAATACATGTGCTTCGTGGCCATGGTAGAAACGCTGAATAACCGACTACAAGAAGAAAAAGTAGAAATTAACAATATTGGTCTGGTCATTATTGACGAGGCCCATTACAACTCCTTCCGCAAGCTCTTTAAATTTTTTGAAAAATCCATTATCCTTGGTGTTACGGCAACACCTTTAAGCTCGAACATCAAGCTACCCATGAAGGATAATTACAATAAGTTGATTATCGGGGAATCCATTCAATCCTTGATCGACCAAAAGTTTCTGGCCAATGCGAACCTATATAACTACGACGTAAGCCTGCAGAGCCTAAAACTGGGAATTAGTGGTGATTACACAGTTAAATCATCCGATGAGCTGTATGGTAACCATAGTATGTTGAACAAATTGGTTTCTGCCTATAACGAGATCGCCAAAGGTACCAAGACCCTTATTTTCAACAACGGCATAAATACGTCAAGATATGTTTACGAAATCTTTAAAAAAGCCGGGTACAATATTCGGCATTTAGATAACAAGAACAATGCATCTGAACGAAGGGAAATTTTGCAATGGTTCAAGGAAACCCCTGATGCCATCTTAACTTCGGTCAGTATCTTGACTACAGGTTTCGACGAACCCTCTGTAGAAACCATCATCCTCAACCGTGCCACCCGTTCATTGACCCTTTACTTTCAAATGATCGGGCGTGGATCTAGATACCTGCCCCACAAAGAGGAATTCAATGTAATCGACATGGGTAATAATATTGCCCGTTTCGGACCGTGGAATGCAGGCATCGATTGGCAGGAAATTTTTCATTTCCCCGATTTTTATCTGGAGAACATTAAAAACGATGAAGAGATCGAACGGGAATTCGTTTATGAGATGCCCGCTGAGCTGCGTGCCGAATTCGCCAAATCTGACGATATCGATTTCGACATCAAGGCAGAATATAAAAAGAGTTTTGCCAATGGCGAGAAATCTAAATTGGTCTTGGAAAAGAGTATTGAACAGCACGCCAAAATTTGTGTCGAAAATTCTGAAGATGTTTTTGATGCGCGTATTCTAGCAAAAAAACTAAAGGAGGAGATTAAATATCGGGTACGCCAATATTCCTATTGCATCATGAACAATACCAAGAACTATAAAGAATGGTTAGAAGAGGATTATGAGCGAAAACTTCGCTCTAAAATTTCCAAAAAATTCGCTTCTAAAATGTGACTTTTAGCGGACCGTTGTTGGTTGTTAATTAGTTCTATTTCACTCGGTACCAAATACTCAGTATTCAGTGCTTTCTTTTAGACTTTTCATTCACTCTTTAACTTTTACCTCATTACCCCTCCTAAAGAAGAATTCCTTAAACAGCGGACCCTATTATTATCAGATTGTGAAAAATAATTGTCTAGTCAGGTATATTCAAGTAAGATGGTTAATTTAAAGGCTTAAAATTGCCTTACCGACCACCCCTTATGAAAAACCGACTGCTTTCATTTATCTATCTGTTAACACTCATCATCTATGGTATTGCCGGCTATCACTTTCTCACCGGCTGGCATCCTATTATCATGATGCTAATTGCGATTGCCATTGGTTTACTATTGCATGTGATTCTTTACGCCATTTTCACTTTTATAGGTAAACGTTCCAAAAGAATATCCTTAACTGCCGTTACAGCTGTTTTAAGTGGAATATCGGTTTTTATAGCCCTAAAACTGTTCGGGTTTGGCTGGCCAAATGTTTTCTTTTACAGCGTTATCGCTTTGTCTCTGCTATTCTGTATCAGTTTGTTTTGGTTTTTGAATAAAAAATCGATCCTTTCTACTTTTTTTCTCGGAATAACGCTTTTGGGGATGATCTATATTCTTTTCAACCTGATAAATCCTGGAGAAAATATCTATGAAAAAGAAATTCCTTTCGCTTTTGTGGATAATAATGTAATCTCTTCGGAAGTGCACGCTATGGAAAATCCTGCGGCGGACGGATCTTTTACAGTTTCAACATTTACGTATGGAAGCGGCACCGATGAAAACCGAGAAGAATTTGCTTCGGATGCCAAATTCAAGACAGCAGCAGTTAATGCTAAAATCGTATTACCTGAATGGAAGGGCAAAAAGAAAAAATGGCGTGAACAATATTGGGGTTTTGGGGTCGAGAATTTTCCCTTGAACGGAAGGGTCTATATGCCAGAAGGAGAAGGTCCGTTCCCCTTGACGCTCATCGTTCATGGCAATCACAGCATGATCGATTATTCAGATGACGGCTACGGTTATCTGGGAAATATGCTGGCGAGTAGAGGAATCATCGCCGTGTCGGTAGATGAAAATTTTATTAACGGACATTGGTCAGGTGATTTTATGGGGAAAGAAATGCCTGCCAGGGCGTGGTTGCTATTAAAGCATTTGGAACTTTGGCGAAATTGGAATTCGGAAACCGGACATGAACTTGCCAATAAAGTGGATATGGAGAGCATCATGTTGGTGGGCCACTCTAGAGGGGGAGAAGCGGTTTCTATTGCGGCAGCCTATAACGAACTTCCGTATTTACCAGATGACGCCAATGAAAAATTCGACTTCAATTTCAATATTAAAGGGGTTGTCGCTTTGGCCCCGACAGATTATCGGTACGATCGTAAAATCAAATTAAAAAATATAAACTTCTTGAGCCTGCAGGGTTCCTATGATTCTGATGAAGTCAGTTTTTGGGGAATGCGTCCCTACAGAAGATTAGAATTTACCGATTCCATTCCCCGTTTTAAAGCCGGTGTTTATATTCATCATGCCAATCACGGCCAGTTCAATTCTACTTGGGGAAATTCAGATTTTGGTGCCCCGGCCAAATGGTTGCTGAACCTTAAACCCTTATTGAAAGAAGAGCAGCAGCAGGCGGCAGCGAAGGTATTTATAAGTGCTTTTGCCGAAGCCGTTCTAAAAAATAATGCTCAGTATGTGCCCTTATTCAAAAATGTGGCCGTTGGCAAACAGTGGCTTCCCATTGAACAGTACCTTACAAATTTCGAATCTTCGTCAACTACGGTAATCGCCGATTTTGAAGAAGATCTAGATGTTACGACGGCCCAGGATAGCACACTTCTTTCGTCCGAAAATATGGTGATCTGGAAGGAAGAACCACTAACTACCCGTGATAAAAAAAGTCAGGATAATACCGCCTTGTTCTTAGGATGGGACTCGGAAAAAACGCTAGGTGCCCAACCTGTTTATGAAGTTGCGTTATCAAAAAGCGAAAGCGCTTTATTCAAAAAAGAATCCACCTTACAACTTTCCATTGCTTCTGGAAATCATGACTGGTTGAAAAAAAATGATGAAAATGAGAAAGAGGAAGAAGAAACAAAAAAAAGGGAGGTTCCTCAGTTAGATTTTACGATACAATTGACCGACGAATCGGGTAATACGGCTGCGCTTACGGTGAGTACGGTTAAACCCATCGCAAAACCTTTAAAAAGTCAGTTCACCAAATTTAAATTTTTGGAGGATGATATGGTGGGTGGCGATTGGGAAGTCCAGTTACAGAGCTTTCATTTTCCTTTGGAAACGTTTCAAACTAAAAATCCTGATTTCAAGCTAGACCAAGTTCAAAAAATAGAATTCTTGTTTGACCAGAATTCCTACGGAGTAGTGGTCATCGATGACATTGCGATTGAAAAATAGTGGTTAGTTGATTGTTGATTGTTGAATATTAAAGTGAAAAGATAAACACGAAAAGGTAAAAATTAATAAAAGATCATCCCGAGCGCAAGAGTAGAATCAATAGTTTTAGAAATACATTGCTAACAGCCAACCATAATACTTAAAAAAGAAAGCCATCAACGCACAATCCACAACCAGAAACCAATTACTCGTCATCGCCCTTTTCTGGCCAGAACCCGAATCAACTGCGGCCGGGGTACGCATGTTACAATTATTAAATGTTTTTCAAAAACAAGGCTATGCGATTACGGTAGCTTCGGCGGCATCTAAATCGGAGTTTTCGTTAGACCTGACTGCATTAGCAATCGATATGCGGGACATCCAAATGAACGATAGTTCTTTTGATGTTTTTGTAAAAGAGTTGGATCCAAGTGTGGTGTTGTTCGATCGATTTTTGACCGAAGAACAGTTCGGCTGGCGGGTAGTGGAACAGGTACCCGATGCCTTACGTATTCTGGATACCGAAGATTTACATTCCCTGCGTCATGTACGTGATCACTGTTTTAAAAAAGGCGTTAATTTCACTACGGATATCTGGCTGCAAGATACTAAGACCAAACGGGAGATTGCCAGTATCTATCGCTGTGATCTTTCTTTAATTATTTCCAGTTATGAACTAGAGCTTCTTACAGAAGTGCTTAAAATAGATAAAAGTCTACTTTTGTTACTCCCCTTTATGGTGACGGAAATCAATGAAAATATACAATGGCCTACCTATGAACAGCGAACGGATTTCCTGTTTATCGGTGGTGGAAAACATGCCCCCAACATAGATGCCATACTTCATTTAAAAACGAATATATGGCAATTTATCCGTCAGCAATTACCGGATGCAAAGCTTCACGTGTACGGAGCTTATTTACCACAGCAGGTTTTGGAAATGCATAACATAAAAGAAGGATTCTTGGTACGGGGCAGGACGGAAGATGTTCAAATGGTTATGCAACAGGCACGTGTTTGCTTGGCGCCTTTGCGTTTTGGTGCCGGTATTAAAGGGAAACTCTTGGAAGCCATGCGAAATGGCACGCCCAGTGTAACCACCAGCATTGGGGCCGAAGGAATGCAAGGTATTTTAGAATGGAACGGTTTTGTTGAAAACGCTGCTGAAGATTTTGCAAATGCCGCCGTTCGATTATATACGGAAGGATCTGCCTGGCAAATAGCACAGGAACAAGGAAAAACCTTGGTCAATACCTTGTTTTCAAAAAACAGTTTGGAAACCCTTTTGGTTTCAAAATTGGATGCTCTTCAAATGAACCTCTCTCATCATCGAAAACAGAATTTTATTGGGGCTTTACTACAACACCAAACGTTAAGCGCAACCAAGTATATGGGAAAATGGATTGAGGAGAAGAATAGGGGAGTTTAGGTTGTGTTTAGTTATCGGTCTTGTTTATGCATAAACTTTTCGGATTATAATTGACCTTTATTTTATTGATTATCTTTGAGTTAAGCACCAAAACCACTATTTTCGAATACGGTATTGTGGCTAGTTATTGTCAGTTGAATTTCGATTTGCACTCTCTAATATTCTTTCTTTTTCTAGATTAAATAGTTCTCTAAGTTTTGATGAATATTTAATTTCCTCCTGCTCAAGATTAAATTCTGAAATTTCGTTATTTTCTTGTTCTGTCAAATAATCAATAAACCTTTCCGCTCTCTCAATTCTAAGGTTTATTCTATCCATAATTTTTCTGCTATTTTTGAGTTTTAATTCTTCACTAGCTGAACGGATTAGATAATTGTTTAGTTCTTCGTCGTAAACACCTGTTTCTAGACAAACTAAATCGATGTATGAAAAATTGAAAACCAAAGTTTCAAACATATATTTTCCAAAAGCAGTTATTTTTATCTGGTCAACATCATTACTGTATTCCTCAAGCCTATTACTTGATTCAATTAAACCTTTTCTCAAGTATAAATCTATATAGTTTTCGCATTCCTTTATAAGGGAATATTTTTCCTCAAATTCTTGTACGAAAAATTTAACATCAATAAAACCCGTTGATGATTGTCCTCCAAATTTATTGCTTAATAAATCAAGTATCCGTAAGCCTGTAAAATGAGAACTATTGTGGTCATTACGCAATTGATAAACATTTGGAATTCTGCTCAATGTTTCATCATAAAATATCCTATCTGGTATCATCATAGGTTTTATAACCTGATGACTTTGAAAATTCCAATATTTGTGTTTTGAAATCTCATCAACATTTGTATATCCTGATTTTAAAAACCCTTTAAAGAACTCTAGTGCTTGGCGAACATCTCCGTGCGTTGCATATCTTAAAAATAAGCTTAACTGACTTTTATCATTTTTAAGTTGATAAGTACAAATCTCTAAAAAGCTTTTTATTGTTATTAAATCAGACTCACTTTTTATGCTATATTCTAAATCTATTTCAGCCGTATATTTTAACTCTTCAATAATGTATTCTAATCGTTTTACTAATACTTCTGGAATAACTGGTGCAGTTAAATGATATCCAGGTGTATGATAAGCATCTAAAACACCTTTTGTTTTAGCATTATAAAATCTTTCTTCTCGCATAGATATTATAACTAAACAACTTAATCTTCTAGAAATTTCAACAGCAGTTAAATAACATTTGTCTTGCAATTCAACGTTAAGTTGGTCCATATTATCAAGAAATACAATAAGTCCTTTGTTCTGAGTTTTTAATCTTGTACTTAATTTCTCTGCAAAAAGTTTTGTATCTTTTATATGTTCTTGAATAAACTGTCTCAGCAATTTTTGATATTCAATATCTTCTTCTTTAAGTCCCTCTAAAACTTGTTTTTTTAATACCGAGAATTCATTATTAAACAAATCTAATATTTCTTAGCCTTTCTCCTTCAATTATGTTGTCAGTATCAATCTCCTTTAAGGTTCTACTCCAAATTTCGCTTGTCAATTCTTCTACAGTTTGTGGTGAATCAATTAAATCTACTAAAGCAACTTTAGAGTGCATATCAATTTGAATTGGTCGAATATGGAATAGGAATCTTTTTAAAAATGTAGATTTACCAGAGCCACGTCCACCAAACAAAATCATTACATTATCTAAGTTTTCTTGTTTGATAATTTTGATAATTTTATTTCCAAATGCACCTCCTTCTTTGTCGTCTGTAAAACCTCTAAATCCTTGATTTTTAAAATAAGGTGTCAATGAATCATATAAAAATCCTTGTACGTTTTTTTGTAGTTTATCATAATGTCCCTTGTTGGTTACATAACAATTCTCCATGAAAGAAGAATCAGTTTCTGGAATAACTCCTAAATATCTTCTTCCAATAATGTTTAATGAATTAGCATAAGGATTGCTGTTGACAGGTGTGTCGTAAGCAGTAATGTTGTTTTTAGGATAAAAGATTTCAGAATAACTTTTTTTATTTATTCCTATTTGTGATTGTATTGACCTTTCATTAGTTACGTTATAATAACTCAATAGATTTACAGCTTCTGTATAATTATCTCTAAAAAAAGATAAATCTCTTATGACAATTGCGGGTAATTTTTTCCAAGGCTTTTTATTTGTTGCCGTTATTTTGAATATAATCCAAACAAAACCATTACAAACACAAGCATATTCACACAAGATATCTTCGCAATATTCTTTTACTTGAAATACAGCATCTTTGATATTTTGGTCAGAAAGTAGTTTTTCGAGTTGAATTTTTTGATAATTTTTGCCACTATTATAATTTGATGGAAGATTAAAATAGACTCCGTTTTTTTTGCTTTCTATAACTAATATTGGTTTCAATCCTTTGTCATACAGAATATAATCTGCTCTATTTCCATTAATGTTTTTTTCGACCGCTGTTGAGTCTTTCGGCCATTTTAAATATTTCTCAAGAATTTCATCAATTATTTTAAAGCGAGTTTCCGCTTCGTTTAGATTATCAAGAGTATATTTTTTAATTATATTTTCAACAACTTCTATTTCTGTCATATGATTTCTCTAATTAGCCACAACGAAGAGATATATGAAGTTTCAATTTCATATATCGGTTGCTAACGAAGATCGTTTTTTGTTAATTACCATCAAAGGGTGGTCTTATAACAGTTGTAAGAAGTTATTAACGGAAAACCTCCACAAATAGGTCTACAGGTTAGTATTTAATTTTACTCCACTCGTGTAAAGAGTTCGTATTCATAATCAATACTTGGGCTATCTACCTGAAATATCCATTGCATTAGACTATCCGTAGGAAACTCAATTTCAATGTTTGATTCTTGACCGGCAGCAGATTCATTGGAAGTATCGGTTACAACTGAAATCAAGTAACGTTCTTCGGTATTTTCCCATTTACCAGTAAGAACCCCTGTACTAGAGCAGTTATCGTCTGGCCCATCGAACGTCTCAATTCTAAAAGTTCCATCAGCCTCGAAAGAATAACGTCCTAAAGTGGCACAGAAATAGTTGTATTCAGAAAATTGGTCTGTCCCATCATCCAAAACATCTCCACGACCCAATTCAGTCCAAATTCCTACAATAGAATCTATTGTTTTGGGCTCATCAGTAGTTGTTTTATCGGAAGAACATGCAAAAAATATAATGGATAAAAAAAGAAATAGGCTATTTTTCATTAGTATAGTTTTTCCAGGTTAGAAAAATTCTAACGTTGATGTTTGTAAAAAATTATTGTGACGTCCTTTGAAGGTTATTTGAAGAAGCTATTTCAGGATTATAATTGTCTTAGTTGAAATAATAATTCACTATTTCTGGATAGCATTATTCGACACAGGTATTGTATGTTTCCACTATAGTAATGATATCATCTTTAGAAAAAATTTTAGTACTCAATTTAGAAACTATAATTGGACAATCTTGAAAATACTCTGTAGCGCGTTTCCTAAAAGATTTAGAGGGTCTTACTGTTTCTAAAGGGCTGGCAATAGCCTCATCCGGCCTTTGTACATAAAATTCATTTAAATTATAAAAGGACAGTATTCCGGGTGTTGTTGTTGTCATCCCAACAGTTCTACCATAAAGTGTTGCCTTACCGCTAACAACAACACAAAATATTTCTTTTTTGTTTTCGGAGACTGGTATGTATTTAAAGTAGGCTATTTCAGATTCAGAATACTTAAATTTCATCAATTCAACCTGCTCTTCATCATATGCGGCTTTCTCACCCTTTTCTTTATTTCTAAATCGAACTTTAGATTTACCATTAAAATGAATTAAATCTTTTGAAACTATCGGAATCCTTAATTCTCCTACTAAGGTTTTTCCACCTTTTAAAAGTAGTTCCCCTTCTGTCCAAGTATATTGGGAAAACATACTAAAGGCGTTTATGAAGAATAGTACTGAAAAGATTTGGTTTCTTGACATTTGCATATTTAAATTTAAGATATTCATCATCATCAACCTATTACTTCGCACAATTGGAGTTATAATAATCGGCCACTTCAAATGTTCGTTTAAGTTCCCCTTCTTGTATTTTGGGTATAAGGCTGGGGCAATTGCTGAAATAGCGGGCTAAATTCTTCTTTTTTAATCCGAATATCCCTTGAGTAGCCCGTACGTAATAAGTGTCTTTAGCTCTTTTAAACAAGGGGAACGAATCGCCATAGCTACTATCGTCTATAAACTGTTTACCATATACACTTATAGAACCTTCTGAATATACGATTAAAAATACTTTATTCCCAAAACGAGGGTCGGCGCTATAGGTCAAGCGAAGGAAGTCACTCTCTTCATGATATATACTGCAAAATTCAATTTGATACTATTTGTGATTGCTATCTTTAGCGGTATATTTTACAGAACAACATCAACCATGAAAAAAATTTTAAAGATTACTGGGATTATTGCTCTTCTATTGGGATTGGTAGTCTTAGGGGGATGGATGTATTTAAAATCCAAGTTATTCAATTTTGAGGGTGATTATACCGAGACTACCGAAATTGAATCTATGACCGTTAGTGGATATACCTTTTTAGACCGGAATGCAAACGGAAAACTTGATCTGTATGAAGACTCAAGAAAATCGACCAAAGACCGTGTATCGGATTTACTATATCAAATGACACTAGATGAAAAAATTCATGTGCTCAAGGGTGCGGGAATTGGTTCTGCTGTGGGTTTGGGGAATTCGGAAACTGGTATTCCTGGTGCAGCCGGGGTGATTGTACCCACCCCACGATTGGGAATCCCCACTATTTATTTATCAGACGGGCCGGCAGGGCTTCGTATAGAACCAACAAGGGAAGGAGCTACCGAAACCTATTATGCAACGGCTTTTCCCATTGCCACGCTTTTGGCATCAACATGGAATACAGATTTGGTAGAAGCAGTGGGTAATGCCATGGGTGAGGAAGCCATGGCCTAAGGGGTAGATGTGATTTTAGGACCTGGCGCCAATATACAGCGACACCCTTTTAATGGTCGTAATTTCGAATATTTCTCTGAAGACCCTGTACTCACCGGTGCTATGGGCGCGGCCATTGTCAACGGAATTGAACGAAACGGCGTGGGAACATCGGTAAAACATTTTGTGGCCAATAACCAGGAAACCAATAGAAATAACAATAATGTCATCGTTTCTGAGCGAGCCCTGCGGGAAATCTATTTAAAGGGTTTTGAGATTATTGTGAAAAAATCACAACCCTGGAGCATTATGACTTCGTATAACAAAGTGAACGGCATCTATACTTCTGAGGATAAACGCTTACTTACGGATATTTTAAGGGATGATTGGGGTTTTGAAGGACTGGTCATGACAGATTGGTTTGGAGGCTATGATACCCCAGCACAAATAAGCGCAGGAAATGACCTGATAGAACCCGGTACTAAATTTCAATGGGACGCCTTAAAGGAAGCCCACGAAAAGGGAGCGTTGACCAACGAACAAATTGATACCGCTGTAGGCCGAATTCTAAAACTGGTGTTGGAATCCCGTAAAATGCAGGATTATCAATATAGCAATAATCCAGATTTAAAGGCGCATGCCACGATTACAAAAGAATCCGCCGCGGAAGGTATGGTACTTTTGAAAAATGAAAATACGCTTCCGGTAAACCAAGGGGCTAAAGTTGCTTTGATCGGAGTGAATTCATATGAATTTATTGCCGGAGGCACCGGTTCTGGTGACGTAAACGAAGCTTATACCGTATCGTTGGAAGAAGGACTTCAAAATCAGGATTTTACGGTTAGTCCGCAAGCAGCTGCACTTTTTCAATCCCATAAAAATGCAAATGCCAATAGTTTCGTGAAACCAGAGGGGATGGATGCGATGTTTACCCCTTACAATCCGCCACAAATCAAATATACCGAAGAAGAAATGAACACCCTGGCCACTAGCGCTGATGTTGCCATGGTTACCATAGGCAGAAATAGTGGAGAAGGGGGAGACCGAGTTGAGAAGAATGATTTTCTATTAACCGACGAAGAACAGAAAATGCTTCAGCAAACCGTGGACGCATTTCATAACAATGGAAAAAAAGTAATCGTTGTATTGAATATTGGAGGGGTTATTGAAACAAACTCTTGGAAAAAGTTACCCGATGCCATTCTTCTTGCTTGGCAAGGTGGGCAGGAGGGGGGAAACTCCGTTGCCTCTATTTTAAGTGGTACGGTAAACCCCAGCGGTAGATTACCCATGACTTTTCCGGTGAATGTAAGTGACCATGCCAGTCATAAAAATTTTCCCTTGGATGGAAGCTCGTTAGGTGCATTTGATTTTTTCCAGAGTGGAAAAGAGGTGCCAAAGGCGGAACAACAACGCAATGTGGACAATACCTACTATGAAGAAGGAATTTATGTAGGCTACCGGCATTTTGATAAAACAAATATTCCCGTTTCCTTTCCCTTTGGTCATGGTCTGTCCTATACTCAATTTGACTTTGAGGGATTGGATTTAACCGTTGAAAATGATACCATTTTGATAGCTACCATCATTAAGAATGTTGGAGCTACCATTGGAAAAGAGGTGGTGCAAGTATATGTATCCAAACCAAACACTACTATTGATCGACCGGTTCAAGTGTTGAAAGCATTTGCAAAAACCCAAAGCTTGGAACCCGAACAAACGGAAGCAATCTTACTAAAAATTCCTATCGCCGATTTACGCTATTGGGATGAAAAGAAAAAAGATTGGGCATTGGAAAAAGGTCTTTATGAGTTGCGATTGGGGGCTTCTTCCCGTAACATTATTGAAAAGGTACAAGTCGAGCTTTAAGTAAAATTTGTCATTTGGTTTTCCCTTTTTTATAGGTCCGACCATACCACAGTAAAGTACCTGTCACTGGGAGAGAAGCCACCAAAAGACTTACCGTAAAGGCCAGTATTTTACCCAATAATCCACCAATAGCGCCGATATGGATATCATAGTTCATTCGTAATATTTTATCCGCTACGCTAGCATCGGCATATTTTCCGTAAATGGTATTTGCATCCAATTCCTGTAAGGAGTTCTGGTCAAAATAGAGAAAATCGGCATTATAGAACAATCCGTCGGTATTCGTAACTTCCACATAAATAGCATCGGTATCTGAAAAAGGGTAATGGACCTCAAAACTATCGGCTGCGGCGTATTGCTTTTTAACTTTTTCAAACACCTTATCAATGGGTAGGATACTGGCCGAAGCTTCTGTTTTTGGACTTTGGTTATCTGGAATAACGAAGGTGACGTCTTTAGCGCCGCCCACGGTGGTATAAACCGCACTTTGAAACCAACCATAGGACATCACTAGACCGGTAATGGACAGGATTAGGGCAAGAGCGGCAACATAAAATCCGATAATGGCATGTAGGTCAAAATTCTTACGTTTCCAACGTGTGGTGGTTTTCCAATCAAACGTTATCCGTTGCTTTAGGTGCTTTCTTTTCTTGGGAAGCCATAGAAAAAAGCCCGAAATGATGATCAGTACGAAAAGAAGTATTGAAATGCCAACCACCTGTTCTCCGATTTCTAAGGGCAGCCATAAGCGCATATGCCCTTTCAGCACAAAAGCAAAAAAACCCGATAGATGATCCTTAACATGAAGCACCTCTCCAGAATAGGGATTTAAAAATACACTTTGGTAAAATTCTGGTTCCAACTCATAAAAAATAACTTCAATAGCTTGGTCAGGTTTACCATATAACGTACCGTGAACATGTTTTTCGGGAAAAATTTCTTTGGCGATTTCCCGCGCCGTAGCTGGGGATAGCACAGCCGTATCTTGTACCATTACGGTATCGTAATCAGAATATAAACTTTCAATTTCGGCTTTAAACGCCCAACAACAACCGGTTACAGCTACTACGAAAACAACGATTCCTGTGGCTAAACCTAGTATTTTATGAAGTTGAAAAATAAATTTTTTAATAGTCATGAAGGGGCGAATAAGAAAACCGAGGAATGCCAAAAAAAATGCGCAGTTTTACATAGGGTTAAAATAAATAGGACAGATTTGAGGTGTTAAAACAAATGGAAAAACTCATCTAACTTTATAAAATAATTTAATTAAGACTTATTACAAATAATTGTTGAATACAAATATATCTCCCCCTTACCAACTGGGCAAATTATTTATAACAAATCTAAATAATGGAAGGTACAAGTGATGAGTACTGAGGTTTTAAAGGTCGAAATTATACTTTATTCCACTGTGCCTTAAGAATAAAAATCCTGTCAGGTATTCGATTAAAGCATCATTCCCCCAGATGCTTCAATACGTTGGCCGTTGATCCATTGTGCATCGTCGGAGCATAAAAAAGCCACGATACCACCAATATCGTCTGGTTCGCCAACGCGGCCAAGAGCAGTATTACTTGAGATAATATCCCGCTTTTTATCATTGTTTTTGTTTTCACCACCACCAAAATCGGTCGCAACAGCACCGGGGGCTACTACGTTCGCCCTAATTTTACGGTCACCCAATTCCTTGGCCAAGTATTTCGTAAAGACCTCTACAGCTCCTTTCATACTACCATAAGCAGAAGAACCTGGCAAGGAAAAACGTGCTAAGCCCGACGAGACATTAATGATACCACCGCCATCGGTTAGAAAGGGTATCGCCTTTTGGGTCAAGAAATACACACCTTTTAAATGAATGTTCATCATTTCATCAAAATCATTTTCGGTAGTCTGTAAAAAAGGTTTATAAATGCCCGTACCGGCATTGTTGATCAAGTAATCAAAACGGGACTCTTCATAAGTTTCCGATAAATAATCGGATACGTGCTTAAAAAAGGTAGTGAATTCGTTCACGTTGGTCGTATCTAATTCAAACGCTTTTGCTTTTTGTCCCTTATCTTCAATGAGCTTTACCACATCTTGTGCGGCAGCTTCGTTCGTGTGATAGGTGATGATGACATCGATTCCTTTATCGGCTAATCTAAGGGCCATATTTTTGCCCAATCCACGGCTTCCACCGGTTACCAAGGCTATTTTACTATTTTTCATACGCTTTCAACTTAAAATTAGGTTCTAGGGTCTCTTCTAAAAATGTCGATCAAATCAAAAATAAGAATACAAAATACGACCCAGATGAAGCCTGCAATGAATCCGCCTGCAATATCTGACGGAAAATGTACCCCTAGGTAAATGCGACTGATACCGATACTCAAAATGAGTAATACCAATATCAAAATTAAAAAAAACTTGGCCACTTTATGGATGTTGAAGGTATAAAAAAGATATACCAAAAATCCGTAGAAAGCCATGGCACTCATTGCATGTCCACTAGGATAACTTAAGGTTTCTACAGAAACCAAATGTTCAATACCTGGTCGTGCACGGTCTATAAAACGCTTCAGTATCATGTTAGAACCTGTAGCCAGTATGAGAACCAAGGTGGCCTGTATGACATATTTCCACCGCTTAAAAACCAATAGGGAAACTAGTAAAAAGACAGCCAGCACGATAAGGTATCCATAAGAATCGCCCACATTCGTCACAAACTTAAAATACCGAGTCAATGCCGGTGTCCTATATGAAATAATATAATCGGTAATCGCGGTGTCATAGGTTGCCAACATCTCTGTTTTTAAGGTTTCCGTGAGCTCTATGAAAAGGTTAATGCCTCCCACTACTATGATCAAGGCAATGACCATGGTAATCAAATACGGTAAACTCTTATTGTATTGATGGAATTTCTGTGCTAAAAAATCACGTAATGACTTTATGAATTTAAAAAGTACTTGTCTCATACTATAGTTTACGATTAATCTCTAAACTTAGAATAATTTCTGAAATTAGGACAAAAATAGTACTTTGATTATTGACCTATTTGCTTAAAGTTGATCAAAGGAATAATGAGCTTAGAAAAATTCAAAATTGGCAACGTAGCCAATGAAACCCTATCTTTATGCCACAATTGTATAGAAATTTACATATGAAATCACCCGACTGGCAAACTGCCCTAGAATTTGAGGATATCACCTATAAAAAATGTGACGGTGTAGCCCGTATCGCCTTTAATAGACCCGATGTACGTAACGCATTTAGACCCAATACCACAAGTGAATTGATAAAGGCGTTTTACAATGCCCAGGAAGATACGTCCATTGGTGTGGTCTTACTTTCTGCCGAGGGCCCATCGACTAAAGATGGCATTTGGTCTTTTTGTAGTGGCGGAGATCAAAAGGCTAGGGGACACCAGGGTTACGTTGGGCAGGATGGTCAGCACCGTCTGAATATCCTAGAAGTTCAACGCATGATTCGGTTTATGCCTAAGGTCGTTATCGCCGTCGTACCGGGATGGGCCGTCGGTGGCGGACATAGTTTGCATGTAGTGTGCGACATGACCTTAGCCAGCAAAGAACACGCCATTTTTAAACAGACCGATGCCGATGTAACCAGTTTTGATGGTGGCTATGGATCTGCCTATCTCGCCAAAATGGTGGGACAGAAAAAAGCCCGTGAAATTTTCTTTCTAGGGCGTAATTATTCTGCCCAAGATGCTTTTGAAATGGGAATGGTGAACGCAGTAATTCCACACGATGAATTGGAAGACACCGCCTTTCAATGGGCGCAAGAGGTATTGGAAAAATCTCCCACCTCCATTAAAATGCTGAAATTCGCCATGAACCTAACCGATGACGGTATGGTCGGTCAGCAAGTTTTTGCCGGGGAAGCTACACGTTTGGCCTATATGACCGAAGAAGCCAAAGAAGGTAGAAATGCCTTCTTGGAAAAACGAAAGCCCGATTTTGGAAAGGATAAGTGGTTGCCGTAACGTTAGGGATTAGTGAAAATAAATCCGTACAATTTAAATTACTTTTTGATTCATTTTGTTTGAAGGGACAGGCTTGAGCCAAATATGCCTCAACCAAACACCCCTAAACTAAAAAGAGTCCGATCAGATGACCAGACTCTTTTACGAGAACACTATATGAAAATGAAAAATTTTACTTCCTTTTTAAGAACACTGTAAATGTAAGAGAAGACCTTAATTTTTTAAAACTATTGTTGTCACACAAGGAAGACTTGTTGTGAAAGCGTTTTAGATTGTGGTTTAGCCGAAAATACCTACAAATGAATTAGTGATTATATGTAAAAAGCACCCTATGAAATACGGTTATACAATTGGTTATGTGGACAATGTAGTAGAAACAATTACATTCTACAAGAAAGCTTTTGGGTTTGTTCAAAAATTCATTACGCCAGAAAATGATTATGCAGAATTAATTTCCGGGGAAACGACAATTGCTTTTGCTTCTATTTCTTTAGGAAATTCTAATCTAAAACAAGGACTACAATCCGTTTCAAAATCTAACAAACCCTTTGGGTTAGAAATGGCGTTCATCTCTGAACATATAGAAAGTGATTTTCAAAAAGCTATAGATGCCGGGGCTCATCTATATGAACCCCTAGGCGAAAAACATTGGGGACAAAAGGTAGGCTATGTATTGGATAATAACGGCTTTCTTATTGAAATCTGCTCGCCGATGCAATCCAATGAAAAGAAGTCCTAATTGATAGACTGTAGAATTTCACTCAGCAAGGTATTGAACTGTTCATCGGTCTGCTCCTCCAATCCGGTGCGGACTACAATAAGGTCTTTTGACGGAATGATGAATACGCGCTGCCCTTGAAAACCGTTTACAGAAAACAGGTCACGTGGAATATCCGCATATTTACCTTCTGCATTCAGCCAAAAATGGGCACCGTAAGTTCCATTCGAACCTTGGGTAGGTGTGGTGATGTAATCTACCCACGATTCTGAGAAGATGCGTCGTCCGTTCCAATCACCTTTGTTTAAATACAATAATCCAAACTTGGCCCAATCGCGTGTTGTGGCCCACCCATAGGAAGAACCTACGTAGTTACCTTCTAAATCAGTTTCCAGCAACATGGAGTGCATTCCTATTTTATCGATGAGTTCGGCATAGGGAAAATCAAGATATGCTTGATGACTTTTGAACTGACCTCGTAAAATACCGGATAATAAATTGGTGGTGCCAGAGGAATAATTCCATATTTCGGTAGGTTGTGCTACCAATTTGTTCTCCTTTTGTGCTTTGGTCATATCCGAGGCCAAGAACAACATACGGGTTACATCTGATATCTTAAAATAATCCTCGTCCCAAGCCAAGCCGCTTTGCATGCGCAATAAATGGTTTATCGTGATGTTCTTACGGTCATCATTTTGCCATTCCTGAACGGGAGCGGTAGTATTTACATTAATTTTCCCTTGGTATTCTAAAATTCCATAGAGCGTAGCTAACACGCTTTTGGTCATGGACCATCCTAAAATGGGGGTATCTTTTGAAAATCCACGTATATAACGTTCCCCAATGATCTGATTTTTATGCACCACCAACAAAGTTCTTGTTCTCTCCTCAGGGTTTTTGAAGGCATTGGTGAGGGCGACCTCCAACTTTGCATAATCTACATTTTCTAAAATTGTATCGTTTACACCATTGTTGCCATAGGGAAAAGGAAGTGTATCGGTTACTATAGTCCTATGGGGGGTTTCAAAAAAATTATGTTGGGTATACTCATCATTCGTTAACACGGCACCCAATCCATGCTTATAAACGGCCTTACGCTGCATAAGTCCGTAAACCGACGCCGTGGCAGATTTATCCTTTTGAGAAACTTTCGATTGTGCTAAGTTGATCAAGGACATATCATGATCGTACAAATTTACATCGACTGGATTCCTATGGGCTATAAACACATTAGACGCTAAATTCTTTGAAGCGTAACCTGAAATGAGATTAAGTTTTGGGTAATTGAAATAGGCAACTACTACCAATGCGATCAATACAATGCCTAAGACCCATTTTAATTTTTTCATTTCTTCTTTTTTCAATTGTTGTAAATTTATCAAAACGAAACGTATGTCCAACATCGGATTGATAATTGAAGAAAGAAGTAGGGATATTGGTGATTTTTTAGTGGGGCGATTGATACCCTTCCGAAAGAAGCGAATGATCGGTCCGTTTATCTTTATAGACCACATGGGCCCCACACAGTTAGGACCCACCAAGTATATGGATGTGGACCAACATCCACATATGGGGCTATCAACCTTGACTTTTTTATTGGAAGGAGAAGTAATGCACGAGGACAGTATGGGAACCAAGCAGTTGATACGGCCGGGTTCGGTAAATTGGATGGTTGCCGGTAAAGGGGTTACCCATACGGAACGAACCCCGCCTAGTTTAAGGAACGGAAACATATTTACGGCCCATGGCTATCAAATTTGGGTAGCATTACCCAAAGATAAGGAGGACATGGAACCGGAATTCCATCATATTGCCGGTGAAGATTTACCCACTTGGAGGGATGGAAATGCCATTTTCACTTTAGTTGCAGGGGAGGGTTATGGTCGTACATCTCCCGTACCGGTTCATTCTGAATTGTTCATGATTGAGGTAAAGACAACAGACGCATACGCGTTGAATACAATAGACAACCTAAAAGGAGAGGTTGGGATTTGTATTGTAGAAGGAAGCATTGAAGCCTGCGGTGAAGTGGTGAAAAAAGGTAATATTTTAGTTTCTAAGGTTTTAGATACCTGTAATGCGATTCTAAGACCAAATACTCACATATTATTATTTGGTGGGGAGCCTTTTCCCGAAGAACGCCATATTTATTGGAATTTTGTCTCACATGATAAGGCGAAATTGGAAAAGGCAAAAAATGGATGGGCCAATAAAACCTTTCCGATGATGCAAAATGAGGATAGTTATGTGCCTTTGCCTAGCCCATAGTTTTTTACAAATAGTACAGAAAGCCTGTACGTTTTACTTGCAGGATTATAGGGGTATCGGTATCTTCCAAACATAATTACTATATCGTGTAAATCATTTCAATTTCAATGGCTTTCAAAATAATATCTTATAGCTGCTTATTCGCGTTTTTTATTTCTTGCACTACTGAAAAAAAACCTAAAGAGGTCGTACTTTATGAAACGTATTGTGCCAGCTGTCATATGGCTCCTCAAATATCCGACCTTCCAAAGAATATTTGGGAAAATAATGTATTACCGGCCATGGCGGCCAGAATGGGCATTATCACAAAGGAAAACCATCCATATAATAAATTACCGTTTAATGAGCAATTGGCAATTATAAAAACAGCAATCTTTTCTAGTAAACCAATTATAGAACAAAATGATTGGGAATTACTTAAAAAGTATATAATTACCATGGCTCCTGATGATTTATCCCCCATAGAATATAATTTTGATAGCGAACCATTAAAACAATTTAGTATTCGTTCAGTTAATATAGATAGTACCCACGGCGGTCTCTTTACTTTTTTAAAAATCGATAAACAAAATGAAAAGATCCTAACGGGTAGCTTAAAAGGTGAACTTAATACATATGATTTAAAAACAAGAGAAGACAGTCTTCTAGGCTTTTTCAATATGGGCATTACGGATGCAAGGTTGAAAGGAGATAGTGTGTTCGTAACGACAATGGGCAGGCTCAATCCTTCTGAAGTTCCAGTAGGAAAGCTCGTTAGGAAAGTAGGTAAAGAAGCAGCCCGTTTGGTTGATTCCTTACATAGACCCGTACATACGCTCTATATAGATTTGGATAAAAATGGAACCGAAGAGATTATACTAAGTGAATTCGGTGATCTTACAGGAAGGTTGACTTTATTGCAAAAGGACAATTACGGATTTTACAAAAGCACATCCCTTTTAAACCTACCCGGTACCCTTAGAGTTATTGCAAAAGATATGGATAAGGATGGGAAAGAGGATTTAGTGGTGATGGCCGCTCAAGGTGATGAAGCTGTCTATATTCTATATCAGGAAAAAGGTTTAAACTTCAGGATTGAGAAGGTATTACGGTTTAGTCCTGTATATGGTTCCAGTTGGTTTGAATTGGTTGATTACAATGGTGATGGTTTTGATGATATCATCACCGTTAATGGTGATAATGCCGATAAATCGTATGTAACCAAACCTTACCATGGCATGCGTATTCATCTGAACGATGGCGAAAATAATTTTAAAGAAACTTACTTCCATCCCTTAAACGGGGCTACTCGGGTAATCACTCGGGATTTTGATCAAGATGGCGATTTAGATTTTGCCTTATTGGCCACTTTCCCAGATTATAAAAACCATCCTGAATACAACTTCGTTTATTTGGAGAATTTGGACAGTGATCATTATACCTTCAAGCAAGAACATTTGGCCGATACCAAAATGGGGCGTTGGTTCTTGATGGATGCTGCAGATATAGATGGGGATGGGGATGAAGACCTTGTCTTAAGCGCCTTTACCTATTCTTTCACGCCCGTACCTAAAGAACTGGAGGAAGCTTGGAGCGAAAGTTATACAGACCTTTTATTTCTGGAAAATAAGCTACATTAGTATGCATGTGGAAAAAGGTGTTCATCTGCTTTATCTGTTTTACAGTTTTCAACTGTAGAGAGAACACCTTGGATAAAAATTATCATTGGATTCCCCTAAAAGTTACGGCAACCGCCTACAATTCTGTGCCGTACCAAACCTCCTATGAACATCCTGCCATCACAGCATGGGGAGATTCAATTAAACCTGGGGTAAAATGGATCGCTGTTTCCCGAGATCTTTTAAAAAAAGGACTCTCCTATAACACCATGGTAAAAATTGATACTTTAGAGGGAATTTATCTCGTGAAGGATAAAATGCATTATCGATGGAAAAATAGAATTGATATTTATATGGGAGAAAATATAAAAATGGCCAAAGAATGGGGAAGAAGAAAAATTACCATAACCTACGCCGTCAAAAAAGATAGTATTTAAAATTATCCATGAATCGAATTTTAAAAGGACTTTCAATAGCCTTGCTATTAGTAGCTTGTACAACCACCAAGAATATTGTTGACCGACCCATTACGTTCAATGAAGAACGGAAAATATTGACGTTAGAGTATCTTCAAAACAGATACGATCTCGATCAGGAAACTCCTAAAATAGACCCTAAAATGATTGTGTTGCATTGGACGGTCATCCCCACTTTTGAAGAATCATTCGAAGCGTTTGACCCGGCCACCTTACCCAATTGGCGATCTGACATAAAAGATGTAAGCGGTTTAAACGTTTCTTCCCAATTCATGGTCGATAGAGATGGTACTATTTACCAATTGTTACCAGAAACTACAATGGCGCGTCATGTGATAGGCCTTAACCATTGTGCCATAGGCGTTGAAAATGTGGGTGGAACGGATGATCTGCCTTTGACCAAGGCACAATTAAAATCGAATATTTGGTTGGTTAGATACTTAAAAGAGAAGTATAACATCGACTATTTAATAGGGCATTACGAATACACACTTTTCGAGAACCATCCGCTTTGGCTGGAGAAAGATGACGAGTACCGCACCAAAAAAACGGATCCTGGTGTCGATTTTATGCAAAAAGTCAGAAAGGCCGTTGATGACCTTAATTTTAAACCGTTGCCCGAAAAAATATCAAACTAACGAATAGCCTTAAGTAGTATAAAATGAAATCATTAATGAAAAAGACAGCATTGCTTTTTATGGGCTTTATTTCCTTTTTGGGAATGGGGCAAATCGAGAATATTACCACGCAGTTATACGATACTTATGAAACCTACAAAGAAACTACTTTAGGGAAAAGGCGTATCAAGCGAAGTGACATACAGCCATTAATAGAAAGTTTTTCAGGTAACCCAAAGTTTAAAGTTACTACTGTCGGCAAATCTATTGGCGGAAAAGATTTAAGCCTAATCAGCTTAGGGTCAGGGGAAACGAACGTTTTTCTTTGGTCGCAGATGCACGGTGATGAACCCACGGCCACACAAGCAATTTTTGATATTCTGAACTTTTTTGACAGTCCCGATTTCAAGGCCGAAAAAGAAGCGATCTTAGCTAATCTGACCGTTCATTTTTTACCGATGCTAAATCCCGATGGAGCGGAACTTTTTCAACGTCGCAATTTATTGGGTGTTGATATTAATCGTGATGCGATACGTTTACAGTCACCAGAATCCCAAACCTTAAAAAGGGTACGCGATAGTTTAGATGCCGATTTCGGGTTTAACCTGCATGATCAAAGTACGTATTATAATGCCGAACGCACCGAGAAACCGGCAACCATTTCCTATTTGGCCCCTGCTTATAATTATGAAAAAGAAATTAACGAAACCCGGGGCAATGCTATGAAAATCATCGTATTCATGAACGATATTCTTCAAAAATATGCCCCCGGACAAGTGGGCCGTTATAACGATGATTTTGAACCTAGGGCTTTTGGGGACAATATTCAAAAATGGGGAACCAGTACCATCCTCATAGAATCGGGTGGTTATCCTGAAGATCCCGAGAAACAGGAGATTAGAAAACTGAATTATGTCTCTATTCTTTCCGCTATTTATACTATCGCTAAACAGAGTTATAAGACAATTTCCATTAGCGAATATGAAAAAATTCCGGAGAACGACCGTAAGCTATTCGATTTGAAAATTGTAGCGGCCAACTATGAATTAAGGGGGAATACTTATGTAATAGATTTAGGCATTAATCAAGTTGAAGTGGATTATCAGGACCATAACGGCTTTTGGTATAGTAGTCGTATCTTAGATCAAGGAGACCTTTCTACGTATTATGGCTACCAGACACTGAATGCATCTGATTATACCATAAAACAGGCCAAAGCATATCCCAAAACTTTAACGACCATGAACGAAGTAAAAGCCATTAATTTTAAGGACTTACTTCAACAGGGATATGGATTCGTTCGTATGGCGACGATTCCTGCCAAGCAGGTAAACGCTCCCTTCCCAGTTCATTTGATCGGTCCAAATTACAAAGTCCCACAATTGTTTTTGGAGCCCGGTATAAATCCTACCTTCTTTTTGGAAAAGGATGGAAAAATGGCTTTTGCGGTAATCAATGGTTTTTTAGTTGACCTTACATCGAATGTGATAAACATCCCGAATGGGATGATCTATAAATAAATACTTAGAACCGAATTCTCTACTCGTTTCAATTTGAAGAGACAAAAAAAGGGAAGCAATTTGCTTCCCTTTCTAACAGACAATTAAACTTCCTTATAGACTTTCTTCAGCATCTAATAATGCAAAGAATTTATCTAAATTGGGAAGAATAATAATTTTAGTTCTTCTATTCATGGCCATATTCTCTTTGGTATTGTTCTCGACCAATGGTAAATAACTACTTCTACCGGAGGCGATCAATTGAGAAGGGTCTACGCCGTAATCTTTTTGAAGTTTACGTACAATAGAGGTGGCACGCTTAACGCTTAAATCCCAGTTATCAGCTACCATTGGGGTATTGATCGTTCTTGAATCGGTATGACCCTCTACCATTACTTCCATACTCGGCTCCGACTTGATTACTTCAGCCAATTTTTTCAAAATCTTGTCCGCCTTGTTGCTTACATTATAACTAGCCGTATTGAACAAGAGTTCATCAGAAATATTAATCATCACAACTGTTTTGTCAATATTTACGTCAACATCTTCACCTTCATCTGAAATGGATTGTTTTAGTTTGTACGAAACCGCTAAGTTCATGGAATCTTGAAGTGTTTTAGCTCCCGCTAATTTTGAAGGATCAACATTCTTCAAGGTGTTTCGCATTTTAGCCTTTGTATTATTGCTTATTACTGCAACATCGTCCACTGTAGTGAATTGGCTATCGTTCATTTCCTTTAAGGAATTGATTTTAGAATTGTACTCTTCTACTCGGGCCTCAATTTTGGCCATTTTTGCTTCCAAATCCTCTTTTTCAACTTGTGTCTTTGTGAGTCTGCTCTGGGTTTGGGATAAGTTGTCTTCTAAGGCAACATATTTCTTTTTAGAAACACATGAGGTAAGAAGGGCTACCGATAATAATGTAATTAAGGATAATCTTTTCATTGTATTCTGTTTAAATTAATATTAGTAATCGCTTATATATACGGGTCGAATCGACAAACGGACGTTTTATCGGATAAACAGCTGCGCCTAAAAAGCGAAATTAGTCCGCCAATAAAATGAGTATCAAACAGTTGTTACCTTAAAATTCTAACAAAAAAAAGAAGCCTTTTCAGGCTTCTTTTTAATTTTTAAGACAAAACGTATGTTATTCACATCCACCTGTAAATCCGTTGGCATTGAATTTTGTCTGTACAGCACCACTTCTTGAACCTGTGGTTACTTCAATGGCTAAGTTGTTATCGCCACTACCATCCCTTTTGGGGCTACAATATTCGAACAGATAATAGCTATTGGCGCGCTCGGAAACCTTTTCTGATATTTCATTAAAGGTATCTTCCAGTTCATCCTTATTTTGGGCGAACACGCTCGATGTTTTCCCTATTGCCTTTAATACATCGGTATCTATTTCTCCACCTAGACCTATACTAAAGAAAGAGATATTCGAATTGGCGTCGTTCACTTTTTTTACAGCTTCTTCCTCTTTAAAACGAGAAGCTTGATCGGTACCATCGGTAAAGATGACTACAGAGGCAGCTCCGATTTTCCCTCCCGAAGTAGATTTTTTAACCAACTCAGACGCAATATCGGTCGATTTGATTACCGCACCATATAAATCGGTTGATGGATCATTACTGATATCATTTGTAATGCCATCGACTGAAGCAGCAAGTTCTGTTCTTGAAGAAGTAAGCTCGTTCAAAAGATGTAACTCATTTTCTCCATCGAACCAATAAATGGCCATTTTTACAGATTCGTTAGGAGTTGCTGGCATTACCGCAGTTATAAAACTGGTCGATGCCGATTTTAGTTCATCTAGGCTACTGCTCAAAACACTATTACTTAAATCGAGTACCAACAAGGTGTTGTTTGAAAAAATTTGTGAATTCGGTGAAATTCTTGCAGAGGACTCGGTTGAAGAAATGGTATTAAAACATTCATCGTTTCGTCCTTGCTCGTAAATGGTGAACTTATCTGCAGTTAAGCCTGATACAGGATTTCCATCAACATCTGATACTCTAAATAAAATAGAAACTTTACCGGGTAAGGTTGTATATTGTTCTTGAATGGACAATACTAGTTCGCCCTCGTCCAACCCTAAACAATCATCAACAGTTTGCCCTTTACCGAGATCACCTCCAAGATTCAAATCCAAGTTCACATCATCATCGGCGTTACCACAAGAAACAAAGAGGGTCAGTAAAAAAAATACACTGAAGGTTTTAAAAAGAAATTTCATATTCATCAATTATAGGTTCAACTAGCAGAACGTGCAAAGTATATTTAAATTATGGGGAAATAAGAAATAAATGTTAAAGATTGTTAAAGCAAAATATTGGTTCGGCACAAGATTTTGAAAAGAGGTATATTTCAATGGTTTAAAGTCTCAGTTGGTCTTTTAACCTTACAATTTTCAAAACTTAATTGCTCGTCAAGAAAAGCGACCTACATGACCCACGAGTTTAAAAAGATTATCAAAGAATACCAGTTGGCTAAAAGTAGCGCTATACGTTGTGTTTTGGCAACCGTGGTCGATTTAGATGGGTCGTCGTATCGCAGGCCAGGCGTACGAATGCTTATTCGAGAAGACGATATCATGATCGGAGCCGTAAGTGGTGGTTGTGTGGAAAAGGAAGTTTTGTTTCAGGCCCAATCCGTATTTGAAAAGAACATATCTAAATTGATGACCTATGATGGTCGATATCGCTTGGGATGTGAGGGGATTTTATATATCTTACTCGAACCCTTCGCTCCGTCCGAAGAGGTTATCAGTGCATTTGAAGAAACGATTAATACGCGTAAACCTTTCGAATTACGAACAGCGTACCAAAAGGAATTTGGCGAACTGAAACATTTTGGCACCCTTATTTCTTTAGATACAGAAACATTCCCGGCATATGCGGATACCATGGAACAGCCGAGTGCGCTACATTTTCAACAAACGATGCAACCCTGTAAACGACTCTTAATCATTGGGGGAGAGCATGACGCGGTACAGCTTTCGCACTTTGCCTTGAGCATGGGCTGGGAGGTGAGTGTTGCAGTTACACCTAAGGAAGATAAAACCAAGGTAGATTTTCCAGGTGTTGATCAACTTTTTGACTACGAACCTGAAAATCTCCCTACAGAAAGCATAGACGCAAACACCGCCGTTATTCTCATGACCCATAGTTATGTGAAGGATTTGAAATATTTACTGGTTTTAAAGGAAACGAAACCCATGTATTTTGGACTATTGGGCCCCTTAAAAAGGCGGGAGAAATTATTGGCCAGCCTTTTGGAACAGGATATGGATATTGATTTGGAATTTATAGAAAAGATCCATGGTCCGGCAGGGTTGAATATTGGTGCAGAAACGCCCCAAGAAATTGCGATTTCCATTCTTTCTGAAATATTGGCCGTTATTCGTAAGACCAATCCCATTATGTTGAAAAATAAGGAAAATAGGATTCATCATTGAGCCAAAATCTTCATATAGCGGTATTGATCATGGCAGCCGGGGCTTCTAAACGAATGGATGGCATCAAACAACTGTTGCCATGGAAAACTTCCAATTTTTTACTGGAAACAATTAAAACCGTTAAAGAGAGTAATGCAACTAGCATTCATGTGGTACTTGGTGCGAACGCAGATTCAATTATCGACCAATGCAATTTAGAAGAGCAAAATGTAGAGCTGATCATTAATCCCGATTGGTCTTTAGGCTTAGGAAAAAGCATCGCCCTCGGTGTCAAAAAACTAACGGAAAAAAAACACATTCCCGACGGCATTTTGATATGTTTGGCCGACCAGCCTCTACTAAGCACTGAATATTTAAATTCGGTTATCACCAGTTATACGAAGCAGCCTTCGAAAATTGTAGCTTCTATATATAGAAATAGGGCAGGGGTTCCTGCGTTATTCCCTAAATTCTTTTATCCTAACTTAGTACTTTTAGAAGGAGATCAAGGGGCAAAAAACATTCTTGAAGATATAAACAATGAAATTATTGTATTGAATGCCCATGGACAGCTCACCGATATCGACACTAAAGATGATTATGACCAACTACAAACCAATTTTCAAAATGAGAATAAGTAAAAAAATAATTTCAGTTTGGGCAATGGCCCTGACCCTATTCACCACCACTGCAGTCCGATCTCAAGAAATGAGCTTTGAAGAATATAATCCCACATCTACTCTGGTGGTGCCAGGCAAGGAAATTACAAAGGCAAAGTTTCCTTTTGTCGATGTGCACAGTCATCAGCGTGACATGTCCGCCAAAACCTTGAATGCACTGATTAAGGATATGGATAAAATGAACGAGGCCATAATGGTGAATTTAAGCGGGGGTACGGGAGAAAGCTTGAAAGAGAAGATCGATAATATCAACAACAGTTATCCCACTAGATTTGTAGTATTCGCAAATGTAGATTTTGAAGGGGCAACCGATATGGAATGGGGTAAAAAAGCTGCCACGCAATTAGAGCAGGATATCAAGAACGGTGCGAAGGGATTGAAAGTTTTTAAAAGTTTAGGCCTTCGTAATAAAGATGCGGAAGGAAATCGTTTGGCAATAGATGATCCCCGATTAGACCCTATTTGGGCCAAATGTGGTGAAATGGGTGTTCCTGTTTTGATTCATGCTGCAGATCCAAAATCATTTTGGGACGATATGGATGCCGATAACGAGCGCTGGCTAGAGCTAAAAACACACCCAAGAAGAAAGCGTACCGATACAGATCCCGCTCCGTTTGAGCAGATTATTAAAGAACAGCACAACGTATTTAAAAAGCATCCGAATACAAAATTCATAAACGCACATATGGGTTGGCATGCTAACAACCTTGCTAAATTGGGAGAACTTCTGGATGAAATGCCGAATATGAACGTTGGTATTTCTGCCGTCATCGCAGAGTTAGGACGACAGCCACAGAATGCGAGGGCCTTTTTCATAAAATATCAAGATCGGGTACTTTTTGGAAAGGATAGTTGGAAACCAGAGGAGTTCCCTACTTATTTTAGGGTGTTGGAGAGTAATGACGAGTATTTTCCGTACTACAAAAAATATCATGCGTTTTGGTCCATGTACGGTTTAAATTTGCCGGACGAGGTGTTGAAAAAACTGTATTACAAAAATGCAATCGGACTAATTCCCGGATTAGACACTTCGCTTTTTAAAGAATAGTATCATTACCATTCCTAGCTTCATTTTGATCAGCTACCGGAACATCGCTTACTTCTTGAAAAATACCGCAGGATAATTGCTTTTTAGCCAATGCGGGGGTATTTTTTCGTTTGGTCAATGCCTCTATTTCCTTATTTAAAAATTGCATAACTCATTAATTTTTAAGTAAAACGAATTTTTATCCGCCATGTTGTATTTCGCTGTTCTAATTCGCATTAAACCAATAGTCTAAAAGTCCATAGTAATGATTTTGCAGGGCACTGAAAGATTTTTATGCTCGGATTAAAGTTAAAAAAAAGCATCAATCGTGTGACAAATTAAAAAGATATCCTACTAATGGATAAAACAGAACAAATAAAATGCCGAAAGAAGCAGCCTTTACTGATCTAATACGAAAACATCAAGGGCTACTGTTTAAGGTTACTTCAATCTATACGGATAACAAAGAAGACCAAGAAGACCTTTTTCAGGAAGTCGTGTATCAACTTTGGAAATATTTCGATTCGTTCCGAAATGAAGCGAAAATAACTACTTGGATGTACCGTGTGGCGATGAACACGGCCATTACACATTTGAAACGGAAGAAAAGACGCCCTGATTCCATTTCAATTGCAGATACCATTATTAAAGAAACTGATGTAAAGAGTGAGCTATACGAAGAACGTCTCAGGTTATTATACACCCATTTACAACAGTTGAATACGTTGGATAGAGGATTGATATTTCTTTTGCTCGAAGGAAAAAGCTACAAGGAAATCGCCCTAATTACGGGACTGGGAGCTAGTAATGTTGGCACACGCATTTCCCGGATAAAGAATAAATTAAAAACGAACATGACTAAATCATAACAGCATGGAACTAGAAGAACTACAAACTGCTTGGATGCAAATGAGTACCGAATTAGAACAACAGAAAAAATTAACCGATGAAATTATTTTAAATATGACCAAAGAAAAATACAGGAACAAGTTCAGGACCCTAATCAATTATGAATCGTTCGGTGCCCTTATTTGTTTTGTCTATGCAATTTTCCTTATATCTAATTTCAGTAAACTAGATACGTGGTATCTGATTACCTGCGGTAGTATTGCCCTTTCATTTTCACTATTGTTACCTGTTTTGGGCATGAAATTTCTTTTTCAGATTAAAAATTTGGATGTCTTCAATGAAGATTTTAGACAGATAATCTTAAAATATACGAAGGCAAAGAATAATCTTTTACGATTACAGCAGTTCGCAATAGCGGCAGGATTCGTAATATTCTTCCTTATCATCGCCATTAATGCCAAGATTTTATCGAATAAGGATATTTTTCAAGCAGAGTTTAAATTCGGGAATTGGATCCGTATAGTCGCTGGACTTTTAGTTATGATATTCTTTTGCAGATGGGGTTATCGGAGCTATAAAAAAGTAACAGCCTCGGCAGAAGCGATTTTAAAGGATTTGGAATAGTTGAATCTATTCGCTCAATTTCTTTTGGATGTAATTCAAGATCAACATCCAATTCATTTTGAGTAGGAGGGAAGCAGTGGGCACATTATCATCTGCTATGGCAGAAATAATCGCTTCATGTTGATTATCAGATTTATTGTAGAATGAATCGTCGCTGGTAAAGGCTCGTTCGTAAAAGAAAATCCGAGTTTTTAAATCATTCAATATCTGAAGTGCCAAATCATTAGGATACCCTTTGGTAAGTAGTCTATGGAATTCTAGGTCAGCCTGAATCCTTGAAATGGCATTTTCGGCATTTTCAAAAACTTCTTGTTGGTTACGAAGTTGTTCGATATCTTGGGTGGTAAACTCAGAATTCTCAATGGCCATCACCTCTAAATTAGCCACTAACCCGTAAAGGTCTTCCGCTTCTTTAACGTCTAATTCGGCAATGATAAAGCCTCTATTGGGTACCGCTTGTATAATATGAGCCTGTTGTAATTGGGTCAAGGCTTCACGAATAGGAGTAACACTTACCTTCAGATTTCGTGCAAGAGCCGCTAAATTTATGGTCTTACCGGTGTGAAGTTTCCCCGTAATCATTTCCGCCAAAAGGTAATCACGGACTTGATCCCTCAAATTGATTTTCACAAGCATACATCAAATATAATATATCGTATATGATATAACCCTATTGAACTTATTTTAGTATAAGTCAATCGATTAAATACGATGAAATCAAAGACTTCCTATAAAAAATTAAGGATATGAGTGATGAATCCATATCCTTGGCATTTTCTGTTACACTAAGCGAACTTCCTTATAGATCAAAAGTCGCTGCTTATCTGTAATAGCCCTCCACATAATAGATTTAGATACGGTAATAGGGCAAACTAGCTTTGTATGTTGCATGATGTTCGTTTTTTGTTCCGGTGATGAACCGAAGATGAATGATTGACTTACTGATTAATGGGTATGATTTCTAGAGGCTACCCATTGTACCCGCTTACTGTTCTTGAAATTGGAGAAGAACGTATTCTTTCTTGATTCCGTTGGTGTGTTTCTGATAAAAGTGCTCATGATGTTCGTTTTTTGTTCCGGTGATGAACCGAAGATGAATGATTGATTTTTGATTGACTTACTGATTAATGGGTATGATTTCTAGAGGCTACCCATTGTACCCGTTTACTGTTCTTGAAATTGGAGAACAACGTATTCCTTCTTGATTCCGTTGGTGTGTTTCTGATAAAAGTGCTCATGATGTTCGTTTTTTAAGTGATGATGAATTGTTTTGTTATATAAAGAAGACGTTCAAACAAATTATTTGTTACAGTACTATGTATAAAAAGGTACTATTTTTAACAATTATTAATTCCATCTTAGATTTAAATATTTATAATACAGATAGTTATATGCTTTTATTTTTTTTAGATATTAACATTTTCAATTACTTTTTTCATTGTCACGATTTCTATAATGCCAAAAAAGAATTATAGAAGGGCGTTTGAACTTCAAAAAATTGACTTTTGGGTATTGCTGATCTATTTTCTAAAAACTTGATTGAAATAGGTTAGAACAAATCTTTTAACATATTGATAGTTTGACCGTTTGAAATACCCTAAAATCCGATTACATCTCGTATCTTTGGGCAACTTTATGGGGATGCAGATGATTCTTGCAATGACCTTACAACGAATGCCGTCATAGTTTGCTCAAGAAACCTACCATTCGTTATACATGTCAACACGTATTTCACTTCCTCGATAGTAAAATCAAGTATTATTTTTAAAATTTCGAATGGCAAAATCACAACAGACATTTAATAAAACTGAAAAAGAAAAAAAGCGTTTAAAGAAACGTGAAGAAAAGCAAAAGAAAAAAAATGCCCGTAAGGCTGCAGTAAAAGAAAGCGGAACTTCTGGTATACCATTGGCTTATGTAGATCATAATGGTAATTTGGTGGATACTCCACCAGATCCTTCCATGAAAGTTGAAATTGATGCAGACGATATCATTTTAGGAATTCCTAAAAAAGTAGCCGGTGAAGAAGAAGAATTCGACCCGGTGAGAAAGGGTAAGGTCTCCTTTTTTGACACTTCAAAAGGTTTTGGTTTCATCATAGATGCCGAGAACAATGAAAAATACTTTGTTCACGTGAGTGGTCTTATTGATGAAATCATGGAAAATGACAAAGTTTCTTATGAATTGGAAAGGGGTATGAAGGGCATGAACGCCGTTCGTGTCAAGAAAATCTAATCCCGACCTACCCGATGGTAAAGAAGAAACGCAACGCCTTTCTTGTCGTTTTGTCATTTTTTGCCATTTATTTTATTTGGGGCTCAACTTATCTCTGGAATAAGATTGCGGTTACAGAACTCCCGGCCTTTATGTTGGCAGGCACTCGTTTTCTTGTGGCCGGGTGTCTCATATTCATTTTGGCCAAGCTGTTAGAGTACCCTCTTAAAATCACCAAAAAACAATTCAAGAATACGGTCATTGCAGGATTTCTATTTTTAACTTTTGGAAATGGAGTAGTGGTATGGGCCTTAAAATATGTGGATAGCGGATTTGCGGCATTAGAAGTCTCTGCGCAACCCTTGGTGGTCCTATTAATGATGCGTATTCTTCAGGGGAAGAAAATAAAACCCATGTCAGTGATAGGGGTAGTTTTAGGTATTACCGGAATTTTTCTATTGGTGGGCCAAAAACAAATCATCGCACAGGATGGGGCCGTTTTAGGAATGGTCTTGATTTTCTTTTGCATGCTGAGCTGGTCGTATGGCAGTTTATTTGTGGGTAAAGCAGATTTACCAAGCAATTTCTTTGTGAATACGGGATACCAAATGTTTACCGCCGGTATTTCGCTTCTATTGATCAGTAGTCTATTGGGTGATCATTGGTCTGCACCCACGGAATGGAGCACTACGGTAATCTCGGCTATGCTGCTATTAATTGTATTTGGTAGTATCGTAACCTTTACTGCATTCAATTATTTATTACGGATCGTCTCCCCTGAAAAAGTAGCAACATCTTCTTATGTAAATCCCATTATCGCCATGATTTTAGGCTGGTATTTTTTAAATGAGGCGATAACCATTCAATCGGCCATTGCTTCGGTCATCCTTCTAACGGGAGTATTTTTTATAAACACTAAAAAAAGAATTACACTATTTTCACGTTTTACAGCAAAAAAAATGCCTAAATAGAGAATGCTTTTGAGGCCAATGGTAGAACTTCTCTCGGCACCATCCTATTTATATGAATGTTTCCGATTCGCACCCTTATCAATCGTTGGGTTGGAAAACCGACTACGGCGGTCATTTTACGTATCTGCCTAAATTTTCCTTCGGTAAGGGTTATGCTAATCCATGAGGTAGTTCTATGCCTTCCTATTCGTAGGGAGGAATCCGCTTCGGGTAGTGTTGGGGCAGCGTCCAATAATTTAACTACGCATGGTTTAGTACTATAGTTCTTTCCGAAGATACCGATACGGACTCCTTTTGATAACATTTCTATCGCTTCACCTGTAATTTCGCCATCCAATTGTGCAAGATATTCCTTTTCAATACCAGAACTATTTATGGTATCGCTCAATTTTCCATCCGTAGTCATTAGTAATAACCCTTCAGATTTTTCATCTAATCTACCAATGGGCATGATACCCTTTGGAAAGTCATACAGCTCACTCAAAAAGTGTTTCTTTCGAAGTTGACGGTCTTCACTAGATGTCATTTGGCTTAACATGCCAAAAGGTTTATATATTTTAAAATGGTACTGTTCCACTTTTCAAGATTCTTCTTAAGTAATCAGTTGCAACTCGACGCAAAAGATACCCTTTTTAACCCGTGAATTAGTAATCTACTTTAGAAGATGTTACCTTTGCAACTTCCAGAAAAGATTTTATGCAAGAGACCGTTTTTGAACTACAGGACAAGAAGACTGAAAAAGAACTCTACAGCTACCAGCAGGGAGCTATTCAACAAATTTTTGACAAGTTTGATTCTGAACGTGATGATTACCATCTTTTATACCAATTACCCACAGGTGGTGGTAAAACGGTGATTTTTTCTGAAATGGTGCGGCAATACCTTAAAAACCATAATAAGAAGGTATTGGTCATGACCCACCGCATCGAACTTTGTAACCAGACCTCTGAAATGCTTACCAGCTTCGGCGTAGTGAACAAAGTAGTCAATAGCAAGGCTAACCTCGATGATCAAGAACGGTACAGTTGTTATGTAGCCATGGTCGAAACCCTCAACAACCGATTGAACGATGACCAATTGGATATCTCTGATGTGGGGCTGGTCATCATTGATGAAGCCCATTACAACTCGTTCACCAAGCTTTTTAAATTTTTCGAAAATTCCTTTGTGTTAGGCGTAACGGCGACCCCGCTAAGTTCCAATAAGGATTTGCCCATGAACAAGAACTATGATGAACTCATTCCCGGGGAATCCATAGAAAACTTAATCGCCAATGATTTCTTGGCAAGGGCAGAGGTCTTTCAGTATGACATGGGACTTACCTCTCTTGAGATTGGTTCTAATGGAGATTATACCGTAAAGTCTTCGGCGGATCTCTATACGAGTCCGGCCATGTTGAACAAATTGCTAGAAGCCTATACCAAACATTCAAAGGGAAAAAAGACCTTGATCTTTAATAATGGTATTGAAACCTCTATACAAGTATATCATACGTTTCAGGCAGCAGGCCTGCCGGTAATGCATTTGGACAATACCGCTACTAAAAAACAACGAAAACAGATATTACGTTGGTTTAGGGAAACACCCGATGCCATATTAACGTCCGTAAGTATTTTGACCACAGGTTTCGATGAACCCACCATAGATTCTATTATACTGAATAGGGCCACAAAATCTTTAACGCTTTACTATCAAATGATCGGTAGAGGATCAAGGGTCTTGAACAATAAATCGAAATTTACAGTTATCGATTTAGGGAACAATATGTACAGATTCGGTCCGTGGGGTGCGGATTTGGATTGGGAGGCTATCTTTAAGTCGCCGAACTATTACATGGATCGTATTCGTGATGATGAAGATATTGAAAGCGATTTTAAGCTTGACTTGTCCGATGAAATTAAGGAAGAATTTAAAAATTCTGACGAAACTTTTTTCGATATCAAGGAGACCTATGAGACGGCAACATTTGCAGGCGAATCCTCAAAAGTTGTCCTAGAACGTTCCATAGCCCAGCACGCCTATATCTGTATCGAAAACAGTGAAGATGTCTATGATGCCTTGGCACTGGCCAAGTTGTTAAAAGAAGATATAGACAACCGTATTCATGTGTATGGTAAATGCATCAGTAAAAGTACTTATAACTTTTTGAGCTGGTTAAAAGACGATTATCAAAAGAAATTGAATGCCTATTTACGCGAAAATTTCGATACAGTTTTTGAGGATATTCACGGCCATCCGCCGGAGGACTAAATTTTAGAATCCATTTTCGAAACCTTTTTATTGCGGTCTTTTCTTTTCCTATTTTTACTTAATGGAAAAGAAATCTACTAAAATAGCCATCATTGGAGCAGGGGTGAGTGGTTTAGTTGCCGCCGTTACGCTTGAAAAACAGGGCTATTCCCCCACTATTTATGAAGCAACGGATAGGGTGGGAGGTCGTGTTAAAACGGATATTATTGAGGGATATCAGTTGGATCACGGATTTCAAGTTTTACTCGATGCTTATCCTATGTCCCAAAAATATTTGGATTACGAGCCACTGGAGTTACAAAAATTTCTTCCCGGAGCACAAGTATTCCATAGTGGAAAGAGCTCTATTATTGGAGATCCACTACGGAGTCTAAGTCTTTTAATTCCTACCTTGACGTCTAAGATTGGCACCTTAGGAGATAAACTAAAGGTTTTAAAATTAAATACACATCTAAAGAAAAAAACGCTGGTGGAGATTTTTGAGGAGCCCGAAACTTCAACAATCGATTATTTAAAATCTATTGGCTTTTCCGAAGAAATAATCACGCAATTTTTCAGGCCTTTCTTTTCCGGTATTTTTTTGGAACCCGATTTGGCCACTTCCTCAAGAATGTTTCAATTCGTCTATAAAATGTTCGGTTCTGGGTCAGCGGTATTACCCAAAGCAGGTATTGGGGCTATTCCTGAACAATTGCAGCATAAACTAAAGCACACCAAAATCATTTTTAATTCTTCGGTGGAAAGCTGTACGGACGAGAAGATAACCTTTTCTGACGGAAAAACAGCATTTGCCGATTACACGATAATTGCTACTGATGCTTCTCCGCTAGTACCTAATTTACGAAAACAGCAATTAGGTTGGCATGCGTCGGATACTCTATATTTCACGACCAAAGAGCTGAAAATAGATAAGCCCTTAATTGGTTTAATTTCTGATCAAGATGCCTTGATCAACAATATTTTTTATCACACGTCATTAGAAACAACCCAAAATAGAAGTGAGGAACTGCTTTCTGCTACCGTGGTCAAAAAACATGATTTGACCGAATATCAACTCATTCAAAAGGTCAAGGAGGATTTAGAAATGTTTTGTGGGATTACTACAGAGCGTTACCTAAAACATTATTCCATTAAAAGGGCATTACCAAAATTAATAGACATTAGATACAGTTTGATGCCCACTGAAACCCGACTTACCGATCGTACTTTTCTTGCTGGAGACTATTTGCTGAACGGTTCATTGAATGCGGCCATGCTTTCTGGTGAAATGGCGGCAAAAGGTATTTTGGAGGTTATTGAAAAAGGCTAAACATCAATTGTTCAACCAATAAGTGAATTTTAGGGTTAAGCCCCAATTACGCGTTTCATAAGGCGTAATTAAGTAATTATTGGTGTAGACGATGAACAAATCAGATGCGGGACTGTAGCGCCATTGAAAGCGTGAGTTGATATTAAAATTATTGCTCTGTTCGTTATACTGAAGCAAATTGGCAAAAAAGAGTTTGTTTGTAAATGTAATATCCGCTTCGGCACCAATTAGCCAAAAATCATTGGTATTCCATGGGGCAGGGAGTTCTATATGATTGTAATTAAAATTCCCCTTTAAACTTACAAAGGGTTGAAATCTGTATCCTGCTTCCCCTGTGATGCTGGTTCTATTGCCGTCTGCATAATACCCTCCTAAACGACCTCCAAAAGCATAGGTAAAAAGGCTTTGGGGCTTGGAAATATAATCCCAACCGAAAGCGTTCCAATTATGTTTGGTACCGGTTGCCAAATTATCGATACGGAGTCCGCTTGGATCAAAAGGGGAGAGTAGTTCCACATAATCATCCGACAAAAAGAATTGTAAACTACTTCGTTTCCTGAAATCTATTTGATAGGTTAAATAGGCAGTATGATCGGTTTCCTTAAATTGTTCGTTAATAAAGTAGACGGCGTTCAATTCCGGTCCATGGCTTAAAATAGGTCCGCCTTTTGGAAAGAACAAGTGTCCTACCTTTCCCGTCAAATTGCGGTACCCACGACGGCGAACAAAACCTACCTCGGCAGAATAATCATCACTTACCCATTCCTCTTGTAATCTCCAATTCCATTTTCTGCTGGTATATTCCAAATGAGCACCTTGTGTAAAGCCACTGTTAGCATCCGCGGGTGCAAAGGATTTTAAAAAAAAAGCTTTACCGTTCCATGCATTATTAGCAGATGCTAGATTGTACTCTACCCCTAAATTCCGGTTATATTTAGAATAAATATCGGTGATAGAGTCGTTTTCTTGCGGATAATTAACAGACTGTTTGTTAACGAACATCATACCAATACTACTGCGGCTGAATATTTTTCGCTGTAAAGACATTACGGCAAAATTCTGACTGGGTTGACCTGTTTCGTTAATGCTTTCCGTTTGCATATCCATCACCCCCAAACGCCAGTTGTCATTTAAGTTACCGCTGATACGGGCACCGGCCTGAATAGGAACGTTCAAGCCTATACGCCTAGAGAAAAAAGGGCGAATCGTCTCATAACCAAAATTAGCGAAGAGATCACCGTTCTCTAAAAAGAACTGTCTACGTTCTGGAAAAAAGAGTTCAAAGCGATCTAAATTCGTGACTTGGCGGTCCACTTCCACTTGAGAAAAATCTGGATTTACGGTTAAATCAAGATTTAGGGAAGAAGTGAGACTGAATTTTACATCCCCACCAATTTTACCATTGGTTTTTGTATCACCCCCAACTTCTATATTGCGTTTTACATCTCCTAGTACATAAGGGATGATAGAAAAATTGGTTCCAGGGGCTGGGGGAGGTGTATCCCAAACTAAAGTGCCTGTGTACGCCAAGGATGCTGTAGGAAATTGACGAGGAATGGGAGTCCAACTCGATTTTTCACTCGATTTTAAATCTAACCTACTAAAATTGATGCCCCATTCTTGCACGCCTTCTTCATAGCGAATGGATTTAAAAGGAACGGCCATTTCAAAAACCCATTTTTCATCATCACGGGTTACTTTTGAAATCCACTTACTATCCCAATTCAAATCAATTTTAGAACCGTTATACATGGTGCCGTCCCATTGGGCACCGTACGCATTAGAACCAAATGAAAAGCCCGTGGTCTGATTATTGAAAGGGTCCAAGAAAAGCAGGAAATTATCATTCTTTCCAAAAGAAAAATCACGGCGTAATGATTCTACAAAATAATTCGCTTTGGTTGCATTGTAGAAGGTCGCCAAAAGGTATAGATGTTTATCATCATAGGTCATTTTTATAGTCGTGGGCTGTGTAGCCTTTCGGCCATCCATGGGTAAAACCATAAAAAAATCATCAGCTTCTTCAGCGTCCCTCCATGCCAAGTCATTTCCAATTCCATCGATTATTACGGGCCCGGATGCCTTTTTGATATGTAGTCGGTAGTCTCTATTTTTCTTTTGAGCTTGAAGCGTCGTCAAAAGAAGTAAGGAAAAAAAAAGTATAGGAATTTTCAAACTATTGGTTGCTTGGTTTAACAGCACAACTTAGTTATTTAATAGCATTTATAAAGTGAAAATTCAAAAATAATTGTAAATAAATAAAGTATTCTTTGCTATATCTTCAACCAATATTAAAAACTAGTAAAGAACAATCAAAAAATTTTAGAACAGTAATGAATACTGGAACGATATCGCTGTTATTCGAACGGTTTAATTTATTGGGCTACATTCAATACCCTAGTGACCCTCGGTTATCTATGTTCAAAACAGGGTTTTAATTAAACCCAGCAGTACAACCGGAGTAAGTGGCAGTAGTTTGTAAAAGGACCGTATTGTAGCCCCCACTGATGCTAAGGCCTTATACGTACAATACTTCACTAAACAAGAGGCATAATCGGAATGTTATGTAATTTTACCTGATGCCTCCTTTTTCTTTTATAACAATATTTTAACCAGACGAGTTAAGAGTTTCAAAGAAATTGTTTGATCTTTACATAAGAAGTTAAAACATTAATTTAATCTGAAAAACTATATATGAGTACGCAAGCACTTTTAACTCCATTTCATAAAAACCTCAACTTGAAGAATAGAGTGGTAATGGCACCTATGACCCGTAGCAGGGCCGCAAACGCCGAGAATAAACCCACTGAAGAGTTGCATGTTGTATATTATAACCAAAGAGCTTCCGCTGGGTTGATCATCACCGAAGGTTCGCAAGTATCCAAAGAGGCGGTGGGTTATGTGAATACTCCGGGTATTCACTCCAAAGCTCAAGTAGAAGGATGGAAAAAGGTAACCGATTCGGTACATAAAGAAGGCGGAAAGATTTTCATACAATTATGGCATGTAGGACGAATTTCACATCCTGATTTTCATAATGGGGACTTACCTTTGGCGCCCTCGCCGATTAATCCTAACGAACAGTCCTATACGCCAGACGGGTTTAAGGATACGGTTACTCCAAAGGAGATGACCAAAGAGGATATCCAAAGAACGGTATCCGACTTTAAAAATGCAGCTAGAAATGCAGTTGAAGCTGGATTTGATGGGGTCGAGATTCATTCTTCTAACGGATATTTATTCCACCAGTTTTTTAACGCAACTTCTAACCATAGAACCGATGAATATGGCGGAAGTATTGAAAACAGGGCCCGATTCTTTTTTGAAACCCTAGATGCTATCAAAGAAGTAATTCCGCAGGAAAAAATTGGAGCACGTTTTAATCCGTCCTTAAACGGTGTTTTCGGAATGACAATGGATGAGGAAACGATTCCGACCTTCGAATACATTATTAAAAAATTGAACGATTACAATTTGGCCTATATCCATTTATCTGAACCCTTCACCGATGTATCTCAAATACCATATGCCGTAGAACATATCGCCAAACATTTTAGACCCTTGTACAATGGCACTCTGATGATCAATGCAGGTTTTGACCAAGACTCGGGTAATAAAGTGATCGAATCAGGAAATGCAGATTTGGTAGCTTTTGGAAAACTGTACATTTCCAATCCAGATTTGGTAGAACGTTTTGAAAACGGGTATGAATTGGCCGATTGGGATAAAGATACGTTCTACACCCCAGGGAAAGAAGGGTATACAGATTACCCGAATTATAAAGAAGAAGAAAAGCAACACGCCTAAAATAAAATGATATGCCGCAGGCGACAATTAGAAAAATCGGAATATCGATTCTATTAATATTAAAATATAAACACATATGAATTTTTCAAGAAAAGCGAATGCAAAATGGGAAGGAAGCGGAAAAGAAGGTAAAGGGTACATAACCACTGGAAGTACCGTGCTCGATAAAACGCAATATTCTTTCAATACACGATTTGAAGATGGAAAAGGAACCAATCCTGAAGAATTGATTGGGGCAGCCCATGCTGGATGCTTTGCGATGCAATTAAGTTTTTTATTGGGTGAAGATGATTTTACACCAAATTCTTTGGATGTTGATGCCAAAGTGGATTTTAAGGACGGAGAAATCGTAAAGGTTACATTGGACTTAAAAGGCGACGTACCAAAAATAAGTGCCGATAAATTCAAGGAAATTGCCAATAAGGCGAAAGAAGTGTGTCCCGTATCAAAACTATTGGATACAGAAATTGTATTGAACGCTAGCTTAGCATAGTAAGTATCTTAATAAATAAAAAAGCAGCCTAATTAGGCTGCTTTTTTTATGCTGAAAACTTATTAATTCCATTATTTAATATGGTCCCTATTTCGTTCTAAATCCTCATTTCCAGAACCTCCTTGACTGTACAATTGATTTTCCTCATCTTTAACAGTTTTACGTGTTTTATTCTTTGGTAAATTTCTTCCCGGAACATCTAAATCAGAGCCGGCAAAATCTACATCCTTTTCTCTTTCGTTTAACTGCTGATCATCACCTTGATCTGTTCGGATATTTTTGGTCTTTTCGCCTAATGCGTTCAAATCTTCTTTTGTAATATCTGAATTGTAGGCTTTCTCTTTCTTATCGCTCATGTTCTATTTCTATGTTTAGTTATTAATTGATTTTAATATAGTGGATTTGACCTTTATGAATTACCCTCAATCCAAGTTATAAGTGCTGTATCCAAAAAGAATTGAACTTCCTATAAATAAAAAGGTTTAGAGCTAATATTTACCCTAAACAGATCAAGTACTATCTTCCTTTATAAGTACCTTACTTTTAATGATAAAGAAAGAAAAAATGGAGAATATATTAGTAGCAGGTGCCAACGGCACCACAGGAAAAAAAGTCGTTAACTTATTAAAAGCATCCCAATATTTCAACCCCGTTGCCATGGTTAGAAAAGAAGAACAATTGGCACAATTTAAAAATGAAGGAATAGATACCGTTCTAGGCGATCTGGAAGAGGATCTTACACATGTGGTCAAGAATGTCGATAAAGTGATTTTTGCGGCAGGATCTGGTGGGAAGAAAGTTGTTGCCGTTGATCAAGAGGGTGCTAAAAATTTAATTGAAGCTTCTAAAAAAGCAAACGTTAAAAGATTTGTGATGTTAAGTTCAATGGGAGCCGATAATCCTGAAGCGGCTCAAGATTTAAAAGAGTATTTAAAAGCGAAACATAATGCGGATGAATACCTAAAACAAAGCGATTTGAATTATATGATCGTTAGACCTGGTTCTTTAACCAATGAAAAAGGTACCGGAAAAATTAGCCTGAAAAGGCATTTTGAAGAACATGGTTCCATCACTCGTGATGATGTTGCACAAACCTTAGTCCATGCGTTGCATGAAAATGCCGGATCGAATGAAACGTTTGAAATTCTGGAAGGTAGCACCCTTATTGGTAAAGCGTTAGATTTCGTTTCCTAGTACATGTACGTCCAGAACCGAACAATTTGAACGAACATAAAAAAGGAATGCAAAATGGCTCATAAAATTAAAATACAGGAAATAGGATTTATTACACATAACGTACTGCAGATTCAGACCGATAGACCCGCTGGATATGATTTTACTCCAGGTCAGGCCTGTGAACTTTCCATCGATCAGCCCAAGTGGAACGAAGAGAAACGCCCCTTTACCTTTACTAGTGTACCGGAGGATGGCTTTCTTCAGTTTACCATAAAAGTCTATCCTGGCCATGATGGGGTCACCGATCAATTGCAAACGTTAGAACAAGGAGATTCGTTATTGATAAGCGATTCGTGGGGTGCAATTTCTTATGAAGGTCCGGGCGTATTCTTGGCCGGTGGGGCAGGAGTGACTCCCTTTATAGCAATAATCAAAGACTTGGCCAGAAAAGGAAACCTAGAAGGAAATTAATTAATTTTTGCAAACCAACGTGAACGAGATATTATCCTTCAATCTGATTTTGAAAAATGGTTGGGAAAAGATTTTATCAATATTCTTTCTGATGAGCGTAGCAACAAATTCACCTATGGTGTGGTTGACAAGTTATATATCAAAGATCAAGTGGCCGATTTAAATAAGAAATTCTATGTCTGCGGACCACCACCGATGATGGATAGTGTTTATAATGCGCTAGTGGAATTGGATGTTCCTAAAAATAATATCATCACAGAGAATTTCGATTAATATGTAATTCCCCTGTTATAGAAAAATCATTAATAAATTTTTAAATACTAAAATCATGGCAACAAAAAATCTTACAAATACAGACGCAATTGAAAAAATAAAGGAATTGGCAACCTCCATAGACTTTGCGTTAATGGCAACGCAATTGAACAAATTGCCTTTGCATTCCATCCCAATGAGCACAAAAAAAGTAGATAGTTCGGGCAATATCTGGTTTTTAAGTGGGAAGGACAGTGCACACAATAAAAACATAAAAAAGGATTCTAAAGTTCAGTTATTCTATGCTAAAGGAATGGCGATGGAATTCTTAACTGTTTATGGAAAAGCTGAAATCGTAGATGACCAAATCATTATCGATGACTTATACCAAAGTAGCGATGACAATTGGTTCGATGGTAAAACTGATCCGAATATTTCGGCCATTAAGGTAATTCCAGAAGATGCCCATTACTGGGATACAAAAGACAACATGTTCGTAAGTTTGATAAAAATGGGAGTCGGAACTGTAACAGGGGAAAAGAAGGACTTAAGCGAACAAGGTGACTTAAAAGTATAAAATAAGTATATTTAGTTTAGAATAAGAAAAGCTGAAGGCAATAGGCTCTTTCAGCTTTTTTTTAGAAAATCAATCAAAAGTTCCTGCAAAATACGAATTTCCGAAAGGTTGAACACTTTTTAAATTGTGAGGATCCTTCAGTATCTTCGCAGTAAACCCAAAAACTATGAAGAAGAAGATATATTTTTTAAAAATAACCTTAGCAGCAGCATTGGCACTCAGCGTATTTTCCTGCAAGGAAACTAAAAAGGAAGAAACTACTGTCGCTAAAGAGGAAGTCCCTATGGACAGTACAGATCTAGCCCTTTTAGAACTCAATCTACCGGAAGGTTTTGAGATAAAAGTGTTTGCTAGGGGAGTAGATGGCGCGCGTTCAATGGCCATGGGCGATAACGGTACGTTGTTTGTAGGTACCCGAAACGAAAATACAGTATATGCCATTCGAGATACGGATGGGGATTTTGTAGCAGACAATGTAATGGTTTTGGATACAATGGCGGTTCCTAATGGGGTGGCCATGCGTAACGGAGATCTGTATGTAGCCCAAGTGGGTAGTTTATGGAAATATCCCGCTGTTGAGGATAACCTAAAAGGAACTCCCAAAAAGGAATTGGTCTATGACGACTATCCTACAGAATTTCATCATGGATGGAAATACATCGCTTTTGGCCCTGATGATAAACTCTATATTCCAGTAGGGGCTCCCTGTAATATCTGTAACCGTACCGATGAGGATGAACGTTTTGGAACTATTACAAGAATGGACCCAGATGGTAGTAATCGTGAAATTTATGCCAAAGGCGTTCGTAATTCAGTTGGTTTTACATGGAATCCAGAATCTGGTGACATGTGGTTTACCGATAATGGTAGAGATATGTTAGGTGATGATATACCACCTTGCGAACTGAATCGTGTGACTGAAGCCGGTCAACATTTTGGATATCCGTTCTGTCATGGAGGTATCATTAAAGATCCTGAATTTGGTGACCAACATCCTTGTTCAGATTTCGTAGCCCCTGCATTACAATTTGGTGCACATGTTGCTCCATTGGCCGTAAAATTTTATACGGACACTATGTTCCCTAAAGAATATCAGGGCAAAGCCTTCGTTGCACAGCACGGTTCGTGGAACAGAAGTAAAAAAGTAGGCTACCGTATTATGATGGTCGATGTGGAGAATGGTGAGGCAACCAATAGTAAACCGTTCATTGAGGGTTGGTTGAACGAAGAAACGCAGAAAGCATCAGGTAGGCCTGTTGATATTTTGTGGTTAAAGGATGGTTCCATGTTGATATCAGATGATTTTGGTGACGCTATTTATAGGGTTTCCTATACTGATACCGCTGTGGCCAGTAAATAAGGAACTTAATTTTCTGATAAACATACAGCAGCCTATAAAAGGCTGCTTTTTTTATTGGTTCTATCAAAAGTAAAATTCATGGCTTATATTTGAATCCATAGAAATTTTATAACTAGTCATCTTAAATCAATGGATCAAATCTATACACGACGTAAATTTTTAAAGCAAACGGGGCTCGCCACAACCGCTAGTATGCTACCCTTATCTATATTTTCAAGTAGTCCGAAATTTAAAATGGGGCTTCAGCTATTTACGATTCGTGATGCGATGGCTAAAGATCCTATTGAAAGTATAAAGTACGCCCGAAGCTTAGGATATGAAGACGGTGAGATTTATGGCTACGATGGTGATAATGACCTGTATTACGGAATGAAATCCAAAGAATTCAAATCGGTTTTGGAGGATTTGGACTTCACTATTTCAAGCGGACATTATGATTTTTCAAGTCGTTTTAATCTCCCAAATGAAGAACTGTTACGTTATGTGGACCAATGTATCGAAGGTGCTAAAACTATAGGAAGCGATTATATTACATGGCCGTGGCTGGCTCCCCAATATCGTACGCTTGAAAATTTCAAAATTCTGGTCGATAAATTAAATACCATCGGAGCGCGCGTAACCGAGGCGGGATTGGGCTTTGCCTACCATAATCATGATTTTGAATTTACTGACCATGATGGCGAAATTGGCTATGATATTATCTTGGCAGATACGGATCCGGATTTGGTTAAATTACAAATGGATATCTATTGGGTTGAACACTCTTCAAAAAAGAGTCCTGCAGAACTGATTGCCGAAAACCCTGGTCGCTATGTGATGTGGCATATCAAAGACATGGATAAGGTAACCCGAGATTATACTGAGATGGGCAACGGCTCTATCGATTATGTGGGGATGCTTTCCAATCTAGATAAAGATGCCTTGCAATATTACTATATTGAACAAGGTGGTAATTTTGCCCAGAATTCCATGCAAAGCATTACCGATAGCGCAACATATTTTAAGAAGAATTTGCAACAATACCTTTAAAACATGGCTTATCCAGATAAAATATATCTCAACGGCAAAATTGTAAACCACGAAAATGCGAAAATTTCGGTCTTTGACCGTGGATTCATTTTTGGGGACGGACTGTACGAAGTCATGGTACAGATCAATGGAACCTTTTTTTATAAAAAAGCGCATTTAGATCGATTACAATCCGGACTTCATAAAATCAACATCAACTATGATTTAAGTTCCATATCCGAAGAAATCTACAAACTTTTGGAAGCTTCAGGATTGACTAACGAGGATTGTCTTTTATACATGCAAATAACCCGTGGGGTAGCCCCCAGACAGCATTCCTTTCCAAAGAATATACAACCTACGGTAATGATGTATGCCGTGCCCAAGATTTTGCCGGATATCAATACCGTTCATGCGCATGTCATTACCAGCTCCGATTTTAGATGGTCGCGATGTGATATAAAAATGACCTCGCTGTTAGGTAACGTGATGTTGAACGAAGAGGCCATGCAGCACGATTGTTATGAAACCGTGCTCGTTCGTGATGGCGAAGTTACGGAAGCTTCGCACTGCAATGTCTTTTTCGTAAAGGATAAGGTAGTTTATACGCATCCGGCCAATAAATTCATATTGGATGGAATTACCAGACAGGTCGTTTTGGAACTTTGTGAAAGTTTAAACATCGAGGTACGGCAAGAACCTGTATCCATTAATGAGATCAATAACATGGATGAGGCCTTTTTAACAGGTACCAGCACCCAAATTGCCTCCATTCAAAAGATAGATGATCATCACTATTACGAGGGAGAACAAGTAGGGCCAATTACCCAACGATTGCAAAACGCATTTTTGAACTTGAAATCAAAGGACTAATGAAGATTGCATATGGTAATTTTTAGCTTCATAACCGCTAACCATTAATTTTCCATCCCTTCCATCTGTTTCATAATAGCATCTGCTTCTGCGGCTTTATCATCGCTTTTAGACCTATTTACGGTAGAGAGTTGATAGGATTCTTTCATTAGTTTTTCGTATTGCGCCTGTAATTTTTCCCTTTCTGTTTTCTTCTTAAATAATCCGAACATTTTTTCTTTAAAACATAACCAATACGTTCTATAACCAAGGTACCCAACTTAATTTGTTTAAGGGTTTTGATCAAAAACCAGTATCTTACTGAGAATTAACTTAATTCACTCAAAAACCATGAAATACAAAATTCTATCATTTCTATTCCTAATACTTTTATTGCAACCCATTGCTGTATTAGCCATCGAACCGGGGACTTCCCAAAATGAAAATATATTTGAAGGTAATTATACCTTGATTTTAGAGGGATATGATTGGGGACCAGCCGCAAAGAAAGTGGTGATTCCCATGTCTGAAACAATTACAGAAACAAAAGCTTCAGATTTTAAGGTAACAGTTCAACGTAGTTTAAACGGCGTGGAAATGAGTCCCGCAGAAGCATCAGGATCAAGGGAAGTTCTTTTCGTCTATATATCCGATGAAAATGGACATCGAATTCCCGAAGGGAAGCATGTTACTTTAGTACTCATGGTGCACCCGAACAACCCTTTGGATTCTCCTATCAAGTATGTCGTTAAAGAGGGTAGGGGTGCTAATCAATGGATTGATTATAAATTGAAGATTAATCATACACCATCCTCTAAAATTTGGGATACTGAAGCAGCACGTATATATAATGATTTAAACAGATTTGATCTAAGTGGAACGCATAGTTTTGAAGGAACCAATTTAACGTACGGTTCTTTCACTCCAAAAATCACTTCTAAAAAATCGCCCTTGATCATATGGCTCCACGGTGGCGGTGAAGGTGGCACAGACCCAAGCATTCCATTAGTAGCTAATAAGGCTACAAACTATGCTACTCCTGAAATTCAAGCCTTTTTTAACGGAGCATTTGTTCTTGCACCTCAATCTCCTACGTTCTGGATGCAAAGTGTTGACGGAGATTACACGCGTGGTGATAAAGAAGATATTTATAACAAAGCTTTATTTAATTTAATAGAAACCTACGTTTCCGAACATCCTCAAATAGATACCAATCGAATTTATATTGGAGGTTGCTCCAATGGAGGCTATATGAGCTTAAAATTGATATTGGAACATCCAGATTATTTTGCTGCAGGATATATTAGCGCTTTGGCCTATTCCAATGAATATATTACAGATGATGAGGTTGAGCGTATTAAAAATGTACCTATTTGGTTTGTACATTCAAAAGATGATACGACTACCGTTCCTGAGCAAACTGTTTTACCATTATATCAACGATTAATTGCCGTAGGTGCACCTAATACGCATTTATCCTATTATGACCATGTCATTGATTTAACAGGAGTGTACGGTGGTGATGCTTATTATTTCCCGGGACATTGGTCTTGGATCTATTCCCATGCAAACGATGCCGATTTTGATTTTAATGGTGAACCGGTACTGAAAAACGGAAGACCAATAACCATAATGGAATGGCTTTCAAACCAAAAAAAATAAACTAAACACTTTTTGAAATACCAATAATGTTATTTGAAAGACTTTAATTAACAACTAATTGGGAAAAAGACCCACTTTAATTAGCCAATTAGGTAATATAAAAATATAAGTGAACTAAATGGCCTTACTCTTGATTAAAGGCTTCACCTTTGTTGCATATTTAATATTATAAATTTTAATTACATTACAATGAGTAAAGGAACAGTAAAGTTTTTCAACGACACAAAAGGATTTGGTTTTATTACTGAAGAAGGAGTTGAAAAAGACCACTTTGTACACATTTCTGGATTAGTAGACGAAATTCGTGAAGGCGATGAAGTTGAATTCGATCTTCAAGAAGGTAACAAAGGATTAAACGCAGTGAACGTAAAAGTTATCTAAACATACATACATTCTAGTTTAATGAAAAGCCCTTCCATAGCGAAGGGCTTTTTTATTACTGATTTTCAGCTTTCCACGTCAGAAAAAAGGACTAATTTCGCAGCCGCAAAAAAGTTGTACTATGAAGCGTATCAATGAATACAAAAAGCTCTTTGGAGTTGAAAAGGAAATCGAACTGAAGACCCTTAAGTCCACTTACAGAAATCTAGTAAAGGAATGGCATCCGGATAAATTCCAGGAAGGGGATGAAAAACGTGCCGAAGCCGAAGTTCAAAGCCGTCGCATCATTGACGGATACCACTTTTTGGTGAGCATTGCTCCTGAAACGTTGGAGGCCAATAAAGAAGTCTATCAAGAAACCATTAACAATTCGGGTATTGCCGATTATCAACATCACGGATTGGTTTTGGAAATTACCTTTTTAGATGGTTCTACCTATGAGTATTTTGGGGTGACCAAACCTATTTTCCAAAAAATGATCAATTCCAACAAATTGAATCGTTTTGCAAAACGGTCTATCTATCCAAATTATACCTACAGAAAATCGAAAAAAGACCTTCAAGAGGCTTAGATTTCGTTTCATCTCATTTAAATTTTATTCGCCACCGGGCATCGCATGAAAAATCAAGAGGATATTTTATCGAAATTGAATATTGATGCGTTGAACCCAATGCAGGAAGAAGCGATTAACGTTATTTCTTCGGCAACGAATTCTATTTTATTATCACCTACAGGTACCGGAAAAACACTAGCGTTTCTGCTACCGGTTTTGGATATTTTGGAGCATGACAATCCAGAAGTTCAAGTTTTAATATTGGTCCCCTCACGGGAACTGGCCATTCAAATAGAACAGGTCATTCGAAATATGGGTTCCGGCTTTAAGGTCAATGCCATCTATGGCGGTAGACCCATGTCAAAGGATAAAATAGAACTCAAGCATACCCCGGCCATATTGATAGGAACACCGGGCCGTATCTTAGATCATTTTAGGGCCGACCGATTTTCAAAGGAAGCGATTAGCACTTTGATTTTGGACGAATTTGATAAATCCTTGGAAGTTGGTTTTGAAGAGGAAATGAGCGAGATATTGAGCGAACTTCCCAACCTGAAGAAGCGTATTTTAACCTCGGCCACTGAAGGGGTTAAGATTCCGAAGTTTGTGGGGATGTTGAATCCTTGCCGTATCAACTATCTCAAAAAAGAAGTTCCATCACAACTGACCATCAAAACCGTAGTATCCCCAGACCAGGACAAATTAAAATCACTGGTACAACTATTACAATTCATTGGTGAGGAACCGGGGATTATCTTTTGTAATTATAAGGATAGCATTGACCAGGTTAGCCTTATGCTGGACAAACACCGTATTGATCATAGTTGCTTTTCTGGTGATTTAGAACAAAAAGACCGGGAACGGGCATTGATCAAGTTCCGGAATGGTAGTAGTCGGTTATTGGTCGCCACCGATTTGGCCGCAAGGGGAATCGATATTCCAGAACTAAAATTCATTATCCATTATGAATTACCGCATCGGGTAGAGGAATTTACACATAGGAACGGTAGAACGGCGCGTGTAAATGCATCCGGCACCGCCTATGTGTTGAAATTGGAAAAAGAATCATTGCCAGAATTTATTCCGAAATCCAAACCCATCGACGTCTCAAAAAGAAAGCTTATTGGAGAAACCTATTGGGAGACGCTTTTTATATCCGGAGGAAGAAAGGATAAAATTTCAAAAGGGGATATTGCCGGATTATTTTTCAAGCAGGGCGGCGTAACCCAAGAGCAATTGGGAGTTATTGAACTTAAACAAGATTGCGCCTTTGTTGCGGTTCCAAAATCCTTGGCCAACAAGTTGGTGGCACAATTGAACAATTCGAGATTAAAAAAGAAAAAAGTACGCATTACGGTACTTTAATTAGAGTTAGTAATTTAGCCGTATCATAGTTTAGTATCATGAAGGATAAGCAGCACGAACACGAACCGGAAATCACTCCGTCAGCCATTGATCACTGTATTGCCCTGTTAAATCGATTGGTTACGGATACCAACCAGATCTTCGAAATTCCTGAAGATAAACGCATTGAATTGATAAAGGCCGCTGGTCAACTTTCCCGCCCCAATAAACAGGAATTTGCCCGTAGGGTCAAGGATGCCAAAAGAAACGAAAAGCGGAAACAGGCCGTTCGTGACAAACACGCCCGAAAAGAAACCGGTATCCGTAGTGCCCGGGAAGCCCATGTTTTTGTAGCCCCAAAATTATTGGCCGCCGCAGAATTGGAAAGCAAGGATTTACCTGAGCTCACGACCCCGCGTAATTGCTATGTATGTAAAACGGAATTTACCCAACTCCACCATTTTTATGACACCATGTGTACCGATTGCGGGGATTTCAATTATGCCAAACGCTTCCAGAATGCCAATGTAAAGGGACAGGTGGCGGTGATTACGGGATCACGTTTAAAAATAGGCTATCATATCACCTTAATGCTTTTAAGAGGAGGAGCTACGGTTATTGCGACCACCCGTTTTCCGGTCGATTCGGCCTTGCGCTTTTCCAAGGAAGAGGATTTTATGGAATGGGGGCATCGTTTAAAAATCCATGGTTTGGATCTTCGCCATATTCCTAGCGTAGAAATTTTTTGCAATTTTGTGGAACAGCAATATGACAGACTGGATATCTTAATTAACAATGCTGCCCAAACCGTTAGGAGACCGGCCGGTTTTTACCATCATTTGATGGAAAACGAGGAAAGGCCCTTTGAATCCTTGCCCAAATTCGCCCAAATGGTCTTAAGGGACCATCAAGATTGTATCGATGAATTAAAGTCCTTTAGTAAATCTGCATCTTCAAATGAGAATATGCCGGTAACATGGCATGGTCCGGAACCGGGTATAGGATTGCGGGCATCGGCAAAACTATCCCAAATTCCCTATAGTTTTGATAATGCTTTAGTGGCACAAGAAGTTTTTCCAACAGGAGAATTGGATGCCGATCTACAACAGGTCGATTTACGTAAAACCAATAGCTGGCGGTTAAAGCTAGGCGAAATAGAAACCACGGAAATGCTTGAGGTACAACTGGTGAACTCCGTCGCCCCCTTTGTGCTATGTAACCGTTTGGCAGAACTCATGAAAAAGGAAAACACCGGACAAAAGCACATCATTAACGTGACCGCTATGGAGGGGAAATTCCACCGTTTTTTTAAGGAATCGAGACATCCTCATACCAATATGGCCAAAGCGGCCTTGAATATGCTGACTCATACCGCAGCTGGAGAATTAGCCAAGGATGGAATTTATATGAATGCCGTAGATACCGGTTGGGTAACGGACGAAGACCCTGCAGAGTTGGCCAAAAAGAAACAGGAAGTCCACGATTTTCAACCCCCATTGGACATTGTAGATGGTGCTGCACGAGTATTAGATCCTCTTTTTGATGGTATCAATACGGGTAAACATTGGTGTGGAAAATTCTTAAAAGATTACTTCCCTATTGACTGGTAGTATGACAATAAGTTCTTTGGCTTAAAACAAACGTTGACAAAACAATAAATTTAACTTTGACGAATGTATTTTGCTTTAATTATTTGTAGCGAACAATCAATCAACTAAATGGTAAGGTTGTTTAAATACTAGTAACAAAAATAAAGTCGCAAATAATTTTGAACTAAATCTAATCATAATATTTAGGCTATTCTTTAAAGGATAGCCTTTTTTATTACTTAGCGATTTAACAAGTAGTGACTTTCTTTTTTATGATTTACCTTTTTTACATTAGATAGATTAAGGAAAATATAAAAATGGCTTTCCGATTATTTTTTACTTATCAGTTTAAGTAACTTTAGATTTTGACCAATCCTTATTTCCACTAAAAATGAAGAACCGATTTCGTTCCCTTTCACTTGTAACATCCCTTTTAATTTCATCCATTGTAGTAGCACAAGATTTTTCCGCTTTCCAATACCGAACGGTGGGACCATCCAGAGGTGGTCGTGTAACCACTGTAACGGGCACTCCTTTGGAGCCCGGTACTTTTTATTTGGGAGCTTCGGGTGCGGGTGTTTGGAAAACTGAAGATTATGGAACTACTTGGAACAATGTATCCGATGGATTTTTCGAAACACCCTCCATTGGAGCAATCGAAGTAGCTGCCAATGACCCCAATATTGTTTATGTGGGTACAGGTTCTGACGGACTCCGCAGTAATATCATTGAAGGCAAAGGTGTTTATAAATCTGTCGATGGGGGAAAAACTTGGGATCATATTGGCCTTGAAAAAGTGGGGCAGATTGGAGCCGTTGAAATCGACCCTACCAACAGTAATATCGTTTGGGTAGCTGCTATTGGTAATGCTTTTAAACCCAACGAAGAACGTGGTATCTATAAAACCATGGATGGCGGGGCTTCTTGGGAAAAGGTTTTGTTCATTTCAGATAAAACAGGATTTGCGGATTTAGAGCTACTACCCGGAAATCCGAACGTAGTCTACGCCGCGGCTTGGAAAGCACAACGTACCCCATGGACCATTATCTCGGGTGGTGAAAACAAAGAAGGAGGTATCTACAAATCGGTGAACGGAGGAAAAGATTGGGAAAAATTGGAGAACGGACTTCCCAAAGGATTGATAGGAAAGATTGATTTAGCCGTATCTCCTATAGATTCCAGTATCCTATATGCAGTTATCGAGGCTCCCGAAAAAGAAGGTGGTGTATACAAATCGGTCGATCAAGGAAAAACATTTGTACAGACTTCAAGCAAAGAAGGTTTGGTGAACAGACCTTTTTATTACACGAATATTGAATTGGATCCTACCAATCCAGATATTGTATATTCTAATGCTAATCCATTATTAAAATCAAAAGATGGAGGCAAGACTTGGGAACTCATGCCGGTACCCCATGGGGATAATCATGACATTTGGTTGAACCCCAATAATCCCGATGTATTGATTCAATCCAATGACGGAGGTGCCAATGTATCTCATAATGGAGGAAAAACCTGGTCTACCCAGTTTAATCAGCCAACAGCTGAAATTTACCAAGTGGCTGTCGATGATCAATATCCCTATTGGATTTACGGAGCGCAACAGGATAATACCACCATTGCCATCCCCAGTGTTGCACCAAGTGGAACATCGCCACAGGGAACTCAAGTGATGATCGATGTCGGCGGATGTGAAACCGGCCCAGCGATACCAAAACCCGGTAATGCAAATATTGTCTACAACAATTGTAAAGGCCGTTTTAGTGTATACAATAAAATTACAGGCGTTGACCGGGAGTACTCCATTGGTGCCTCCAATATTTACGGACATAATCCAAAGGACTTAAAGTATCGCTTTCAACGTGTAGCCCCAATCCATGTATCAACACATGACCCAGACGTCGTGTATATGGGGTCACAATACCTACATAAAACACGAAACAATGGTGTAATCTGGGAAACCATTTCACCGGACTTGACCGCTTTCGAAGAAGATAAACAGGTTATTTCCGGCAGTCCGATTACACGTGATATTACAGGGGAAGAATACTACAGTACCTTATATTCCATCAGGGAATCCAAAATCAGTAAAGGATTAATTTGGACAGGATCCAATGACGGTGTGATTTCCTTAACCAAAGATGGCGGACAGACTTGGGAAGATGTTACTCCTAAAAAATTGCCAAAAGGCGGTAGGGTAGAATCTGTTGAACCTTCCCAGTTCGACCCAGCAAAAGCATACATTGCGGTAGACCGTCACCTTTTAGGCGATACCACCCCTTATTTTTATAAAACAGCCGATTATGGAAAAAATTGGGAATTGATCAGTACCGACTCGAACGGAATTCCATCAGACCATACAGGGAAAGTACTCCGGGAAGATCCTGAAAAGGAGGGACTTTTATATGCCGGAACGGAATATGGTATCTTCGTTTCCTTTGATGATGGAAAATCGTGGGAGAAATTTCAACAAAACCTACCAGTGACTCCTATTACCGATATCATTATCAATAGAGGAGACCTAATTTTGAGTACCATGGGGCGTGGTTTTTGGATATTGGACAATATCACCTCGTTACGTGATTCAAAAATGGTCGCCTTAAAAGATACCCCTATACTTTTTAAACCTGACAATACCATTAGGTATAGAAGCCCTAGAGGTTCGGGAGACTTCCCAAATTATCCATCTACGAGTGTTTTAATTGATTATTACTTTCCCAAAGAATATAAAAACAACGTTCAATTGGACATTTTTGATGCCAACAAAAAACCCATTGTAACGATTGTAAGCGATAGTACACAATTGAAATCAACCACTGAAGAAGTAGAGGATATGGGTTTAAGCATGACTTTTTCGTATGCGGATACCAAACTGGAAACTAAAAAAGGCTTAAATCGCTTTGCTTGGGATTTGCGTCAAAAAGGAGCTTGGAGCCCTAAAAAAAATAGGAGTTTTAAAAATGGCCCGATCGTAGCTCCAGGTACTTATATCGCTAAACTCACCGTGGGGAAAGAATCTTTTGAGCAAGAATTTGAGGTACTCATAGATCCAAGATTAGAGCAAGAGGGAGTTTCTAAGGCTGTCATGGCAGAACAAATGGCATTTCAAAATAAGGTCATCGACCTATTATCAGAAGCAAATAAATTTCAAGCAGATGTAGAGGCCGAATTGAAGAAAACCAAAGATGCCGATAAAAAGGAAAACCTTGAAAGTGTTTTAAAACAACTTAAAAACGAGGAAGGTGCCTATCCAAAACCCGTTTTGGTCGGACAAATTTCGTACTTATCCTATATCGTGGGTGATGCGGATAAAGAAGTTGGAAAAGATACCAAGGAACGGTATACAGAATTGGTCAATCAACTTCAAGAATTAAAATCCAAGATTTCCATTTAACACTTATCGATATTTAAGAAATGATTTCATAATAAATAAACAAATAACCACCAACCAATCACCAATGCTAATGGTATTCTGTAATGGGATACCATTTTTTTGTTACTTTTAATTAAATACATGTCGTTTTAAAATCCATCAACTATGAAATTAAAGATTAAGATTTGTGCAATTGTAGTAGCTACGTTATGTATGGTTTCTTGTGGGGAGAAAAAATCAGCATCAACATCGACATCCGTGAAAAACGAAACCTTAGAAACAATTCAACCAGAATGGGTCTCTATTTTTAATGGGAAGGATTTAGCCGGATGGACCATCAAAATCAATGGTTATCCGTTAGGGGAGAATTTTGGCAATACCCTAAGGGTCGAAGATAGTATCCTAAAAATCAGATACGATGATTACGGTCCTGAATTCAATGACCGTTTTGGAACTGTTTATTTTAATAAAGAACTTTCAGATTACAGACTGAAGGTAGAATATCGATTTGTAGGGGAAACGGCACCAGGCGCACCAACTTGGGGATATCGAGATAGTGGCATCCAATTTTATGGACAACCGCCATCCACCCAAAAACTAGATCAAGCATTCCCCGTTTGTTTGGAGTATAATTTTCACGGGGGCAATGGTACCGAAGACCGACCTTTGGGTGCCGCTTGTACCAATGGTATGTTCATTCAATATAAAGGGGAAAAGAATTCCACTACATGTATTCCTGCCGAAGTAGCTAGAACCTTTCATGGTGACCAATGGGTTACGGCCGAAATCGACGTGAAAGATGGCAAAATAACCCATTATGTAAATGGGGAAGAAATTTTGAGCTATAACGATCCCACCTATAATCCAGAGAATGAAACCGCCAAAATGTTGATGGATGGGGAAGACAACAAAGTAAAAGGTGGCTATGTTTCTTTACAGTCCAACAGCCACCCAATCGATTTCCGAAAAATAGAACTGCTTGAGTACTAAGCGTCCAGTAGGTTTCAAATATAAAAAAATACTTATAATGCCACTTTTTCACCAGTCTTTGCCGCCAAAAAGATGGCATCAATAATTTTCATGTCCTTAACACCTTCTTTGCCGTCAACAGGGACTATGGGTTGCACCCCATCAAAAATAAGTGCGGCCATACCGTCCATCTGCAAGGTTTGGTGCGTAATATGGGGTTGGGTCAGCGGGCCTTTATGAGTTCTTCCTTCAATAGGTCCGTAACCGGTTGAAGGCTGCATTTCAACAAATCCTTTCGTACCGGTCATAAAAAAACGGTCCAGATTATTCATATTATAGGTGGACAGGCAATTGGCCACAGCCCCACTGGGAAAACCCATTTGAAATTGTATCGTCTCGTCGATACCTTCTTTGAATTTCTCTGGATTGGTCTTTGTTTCTTGGGCCGTTACCCAAATCGGCTCTTCCCCCAACATATAACGTGCCCCGTTTATTGAATAGATGCCAATATCCATCATGGCACCTCCACCTGAAAGTTCTTTGTTCAATCGCCATTGGGTTGGGTCTCCAATTACAAAACCTGATTGTCCTTGAAAAAATTTGGGTTGTCCAAACTCCCCATCCTTCCGCATTTGAATTACGGCTACGGTTTTGGGTTCAAAATGCATCCGGTAACCGATTAGCAACTTGACATTGGCCGCTTCACAGGCATCTACCATTTCTTGCCCTTCTTGGGCATTGATTCCCATAGGTTTCTCGCAAATCACATGCTTTCCGGCCTTCGCTACGCGTATGGTTTGGTCCTTATGCAAACCATTGGGGGTAATGACATAGACGGCATCAATATCAGGATTGTCCTTAATGGCATCAAAATTTTCGTAGTTATAACAATTTTTATCCGGAATATTATATTTGGATTTCCATTTAGTGATTTTAGAAGGAGTACCACTAATGACACCGACCAGCTTTGCACGTTTGCAAGATTCCATGGCTTCGGCGACACGCGTTCCATAACTGCCCAGGCCCATAATGGCTATGCGTAATAAGGGTCCGTCATAGGGTTCACTGGAAGCGGCGAATAAATTCATGGGACTGTATACTAGCGGAACCGCAACTGCGGTTACCGATAACTTTTCTAAAAAAGATCTTCGTGACGTCATAGGTTTACTTTCAAATTGGTTCTATAAGAACCTAAATATAAGTATTCTATGCATTCAATGAACATTGCGGATCAAAGTTTGAAATTTTTAGAAAAAAATTTTAGGTAAACTACATCTGGGCAAACCCCCGGGAGATTGAACGGAAATTTATGGTTGATTTCGACCTAGGCGTAGGAGCATTTAAACCTGAATTATGGAGAGTAAAGCATTAGCACCAAAAAAATTGGGGATATGGTTATAGAAATCGACCAAGAATTGCTAAGTTATCATCAAAATGATGCGCTATGAGCAGAGGATTTGTAAAAGAAGATGACCAGGAGGAACTACCTATGGTACCTCCAAGAGCAGATTTACCTATTGGAGTTACCAATTACGTCACTCCTAATGGATTACACCTAATGTTGGAAGAAAAAAAGATGCTACATACCGAGAAAGAGCATGTACCTCTAGAGAATGAAAAAGAACGACGTATTGCCATGAACCTAATCAATGCGAAACTGCAATTATTGAACGAACGGATAGCGAATGCTAAAGTCGTAGATTTAGGGGACCAACCAAAAGATGAAGTTCGTTTTGGAGCCAGAGTCTCTTTGCTGATCGGGAAGAGCAAAACTCCACAGGAATTTCAAATCGTTGGAGTGGACGAGGCTGATATCGCAAAAAACAAAATATCTTTCCTTTCTCCGATTGCTCGGATATTGATTTCAAAAAGAGTAGGGGACACGCCGGTTTTACAATTAGGGAAGGAAGAACGCATTTTTAAGATTGAGGGAATCGGATATAGTTAGGAGTTAGGAGTTAGGAGTTAGGAGTTAGGAGAAAATTTAATCTTAAATCAAGAGATGTATATCGTTTTGATTTAAGAAGAAAACAAAATATGATTCGTGAATAATCCTTTTAAAATAAGGAAGCCCTAAAAGAATTTCAGGTAAATGAATCTAAGTGATCCCGGAAATTCATGTCGCAAGTTTTCGTTCGTGAAAGAATATGGAACATCTACCTTAGTACCATTTTGTGGGTTTAACAAAGAATAAAATTTACCACATTTTCACAGTTCAGCACCGCTAAACAACAGTTGGTGCTTTTTTATTTACAAGAATCACTGGTTTGATTGAGTTTTGAATCAAATAAAACAATCAACCTATGACACCAACTACAATTTTTTCTCTTGCCAATATGTTGGCGCTTCCTATGTGGATACTCATGATTTTCCTTCCAAAATGGAAAGTCAGCCAATTTATGATGAGTTATAAAATAATCCCGATACTATTGGCGCTTATTTATGTGGTATACATCACCAAAGCCCTATATACAGGGGGTATGATGGATTTTAGAACTTTAGATTCCGTAGTGACCTTATTTAAGAACGACATTGCTGTTTTGGCGGGTTGGGTCCATTATTTAGCATTCGACCTCTTAGTGGGTATGTGGCTCTTGGAACAAAACAAAAAGGTGGGGCTCCATCAAATTCTGATGGGAATTTGCCTTTTGGGCACTTTTATGTTCGGCCCCTTAGGTTTTTTATTATTCATGATTCTAAAAACCTTTAAAACGCGACCGAATGTTAGTGCTTAATAAACGTATTGGTCAAGTCAAAAAATCAAGTCCCTTTCTCTATACGGTAGTCTTATTTCATCTGATATTAGCTATAGGATGTATCGTAGGTTTATCGTTGGACGACCGCACGGTAATGGGGATAAATGTCTGGGTGAAGCCTTTAAAATTTGGTTTATCGGGTGCAATATATATTTTTACCTTAGGCTATTTGACTACCCTCTATCCTTTTTCTGAACGAAAGAAAAAATGGATCAGCAACACGGTAGCGTGGACCCTACTGTTAGAAATTCTAATTATCGCTATTCAAGCCGCGAGGGGAGTACAATCGCACTATAACACCAGTAGTACTTTAGATGGTCTACTATTTTTAGCCATGGGTATTTTGATCGGTATTAACGTCCTCATTATGCTTTTGTTCATTATAGAAAGCGTCCGATTAAAAATGTCGGTTTCGAAACCCATGCAATGGGCCATTTTCTTCGGCTGGTGTATCTTGTTTTTTGGAAGCTGGGTAGGGGGGCAAATGATCAGTCAACTAGGTCATAATGTCGGTATACCTGATAGTGGGGAAGGAATACCCATTGTCAATTGGAGTAGCGTAGCCGGAGACTTACGTATTGCCCACTTCTTTGGGCTACATGGGTTACAATTGGTGCCCTTGGTTGCTTTTTTCATTCAACACAAAACGAGCCTTTCTAAAAAACAGGAGCTAACGGCGGTATGTCTTTTCGCTTTAGTATATGCTTTATGGATAGGCTATACATTTTATCAAGCGAAGATGGGTAAACCTGTATTTTCATAGCTTTTAAAGCTATAAAAAAGAGGACCTAGCGGGTCCTCTTTTTATTTGTACACTACTACAAATTGGGTTGGGGAAGATCCCCAAAAAAATAATCTTGTTATTCGGTATCCGCATCTAGGACATCGGCCAATTCCAACGCTTCATCCATCGTGTTATCTGCTGGTACGGAATCTTTTAATGCCGTGAATTTCTCAATACGTTCCAACTCATCTTCTTCGCCAGAAAAATAAGGAAAAACATCCATAATAGGCGATTCTGAAATGGCAGGAACGGTATAGTCTCCCATCGTATCCTTCATTACGCTTATCGTGTTATCGTAAGCTTCCTTAACATCGTTCGCCTGTACCAATAAGTACATATTGGTCTTGCGCTCTTTTCCACTTTCTTCGTCAAAAGCGATTAACGATACGCGAGATTTAAACCAACGATCCGAATTCTCGAACGGGTGGATCTCTGCATAATTGGCCACTTTGATATTCGTTATCTTGATTTCGTCACTATCACTTAAATAAGCGGACATTTCTTGGGTGATTCTACTTTCAGCTTCGGTGTAAGAAATGGCATCTACCAAAAAAGGTTCGGTCTTTACTTTTTGTGTTCCACTAGCTTCATCTAGTTTTCTATATTTTACTTTGCACTCATACCATGTTGCACTCATATTCATTTGTTTTAGGGTTGCCAAATATAGGGTTTCGATAAAGCTAGATTTGCGAAAAAAAGCAATAGATATTCACAATTTAAATGGAGTACTCATAGTGCTTTTAAAGTGAGTGGGTTAGCTCTTTGATTAAGCCCAGGGTAATAATCAAAAGTGATTACAATCAAAACGAAGTAATCTTTGCTTTAAGAAAAAAAGGGGCAGATTAGTTCGAAGCTCGCAAAGACGGGACAATTAAATCGTAAACGTCAACCCGAAACTTAAGTTGGAAGAACGGTCGTTTTCTCTAATGGGTGAAAAACTGCTGTAAAAATAATTATATAGGGCCGAAAGACTCATGACGTTCGTAATGGGTAATTCCGCTTTTAACTGGCATAAAATTCGGTGATTGCTAATGGCATCATATAACGGTTGAAAATAAACGGTACCCGTTAAGTCAAGTTTGGTAGTTTGAAACGATTGGTTCAATGAAAGATAGCTACTGTTCCTATGGTTGAAAAACTGTTGGTCGGTGGCCTCTACTTTTTCTATTTCATACATGTAGGAATTTCCAAAATAGGCCTTTGTTCTCTTGGAGGATACAAACTTTAACCGAATACCGGCCCCGACCAAATTTCGACTGGTAATGGTCAATAAGGTATTGTTCTGGTTTTGGATAAAAGCTTCTAACCGAAATAGATCGGACAGCTTTTGATTGTACCTGAAGTGGAAAAACCACGAGTTTTGAAAATCTTGATCTTTACTTCGGATAAGCTTATAGTTTCCGATAAAAAAATAAATCTTCTTTAAATCCTTTGATTTCAGCTGCGTGGTAAGGTTAGAAGCGACCTGAAAAATATAATCTCCGTTGTTATCGGTATAATCGAACAAAACGTCACCCTTAAGTGCAAAGCGGGTGGAATCTTTCTGCATTCGTTTGGACTCGATATTGACCAACTGTCCCATGGCTGAATTCACTATAAAAAATAAAAAAAGAGAGGATACTACGGTTTTCGATAGGTTCATTCAAGTGTTGTTTGCTCTACGTTGGCAAAGTTATCCAAATTAAAAGAAACAAGGCCCTTCGGCTGTGCTCAGGGTGATAATAGTGGAAATTGCACCAAATTAAAAGGCCTGCAAACTTACGCTTACAAGCCTTTTTAAATTAAATAATAAATGCTCTAGTTTAAGGCTGCCAATAATTTCTCGGCCACCAATTCAGAAGAAGCTGGATTTTGACCGGTAATCAAATTTCCTTCCTGAACTGCATAGGCTGCCCAATCTTCTTTTTTGGAATAGATTCCTCCGTTTTCCTTCAGCATGTCCTCTACCAAGAAAGGAACGACATCTGTCAATTGTACGGCTTTTTCCTCACTATTGGTAAATCCGGTTACTTTTTTACCTTTTACTAACGGACTACCGTCTTTAGCCTTTACATTTTTCAAGGCAGCTGGGGCGTGGCATACGAAACCAATTGGTTTTTCTTGTTCATTAAAGGTTTCGATAAGCTTTACAGAAGTAGCATCGTTCGCCAAATCCCATAAAGGTCCATGACCGCCCGGATAGAACACCGCATCAAAATCAGAGGCATCCATATCGGCCAAAACTTTGGTATTCGCAATCCGCTCTTGGGCTTCGGTATCGTCCCAATACCTTTTGGTCGCTTCGGTCTGTGCATCTTCGGTATCACTACTGGGATCGATAGGGGCTTGCCCACCTTTTGGTGTGGCGATGGTTATATTCACTCCTTTATCCAATAAGCTGTAGTAAGGACTAGCGAATTCCTCGATCCAAAATCCTGTTTTTTTTCCTGTATCCCCTAATTTATCGTGGGAGGTCGATACAAATAATACGTTCATATATGTTTTTTTTAATTATTAATTTCTGGTAGAAACTCGTTTAGGCCTTTACTACCATTTTGCCTTTTTTGTTACCGGCCATCATATCTAAGAAAGCTTGTGGTGTATTTTCAAATCCTTCGACAATTGTTTCCCTATAGGTCAATTTTTCTTCCCCTAACCATGTGGATAATTGCTTCATGGCTTCCGGGAATTTATCGGCATAATTCGAAACGATAAAACCTTGCATCAGCGCACTGTTTTTAATCAAAAAGGGCTGTACGCTTACACCTGTAGGTATTTCGGTACTGTTATAGACTGATATAGCACCGCAAATAATCATTCTAGCGAACTTATTGATGCTGAAGAGTACGGCATCGGAAATCTCACCACCCACATTATCAAAATAGATATCTACTCCGTTTGGAGCCGCTTCGTTGATGGCGGCTTTCATATCGTCGGTAGTTTTATAATTGATACCGTGATCAAAGCCGAATTCAGATTTCAGCAATTCCACCTTTTCATCAGATCCTGCAATACCAATGACCGTAAGTCCCAATATTTTCCCGATTTGGCCTACAACACTCCCCACAGCACCTGCAGCACCAGAGACGACCAAGGTTTCTCCTTTTTTCGGTTTTCCTATTTCATGCAATCCTAGATAAGCCGTTAATCCTGTCATACCTACAATACCTAAATAGGCACTTAAAGGGGCTTTATTGGGGTCTACTTTTTGCAAGCCTTCCCCTTTTGAAACCTGTACCGTTTTCCAGTCCAATCGGTTAGAGACAAAATCTCCTTTTTTGAAATTATCGTTTTTTGATTCGATGACTTCTGCTATGAGACCAGAATTGATAGGTTTACCCACTTCAAAAGGCGGAACATAGGATTTGGCATCGCTCATTCGTCCTCTTAAATAAGGATCTACGGAAAGATATTTTGTTTCCAAAAGGATTTCTCCTTCTTCAATCTTCAGTTCCTTTTCTTCTTTTATAAGTTCAAAGTCGGCTAGGGTAGGAGTACCTACCGGGCGCTTTTTCAAAATAATCGTCTTTATCATAAATCTATTTTTTAAAGTTACTACTTGTTATTGCAATCAGACAATATGCTTATACCCTAATACTGTCCCATGCCGCTCTATATGCTTCTTTGATTTGGTTCTCTTCCATTTGAAATACACCTCTTTGCTGCATCACCATTAAAAATGAAATGGGATTAATGGTATAAGCATATAACAAATAAGGCGAAATAGGCTTGATGATCCCCTGATGCTTTCCCCTTTCCCAAAGGTCCAATAAGGGCTGTAAGTGTTTTATACCTTCATTCCTGCTTGGCTCATCTATCATTGGGGTATTATCGCACTGCGCCAAAAAAAGTGCCTCTTTGGTCTGCTTTAATTTAAAATTAGCGATACGGTGCCAGATAAGTTCAAAACCTTGTTGAATATCCATTTGTGCAGTATAGGTCTCAAAAGCATACTCGGTGTATTTTTCCTTGACCTCAAGATAGACCTGGTTTACCAAATCCTGTTTATTTTCAAAATAGAGGTAAATGGTAGCAGGTGATACATTGGCCATTTTGGCAATCTTGGACATCGGAGCGGCATGGAACCCATTATTGTTAACCAATGCAATTGTGGCATCTACCAATGCACTTCGTTTATCCAAACTTTTCTGTAATGCGGCCATAGTATTATTTTCTAACACAAAAGTACAATAAAAAAGAATGAACATTCATTTTTTAAGATGGATTTAGTACTCTCCTTTGAATTCACACTAGAGCCGATGAGAATCACCTTTGAACTACGTGCGTCCATCCTCCACCATTCTAGCTGCACAATCCAACCATATAAAATGTAACTCAAAAATAGGGGCTAAGCCTTTACAATTATACAAAATTGAAAATCAATTATTTAACACTAATTTCTCATACTACACTTGCTTTATGACCTACTTTTACCAACAGATGTTTTTCATCAAAAAGTTCATTCATTCTTTGCACTATTAAGTAGGTTAAGGGTTCATCACCACAGCTCTTAAATTAAATGATATGCCATTTTTGAAATATCATTTAATCTTCTAAAACCTACGGTATCGCTAATCCACAATTTTCAAGGACAGTTCATTCAGATTTTTCAAGAACCTTAAGAATCAGGGTAAATACGTATTTCAAGACCAATAATATCGGTAGAAATGCAAATACCACCATGGTTGTAAAAACGGTAGTCATGATTGCGTTATTTTCCATTCCTTTGACAGTTCTTTCCATGGGACTTGTACATCGAACATGGTTATTATTTCTCCTTTACATTACGAGTGGATTAGGAATGGCCGGAATAGGAATGGGTGTAATGCATGATGCCCTTCACGGTTCCTATTCAAAAAATAAAAGAACGAACAAGTGGTTGGGCTATACGTTCAACCTTATTGGTGCGAATGCGGACATTTGGAAAATTCAACATAATGTATTGCATCATACCTACACAAATATTGAGCATGCGGACGATGATTTGAATACTCCGTTTTTCTTACGTTTTTGTCCGCATGCCAAATATTATCGGATCCATCGATTTCAACATATCTACATTTGGTTTTTCTACGGAATATCAACCCTATCTTGGATTACCGCCAAAGATTTTGTTCGATTGAATCGCTTTAGGAATATGGGTTTTTTCCAAAAGAAGCATGCCTACACTAAGGCGCTGGTCAGTATGATCCTTTGGAAAGTTGCCTATTATACTTACGCCTTGGTACTACCCATGGTTATGCTACCCCAATCGTGGGGGGTCATTCTATTGGCATTCTTATGTATGCATATGGTTACCGGACTATTGGTGAGTATTGTTTTTCAAATAGCCCATATTATGCCCAATACAGACTTTCCCTTGCCGAACAGTCAGGGCATGATGGCCGATAGTTGGCACAGTCACCAGTTCATCACTACAAGTAACTTTTCACCCGACAGCAAGCTTTTATTTTGGCTTATCGGAGGATTGAACTATCAGGTAGAGCACCATGTTCTTCCCGATGTATGTCATGTGCATTACAAACAATTGGCCGCTATTGTTGCTGCGACGGCAAAGGAATACAACCTACCTTACCATGTTAAAAAGAACCTTGTCGTGGCTATTGTAGACCATACGAAAATGCTACGCTTTCTGGGTAAAAAACCTGAGAAAGTGATAAGCAATACGTGAAAATTCTGTGACTAGCTTTCCTTTTTAGGCTCCATTAAAATAGTTCTTCCTATAATTTTACGTGTTGTGCGCGTTCCATAAAGAACTCCTCAAAACGTTGAAGTTTAGGGTGGGCCTTTTCGGCATAAAGAACATATTGACATTTTATAATACTCTGTGTTACCGACAACATGGCCATATACTCCGATTGCTGAACCACAAAATCACCGTCCTCAATACTACATATCTTTAACTGTGAAGTACTAACTCCATTCGTTAAAAATAGTTTGTGCAGGTTCGTAGGCGTGGTGACGAGAATATCGATTCCTTCGAATATTTCAGACTTTTGAATATCGATATGCAATTCTTTATACCCTACATACACCCTAACCGAAGTCTGCTTGGTATATTCTAGGAACTTGTCGTGCAATTCCAAAGCTTTCTCCTTATTTTCAACAAGCACAACGGCCCTTGGTGCGTTACCACTTGCCTCACATTTGAGCTTATTAAGGGTGGTGAGGATCAGGGTCGTAGTTTTGCCACTATCCTTAGGTGCGATGCAAAACACATTGGCACCACTTTTTATTATGGGGATACTATCTTTTTGAAAAGGTGTCGGTTTTTCAATTGAGAAATGTGCTAAAACCTCAAGTAAGTGATGGTGCAATTTTTTGAATGGCATAGGTATTTTCGAGATAAAATAGTGCTATGATGGTCAACACTTATTCGAAACAAAGATACTAAGCATAACCGGATGAAAATACTTGATCTTAAATTTTAGCCCTTTGCCTGTGAAATAAGCCAAATACGACCTGAAGGATTTTTTGTAGCTCCTAGAACCTGCGAAATGCAACTGAGGTAGAGGAAGATACTATAGAAAAAACCTACTGATAAAACCGGATTCCCATTCTGCGTTGAGCGACGAAGCCCTGACCCTACAAACTGACCTTTTCATGCAATACTATAGAAATCATGGGACGATACAACAATAAAGAGAAGCCGTAGGCGGGGTACTCATAACAAAAAAACGGGAAATAAGGCTGTGTAGGTATTTAATAAAAATATTGTCGGAATGGTAGCTCCTTGGAAATCGAACTTCAAATAAGAGATGCTATGATTTATGTGACTGAACGTTAAAAACCATAAAGGAGTTGCCTTAATTTTGTGTTTTATTACATTGGCATAAACCCTGAAATTTGTTAGCGAAAAGACGACTCCTATCCCAAGAAGAACCTATAGATCTAGAAAGATTCATTTACTGTTTAGAAGCGGTCGATGATATAGAAACGGAAACGGTCACCGAAGTACAAAAAAATCTGGAACAATTGGCCATTCAGTATGGCATTGCAAGTATATATCAAACCTGCGACACCATTGAAGGTCTAGAAGCTAGTTTGAACGTATTGGTCATGGATGATCATCACTTTAAGGATTATGAAATCATCTACTTGGTGATGACAGGTGAGGCCAATAGTATTTGTTTAAATGACTACTACTATAGTCTGCAGGAAATTGCAGAACTGTTTGAAGGAAAGTTAAAAGGAAAGATCTTGCATTTCTCAAATGCAAAAGTGCTCGATTTAGACGATGAAGAAGCACAATATTTTTTGGATATCACCAATGCAAAAGCGATTTCCGGCTATGGTAATGCCTTTGATGGTATAAGCAGCTCAAATCTTGATAAAGCATTCTTTAACTTGTTTAAAGAAGATGATAATATGTTCGACGTGGTAGAAGAATTGCATCAGCGGCATTACCATATGTGCAAGCTACTTGATTTTAGATTATATTATTAGACCCAAAGGGGGTGTATTATAGAGCGGCCCTGCTTTCGTAACATTTTTAAACTCGGAACCGTTCTAAAATTGTCCATAACGCTCAATTTTAGCGTTGCTCTAGTCAAGAATAGAAGGTCTTTTGACACAGGTTAGTTTTTAGAGCAAAAAATTTTATCTTGTTAGTTCAATTACCGCTTTCTATAAGTGGGGCGTATATATTATATTTGATTTCAATTCTTTATAAATCAGTAGTATGAAATGGCAAGGTAGGCGTCAAAGTTCAAATGTCGATGACCAAAGGGGTCGGTCAAGTTCAGGAAGAGGTATCGGTGGATTCAGCCCCATGTTGCTCGGTCCGATCATTAAGCTGCTGTTCTCAAAAGTGGGTCTGGTCATTGTTGGGCTGTTCCTTGTGTTTTCATTTGTTACAGGTAATAATCCGCTGACCTTGATAGGGAATTTACTTGGCGGTGGCGGGGTAACGCAAACCACTAATTCTGGAAATTATGAAGGTACAGCTGAAGAAAATGAACTGGCGGACTTTAGTGCCGTAATCTTGGCCAGTACCGAAGATGTTTGGAACAACACCTTGCAAAATTACCGTGAACCTACTTTAGTGCTATTTACTGGTTATGTGTCCTCCGCCTGCGGTTCTGCCTCTAGTGCCACCGGGCCTTTCTATTGCCCCGGAGATGAGAAACTATATCTGGACCTTAGTTTTTTCGAGGAGATGGAACGTCAAATGAACGCACCAGGTGACTTTGCACAGGCTTATGTCATTGCCCACGAAGTAGGTCACCATATTCAAAAATTGATGGGGACAACCGCTAAAATCGATAGGCTAAGGGGACAGTTAAGTGAGACAGAATTTAATAAATATTCTGTTCGTTTAGAGTTACAGGCCGATTTCCTTGCCGGAGTTTGGGCGAATCGGTCCAAACAAATGATGGAAAACGGCGATCTCGAAGAAGCACTCAATGCCGCCAATGCCATTGGTGATGATCGTTTGCAGAAACAATCCACCGGTAGGGTGGTGCCCGACTCCTTTACCCACGGTACTTCTGCACAGCGGATGCGATGGTTCAAAAAAGGTTTTGAAACCGGTGATATTTCACAAGGTGATACGTTCAGTGCAGAATCGCTTTGATAAACCTAATTTCGCTTTATAAAATAGAACCGATTACCAAGATGGAGGTCTATTTTTAGTTTTGTTCCACAAACTTGTATTGTGAGCAATAAACAAGAAATTATGTTTTTTGAGAGGTTATATCGAATGTTTTGAAGTTTATACTAGTAGTTGTTCTTTGACTCCGTAGGAAGGTATATCCCAGCCCTTCTTTAATTCAAGTTTTTAAGAACTTGAGGCAATAGCTAACCACATGCTCGTTTAAACTGTAGGTATTTTATGTACTGCAAAAATGAATTTAGTTTTAAAAGTATACGAGCCAAAAAACTCAAGCTATATTTCTTTACCTATAAAAGTTACAAAATTTGGAATAATTCCAAATTTACGTAAAAATTCCTATTTCATTTTATTTTGTACTATATTTATAGAAAGTAAAAGATTTTCAATCTTACTAAGTGCCCGGTTATGGAAATTTTAGAACTTGAAGGTAAACCGATGAACCCCCTAAACGGATTAAGAGAATATTTAGTTATCATAAGTCCGCCCACGTTCATTAAAAATGATGTTTGGGAATTTAAAAATGAGTTTTTTGAGCATTTTGGTAATGCAAAATACGTGAGGTCGCAGCCGCACATTAGTTTAAGCAATTTCTTAATTGAAAGCACTCCGGAGACTACAATTTTTAAGGAGCTGTACCACTTTTTAAAGGATGGGAAGAGTTTTGAGATTAAAATCTCCGGTTTCGAAAGCTTTGAAAATTCAAAAACTTTATTCTTAGAGGTCGCTGAAACTAAAATAGTCGACCTTCAAAAGAAATTGGTTGAAGTACTCCGTAAAAGGGCAAAAATCGCAAACAGATTTACCAGAAAATTAGAAAAACCCCATATTACAATAGCAAGTAACATTCCCGATTATCAATTCGATTAGTGTTGTAATTACTTTAAAAGAATATCGTATACAAATAGCTTTGTCATAGATAAGATTACGATACTTAGAAAGAATCATTCTTTGCGTGAATCGAAATATTCGCTTGCATTTGAAATTGGCCTTAAATAAGATGGAAACAAAATAGGATTATTTCCTGTAGATCGGTTATAACTTAGTACTGTTTGATATTATAAGAATCAAAAAAGGGTTTGCCTTTTTTGGTGCTGGCCAGGCGTTGGCAAATTGTGTTTAGAAATGAACTCCATAAAGCGTTTATTTATAAAAAACAATCGAGCGCTTGGTAGCGGCTATTTTACATAACGGCAAATTATAGATACAAATAAATTATATCGCCGTGCGCAGCACACCGCTTGAAAAAGTTACATGACCCTGTTGAGAATTTCAATAAGCAGAAAACTGTTGAGGGATATTTTACATAATATCATTATAGCTAACAAACGAGATGTTCCCCTATAAGTTACAACTTGTTGATTTTGTTCTATAATGTCTTGCGTTATGTAACTTTGCTTTGGAAAAGCAAAGTATTTGGCACTTCACTTTCTTTGAATTTTTCTTCTAAAAAGTTTCTTCATTAAAGGTAATGGAACACTTATTATGCGACCCGACTAGCTTGCCCGCCGAAGCTTTTTCTGCGAAGGTGGATAGGAGGGGAGTGTAATGTGTGTGGAATGGTGTTTTACTACGTACTTTAATTAGTTACGAAAAGCGTAATTGGATTCTTGTTAATATTTTATATATTTAAGAACTCCAAAGAATTTACTTCCTACAATTTACTTCCCCCTTCATGTATTAAATACCTTCTAATGGGTATTATATAGACTTATTTATTGATTTAAATTTCAACCATTTAAAACCAACCATTATGGATAGAAAAGAGTTCATTAAATCCACAGCACTTAGTGTGGGTACTTTATCTTTAGTTTCATTATCAGCTTCTTGTGAAAATGAAACTGAAAAAGAACCACCGAAAAAAATATCAAAAGTTGTAAGTCCAATTCCTTTACCCGCTAAGGTGGCTGAAATCTTTGCATCAAAACACCATAGATTACATCATGCTTTATGGCATGGTTTAAGAGATTACTGGTATAATACCACGAAAGTTTCGGAAACTGCAAAAAATGAAATAGAAAATCTTAATTGGCACCCTCCAAGACCTTCTGCCAAATGGCACTATGACAAAGGTGAGCCTGTTGGCTGGACTCAAATTACAACGAATGGTTCTGGAGAAGATTTTCTCTTTATGCATAGAGAAATGATAAGAGATTTTGATGAGGCTATGAAAAAAGAAAGTGCACCACCAATTGAGGGATGGAAATTGATACCTGAACCGGGTTTATCTGAAAAATTTGTAGTGCCACCAACATGGGAATTGCCAAAGAAATATAAATGGTTAGAAAGGAGATTTGCAGCTATAAAAACTGATGAATTTTATTGGTCTCGGATGCGATGGTGGGATAGACAATTTCATGATCATAGTTATTTAAGAACGCTTACCTTAGGCCAATTAGGTTCCGTGTTAGAAACTTCCGTACATAATGACATGCATATGCGATGGTGTAGTCAGCCATTTGACCCCCAAAGTGGTAAACCATTACTCATGGAAAGAGATGCTTCAGATATTTCTGACAAATGGGATAATGTAAAATATGATTTTCTTGGAGAGACGTATTCATCACAAGTTAATCCTATATTTTGGAGAATTCACAAATGGGTAGATAGTATCATTGATGAGTGGTTTGAAGCCCATAATTCTCTAAGCCAAGATAGAATTAAAACCAAGGAAATAAATGGTGTAACCTGGTTTGAAGTAGGAGATTGGGTTGATATAGATGACCCATGGTCATATCCTACTGAAGGGAAGCATGACTTGGAAACAATGAAAAAAGTGAATATGATTCTTTTTCCTCCAAAAGGAGAAAATTTCATAGAAGAAGAAGGAAGGGGAGAAAAACCGATGACTTGGTTTTAAAAGGATTGGTAAATGTGTTTTCTAAATAAATATTAACATCTTAATTAACTGAATTAAAGTAATGAGAAATTCTTTAAAGATATTTTTATTAATTACTCTATTTAGTTGTCAAATTAAAGAAAGTAAACAGAAAATTGGAACTAGTAAAGAAATAGATGAGGTTGAAGAGATAGATTATAGTCTAATTGGCAAAAAGGGAATACTAACTTTCCCCAAGGCCAAGGCCTATGTAAGTTATCCTAGCGAGAATAGACTAGAATGGAGAACCATAGACAATAATGGAAATGAAACCTCAGGGTCAGAAGTTTTATTCTACAAAAGATTAAACGACCATATTCATTTTCTAAATTTTATTGAAATAGATGGGTTTACCGTGAGTCAAATTATCAATACAAAAGACAAAACAGTTAAATCATTTTGGTCCTACCATGATGAGGAAAGTGACAGGGGTAAGCGTAGTTCCTCTTTCGTTGATGGGAAGTTTGAATTTGACTTATAAGAGTTTGTAACCTTAAATACATGTTTCAGTCTTAAATTGTATGTAATTTTCCCCGTTATCTAACTTTGCTTTGGAAAAGCAAAGTATTTGGAACTTCATTTTCTTTAAATTTTTCTTTTAAAAAGTTTCTTCTGAAAAGGTAATGAAACTGAGGTAAGAGGTTCATGAACTCCTTTAAAAAATAATAAAAACCTTGTGAATAATCACTTATTATACGAGCCGACGGTAGGAGGGGAGTGTAATGTGTGTGGAATGGTATTTTACTACAAATTTTCAGTAACTACGGAAATCCGTAATTTATTTCTTGTTAAATCCATATCTTTGAATTACCTCTAAAACTTACAATCCCCTTATTTACTTACCTATGGTAACTCTTGGACCAACAGGCAAGAGCAAATATTTGTTTAAATATTCATCATGAGAGTACTATCAAAATCAAGATTTAAACTTGGATTAGAATGTCCAAATAAACTTTTTTACACGAGTAACAAAGAATATTCTAATGTTAAAAATGAAGACACCTTTTTGGCAGCATTAGCTCAAGGTGGTTTTCAAGTAGAAGAACTTGCTAGAATGCATTTTCCAGGAGGTACACTTATAGACGAGGATACTTGGGAGTATGAAAAAGCATGGAATCTTACAAAAAAGCTTTTAGAACAAAAGAATGTAATAATATATGAAGCAGCTTTTCTATTTGAAGGATTATATATAAAAACAGACATTCTAATAAAAAAAGGCAATGTTATCGATTTAATTGAAGTAAAGTCTAAATCATTTTTACCAGATGATGATTATCTATTTATTGGTAAAAGCGGTAAAATGCTTGCGGGTTGGAAACCCTACTTATTTGATGTTGCATTTCAAAGACATGTAATGCAATCTTGTTATCCTTATTGGGAAATAAACTCATTTATGATGATGGCTGATAAATCCAAAACAGCGAGTATTGATGGATTAAATCAATTATTTAGGATTACTAAAAAAGGAAACAATCGTACTGGTATAACTAGTAAAGTAAATAGGTTAGAAGAAATTGGAAATTCAGTTTTAGGGAGAAAAAATATTACAGAAATTATAAATGACATTGAGTCGAATAAACATAAGTATAATGAAAACTTAACCTTTCAAGAGTCTATTGTATTATTCAAAGATTTATATGAAAATGACACCTATGCTAATTGGCCTACTTCTTTTAGTTCCTGCAAAAACTGCGAGTTTAAATTAACAGAAAGCAGTGACTCCAAATTGAAATCTGGTTTCAAGGAGTGCTTTAAAAAGCAACATAAATGGGGAGAAAAAGAGTTTAATCAACCAAACATATTTGACATATACGATTTCAGAAAAGGGAATAAATTATTTCAAGATGGAATTTTTTTCAAAAAGGATTTGACTGAAGATAATATTGGATTAAAGGTAGAAGCTGAAAAACTTACAACATCAAATAGACAATGGTTGCAAATTGAAAAAGAAATAAATAATGATTCTTCTTACTATGTTGACAAAGATGGTTTAAAAGATGAATTAGAAAAGTGGGTATTTCCTTTGCATTTTATTGATTTTGAAACAAGCATGTCTGCCTTGCCATTCAACAAAGGTCTAAAGCCTTATGAACAAGTTGCTTTCCAATTCTCACATCATATTTATCATGAAAACGGAACTATAGAACATGCTAGGCAGTATATAAATAATACAATTGGAGGGTTTCCAAATTTTAAATTTGTTAGAGCCTTAAGAGATGCTTTAAGTAATTATGAGGGAACTATTTTTAGATACTCGCATCATGAAAACACAATTTTAAATGCTATTTATATTCAATTAAATGATTCCGCAGAACTTGATAAAGAAGACTTAATGAGTTTTATCCAAACCATATCACATTCAAAACGTGGAAGTGCAATTGAATGGATTGGTAAAAGAGATATGGTAGACTTATGGGATATTGAGAAACGTTACTATTATAATCCTCTTACTAGAGGTTCCAATTCGCTAAAAGAAGTTTTACCTGCTTCAATTAGTTCAAGTCCTTAGCTGAAATAAATTTGACTAGCATGAATTTTTCTGATAATCATGTATGGCTAAAAGAAGAGAATGGAAATGTGCTAAATCCTTATAAATTATTACCTCCAGTTTTCGAGAATTGGACAGAAGATGAAATAATAAACACACTTTCTGAAGTTGAGGGAATAGCGGATGGAGGTGCGGCATTAACGACTTATAGTAAAATGCAATATACAGATATGACCCAAGCAGAGATTGACGAATTGAGTAAAGCTTTGTTCAAGTATTGTGAGTTAGATACTCTCGCTATGGTTATGGTTTATGAACACTTTAAGGAATTAGTTTATGCCTAGTAACAAAAATGCTTATATAAGACATCGATTTATTGATATTCTTTTACGAGACAATGATTATGTTAAAACAAACGATATAATTGATAAACTTTATGAAAGACATGATATTTCGGTTGGCACTACTACAATTAATAAAGATATAAGAGATATGCAATTGGAACTACATGCTCCAATCGAATATTCTAATCAAAAAAAAGCATATTACTATCCAGATGATGTTGACGATATATTTCCATCAATAGAGTTAATGGATGATGAATTAACCGCTTTACTATTTTACACAAAAACTTTAGCTCACTATAAAGACATAGGAATTTTTAAGGAATTTACCAATGCAATAGATAAAGTAATGGATGCGGTTAAGATTGAAGCTAGTCAGCAAAAGGCATCCAAAAGGATAACTATTCAACCAGAAAACTTCCCTAAATTTCAAGGCAGTGATTTAATACCAGAAATAATATCAGGTTTTGACACCAATTTTAAATTCAAATTTAATTATAAAAAGCATAATTCAGATGAAGTGAAGAATCATACAGTAACTCCAATCTTATTGAAGGAATATGACCACTTATGGTACTTAATCGGTAAAATAGAAGGGAAGAGTTTTGTAACAATTTTTGCTCTTGATAGAATCTTAAACTTTGAAATAACAAAGATTAAACGTGAGGAAATAACAGGTTTTGATTCAGATAAATACTTTAATCATGCATTTGGAATTTCCGTTCCAGATGGAGAAGTTGAAGATGTTATTTTAGAGTTCGAATCTTGGAGAGGAAAATATCTTCTTTCTTCTCCAATTCACAAATCTCAAAGGCTATTGGAAGAAGAAAACGGAAAAATGATTTTTTCATTTAAGGTAATTCCCTTTCATGAATTACATTCAAAAATCCTAAGCTATGGTAGTGCCGTAAAAGTTTTGGAGCCAGAAAGTCTTCGGTTAAAAATTCAAGAAGTATTACAAGAAACACTAAAGAAATATTAAAAATCATTTCTTTTTTAGGTCACGCAAATAGGCTGCGCCATGTTGTTGTTTATTTGTAATGTGAAATATTAAAATAGATATGAGCGAATTAACTACACATTCAGTATTACATAAACGGATTTCAACCTTTGTTGAGTGGATAAAGCCAGAATCAGCAAAAAGGGAGGGAATTAAAAATAGGTCAAACAAGGCCAGAGAGAAAATTAAAAATAAAGCAGAATCAGATGAATATAATTTGGTGGTCGTCGCCACGCCCAATGCTGGGTCTTTTACAACGAAAACCGGCTTAAGAAGGCATTTTAGGGGAGATGCCGAGGTAGAAGGTCTCGATGTTGATTTACCTTTCGTCATTCAAGATGATCGAGATGGTTACACCTTATATAGTTTATTAGATATTTTCTATAAGATTGTTGATGATTGCTATCCGGATGTAGAAAAAGAAAGAACTAAAAGTTCTATCAAATTAAAATTTCCAGACAAAGTAAACTTGGATATTGTTCCGATGTTAGAAGGAGAAAATACCGATGAACAAATACTTGTTCGCTCAACAGGGGAAAAAATTAAAACCTCAGTTAAAAGGCACGTAGAGTTTATCAAAAAACGTACTGAAGATAGTGCCAAGAAAGTTGGAAGAGTCAAATTCAATGAGTGTCTTCGTTTGCTTAAATGGTGGCGAGATACGCAAGCAAATGGATCTTACACTTTAGGAGGAGATGATTCGCCTCCAAGTTTTCTTATCAATTTACTTTCCGCAAAAGCTTTTGATGAGCTATCTGTAGAAAAAACTTATGCAGAAACACTAGCTATGTGGTTTGGCTATTTGGCCCATCTGGTTAAGTCAAAAGAGGCTATCCTTTTTACAGATTACAATTCGCCAACTAAGGACTACGCATTATGGTCAGTTATAGATCCGGTAAATCCAGATAACAATGTGGTTAAAAATTGGAGTTCATTGAAGATAGATGAACTCGTTAGTTGGTTGGAGCATGGAAGAGATAATTGGAATAGAATAATAAGATATGATTTAGAGGGAGATGATTCTAAATCGATGGATCAACTAGTAGAATTATTTGGGAATTCTTTTAAAAATCATACATCATAAATATGAGTACAAGTTATACAAGATCGGAATCAACAACGTATACCGCAGCAAGAGCGCGATATGTTATGGGAAAAGTACATGAAGATTTGTTAGGCCTTATGAATAGAGGCTTGGTAAGTCTTGACAGGGTTAATAGCATTAAAAGTGATGTTCTTTATTTGCTAGACAAGCAGGCTTTAAAATATTTTCAATTGCAATTTAAAACCCCCGAAGGTGAAGAGATTGGCGGTTTGCACTATGAAGTGAAATCTAGTGGTCAAATTTATTCCGACGAAGACTCAGGAAGAATTAACTATTGGATGCTATCTAGTGATACTAAAGTCAATTTATTGGTTAATTTGGATCGCAGTAGCAGTAACATTGATGAAGTTGATAGGCAGTTAGATGATTGGGGTTGGGGAAATGGAGCATCACTTTCAGGAACCAAAGAGGTTCTGAAATCATATTCTAAAGAAGGTTACGGCCTGACTCAAAGTAAAATTGGCACATGGTAAACTTATTTAGCACTGAGCATCCTAATAAAAATTCTGAAAAGCATTATGATGAGCTTGTTGGAATAGAAGAAAACAAATCGAATTTGCTTTCTTCTCTAAGTTTATTACTGGACAGTAGCAAGATTAAAGATTGGCTTTCGAAACATCATAAGAAAGAAATAGCAATAGTGAACCAAATTTATTCTGGCACGCCTTTGGTGATTTTATCGGGTGACGTAGGCTGTGGAAAAACTGCTCTGGCTCAATCTATTGCTACACCTTTATCTCTTAAGCTAGATAAAAAAATTATGGTTTTTGAAACACCATCCAATATCAGAGGTAGCGGTTTAGTTGGTGAAATTTCAAATAGAATAACAGAAGCTTTTGACCAAGCCAAAAGAAATCTTGGAAAAGAGAAGTCAGGGATTTTAATTATTGATGAAGCCGATGACATCGCCACGAGTAGATCTCAAAACCAAGCACATCATGAAGATAGGGCTGGACTTAATGTTCTTATAAAACAAATTGATTTAATTAGAAAGGAAGAAATCAACCTTGCGGTAATTTTAATTACGAATAGAGTAGAGGCTCTTGACCCGGCTGTTAGAAGAAGAACATCATTACATCTTGTATTTGAACGACCAACTGGTAAAAAAGTTGAAGAAGTCATAAAATACATCTTGAAAGATGTGGATTACGATAAATCCAAATTTTCGGAAGTAATAAATTATATTCAGAGTCAGGATATACCTTATAGTTTTTCCGATTTAATTCATCGTGTAGCAAAACAAGCAATTTATAAGGCTATAGAAATTGATGCACCTCTTACTATTGATTTGTTCAAGACTACCCTAGAAAATACCGAACCATCTCCATTAATCGATTGATATGAATGAAAGAATTATAATTATTGCTCATTCCGGATTAGATAAAAGAATAACAAAAGATGAGTGCCTATCTGCCATTTCTAAAGCTGAAAGCAAAGAAATATTGTTTATAGATTTTAATATTGCCGAATCCAAACTAACTGACCTTTATGACCTGCCATATGAACAATTAGCATTGGAACAACAACGTCGGTACAAATCTGAAATCGAACCCATAATAAAAGAAAACCCTAAAGCTAGAGTTGCATATTTTGGGTTAGCACCAATACCGTTGGCCATACATCTTGGATATCTGTGCAGTAACTATAGCAAGTATGAATTTTATCAATACCACCACAGGAACAATGAATGGTATCTACAAACGGAGGGACCAAAGGATTACAACTTTGCGGTTAAAGAAATTGACGGACTGCCAGTCAAGGTTGAAAAAGGAAAGGGCGATGTTTTTATTAGAGTAGGTACTTCCTTCAGAATTGAGCCTCAACATTCGCTAGAAGTGTTGTCTGATCCAACTAATGAATTTGATTTGGTATTAGAACAACCGCATGTTGATGGAATATCTAATGAAAATGAAATGAATGAGGTAATCGATTCCTTTCAAGATGTCCTATCTGCATATAGCAATTATCTGCCTGATAGAGATAAAATACATCTGTTCGTAGCATCAACAACTGCAGTAGCTTTTGCAATTGGCACTAGAATTAACCCAAACATCTATCCATATGTTCAAACTTATCAATTTAGTAGAGATGAAAGTCCTAAATATCGAGAGGCTATTTTAATAGATAAAAGCTCCGATGATGTTATTGCATATACAGATGATGACAGAAAAATAGCTGCAGAAATTAGAAAATCATGGGAGAATCAGCTTCAAAATGACCTGAAGACTTTCATTGGCAATAGTGAAGGCCTTTTTGAAGATTGGCTTGACCACATTACGCAAAAAGATTCAGATTTGAAAGGCTATGCACAAGGTCTTTGGGTAAAATTACCTCAATTAAATGTTACTTCATTAAAAAATGACAGTATTGATTTGGAAGAAAATATTGTCGGCGATGGATTCGATTATGATAAAACCGAACTCAAATGGAAAATAGATGATGGTATGTTTGTAAGTTTAGGTAGTAGGCTGGAAAAGATTGAGGGAGCTGATATTTTGCAAGCTGGTCGCCTGTTTTTATTTCATGAGGGTTTACACTACTGTCCTGATGCACACAACTTAGTTGGATCTATTGCAAATGGAATAGGACAATTTCCGAAAGTTATCGAAGAGGCAGATTATCAAGCCGATGTATATGCTTTATTGTACGACTATAAGTATAGTAAGGAAAAAAATATTGCAATTGAACAGAATTTGAAAAAATTCTTCTTGACAGCAATTGATACAGCAACTGAAACGATGTGGTCCTTTGTAGATAACGGGGCTGAACTCAACGAATTAAATATTAGGTCTATAAATCGTTTTTTAAATTGGTACTGGCAATGGGTAAGAATTGAACAACTCCAGAACACCGGTACACTCCAAGAAATAATTGAACTTCTATTTGACAAACCCGTCATTGAATTTGCAGGGCCACCACCGTTTATTTTGAATCAAAGAAGAGTTGCTTTAAAATTGAAAACCAACAGTAATATTCGATATGAACTAGCTATTTTTCATAAAAATAAAATTGTCAGGGGAACGCCGACTGGAATCGATAATATAGTAGATGGATTCAAAAAGATGGATAGTATTAAAATTAAAGATGGTTTACGAAGTTTTCTAGCAATGGTAACAAGTTAGACAATAATGAACGAACTCCGGCCTAAGAGAATTTTGGTAAAACAATAGGGGAGAGGAATGTTAAGAATTTTAGGGGGCTGGTTACTATAATTGTTGACTGGCAGTATTGGTTGTATTGCCTTAGAGCGGTCTTAAGTGTTACAATGGATCCTAAAATTTAGCGAGCGACCCGTACATTGTTTCCGAAATTATTTGTAAGCCTTGATTTTTTGTTTCTTTTTCATCAAGGAAAAAGATAGTTAATTATTAAAAGATTTTATTTATGTCATGAAAAAGTTCGACTCAAATTTAGAGAAAAGATTATATGAAAGGTTAAAAAATAGTTTTTCAGAATACCGAAATGAAGGATATTCTTTGAAATTACATGATTCATGGAAAGATTCATATGGTCAGGTAAATAAATACGACTTTGTACTTTATAAGAGGAGTAATCCCTTAGCTATTTTTGAAATAAAATCTTCGTTCTCTCAAATTAATATGGAGCTAGCCAAAAATAGACTATCATATGGTCTAGAGGAAACTTTAGCGCGATTTGGAATTATTACTAATAATAAAATATTTTATTATTATGATAAAAACCTCAAAAACTCAGCTTATATAAAAATATCATATGAGGACCTAATTCATCAAATTATTAATCCGAAATTCATTGATTTCGAAATTAAGGAAAAAGAACAAATTCAAAATCTTTTTTTAAAGGCAGCTGATGATTATTTGTCAAATGAAGAATCTTATTTAAAAATCAAAGAATTCATAAATAATAAAACATTCCTAAATAATTTAAGGTTCAGCAGAACAAGTAATATTATTTATTTTGAAGAAAATAAAACAGGGATTAGCGGTTTTGAAAATCAATTTTTTATTACACTTTTTGGAGAATTCAAAGACACAAAGATTTGTAGATATACTTCTTTAAGTACACTTTATAGTATGCTAAACAATACATCTTTTAGGATGAATGGGTTAGTAGGAATGAATGATAAATCTGAAGTTAACTATGTAGACAATTACTTAAATGGAACTCAAAAACCACTTGATAAAGAGCATCATTCAACTATAAGTGCTATTAATCGAAGATATATTACGTCTTGCTCGTCAGAGGACAATAAAGATAATTTGACAATGTGGAGGTTATATGCTGAAGATAGTAAAGGTGTATGCCTTACTTTTAATACTATTAAGGATAATTTAAGTGATCATGTACTACTTCAAAAAGTTAAATATGCTGATGCTAATGGTAATCGTCCAGAACTTGAATTTTTAAAAGCAATACTAGATTCAATAGTATTTAAAACAGGGTTTCCCTTTAGATTTAGAAAGCTTGGTATTTGGAAACATTTTTTCAAAGCATACGAATATAGTATTGAAGATGAAATTCGATTGATGGTTATTGATGATCAAACGATAGCTACAATAAATTCAGGTTGGGTCTTAACGCATACTCACTCAATATTAAATCCTTTTATAGATTTTCTCTTAAATGACTCGAAATTTCCAATAAGGCTAAATGAAATAATGCTTGGACCTAAATGCCCAGAACAAGAAATTAATAAGGTTCAAATTGAAGAAATGATAAGGAGAATCAAAAGAAAAATTAAGATAAATAATGAGAATTCTAACTTAAGCAATATAGATTCCAATTTAAATAATATTAATGTAATCTTATCTGACATAACTCATTATAGATAGCAAGTGCTCAGAAATTTTATTTTCGAATTTTTGAGCTGTTGCGGCAAGCAGACGAGAAGTCTGTGAAAAATTTATTGACGGAGAGCTTCTCATAAATCGCATATTTCAAAAAAATCTAAAAGTTTTGCTTTTTTTGGCGTTGGCAAGCGCTGGCAAATTGTGTTTAAATTTAAAATGCGTTTTTTAGCATTTTATAATTTAAAAAGTAATCGAGCGATTGGCTAGCGGCAATTTGACATAACGACAAATTATAGCTTACGAATTTCAATAAACATTCCAGTAAAACGACTTTGACATAATATCTGTCGATATGAACCTAAAGGCATCATATCTGATATTATATCAAATGCAAGCATGCGCCGTTTTACACAACTAACTAATTTGTTCTATAATGTTCCGCGTTATGTAACTTTGCTTGGGTAAAGCAAAGTATTTGGCACTTCAATTTGTTTAAATTTTTCTTCTAAAAACTCTCTCTGAAAAGGTAATGGAACACTTATTAACTGACCGACGATAGGAGGGAGGGCAATGTGTGTGGAATGCAATTGAAATGTAAGAACTAATATAAACAATAGGTCACATAATACTTATATTTATATCCTTTTAATGGATAATTTATTTAATGAGAAAGTCAAAAATAATTCAAGAACTATTTGCCTCAAACAAACCTTTTACCGTCCTCGCAAATTTGAAATTCTTGGATTATGAGAATTCTTCAAAGAAAATAAAACAGTCACTTGGCTACCCATTAGCAAAAAAAATTCTTTTTCATGATGCCTCCAAACCGAATAGCTATAGCGAACTGAGGTCTTCTAGGCAACTTGGTTACAGTAATAATTTAGAGGGTGAATTGGCTTGGTTTGTTAATAGTATTTTAAAATTTTCAATTGAAATCAACAATTTCATAGCATTTGAAAAAAAGTTCGAAAATCTAGTTTTAATGGACAAAGATTTGGAGGCAAAAGAGCTTATACAGTTGGTTAATTCGGAAATATGTTATTCTTATTGGGCAATGGAAAATTTATTTTCGATTGAAGATAGATTAAAAGGCACAGAAGACAATTGGACTTTGCTTAAGAATGTTAATGGAAATTTAGAAGTATTTTACTCTTTATTTTTTAGTGGTTTTTATAGTAAAAAAGCCGAGAAAGACACCACAATTTGGCAATATAAAAGGGAGCTTGAAAACATTCTCAAAGGAATGGAAAAGAATGATGTTGAGTATATTCTTTTTAAGCTTGCTTACTTTTTTTCTAAGGATTTCTCTGCCTACCCATATTTTTTATATGCAGAAAACCTCTCTTCCATAATTGATAAATACCTTTTCCTTATTGAGGTGCTTTTTGAATTATCCACTGTTGATGAGCATATATCTTTGGTAGAAAAAGTCCTGCTGGAACTTTCAAAAAATAATATAATAGATAATAGACTTTCCAGAATCGCTGAATTTAACGAGTTGAAACCAATTGACGATTTTAATCCTCAAATAGTTGAACTTTTTGATATCTATTCTTATGGCAAGTACCAAGAGAGTTCTGACCTTGCCAAACAACTAATTCAATCAGAACCGAATAATATAGAAGTTTATGAAATTTATCTCAAATCCTTGATGGAATTGGATAAAGGTTTTGTGAAAACTGGTATTTCCACTTCAGTTGATAACATTTTAATGAACCTTTATTCAATATTCGATCGTAATGAAGATTACTATACTGCTAGAGAGAATTTACTTAAGCTATACCTGTGTCATCCAAAAGTTAATTTTTTTAAACAAATCTTGTCTTTAGTGTCAAATTTAACCTCGATTGACTCTGATAAAGATATTATAAATAGGAGTTCTTATATTTTTTCCAATTATTCAAATCCCTCTCTGGTAACACTCTACAATATTACTAACAAGTTGAAGTTCAAAGAAAATGATTTAAGGAACCACATTTGTTTAAGAATAAACGAAGCTATTGCTAACTCAGATTTTTCAAAAATAACGGAAGGTGAAATACCAGCTATAAAACTTGACTTGTATATGCTACGAGCCAATTATTACCAACACGATGAAAAGAACTTGAGCTCATTAATATCTTTGAACGCTAAAAATGACTTCAATAATTATTTTAAAGAAGAGATTATTCTTTTTCTTTATTCTGCTTACTTAAAGGAAGATAAAGCTGATAAAGCTATTTCAGTTTTTGTCAATGCTTATTTTAAGAATAAATTTTTCGTCGAAAGATTGAAAAAAATATCAGTGTTAAATTATAGCATAAGTAATAATTGTGATATTGGAGAGATCTCGATAGATATTCCTATATACTATTATTTGGAGGATGCCAATTCCTATTATCAATATACTGCCCTAGACGTATTTTTGGACAGTATATCATTAACTAAACCTTCTGAAGTAGAAATTAGTAAGGTCAAAGAGGTTAAAAAACTTATTTACCTATTAAGGTTTATTTGTACGACTGACGTTTTAAATAATTTTTATTTGGTCTTTGAAACAGATTCTGAAGTAATCGAAGAAAGGCAAAAAATACTGAGATTATTAGCTACGTTAGATGATGAAAACAGTGATACATACTTTGAAGAGATAGCCACCTTAACACAAAAGCTTAAAATAAAAGAGATTATAGATACAGTTAATGATGGCAAAATAAATTTGAATTTTTCAAGAATCAAAGAAGATAAAGAGTATGATTTGGAAAACAGTTTTAATAGGTTTATTAGATTCAAAGAGTTCTCCGTGAACCACGAGATGAATCTAATTGATATTTCAGAACTTGTCAATTCATATTTATCAGAGTTAAAAAGTGATAGCTCAAAACTACAAAAAGCATCATTCGTCTCTTTTAAAACACTATTCTTTGAAATTGTTGATTATTTTCTTTTTAGTAAAGAACATGGACTCGACGGTGATTTGAGCACTCGTATAAGGCATGGTGTTTTGGAAAATCAATTGCGATCGGTTTTTATAAATAAAAACTTAATAGCAACGAAGAACAAGAATGATGAATATAATGATATTGAATATTGGAAAGAGCTTTGCGATGAAAACTCTTATCCTTTAGATATCAGTAAAAAACTTCAAAAAGCTTTAAAAAAGTTTTCTAAGACAATAGATGACTATATTCAAAGTATTATTAATGATTATATACAAATTCAATCAAATCGACATACTGAAAATAAAAAAGGGCTATTCAACTATCGATTTACAGACGAATATTTGTGGATAGTTTATAAGGAAGTAACAGATAAAATGATAAGTTATGATTACTTTTTAAACTCTACATTCGATATTTTGAAAGTACATACCGAAAATATTCTAAAGGGTATTTCGGAAGAATTTAAAAGTAATTTAAATGGTCATTTTCAAAATTCGTTAATGTCCTTAGAAGATGATATTACGAAAGCCTTGGAACTAAAAGATGAAATCCATTCCGAACTAAAGCAGAACATATATACAACAACAACTTTAATACAAAATGAACTGTATAATATTGCAGAATGGTTCAAGATTTCTAATAATTTAAGTAGCTCTTTTCTAGATATTGAAACAATTATTCAAACTGCGATTGAATCAATAAATATAAATTCTTATAATATAAGACCAAACGTTATTGTTGATTCAGAACACTTCTTCGAAGCTGGCTTTTATTATATTGATATTTTTAAGATTCTATTAGAGAATGCTATAAAACATTCTGGGTTAGCAACTGCAAAGCTTAAAATTAACATTGAAGCATCTACTTCAATTATCTACAATATTCCAGACCTTAATAACATTCCTACATCATTATTAATTGTAAAAGTAAAAAACAATTTATCCGATGAAATTGACACGAACGGCCTTAAAAAGAATCTTGAGACCCTAATAGAAAATTGGAACACAGAACTAGGTACAGTAAATCAAGAGGGGGGGAGTGGATTCCAAAAAATACGTAGAATTTTAAAATATGATATAAAAGCATTAGATAGTTCACTAAATTACACTTTGACCGCTGACGAGTTAACTTTTGATTTACGCGTAATCAATAATATTCAAGAATTTGATGAAAACTAAAATTTTATTTATTGAGGATAATAAAACTAAAATAGATGATGTGAAGTCATTTACATTAGAAACATTTACGAATACTGAAATAATTGTAAAAGAATCTTTTACCTCTGGTCTTAGAGAATTGTTTACAAATAATTATGATTTGGTTTTTTTGGATATGAGTTTACCTACTCGCGAAGGTTCTCCAAGCAACTCTTTAAATAATTTTGAACAGCTTGGTGGGCATAAAATATTAAGCGAAATGAAAAGGAAAAAGAAAATTGTACCAACACTTTTAATAACTATGTTTCGAGAGTTTGGTATCGGAAAATCTTTCTTGGATTTGAAAGAAGTTGACGAGATGTGTCGAGATGAGTTTCCTGAGATATATAAAGGGGTAGTTTATTATTCATCGAGAGAAGAAGGTTGGAAAGAAAACTTAAATAACTATCTAGTTGATTTTATATGAGAATATTAATAGTTGATGACAGCATCGACAAAATATCCGAATTGACTAAATTAATTAGTGTTAGTAATCCAGAAGCGCATATTGAGACGGCAGAGAGTATAAGTAATGCAATCACTCTTTTTCAAAGCGAACCGACATATAATTTAGCAATTATAGATATTTTTCTTCCTCTAAGAATAGGCGAGGATCCTCTAAAAATTGGAGGGGAACTTCTGATAAAGGAGATGTATAGAAAGAAAAAAAACCTCAATATACCTAATTTCATTATTGGGTTTAGTCAATACGATACTTCAAACGCACAATTTTCTTCCATATGGAAAATTGTGAAATTTGAGCCCAATTCAATGGTGTGGAAAGAATCATTTAAGGAGCTCCTAGATCATATAAAAACATCAAAATTTACGGTAAATCAAGAAGAATCTATCAAACCAACAGTATATGTAGAAGGGTTGACCGATGTGAATTATTTGAACCAAGCTTTTGAAATCTTTTTTCCTAAGGAACGGGAACTAATTGAAATTAAGTCACAAAAAAATGCAGGAGCAAATTGGGTAGCTAATCAAGTTGCTATTTGGGCTATATCAAAAAGAAGAGATAAAAAAGGTGCATATATTAAATCAGTTGGGCTTTTAGACTCGGATGAGGCGGGCATTAAAGCAAAAAAAGATCTGGTTGATAGGATCCAGACTGAAAATGAACAAAAGTGCTTTAAAATCGTTCATATTAATCAAGATCACAATCAAGAGCTTATTAATTTCTATAGTAAGGGCTGTAAATTGGAAGTAGAAATAGAGTCTTTGTTTAGCATCGACGTTTTAGAACATGCAGATTCTAAAGGTTGGTTGGAATATAGAGGAAGTACATTTGTTGAAAGACCAAAAGGATGGAAACAGCATGAAGAAAATTCTGTTGACTATGTTCTAAAACAAGGAATAACTAAGGAACAAAGTATTTACTTAAAAAAAGTAAAAACCACCTCTAAACAAGATTTTTGTAAATACATAATTAAGGAAAAGGATAAGAAAAGTACGTTTTCAAATTTTGAAGGCTTATTAAAAAAGATCCTTGAAAACATTACCTAGTTGTACAATTTATGTCCAAGGTGTTCGGCCTAAGAGAATTTTGGCAAAACAATAGGGGAGAGGAGCGTTAAGAATTTTAGGGGGCTGGTTACAATAATTGTTAACTGCCATATAGGTTATATTATCTTATAGGGGTCTCAATGGTTAGAATGAATCCTAAAATTTAGCGACCGACCCGTACATTGTTTCCAAAATTATCTGTTAGCCTTGATTTTTTTGTTTCTTTTTTTATCAAGAAAAAAAGAAGTGAATATTCAATTCGTAATCACTATTTTTTATCTAAAAGATAACAATCAAAAGATACGCTATCATCGAAATATTCTCTTTCAAAAGCGTCTTCACAAATTACTAATTTGATCTCTGAGTCAAATTTAGTTTGATTCATTTCTTCAACTTGCGCTAAGTAAAATAACCACATTAGTGAGTCAATTTTATGTTGATTCTCATATAGAATTTTTGCAATTTTCAAATCAGGTTCTGAAGCCTTGATTAAAATTGTCCACTTTTCAAACCCAGCCATTTGTGCAATAGCGTGTTGCGCTTTCATTAGAGTTAATTTTTCTTCATCAAGATTGAAGTCGATCATAACTAATAAAACGTCAAAATACTGTGGCTCATATTCATATTTCCAAGCATTGTTCTGTTTGTCGGAGTTCGGTTTTCTCCGTTTAAAATCTTTGAGTAAATTTTTAGATTGAAGTTTAAAGAAGTCAATAGGTTCCATAATAATATAATCCTTTATCCAAAGATTATTATCCAAAAAATCATGCGTTCGTATACTATTGTTGGATAATAAGCCTTGAGTGTTTATATTATCAATTATGGCGGATGAAATCTTTGCACGAACGAGCAGGCATACCATAAACACCTTATCAAATTTAAACATTTTGTTCTAATTTATTTCCAGAGAGAATTCTTTTCATTCACAACATTGAAAAAGTGTTTAGAAATTTATTCTCAGAGAAATTTTATAATGTGGCACTAGTTGACGAGAATCAAGTAAATATTTTTGTAGAGAATTTTAAATAATGATATATCTATACATTATGTAAAATAGAAATTAAAAAAAGGTTTTAGGAACATAAAGAGTAGCAAGGGCACAGAAATTTTATTTTCGAAATTTTGTGCTGTTGCGGCAAGCTGACGAGAATTTCCTGAAAAATTTACTGGCAGACAGTTTCTCGTAAATCATGTATTCTAAATAAATCTAAAAGTTTTGCTTTTTTTGGCACTGGCCAAGCGTTGGCAAATTGTGTTTAGAAATGAACGCCATAAAGCGTTTATTTATAAAAAGCAATCGAGCGCTTGGTAGCGGCTATTTTACATAACGGCAAATTATAGATACAAATAAATTATTTCGCCGTGCGCAGCACACCGCTTGAAAAAGTTTCATGACCCTGTTGTAAATTTTATTTGCTGATGAATTGTTGAGGGATATTTTATATAATATAGAATTATAGCTTACAGATATTTTCAACATTCCAGTAAAACGGCTTTGACATAATTGTTGACGATATAGAACACTAGCGTGTCGCTATATCTACAATTATATAAAATATATGGTATGCGCCGTTTTACGCTACAATCATATTTGTACTATAATTTATATTATGTAAAATAGAATATTTTAGGGCATTCCAATAGTATTTCTTTTTCCACGAATTTATACGCAACCTTATCCCCCTATTTTCATCTATCCTAAAAATTATAAACCTTTACCTTCAACTATTCAAACATGAAATATAGCGTATACCTTTTACTTTTTGTTTTTGTTACTGCCTGCAATCTAGATTCCGCACATAATGAAGTTTATGTTGATCCTATAGATTATAAAGCCCTAAATGATAAGCAGATTACAGACTACCTAACTACTAATAATATTGAAGCTGAAAAAACTGAATCGGGACTTTATTACACGATCGAAAATCTCGGCGATGGTGAACAACCCACTGCAACTTCGAACGTAACCGTTGCCTACAAAGGCTATTATTTAAATGGTACGGTATTCGACCAAAGCCAAAACGATGGTACAACCTTCGCACTTAATCGAGTAATCAAAGGCTGGACCGAGGGTATCCCCTACTTTAAGGAAGGCGGAAACGGTACCTTATTCATACCCTCTCATTTAGCCTACGGTAGTTATAACTATAACGGTATTCCGGGTGGATCCGTACTTATTTTTGACGTTAAATTACTTTCTGTCAATTAATTAAGTTGTCTTCTAGTCATAGATACAGGCAGCCGCATCGGGCTTAATATAATAGGACTTATAATTTTTGGCATTTTTATCCATACAGCCGCACAGGTTCAATAATTCAATAGATTTAAAATCAATGGGAGCCGTTTCGGCTTGTATGGAGATATATCCTTCGGTCAATGCTTTTCCTTCTTGAAAGGCACTTTCCAAATATCCTTCAACATTACCACCGCCGATCGTAGGTTTGGTAAATTCGAGCACCACTTCGCCTTCCATAATATGTTGTACTAACGAATCACCTAGTACCAAGGCTTCTACGGTTACCCATTGGTTTCCAGGATATGTCTTTGAAACGGAATTGATACAATGCGGGGTGTATAACGTATCGGCAATCATTACATTGGTACCCGGTGTACATAGATTGGCGGTGTTCCGTTCCCGATTGTCATAACCTCCTAATAATTGCAACTCTAAGGAAATAGGGAAATCTTGATTCAGACCCATGCTTTCAGGAGATTGACCATGCAACATGAGTCCGTTATTACGAATGGCCCATTCAGGACCATTGATTTCTTGTTCTCCTACGAACCTGTATTTGGCCCTTAATTTATAATAGGAGAATTTATCTTTGTAAAACAAGTGGCCGAAGTTTCCATTGAAGGTATCGTTTTTCGCGTACCGCACGCTCAATAGACTATCCTCATATACAAATCGGTCTTTATAATTGATGCCTAGTTTGGATCCCGTAAATTTTGGGGTCCAGTCTTGGTAATTCGCTCCATTGAAAAGAGCGATCCACTCTTCTTCGTTCGGGTCCGCCGATTTATCCGCACAGGATACACAAAAAAATAGTATCATGAGTGCGACCATAATACCTATACTTCGTGTAACGTGGATAAGCTTCTTTTTTAAAATGTGCATTGCAAAAGGTTTTTAAAAATATAACATCAAATTTAACAGATATTTCGCACTGATGGGTCGGATTGCTTCCATAAAAAAACCGCCCCTTAAGGGCGGTTTCAATTTATATAACGTCTAGGCGTATTACTTAATTTCAACCAGTTCCAATTCAAAGGTCAAGTCTTCCCCTGCCAAGGGATGGTTTGCATCGACTACGATATCATTTTCGTTTACTTCGGCAACCCTTAGTTGTTTTTCGGTACCATCGGCATTCTTGGCCATAAGTGCCATATTTACTTCAGGTTCTATATCTTTAGGTAAATCTGACTTTGCTACTTTTTGAAACAGCTCTTTTCGTTTTTCACCATAAGCCTCTTGCTTATCGATAACGATGGTTTTCTTTTCTTTGGGTTCCATATTCAAAAGTCCTTTCTCAAAACCCGGTATTAAAGCTCCTTGTCCTAATTTTATCTCTAAGGGTTCCCTGTCCAATGAACTATCGAACACTTGTCCGTCGCTCAATTTTCCAGTATAATGTACCCTTACCAAATCGTCTGCTTTTACTTTGCTCATACTATTAAATTCTATGTATTTAACTTAATTGAGGTACAAAGGTATCGTTCTGAACGGCGAATAACGAATAATAGCCAAAAACCTCGGGTTTTTAGCAGTTTTTAACGGAAAACGGACATTTTCTAATATAAAATTTCAATTTTTTATACTTTTTAAGCGATTTAGGAGAAAAAGTTTAATCTGAAACCTTAATTGATAGTACGTTTCCACTATAGCGAATGGTATTGCGTTGGTTACTCGATATTGTCAGGTTCGCTATCTTATTCGGAAATATGCTCAAATTGAGGTTATACGATTCCATCTTTTGGTCTAGTTGCATAGTTATATCATAACGCTTTCTATCCTTATTGTAAATTTGACTATAATGTGTGGGAATACCATTGAATTCAATACCAGCATCAGAGCCATATCCCCCACCGAAACGTCGTTCTCCGTAATAGGGTAAATTAGCGGAAACACTGTCCCCCATTATTTTTAAGAAATTGTTCCCCCCGTTAAGTTGTATGGAACCGGCATTACTTCCCGGAGGTAAAAGTCCGGAGTTGGAGATGGCGTTTAAACTTTGCGTGGCCATAGGGTTGACCCTATCCGCTTTAAATTCAAACGACTTAGTTTCTAGTAACGATTGTAGCTCCTCAATTTCTTTACTATCAAGTTTAGAGGTACCACAACCGACAATTGAAGTGGTTAAAAGTAGATATAGCAGGTATTTCTTCATAGGATATTAAATTATTACCACCACCTTTTTACTAACCAAATATATGCCAAACTAAAGGGGTCTAATCCTTCAATTCTTCCTTCGAGAGCTGGGTGTTCGCTGAAATAATTTTTTGAAATTTACCTCAGTTGAAATCTTTATATAATACTAGTGGAAACATAGTAAGATTCAAACTGAGGCATAATCGGTTACCATCTACTTGCTCGCTTACAATAGTATTTAATGTAAATACTATAATCAAAAAGTCCTTTATAATGAAAATAAACCAAGGCCGTTGAGTTTATTAGCTCAGTTTATCTGTTCACCCTTATCTTATAATTGAACGGTCTTTCTTGTCTTCAGTGTGTACTCCATAACATCGAATTCTAAATCGAACGTCTCCTTAATATGATTGTTGACCAGCCGGTATTGCTCAGGCAATAACTCTCCGGTAGCTTTTAAGTAGTTCAACAAGTTTTGGTTAGCCTCTGCCAGCAATCTTATCTTTTCCTTTAAATATTCCTTGGTCTCAAAAAGTGCTTTTGTAGAAGGTTCATATAGATAGGAATCCATCTTAGATTTAAAGTAGTGTAAACGTGTGTAGCAACGCTCTAATTTACCCAAAGATGATGGTTTGTCCTGTAAATTTTCCATAATGTTCCTTTTAAGTTTACCCATTCAAAACCGTACTGTAAAGTAATAGAAGAAACCTCAATTTTTTGAACGCTATCGCTTATTTAACTTAACTTTAAAACCAAAAGAAATTCACTTAACAATTTCAAAACAAAATAGTTATACATCCTTAATTTGTGTAGTGAATTTATTTAAGATTTTTTTAGTTGTTGGCATTAACTGAAATGCTTACCTTAAACTAAACTTTAATCCTATGAATATAAATTTTGAATATGACGATGTAAAAGCCAGTAATCGATTAGAGATCATGGCTGCCAAAAAGTTGGAAAAACTAGTGGACAAATTCGATTTTATAGTACGGTCAGATGTGTTTTTCAAGAAGGAAAATACCTCTTCCCCCGATACCGGAATGATTTGCAATATTCGGCTGAGCGCTCCTGGGCCTCGGCTATTTGCACAATCATCTGCAGCGAGCTTTGAAGCTTCCATTGCTGCGTCTGTGGAGGATCTACAGCGCCAGTTGGAAAAAAGAAAGGCTAAAATGAAGGCACACTAAACAACGTTGATGTACCTATCAATTAGATGACTTTTCCTTTGCGCTATCGTCAGGTTTAGTTTCTTTGGCTATCGCCTGTTGAAGGTGCTCAGAGAAGGGATTTCGTTTTAATTCCTTTAATAATTTCTTTCTTTTTCTATCGGGTATATCCAGTGAATCCAATAGTTCTTTGGTACGATATTGATGTGCTATCCTGCTCTGTTTTAACGCAATCCGTTCAGAAACGGATAGTACATAATCGGATTCAAATTGTCCCATCAAGGTCCTTTTCTGGACCTTGATTTTCTTTTGGTCATTATCTTGGGCACTACTGGTCACCGTTCCTAAAATAAGGAATACCAAAACACAGCCCCAAAAGGTCATTTTTTTCATTTCCATAATTTTTCTGTACGGAAAATAAGACTAAAATTCGAAGTACCCATAAATCAATAAATACTAGGCAATTAATCGAAAAAAAACACCCTTTTGACCAAAGAGTGTTTTATGTAATCCCTAAAAGCTTTCTGGTTTATAGGAACTTATTTCGAAGCCCAGCCGCCCTTAAACGCAAAGTCTTCCTGTGGCATTCTTTTACGTGTAGCGGTCTCTTGCTCTTGAAGTTCTTCGGATAAATCATTTAAATCACCTCCATAATAGCCTGCAGCGATCGCCGTGGTAACATGATAACCTGAGGGTACCTCAAAAACTTCATGCGCCTTTTTCCAATCCACCCCTGCCATATGGTGAAGGGCAATGCCCATATATTCTGCTTGAATTGCCATATTCCCTAAAGACAATCCCAAATCATGAAGGGCATGAAAGTTCTCTTTTCCATCAGGATTTTGTTCTTTATAGGCCGTCAATAATAGTAGCGGTGCATTGGTGGCCCAGCTTTGGTTGAAATCACTTAGACACTCCACTATTTTGTTATAGGCATCTGAACCCTTGTGCGCGTAGATAAAGCGCCAAGGCTGCCAATTATTTGAACTGGCAGACCAACGCACCGCTTCGAAAAGACGGTTGACATCTTGATCTGTCAACGCTTGATCCTTAAATATTCTAGGACTATAGCGTTGCTTGATCAACGCATAGATTTCGTGGTCGTTCTTGGCAATTTTATCGAGTGCTATTTGCTCCTGCTTTGTCATTCTCTAATTTTTTTCGGTTAATAATTTATTTTAAAAATACAGTAATACCAAATAATTGATTGACCTTATCCATTCAAATGTTGATGGGTATTGAATTGATTTACAACCTGTGAATAGTATCTTAAAATAAAATCGAAAAGTACTAAATGTACTACCTTTGCGACATCTAATATTGAATATGATCGTCTGGATTGTTTTTATCGCTTTTGTATTGCTCTTCCTCGCCTTAGACCTTGGAGTGTTCCATAAAAACGAGCACGTTATCAAATCTAAGGAAGCGGGAATTTGGACGGCGGTCTGGATGGGTATCGCGTTTAGCTTCAGCGGTATTATCTATTGGCTATTCAGTGCTGAAATCATAGCTAACCCAACTGGATTAACGCCGAATAATGCAGTTTTAAAGTACATTACAGGCTATCTTATCGAGCTTTCTTTGAGTGTCGATAATGTCTTTGTGATCGCCGTAATCTTTTCTTCTTTTAAAATACCCGCCCTATATCAACATCGGGTTTTATTTTGGGGCATTTTAGGTGCCATTGTTTTTAGGGCCTTAATGATATTCTTTGGGGTGGCCTTGATCACCAAGTTCGAATGGATCATTTACATTTTCGGTATCTTTCTCTTATACACGGCTTTTAAGATGCTAAAAGACGATGAGGATAATTTTGACCCAAAAAATTCTTTTGTGTTCAAACAGATTAAAAAAGTTTATCCTGTAACGTCAAAAATACAAGGACACGATTTTTTCGTGAAACGAATGGGAGTCAAAGCAGCCACTCCCCTGTTCGTAGCATTGATCGTTATTGAACTGACGGACATTCTCTTTGCATTGGACAGCATTCCCGCAATTTTAGCGATTACCGCCAATCCATTTATTGTTTTTAGCTCCAACATTTTGGCCATTTTAGGATTGCGCTCGATGTACTTTTTAATCTCTAGGATGTTAGAGAAATTCCGATTCATCAATTATAGCCTTGTCGTGATATTGGCTTTTGTTGGATTGAAGATGTTATTCTCCCATTACGTGGAATTACCTGAATGGGTATCCCTTGCCGTAATTTCCCTTTCGTTGGTTTCTGGAGTTCTTGCTTCTATCTTTATTGAGGAAAAAGAAGAAGAAGAAAGGTAATTGATAGGAATTTAAAGAAACGCTTTGCTGCCCTAAAAATGCCGCTTTAACCCGGAACACTGTTCCTGAAATGAACAAGACCAAAGAACCTGTAACGCATAAGGCAATACCAAAGTGCAGCACCCTCGTGTTAAAGAAATCAACTTTCAATGGCACAACTGATTACGGCGCCTCAAAGAAATTGTCCGCAACCACCTGTGCACAACCATTTTCGTTCGAGCTTTTTTTCGAATCAGCTATTATTCAGTTTTTTATCGATAATCGCCATGGCATCGTTTACGGTCTGCATCTGGTCCATATCTTCATTTTCCAAACGAATGTCAAAAGCGTCCTCAACGTCCAGAACAATATCCACCAGATTCGCAGAGTTGATGTTCAAATCGTTCACAAAGTGACTGCCAGGTCCAATGTCCGCTACGGTAACATCCTCAGGAAGGTATATTTTAATAATATTCTTTAATTTTTGATATTTTTCTTCTTCTTGCATCCATTTATTTTTTATACCCTACGGTATTTACTTATTGTCCAATTCACCTCTTTTCCTACTTTAGCCCGAATACGCCTTAAAAATAACACAAGCGTTCACATCTCCAAAACCAAAACTTGCTTTGGCCATTATTTTTGGTGAATAGTCCAAAGTTTCCCTTGGAATCTTATGCGCTGCAACTATTTCGGTTATTGTTGGATGGAGGTCATCACAGTTCACATTTTTGAAAACAACATGGTGTTTAAATTGTAATAGTGCCCCAACACATTCAATACTTCCTGCTGCCGCTAAACAATGTCCGACAGTGCCTTTAAACGAATTGATATATGGAAACTCAGCCCCTATCCTATTTAATGCTTGGCTCCAATTTTCAATTTCAAAGGCATCTTTGCTTGTAGCGGTCAAATGACCATTTATTACGTCAACATCAGCAGTTGCTATCCCCGCATTGAACACTGCATTTTTAATACACCGCTGCACTGCCATACTATTGGGTGCGGTCATGGAACCTTCTCCCAATTGCCCCCCACTATTGACTTCGCCGCCCAGTACTTCGGCATAGATTCGGGCACCCCTTTTTTGTGCACGCTCCAAAGATTCCAAAACAAGGGCCCCTGCCCCACTCCCGGGTACAAATCCGCTAGCGGAAGCACTCATGGGTCGACTGGCTTCACAAGGGTTATCGTTATAACCTCTAGGTAAAATGCGCATTGCATCAAATCCGCCCCATACATACGGACCACTATCACTACAACTACCAGTAAGCATAATTTCAGCCTTACCTTGTACAATGCGTTCATAGGCCATTAGAATACCTTCCGTGCCAGTCGTACAGGCGGCTGAATTGGTGGTCACCTGATTTCCACAACCTAATTGTCCGCCCAAATAGGCACTAATACCACTGGCCATGGTCTGAATCACCGAGGTACTTCCCAATCGGCGTACATTTCCTTCGTCAATCAAGTGTATCGCCTCCCGAAATTTATCGACTCCCAAAATACCCGTTCCAAACAAGATGCCACGGTCCCAAGTCGGTTCCGAGGTTGTATTTTTCACCAAACCGGCATCTTCCCAGGCATCCATGCCCGCGATGACTCCATAAACAATTCCTGTAGCATTCAATCCACGTCGCTCTAAGGGAGTAAAGTAGTGATCAATGAGATTGTCCTTTACCAAGGGTTCCCCGGCGACCTGACAGCCAAATCCTAATTTCTCCAAAATCGGTTGATGCCTTATCCCACTTTTACCATCTAACAAGGCTTGGGTGAAATCTTTTAAGCCCACTCCATTTGGGGCACACACACCTAATCCCGTTATTACTACGCGCCTATTCATCTCTCAAACCTATCATGCCCGCCAAGGTACCTTTACAGACCAATTTATCATCCTCGTCATACATCTTCACTTCGCATTTTAGTTTTTGAAATCGAAAATAAACGATTTGAGAAATTACCTTCACCCGCTCACCCGGAAACACAGGAACCAAAAATTCCATTTGAGAACTGCTCATTCCAATTTTTAAATTTTTTGATGCTTCACGTTCCCCTAATAAGTAAATTCCCAAACAGACCAAACCGATCTGTGCACAACATTCGGTCAACAGCACCCCTGGTGTCACGGGATTGTCCTTAAAATGACCTTTATAAAAATCTGAACCCACATCGAACCTATACGAACCCTCTGCTCCATTTTCATCCACCTTCAGCAGCTCATCCACAAAAAGAAAGGGCTTAGCATAGGGTAATTTGTCCAAAATCCATTGAAAAAATTCCTTTCTCATATATATTTATATTGATTTTTAAACTAAACTCTCCCCGCCATCTACTTTAATAACCGTACCCGTAATCCATTTTGCTTCATCGGCGGTCAATAAAAATACAGCATTCGCAACATCTTCTGGTTTGGTCAAACGTTGATTCGGATTTCGTCGTAAGGCATGGGCTTTAATTTCTTCGTATCCCGGAATCATGGACAATGATTTTGTAAGCGTAACCCCGGCCTGAATACAATTTGCCTTGATCCCTACTCCCGCAAATTCAAGGGCTATGCTCCTGGTCAAGGCTTCCAATGCTACTTTGGCAACGGAAACCGCCGCATAATTGGGTAAGGCCCTAGAATTGCCTTCACTCGTAAAGGAAACGATACGGGTATCCGCTGCAAATAAGGCAGCTTTTACCAAGGCTTTAGTCCAATCGTACAAACTCAGGGCCATAGCCTCGAACGTTAGCTTAAAATCGGTATCGGTCAAAGTGGAACCGCTTTCTGAATGCATTGGTTTTAGGGTACCTTTGGCAATGCTGTGCACCAATACATTGATTTTATGGCCGAAAGGTAATTGCTCTTGAATAGCTTCGACAATCCCAGCCCTTTTTTCAGGATTCAACGCATCGACATTCATAGTAATGAGTTCGTTTCCAAAGGATTTTATTTCATTGAACGAGGCTTCAATTTCATCTAAGTCCGCACGTCTATCCCGATGTATGATGAGGATATGATAGCCATGTAGAGCGAGCTTTTTTGCCGTAGCCAAGCCCAAGCCACTGCTACCTCCTAAAATCAAGGCCCATCTATTTTTAAATATGGTTTCGTTTGAATTCATATCGTTTCAATTTACATCACCACTCGATCAATACCCTTTGTGCCGAAAATCCAGGACCGAAACTTAAAATAAGGCCCTGCTCCCCTTCTGCTATTTCCTTATCTAAAAAACGTTCCAACACATATAGTACGGTCGCACTACTCATATTTCCGTAGCGTCGTAAAACTTCTCGCGTATCGTCAATATTCTTACCCAAGGCCCCAAAAAGTGATTCTACCGTTTGTACGATTTTTTTTCCTCCGGGATGAAAAATCAAATGCTCCACTTTTTCAATGGAACTTCCATACTTTTCTAAAAACGGATATACGATATCGGAAAAATGATTAGATATGGTTTCCGGAACCGATGGATCCAAAATCATCTTTAGTCCATGATTGGTCAAATCGAAACCCATCATGTGGGTAGCGTCCTTAAAATGGTACATCCCCTCCCCTATAATTTTGGGTCCCACTGCAGCTGCTTCCGAAGATAACAAAACACAAGCGGCTCCATCACCAAAAATAGCGGCGCTTACCATGTTGGCCATTGAATAATCGTTCAATTGAAAGGTAGCGGTCGGACTTTCAACGGATACGACGGCAATTCGTTTTTCAGGATTAGACTTCAAGAAATTATGGGCATAAATGAGTCCCGATACCCCTGCGGCACAACCCATTTCTGTAACTGGAAGTCGTACTACATCTTGCCGCATACCTAGGTCATTGATTAAATATGCATCTAATGAAGGAATCATGATTCCTGTACAACTTACCGTAATGATATAATCAATGGAATCAGCTTCCCAACTGGATTTCTTCAAAGCGTTACGTACAACATTCGCACCCATGCGTTTGGCCTCTCGTACGTAGATATTGTTTTTATCTTCAAAGGTAGTTGAAACGAAAACCTCTTCTGGCGGCATTATGGAGTAGCGTTTGTCTACGGCGGCCCCTTCAAATATCTTGATCACCTTTCTAGAAAACCGCTCTTGTTGTCCGCTTAACCAAAATTCTACCAATGGCAGAATATCTTTGGTATATCTAAAGTATTCGGGTAACTCTTTGGTTACACTAACAATTCTTGTTTGATTCATAGCTATTCTTAACCTTCAATCTACCATTTCTTTTTCAATACCCATACATATCTAAAGGCCCATTTCCATTTTATAGTATGTGACGCGTTTTTAACTTGGTTTGCATACCCCAACAACTCTTGTTTTTTGAATGCTCTTCGTATAGATAACAATCCATCTTTCTTGGCTATTTCAGTTCTTATAAAAAAGAAACTAAATGCCTTGAACAAATAATACGCTAAGGGGCTGCGCTGCAAATCATTGATGACCACCCCAAGAGATGCCAATGTGTTGAATTGATTTACAAATTGAACTACTCCCGTATCTGAAAAGTGATGTAAGGTCAACGTGGTCATCACCACATCAATATCTAAATGAGAGAAATCAGCTGTAAGAATATTACATTCGATAAAACTAATTTCTGGAAAATGGGTGGAATATATTGTAGCCAACTCCAATCCCTGCTTGTTGAGATCCACCCCGATTAGATTCACCGTAATATTCCGTTTTCTAGCCTCCAAAGCGAGCTTTCTAAGCATGGTTCCTTCGGCGCAACCCATATCTAAAATCGTATATGATTTTTTATTTTTTATTGCAATCAGCTCAAATACACCATTTAATGTAATTTGATAGCCACCTAATAGTGAATTCACTCTGTTGATATCCTTAAGAATGATATCCAGTTCCTCAGTAGTACCCGTATAGGTATCCATGATTTCGCTTTCTGGACTACGTTGTGTAAAATCTACCATTATTGTATCAATTCTCCATGGGTTTTTGAAATAATGAATTTCATTAGGCTATCTGATTTACCAACCGTTCGAATGCCCCTGGTGACCATATTTTTATTCAGTATTATACCTTGTAATTTTCTCCCGTACCACAAACGCCTACTAAAGGTTTTGGACCACGATTTTCTATATTCTTGTTCAAGCTGAAATCGATTAAAATTAGACTCCTTAAAAAACTTCAAAATGATTTCCGAAGCGATTTTTGCACTGTGAATGGCCATGGCCATCCCATTGCCGCAAAGTGGATGAATAAGCCCGGCGGTATCACCGCACATTAACATATGATTTACGACCGATTCCTTTTCATCAAAGGAAATCTGTGCGATGGTCAAAGGATTGTCAAAAACGAGGTCCGATTCCGATAAAAACTTTTTTAAAAAAGGGTTGCTTGAAACCACTTTTTCATTGAACTCGGTAATGTCCTTATACTCCTTGAAAGTTCGATAACTTGCCAAATAGCAGAAGTTGACTGCTCCTGATTCAGTTTTTGAGAGTCCGCCATAGCCGCCTTCGAAATTATGCAAGCCAACCAGATCATCAGGAAAATCAGGACAGTGGTAGTGGGCTTTCACCGCTAACCAAGACTGTTTTTTAAAGCTAAAATCCCGTTCCAGTTTCTTATCTAAAACCGAACGCTTACCATAAGCGCCAACGGCTATTTTCGAGGAATAGGTGCCCGAAATTGTAGTAATCAAGAAACCAGTATCCATGAAATCCGTCCTAATCACTTTTTCAAAATAAAATTGAACTCCAAGATTCTTGGCATGCGTAAACAAAAAGTTATCAAAAGCATATCGGCTGATACCAAAACCTCCAAGGGGTAAGTGGGTTTCTACCAAATCACCTTCTACGGTAGAAATTTGAAATCTTGTAATATTGACCGCTCCAATTGTGGTGAGGTCTACCCCCAAGCGGTTCAAATAAGGTTCTATTTCTTTAGAAACATATTCCCCACAAACTTTATGGTTTGGGTAGGGATTCATTTCAAATAAGGCTACATCCTTTCCCTCACTACTTAAATGAATAGCCGCTGTCAGTCCGGCCAAACCTCCACCAATAATAATTATTTCGTGTTCCTTCACTGTGTTGAAGTTACATCATTTACAAAAAAACCCTGCAATTGCAGGGTTTTAATTTATCGCTAAAAAACATTCAAATGTTTTTAATTCGTTTGTTGTTTAGCCTCTTGTTTCAATTCTTCACTGGCAACAATCGCCAACTCAACACGTCTATTCTTTGCCTTACCTTCTGCGGTAGTATTATCTCCCACAGGTTGTGTTTCGCCATACCATTTGGTATCAAAACGACTTGCATCGATGCCTTTAGTTATTAAGTAATTGGTGACCGACTGTGCACGCTGCTTAGACAAGGTCATGTTGTATTCGTCAGAACCGGCACTATCGGTATGGCCTTCCACCAATATATTTGATTTTGGATATTCCTTGAAAATACCGGCCAATTTATCTAATGTAGCAGCTGAAGTTCCCTGTACGTTAGATTTATTAGTGTCAAAATAAACACCGGCATCTTCATTGAAGGTAACGTTGATCCCTTCGCCGACCCTTTTTACTTCTGCACCAGGTATTTCTTCTTCGATACGTTCTGCTTGGCGATCCATTCTATTACCGATGTAACCCCCTGCGGCACCACCGATAGCGGCCCCTAAGATAGCCCCAAGGGCAGTATTGTTACCACTACCAACATTATTTCCCAGAACACCACCAATTACGGCTCCGCCGGCAGCACCTATCGCAGCTCCTTTTTGGGTTTTATTCGCATTTTTAACTGTACTACAACTCATTACCATCGCAAGGGCTATAACGTAACTCGTTTTTCTAATTATACTTGTTTTCATACTATCTTTATTTTATTTATAAGTAGGTTATTGTTTTTTTGTGAATTCATATATAACGTTAACCGAAGTACCATCGACCATCGCCGTAGACTTTAAGGTCATTGCATATTCCGTTAGACTTTCAATATTCAAGCGATACCCGGCACCCCCTGAAATATCTTGATTTTTTTCGTTGATAAACTTGAATTGCAACTGACTTGTATAATTTGCCTCACGATCTACAACGGACCATCTTATATATCGGGGGCCACCGTTACATAACGTAGATGGGCTAATGGTATAACGACCAGTACTGTTATTATCCCGGAAAAACCAATCACTGCCTTCCAAACAAATATCTTCTACATCATTGAACAATACTGCCTTTACATTTCCTGTATTATTCTCAAAAGCAACATTGTCCAAAGTCCAGGAACCGCTTAAAAGATTTCTCTTTGCACGCGCATCTTTGGAAATGGAACAAGAAGTCACTGCAAGTGCCATACTAAAAATCAAAATCATTTTTTTCATAAATACTTAATTTATTAGGTTTGTTGGGTATATACGTTAAGCAATACCGTTTGGACTGATATAACTCAGTTTTAAGCCAAAAAGTATTGCAAAGATGAAGCTAAATCAACGCATCTATTGGCTCTTTTAACAAATTTCTTAGCGGTAATACTAGTAACGAACCAATTCCAATAAAACAGACTCAAATCGTGATTTTGCCAAATACTGTTCCTCTAGCTTGGTATTAAAAGGGATTGGTGTTTCCAAACTTCCGACCCGCCTAATGGGACCATCTAAAAACTCAAAGCAATTCTCCATTACCAAGGCAGCGATATCACTGGCAATTCCACCAAAAAGACTATCCTCCTGAAGAATAATTAGTTTTCCCGTTTTTTTTACGGAGGTATATATACTTTCCATGTCCAAGGGTTGTAGCGTACGCAGATCTAGCAGTTCGGCATCAATACCGGCGTTGTTGTCCAAGGTCTCCAATGCCCAATGTACTCCGGCGCCATATGTGACAATTGTAATCGATTTTCCTTTTCTTAAAAGTCCTGCTTGGCCAAACGGCATATTATAGTAACTGATCGGGACTTCTTGATAAATACTTCGATATAAGCCCTTATGCTCAAAAAACATAGCCGGATTTGGATCTTCGATGGCGGTCGCCAATAATCCTTTTGCATCGTAAGGAAACGCCGGATAAACCACTTTGAGTCCCGGTGTTTTGGTAAACCAAGCCTCATTGGTTTGGGAATGGAACGGACCTGCAGCTACGCCGCCCCCGCAGGGCATGCGAATGACCACATCTGCATTTTCACCCCATCTGTAATAGGTTTTAGCCAAATAATTGACAATAGGATTGAAACCACTGCTGGCAAAATCGGCAAATTGCATTTCGACAACGGCCTTCATCCCATTAATGGATAAACCCATGGCCGTTGATACTATGGCCGACTCGCAAATAGGTGTATTGCGCACCCTTTCTTTTCCGAATTTTTCTAAGAAGCCTTCTGTAATTTTGAAGACGCCACCATATTCCGCAATATCTTGACCCATGATAACGAGGTTATCAAATTTCTCCATAGATTGCCATAAACCCTTTGAAACAGCATCAATCAAACGAATATTTTTCGTGTGTATATTCGGATTAATTTGTTTAAAATCAAATTTTTGATAAACTTCATCTAATTCTTTACTTTCATTCGGTACGATTGTATTTTCTGAAAAAGATTTTTGTAAATGAGACTCGATTTCATCTTGGATTTCCGCCCGAAGTGCTATCTCCGTTTCAGTCGAGAGGATATTTTCCTTCTTTAGAAAACTGGAAAAATTTTCTAAAGGATCCTTTTCCGACCACATATCTAAAAGTGCTTGCGGCACATATTTTGTTCCACTTGCCTCTTCGTGGCCCCGCATTCGAAAAGTCTTAAACTCGAGTAACACCGGTCTTGGATTATTACGCATGTCCTTTACAATTTCAGACACTTTTGAATATACTTCCAAAATATTGTTGCCATCGATAATATGGGCTTCCATGCCGTAGCCTAGGCCCTTATCGGCCAAATTTTCACATTTAAACTGTTCATTGGTGGGAGTTGAAAGTCCGTAACCATTGTTCTCGATACAAAACAATACCGGCAAATCCCAGACCGAAGCAACATTTAGGGCTTCATGAAAATCTCCTTCACTAGTTGCTCCTTCGCCTGTAAAAACCGCCGTAACCTTCTTCTCTTTTCGTAATTTTTGGGCTAGTGCGATTCCATCCGCTACCCCTAACTGCGGACCCAAATGCGATATCATTCCGATAATCTTGAATTCTTGGGTGCCAAAGTGAAAACTACGGTCACGGCCTTGTGTAAAACCACTTGCTTTACCTTGCCATTGGCCAAATAAGCGGTACAGCGGTATTTCCCTCGTAGTAAAAACGCCAAGATTGCGATGCATGGGCAATATATATTCATCAACATGCAATGCGCTGGTAACACCCACAGAAATAGCTTCCTGACCGATACCACTGAACCATTTCGAAATTTTCCCTTGTCTCAATAAAATCAACATTTTTTCCTCGACCATTCGGGGTTTCAACATCGCTTTATAAAGTAAACGTTGGACATCTTCAGCAATCTGAAAATTCTTATAATCCATACAATAAGATCTGTTTTATTTAAAAATATAAATGTAACAAAAATGGCCACAGCTCAGAACAATCATAACATCGCTTGCAAATCGGCAATAATTAGTAATTTTACATAAATTCCATGTAATTATGAGTTTGGTACCCAGTGTTGATTTGTCCGATTTTCTTTCAGAAGATCCAAAACGAAAGCAAAAATTCATTGATGAAATCGGTAAGGCCTTTGAAGAAATAGGCTTTGTAGCCTTGGGCGGCCATTTCTTATCGGATGATTTGGTTGACTCCTTATATTTCGAAATCAAAAAGTTCTTTGATCTACCTCAAGACACGAAAGAAAAGTATGAAATAGAAGGTATTGGAGGTCAACGTGGCTACACTTCTTTTGGAAAGGAACACGCCAAAGGCCGTAAAGAGGGTGATTTAAAGGAGTTTTGGCATTTTGGGCAATATGTTGAGGATAATCCATCATTGGAAGCCGAATATCCAGACAATGTAATTGTCACCGAACTTCCTCAGTTCAACGAAGTTGGCAAAGAAACCTATAAGATGCTTGAAAAAACAGCGAAATATGTGTTACGTGCGCTAGCGTTACATCTTAATTTGGATGAGTATTATTTTGATGATTTCATCAAAAACGGGAATTCTATTTTACGCCCCATTCACTACCCCCCGATCACCTCTGAACCCAAAAATGCGGTTAGGGCCGCAGCCCATGGCGATATCAATTTGATTACCTTATTGATGGGGGCTCATGGTAAAGGACTGCAGGTGAAAAATCATGACGGAGCATGGGTAGATGCCATTGCCAAACCCGACGAATTAATGATTAACGTAGGAGATATGTTGTCACGATTGACCAACAATAAATTATTGTCAACTATACATCAGGTCGTAAATCCGCCCAAAGAACTATGGGGAACTTCTCGTTATTCAGTTCCTTTTTTCATGCATCCCGTAAGCGAAATGCCCTTGAACTGTTTGGAGAATTGTATAGATGAAGAACATCCAAAGTTATATACAGATATTACGGCCGGTGAATTCTTACACGAGCGCCTTATCGAATTGGGATTGATTAAAAAATAAAGAATGGACTTACAAGATCAACTCAAAAACCTTTTCCCCGATCATAAACCAGAGCTAAATGCAACGGAAAGAGACGAAGAAAGTGATATATGGCTACAAGATGATCCGATCATTTGTAAATACGAAAAAAGGAAAGGAAAACCCATTACCATTTTAGAAGGCTATACGGGAGCTGATGAGGATTTTAAAAAATTAGCCAAAGAATTAAAAACAAAATTAAGCGTAGGCGGTAGTTTTAAGGACGATCGGATTATTATTCAAGGTGATTATAGGGATAAAATAATGAATATTTTAAAAGAAAAAGGCTTCGCTGTTAAGCGGGTCGGAGGTTAAAAGAACTATGTTCTTATCGATAAACTTCTATTTGTTTTCTGTTAAATTATTTTATATCCTTGTTATTAATGTTATTTTTAATCTTCCAAACTAAAATTAAACTGGTATGAGTACCCTTTTACACATTACCAATGGAGATAATTTCACCCAACGTCTTCAAAAACTGAACCTCGGTGGGGATGTAATCACATGGCGCGAAATGCTATGCGAAGGAAAAACATTGCCCACTGTTGGAACCGAATCTTTTTGGAAAACCAGATTTGAATTTCTTCATAAAAATTACAAAGTTTCCAAATCTTGGTTCATTGAAAAAACGCTCAAAGAATATCGATCTTTATGTAGCCACAAACAGCAAGACCACATTGTGTTGTGGTTTGAATATGACTTATTTTGTCAAGTGAACATGTTGGCCGTAATCAGTTGGCTGCTTACACATCGAAAGTATGCAGAGATTTCATTGGTCTGCAGTGGAAAGGAAGATGCATCAGACACGATGTATGGCCTTAACGAACTGACCGATGAACAATTGCTACAGCTTTATAAAAACAAAAAGATACTCACCCAAGACGATACCGAATATGCTGATTATGTTTGGCAACTCTATTGCAGCAACAATCCGATACGTTTAGAAAATCTCACCGATTTTAAAGATTACCAGTTCGATTATTTGGGTGATGCGGTAAAAACGCATTTAAAACGTTTTCCAAGTATTGCCAATGGGCTTAACGAAATGGAAAACACCATTTTACGCTTGGCAATGGATAGCAAACCAACTTCAAAAAAAGAATTTATGGAGACGATTCTTAAAAATCAAGGAAATCTTGGTTTTGGGGATACGCAATATGAAAGGGCCATAACCAGATTAAAACCTTTGATCACAAGTTTAAATCCGGTACGATTATCCAAAAAAGGGAAGGAAATCTTGGAGGGTAAAACCAGTTACTATTCCTGTATTCAAGATAATGATGTTTACTTGGGGGGTGCCCTTAAATATAATTTCCTGTACAATACAAATTCCAATAGAATTTTAAAGCTATAGCATGCAGTTAAGGCCTGCTGAGCTTATTCTCAATGAAGATGGTAGCATTTACCATCTCAATCTGCTTCCAAACGATATCTCCACCACAATCATTACCGTTGGCGACCCTGAAAGGGTAAGTCAGGTTTCTCGATATTTTGATACTATTGAAGTGAAAAAGGGAAAGCGAGAATTCCATACCCATACAGGTCATAAAAATGGAAAACGACTCACTGTAATCTCGACCGGCATTGGAACCGATAATATTGATATCGTACTCAATGAGCTTGATGCCCTGGTCAACATCGATTTTAAGACCAGAACGCTAAAAAAAAATCGTATACGATTAAATATCATACGGATTGGAACGTCAGGCTCCATTCAAGCGGATATTCCTGTAGATTCTTTTTTAATGAGCGAATATGCAATTGGTTTTGACGGTTTATTGCATTTTTACGAACATGGCCATATTAACCATACAGCCATTGAGGATGAATTTATAACCCACACTTCCTGGCTCAGTGCTAAAGCACGGCCTTATGTGGTTTCCTATTCAGAAAATCTAGCCGAACTCTTTCAAGATAATCGTATACGATTAGGGTTTACCGCAACTAATATAGGCTTTTACGGACCTCAACACAGGCAATTGCGCTTGGCCCCCAGTCAAATGGAGGTTATGGAAAAATTGACAAGCTTTAGGTATGAAAATCATTGTATAACGAACTTAGAAATGGAAACTTCCGGTATTTATGCCTTAGCAATACTTCTAGGTCATGCAGCGGTATCGTTGAATTGTATTTTGGCCAACAGAGTCACCGGAGAATTTTCAAAAAATCCTTCCAAATCAATTGATAATCTCATCCAATTCTGTTTGGAGAGACTTAGTTAACAATCCTTTAAACTTTTATAAATCGTCATACCTTAAATTTGCTGAAATAGCACCATGGAAAAAAACAATCTTAAGCATAGGGATATTAATTGGCTTTACTTTAATGAACGGGTTTTATTGGAGGCTGAAAGTAAGGATACTCCCTTATTGGAACGGCTTAAATTTTTAGCCATTTTTTCATCGAATTTAGATGAGTTTTTCAAAGTGCGCGTATCACGACTGCGTCAAATCAAGCAACTTGACAAACAATTGCGTAAAAAATTAATGCTTAAGGCCAATAGTACGCTTAAATATATTTTAAAGACCATTGCAGAACAGCAAATCCATTTTGGGGAAGTGATTGCTTCTACCCTAGCAGAATTAGAACATCATGACATTTATCTTCGAAACCCATCTAATTTTACTGCGGAACAGAAGGATTTTCTCAATGATTTTTTCAAGTCCGAAATTCAGCGCTATTGCGAAGTCCATAGTACCACAGCTAATATAAAGTTAAAAGATGGTGCCCTTTATTTGGTGGTAACACATCCGGAAAAGAAGTATAGTTTAATTAAACTTCCCACAGACCAAGTAGGCCGATTTATCGACCTGCCCGGTGAAGGCTATCAATACTGTTATCTAGACGATGTGGTAAGACTCCAAATCAATACCCTCTTACCTAATCAGGATAGTGAAGATTATTATTCCATAAAATTATCGAGGGATGCAGAACTATATTTAGAGGATGACTATTCTGATGTAGAACTTGTAGAAAAAATTTATAAATCGCTTGACAAACGAAAAACCGGACAACCCACTCGGCTTCTATACGATGAACGAATGCCTAAATGGCTCATCGATGCTCTAAAGAAAGATTTAAACTTAGGCGAAGTCGATTTATCACCTGGGGGTATCTACCATAATTTATCCGATTTTTTCTCATTTCCAAGGCCAACGGGTACAGAACATCTTCAATACGAGGCAAAGCCTCCCTTAAAGCATCCAGAACTTTCATTTACCACGGACTTTTTTGAATCGATCACAAAAAAAGACCAATTGGTGCATTTCCCATATCAGCGTTTCAACGTAGTCGAAGAATTTCTAAAAAGTGCAGCTCGTGACCCGCAAGTTTCCGCAATAAAAATGACCATTTACAGGATAGCAAAATCTTCGGCCTTGGCAGACGCCTTATTAACCGCACTTGATAATAACAAGGAGGTAACTCTTTTCGTAGAAGCACAAGCCCGGTTTGACGAAGCCAATAATATTAAATGGGGCCGTATTTTTGAAGACAAGGGGGCCAAGGTAATTTTCAGTATTCCGCAAGTAAAGGTCCATTCCAAAATAGCTATGGTCGTAAGGAAGGAAAACGGAAAGCATAAAAGATATGCCTACATAGGAACCGGAAACTTTAACGCGCAGACAGCCACTATTTATTGCGACCACGGTCTTTTTACGGCCCACAAAAGGATAACGAAAGATTTGGAACAGGTTTTTAAGGTCTTGGAGCGTAAAATTATAGTTCCCAAACTAAAACAACTGTTGGTCTCTCCATTTTCTACCCGTATAACCTTTCTAAACCTCATTCAAAATGAAATCAATGCAGCCTTAAAGGGTGAAAAAGCGTGCATTACGGCCAAAATGAATAGTTTAGAAGACCCTGATATGATTGCAGCTCTTTATAGGGCCGTAAATGCAGGAGTGAATGTACGCCTTATCGTAAGGGGGTTCTGCTGTTATTTAAACGCCAGTACCGATCCAAATACCAAAATGAGGGATACTATTCTTATCACGAGCATCATAGACCGGTTTTTGGAGCATGGTAGAATTTATCTTTTTGAAAATGGAGGAAACGAATTAATGTATATGGGTTCAGCAGATTGGATGACCCGTAATTTAGATCGGCGTATCGAAGTACTTACGCCCATCCTAGACGAAACAATATTCGAAGAACTAAAGCATGTGCTTTCACTTCAATTGAACGACACTGAAAAAGCAAGGGTTTTGGATATTGAAAACTCAAATAAAAAAGTGAACTTTGAGCACCAAACAACAGCTATACGTTCGCAATATGCGATTTATAACTATCTTAAAACCAAACTGAATGAAAAATGTTAAGATAATAGGCGTACCGGAACACTTTAATTTACCCTGGCATTTGGCCATTGAAGAAGGAGCTTTTGAGGAAAGGGGTATTCAACTTGACTGGGTCGACATTCCAGAAGGTACCGGTAAAATGTGCCAGCTATTAGAAACTCATGAAACTGATCTGGCCATCATACTCACGGAAGGTATAGTCAAAAGCATTACAGAGGGCAATCCTGTAAAGATTGTTCAGGAATATATTGCATCGCCCCTTAAATGGGGTATTCATGTAGATGCACAAAGCTCCTATAGGTCCCTAATTGATTTGAAGGATACTACTGCCGCTATCAGTCGTTTTGGAAGTGGTAGCCATCTCATGACCTTTGTACACGCCAAACAAATGGGTTGGGGAACGGAAAATTTAAAATTTCACTTAGTGAACAACCTACAAGGTGCCGTTGAAAGTTTAACCACCGGCAAGGCGGATTATTTCATGTGGGAACATTTTACCACCAAACCTTTGGTGGATAACGGTATTTTCAGGAATTTAGGGGATTGCCCTACACCCTGGCCCTGTTTCCTACTGGTAGCTACAGATAAATTCTTAAAAGAAAACAAATCCGTTATAAATCATATTCAAGAGGTTATCAATACCTATACGTTGGAGTTTAAACAGATACCCAGTATTGACCGCACCTTGGCCAACCGATACCAGCAAAAGTTGGGCGATATACAGGAGTGGCTCTCCATCACCCAATGGAGCCAACGGCAATTACCGGAAAGTACATTGATCAAAGTTCAGAAAACCCTACACGAACTAGAATTAATAGAAAGTATATTGCCATCTACGAGCCTATTGGCTTAATAACTATATGGTTGCCAGGTTGAAGTGTTTTTGAATCAAATTTTTAAACGTCTCGTCCGATAGTGGTTTTTGCGAGAAATCGGCGATATGCTCATTAGTAACGGCACGATCTTTATCTTCTTTATTGTCACTTATAGTTACCAATACAATGGTAATTTGTTCTTTTAGACGTTTTGGAACCTGTTCTTCATACGCTTTTATAAATTGCCAACCGTCCATTACAGGCATTCTCAAATCTAGCATCACCATACACGGTAGTTGTAACTCTTCCTGCCCTTTACCCAAAATAAAATCTAGAGCCTCTTGGCCATTAAGTGCAGAATTGACGTCTACATCAAGATCTAGTTTATTGATGAAAATAGAATGCAAAAAGTTGCTTGCCTCATCATCATCAACAAGTAAAATTGAATTCAATTTATCTAAATTATTCATAAAAGTTAGTTTTTACAGTTCTATTCCTTTAATCAAGGATAGGATTATACCTCTTAAAGTTAGTTAAAATCATAATATAATAACTTACCAGATAATGGATTTATTGCTTAAATCCTTCAATATTTTATTACAGGTAGAAAAATGTCGGTTTCCAAACCAAAAGCCACGATTCGCACTCAATGGGGAGGGATGTCCAGAAGTTAAAATATGATGTTTTTTCGAATCGATCAGGCTAGCTTTCTTTTTTGCAAATCCTCCCCATAATAAAAAAACAATATCGTTTCGTTCTTCAGCTATTTTTTTGATAACGGCATCTGTAAATTGTTCCCATCCCTTTTTCTGATGACTGCCCGGTTCATGTGCCCTAACGGTTAATGTAGCGTTTAACAGCAAAACTCCCTGCTCCGCCCAACGTTCCAAGTTGCCACTTTTAGGGTAGGGTACTCCTAAATCGGTTTGGATTTCTTTGAAAATGTTTATCAAAGAAGGCGGATGCGGAACACCCTCTTGTACCGAAAAACATAATCCGTTCGCCTGTCCCGGGCCATGGTAAGGGTCCTGCCCAATAATTACCACCTTGGTGGCCTCAAATGGGCAATGGTCAAATGCGGCAAAAATATCAGCACCCTTAGGGTAACAGGTATACGTTGCATATTCTTGCTTAACAAAATTGACCAAACTATCGAAATAGGGTTTTTCAAATTCTGTTTGTAATTGCTGTTTCCAGCTAGAATGTATGTTTACCGGCATGAAATTGGAATAATGTTATCAAACAAAGCCAAAACTACTATTTACCTAAAACCTAAGCACCATCCCTTAAACTATTTTGGACTCTTTTTTGTATTTTCATAAGTTTTGAGTTCGTATAAGAACCTGCTCACTATTGTAAATGAACAGATTAGGTCGTAAGTGCACTTTTCCTGATATCACACTCAATCCTTACCTTTGCACCTTATCAAAATAAAACGTGGCGAACATACATTCCAAAACCCTTCAAGACTTAGAATTTCCATCGGTATTAAAGCAAGTATGTGCCCGCTGCAATACCGAATTGGGAAAGGAAGCTGCCTTGGAAATTGCTCCATTCATTACTGAGGAAACCATTCGATTGGAACTGGGTAAAACCGCAGAATATCTCTCATCGCTGATCAGTGAAAACCGAATTCCAAATCATGGCTTTGATAGCATTCATACTGACCTAAAACTACTTAAAATAGAAAATACTACATTAGAACTGCAAGGTTTTAAGCGTATCGCCAGTATTTGCACCTCGGTAACCCAACATCAAAAATTCTTTAAAAAATTCAAGGAGTATTATCCTATATTCTATGAATTTGCTACCGAATTGGAGTCGAACACCGAGATACCAGACATGATCAATAACATCATCGATCGGTTCGGTGAAGTCAAGGACAATGCCTCGGATTCACTATTCAGTATTCGCCGTCATATGAACCAAGTTCGCGGAAAAATCAGCCAAAGTTTTACAACTGCACTTAACGCCTACCAAGCATCGGACTATTTGGATGAGATACGGGAATCTGTTGTGGAGAACCGCAGGGTACTGGCCGTAAAGGCCATGTATAGGAAAAAAGTTAAGGGTTCCGTTATGGGTACTTCCAAAACGGGGAGCATCGTTTACATTGAACCCGAAGCCGCACTGAAGTACAGTCGTGAACTCAATAATTTAGAATTTGAGGAAAAGGAAGAAGTACAGCGAATACTAAAACAACTGACGAATCAAATACGGCCATTTAGAGAGCTTTTAAGGGATTATCAAATTTATTTGACGCAAGTGGACGTTACCGCGGCAAAAGCGAAATACGCAGAAGATATTGATGCCCTCTTGCCTAAAATAAACACCAACGACCGTCTTTATTTACGGGATGCCTATCACCCACTTCTGTTTTTAAGCAACAAACGAAAAGGGGAAAAAACCTTTCCGCAGACCATAGAACTACATCAAGAAAACCGCATTATCGTAATCTCCGGGCCTAATGCGGGCGGCAAAAGCATCACCTTAAAGACCATAGGGCTATTACAGGTCATGCTGCAAAGTGGCTTGCTTATCCCTGTACATGAACGCAGTGAAGTATGTTTCTTCAAAAAGATACTTACGGATATCGGAGATAATCAAAGCATTGAAAATCATCTAAGTACGTATAGTTATCGGTTAAAGAACATGAAGCAATTCCTGAAACGTTGTGACGATCAAACCTTATTTTTAATCGATGAATTCGGCACAGGAAGCGACCCTGAATTGGGAGGTGCCTTGGCAGAGGCTTTTTTAGAAGTTTTCTATGAACGAGGTTCATATGGGGTCATTACCACCCATTACGCCAATCTTAAAGCACTCGCTAACGAACTCCCTCATGTGACCAATGCCAACATGCTTTTCGATGGTAAAACCTTGGAACCTACGTTTCAATTAATCTTGGGCCAGGCCGGTAGTTCGTTTACTTTTGAGGTGGCACAAAAGAACGGTATACCCTATTCGCTCATTAACAAGGCTAAGAAGAAAATTGAGCGAGGTAAAGTCCGTTTTGATGCCACTATAGCGAAATTACAAAAAGAACGCAGTAAAATGGCCGAAACGGGTTCTAGGCTACAAGAAGAAGAGAGCAAGGCACGGGAAGAAGCGGCACGCTTGGAAAAATTAAACGCAAAGATCAAATCAAAACTAGAAAACTATCAGGAATTATATGACCATGACCAGCGTATGATCCAGTTGGGTAACAAGGTGAACATTGCGGCGGACAAATATTTTCAGGATAACAAGAAACGACCTCTCGTATCTGAGCTTTTGCGTATCGTAGAAACCGAAAATAGCAAGCGAAAAAAGAAATCTTCGGCCGAAGCAAAAAAAGAAAGGGCCAAAAAAGCCCAAGTAGCGCAGGAAGTACAAAAAGAGGTGAAAGTTATCCGCGAAACGAAAAAGGTGGAAAAGAAAAAAGCGATCTTTAAAGAGAAGAATAAGCCCAAGCCAGTTTTCAACCTTGGCGATCGCGTTCGTTTACTAGATGGTAAAGCTGTTGGCAGTATTGATTCCCTTGAAAAAGGAAAGGCGATTGTCAATTATGGTATGTTCACCACCAATGTAAGTGTAGACCAGCTAGAACTAGTAGAAAAGAAAAAATAAAACACTTTAATTACTGAATTTCAATTATTTAAAAATAATCGTATATGATTATTTACATATACCAATGACGTTTTTCAATCGAATTTGAGGTATGATAAAAAAAGAAACATTAAATAGAATCGAACACGTCAGAATCACTCAGCAACCTACTATCTTTACGTCATGAAAACGGTGCATAAAATCATACTTTTTGATGGGGTTTGCAATCTCTGCAACGGTGCCGTACAATTTATTTTGAAAAGGGATGAAAAAGACATTTTTCGTTTTGCGGCATTGCAAAGTGAGGTCGGCCTTCAACTCGTTGCAGAACGTAATATTGATATAACATCCATAGATTCTATTATTTTAATTGAACCTGGGGTGGCTTATTATACCAAATCGACAGCTGCTTTAAAAATTGCTGAAAACCTCAGCGGAATTTGGAACTTATGCTCCGTTTTACTGTGGCTACCAGAATCTTTTCGAAATATCGTATATGATTTTGTAGCTCGAAATCGGTACAAATGGTATGGTAAAAAAGAAGCTTGCATGATTCCCACTCCTGAATTGCAGTCAAAATTTTTGTAGCGATTAGATGTATTCATATCCGCCAACGCTGAGAAAGTTTACCTCTAAAATTATTTCAAATACGTCTATACTAAATTCGAATAAGGTACAATATCTGAAAGAATTTTATAAAATTCGCACCTAATTACAAGAAGATATGGTCGTTCAAAAGAGAAAGCGGTATAAGAAAAAAAGATATGTTGTTCCGGTTATAATTATCTGCCTAATAGTCGCCATTAGAATTGCCCTACCCTATGTCATTAAAAATTATGTAAATAAAGTCTTGGCTGATATTCCAGGATATTACGGACAAGTCGAGGATATTGATTTATCGATCATCAGGGGGGCATATAGCATTGACGGTCTCTATTTGAAAAAAGTACATGCAAATTCAAAAACTCCCTTTTTAGATTTTAAGAAAACGGATATTTCCATTGAATGGAAATCCTTACTACACGGCAAAATAGTTAGTGAAATTGAAATGACACAACCCACGGTCATTTATGTCTTCGAAGATCAACAACTTGATAGTTCTGAAGCCAAAACCGAAGATTGGTCAAAAGCGCTGACCGATTTGGTACCTATCGATATAAATAACCTTACCGTTAAAAATGGTACGGTCGCTTTTGTTCAATTAACAGCCGAACCAAGTATTGACCTTCACTTAAAACAGGTCAATTTAAGTGCCACGAACTTAAGAAACGTGGTAGAAAAAGTGCGAACACTGCCTTCAGAAATTCACGCTACCGCCATATCTATTGGCAACGGAAATGTTAATTTGAATGGTAATTTAAATTTGGTCAAGGAAATTCCAGATATGGACCTCTCCCTAAGCTTAGAAAATGCCAATGTTACGGCGCTAAATGACTTTACAAAGTATTATGCCGGTATCGATTTTAGCTCGGGTTCTTTTGATCTTTTTGGTGAATTGGCCATTGCAGATGGTTATTTAAAAGGTTCCTTTAAACCTATATTGAAAGATGCTAAACTTTTAGGGAAAGAAGATGGATTTTTAGATACGCTATGGGAAGGTTTCGTAGGTTTCTTCAAGTTCATTCTTAAAAACCATAAACAGAATACACTTGCCACCAAAATTCCTATTGAAGGGGATTTAAATAACGTTAATACCAAAATATGGCCAACGGTGACCCGTATCTTTAAAAATGCTTGGATAAAAGCCTATAAGGGTGTTATCGATGACGATATCAATTTTGAGGATGCCTCTAAAGGAGCTGATAAATTAATCGAAAAAGAATCCAAAAAAGAAAAACGTAAGGCCAAACAAAAAGATTGACGAGAAAATAATTGAAAAATCTTATTATTTTCCTTCAACCCCATGTAACCTCATTTAATTTCCGAATTTTATCAAACGAGCTAAAAATGAGAATATTACAGGTAACAACTCCTTTCCTATATCAATATATTCCGGTCTTAAAATCATCTAGATGAACGACAACCTCAAAAAGACTGCCTATGCCGGATATATTGCTAAAGGCATAGTGTATGCATTAACAGGTATTTTGGCTTTATTGGCTGCCTTTAACATGGGAGGTCAAAAAGCCGGTAAACTACAGGTAATCGATTATTTAGAGAACCAGATATTCGGAAAGTGGTTGGTCATAGTTTTAGGTCTTGGTCTTATTTGTTACGGAATTTGGCGGTTCATTGAAAGTATTCGCGACCCTGAGGGCATAGGAACCGATATGAAAGCTATCGTAAAAAGGGTAAGCTTCTTTATTAGTGGCTGTATTTATTCAGGTTTAGGAATTTTTTCCGTTCTGGATGTTCTTGGACAGGGCTCATTTCTAAAAGGCGGGGGTGGATCTGGTAATTCTGTTTTAGCAGGTACTTCTGGAAAATATATTTTTATCGTTATTGGCCTTGCTTTGGCGGGAAAGGGGATTTACCAATTTATAAAAGCTTATAAAGGTGATTTTCTTAAAAAGTTTCAGATTCAATCCATATCGGTAATGGCCAAAAGGAGGTATATAAAACGTATCGGATATGCGGGACTTATTTCAAGAGGCATCGTAACTTCCATCATAGCCTATTTTTTTCTGACTGCAGGATTTAACCTTGGCGGAAATACTTCCAATGAAATGAAGGGTACCGCAGCAGCTTTCTCCTTTATACAAGAACAAGCCTACGGAAAATGGTTATTAGGGCTTGTAGCGGCTGGATTAGTCTGTTATGGCATCTATATGTTCACCATGGCCGCTTTCCGGCGGTTCGATGGGTAAGATCAATTAATCAAGCCTTCTCTTTAAGCTTCCAATCTTCGTTCGGATCCTTATCCGCATTATAATTGAATAATCCCTCTCCCTTTGCAATGATGGAACATACCGTAGCATCACCCGTTACGTTCACCACGGTTCGCATCATATCTAAAATACGGTCTACCGGAAAAATTATCGCGATCCAAGCAGGATTCAATCCTACTGATTCCAACACTATAATCAACATAACCAAGCCTGCACTTGGCACGGCTGCAGAACCTATGGAGGCCAAGGTTGCCGTTAAGACTATGGTAAGCTGTTGGCCAAGGGTTAAATCGATCATGTGCATTTGCGCCAAAAATACAACGGCAACGGCTTGATATAGACAAGTACCGTCCATATTTACAGTGGCTCCAATGGGTAATACAAAACTGGTAACTTTTTTATCTACCCCGAGATTATCCTCTACACATTCCATTGTTACCGGCAGCGTGGCGGCACTACTAGAGGTCGAAAAAGCCAAGGTCTGTGCAGGTCCCATTGCCTTAAAAAAGCCTGTATAGGAAACTTTTTTTATAAATATTTTGAACAATGCGGGATAAACTACAAATATCATAAAGGCCAATCCTAATACTACCGTTAGCGAATACCAACTTAATCCCTTGAAGATTTCAACCACTTTTGAAATATCATCTCCGGCCATTTTACTGACTACGCCCGCCAACAGGGCAAAAACGAAAAAAGGTGCCGCTTTCATGACCAAGTCCACCATTTTGAGGAATACCTCCATAATACTATCCACAACTTCGATTACCGGTTTTGATTTTTCATTAGGTATAAATAATAGACTAATGCCGAAAAATAATCCGAAGAAGATAACTTGAAGCATCAAACCATTATCGGCCAATGCGGAAAAGAAGTTCTGAGGAACTATATCTACCAACGGCTGCAATGGTCCGGATTGTTTGGCACTATCGGCCGTTTCCAACTTTGAAGAAACTGAGGCATCCTGCAACTCAGCTCGAGAAAGATCGGTTATCTTTTTGGCCCGTTCCATAAATTTAGGATCTTGTAAATAGTTGATACCATCCTTAATCTGATACCCTTGGGAATTGGCCCAAATCTCATAGGAAATCCTATTATCGATTCTACTTTCCTGATCCATCAATTTTCCTGGGCCGATCAAATTCACCAGTACCAGTCCAACGGCAACCGCAAAAACAGTTGTAATAAGGTAGGCCAACAAAGTTTTACCCCCCATACGGCCCAGACTGGCAGGGTCTCCTATACCCGCTACTCCGTTAATGATACTAAAAAGTACCAATGGCACGGCTATTAATTTTAAAAGATTGATAAAAATGGTACCAAACGGGGCTATCCAATCTATGGTAAAGGAACTCCATCCAATAGCACTTGATAGCAGGGCCCATAAAATTCCCAGTACAAGTCCGATAATGATTTGCCAATGTAGTGCCAGTTTTTTCATGTGTTCTAAGTTAGTTGGTTCGTTCTTATGTTGAAAAGATACTAGAAATTATTGTAATCTATAATTTTATAGTCCTATTCAATAATGCGTAATCTGCCAATACCAAGGCGGTCATCGCTTCTACAATGGGCACTGCTCTGGGCACCACACACGGATCATGCCTTCCCTTACCTTGGGTCTTAATCATATTACCTTCTTTATCAATGGTTTCATATCCCTGAATAACGGTTGCCACAGGTTTAAAGGCGACATTGAAATAAATATCCATTCCATTGCTTATACCTCCTTGTATCCCTCCGCTGTGATTAGTTTTGGTCGATCCATCACTATTGAATTGGTCATTATGGTCACTTCCCTTCATTTTGACCCCTTCAAATCCACTTCCATACTCAAAGCCCTTTACTGCGTTGATAGATAACATGGCCTTCCCTAATTCGGCGTGCAATTTATCAAATACAGGTTCTCCAAGACCAATTGGTACATTTTTGGCGACACATGTAATGACACCTCCTATAGTGTCGCCTTCTTTTTTGATGGATTTAATATATTCTTCCATTTTCAATGCCATTTTTGGATCTGGGCATCTTACGGGATTCGTTTCGGTCAAGGTCAGATCTAGTTCTTTATAATCCTTATCCAACTTTATATCACCAACCTGGGAAACAAAGGCCTGAATTTCTATACCTCTAAGAAATTGTTTGGCGATGGCCCCGGCCACTACCCTACTTGCGGTTTCCCGCGCAGAGCTTCTTCCGCCCCCACGGTAATCTCGAAAACCATATTTTTGATCATAAACGTAGTCTGCATGCGACGGACGGTAGGAATCCTTAATATGTCCGTAATCTTTTGATTTCTGATTGGTATTGTAAATGGCAAAACCGATTGGCGTACCTGTGGTTTTGCCTTCGAAAATCCCTGAGAAAAATACCACTTCGTCGGGTTCCTTCCGTTGCGTAACGATGGCGGATTGTCCTGGTTTTCTGCGGGCCAAATCGTTTTGAATTGCGATGAGGTCCAATGCTATTCCTGACGGACAACCGTCTATAACCCCTCCTATTGCCTCACCATGCGATTCTCCAAAAGTGCTTACCCTAAAAATGGTTCCAAAGGTATTTCCGGCCATACTTTCTCTTCTAAATTAATGGTTGTTGATTGATATGCTTAAAATAGTGCAAGTTTCAAAGGTAAATGTTAAATGCATGAAAGAAAAATTTTAAAAGTGCTTAATGTTAGGTTAACGTTTATCCCATTGCGTAATGATTAATTAACTTAATGATTAAGCAATATTGACCCTTTTTATTACTGATTAGCATACCATTAGGTTTAATTTTGCACTTAAAATAGCGTCATTGAAAAAACGTCGTCTTGAAATAGCAGTTCTTTCCGATATTCATTTAGGATCTTATGCCTGTCATGCCGAGGAACTACTCACCTATTTATCTAGTATTCAGCCTAAGAAACTAATACTGAACGGTGACATATTAGATACTAGCGCGCTTGAAAATAATTACTTCCCTCCTGCCCACTTGAAAATCGTAAAGAAGATTTTCACCATGGCCTCAAAGGGTACTGAAGTTTTTTACATTACCGGAAACCACGATGACAATTTCAGAAGCGTAGACCCTATTTCTATGGGGACCATTCAATTCTCCAATAAATTGAACCTTAAGTTAGATGGCAAACGTATGCTATTCTTTCATGGCGATATTTTTGACCTTTCCTTTAAATATGCGCATTGGTTATTGCAATTTGGTACTTTAGGATTCGACCTACTCTTAAAATTCGCAAAATTTAAGACCAGAACGCTCGAAAAAATAGGGAAGGATAATAAACCCTTCATTTTTGAGGACAACGGGGATACCAAACGTGATTCACATTACACGGCACTTTTTGAGCAAAATGTCGCAAAGATGGCCATTAACCATCATTACGACCATATTATATGCGGACATAGCCATGAGCCGAAAAAAGAATTGGTAGAAACCCGAAAAGGCGACTGTCTCTACCTTAATTCAGGAGATTGGGTAAAACACATGACCGCTTTAGAATACTCCTTTAAGCGCTGGAAATTATACCGCTACGAAAACGATAAGCTTGCCAGCTTTTATATGGACGAGGAGTTAAAAGCGATGGACATGAATGAAATCATAGCTTCCATTACCGAAAAAGCCGAAAATAAAAAGAACAAACGAGAAGAAAATTAGGCGTTTTCCATTAATTTTTCATGAATCTTACCTGTACAAAACGCTAATTTTTTAAATCGGCGCCAAACTTAATTTCTATATTTTCTTTGATTTAGCGCATTAATCATTTTTTACCGTTTTCGGATCAGTTTCTTGTTTTAGCATCATATGTGACGCAGGGTAAGGTTTTCCAGAGGAATCGATTTCTGAGCGACCGACTATTTCAAATCCGCAATGCTAGTAAAAACCAACTGCTTGCTCGTTATCTTCATTAACGTCTACTTCGCTCACATTTAAATTGTCAATAGAATAGTCTAACAACAATTTGCCAATTCCTTTTCCTCTATATTCAGGATGTATAAATAGCATTTCTAAATTCTGTTCGGCCACATCCAGAAAACCGACTATTTTCTTTTCCTTATTCCTTATGCGGCGAAGCTCAACTGCATCCAGATAGGTATTTAAAATTAGAGGTTTAAAATATTCGATATCTTCTTCTCTTAAAAAATGAGGTGTAGCCCTAACCGAGGCTTCTCAAACATGTACCACTTCTGGGTATTCGGTGTTATTCATGGTGTCTATTTATTGTCTCGTTCACCTATTTGCCGCTAACTATTCAACAACCAACGCCTCTTTTAAAATACTCACCGGGTGTTTCGCTACTCTTTTTGTGCCATCAAAAATCTGATGCCTACAACTTGTTCCGTTGGCGGCGATAATTGTATCAGGAGCTGACTTAGAGACAGCTGGAAACAGTTTCAACCCACCGATTTTCATACTGGTTTCATAATGCTCTTTCTCATAACCGAACGAACCTGCCATACCGCAACAGCCTGAGGCTATTATGGTTACTTTATAATTAACCGGCAAATTCAACACATCAAAGGTTACTTTTTGGTTGCTCAGAGCTTTTTGATGGCAGTGATTGTGAATTTTTATATCCTTAGCTTCTTCGGTAAATGATGATGAGGTTAAATTACCGGATACTATTTCATTGGCTAAAAATTCCTCGATCAAAAAGGAATAACCCGCAATCTTTTTAGAAACATCCTTATCTGGTGTCATACGTAAATATTCATCCCTAAAAGAAAGAATGGCAGAAGGTTCAAGTCCTAAGACAGGAAGCCCTTGCTCTGCAAATTTTGAAAGTTCGATGGTATTTCGTTTTGCTAATTTTTGGGCCTGTTTTAAAAAGCCCTTCGAAAGAAAGGTGCGGCCACTTTCCGCAAAGTACAATTCAACTTCATATCCTAATTTCACTAACAGCTCAATGGCATCTTTACCTACTTCAATATCCAAATAACGTGTGAATTCATCAATAAAAAGAATGACTTTATTTTTTGTTACAACGTTTTTATTTTTAATGGATTGAAGGTGATTATCAAAATTAAAACTATAAACTTTTGGAAGGCTTCGCTCTTGAGCTACTCCACTTGATTTTTTAAGTAATCCGCCGAAAAATTTAGAGGCATAAATGGTATTGGTCAGTCCAGAAACCACACTTCCCATTTTATTCAATTTGGTATTATAGGCGAATAATTTACCCCGCAATGGATATCCGTTGACTTCTTGGTATTGATAAAGAAATTCAGCTTTTAAAGTCGATACATCTACATTACTGGGACACTCACTGGCACAAGCTTTACAGCTCAAACACAAGTCGAACACCTCTTTTAATTCCTTTCGGTCAAAAGCGTTCTTAGAAGTCGCTTCCGGGTTGGTTAAAAACTCGCGTAAGGCATTTGCCCTACCCCTGGTTGTATCTTTTTCGTTTTTCGTCGCATGGTAGCTAGGGCACATTGCCCCGGACATATGATGCGTTTTTCTACAGTCCCCACTTCCATTACACTTCTCTGCCGCCTTTAATATCCCCTCACTGTCTGAAAAATCGAATAGTGTGTCGATGTTCGGTTCCTCACGGTCCACTTCGTATCGAAATGATTTATCCATCGGGTAGGCATCCACAATTTTACCGGGATTGAAAATTCCGTTAGGATCAAAATAGGATTTTACCCGCCTCAACAGCTCATAGTTCTTCTTCCCGATCATCAACGGAATAAATTCTGCACGTACGATTCCGTCCCCATGTTCCCCGCTAAAAGATCCACGGTATTTTTTGGTAAGTTTCGCAACATCGGTGGTAATACTTCTGAACAACGAGACATCACTACCTTTTTTAAGGTTAAGGATAGGTCTTAAATGTAATTCTCCAGCGCCTGCATGTGCATAGTACACCGCTTTTTGATCATATCCTTTCATGATTTGAGAAAACTCGCCTATGAAATCCTTCAAATCGGGTAAAGCGACGGCCGTATCCTCAATACAGGCGACGGCCTTCATATCCCCAACGATATTGCCTAAAAGCCCTAGTCCAGCTTTTCTAAGCTCGATCGCCTTAGCAATATTATCCCCCAGTAAAATAGGGTTCGCATAACTTAGCCCTGACCGTTCTATGGTTTTCAACAAGGAAGCAATAGCGGCATTCAATTCATTTTCAGTATGCGCACTTACCTGCAACATTAACAAAGCAGCCGGATCGCCTTCTACAAAGAATCGGTTCGCCAATTGGGCCCGATTATTTTTTGTGCAATCTAAAATTACCTTGTCCATCATTTCACATAACTGCAAGGGGTGCTCCATGACGGGCACCACATCCATCAAACACTCTTCAAGTGTTCTATAGTGGGTGACCACCATTGCGGACAACGTGGGCGGCAAATCATCTAATTGCAATGTAATTTCAGTAGTAAACGCCAAGGTACCTTCGCTTCCACAAAGTAATTCCGCCATGTTAAAATACGCTGTAGAACCTCCAAGTACATCGGCCTTTAGAAGCTCATCAACGGCATAACCCGTATTTCTTCTGTGAATCTCTGGTTTCGGAAAATTATCGAGTATCTCTTTTGCTATTTCATTATTAGACAACTCTTTATATATATTTTTATAAAGTGAGGCTTCAAAAGTATTTTCCTTAAGTTTCTGTTCGAATTCCGAAGAATTAAGTCTTTTGAATTCAACGTGTGAACCATCAGAAAGTATGGTCTTCATAGAAACTACCTTATCCCTAGTCACCCCATATTGAATGGAGGTGGTACCTGATGAATTATTGCCCACCATACCTCCGATCATACAGCGATTGGACGTAGATGTATTGGGGCCAAAGAAGAGCCCGTAGGGTTTTAAGTATTGATTCAGCTCATCACGTATTACTCCGGGCTGAAGAGTGACCTGCTTTTTAGATTCGTCCACACTTATGATATTCGTAAAGTGTTTTGAAACATCGACTACAAGACCGTCACCCACGCATTGACCCGCCAAAGAAGTACCTGCGGTACGTGGTATCAACCCTATTTTTGACTCATTAGCAAAATGAATAATACGTTCGATATCGGCTACACACTTGGGAAAGGCTACGCCCATTGGTATTTTTCGATAAACCGATGCATCTGTTGCGTACAAACCTTTTGTAAGATTATCGATTCGTACTTCTCCTTCTAAATCTTGTTGTAACTTTGACAGTGAATTTTCGTTCAAACCAGCACAATTTTGAACGCTAAATTAAGTTTTATTGTTTGAGTCACATCGTGAGAAGGCTCATTTTTTAACTTTAAAAATAGAAATATATGAAGATTTTAAAAGGTGCTTTCGCACTATTATTTATGGCAACCTGCTCTTTATCAGCACAAGAAATCGCTAATCATGCCTTGGGACTTCGGTTGGGTGACAGTGATGGTTTTGGAGCCGAAATCAGCTATCAAAAATCATTAGGCACTAATAACCGTGCTGAATTTGATTTAGGTTGGAGGGACAGTAGAAATTTTGATGCCTTCAAATTAGCCGGTTTATACCAATGGGTCCGTCCTATTGAAAATAATTTCAACTGGTATTATGGTGTAGGTGGTGGCTTAGGAAGTGTTGATTTTCCTAACGTTCCGAACAGGGATGATGATGGCGGTCTTTTCGTTTTTGCCGCAGGTGATATAGGTATCGAATACAACTTCGACATTCCACTAATTCTTTCCTTAGACTTTAGACCTGAGTTAGGAGTTGTGGGCTACGATGGTTTTTCAGATAACTTTGATTTTGACATAGGATTGGGAATTAGATATCAGTTCTAATATTCAGCTCAACACATAACCTAAAGACCCTTAAAACAACTTTTAAGGGTCTTTTTTTATATCCTATATATAAAGTACATTTGCAAAATAAATTAAGTAGATTTCTATGAAACACAGTATTACAATCTTGCTGGCCGCATTTTTAATGTTCAGCTGCAACTCAAAACCAGAAGGCTTTACCTTAAACGGAACAGTACGTGGAGACCTAAAAGACGGCACCCAGGTATTCCTTAAAAAAATAGGGGAAAACAACCAACCGGTCGAAGTGGATACCGCAACTACTACAAATGGGGAATTCACCTTTACAGGAGTTTCGGCAATTCCAGAACTTCATTACATTTTTGTGGATCAATTACCGGGCTATTCCGCTGTGATTTTGGAAAATGGTGAGATTGAATTCAGTGCCCAAAAAGATAGTTTAGGATTTGCCGAAATAAAAGGTACCCTACAAAACGACACGTTTTCTGACTATATGGACCAGTCAAGGGAAATTTCACTAAAGGCGCAATCTGTTCAGAGGGATATGCAAACAGCCTCTGGAGAAGCAGCCTTAGCGTTACAGGACGAAATGAAAGAACTTCAGGAAGAATATAAGGATTTTGAACTGGACTATATCAAAAACCACCCGAACGCATTAATCTCAGCCTTAATTTTAGAACGGGCAATAGCCACTAAAGCTATTAGTGCAGAAGAAACCAAAAACCTTTACGAGGCGATGTCCCCCGAAATCAAGAACTCACAACCAGGAAAAAGAATTTCTGAGGGAATTGATCGATTAAAGCAATCTGAAGAAGCTGAAAAGAATACGAGCATAGGATCTAAAGCTCCAGATTTTTCCGGACCTACCCCCGATGGAAAAGAAATTGCTCTTAGTGATGTAATGGGTAAAGTAACCTTAATCGATTTTTGGGCCGGATGGTGCAGACCCTGTAGGGCAGAAAATCCGAACGTAGTTGCCGTTTACAACAAGTACCATGAAAAAGGTTTAAATATTCTTGGTATTTCTTTGGACAGAACCGAAGAAGCATGGAAAAAGGCTATTGAAGAGGACGGATTGGAGTGGAACCATATTTCCAATATCGCTTATTTTGATGATCAAATAGCTAAATTATACAATGTTGATGCTATACCCGCAGCATTTCTTTTGGACGAAAACGGAATCATTGTTGCAAAGAACTTAAGAGGTCCAGAGCTTGAGCAAAAAATAGCGGAACTTTTAAATTAAATAAGTATTCAAAAAATAAAAATCCCCAAGGTTTCGAAACCTTGGGGATTTTTTTATGTCTTTGACCTTTATCCTAACACTCCTTAAAGCGGCAATAAAAACTATAGTTTACCCAATTTACCCAAAACAAAAAGCAATATTATGGGAAGTGCCAATAAACCGACCATTAAGGTTTCAGTTTGTAATAGGCTTGGCATAAATAACAAGGTACAGGCAAATCCGCCAATTGCACCGCCAAAATGCGCGGTATGGCCAATGTTACCCAAACGTTTTTTCATTCCATAAATAGAATAGAGCAGATAACCGATACCTACTACATAAGCAGGCAGCGGAATCGGAATAAACATGATACCCAATTGCATGGTGGGATTTAACAGAATTGCTGCATATAAAACTCCGGTAACCGCTCCACTCGCCCCAACCGCTGAATAATAAGGTTCATCTTTATGAAAACTCAACGCCAACAGACTACCCGCCAACAAACTCGCAAAATAGATGATCAAGAATTTACCTGCACCGAACCAATTTATAACGACACCGGCAAAGAAATACAAGGTCAACATATTGAACAATAAATGGGAGACATCTACATGAAGAAATCCTGAGGTTAGCATACGCTCTTTCTGCCCTGCCTTTATCGCTCCGATTCCGAATTTGTAACGATCAAAAAAATAAGTGTCGTTAAATCCTTTTAGAGATACCAAAACGTTTGCTGCAATAATCGCTATGGTGGCTATATTCAGGTTGTTCATTTATCTACCTTTTATTTGGCGCAAATATAGCTATATTTGGCCATAAATTAAGTAGATGCAACTATTGGCCTTTGTTCTTATCTATCCATTTTTATGGATGATTTCCATTTTGCCGCACCGTTTGTTCTACGCTTTTTCAGATACCGCATTTTTCTTTGTCTACCATGTTTTTGGCTACCGTCGCAAAGTGGTCCAGCACAACTTGAACCTCGTTTTCCCAACCAAATCAAAAGCTGAACTTCAACATATAGAAAAGTCATTTTATCATCATCTATGCGACACCTTTCTAGAAATGATCAAATCGATGAACCTTAGCAAGAAAGATGTTCAAAAAAAATACCACGTAGTAAATACAGAAGTGCTACTCGAAATAGAAAAAGAGCGGAGTATCATCATTCTTTGTGCGCATTATGCGAATTGGGAATGGAACGTAAGCATCAATAACTATGTGACCTCGAAAGGCTATGCCGTTTATCAAAAAATTAACAATACTTACTTTGACAACTTTGTCAGGAGAGTAAGGGCTAAATGGAATACCACCCTGATCACTCAAGGACAAACAGCTAAAACCGTACTCAAAAACGCGAAAAATAATGTACGTGCTACCTATGGTATGGTGAGTGATCAATCTCCACAGGCGCACCGTGCTCAATATTGGACCGATTTCATGGGAATTAAAGTACCGATTTTCAACGGTGGTGAAGCGTTGGCTCGCAAGACCGGACTAGCCGTTGTTTTTTTAAAAGTGAGCAAGGTAAAGCGCGGACATTATAAGGCCGAATTCATACCCATTGCCCTAAATGGCAAAGAAACCAAGGAGCATGAAATAACGAATGCCTTTCTTCGGTTAACGGAAGCCCAAATTCTAGAAAAACCAGAATATTACCTTTGGACCCATAAGCGCTGGAAGCACTGCGGAAAAGAACCTGCTTCTTTTGCAAAAAGCTGTTGATCACATACTTACTTTTCAATTTTTCTATTCCAGTTATTTGGCCATCTCACTTTACGTACAGTTTAGAAGGAAATTAATGGATGTTTTACATTCCATTGGAAATTAATTTCTGTATCTGCCGAATACGAGGGCACAATATTCGGCACCTCCCAAGAAGAGGAAACCAAAACCATACTAAAATAGGGTATTACCCGAAAAGTGAACATCGGTAATTTTTTAGATGTGTATTTCGGTTAATTCCTAGCTTTGGTAAAAGATGTCCGTACGGCTCCCGACTTTAGAAACAACGTAAACTATATCTTTATGCCTTCTGAACGAAGCCACACAGGAGACCATCAGGCTTCTTAAGTTGCACGAGCAGATTATCTGCAAGGCAAAAATCAGTTTAAATACCTGCGACTTTCTTCATCTCCCCAATGATTCGCTCTGCCAAACCATCGGCTTCTGCCTGACTTTTAGCTTCGGTATATATTCTAATAATAGGTTCGGTATTCGATTTTCGTAATTGCACCCAGTTTTCGGCAAAATCAATCTTCACACCATCAATAGTACTTAATTCTTCATCGGCATAGGTATCGGCCATAGCTGTCAGTATTCCATCCACATCCAACCCTGGTGTCAATTCGATTTTCTTCTTGCTCATGAAATAACTTGGATAACTTGCCCTAAGTTCTGCGACCGTTCCACCGCGTTCTGCCATCAACATTAAAAATAAGGCCGTACCTACTAAAGAATCACGACCGTAATGACTTTCAGGGTAGATAATCCCTCCGTTACCTTCACCCCCGATTATGGCTTTGTTAGCTTTCATTTTGGTTACTACATTGACCTCGCCAACGGCTGCCGCCTCATAGGTACCTCCATGTTTTTGGGTAATATCCCGTAGTGCCCGTGAAGAAGAAAGGTTTGAAACGGTATTGCCTTTGGTCTTGCCCAACACATAGTCGGCACAAGCCACCAAAGTATATTCCTCTCCGAACATTTCACCATCATTGCTGATAAAGGCCAAGCGATCCACATCTGGATCTACCACAATCCCAAAATCGGCCTTTTCTTCGACTACCAATTTACAGATATCCGTAAGGTGTTCTTTTAAAGGTTCTGGATTATGTGGGAAATGTCCGTTTGGTTTACAGTATAACTCCACCACTTCTACCCCAAATTCCTTTAAAAGCTTTGGAATAGCAATTCCACCTGTAGAATTCACACCATCTACAACAACCTTGAATTTGGCCTTTTTTACAACTTCAGCATCGATCAGTGACAAATTCAACACTTCATCAATATGGATATCGATATAGCTATCATTTTTAGTTATTTCTCCCAAATCATCGACATCGGAAAAATCAAAATCTTCCATTTCTGCTATTTCCAAGATTTTAGCACCTTGTGCAGCATCTAGGAACTCCCCTTTTTCATTTAATAATTTAAGGGCATTCCATTGTTTCGGATTATGGCTCGCCGTTAGAATGATTCCCCCATCTGCCTTTTCCATTGGCACGGCTATTTCAACCGTTGGCGTTGTAGATAGGTTTAAATCGACAACATCGATACCTAAACCCACCAAAGTTGACACCACCAAGTTCTGGATCATTTCTCCAGACAAACGTGCATCGCGACCAATGACCACTTTCAATTTTTGCTTTTTGGAATAGTCCTTCAACCAGATTCCGTACGCTGCCGCGAACTTAACCGCATCGATCGGGGTAAGATTGTCCCCTGGTTTTCCTCCTATGGTTCCGCGTATCCCTGAAATAGATTTTATGAGTGTCATATGTTCTTGATAAGTTTTTGCAAATATAAACGGTTCATTCGTACCACTATTGTGCTTCTTTGTAAATTCGGGTTTTTGAAGCTTAAAATAGGCGAATGAATTTTTTAGCCCACATTTACCTCTCCTTCAACGATAAGGAAATTACCCTGGGGAATTTTATTGCGGACAGTATCCGGGGTAATAAATTCCATCACTTACCCGCCAAGGTGCAGAAAGGAATAAAACTTCATCGCCTTATCGACACCTATACCGATAGTCATCCCATTCCTAAAATAAGCAGCAAAAGGCTACATGCAAATTATAGTCATTATAGCAGAGTAATCGTGGATATTTTTTATGACCATTTTTTAGCCAAAAACTGGTCAACCTATTCAGATGTTCCTTTGGAACTATTTGTGGATGATTTTTATGACCTATTGGAAGAAAATTATGAAATTCTACCCGATGGTGTCAAACGAATGATGCCGTACATGATTGCCGAGAATTGGATTTTCAATTACTCTAAAATGGATGGAATTTCCAAAGTACTGAACGGCATGAACAGGAGAACCCAAAACAAATCTAAAATGAATTTCGCCATTATCGACCTAGAAAACCATTACCAAGCTTTTGAAAAAGAGTTCACCGAATTCTTTGAAGAATTGCTTGTATTTTCAAAACAAAAGTTCATTTCATTGACAAAAAAAAATAATATTTAATATTTTATAAATTAATAAATGTCAACTTATTAAACACATTCAACTAAACCATTTATACCACTAATCATGAAGCAATTTAAATTACTCGCCCCCTTATTCGCTCTCCTTATTTTCAGCAACTGCAAAAAGAGTCCCGCCGCACCGACCGGACTTGTTACTGAAAAAGCTATGGTCGTTTCTGCCCGTGAAGAGGCTTCAAAAATAGGAAGTGATATCATGAAAAAAGGAGGGAATGCCTTTGATGCCATGGTAGCTACAGAAATGGCGTTGGTCGTCGCCTACCCTTTCGCAGGTAATCTTGGTGGTGGCGGATTTATGGTCTACCGAAAAGCCGATGGCGAAGTTGGCGGATTAGATTATCGGGAAAAAGCCCCACTTTCAGCACACAGAGACATGTATTTGGATTCCTTGGGAAATGTTGTTCCCGACATGAGTACGGTTGGAGCAACGGCCGTAGGTGTACCCGGTACTGTTGCGGGTATTATAGAAGTGCATAAAAAATTCGGTTCCTTACCGTTGGAAGAAATTATGGCCCCTGTAATTGCTTTGGCAGAAAAAGGGGTGGTCGTTACAGAGAACCAAGAAAAACGTTTGGCCAGTCAGCGCGAAAAATTCATTGAAATAAATGGCGACAGCACCAAATTCGCAACGGAATATAAAATGAATGACACCATAAAGTACCCAGCTTTGGCCAATACCTTTCGCAGTATTGCCAAAAACGGAAGAGATGGATTTTACAAAGGTGAGGTGGCACAAAAATTGGCCGCTTTCATCCACGAAAAAGGAGGGTATATTACCGAAGAAGATTTAGAGAAATACCAAGCGGTATGGAGAAAGCCTATTGTTTTCGACTACAAAGATCTTCACATCATTTCCATGAGTCCGCCCAGCAGTGGCGGGGTGACCATCAATCAAATCCTCAAGATGATGGAACCTTACGATGTAGCCGAATTAGGACATAATTCCACAAAAATGATCCAATTATTCACAGAGGCTTCAAGAAGGGCCTATGCAGACCGCAACTATTTTTTAGGCGACCCCGATTTCGTCGAAATTCCATATGATAAACTTTTGAGCAATTCTTATTTAGAAGAACGCATGCAGAGTTTCTCCTTCGACAAAGCGACCAAATCGTCAGCAGTGGAACATGGTAACATTGAAATCATAGAAAGTATGGAAACTACCCACTACTCAATTGTAGACCCACAAGGCAATGCAGTTTCGGTAACCACAACACTTAACGGTGCCTATGGTTCCAAATTATATTCCGATGAATTAGGATTTTTCCTGAACAATGAAATGGACGATTTTAGCTCAAAAGCAGGTGTCCCCAATATGTTCGGACTCATTGGGGCGGAAGCCAATAGTATTGAAGCCGAAAAACGGATGTTGAGCAGCATGACCCCAACCATTGTTGAAAAAGATGGCAAACTTTGGATGGTCGTAGGCACACCGGGCGGATCTACCATTATCACCGCAGTTGCACAAACGATTTTAAACGGATATGAGTTTAATATGAGCATGCAGAATGCGGTAAACTCCCCTCGCTTTCATCACCAATGGCTTCCGGACATGGTCATTTTTGAACCGGATGGTTTTCCATCGGATCTGACCGATGAATTAAAATCCAAAGGCTATATCATCAACGAAGAGCGTACCCCTATAATTGGAAAAGTCGACGCTATTCGGGTTCTTCCTGATGGAAAATTAGAAGGAGGTGCAGATAAGCGTGGTGATGATGCCGCAGTTGGTTTTTAGACGAGTCTAAATCATCAATTTTGAAATTAAAATTAATTATTCAATATATTTTAAATGAGATACTTAATTAAACTATGTTAAAGCGACTATTCAAATTTATAGGAGTTATTATTTTACTTGGAGCGGCATTGTTTGGAGTACTCTATTATTGCTGTAATGAGCCTTTGCCCATCGGAGAATCCGGCCCAGAAGCGGATGCCTTGGCAGAAAGAATGTTAAGTGCCTTGAATAATGATGGCTATCAAAATACAACAATGATTGAATGGACTTTTAGGGGAGGTGATCATACCTATAAATGGGATAAGGAAAAAGCTGTGGTGAAGGTTGGTTGGGATGATTATAGGGTCGACCTCGATTTAATTACACCAGATTCCAGTACAGCCTACGAGAAGGGTGAAAAGTTGCCTTACGAAGAAACATTAAATCTTATTGATAAGGCAAAAAGCTATTTCAACAATGATTCCTTTTGGCTCGTTGCTCCCTATAAAGTATTCGATAAAGGGACAGAACGTTATTTAGTGGAACTGGAAGATGGCTCTGAGGGACTATTAGTCACCTATACCCAAGGAGGCGATACGCCTGGGGATTCATATTTGTGGCTATTGGAACGAAGCGGAATCCCTAAAAGCTTTAAACTTTGGGTGAAAATTATTCCTATTGGCGGACTCGAAGCTACGTGGGAAGGTTGGCAAAAAACAGAAAGTGGAGCACTACTGCCCTCCTCACATTCATTCGGACCTATAACTATGAAAATGGGAGATGTTAAAACCTATCACTAGTTATAGTGCGAGAATCAACTACTAGTTCTAATTGCAAAACAAATATAAAAATTATGACCATCAAATTATTGACTAAAAGCGAAGTAACCGTAGCCCTTCAGGCACAACTAACGGAACTCTATAAACAGTTGAATGCTGAATTAAAACAACTGGAATTGGCTACTGTGCTTAAAAATGAAGGCCAAACAGATATTGTTATCTGCATGGATGGGGAAATTCTAGTAGGTATTGCTATGATGGCAAAATATACCGTAGTTTCTGGCGCCAAAGGTATGATCGAAGACGTGGTCGTATCATCCGATTATAGAGGACAAGGTATCGGTAGAAAACTGATGGAAAAACTATTGGAACAAGCCGAAAAGGAACAACTGACCGATGTTCTACTCTTTAGCGGACATCATAGAACGGCCGCCATTTCATTATACCAAAGCTTAGGATTCAAACTTAAAGAGAGTGGATTATATGTAAAAAAATGTTTAAAGTAATAGTCTATTTAAACCTTCTTAACATGCTGTAATTGATTCTTTAACTCCTCCATAGATTCTTGCAGTTGGCGCAACAATCCGTTATCGGTAGTTGCGTCTACATTAAAGGTAATCTTACTACTTACTTCCCAAATTTCCTGGATCTGAAAAGGCTTGATATCGTAAGGCGGATAAGTTTCGTTAAGCGAGACCAAAGTTATATTATTTGAATTGGGTCGCTTTTCAATTTTCTTGACCATGATTGAATCCTGTAGTACAACCACATACATTTTATTGGCGCTCACATAATCGATGTGCTCAACGGCCCTGGCCAAAACCCATTCCCCTTGTTGTAGATTAGGCAACATACTATCGCCTTCTACCTGAAAACCACGGTAGGTCGCATTTCTGAATTCCGGTATAGGTAAATCAAAGGCAGGCAATTGTTGATACCAACTGGTGTCGGATATATTTTGAGGATATCCTGCCGCCGCCTTGGCGTTCACCAAGACCATATTATCACGATTGGCAGAATCTACCGTAACCACTTTGGGGATTACACTGGTTTTAGAGGTTTCCAAATACTGTTCCTCACTCTCTCCAAAAAGCCACATAGGATTAATCTTGAACTGTTTCAACAATTCAAGAACCACTTTACCTGAAACTTTAGTGCGCCCACGTTCTATATCTGCCGTGGTACTAGACACGCCAAGCAAGACTGCAAAATCCGCTTGGGTATACCCCAACTCTCTTCGTAAATCTGTAAATCGTTTTAAGGTCAGTTCGTTTTCCATGGCTTTATGTGCTAAAGAATAAAAATATAAGGGTTCATTCTTTTTCAAATATAGTGATTATGGATTATATCCAAAATAATAATTGGATTATTTCCATAATTAGGAATATATCCATATTTTTGGAATAATTACCAATCATTATGGACTTCAACCGAATTAAAGAGAAACTGAACATTCTTGCCGATGCCGCCAAGTATGATGTATCCTGTTCCAGTAGTGGTAGCAACCGCAAGAACACGAATAAAGGCTTAGGAGATACGGGTAATGGTATTTGCCACACATATACCGCAGATGGTCGGTGTGTTTCCCTTTTAAAAATTCTCTTGACCAACCATTGCATTTTTGATTGCGCTTATTGTGTGACGCGAAAAAGTAATGATGTACAAAGGGCAGCATTTAAAATTCAGGAAGTGGTGGACCTCACCATCAACTTTTATAGAAGAAATTATATTGAGGGACTTTTTTTGAGTTCCGGTATTTTCAAAAGTGCCGATTATACTATGGAGCGCTTGATCTCGGTAGCCAAAAAATTAAGGGAAGAGGAAAACTTCAACGGCTACATCCATTTAAAGTCAATACCTGGCGCAAGTGATGAATTAATGTATGAGGCCGGATTATATGCAGACCGCTTATCGGTCAATATAGAAATCCCCACTATATCCGGCCTTAAATTATTGGCACCCGATAAAAAGCATGAAGACTTCACCAAACCGATGCTAAAGGTCAAAAACGAAATTATTCGTTATACCGAAGAGCGAAAGGTCATTCGTAGTACCGCCAAATACGCCCCTGCCGGTCAAAGCACCCAAATGATAGTAGGTGCCACGGGGGAAAGCGATAAGGACATCATGTATTCCGCCACCCATTTCTACAAGAATTACAATATGAAGCGGGTCTATTATTCTGGCTATGTTCCCATTTCTACCGATAGCCGTTTGCCTTCCCTAGGCTCTGAAGTACCCATGTTACGCGAGAATAGACTCTATCAAACCGATTGGTTATTGCGTTTTTATGGCTTCGGCATCCATGAAATCCTAGATGCGGCGCATCCTAATTTAGAAATGGATATCGATCCTAAACTGATGTGGGCTTTACGCAACCTGAACCTCTTTCCGGTGGACATCAATAGTGCCGATAAACGAATGTTAGCCCGTATCCCCGGAATAGGGATGGGTTCCGTTCATAAAATATTGAGCGCAAGAAAATTTCGGAACCTGAATTGGGACCACCTTAAAAAAATGGGTGTCGCCCTTAACCGCGCCAAGTATTTTATCATCTGTAATTCTAAGGATTGGGAACGTCGTGATTTGGATGCGGCACGCATTAAAGGCATGATCCTGCAATCCGCTAATGGAAAATTTAAAAACCAGTATAGCAACCAATTATCCTTGTTCAACTAAAACCAAAACCTTATGGAAAATACCTTAAAAAGCCCCACCTACCCTATTTATACTACAATGATCGAACGAAGCCGTACCAAAGTTCTAACCGTGGGATACCATATAGTCGTTTTCAAAAGCAAGTTTAAAAAACGCCTATTGCTCTTAAAGCGAATGATTATTGAGTTTAACACCTAAAACACTTTACTATGAATGCTACAAAAACACTTATTTACGATGGTAGTTTCAATGGCTTTTTAACAGCCGTATTCATTGGTTTCGAACAAAAGCTACCCTATGCTGAAATTCAACGTCAAAGCCACCTACAACGGGGCCTGTTTACAGATAATGAAACAATTTTCACAAATCTAGAAAAGGCACAACGGGTATGGAACGGCGTACGCAACAAAAGTAATACCGCCATTAAAAACATTTATTTTGCGTATCAAAGTGAACAACGTAACATTGAAACCCTATTATACCTGTATGTTCAAAAACTAATGGGGAGCCAAAGCAATAGAGTAAGTGATTTTTCAGATGATTGCATTCTCAAAATCAATCAACTGGCCTACAAGGTAGGGCGCGAAAAGCACCGGATGGAGGCTTTTGTGCGTTTTCAATTGACGAAAGACGAAGTGTATTTTGCCCATATTGAGCCAGATTACGATGTTCTCCCCCTAATCTCCAAACATTTTCGAAACCGTTATGCCGACCAGCAATGGATCATCTATGACCTTAAACGGAAGTACGGACTCTATTACGACCTAAACGGTGTAGAAATCATCTCCTTAGATTTGAAAGATGTTCATACCAACAGCCTTCAAAAAAGCACGGCATTTACAGATGCCGAACACGAATACCAAAACCTGTGGCAGAACTATTTTCAAAGTACGACCATTAAATCACGCATCAACACCAAACTACATACCCAACATGTACCCAAACGGTATTGGAAATATTTATCCGAAAAGAAAGAAGCGGTTTAGTATAAAATAATGCATTTGTATTTGGGTTTAAATGAAATAGTTGTTTCTGCGACTTAAGTTTTAATTAAATGGAACTAATTGATTTCCTGCGTCTTCGCTGAATCTATAAATTGGATAGCACTAATTAAAAAAACATATCGATATTTATAGATTTGTTATATTTGAATTATGAATTTAATAGAAATTAATAAAGCATTGTCAAATCAAGTTAGAGTTGATATCTTAAAATGGCTTAAAAACCCAGAAAATAATTTCCCTCCTCATTTAGAATTGGGTCATTTTGATTTTGGCGTTTGTCTTGTTTTTATTAAAAACAAAGCTAACTTATCACAATCTACAATTTCTCAATATATGTCTCAATTACAAAAGTCAGGTCTTGTTACATCAACAAGACTAGGTAAATGGACATATTTTAAAAGAAATGAACAGAACATTAAAGAGTATATCAATCAACTTAATAAAGAACTTTAAGTTTTATAATAACAATTCGACAATTCCCTATTTATAAATTAGTCAAAAGTGAAAAACAAAATCCAAGATAAAATGTTTCTAGAGATAAGAAATAAAGAAATATTCAATCAAGTGCAGCACTATTCCTTTGAATATTTGGAAAGGGTTTTTGACCGAAATGTTTACCCAACGGAAGAGGCACTTAATGACTTATCTATATTCGATGAAGAATTTCCTTTTGATTCAACGAATGCTAAAAGTGTGATAGAACAATTAAATAAATATGGGAGTCCTGCAACAACTGCAACGTTAGGTGGAAGATATTTTGGATTTGTGTGTGGAAGTGCTGTTCCCGTTGGTTTAGCGGCCAAAAATTTAGGGACTTATTGGGATCAAGCACCAGCAATGAATGTCCTATCGCCCATAGGAAGTAAACTAGAATCTCTTGTAGAAAAATGGCTTGTAGATTTATTTAATTTACCACAAAACACATCCGCAGGATTTGTTAGCGGAACATCTACAGCGAACTTATGTGGTTTAGCAGCTGCTAGATACCGTATTCTTCAAAGTAACCATTGGGATATAAATGAAAAAGGTCTTAGAAACTCGCCCAAAATAAGAATTGTGACAGGTAAACAGGCGCATTCAACAGTCTTAAAAGCTATTGTTGTTTTGGGTTTAGGAAAAGAAAATATAGAATGGGTAGATGTTGATAAACAAGGGAGAATTATCCCTGAGTCAATTCCAGAATTAGATGAAAATACCATTTTGATTTTACAAGCTGGAAATGTAAACAGTGGAGCATTTGATGACTTTGAAATTATTTGTGAAAAAGCGAAAAAAGCCAATACTTGGGTTCATATCGATGGTGCTTTTGGTTTGTGGGCTCAGGCAGTAAGTGAATTGAAATATTTAACCAAGGGAATAGAAAATGCTTCGTCTTGGGCCGTAGATGGTCACAAAACATTAAACACGCCCTATGATTGTGGTATCATTCTATGTTCAGACCAAGAAGCAATGACTTCTGCACTTCATATGTCTGGAAGCTATATGGTAGAAAGCACTGAAAGAGACGGAATGTTTTACACACCCGAAATGTCTCGAAGAGCTAGAATAATTGAATTATGGTCTATAATGAAATATCTAGGGAAAAACGGAATAGATGAAATGATTTTAACAATGCATCAAAGAGCAAAACAGTTTGCGGAAGAAATCGTGAAAATAAAAGGTTGCTATGTTGAAAACGACATTGTATTCAATCAAGTAATTGTGAGATGTGACTCGGATAAAATTACAGAGCAAGTGTTGCGTAATATTCAAATATTAAGAGAATGTTGGTTGGGAGGTTCAATTTGGTCTGGCAAAAAAGTTCTGCGAGTTAGTATATGCTCTTGGGCTACCACTGAAAACGACATAACTAAATCTGTAAAATCATTTAAAAAGGCTTTAGAATTGGCAATAACCAATACCAACACAAGTAACCGCTGAACAAGGTTTTAATCCCAGGCTGTATCTCATTAACTGTGCTTCAATTTAAAACTTACACCGTTAACGAGATACTCGCAATAGAAGCCTTTTAAAGAGGCTTTCTTTTAATATGATCAATATTTAGAATTGATTTAAAAATATTGTTTAGTGGTCTTTAAAACCGAACTGTGTTATTTGGCAGAAGTATCGAAGGGATAATCACTCGATAATTTTATCCCATAGCAAATACATACTAAGAAATGATGTTTTATCCGAAATTATAAAGCCGTATCTTCATTCTGTCATCCCCTTTGTTTAAAGGGTATGCAACTAGTCCATTAAAGAGTATCCTTTATAAAAACCTACGAACAGATAACCATATGTTTAGACATCAAGGCAAAAGCAGGACCTTAAAACACAATCTACGAATTGCGACTATATTATCTTTTGTAGCCGGTATTGTTAATGTGACCGGATTTTTAGCTTTTACACAATTGACCACCAATGTCACCGGTCATTTTGCCCTGTTCATGAACGATGTATCTCACTTTGAATTTTGGAAAGGAACCATTTACTTCCTTTATATCTTCTCTTTCCTATTGGGATCATTTTCATCAAGTTTTTTAATTGAAAAATTTAGGCAAAACAAAAAACTCAACGTTTTCGTTTTGCCTACGCTTATTGAATGCTTTATATTAATGGTTATAGCATTTTTGAGTACTGAAGTTCAAGCAAACTATCCCAATGTGCTTGTATGTTCTCTACTTTTTGCCATGGGGTTGCAAAACTCCTACGTGACAAAAATTTCGAACGCCGTAGTACGAACTACCCATTTAACGGGATTATTCACAGATTTAGGCATAGAACTCTCTCAATTGTTCTTTCCAAAATCCCATCCGTTCAGGGAAAACTTAAAAGCGACCATCAAACTCCGCATTTCTATTATTTCATTCTTTTTCGCCGGTGGACTCATCGGCGGTTTTCTCTATGCCAACATGGCGCTAAAACTAAAAACCTTGATTTTAGGAGCTTTGATTTTGCTTATAAGTTTGTTTTATGATGATGTTCGATATCGATTTATAAAAGTCAACCGAAAGTACACCCAAAGTAAACAGAACACAGCACCATCTTAGAGCCGAATTACTTTGCCGTCTTTTCACCAATGAATTGGTCACTTTTATTCTTGAACAAGACATTAAAAGTTGTTAAACTACCATAGATACGGGTTATATATTGCTGCAAATCGACTTTTTCCTGATCATCTAAATTTTTACTGGCATTGATCTTTTGCTCCATCACCCGAATACGGTCACGTACCATAACAATTTTATGGAAGAAGGTGTCTATAGGTATTTCTTTGGTACTCAAACCGGCTTCTCCCGGTTCCAGTATAAGATTTCCACCCTTCCACTTGTCAGCAATGGCAACACGTTGAGTTGCATCGCTCCATTTTTGCAGAATGGCGACCAACGAACTTTCCACATCAAAAAAACTAACTGTATCCACTTCACCGTCAACTGCCTCAATTACTTCAAATTCGTCATCCATTTCAATGGTCTCCAATCCCTTATCCATAAAAGTCACCCAATATTGAGTTGTTGATACATTGGTAACTACCCCTTTTCCATAATTGGGATGAGAAATTCTAGAACCTATTCCTAATACCTTCATTGGTTTCATTTTAATTTTGAATGCTAATTTAAATTCCGTTTGAACCATCTGCAAAATTTTTTTAACTTTCATTCTATTAGTTTCGGTTCATGCTCATTTTTGCAGTCTTGTTAAGTTCATGTACATTTAACAATAAAAATTTTCAAAATGCTAACGACCACCATTGATCCCATGAAAGGAATACTGCTTGTACTTATGGTTTTTACAATTGTATCATGTGGAGAGAAAAAAAAGGAAATGGCCGAACCAACCCCTACTCTATTAAAGGCTTTGATTTTAGATGGTCAAAATAACCACTATGTTTGGCCAAAGACCACCATGATGATGAAAGATTATCTGGAGGAAACAGGGTTGTTTAGTGTAGATATCCACCGCATGGATTCCGTTTGGTTGGGCATAAAATACCAAGAGGCAAGACCTGAAGCGTATACCTCCTTCATCGAAAAGTATCCCCTAGACAGTACAACTTACAAAATATCGAAAGACCCGATCAAGACCTCTAATTTTTCTTTAGATTTTAGCCGCTATGATGTAATCATTTCCAATTTAGGAGCGGAATCTGCCTTATGGCCCGAAAAAACGAGAAATGACTTTGAGAACTACATGGCGAATGGGGGCGGACTGGTCGTAGTACATGCAGCCGACAATGCTTGGGGCGAATGGGAAGAATACAATAAAATGATAGGTTTAGGCGCTTGGGGCGGCCGGGATGAAAAAACAGGGCCTTACGTTTATTATAATGAAGCCGGAGAAGTGGTAAAGGATACCACGGAAGGTGTTTGTGGCTCCCATGGATTGGAATATGAATTTCAGTTGACCACTAGGGCTCCAGAACACCCGATCATGAAAGGCTTACCTAATAAATGGATGCATACCCAAGATGAGCTTTACGAACGATTAAGGGGTCCGTTTGAAAACGTAACAATTTTGGCTACGGCATTCGCCGATGTAGAAAAAAATGCCCCACCTTGGAATCCTTCCGTAAAAGGATTAGGTCAGCATGTTCCACAACTGATGGTCGTTGATTATGGAAAAGGAAGGGTTTTTCATTCCACTCTAGGTCACTTTGACTATTCAATGGAAGGGGTAGGGTTTATCACAACCCTGCAGCGGGGTGCCGAGTGGGCTGCAACAGGAGCGGTAACACAAGAAATCCCAACAGATTTCCCTGGTGAAAATGCAACGAAATCCAGAAAATGGACCAAATAATCTTTTCATAAGCCAAAATTTAATTATTCAGTTCGACGGTAACAATTATCCTTTCTACGTGTATCGATCAAATAAATAATCTTCCAATTACCCTTTTCCTTCAGTAACTGAAATGAATTAACGCCACAATGGTGAAATTCGGCGTTCAACCAAAATTCGTAAGGTGTCCAAGCGTTCGCCATAGGACCATCAATCTGAATACTATAATCCATCAATCGCTCCTCAAATCGTATGGAGTCTGGGATGCTCACAATGGATTTTAAAAAAATATGGAAATCTTCATTTTTCAATTGTTCATCCCCATCTTTTGTTTTCCCGATGGTCTGCAAAACGATTTCAGGATGAACTATATTTTTTAGAGCTACGGAATCTTGGGCATGAAAAGCCGTGAAGAAATCATCTAAGGCCCTTTTCACTCCAATTTCATCCTCATTTTGGGCGGTTAAAACGAAGCTGAACAATCCGAAAAAAACATAAAAAAATCTTTTCATTGAGTACGTTTTAAAAGGAAACTCTAAAATAGAATTATTTATTGGTTCTTCCACGTAAACGGTTGTAGCCAATTCGTCGACATTCTCATTAAAACTCCTTACTTTTATGGCGCTTAAACGAAAAAACGACTATGTCCACAGCTAAAAGGGAGTATAAAAGGGTTACGGTAAAATCATTGGTAGACATGAAGAAAAATGGGGAGAAAATCTCCATGCTTACTTCGTACGACTATTCTATGGCTAAAATTGTAGATGCCGCAAAAGTCGATGTGATTTTAGTCGGTGATTCTGCCAGTAATGTGATGGCCGGTCACGAGACTACGTTGCCTATTACACTTGACCAAATGATTTACCACGCATCCTCTGTGATCAGGGCCGTTGAACGTGCTTTGGTCGTGGTCGACTTGCCTTTTGGTAGCTACCAAAGCGACCCTAAGGAAGCTTTGCGCTCCGCCATCCGCATTATGAAAGAAAGCGGTGCGCATGCGGTGAAATTAGAAGGTGGTGCGGAAATTAAGGAGTCCGTTAAGCGAATATTAGCCGCTGGAATCCCCGTAATGGGACATTTAGGATTAACACCTCAGTCCATTTATAAATTCGGAACCTATACCGTTCGTGCGAAGGAAGACGAAGAAGCCGACAAATTGATGGAAGATGCTAAAATGTTAGAAAAATTAGGATGCTTTGGATTGGTTTTGGAAAAAATACCGGCAAAATTGACCAAATTGGTTTCCGAAAGTTTGACCATACCTACTATTGGAATCGGTGGTGGGAAATATGCTGACGGTCAAGTTTTGGTAGTTCATGACCTTCTGGGCATGACCCACGAATTCAATCCTCGTTTTTTGCGCAGGTATATGAACCTTTATGAGGAAATGGGAAAAGCGATATCTAACTATGTAAGTGATGTTAAAAGTCAAGATTTCCCAAATGACGATGAACAATACTAAGTAAAATACAATCGATGAAAAGCAAACGGTTCTTTTCTAAATTCTGGATTCTAGGTATTGTTTTATTAACGATAGGTTGTGATCAATTTTCCAAAGAACTAACGCCTAAAAAAGTGGAGCCAAGGCAGTACATTCCTGTACTAGGGCATCATTTTATTCTTACCAATGTAGAAAATAAAGGCGCTATGCTCGGTTTTGGTCAGGACTTCCCTCTTATTGCCAAACGTATCGTTTTTCAGGGACTTCCTCTTTTAATGTTGTTCATTCTATTGTATAGAACCTTAACGCGCCCCAATTTGAACCGAGTCTTACCTTTTGCATTTGCTTTCGTCATCGGTGGAGGTATCGGCAATTTGATCGATAGAATAGCGCAGGGTTCGGTGACCGATTTTTTCCAAATACGATTAGGTTTTTTACGAACCGGGATTTTCAACATGGCTGATGTCACCGTAACTTTGGGGGTTCTGCTCCTTGCTTTTATGACTGTACGAGGAAAGAAACTTTCGTTTTAATTAGCTAGATGCCATAAGCCATTCACTAAAATCTTAATTCGCTACTGAAAATGACTTCAAAGTTTTAAATCGACACTAAAATAATTTAGCTTACGATCTAATTTTTAATAATGCAACAATCTACTTTAATTGTCTAAAAAACAACATTCCACCGTCGATAATTTGCAAGTCCTTTTTGAGGATAATCACTTGATAATCATAAATAAACGTCCTGGAGATATTGTGCAAGGTGATAAAACAGGTGACAAACCCCTAAGCGAAACCATAAAGGCTTTTCTTAAGAAAAAATATGATAAGCCTGGCAATGTGTACTTAGGAGTTGTTCATCGCTTAGACCGACCTACATCGGGTATTGTGGTCTTTGCAAAAACCTCTAAAGCCTTACCCCGACTTAATAAAATGTTCGCAGAAAAAGATGCGAAGAAAACCTATTGGGCCATTGTAAAAAATAGACCTGAAGAACCTGAGAAGAAATTGGTGCATTGGTTAAAACGCAATACCAAACAAAATAAATCCTACGCCAATATTAAAGAAGTGCCAGACAGTAAAAAGGCGATTCTAAGGTATAGCCTTATAAAAAGCCTTGATAACTATTACCTATTGGAAATAGATTTGGAAACCGGACGACATCATCAGATACGCTCACAACTCACTGCTATTGGATGCCCTATAAAAGGTGATTTAAAGTATGGATTTAATAGGAGTAACGACGATGGAAGTATTCATTTACATGCCCGAAAACTTCGTTTGATGCATCCTGTAAAAAAAGAAACATTAGAAATTGTGGCTCCGTTACCCAACGACCCCATCTGGAATGCGTGTCTTTGATTGTATTTTTGAAATGAAAATAAGCAAACCCTAATACTTCAAAAGGAACATATTATAATTCGTATTTCATATGAAGCTATAATTCAGTGAACTTTTTCAATAATAATCAACAGACAGCGGTGAGTATCGTGTGCAATATCAAAGTTCTAGATTGGCATCAGGAGTGCTATTCTCTCCTTTTGAGCGAATGCTCTCAATGACTACGGAACTCACAATTAATATGCCGCCGAAAATAGTGGTCGCCTCTGGTATTTCAGAAAGAAACACTGCTCCGATAAGAATGCCGTACACCGGCTGAACACTACTGATAATACTTACGGTAGTAATATTAAAATGCTTAAAGGTCATTAAGAATAAGGTATGGCCAATTGCAGTTGTTAAAACCGCTAAAGCAACCAGCCCTTCCCACTGCCCTATAATTAATTTAGGGACGATAGTGAAAAAAAACGGACATAAAACTACCCCAACGATTCCCGTTTGATAGACCATGAGCATCGATCCATTATAATCTGAAACTTTTTGCTTCAACAAGATATTGCGTATGGCATAGCACAAAGCAGAAAGTAACCCGAATGCAATGGCGATGGTGTATGAATTTTTAAAGTCTAAATCGGGACTCAAAAAGTACATCCCTGCCAATACCAAAAAAGCCAAGAGTAAATGGATCCTTTGGAATTTTGTTTTTAATATCATGGGTTCTAAAAAGGCCGTCAACACGGGGTAGGTAAAAAGAGACAGCATTCCTATAGCAACGGTTGACATTCTTAACGCATAGAAATAGGTCACCCAATGCGCGCACATCAGAAAACCACTCAGCAAGATTATCGGGAAATCTATTCGCTTAACTTTTAGGGGAATTCTTTTCCATTTACAAAAGAGATACAGTAGAAAAAATGCCAAAATAGCCCGAGCCCCAATAGTAACGGGTACCGGTAAGTGTACATATCTTCCCAATGCTCCAGAAGTGGCGATGAATAACATCGCCAAATTGATTTCCAGTAAATGCCGAACATGGAATTTCTTCATCTAGAAAAACTACACTTACCGGATATGGGCCATCGCCTTTTCCCTTATTATTTGTGATACGGGTTTGTTCTCCAGATGACTTTCTAACCAAGAAAGGATATCCAAATACAAAAATGCTCTTTTCTCATAAGGATGGTTTTCATATTTCTTTAATTCGGTATATAATTTCTGGAATTCAGCTTTCAATTGGTTGGGATAAATACCTCCAAGACTTCTTAAAAATTTGATCATCTCTTTTTGAACGGCATGCATATCGTTCATTTTCAACAAAAATTTATACGTGCTTTTCAATTGAATTTCTAAATGATAATCCATTCCCGCCTCATAATGTGCCACCAAACTGAGTACCCTGGCAAAGCACATTAAATCTTCACGCATTTTCAAATGCTTATTATCAATGATTTTTTTAAGATATTGAATACATGTCTTATTATCACCTATACCAAAATAAAGACAGGCAATCTTGTAATAAAGTACCATTACATGATGTACATCGATGCGATCTCGATGCTTATTGATACCGTATTCCACGATTTTCACCAGGTACAAACCCTTTTCAAAAGTACCTTCCAAGAAGTGTAAATTCAATTTATTGGCATTGATGTACATGAATACCAAAGAGTTTATATTGTCGTTATCAGGAAATTCCTTATCCTTAATCGTGTTTTCTAAACGATCAAGTACTTCTTTAAATTGAGAACTGTATTGTACATAAAATAAAGATTCTAACAGATAATGGTTTCCCTTTAAGAAGAATACAGGATTAAGGTAAATCATTTCCTTATGTTCGTAAAACAGGTCAACCCACTTACTGGCGTATTTAAAACAGCACAAAAAATCTTGGGTAAGAAAACTATACCACAGGTATGCCTTGTACAACCATAATTTTTCCCTGAAACCTAAATCTTCAATATTGTATAATGGCAAATGATCGTTAAAATAAGTTTTCACTTTTTGGTAGTCCTCATCACTTCGAACATACCCCACCTTTAACATCATACCATATAACTGCAAAGAAAGGTTCGACAGTTTACTCGTCATTACATTATGCCCAGATAGTTCTTTAGCCTGTAAAGCCAGTTCATTGGCCCGATCAGGAATACTACGGGTTATATATTGCGTTTCAATAACCTTCTCAAGTTCAACAATTTCGTAGGCAATATTCTTCTCCTCGTTTTCAATGGCAATGGCCTTTACCTTATCTAAAATTTTAAGACTTTGCTTATAAAGTCCTTTTTGATAAAGAATGGTAGCAAAATCTAGTTGCTCCCTAATCTGGACCCTTATATTTTGGTTTACAGGATTCAATCGTAAGCTTACCAAAATCTGCTTGTAGAGGTGTGCCTTTAAATTGGAAAGTTGGGCTTTTTTAACAATACCGCTTTCCAGTATGACTTTCTCATCATAATGCTTAATTTTATCCAACAAATTGAAAAGGGCCAAAAATTTGGCGTCGGTATTCACTCCCAATCTGCCTACGTAGAGCTTAAATTGTCTCTTTTCAGATTTTGAAAGTGATTTAACCAAAACGAACAAAGCATCTTTATGCGCATTTGTCATCGTAAAAAAAAGAGTTTAAATAATTGTAATTCAATGTTTTATATACCTAAAAAAGTGTCTTAACGTTGTAAACGACATTACGAAATCTGTATATTTCGAGTATTAGGTTATATATTCGTTCGACCAGTAAAACTACGTAAATATAATGAGTAAAGATATAGTACAAATTTTTGACACAACGTTAAGAGATGGAGAACAAGTTCCTGGCTGTAAGTTGGACATGGAACAAAAATTGGTCATCGCAGAGCGTCTCGATGAATTGGGCGTGAATATCATCGAGGCCGGTTTTCCCGTTTCTAGTCCGGGTGATTTTAAATCTGTTGAAGCCATAGCAAAACTCGTTAAGAACGCTACTGTTTGCGGATTGACACGCGCAGTTAAAAAGGATATTGAAGTTGCTGCAGAAGCGTTAAAACATGCACGGATACCAAGGATACATACCGGTATCGGTACATCTGATTCACATATCAAACATAAATTCAACTCAAATAGGGAAGCTATTATAGAACGTGCAGTATCCGCCGTAAGTTATGCCAAGACCTTTGTAGAAGATGTTGAATTTTATGCAGAGGATGCAGGCCGTACCGATAATGAATTTTTAGCTCGGGTTTGTGAGGCCGTTATAAAAGCAGGTGCTACGGTATTAAATATACCGGATACTACCGGATATTGTTTACCCGAAGAATACGGTGCGAAAATGAAGTACTTACGTGAAAATGTAAAAGGAATGGACAAAGCGATTCTTTCCTGTCATTGTCATAACGACCTTGGTTTAGCGACAGCGAATTCGATTGCAGGGGTTATCAATGGTGCAAGACAGATAGAATGTACCATTAACGGAATCGGAGAACGTGCCGGAAATACATCTTTGGAAGAAGTGGTTATGATTATGCGGCAACATCAAGATCTTAACTTGGATACTACCATAAACAGCAGGTTACTTTATGACACGAGTCTAATGGTATCCAGAAAAATGGGAATGTTGGTACAACCGAACAAAGCGATTGTGGGTGCAAACGCCTTTGCGCATAGTTCGGGTATACACCAGGATGGAGTGATAAAAAACAGGGAGACCTATGAAATCATGGACCCCGAAGATGTGGGCGTTACCGAATCGTCCATTGTTCTTACTGCTCGTAGTGGAAGGGCCGCCCTTGCCTACCGAGCTAAAATTGTGGGATACGAGCTTACCAAAACCCAATTAGATATGGTGTATGAAGAGTTTTTAAAGTTCGCCGACACCAAAAAAGAAGTGAAAGATCAAGATATTCACCAAATCATAGAGGCTACCAAAATAGACCTACACAGTATTAGCTAGTCATATGCACTTAAATATTGCAGTTTTAGAAGGGGACGGAATAGGACCGGAAGTTGTAGCACAATCCATTAAGTGCTTACGGTCTGTAGAAGAAACCTTTGGCCATAGTTTTACGTTCAAGAAAGCATTGATCGGTGCCTCGGCGATAAAAAAAACGGGGACTCCGCTTCCAAAAGAAACTTTGGAAATCTGTAAAAAAACGGATGCCACCTTATTCGGTGCCTTGGGTTTGCCAGAATATGATGATAATCCTAGGGCCAAAGTGTGGCCGGAACAAGGTTTATTGAAACTGCGAAAAGAACTGGATCTTTTTGCGAATATCAGGCCCGTAAAGGTTTTTCCTTCTTTGATAAAACAATCACCGCTATCAAAGGTGAACGTTCAGCATACAGACCTGGTTATTTTCAGAGAACTTTCTGGAGGAATCTATTACGGCAATAAAACCAATGATGAAGACCAAAATTCAGCGACCGACACCTGTACCTATACCGAAAAGGAAATAAGTAGAATTACACATCTTGCCTTTAAATCTGCTCGATCAAGAAAAAAGAAAGTTACCCTGGTAGACAAAGCAAATGTCTTAGAAACCTCACGGCTGTGGAGACGCGTGGTACATACAATTTCAGAAAGCTATCCCGATGTAACTTTGAATTGTCTTTTTATTGATAATGCAGCAGTTCAGATGATTCTCAACCCTTCTCAGTTCGATGTAATCCTAACCGACAATATGTTCGGCGATATTTTATCAGACCAAGGAAGCGTAATCGCTGGTTCGATTGGCTTGCTTCCTTCCGCATCTGTAGGTTTGGAACATGCCATGTTCGAGCCCATTCATGGCTCATACCCAGATGCAAAGGGTAAGAACATCGCCAATCCTGTAGCCTCCATTTTAAGCACGGCAATGTTATTGCAACATTTTAAAATGAATGAGGAGTCCGATGCCGTTGTTGCAGCGGTGTTGAAATCATTTTCCAAAAAAATAGTTACTACAGATATTCTAGGAAGTTCTAAATACGGAACTAATTATGTTGGCGATTTTATAGCAGATAATATTATGGAGTTGGATGGTAGTTTCAACATGAACGATGAAAACATCGGTCTAGGAAAATCTACCATTATATAACTATTTCTTATTCCTCTGAAGTAAGTTGTGTAACCAATTGGTGAAAATCCTTTTTAAATTCCTCGAATTTTTCGCCTGTAGCCGGACCATTAAAACCCGTATGTATTTTACGGACTTCTCCCTTTTTATCCAAAAAAATTGTGGTAGGATAAGATAAAACACGGTTCAACATAGGAAGCTTTTGCTGAGCGGCGGCCTTATCATAAGAGCCATATTGAGCTAACAGCAAGGGATAGGCAACACCTATACGATCCTTTAATCGTTCAATTCCCTCAAAAGCCTTTTCCTCAGTTTTAGCAGATTCGAACGCCAAACCTATAATTTCAAGGTCTTTGTTTCTGTTTTCGTTCATATAGTTTACCAAGAATTTGGTTTCATCCAAACAATTTGGGCACCAAGTTCCCATCAATTGCACAATCACTATCTTGTTCGCAAAACGTTCATCAGATAACGAAACCTGATTGCCTTTCGCATCAGGAAAAGTAAACGCCAATTTATCATATCCTTCGTTTAAGAAGGTCAAGGAATCTGGACTTGGTAATTCGAATCCATCATTTCGTGTCGCGCTAAATGGTTCCTTAAAATGGTTCCCCGAATAAAAAGTACCTGTCATTGTAGAGTCCGTAACCTTGGCCGTAAAGAGAAATGCATGCGAACCATCAAATGCAGATAGCTTAAGTGAATCACCTTCCATTATACCGTCTAAATAACGATAATCTCCTGTTGTTGTCCTAAAAGTACCGGTAACCTGATCCCCTTCCTGCAGAAATATTCCCTTCCCTAAATATTCATCTTCCGTATTGGGACTGAAATGGGTTTCCCATATTCCAGAAACATTTTCCGTACTTGGGCCATTAGAATAAAAACGGTTTTCCTGACCAAATGTCGCGGTAAAGGGAACGATTCGGTCCAAACTTTCTTTTACAAATTCTCCCTTTATACTTTTTTCAGTAAAAGTTCCTGCCAAGTATCCTTCAAAAACAGGAGTTTGTATTACGATAGAATCTCCTTTGATCGATATTTCATCAACATCAATGACCTCTTCCGCGTTCATAACCTGCATCGTATACGATCCATCATCCTTCTTGTTTACCTTTAAATTAAAGGGCAACACCTCATTATCCATAACCATAAGCTCCGCTCTCCAAACGCCTTCAGCCAACGTTTGTGTTTTCTTTGGTTCACTACAGGCGATTAAAACAACAAATAATGCGACCATACCAATACATCTTCTCATAATCCATCAAATTTTAATCCTCGAATTAACAATTTAAAAAGCAGAATTAAAAATTAAAAGAAACACTTATCAGCTTATTGAATGTGTAATGGCATTGTTTTATCTTTGCTGCCTTTAAATTCTCTGAATGAAAATATCATACAACTGGCTAAAACAGTTCATACATATAGATTGGGAATCCCAAAAAACCGCACAACTTTTAACCGATCTAGGATTAGAGGTGGAAGGCGTTGAAAAATTTGAATCTGTAAAAGGCGGATTAAAAGGTGTAATCGTTGGTCATGTACTCAGTTGTGAAAAACATACCAATGCCGATAAGCTTAATGTTACTTTGGTTGATATAGGTACCGGTACACCGGTACAAATTGTATGTGGTGCCCCTAATGTTGCAAAAGGGCAAAAGGTTCCTGTAGCTACTATCGGCACTACGTTATATACCGCAGAAGGAGAAGCCTGGACTATTAAAAAGGGAAAGATTCGCGGAGAAGAATCCCATGGAATGATTTGTGCTGAAGACGAATTAGGTCTAGGTACAAGCCATGCGGGCATCATGGTCCTGAACAATGATTTAAAAGTTGGGACTCCTTGCTCCGACATATTTGAAATTGAAGAAGATGAGGTATTTGAAATTGGATTGACACCCAATCGAGCGGACGCGATGAGTCACTTTGGTGTTGCACGCGATTTAAAAGCAGGCTTAAAACAAAAGGAGATTTCAAAAGAACTCATAACCCCTTCAACCAGTCATTTTAATATAAATGATCGATCCTTAAAAATAGATGTTGACGTAAAGGAAGGGTCTTTGGCACCTAGATATTGTGGTGTTACATTAAGCAATCTAATCGTACAGCCCTCCCCTACTTGGCTGAAAAATAGGTTAAAGGCTATTGGAATCACCCCGAAGAATAATATTGTAGACGCCACGAATTATGTATTACATGAATTGGGACAACCGTTACACGCATTCGATGCCGCAAAAATCAAAGGAAACAAGATAATTGTTCAAACCTTAGCAAAAGGTACAAAGTTTATGACTTTAGATGGCATTGAACGAACCTTGCATGAAGACGACCTAATGATCTGTGATATTGAAAAGCCGTTATGTTTAGCAGGTGTTTTCGGTGGATTGGGATCAGGGGTGACCGATGAAACCACATCCATTTTCTTAGAAAGTGCTTATTTCAATCCTATTTCAATTCGTAAATCGGCCAAACGCCATGGCTTAAACACAGATGCCTCCTTTCGATTTGAACGTGGTATTGATATTGAAAATGTAGAATATAGTCTTAGACGTGCCGCTTTATTGATTAAAGAGATTGCGGGTGGCAATATAACTTCCGATGTTGTTGACCTGTACCCTCAAAAAAAGAAGAATTTTGAAGTATTTTTGGCTTTTGAGAAAATCAATAAATTAATAGGCCAAGAAATTCCCCAAGATACGATAAAGTCTATTTTGGCGTCACTTGACATAAAGGTCAAAAACGTAACGGAAACGGGCATGGGCCTTGAAGTTCCTTCCTACAGGGTCGACGTGCAACGTCAAGTAGATGTCATAGAAGAAATTTTAAGGGTTTACGGGTATAATAATGTTGCCTTTAGCGAGAAATTGAATGCTTCAGTGGCGACGACTACCCCGACCGAAGACCATACCATTCAAAAAACAATTGGGAATCTTTTAGCTTCGAAAGGCTACTATGAAATTCTCACCAATAGTCTTACGAATCCAGAATATGATAAACTATTGCAAAATGGGGATAATGAATATCAATCGGTCACTGTTCTGAATCCTTTAAGCGGTGATCTTTCCGTATTAAGACGCGCTTCCTTATTTTCTACCTTGGAAACGGCCAGTTATAATATTAACCGTAAACGTGCCAATCTGAAATTATTCGAATTTGGAAAAACTTATAAAAGCAAAGGAGATAAAAGAATCGAGGATAAATATTTAAGCATAGTGTTATCTGGAAATTCCGCTCCGGATAGCTGGACCAATAAAGGCACGTCCACTAATTTTTTCAAGCTCAAATCTATAGTAACGACCATTTTGGCAAGGTTAGGTTTAGAAGATTTGAAAAGTGAACCAGTAGTATCTTCAATATTTTCTGAAGGTCTATCCTTTTGCTTTCAAAAAAATACATTGGTCTCGTTTGGTGTAGTTAAAAAATCCATCCTCAAAACTTTCGATATCAAACAAGATGTTTTATACGCCGACTTCAATTGGGATACCATTCTTAAACAATTAAAAAATTCACCAATCCTTTTTAAGGAAATTTCCAAATACCCAGAAGTAAAAAGGGACTTTGCATTATTATTAGACCAAAAATCTACCTATAAGGAGATTTACGATATTGCGTATAGTACCGAACGAAAATTCTTGAAGGATTTGACCTTATTTGATGTCTATGAAGGCCAAAATTTACCTGAAGGAAAAAAATCTTACGCAGTGAGTTTTACATTACAGGACGATAACAGTACTTTAACAGAGAAACAAATCGATAAAATCATGTCAAAGCTGCAAGCAGCGTACGAGCGTGATTTGAATGCAGTGCTTCGCTAGTTAGAATAATTTTGCAGGTAGAAATACAGTATCGATTTCATGGATGACACCGTTAGATTGGTTACTATCAGCAGTTAAGATAGTCGCTTGGTTCCCATCTTTATCGGTCAGGATAATATCTAGCCCTTTCATACTTGCGGTTATTTTTTCGCCTTGTATAGTTGTAAAATTTGCCTTTCCATTACCACGACACATTGCCCTTAAAATGGAGGACGCTGAAAATTTTCCCGCAATAATGTGATAGGATAAAATTGATGTTAAGGCCTTTTTATTTTTAGGGTCTAAAAGTTTATCGATCGTAATATGTGATAACTTCTCAAATGCGAGATTGGTGGGTGCAAAAACGGTAAATTCTCCCGTATATGCTAATACTTCATCTAAATTCGCAGCTTTCAAAACTTGCAATAAGGTAGAGTGTTTTGCCATAGAAGCGGTATATTCTATAATAGACTGATGAGCTTCGGTAAAATCAGGAAGAATTATATCTAAAGCTAACTCATTTTTACTTTCCTGTGAATAGCATTGAAAGCCTAGAACTAAGGCACACAGAGACACGAGGGATGTCCATTTTTTCATGTAGTTGGTCGGTTCGGGTTACAGTCTAAAAATCGGCGAAATGCCCAATTTTGCCTTCAAGATACAATAATGACCCTTATTGACACATTTTAAAATAATCGGTTTGAATGTATTTAACATTTCATTAACTTATAATTGGCTTAAACAAAATTCTAAGAAAATCATTAATTAGCTAAATTTGAGAGTATTGCTAAAGAAAGAAAAATGTTGCTACAAAAAACGAATATCCAGAACAAGCTGCATCAAGCTAGGTTAAAGGGTTCAAAGTTAGAAGAAAGTAGGCTTAATGAGGTTTATCGTATTCTAAATGATTTGGATAACGAACTCGAACGGATAGAACAAAACATTGCTAACGGTAAAGCAACACCAAGGAATTCTTTCAATATTGATTTATTGGACACTTCCCGTATTTATCATATTGATGAAATAAAGCATGTTTGTATCAACTACCGTTTACGCTTCTTGGATTCCAAATATTTTAAAGGCATAATTCCTACAGAGGCCGTTTCTAAAATAAAATCGTTAGAACGCGAGCATAATCTAGAAATTAAAGGATTTAAAATAATCGCTCCCTCGAAGCTTTTTAAATTGGAGGATAAGGACGACCCATTGCTGTTCGCCCCTATTGGAAACGGATATCATTACTTAATTCACCAATGGGGAAATGATCTACACCCCCTTCGTAAGTTATTGATGTGGCCTTTTAAAAGCATTATAAACCTTGCTGTTCTGGTTCTTTTAATGAGCTATGGTGTGACCTCAATGGTACCCGAAGGACTTTTTTCAAAGTCTAACTCAAGTGCTGAATTTTGGATTATTTACTTTTTTATGTTCAAATGTATCGCCTCGGTCGTCATTTTTTATGGATTCGCCTTGGGAAAAAACTTTAATCATGCTATTTGGAACAGTAAGTATTTCAATTGCTAAATCATTTATAGAAGAGTTCCTTTTATAACAATTTTAATGTACAAAAATAGTTTGAGGCACCCCGTCTAAATCTAAATTGTCAATTATTTTCAAATCTGGGGAAGGACTTATTCGTAGTATTCCTCCTTTATCTTGCTGAGCCTTTTTTTGGTATCCTATAAGGATAAAATCGTTCTTTTCATCAAAACCGATTGCCGTGGTCGCCGCAATGTTATATTTCACGTTCAATTCTGTTTCGCTCAAGAAATTTTCAAAAAGATAAACAACTGTTTTATTTTTTTGGAAATCGTAAATGGCAGGTACTGTCGCTATGGCTGCCGAAGCAATTGTCTTTTGAAAATATAACTTTCCCGAAGAATCTATAAAAAAATCTTTTGACGTTAGAAAGCCTGGCGCGGTATTTTCGCCGTACATGGTGTACTTTTTATCTAGTGTTACCGGATCCAATGTAGTATGCAATTCTGGGTAACTGATAATCACTTCTTCTAAATTATTTTTGAAAAGTTTTGTTGCATCATATCCTAAGTCTAGCTCCATCAAGCTTTCTCTCGATGCTATATCGATAACTTGAAGATGAAAATCATCGGTCACAAACTCATTTAAGGTCAGAACAAAAAGTCTATTGGTAGAGGGCACCAAATCGACCGGTCTTTCATCTAAAGGAATATCAACAAAAGTTGGTGTGCCTTCTGTCAATGAAATAAAGCGAAGCACATATTGCCTATCCTTTCCTTCTAATTCCCTAACGTAGGACAAAAAAATAGATTCGTCTGTATGCGCCATTGCGGTTACTTCAATAGAACAGACATCCAAATCTGTAAAGACCTCTAAAGCAATAGAAGTATCCTTTATAACATCATAAACTTGAACGGTAGCTTCACAATTCGAGGTAGAATAGTAGCTTATTTTTTCTGAAGTTCGATATTTTAAGGACCTTAACGGAGTAGATACAAAAGCACTTGTCTCGTCTTTGACAACCAAACCATCTTGGGCTGAAGTCAAAATCTGGGTATCCAAACGATTGCTGCCCTTTAAAAAAATAGTGTAATCTGCGGTGACAGTGGTTTGTGATTCCTCTGAAATTCCATCAGTGGATTTGTCGCATGCAACGAAACTAAAGGCCATTAGAAGAATGGCCACACTTTTGTAGGTTTTCATAGAATGATGATTTGGGTTAATCTATACTATGCCGTAACCGCGTACATTTTATTACGCTGCTCTTTTAATGCCTTGTCAGACATGTATTCATCGAACGTAGAATAACGGTCAATATTGCCTTTAGGAGTCAATTCTATAATCCTGTTTGCCACGGTCTGTGCAAATTCATGATCATGTGTAGTAAAAAGCACTGTTCCCTTAAAATTCTTAAGTGAATTATTAAAGGCCGTAATACTTTCGAGATCTAGGTGATTGGTAGGTTCATCCAACATCAAAACATTGGCACGCATCAGCATCATTCTACTCAACATACAACGTACTTTTTCTCCTCCAGAAAGTACTGTACATTTTTTCAATGCCTCTTCTCCACTAAAAAGCATTTTACCCAAAAATCCCCTAATGTAAACCTCTTCACGTTCTTCCTCGGTTTTGGCATATTGACGAAGCCAATCTACCAAATTTATATTGTCATTGAAGAAATCTGAATTATCGGCTGGTAAATACGATTGGGTAGTGGTTACACCCCATTGAAATTTTCCGCTATCTGGTTTTCTGTTGCCATTAATGATTTCATAAAAAGCCGAAGTTGCCCTTGAATCCCTAGATATTATTGCAATCTTGTCTCCTTTCGCAAGGTTGATATTGATATTTTCAAAGAGCAATTCCCCTTCATCCGTTGAAGCGGAAAGTCCTTCAACATTAAGGATCTGGTCACCAGCTTCCCGTTCACGGTCAAATATAATAGCGGGATATCTACGGCTAGAAGGCTTGATATCGTCCACCTTTAATTTGGAAAGCATTTTCTTACGGGAAGTCGCCTGTTTACTCTTGGCAACGTTGGCACTAAAACGACTGATGAACTCCTGCAACTCCTTCGCCTTCTCTTCTGCCTTTTTATTCTGTTGTGCGCGTTGACGTGCGGCTAACTGACTACTCTCATACCAAAAAGTATAATTACCCGAATAAAGGTTCAATTTTCCAAAATCTATATCACCGATGTCGGTACATACGGTATCTAAAAAGTGACGGTCATGCGACACGACTATTACCGTATTCTCATAATCTGCCAAGAAATTCTCTAACCAACTTATGGTTTCATAGTCCAAATCATTAGTAGGCTCATCCATGATCAATACATCTGGATTTCCAAATAAAGCCTGCGCCAAAAGTACACGTACCTTAAGTTTAGAATCTAATTCGGACATCAATGTATAATGATACTCTTCATTTATGCCCAAGTTTGACAGTAAGGCAGCAGCATTACTATCTGCATTCCATCCGTTCATTTCCTCGAATTTCACCTGCAACTCTCCTATCCGATCCGCATTTTTATCATCATAATCTGCGTAGAGCGCATCTATTTCCTTTTTAATCTCATAAAGAGGCTTGTTTCCCATGACCACAGTTTCTAAAACGGTGAAGGCATCGGCCGAATTATGGTTTTGCTCTAGAATCGACATTCTTTTACCCGGCTCTAAATGAACATGCCCAGAAGTTGGGTCCATTTGACCGGCAAGGATTTTCAAAAAGGTCGATTTACCGGCACCATTGGCACCAATAATACCATAACAATTGCCCTGTGTAAACGCCACGTTCACTTCATCGAACAATACCCTTTTCCCAAATTGAACCGATAGATTAGATACGGATAACATAGTAACGAAATTTTAAAAATCGCTGCAAAAATACTGAATTTCTAGGCTACTACGAACTACTCAAGCATCAATTTCATTTAAGGCCTGTTGAGATTGATATTCCTAACATTTAACTAGCTATTAACAGCCCCCGCACACTAGGTTGCTTATTTTTGGTTTACACCAGTCCCTTTATACTATATGGCAAGAATTTTACTTTCTTCAATTATTGTTCTATTAGTGGGTTGCTCCGCTTCAAATAAGGATTCCAATTCAAACACCGTGCTATTTGCGGGTGAAATTGTAAATCCTACAAGTCATCAAGTTGTTCTTTACAAGGGGCGGCAAAAAATAGATTCGGCACAATTAGATGATAAAAACCGATTTAAATTTACTTTACCATCCATTGAAAACGGTTTATATAATTTCAGCCATTCGCCAGAATTTCAATACGTTTATCTAGAAAAAGGTGATAGTCTTATGGTGCGCCTTAATACCATTTATTTTGACGAGTCATTAGTTTTTTCGGGAAGTAATGAAGAATTGAACAACTTTCTTTTGGAGCTTTTTATTTCAGCCGAAGAAGAGGATGAAACTATGTATTCGGACTATTATGAATTGGAACCTACTGAATTCACAGAAAAAATAAAATCGCTTAGAAACGAAAAATTACATCGTCTTAATGAGTTGAAGACAGAAGTTGACATGACGACCGACGGTTACGAACTGCTTAAGGGTAGTATTGAATACACCTATAATAGATATAAAGAAATTTATCCATTTCAACATAAAAGAAAAACAGCAGAAGAAAATTTTCATGATTTACCCAGCGATTTTTATGAATATCGTAACCAACTTGACTACGATAATCTCAATCTGACCTATTTGAGGCCTTACTATGATTTCATGAAGGCACATTTTGGGAATTTAGCTTACATGACCTGTAAAAAAGGGTGTGATTCTCTCGATATGAGGTCTGGCAAACAGTTACACTTTAATAAGCACAAACTTCATTTAATCGACAGTTTAGTGGTGGATAAGGAATTGAGGGATAATTTATTTAGAAATGTTGCCGTTGATTACCTTCTTAAAAAACAGGACAGCCCCGAGAACGCTAAAATCTTTCTTGATGATTTCAAAAAAGTTTCTAAAAACAATATGCACATTGAAGAAATAGAGCACTTATATCACGGCATAAGCAACCTTCAACCCTCTAAGGCTATTCCTAATTTCCCCGTAGTTTCTTTCGATAATGACAGTACTACCTTGACCGAAATTGCGAAGAACAAAAAAGTGTTATTTTATTTCTGGTCCGGAAACAATAAAAAACAGTATCAAGACATCTTTGCAAGAGTAGCCGAACTTAAATTGAAAAAGCCCGATTACGATTTGGTAGGTATCAATCTCAAGACCGACCTTAACGAATGGAAAGTCATCTTAAAAACTTTAGGGGCGGACACAAGATCCCAATACCATACCGATAATTTTAAAGAGCTCATGGAAACTTTGGTATTGGATAAGATGAATAAGGCCATTATAACGGACAATGCCCTTATTGTTGATGGTTTTTCAAATATCTACTATAATAATTAATTAGGATTCAAAACTTCTTCGAAATACGATAGCTAATGCGTGCTATGATTTTCCAACATCTTTTCGAACCAGCGACCAGGTAAAATACCTTTTAGGATAACCGCCATTTTTTGAAGAAAAGAGCCTACTTTATAATGAGGTTTCGGATTTTTGGTTGCAATAATTTTCGCTATTTTTTTACCTACCTCTACTGGATTCCCTCCGCTATTTACATCGGCGTCGATTGCTTCCAATGTATTTTTATAACTGTCCTTGTAAGGAGAATTATCGAAAACGGGCGTATGATACCTTCCCGATGCAATATTGGTGGCAAAATCTCCGGGAGCTAAAGTCGTGAAATGCACCCCGAATTTTTTGGTCTCCATACGGTAACTTTCCGTAATTAATTCTAGGGCCGCTTTGGTTGCAGAGTAAACACCCCTGTACGGAAGCCCCATGTAACCAGCGATCGAAGTAATGTTTATAATCAGTCCACTTCCCTGAGTTCTCATGTAAGGAAGCACTTCATTAATAACACTAATAGGGCCATTAAAGTTGGTAGCAAAAGCCTTTAAGATTTCTTCCGGGGGAGTTTCCTCCATGGGGCCGGTTATACCAATACCCGCATTATTAATGAGTACATCAATTCGAGATTCTTTCTCTAGAAGTAATTCTATCGTTTTCTTAATGGTTTCTCGATTTCGAACGTCCATATCCAAAAGTGGAAATTCTGAAAAAGTGGTGTGTTTAGATGTATCTCGAGTCGTTCCATAAACAATATACCCTTTACCCTTTAAACATATGCCAATAGCTTTTCCAATTCCCGAAGAACCACCTGTTATTAAAACTACCTTTGATTTCATTTTCTTTGGAAATATATGATGCAAGAACTATACATAAACCTAATTTTGAGGATGTTACCTTAGTCTATCCGATTTCAGTATAAGGCACAAAAAAAGGCAAGCTACCTACATCGCACCGCTACAACCGTATACCCTTGCTGCGTTCCCACCCTGGGGGATTCTACAGGAGCTGGTCGTGTAGGACTTGCCGAGTGCAAATATACAATCTTTTAAAACTTTCCCAATCCTTTTAGTTTCTAATTTTTATGAATTAAATTGCCTCTTGTTTGCAAAAGATTCTTCTTGAGCAATTCATATCAAAATCACAAATACCTTATATTATTAATGAGAAGGATAAAAAACATAAGTTCAATTCTTATTCCTATACTTTTTCTTGCTTGCGGAAGCGGAAACCAAAAACCATCCTCTTTGTTCGATATTACCTTTGAAGGAAATATAAAACAGGTACATCAAAATGACGAAATCGGCGTAAGCATCGAGAACAGAAAAGACAAGGAAATAGAACATATAACCTATAGTATAGATGGTAAGGAAATTCCGCTAAAAGAAAATAAATTGCTTATTAATGTATCAACCCTTGGCAATAAAATCTTGATGGCAAAAATAAAGTTCGATGGAGAAACGGTCGAAATTAAAAAAAGTTTAAAAGTCCTCTCCGAAAAAGCCCCTGAGATTTATACCTATACTATAATTAATGAATATCCACACGATACGGGCGCCTATACACAGGGACTGGAATTTCACAACGACACCTTGTATGAAGGAACTGGAAAAAAAGGCCGTTCTTTTTTAAGAAAGTTAAATTATAAAACGGGCGAGGTTTTTGAACAGATAGATTTGGACAAGAGTTACTTTGGAGAGGGCATCACAATATTAAACAACAAAATCTATCAACTAACTTGGCAGAGTGGTATGGGCTTTATCTATGACCTAAAAACTTTTAAAAAGTTGGACAACTTTCAGTATGGCAAAAGTCGTGAAGGCTGGGGACTTACCAATGATGGTAAAAAAATCTTTAAAAGTGACGGAACGGAAAAAATCTGGTTCTTAAATCCTGAAACCATGATGGAAGAAGGGTATATTGAGACCGTAACCAATTCCTCTGTTTTCAACAAGGCTAATGAGCTTGAATATGTAGACGGAAAACTTTACGCCAATGTATATCAAAAACCCAGTGTTATGATAATTAATAGTGCTAGCGGTTCTATTGAAGGTGTTATCAATTTTGGTGGTTTAAGTGATAAAATCACCAAGACAGAAGATTGGAATGAAACCGATAATGTTTTGAACGGCATTGCCTACCATCCAGAGCGGGAAACATTTTTTGTTACAGGAAAAGACTGGGATATTTTGTTCGAAGTTAAGATCCAGAAAAAATAATATGGCTGGGTATACAAAAGAATTACTAGTTGCTCCAGATGATTTAGATGATTTAAACCATGTGAACAATGTGCGATATGTACAATGGATTCAAGATATTTCAAAAGAGCATTGGCAAACAAAAGCCTCCGAACAAATTCAAGAAGAATATATTTGGGTCGTACTTACACATTACATCGAATATAAGTCCGCCGCTGTTTTAAACGACCCAATCACCTTAGAAACCCACATAGCGTCAAGCTCCGGTGCAAAATGTACAAGAATTGTTGAGATGGTGCATAGCGAAACAAAGACGCTGCTTGTGCGATCAAGTACAGAATGGTGCCTGCTACATAGAAATTCATTACGACCTACACGCATTTCTGATGAGATCAAGGCGATTTTTATATAATTCACTACTAAAAAGATCAGGGTGCGATTTAAGATTCTTATAATTTTTCCCCTCCTGCTTGGCCTTTTATGGACTACAGCGTGTAGAAAGGATTTTGAATACGCCCCAAGTGCCGGCAACCTTTCATTTTCAAAAGATACTGTTTATTTAGATACTGTTTTTGCTTCCATAGGCAGTAGCACCTATACTCTAAAAGTTTACAATAACACTCGGGATGATATCCTCATTCCCAGTATTTCACTTAAAAACGGACCTGAAAGTTTTTACCGACTTAATGTGGATGGGGTCGCCGGCAAATCGTTTACAAATATTCCTATTTACGCTCGAGACAGTTTATTCATCCTCATCGAAACGACCATTGAAATCACAGAAAGCAGCGTTAAAGAACTCTTATATACCGATGTCATACAATTTGATACTGAACCTTACCAACAGCAGGTCGAGTTAGTGACTTTAGCTAAAGATGCCATTTTTTTATTCCCTGATTCAGGTCAAGATTACATCAAAGAATCTGTGCTTTTATATACCGACAGCGCTGGGAATGAAATTACTGTTACGGGATTCGAAGTCAAAGATGAAGATTTAAAATTCACTAATGAAAAACCTTATGTGATATATGGGTACGGTATTATACCATCAGGAAAGGAATTTCAAATAGATGCTGGTGCAAGGGTTTTTTTTCATAAAGATTCTGGCATAATCGTTAAAGATGCCGCTTCCATTAAAGTAAATGGTAAATTAAGTAGTGACGAAGAACTATTGAAAGGAGAGGTCATTTTTGAGGGAGACCGTCTAGAACCCTCATTTGCAGAACTCCCTGGTCAATGGGGAGCCCTATGGATCACAAAAGGAAGTACAGATAATTATTTGGAACACATAACGATTAAGAATGCGGATATCGGACTATTTGTGGAAGGAGCTAGCGATATTCCCACAAATACCTTAACCATAAAGGACAGCCAGATTTATAATAATAGTAGTCACAATATTTGGGCAAGGAATGCAAATGTAATTGCAGAAAACCTCGTGTTAGGAGGTTCTGGGTCCTCCTCGTTAAATTGTGAAAATGGCGGTAGTTATTCATTTACCCATTGCACCATTGCCAATTACTGGAATAAAGGTTTTAGAACCAAAGCCGCTCTAGAAATCAGCAATACTTCCTCAGACTCAAGAACATCTGGTTCAGAATTAGCTAAGGCCGATTTTAAAAACTGTATTATCGACGGAAACAATCAAAATGAAATTTCTATACTAGTCAATGAGGCAATTGGTTTTGATTTTAGCTTTCAAAATTGCCTGATTAAGTCAATTGAAGATCAAACAACTATAGAAGGACTTAACCTTTACGATTTTGATGGATCTGCATTCTATTCCAATATACTACTTAATGGTAAAGCTGATTTTTTTCTTTCAGCGAAGAATGATTTTAGGATTGGAGAGGAATCCGAGGCGATTAACCTAGGGGATAAAACTGTTGCAACCGCCGTGCCTTTTGATTTATCAGGATTACTTCGAACAGTAGCTCCAGATTTAGGTGCCTATCAAATAAAAGCACGAGAAGAGTAGTTTTTTTACATAAGAGTTGAAGGTTTTTTCGCTCAAACTTCCTATTAACAGGCATTTTATCAAAGAGTCCTCCATATTTATAAGGATATTCTTGGTAGGGATTATTAGGTCTATGCCTAAATTCGTAGTAGACACTATATTTTTTTGGATTACACATATACCATAATAGATTCAGATGCTGTTTCCAATCTGCAACTACATGCATTCTTGGATGAATACGGCGATTTCGAATGTATCGGTTCCTCCACTACTCCATCCGCTGGACTGAATGATATTCTTAAATACACCCCCGACATTGTATTCATCAATCTCAATGAAAATGTCGCTACGCTTTTTCAGATGGTTATGGAAATACACCAGTATATTAATCAACTTCCTTTACTTATTGGCATAGCCTCTACCAAGGATCATGCTTATGATGCTATTAAAAACGGATTTTTTGACTACTGGTTACAACCGTACAATGAGTTCGACATTCGTAAATCTTTATTAAAACTCAAAAAAAGAGTTCCAAAAGAAAAAGCACCACAAACCATTTGTCTACAATCGTATAAAGACTATCATTATTTGAATACGAATGATATCTTGTACTTAAAAGCAGATAATAATACTACAGAGTTTTTCATGAAAGACGGTAGCGTCACAAATGCTTACAAAACACTGAAAACATTTGAGAATACCTTGCCTGAAAATTTTATGCGTATTCACCAAAGTTATATCGTGAACACGAACTATGTTTCGCGTATCAATTTCGGAAAATCCATATGCAACCTTAAAACAGTCAACGAACACTTACCGTTTTCAAAATCTTATAGAGAGAATGTGGAGCAACTAAAAAAACTACTCTCTAAAAACACCTTATCTACCTTAAATTAAAGAATTCTCTCAGAAATCGGTCATTCACTAGTAGAAATAGGTCACTCACTAAAGGTCGATAACATTCATTTTTTTAGTCTTAAAAGGGTATTACTTTGGTAATGTAATAAACAATAACCCCCTAAAACACAATTAAAATGAAAAATTTAAAAAGTATCTTGGTAGTAGCAGTTATGGCAATCGTAGTTGCAATTTATGTTATTGGAAACACCGCTATCGGAAATGAGTTTATGAATGATGTTATACTCGCTTGTACAGATTGTATGATTGATAGATTCGATACTGCATTAGCTTGTACAGATTGCATGATTGATAGGTTGAGTGAATTAGCTTGTACGGACTGTATGATTGATAGAATGAGCGCTGAAACTTTATTGAGTTAGACTTTAGGAGTGATCATATATGTAGCCTTGAACTTAAATGTTCAAGGCTTTTTTTATACCTTGCTTTGAAATGAAAGATAGAATTATTTTATTTTTTAAAGTAATGAAAATTTACTTGCCAGTATTATCAATACTGTTTAGCTGCTCTAACAATAAATCTTCACTTCAACTATCAAATCAAACTTTTGTTCAAGACAGTATTGTGGATCTAATTAAAGAAAGTCAGAAATTAGAGCTATCAGAAGATCAGAGATTGAATCTCCTTCTTAGAGCTGAAACAAATTCAAATAAAATAGAATCTGATTCGTTAAAGGCCAAATATTTCACATTACTATCAAGTAATTTTCCAATTAAAAAAGACAGTATTCTCTTTCGTAAAATAAATCAAAAAGCTATTGCGCTAAACACATCTATAAAAGATTCCGCTGCAATTGCCATGAATTATAAAGATTTAGGATTTTTTTTCGATAATTACATCATACAAGACAGTGCATATTATAGCTATTCAGAAGCCCAAGAAATATTTGAAAGTATTGGAGACATGCATAATTCAGGAGAAATGTTCCTGAAAATGGCAAAAATTCAAGTTAAAATCAAGGAATATATCGGTAGTGAATATTCGGCTATCCAAGCCATTGAACGGTTCAAACCTTTAAATAATAACTTCGAATTATTTGACAGTTATAATGTATTAGGTATTGCAATGGGGAATTTTGGTGATATTCCTAAAGCCCTCTCCTATTATAATGAGGCTCTTTATTATTTAAAGAAGGAGCCATATGAAGAAATTCAGGAAGCAAGAATAATAAATAATATTGGCATTGTTCATCGTAATAATAAGGAATTTGAAAAAGCCATTTCAAATTTTGAAAAAGTAATAAATTTTAAGGACCTAGAGCAAAATAGACCTGATTTATTTGCTATTGCTCTAAGCAACCTAGCATCAAGCAAATTATATAAAAAAGATACTCTAGGAGTTAATGATTTTTTTAAAAGGGCAATTAAAATTAAGACTAGTGAGAATAAAATTGCAAGTTTAGCCGGTACGCTTTATAACTATTCTGCATACAAAGCTTATGCTAGAGATACATTGAAAGCATTAGAACTAGCAAATAAAGCAGAAGAGCTATCCCTTAAAACAGATAACAATGAAATTGTATTGGAAACTTGGGCATTATTGGCTTCATTGGATAAAGAAAATTCACATAAGTATTTTGATAAATACATCAAATTGGATGATAGTCTTCAAAAAGAGGAACGCAAACAACAGAATAAATTCGCCCGTATCCGTTTTGAAACGGATGAATTTATTGCCCAAAATGTGGAGTTAGAAGGTGAAAAAGAATTACTTGCCAAACAAAAACAAATGTGGACCGGTATTGCAGCGGGCTTTTTCTTGCTGGGACTTTCTATATATATCATTATCAACCAGCGAGCAAAAAACCAGAAACTTCGTTTTGATCAACAACAACAAATCAACAATCAAGAAATATTCAATTTAATGTTGATGCAAAAACAGAAAGTTGACGAGGTAAAACGGATGGAGCAAAAACGGATTTCAGAAGAACTCCATGATGGTATTTTAGGAAAAATGTTAGGTGCAAGAATGGTTTTAACGGGGTTGAACAAGCGAGCCACCGATGAGGCCATACAAGAAAAATCCAAGGCTATTTCTTCTCTACAAGAAATCGAAAATGAAATTCGTTCCATTTCCCACGAACTAAGTCATACCGCCTATCAAAAAATAAATAATTTTACCGATTCTATAGAAACCCTTCTAGAGAGTAGCGCTAAAGGCACAAATATCACCACTATTTTTAATTACAACGAAGACGAAGATTGGGATGGTCTGCAGGGAGATATAAAAATAAACGTTTATAGAATTGTGCAGGAAACATTTCAAAATGCTGTTAAACACGCAAATTGTACGATTTTCAACATAACCTTCGATATTAACGAAACTCATTTTAGCATTATTATGAGTGATAATGGTGTTGGTATTAGCCCCAATAAAGGGAAAAAAGGTATCGGTATGAGAAATATAAGTTCTAGAATAAATAAATTGGAAGGCACTTGGCACACCGATTCTATAGAAGGACATGGCACCACAACAACCCTAAAAGTTCCACTTAAAAAAAAATCCACTAATTTTACCGATATTAATAAGCAATTCGAAAGCGTTTAGTATATTAGAAACGAATCACGGAACAAATGGATACGGTACGAATTTTAGCGGTTGATGATCATGAGATGACCACTTTGGGGTATAAATATATTTTAGAGGACGCTGATTTTAAAGATTTTAATGTAAAAGTTGAAATAGCAAAGAGTTTCGATAAAGGAAAGGATAAAATAGAATTTTCGAAACGTTCCATCCCTTTTGATATTATTTTATTGGATATTCAGTTGTTCTCCGCAGAATCTAAAGACCCTAGAACAGGAGTCGATTTGGGAATTATTGCAAGAAAAGAGGTCCCAAACTCCAAAATAGTTTTCATGTCTTCCTATAGCGACAATTATAGAATCAATAACATTTTCAAGACCGTAAATCCTGATGGATACATGGTAAAATCTGAAATTGATGAAATGTCTCTAAAGACTATGGTTGAAACGGTAATGAATAACCCACCCTATTACACTGCAGGTGCACTAGCAGCTATTAGACGTAGAATGGCTAACGATATAATAATTGATGATCAAGACCAAAAAATCTTATATCATCTTTCACAAGGTATACATACAAGGGATATAGCGCCCCTCATAGGCTCTGCCAATACTACCGTAGAAGCTCGAAAAAGGCAACTAAAAGCCCTTTTTGACATTAAAAATGGTAACGATCTCGCCCTCATTAAAGAAGCTAAAAATCGGGGATTTCTATAAATTCAAACCTTCATAAAAACCTGATTATCAACTAATTAAAAATATAATTGATATTTTATTATAATCTCCTCCACAATTATAAGGTTTTACTAAGTAAAAAAAATAGCTTATAAAAGTATCTTTATTAATGAGAATACTTTTTATAACCACTTATATGCCGTTTAATTTCGAAGATTATATTAAAAATTCACTACCTGATTTAGACCATCAACATGAAATTGTTGATATTACTGAATTTATCAATTCTCTAGAATTCTATTATTTTTCCCAAATAAAATTAAAAAAGAATAGTTCAACGTTACATTCAATAAATATAGTTTTGGAAATTAACTGTAATTTGGAGTTGTTGGAAATGTTATCCCATTTTAATACAGGTCGATGGGGTAATAACGGGAAAAATGAAACGCCAATACATCAATGCTTAGAACTTTTAGTTTCAAAAAATAATATTATTATTGATATTGAGGAAGTTACAATTTTACTGAACGATACTAGTATTGTAATAAAACGCATTTACGATAGAAGCATTGCAACCCAATTCGATGAAATTTTAAAGCTTATAGCAAGTAACTACGTATTTTTAACAAGGGGACTTACTCAAAAACCATATGAAATCTTTGTCCCGATATTTGAAGAGGATTCCCTAGAAAATATCGAACCATCTACGTACGCTCCTCAAAATATACCCAAATCGTATTCTGAATTTTGGGGTATTTACTTGGACAAAGAGGATGAAGCTTCGATATATGATGTAAAAAGAAATACCTATATCAGTGGTAATCTAGAGTTCCTAACCGATTAATTTCAATAATTTTTTACCCATTAAAAATGGGCCTCGTATTCATCATTGTATTCACCTTGGCTTTTACCTCTTTTATAATTTGATCATTTTCTGGATTGCTGATTACTTGATCGATCAAATCGACTACTTTTTCCATATCGGCCTCCACTAAACCCCTTGTGGTAATTGCGGCAGTTCCAAATCGTATTCCTGAAGTTACAAAAGGAGATTTATCATCAAAAGGAACCATATTCTTATTGGCCGTAATATCGGCTTCCACCAAAGCCTTTTCAGCATCTTTACCAGAAATATCCTTATTGCGTAAATCGATGAGCATCATATGATTATCGGTACCCCCAGAAATAATATCATAGCCTTTTTCAACAAAAGACTTTGCCATGGCATCCGCATTTTTCTTAACCTGTAGAATATAGGCACCATATTCCTCTGTGAGCGCTTCTCCAAATGCAATGGCCTTACCGGCTATTACATGCTCCAATGGTCCTCCTTGATTCCCAGGGAAAACAGCTAGATCCAATAAAGCGGACATTTTTCGTAAACTTCCATTTTTCAAAGTAATCCCAAATGGATTATCAAAATCACTTCCCATTAAAATTAGGCCTCCTCTAGGTCCCCTTAACGTTTTGTGGGTTGTTGTAGTTACAATATGACAATGAGGTATTGGATTATTTAAAAGTCCTTTCGCTATTAATCCAGCTGGATGTGAAATATCGGCCAACAAAATCGCATTTACGCTATCGGCTATCTTACGAAAACGTTCAAAGTCCATATCCCTAGAATAGGCAGATGCGCCGGCAATAATCATCTTCGGTTGCTCCTTCGTCGCTATTTCCTGAATTAGATCATAGTCTAACCTTCCTGTTTCCTTATCCACTCCATAAAAAACGGGATTATACAGTCTTCCTGAAAAATTCACAGGGGAGCCATGGGTTAAGTGACCACCATGTGAAAGATCAAAACCTAAAATTTTATCTCCAGGTTGTAAACAGGCATGATAAACAGCAGCGTTCGCCTGAGAACCCGAGTGTGGTTGCACATTTGCATATTGCGCACCAAATAGCTCCTTGGCCCTATCTATGGCCAACTGCTCTACCTTATCGACCACTTCGCAACCTCCATAATAACGTTTGCCTGGATAGCCCTCGGCATATTTATTGGTAAGCACGGAACCTTGCGCTTCCATGACTTGCGGACTTGTGAAATTTTCAGAAGCTATCAATTCAATACCGTTAATTTGGCGTTGTTTCTCTTCTTCTATAAAATCAAAAATGGTGGTGTCGCGTTGCATGCTAGTATATCTTTTAAATGAGGTTGCAAAAGTACGAATAGCCGATCTAAACAAATAAAAAAATAGAAAAACACTTAAGTTATTTATCAAATAAAAGTTGATAACTCTTTCACCTACGTATTGTCCAATAAAAACCTGAAAAGTGTGCGTTGTCGAAAACATACTATTACCTATCCTTGTCCGTTATGTAATAAGCCTTTTATGGCACGGCTGTTGTAATAGCTTTAGTGAATTCTAAATAAATTAGTCATGAAAAAATTTCTACTATTCTGTTTTATAGGGCTACTATTTTCTTGTAGTGGCGTGAAGAAAACACAGGAAGCCCTGAATTCTGGTAATTACATGAGTGCAATCAATAAAGCAATCATCAATATCGCACAAAACAAGACTAAAAAAAGTAACCAAACGTATATTGTTCTTCTTGAAGAAGGCTATAGAAAGAATACGGAAAGGGAGCTTCAAAACATCAAATTCCTTAAGAAGGAAGATAATCCGGCAAATTTTGAAGAAATTTTTAACACCTATGCACGTTTAAAATCCATTCAAGAACGTATTCGTCCGTTATTGCCTTTGTACATTCAGGACGAAAATAGAACAGCTCAATTCAATTTTAAGAATTATGATGATGAACTCATTGCCGCTAAATTAAATCTATCTGAATTTCTTTACAATAAGGCGGTAACGTTATTGGAAAATGCCAATTACAAAGCAGATTATAGAACTGCGTATAGTGACCTCAATTATTTGGAAGAAATCAATCCTAATTTTAAGGATGCAATAGCCAAAAGAGAAGAAGCATATAGAAAGGGATTGGACTTTGTTATTGTAGAAATGACCAATAATACAGATATGGTCATCCCAAAAAGATTGGAAGATGAACTATTGAACCTGAACACTTATGGTTTGAACACACATTGGACCGAATATCACACCAATAGAATTCAAAATCAAATTTATGACTACCAAATGGAAGTTTCATTTCAAGATATCTATATCACGCCAGAACAGATCAGTGAGAAACAGATAAGTAAGGAGAAACAAATTAAGGATGGCTATACGTTTGTAGAAGATAAAAATGGTAATGTAGTATCCGACAGTTTGGGAAATAGCATTAAAATCGATAAATTCAAAACTGTAAAATGTGATTTTTATCAATTTACACAATTTAAAAGCGCTCAAGTTACAGGCGTTGTAAACTTTATCGATTTAAAAAAACAGCAAAAAATTAATCAATATCCCTTGTCGAGTCAATTTATATTTGAGCATAGTTATGCAAACTACAATGGTGATAAGAGGGCCTTGGAAAATGATTTGGTAACGCTTTTACAACTTGCTAGGGTTCCTTTTCCAAGTAATGAACAAATGGTTTATGATGCTGGAGAAGATTTGAAAAATAACCTCAAAAGTATTCTGAGTAAACAAAGTTTCGACTAATAAAAAGACCCCATTAAAATGGGGTCTTTTTATTATAGGTATTTTTCAAGTTTAATATCAGAAATAGAGCCATGAGAATCGTGAAAAACCACAATACCATTCTTGACGATTAAAAGTTGTGGTGATTGATGGATCACCCCAAATTCAGAAGCTACGGCATTAGAAACATCTCGATGGGCTTGTAGATCTAAAAAATAATAATCCATTTGTCCCTCTTCTAAGTTAAAACTACTTTTAAACATGTTCAAAACCATTCTACTTATACCACATGTGGTTGAATGTTTAAAAATAACCTGAGGCCGTTTCGCGGACTCATTTTTTAGTTCTTCGAGCTGATTTATCCTAGTAAGTTGTTTCCAAGGAACCATAGCCTCATTGCTCCCTCTCTCTGTAGACCCTCCAAACAAACTACTAAATATCCCCATAAACCTTCTTTAAAATTTTAAGCTTCTCAACCAAACTCTACTGACTATTTGTCCGCTTTTATCCCGTAAATTCCAGTCAATTTGTCTTACCTTTTCACTTGGTAAGATTGTTGAAAGACATCGTTCAAAAGTATCACATTAAACTAAAATAAAGAAAATGAACTTAAATAATTTAACGATAAAATCACAGGAGGCCATTCAGCAGGCCCAGTTGATTGCCCAGAATATGGGGCATCAGCAAATAGAAAATGAGCATATTTTCAAAGCTTTGACAGAAGTAGAAGAAAACGTAATGCCCTTTTTGTTAAAAAAACTGGGCGTCAATTTTAGCCTGGTTCAACAAATTTTGCAAAAAGAATTGTTGAGTTTCCCAAAAGTTCAAGGGGGAGATTTGCAGTTTTCAAGAGAAGCGGGCAAAACACTCAATGAAGCTAGCATTATTGCCAAAAATATGGGTGACGATTTTGTTTCTCTAGAACATTTATTCTTGGCCATTCTAAAGTCAAAAAGTAAAATTTCCCAAATATTAAAGGATCAGGGTGTAAACGAGAAACAGCTTTTGGCGGCTATTGAAGAGCTGCGTAATGGTGAAAAGGTTACTTCACAAAGTGCTGAGGAAACTTATAATTCTTTAAATAAATATGCGAAGAATTTGAATGCACTCGCCGATAGCGGAAAATTAGATCCTGTTATAGGAAGGGATGAGGAAATAAGGAGAATTCTCCAGATTCTTTCTAGAAGAACCAAGAACAATCCGATTTTAGTAGGTGAACCAGGTGTTGGTAAAACTGCCATTGTCGAAGGACTCGCCCATAGAATCATACAGGGTGATATTCCCGAAAACCTTAAGGATAAGGTTATTTATTCTTTAGATATGGGCGCATTGATTGCGGGTGCAAAGTATAAAGGTGAATTCGAGGAGCGACTAAAATCAGTTATTAAAGAAGTCGTAAGCGCAAATGGCAACATCATTTTGTTTATTGATGAAATCCACACCCTAATTGGTGCCGGCGGTGGGCAAGGTGCTATGGATGCGGCCAATATTCTTAAACCTGCATTGGCAAGGGGTGAATTACGGTCTATTGGGGCCACTACCCTAGATGAATATCAGAAATATTTTGAACAGGACAAGGCCTTGGAAAGAAGGTTCCAAAAAGTAATGGTTGACCAACCGGATACAGAAAGTGCCATATCGATTCTTAGAGGAATAAAAGAAAAGTACGAAGCGCATCATAAAGTACGTATTAAAGATGAAGCGGTTATTGCCGCTGTAGAATTATCGCAACGTTATATTACCAATCGGTTTTTACCCGATAAAGCGATTGACCTTATGGATGAGGCCGCCTCTAAACTTAGAATGGAGATCAATTCCAAACCAGAAGAGTTAGATGTTCTCGATCGTAAGATCATGCAGTTAGAAATTGAAATCGAAGCCATTAAAAGGGAGAACGATAATCAAAAGCTTAAAGTGCTCCATTTAGATTTAGCAAATGCTAAAGAACAGCGAAACGAGATTTATGCCCAATGGGAGAGTGAGAAAACCGTAGTCGATAATATTCAACAAACGAAGTTAGATATTGAAAATTTCAAGGCGGAGGCAGAAAAGGCAGAACGTAACGGTGATTATGGAAAGGTAGCGGAAATAAGATACGGCAAAATTAAAGAAGCGCAAGAGAAGTTGACCCAGTTGCAGGACAATCTGAGTGAACAACAACATTCTGGTACACTGATAAAAGAAGAGGTGACGAGCGAAGATATTGCTGAGGTGGTTGCTAAATGGACGGGGATACCGGTTACCAAGATGCTTCAAAGCGAGCGTGAAAAACTATTGAAATTAGAAGAAGTTCTACACAAACGGGTAGTTGGTCAAGAAGAGGCCATACAAGCGGTTTCTGATGCCATACGCAGAAGCAGGGCAGGTTTACAGGATCAGAGAAAGCCGATCGGTTCTTTTCTTTTCCTTGGAACCACTGGGGTCGGTAAGACCGAATTGGCAAAAACCTTGGCATCCTATCTCTTCGATGATGAAAATGCGATGACACGTATCGACATGAGCGAATATCAAGAGCGCCATGCCGTGAGTAGATTGGTAGGCGCTCCTCCTGGATATGTCGGTTATGACGAAGGGGGACAATTGACCGAGGCCGTACGAAGACGTCCTTATTCCGTGGTATTGTTAGATGAAATTGAAAAGGCACACCCTGATACGTTCAATATTCTATTACAGGTATTGGATGAAGGAAGGTTGACAGATAATAAAGGTCGGGTTGCCGATTTCAAGAATACAATTATCATTATGACCAGTAATATGGGTAGTCAGATCATACAGGATACCTTTGAAAATGCAACTGATGTTTACAGCGCTACGGAAGCGGCCCGAATTGAAGTTCTTGGTTTGTTGAAGAAAACCATACGTCCCGAATTTATCAATAGAATTGACGATATCGTGATGTTCACGCCTTTAACGAAAAGCAACATCAAGCAAATTGTTAAACTTCAACTCGAACACTTGAAGAAAATGCTCGATAAACAGCAAATTACCTTAGATGCTACCGAAGAAGCCATTGATTACTTGGCAGATAAAGGGTTTGATCCCCAATTTGGAGCAAGGCCTGTAAAGAGAACAATACAGAAAGAAGTGCTGAACAATATGTCTAAAGCACTTTTAAGCGGTGAGATAAAATCAGATAGTGTGGTTCTTTTAGATGCCTTTGATAACAGTTTGGTTTTCAGGAATCAGGAAGATATCGCGGTATAATACTTAAAATATGTAGAAAAGCGTCCTTAAAATTAATAAGGACGCTTTTTTTATCAACATTATATACCATGCAGTATAGATTTTTTATATTCGCATAAAACAGTCCCTATATGTCAACCAAAGCCGAAAGAACCACCGCTTATATTATTGAGACTGTTGCTCCTGTTTTTAACAAACACGGGTATGTGGGAACGAGCATGAGTGATCTGACCGATGCCACAAAATTAACTAAAGGAGCACTATACGGTAATTTCGAAAATAAAGAGGCCTTGGCTCTTTCTGCATTCGAGTATAACCGTAATTTATTATTAAAAGCTATAGATGATCATTTGTCCATAGAGGGCAATGCGATGAAAAAAATAGATAATCTTATCGATTTTTATAAAAAATACGATGTCTTTACCTTGACTATGGGCGGTTGTCCCATTTTAAACGTCGGTATCGACGCACAGCACAATAATCGCTTATTGGCCGCGGCTACGAAAGAAACCATAAAAGAAATCGAAGGTAAAATTGCCCTTGTATTTGAAAATGGTGTTAATAATGGTGAGTTTAAAATTCCGGTAACACCATTACAATTCGCCAAACAATTATTTACCATTCTACAAGGTTCTATCGCCATGGCTACCCTTACAAAAGATCGTAAGTATCTTTTAAATACCGTAGCCTACCTAGAAGTGCTCATTAGAAGGGAGCTTAAATAAGTTTCAAAAAAAATCATCACCAATAATCGTAGTATCTAAATTGTCTATAATGATGGTTTTTTTAGTTTACTATTCCCCAGTTACCCTAAATATCCAAAGTTTTTCAGGATACTTTCCATTCAATTTTGAATCCCTTGCTTTTCTTGCTTCGTTAATGGAATTATACTTTCCAAGGTATACATAATTATATTTGTTCGCCTCCCTATAAAAAGATTGTGGATCCAAACCTTTTTTCTTCATTTCTGACATAAAGACTTCATAGTATTTTTTGGTGCCGAATACATTGGCAATCAAATAATAACCTGGAGCTAAAGAACCTTCCTTGGACACTTCTTCGTATTTTTCCCCTGCTTTAGGCTTTACAACTTCATTACGCATTGCCAATTCAGCTTTCTTCTTTTCAGCTTCTTCACTTTTAGTAATGGAATCTATTTTTTGCTGCTGTGCCAATGCCAAGGCTTCTTCTTTAGCTTTCAAAACAGCGGCAATTGAATCTTGTTTTCGCTTTTGTTCCAAAGCTCTTGAGGCTGCAAATGCCTTTTCTGCATTTACGTTTTCTATGGAATCACGCTTTCTTCGTAGATCACGTTTAGATTCCTTTGCCGCAATTTCAGTTCTATTTAAAACGTTCTGAATAGAATCCTTAACCCTATTCGCCTCAATTCGCGCCAAACGTTCTTGCTTTTTGGCTTCACGTTTTACGGCTAATTGCTCTGCCTTGGTCAATTCTTCGGTAACTAATTCTTGCCTTTCTTCTTCTTCTTCTGCTATTAACTCCTCTTCTAGTTCATCCTCTGTAGATTCCAACCTGCCCAGTTTGTAGGAAGTTACTAATTCGAACGATGGATCTTTTCCTTTTAATTCCGCACTTGTTCCTACTTCAACCAAAGCACCGATTGAAAATCTTTTGAAAAAACGCCCTCCCACTCCTCCTGAAAAACCATAAAAACTATTATACCCTCCTTGTACCCAAAATTTATTTGTGGTTAACAAGGAGGTGACTCCAAATTGAGAATCAAGACCAGGAATGGATTTATAATAAATTGAGGGGCGTAAAATGGAATTGGCGTCACTGGCTAAAATTGATATCGGGAAATCATAGCTCGCCAAGGCAAGAAATAGACGGTCATCGGGACTAGTATTACGTTCGTTGGTACTAAAATTATAATCAAATAGGTTTTCAGAAGTAAGGCCAAAATTAAACCTATCGATACTTAAATTGAAACCTGGCGCCAATTGAAGGATGAAATCATTAGTGATTTCGGTTTGTATGGGATTGGGGATGAAAAAGCGCTTATCAGCCAATTCTTGCCGGTATGCGAACATATTGACACCAACAGCCAAAAAAATGTTATCGCTTAGTTCAACATTATAGGCATAATTCAAAGCCGCTCCGGTATTCAGGAAAACTCCGGTATTCTGTTGAAAAAAACCTACTCCAGCTGCAGAAACCTCGTTTAATTTAGCGGTATAATTAAAAAACAAGGAAGTCGGGTCCGCATCATAGGTTTGCCACTGCCACCGTGCCCATAAGGCTATAGATGATGGATTATTACGATTTAAACTGTAGGCAGGATTCAGTAAACTGCCATTATATTCGGTAAGATTTTGCTGCCTAAAATCACTAGGAAGTACAACTTCTTGAGCTTTTAGACCTAAAACTACAAAACCGATAAGAAGTGCCCCACAAATTTTTTTCATATGCAAAAAAACAAAAAATCGACTATTTATAGTACTATTTTGAAGTAATTTTAGTTATTAAATTAATCGATCAACCATAAACCCATGAAAGCTACAAAATTTGTTCTTTTCGTAGTACTTGCCATCATTCTTTCTTGCAAGGATGAACCTGTTCGGGATATGAACCAAGACCAAAAAACGGTTTCTACCTTCTACCTCATAAGGCATGCAGAAAAAGACAGAACGAATCCTGATGACGCTGATCCAGAACTAAACCAAAAAGGATTAGGAAGGGCCATGCACTGGGCTGAAATTTTAGATGCAGTAGCACTAGATGCCATTTATTCTACAGATTACAATAGAACCTCGATGACAGCGGCGCCAACGTCAGTAAAAAAAAATATCGATGTGCAATACTACGATCCTAGAACGGTTGATATCGATCAATTCAAGGCGGATAATCTAAATAAAAATGTTCTGGTCGTTGGTCATAGCAACACCACCCCAGAGTTTGTAAATCAACTGATCGGCGAAGAAAAATACAGTACCATAGATGATAGTGAAAATGGGACGCTCTTTATTGTACATATTGTAAATGGCATTGCAACAGACACCAAATTGACCTTCAACTGCAACTGCCCCGATTAAATTTATCAGCTTCTTCGAAATTACCATTTCTAGAACAACTATAATTAATTGTAAAAGGTTCATACTTTCTTTCATTTGTTCTTATTTTTGTCCTAGATGCAGAATAATATTAACATAAAAAACAAAAGAGCTCGTTTTGAATATGAGCTATTGGATAAATATACCGCCGGTATCGTTTTGGCCGGTACTGAAATAAAATCCATTCGAGAAGGTCGTGCCTCTATTTCTGAAAGTTTTTGTGAATTCAATGATAAAGATGAACTATTCGTCATCAACATGCAGATTGACGAATATTCACATGCATCACATTTCAATCATAAGCCTAAAGCTGAACGAAAATTATTATTGAACAGAGGGGAACTTAAAAAATTGAGCAAAGAGGTGAAAACTTCAGGATTAACTATTGTTCCCTTAAATTTATTCATCAACGAACGCGGTCTTGCAAAAATGCAGGTATCCCTTGCAAAAGGTAAAAAATTGTACGACAAAAGGGACTCTATTAAAGATCGCGATAACAAACGTAATCTAGATCGCGTAAAGAAAAATTTCAATAACTAGTTCTTATTTTCAAGCAAAGGCACGAAACGAAAAGAACCATATTCCGTTTTTGTAAATTCCTTCTCTGTAGTTCTAACGTATAAGGTCATTATTTGGTCTTCAAAACCTATTGGAATAACGAGCCTACCCCCTACTTTCAATTGAGATAGTAACGCTTTCGGCACCTCGGGCGCTCCTGCGGTTACGATAATACGATCAAAAGGTGCATTTTCAGGTAAGCCTTTATACCCATCTCCAAAAATAAATTTCTTGGGTCGATAGCCCATTTTTTTAAAAAAGAGATTGGTTTTCTTAAAAAGTTCTAACTGGCGCTCTATGGTGAAGACCCTCACTTTCAACTTTAAAAGAACAGCTGTCTGGTAACCGCTTCCCGTTCCAATTTCCAATACATTCTGTTCAGGTTCCAATTTCAAAAGCTCTGTTTGAAAAGCAACCGTATACGGCTGCGAAATAGTTTGGTTAGCGGCGATGGGAAAAGCCTTATCTTGGTAGGCATGACCTTCAAAACTGCTGTCCATAAACAAGTGTCTTGGAATGTCGCGTATGGCATCTAACACCTTTTTGTCTGCAATTCCTTTATCTATAAGCAGTTGCGCTAAATGGTTGCGCATTCCCCTGTGTTTTAAGGTATCTTTCAATGGTAGTTGGTTTGACTCTCAAAGTTAGGGAAGTTCTTTAAACCATGGAAGAGACTGTTAAAAACTTACCTTTAAAATTTATAAAATAGGAATAACGCATAGGATAAAACTACCTAAGTATGTGTATTTTTGAGAAAAACGAAACAAATGCTAAAAGTCGGTGTTTTAGGAGCTGGACATCTGGGTAAAATCCATCTTAGACTTCTAAAAGAATCTAAAAAATATAAACTTATAGGGTTCCATGATGCAGATAGTGCCAATGGAAAAAAAGTGAGCGAAGAATTTGGCTATCCTTACTTCGAGAAGATGAATGATTTGATCGCTGCGGTCGATGTTGTTGACATTGTAACGCCGACACTTTCACATTATGAATGCGCCAAAAGATCTGTTGAAAAAGGCAAACACATCTTTATAGAAAAACCGATTACCCACACCTTGGAAGAAGCTCGATCCTTATTGGCGTTAGAGAAGGAATACGGTATTAAAGGTCAAGTAGGCCATGTTGAACGCTTTAACCCTGCCTTTACAGCCGTAAAACATGCCATTGATCAACCTATGTTCATTGAAAGTCATAGACTGGCCGAATTCAATCCAAGGGGAACCGATGTTCCTGTAGTATTAGATTTAATGATTCACGATATCGATGCCATATTGAGTGTGGTAAACTCTGAAGTGAAACAAATAAATGCCAGTGGAGTTTCTGTTATTAGCCAGTCCCCGGATATTGCCAACGCCCGGTTGGAATTTGAGAATGGATGTGTGGCCAATTTAACGGCCAGCAGGATTTCCTTGAAGAACATGCGAAAATCCAGATTCTTTCAAAAAGACGCCTATATATCGGTCGATTTTTTAGAAAAAAAGGTTGAAGTAGTTAAAATGAAAGATGCACCAAAGGAAGCTGGTGAATTTGATATGATCCTTCAAAACGCGGAAGGCCTAAAAAAGCAGATTTATTTTGAAAACCCGTCCATCGAAATAAATAATGCCATAATGGACGAGCTTGAATCTTTTGCTGATGCCATCAATAACGATACGGTTCCTGTTGTAAGTCTAAAACAGGGTACACAGGCACTTGAGGTCGCCTTAAAAATCATAGCTTCTTTTAATCCGAACAAAATATGAGGAGAATAGCGGTTATAGGTGCGGGAACTATGGGTAACGGAATCGCCCATGTTTTTGCCCAAAACGGATTTAAAGTGCACTTAATTGATGTTTCACAAGATGCCCTGAACAAAGGCATTGACACCATCTCCTCTAACTTGGATCGCATGTTGGCTAAAGAAAAAATATCAGTAGCCGAAAAGGAAACTACGCTTTCGAACATAACCTCGTTTACCGAATTGGAAGAAGGGGTTTTGACCACTGATTTGGTCGTTGAAGCCGCAACTGAAAATGAGGCTTTGAAACTTAAAATCTTCAAACAGTTAGATGAGTATTGTGATGCAAACACTATTTTGGCAACGAATACTTCCTCTATTTCCATTACCAAAATAGCGGCAGCCACAAAAAGACCCGAAAAAGTAATTGGCATGCATTTTATGAACCCAGTGCCCATTATGGCTTTAGTTGAAATTATTCGCGGCTATAGCACTTCTGATACGACAACACAATCGATAATGGACCTCTCTGAAAAATTAGGGAAAATTCCAACTGAGGTTAACGATTATCCCGGATTTGTGGCCAATAGAATTTTGATGCCTATGATCAACGAAGCCATTGAAACAGTGCACCATGGTGTTGCAGGTGTTCAAGAAATAGATAGGGTAATGAAATTGGGTATGGCCCACCCGATGGGACCGCTTCAATTAGCCGATTTTATCGGTCTAGACGTTTGTCTGTCTATCTTGAATGTGATGTATAACGGTTTTAAAAATTCGAAGTACGCTCCCTCTCCGCTACTAGTAAACATGGTCACCGCTGGAAAAATGGGTGTTAAATCTGGAGAAGGATTTTACGATTACACCAACAGTAGAAAAGCTGAAAAAATTTCAGCTCAATTTGAAAAAAATTACAAGTAAAAATAGTAGAAATTATATGTCCATAGCCGAAAATCTGAAATCCATACGCAATACGATCCCCCAATCTGTGACCCTGGTAGCCGTTTCCAAAACGAAGCCAATTCCCGATCTTCAAGAAGCGTATAATGAAGGGCAACGTATTTTTGGAGAGAATAAGGTGCAAGAAATGACAGAAAAATGGGAACAGATGCCCAAAGATATTGAATGGCATATGATCGGACACGTACAGCGGAATAAGGTAAAGTACATGGCGGAATATGTTTCCTTAATCCACGGAGTGGACAGTCCCAGGCTACTCAAAGAAATCAATAAGCAGGCCGAAAAATCTAACCGAACCATTTCATGTCTCTTGCAAGTACACATTGCCGAGGAAGACAGTAAATTCGGATTTGACGAAAAAGAATTATTGGAACTCGTAGAAAATCAAGAATTTAAAGCCTTTAAAAATATAAAAATCAAAGGCTTAATGGGTATGGCCACCTTTACAGATGATATGGCCCAAGTACGACGGGAATTCAAAAACCTAAAATCGCTCTATGCTAGAATAAAAGATAACTATACTGATTTTTCGATACTATCGATGGGCATGAGCGGCGATTACCAAATTGCCATTGAAGAAGGAAGTACCATGGTACGTATTGGAAGTAGTATCTTTGGTTCAAGAAACTAATACCGGGCATGTCCGCACCCTAAAAATGAAAATAGAATAGAATGTACGCGATTTTAGATATTGAAACCACGGGTGGGAAATTTAATGAAGAAGGGATTACTGAAATCGCTATCCATAAGTTCGATGGAAAAAAAGTGGTTGATAAATTCATCAGTTTGGTAAATCCTGAGAAAGAGATTCAGCCATTCGTGGTTAAGTTGACCGGCATCAATAACAAAATGTTGCAGACGGCCCCGAAATTCTATGAGGTCGCCAAAAGAATTATCGAGATCACCGAGGATACCGTCTTAGTGGCCCACAATGCCCAATTCGATTATCGAATTTTACGAACCGAATTTCGTAGATTAGGCTACAACTTTGAACGTAAAACCTTATGCACCGTTGATCTCTCTAAATTATTACTTCCAGACGCAGAATCCTACAGTTTAGGTAAATTGGTGCGCTCTTTGGGCATACCCGTAAGTGATCGTCACCGGGCCAATGGAGATGCCTTGGCCACCGTGAAACTTTTCAAATTACTACTTGCCAAAGATTCAGAAAAAATAATTATAAAGGACACCATCCGAAAAGAAAGCCAAGGCGAACTTTCAGAAAAGCAGTTGGATATTGTACGGGAACTACCCAACAAAACGGGACTTTTTTACATGCATAATAAAGAGGGTGAAATTATCTACCTTAGTAAGAGTACCGATATCAAAAAGAAGGTAAACCAGCTTTTCACTAAAAGCGGTGAAAGATCACGTAAGTTGGCGAAGGATACCAAAAAGGTAACTTTTGAAGAAACCGGTAACGAACTTGTAGCCATTCTAAAAGAACACGAAGAGCTTTTAAAGCTAAGACCTAAATATAACAGTATCCCTAAAAAAAGAATGTTTTCGCATGCCTTATGCAAGGTTGAAAATAAAGATGGATATGATTCGTTAAAAATTATGCCTTTTAGGGAATGTAAAGATCCGTTAGGTCTTTTTAACGGTATTTTCAGTGCCAAAAACCATCTCTATAAAATAACCAAGGAGTTTGACCTTTGTGAAAAAGTAAACGGAATAAGTGAAGCTCGAGGAAATTGTTCTGGTTACGATGAAGGAACCTGTAAAGGTGCTTGTCTTAAAAAAGAAGACCAAGCAACGTATAATGATCGGGTTCGTGCAGCCACTTCAAAATATAACTTAAAGGATAAAAATGTCGTGTTAGTAGACAAAGGACGTGAAATTGGGGAACAAAGTGCTATTCTAATACGAAATGGCTCCCTTGTTGGTTTCGGTTTTTGCGACCTCAATTATCAAATAAATAATATGCATATCTTGGAAACCTTGATTACCCCGATGAACGGTACTCGAGATGCTAACTTTTTAATTGAATCTTACTTACGAAAAAAAAGAGTGTTGAAAACGAAGGAATTAAACGTTTAAATTGAAAGAGAGAAACAAATTATCCCCGTGGAAAAATAAACTTCATGAGATTATTTATGAAGCGGATACCCCAATGGGTAAGTTGTTCGATATCGTCCTTTTTATTATCATCATTTTCAGCATACTTCTCATCATGTTAGAAAGTGTCAAAAAAATTGACGCCGACTATCATGAAATATTATTTAACCTAGAATGGGCAGTAACGATTTTCTTTACCGTTGAATATATTGCCCGAATTGTTTGTATAAAGCAACCCAAACGCTATATTTTCAGTTTTTACGGCATCATCGACTTTCTTTCGACCATTCCTCTTTACCTATCCTATATTTTTGCCGGTTCGCAAGTATTGTTGGCAGTAAGAGCTTTTCGTCTATTGCGGGTATTCCGTATTCTAAAATTAGTGCAGTTTTTAGGTGAATCACATCATTTGAAAAGTGCGTTAAAAGCTAGTCGGGCAAAGATTACGGTATTCCTCTTTGCAGTCATGATCGTATCGGTCATTTTAGGCACCTTAATGTATTATGTAGAAGGTGATGAAGCAGGCTTCACCAGTATCCCTACAAGTATTTATTGGACCATTGTTACTCTTACGACGGTTGGTTATGGTGATATTGCCCCGATTACTCCACAGGGACAATTTATCGCCACCTTGATCATGCTCTTAGGTTATGGTATAATTGCCGTACCCACGGGCATTGTAACCTCAGAATTAGGTAAACAATCCAATGACAAATCAAATAAGAAAAATATTGGCACGTATGTTCACGTAAATACTCAAGCTTGTCCCAATTGCAGTAAGGAAGGACACCGAGATGATGCAAGCCATTGTTATAACTGTGGATCTCAACTCAATGAATAAGCTACTGATTTCAGTTATTGGGCCGACCGCAATTGGTAAAACCAAACTTGCTATACTACTGGCACGTCATTTTAAAACGGAAATCATTTCTGCAGATTCAAGACAATTTTACAAGGAGATGCGTATCGGAACTGCGGTACCAAGACCTGATGAGTTAAACCAGGCAACTCATCATTTTATTCAACACAAAAGCGTAACCGAATCCTATTCTGTTGGAGATTTTGAACGGGAAGCTATCGAAAAAATCAGAAACCTTTTTAAAACCAAGAATATTGTTGTCATGGTCGGTGGAAGCGGACTTTATGTAAATGCGGTTACCGAAGGGTTAAATGCCTTTCCAACAATAGATGCCTCTGTTCGGACAAAATTGAATTCTGAGCTTGAAGCACATGGTCTCGACTATCTGCAGGATCGATTAAAAAAAATGGATTCCACCTATTATGACAAGGTCGATATTCATAATCCGCAACGGGTCATCAGAGCTTTAGAAGTTTGTATCGGAAGCGGTCAACCTTACTCTTCTTTCATTGCAAAGCCAACATCAAAAAGGAATTTTGAAGTCGTAACGGTCGGACTTAAAGCAGATCGGTCTATAATTTATAACCGTATTAATCAACGGGTTGATTTGATGTTACAAGAAGGTTTAGTGGAAGAAGCCTTGGCCGTTGTACCGTTCAGAACGACCAACGCATTGCAAACGGTAGGCTATAAGGAACTATTTAAGCATTTTGACGGCGAATGGACCATGGATTTTGCTATTGCTGAAATAAAAAAAAATACTAGAAGGTTCGCTAAACGGCAACTTACCTGGTTCTTAAAAAATGAAAAGGCTATTTGGTTTAATTATGATGATGACGAGGAAACAATTATACAATCTATAGAAAAAGAAATAAAAAAAACATCAAATGCATAAACCTCAAATCTTATTTGTCATGGGCGTTTCTGGAAGTGGGAAAACTACCATCGGAAAGCTATTGGCAGAAAAATTGAACATCCCATTCTTTGATGGCGATGATTTTCATCCCGAAGCCAATGTGAAGAAAATGAGTGAGGGCCACCCCCTTAACGATGATGACCGCCAAGGCTGGCTAGAACGTCTTAATGCGCTTGCTTTGGAAAATGTATCGACTGGTGCGGTTATCGTATGCTCGGCCCTAAAAACAAAGTATAGAAGGATTTTAGGCAATCATCTAGAAGACCTACATCAATTTGTTTACTTAAAAGGAAGTTTTGATTTGATAAACGATCGTTTGGCTCTTCGAAAAAATCATTTTATGCCAAAGGGACTTCTACAATCCCAATTTGATACGTTAAAAGAACCGAAGAAAGCTATTACCGTATCGATCGACCAAACGCCGAATGATATGGTCAACGAAATTGTAGAAAAGCTCCAAAATTAAAAAAGCATCCGTTCGGGATGCTTTTTTATAACGGATCATTCAATTGGTTTATTCTCCTTCGGTCTTAATGACCAAACGGAAACCTTCACCATGAATATTCAAAATTTCAACGGTATCGTCACGCTTTAAGTACTTACGTAGTTTCGCAATATATACGTCCATACTCCTAGATGTAAAGTAATTGTCATCTCTCCAAATCTTGGTCAATGCCAATTCCCTTGGCATTAGATCATTCTCATGTAAGGCCAGTAAACGCAATAATTCGTTTTCTTTAGGAGATAGCTTAATGGCTTCCTCATCTTTATATTTAAGGAACCTTAATTTAGAATTAAGATGAAATCCACCAATTGAGAATTCAAATTTTTTGCTGTCTGCCAGTCCGTTAGAAGCCTTACGTTGCAAAATAGCTTTAAGTTTCATCAACAAGACCTCAGAATCGAATGGCTTGTTCAAATAGTCATCTGCACCTGCCTTATATCCCTTAAGCACATCTTCTTTCATTGTTTTTGCCGTTAGAAAAACAATAGGTACATTCTCGTTCTTTTCTCGAATTTCCTTTGCCAAGGTAAACCCATCTTTGTAGGGCATCATTACATCCAAAATACAGATATCAAAATTATCCTTTTTGAATTTCTCAAAACCTTCCATTCCATTCTTCGCCAACGTGACATCAAAATCGTTCATTGACAAGTAGTCCTTCAAAACAATTCCGAAATTTGGATCGTCCTCAACTAAAAGTATTTTCTTATTTATTGTTTCCATAGTATTTATATTAATGGCAGTTTGATGTAAAATGTACTTCCTTTTCCTTTCTCACTCTCAGCGTAAACCTCACCTTGGTGATCTTCAACTATTTTTTTAACATAAGCAAGGCCTAAACCGTGCCCTTTAACATTGTGTATATCTCCTGTGTGTTCCCTATAAAACTTTTCAAAGACTTTCTTTACAACAGCTTTACTCATACCTGATCCCTGATCCTGAACCTTGATTATAATGTAATTCTTTGCGCGCTCTGTAAACACATCGATTTTAGGTGCTTCGTTAGAATACTTTATAGCATTGTCCAACATATTTACAATTACATTCGTAAAATGCATTTCGTTAGCCAAGACTTCTGATCGTTCTGCATTTAAGTGCGTATGAACGTACCCCCCCCTATCGCCAACGATCAATTCGACATGGGTTATCGCATCTTCTATAATATCATGCACATCTACCCTATCTTTGCTAATATCCAACTGGTTTTTCTCCAACTTTGAAATACGCAATACATTTTCTACTTGAGCATGCATACGTTTATTTTCATCACGAATCATCTGCAAATACCGCAATACCTTTTCTTGATCTCCAATAATTTTCGGATTTCTAATGGCTTCTACCGCCAAATTAATCGTCGCTATTGGCGTTTTAAACTCATGCGTCATGTTATTGATGAAATCGGTCTTTATTTCCGATATCTGTTTTTGACGGATTAATTGGTATATGGCTCCCGAATAGGCTACGACGATAATAAGCGTAAAAAGTAACGAGAGCATGGCCAAGCCCAAAATCGATTGCACCAAGAACCGTTTCTTTTTGGGAAAGGAAACCAATAAATCAAAATTGGAAACCCCTTCAAAATCAACGAACATAGGAGACTTATAAATATTGGTCTCGGCATATTTGAATCTAGGTGATTTTATCTTGGTAGGTAAACCGTTACTATAAACACCATATTCAAAATTAATATCAACCCCCCTATTCTCAAGTTCCCTTTGTAACAACAATTCTATTTCTTGTTTAGAAACCCTTTTATGAATCGGCACACGTTTCGCATGCACCATGAACATTTCTTCCATAGCGGCCTTCTCCATTTTATTCAGCCCCCCTATTTTCTCTATACGTTGAATGGGGTTCAAACGAAACCGGTTACCCTCTAGGTCGAAATCTTCTTTAAAAATAGAAGTTGTTCGTTTACTCGTATAGTTCTTAACGATGGTGGTATCGGCACCTTCACTACTATCAAAGAACGTGGAAGAGATGCCATAATCCTCTTCTAAAATTCCGTGTTCGTATAACAGAATTTCGTTAGAGTTAACATCCCTATCAATGAAAAAAAAATTAATTAGTTGTGAACCTTTTAACTCACCAATGCTATCTTTCGCATTTAAATATTTATCAAAGTAGTTTTTGGATTCTCTTTCTGAAATTTTGGTGGTGACACTGTTCAATGCTTCGGAAACATTACTAGAAAATTGTTCTTCTGCACTATCAATGGAATTTTTTATCCAAAAACTTTGAACGAAAATCAGACCAATAAGAGAAAGGCTCATTAGAACTACCAAGAGCACAAATAACTTTTTGTTCATTGGGTGTTAAAATTAAAGATTATACAGGTAGACAATCATACGTTTAACCTAACCTTAACAAAAATGTTAAAATTGCTAAATCACTAACAATCAGCAAGAATTAGCTGGTGTAGATTTTTAACTTTCGATTTGGTTCTTACTAAATCAATATTTTCAATGGAATAATCGGCCAATTCCAATTTAGCGAGGTCATCCAATTGATTTTTCATTCGGGCTTCAATCTGCTCACGTGTACTATTGTCTCGGGTAAGAAGTCTTTCTATGCGTAGTTCCAGTGGGGCAAAAACAAGTATTGTTTTCGCATAGAAGTCTTGTAATTTATTCTCAAATAATAGCGCAGTTTCTTGAATTACATACGGAGTTTCCTGTTGTTTTGCCCATTTAAGAAAGTCCTTTCGTACTGCCGGATGTACTATGGCATTGAGTCGAGCTAATAATTCTGTGTCATTAAAAACCTTTTTAGCTATAAAAGCTCGATTGAGTTCAGTATCATCGTAAGCCATTTCCCCAAAGAGCTGAATAATTCGGGACTTCAGCTTTTTTGAAGTATTCATAAGAAATTTGGCCCTTTCATCTGAATTATAAACGGGAACACCAAGTGCTTTGAATAGTTCCCCTACGGTAGATTTACCGCTTCCAATACCTCCTGTTAATCCAACTATTTTCATTCCCTTCGCAATATGAATTCAATTTCATTGGTGTTTAGAAATGCATTGTTCAACGATTTAGGGTAGCGCTCTAACGTTATGGGAAGCCTATTTCCATTTTCCTTTGAGACATTCAAATAATTTGCGACCACAAAGAAATCTTCAACTTCGAGCTCTTTTAAACGCTCTAAAGTTCCTTGACAACGCACTTCTACAATCTCAGGAAAGGTTCGCACCTTTACATCTTTAGGTAAATTAATAACGCTCACCGGCACTTTCACTACTTGTTCAGAGAACTTTACGATAGTACCTTCAATAGTTATGTTTTGGGGTGAGAAGTTAGTTGCGTTTAAATTACTAGGTAAATTTAATGGGACGGCTGTTGAAAACGAATTATTTAAATTATTACGCTTAAATAGTTTTGTTTCAATTTTTTGAATCGTATCAATTTGACTTTTAGGCCCAGTAACTTTAATAGAATCTGGCGATAGGATCAATTCCCCTTCTAGAATATGGTTATTAGAAAAGGTTAAATCAACAACAGCTTTCACAGGTACCTTCTTTGACTCCAAAGAGGTAAAATCAAAATAAATAAGGTCACCGTCAAAATCGACCAAGGTACTGTTATTGTTCAGTTGCGCCTCTAACTGAATCTGAATCTGATCTTCTGTAAGATAATAGGTATTATCTCTATGCATAACCTTGCTTACATCCAAATTAATTTTCTTTGGCTTTAAACCATATCCTAAAAATTGAAACCCTACAGCCCTTAAGCGTACTTGAATTTCCTTTTTAGGGGTATTCGCTAAAATAAATTCCTTAGGAATATTTACATAAGTAATGTGGAAAATGGTATTACTGGTATATTGCTGGGATAGTTTGTTAATCAACCAAGCAAGCGTAGCGCACAGTAGAAATAGGAGGAAAACCTTCACTTTCCTTTTTTTCAATCCTGTTTTTATCCATTCTACGAAAAGCTTCATTAATTAGTTTTAAAAAATAATTTTGGAAATAACAGCTCTGGTTTCTTATTGCCAAATTTAAGATAAAGGGTAGATTTTAAAAACCCGTATCCATATCCTAAAAATTGTACTCCTGTTGCGAACAAGGCGAATAGTGCTACTTTTAAGTTTCTAGTTTTTAAAAGCGCATCTAATAGTAACACTCCAAAATACAATCCGTAACAAAGAAGAGGAATTGCATGTCCCAAAAGTGCCAACACCAGTGAAATCAGAAACCCAAAACAGAACAACGTCGGAAACCAATAAGTGATTTTGGTTGTTTCTGGATGCCATTGGTTCAATATCGGCCTTACCATACCGAACTTATTCACTTGTATATAGAACTTGTTCCAATCAATCCGTCTTTTGTGAAAGACATAAGCCGTTGGAATCAATTTGGTTTCATAGCCCTTGTTCCAAATACGAATAGTGAGATCTGGATCTTCCCCAGGATGTATATTTCCATAACCCCCAACATCTTCAAAAGCTTTTTTTGAAATCCCCATATTGAAACTTCTGGGCTGAAATTTATCAACCGCTTTTTTACCGCCACGTATGCCCCCTGTCGTAAAAAAAGAAGTCATTGCATAATTTATGGCCTTCTGAACGCTAGAAAAAGATTCATGGGCCGCATCGGGACCCCCATAGCAGTGTACAAATTCGGCCTTTAGACTTTTTTCGGCCTCCATTAGATATTCCGGTGGAAGAATACAGTCAGAATCCAGCACAATAAAATAGTTCCCTTTTGCTTTTTCCATGCCGTAATTACGGGAATCGCCAGGACCGGAATTCGGTTTCTGATAATAGGAAATGTTCAAACTATCTGCATATTCCTGAACGATAGCTGCCGATGAAACCGTGGAACCGTCTTCTACAATAACCACTTCAAAAGGCTTATCAAAAGTTTGTGTGATAAGACTCGCCAACAGTTCCTTGATTTCGTTGGGTCTATTATATACGGGAATGATAAAAGAAAACGATAATTCCATTATTACTTTCCTTTTATGACGGGGCTCCTATGAAATAGAAAACCGGATTAGAATTTCTCTATGACTTCTTGACTTACCCCTGTATTGGAGAAACCTCCGTCATGGAATAAATTCTGCATGGTAACTTTCTTGGTTAAATCAGAAAATAAAGTTACAGTATAGTCGGCGCAATCTTGTGCGGTCGCATTTCCTAAAGGAGACATTTTCTCGGCATAACTGATAAAGCCATCAAACCCTTTTACGCCTTGACCAGCCGTAGTTGCTGTTGGAGACTGCGAAATAGTATTTACACGAACTTTCTTTTCTTTACCGAAGAAGTACCCAAAACTACGCGCAACCGATTCTAAGTACGCTTTATTATCGGCCATGTCATTATAATCTGGAAAGGTACGTTGTGCCGCCATATAGGTCAAAGCAACGATACTCCCCCATTCGTTCATGGCGTCCGCTTTATAAAGCGATTGTAAAACTTTATGAAATGAAAGTGCAGATACATCCCAACCTTTTGCGGTGAAATCATACTTCTCATCTGTATAGGCACGACCTTTTCGTACGTTAACGGACATTCCGATAGAGTGTAATACAAAATCTAATTTCCCACCTAAAATTTCGGTTGCCTTGGCTACCAAATTATCTAAATCTTCAACGCTAGTAGCATCCGCAGGAATAATTTCTGAACCGGTCTTCTTGGCCAACTCATCTATTTGACCCATTCTCATGGCGATCGGGGCGTTTGTCAAAACAAAAGTACCACCTTCATCGTGTACTGTTTGCGCCGTTTTCCATGCAATGGAATTTTCGTCCAATGCTCCAAAAATAATTCCCCTCTTTCCTTTTAATAAATTATATCCCATGATGGTCGATTCTAATGTTTATGTTACGGTTCAAAGATATCTAAAATATGTTAAAATAGAATTGTAGCTTGTTGTAAAAACCTCAATTCAAAAGTTGCCTTGCATGTGCCAAAGCAGAATCTGATAAGTCCTTGCCGCCCAACATATGTGCCAACTCCACCACTCTTTCTTCAGTATTCAGTTTTTTCATATTGGTCATGGTACGCTCCGCTCCTTCGGTCTTGAACACTTTAAAATGATGATTTCCTTTAGATGCGACTTGTGGCAAGTGGGTAATGGAAAATACCTGTAGATCATTGCTCATGTCCTTCATAATGTCCGCCATTCTATTGGATATTTCACCTGAAACCCCAGTATCAATTTCATCGAACATGATAGTGGGTAGCTTTTCGTACTTGGCCAAAATAGCCTTGATGACTAGCATAATTCTTGACAACTCACCTCCTGAGGCTACCTTTTTCAATTCTCCATAGCTGCCGCCCCTATTTGCAGTGAACAAGAAGGATAGCTCGTCCATTCCTGTAGCGGTGAATGAATCTGAGGGACTTAAACCGATTTCAAACGATGCGCTCGGCATACCAAGTTGGGCCAGATCACCTTCCAGTTTGGCCTTTAATTCTGGTATGACTTCTTTTCGCTTTTCCCGAAGCACAACCGCCTGTTCCTCCAAGACAGATTCCATGTCCTGCAATTCCCGTGTTTTTAACGCTATTTTTTCATCTAGATGCGCTGTCTCGAAAACTTTGTCCGCTAGCTCATTCTTAATAACAATCAATTCTGAAACTTCACTGACGTTATGTTTTTTCAAAAGATTATAAAGCAATTGTAGTTTTGCACTCACCGCTTCCAAAGCATCAGGATTCGCTTCTACACCTTCATGAATTCGTTGTAATTCTGAGTTAACATCATCCAACTCTATCAAGACAGACTGAACCCGTTGGTATAAGTCTTTATAATTAGACCCAAAGTTCACTAATTTAGCCAAAGACTGGCGCATTTCGGTCACCAAAGGCAAAACCCCCATTTGCTCGTCATTGAACAATTGGTCGCCTTTAGACAACTGTTCTATGATAAGTTCCACATTGTTCAACTGTTCGTATTCTTCCTCAAGCTCTTCAACGATTCCAACTTTTAAGGGAGCATTTTCAAGTTCGGTCAATAAAAAGGTATTGTAATCATGCTCCTTATTGGCAGTGCTTTGAACTTCGATCAACCCATTCAGTTCCTTTTGGGCCTTTCTGTAGGTTTTGAGGCCGCTAGAATATTCCGCCAACCTTTTTTGATTGCCCGCAAGTGCATCGACCAACTTTAACTGAAAGTCGTTTTCTGTCAATTGCATGGTCTGGTGTTGGGAATGGATATCAATAAGGTTTTCCCCTAATTGTGAAAGTACATCGAGCGTGACCGGTGTGTCGTTAATAAATGCCCTCGATTTTCCACTGGGTAAAATCTCCCTCCTGATGACCGTGTTGGCATCATAATCCAAATCATTTTCCTCAAAAAACTCCTGAAGTCCGTAATTCGCAATTTTAAACGACGCTTCGATGATGCATTTTTCATCCTTCACCCGAAGTGAAGACAAATCGGCCCTTTTCCCTAACACCAAAGACAGACCCCCCAAAAGAATCGATTTACCCGCTCCCGTTTCACCGGTAATCACCGTAAAACCTTTATCGAAGCCTACTTCAAGACTGTCGATCAACGCATAATTTGTAATGGAAAGAGTGGAAAGCACTATTTTGAAATTTAGATTCTCAAAGGTAATCTATATTCCGTTTTGAAAAAAGGTTCAATATTTAATATCGTTCCACGTACTAGCGTACAAGGGTGCAATTTTATTCAATGTTTCCTTTAATTTTACGATATCCACTTTTGGGCCATCAGAAAATATATTTTGAATCTCTTCGGATTTCGCATCGAAGAAGGTAGAAATCAAGAAGGCATTGGGCCTTCTATTTATCATGGTCTGGAATAAGTTCATGGTCCCGGCAATGACCTGTTTACCCGTACTATTATTATCGGACATAATGTCCAAGCCCTTCCTATGGTAGTTGTACATGGCTATGCGGTACTCTCTATAGGTATTGGAAAGTAGGTTATCAACTAACTCGAAGCGACTACGGTTAGAATCTGCAGATTGGCTCCATCCGGCAGAATTACCGCCTTGGGCCAGGGACACGATATTCTGCGCCTTCCTGTAAAATTCCGTTCCCCCCTCGAGCGAAAAAGTATCCGCATCAAGTCCTAAAATAATATAGGCATAATACGAAAGTACACTCACCAAGTTGGATTCAAATTGGTTCGGATTAAAAATCAAGGGCTGAAATTCAATATATTGGAAATTGAACTGATTGTCCTTATAATTAAAAATAGGTGTAGAATAAGATGTGTTATAAACCGGCCTGGAAGACTGAATCTGAATCGTCCCCTTAAATCGGTTGGACTCATATTCTGTAATGGTAATGAACATTTGTGCATTTACACGTTCATTCTCCTTATAGACCCTATTGGTCCACTTCGTTTTGTTCACGAAATCGTTCAAAGAACGCTCCAAGGTCTTAAATACCTTTAAATCTCCTTGTGATAATTGATCGGAATTCACGGTAATGGCGCAGGTGAGTTCCTGTGCCATTGCCCCTATACCCACGAAGCAGAAAATCAATAAAAAAACAACCCTACGCATGACGTCTTTTAATAATTTCATTGAAGATATCCATGGCAACTTCTGCCTTGGTCTTTAATTCAAACGTCGTTATGGTGGAATTGGTATCTATGAAAGAAATTTTATTGGTAGGTACCCCGAATCCAGCTCCTTTGTCTTGCATCGAATTCAAAACAATGGCGTCTAAATTTTTCCGTTTCATTTTCCCAGTTGCATTCTCCACTTCATTTTCTGTTTCCAAGGCAAAACCCACCAGAAACTGCCTGGTTTTTTGCCGCCCCAAGGACATTAGAATATCTGTATTCTTTACCAACTCCAAGGTCAAAGTATCATCCGATTTTTTAATTTTCTGATCAGCCACTTGTTTTGGCCTATAATCTGCCACCGCGGCCGCGCAGATAACGATATCAGAAGTTTCGAAATACATTTTGGTGCTGTGATACATATCCTCAGCAGAGACAACATCTACGACATGAATATTATCATGCTGTATCGATAAATGAGTGGGGCCTGTTACCAAATATACCTCCGCTCCTAAACTAGCCGCAGTTTTTGCCAATTCAAAACCCATTAAACCTGAAGAATGATTTCCTATAAAACGTACGGGATCTATTGCTTCATACGTCGGCCCTGCCGTAATCAATACCTTATTACCCGAAAGAGGTAACCCTGAGCGAATATTGTTTTTTATAAAAGCGATAATTTCCTCTGGTTCTGCCATCCGACCTTCTCCGTGGAGGCCGCTCGCAAGTTCTCCATTCTTAGCGGGTATTATTTTATTCCCGTAAGAAACCAAGGCTTCCATCGAACTTTTGATGCTGGGATGTTTGTACATGTCCAAATCCATAGCAGGTGCAATATAAACAGGACACTTGGCGGATAAGTAAGCCGCCAATAACAAATTATCACAGGATCCCGATGCCATTTTGGACATGGTATTGGCGGTAGCCGGGGCAATTATCATTAAATCTGCCCAAAGACCTAATTCGACATGGTTGTTCCAATCGGTCATATGGGCTTCAGTTTTTACAAAATCTGAAACTACAGGGTTTTTTGACAGCGTTGCCAAGGTAAGTGGAGAAACAAAAGAACTGGCACTATGCGTAAGAATGATCTTAATGTTAGCGCCAGCTTTTATGAATAAACGAACTAGGAATGTTGTTTTATAAGCAGCTATCCCCCCGGTTATGCCTAAAAGGATGTTCTTGCCGTTCAACATACTTCCTTATGCGTCTTTTTCGGTATTCCTGTAATATATTTTATCCATTAACCACTCCTCTACTGCCATGGCATGAGGTTTTGGTAATTTTTCGTAAAATTTAGAAACTTCAATCTGCTCCTTGTTTTCAAAAACTTCTTCCAAGCTATCGCTATAGGTAGCGAACTCTTCCAATTTTTCCAACAGCTCTTTCTTTATCTCTGAGTTGATCTGAACTGCGCGTTTCGCTGCAATGGAAATAGCTTCGTAAATATTTTCGGTTTTATCATCAAACTCGTTACGGTTGATGGTTACCGTTGATACCGCTGCCTTGGAGTTTTTTAAATCGTTCATATTCATAATTGTTTATTATTTTGATTCAACAGTTTGGAACCGCTGTAATTCCTTATCTATTTTTTCTAGAAGATTTGTAGCTTCTTTATCGAACTTTGATTCTGGGTATTGTTTTTTAAGTGACGCATAAGCCGCCTTTGCACTTTTTAAACGCTCCTCCTTCAAACTTTCAAAACTATTCATAGCCATATGGGTAAGTGCTTGCAATTTTATGAACATTACATCCTCACGGTATACAGAACCAGGGTTATCCGATATAAAATTATCACTTGCCGTTACCGCAGATTTCAACATATCATAATTGAATTCCCCTAAACGGTTATACTGCTCTACTATTTTATAGGCTTTACGCTCTTTTTTCGTTGTAAGCTCTTTAGCCATAACGTTGGCTTCTGCAAAATATTCAGAATCTGGATAGGTATTGATGAAATTCTGCAATTTCAACAGTGCCTTGTCCGTATCTGTTTGGTCTAACGAATATACGGGAGACAATTCATAATAGCTCTTTGCCCCCAAGAAGGAAGCCTCTACAACTTTATCACTTTTTGGATACGATTTAATGAAGCGTTCGAACTGGTATCCAGCCATATTGAAATCTTCACGCTTAAAATAGGTGTCCGATAAAAAGAACATCACACGCTCTCCCTGAGGTTTCCCTACATACTTCGGAGCAATCTGCTCATACAAACGGTTCGCCCGCTTATAATCACCTTCCTCATAAAATTTTTCCGCTAGGTCATATTTAGCTTTTAAATCATCTTTTTTAAGCACCTTTTGGTACTCACTACACGATTGTAAAGCAATGGAAATCAATAGCAATGGAAATATTCGCCTCATTCTAAAAAATATTTTGCAAAATTAGTGATTCTGTTCGGATTTAAAAACAAATTGAACCAATAAAAATAATGGCTTTAAACGGCAAACCCCCTAATTTTGAAAAGATTTAACGAAACTTTAAACGGTTATTTTAATAACCGATTCCATAAAAGATACAATGCGGTGCTTCAGGGAATCTGTGGCAGCGACCAAGGGCAGCCTCACGTAGGACTTCGCAATACCCAAACACTCAAAAATAATTTTAATGCCAGCCGGATTACCCTCCTCAAATATCAACTTCATACCGTCCTGCAATTTGTAATGTAATTTGTAGGCCTCGACCTCGTTTCCTTCTTGGGCCAAGTGGACCATTTTTGAGAACTCTTGAGGAACTCCTTGCCCAATAACGGAAATTACACCTTCGCCACCGGCCAGAATGGTTGCAACAGCAGCAATATCGTCTCCTGAAAGTACCATAAAACCTTGGGGACGTTTTTCGATAAGTTCCAAAATTTGATTCATATTACCCGAAGCCTCTTTTACCGCCACTATATTATCGAAATTCTTGGCCAACCGTATTACGGTTTCCGGCAACATGTTGCTTCCGGTACGGCCAGGTACGTTATAAAGAATGATAGGTAATGGTGAGGCGTGGGAAAGCATCTGAAAATGCTGATAAATTCCTTCTTGGGTAGGTCTGTTATAATAAGGGGATACCGATAGTATGGCGCAGTATGCCGAAAGATCCAAGGTCTTTAATTCTTCCACTAATGCATATGTATTATTACCCCCCACTCCGATTACCAAAGGCAAGGCTCCCGCATTGGCTTCCACAACGGTATCCATAACCAATTGCTTCTCAGTTTTGGTCAAGGTTACCGATTCGGCCGTAGTTCCAAGCACTACCAAGTAATCTATATTTCCTTCGATACAATGTGCCACCACATTTTTCAGGGCCACGACATCCACTGAACCATCTTTTTTAAAAGGCGTTATCAACGCTACTCCTGCACCCTGTAATTCTTTCATAATCAAATTTCTTTAAATATACCCAAGTACTTTTTCAACTCTTTTTTAAAGGTCTGAAAATCCCCCAAAGGCATGTCCATAATCAAATCGTTATATTCGGGACCTATGTCTTTAAAACCCACTTTTATACGGGCCTTCGTCTTTGCCGACATTAAGTTCAATAAAAGATTATCTTCATTATAATAATTGACCAACAGATCGTATTCCCTACCCAAAAATTCAAGGGCGTAACTATTTTCTATTTCTCCGTTCCACCCCAAATCCTTATCTGAAAAAACGGGAGTGGAATAAGGTGAGTTCTTGTCATAGAATCGCTTATACCCGATAATTTTCACTGCATTTGGCCTCAATGAAAACTCTTCTAAAAATTGAAAGAACACTTCAGATTTTTCAAATCTATCCAAGTCCACAATGCAGCCCAAAGAACGTATCCCCTTACTCTCATGAGCCACTGAAACAGGTTTTACCAACAATTGTTTTAATAATTTGCGGCCAGATTTCTGCTTGAACTTGTCCGTAATTCCTTTTAAAAACATGTATTTTTACATTTTCACAAATGTAAATAATATCCCTGCAACTCTATGGCGAAGTTAATACACTTTGGTATTTTAAAAATAAAACATTTTGTTGTATTTGTAACATTTATAATGCTGGTTTCCTGCGGTGACGCTTCTAAACAGCTCACCCAAATTGCAGCAAAACAAATTTCTATAGATAGTACCTACACCAGTATAGACTCCATCCAAGGGTTCATTACCCCTTATCACGATCATGTTGAGAAAATTTTAGACAGTACACTGGCGTATGCACCGTACACCATTTCTAAAACCGACGGTGAATTCAATACGACCGCCGGAAATCTAATGGCAGACATCGTCTTAAGTCAAACCGAACCAATTTTCAAAAAACGTACTGGCCATGATATTGACTTTGTAATATTAAATCACGGCGGCATACGAGCAGGAATATCCAAAGGAAAGGTTACCGCCCGCACGGCTTATGAAGTAATGCCTTTTGAAAATTACGTTATAGTGGTTGAGCTCAAAGGGGAAACGTTATTCAAACTGGTCGACTATTTGATTCAATCGAAAAGGGCGCATCCTGTGGCGGGAATGCAACTGATCCTGAACAAAGATAAAAGCGTAAAAAGCTTTACAATCAAAGGAAAACCTGTGAACCCTAAGCGTAGTTATTATGTGGCTACTTCCGATTATTTGGTCACCGGTGGTGATAACATGAACTTTTTTAAGGAAGCGCTGTCCAAAACCGAAACCGATTATAAGATTCGCAACGCCATGATCGACTATTTTTCTAAAGTCGATACCTTGGCCCCGAAGGTAGACCTTAGATATTATCAAGTACAGTAATATGAAAAGAAGGACATTTATACGCACCACGGCCGCTTCCTCTAGTCTTTTAACCTTAGGTGGCCTAGGTCTTGATTCCTGTACGGCATCGAGCAAAAAACATATCACCATTTTGCACACCAACGACGTTCATAGCCATATCGATGCTTTTCCCAATCATCATGCTGAATTTCCCGGACTTGGTGGTTTGGCTAGAAGGGCGGGACTCGTAAATAGCATCCGTACAGAGAATCCCAACACGCTTCTTTTTGATGCCGGTGATATTTTTCAAGGTACCCCCTACTTTAATTTTTATGGGGGCGAATTGGAATTTAAACTCATGAGCATGCTCAATTATGACGCCTCCACTATAGGCAACCATGATTTTGACAACGGTATCGGTGGCCTCCTAGCACAAATGCCCTACGCTAAATTTCAGTTTATTACCTCCAATTACGATTTTTCAAATACGGTCATGGACGGTCTAACGCAACCGTATAAGGTCTATGAAAAGGACGGTATAAAAATAGGCGTATATGGTTTGGGAATTGAGCTGGACGGACTGGTCACGAAACAGCTCTATAAAGAGACCCAATATTTGGATCCGTACGAACTTGCGATAGAGATGGAAACAAAACTAAAACAAGAAGAACAGTGCGACTTAGTGGTTTGCCTTTCACATCTAGGCTATGAGTATGCCTATCCAGACAAACCCGATGATTTAAAACTGGCAAAAAAAACCAGCTATACTGATTTGATCATTGGCGGCCACACCCACACTTTTTTGGAAAAACCCACGATTGTAACCAATAAATCCGGTCGGGAAATATTGGTGAACCAAGTTGGTTGTTTTGGTGTTAATCTAGGAAGAATCGATTTTTATTTTGATGACGTTGGCACCTCTGCGTCAGGTTACACAATAACAGTCTAATTATTGGACCAATGAAAAAGCTAATACGGACCGATAGTTCAAATCCTGATTTCATTTCATTGGTTGCTTTACTTGATGCTGATTTAGCAGAGCGTGATGGTGAGGAAACCGCGTTCTATGCGCAATTTAATGGTATTTCAAAATTACGTCATACCGTAGTTCTTTATATTGATGAACTTCCGGTAGCCTGCGGGGCTTTCAAACCTTTTAAAGACACCTTGGTAGAAATAAAACGCATGTTCGTGCTCCCAGAATATCGCGGTAAGGGAATCGCTTCAAAAGTATTGACCGCTTTAGAACTATGGGCCGTAGAGCTAGGCCATGTTGCTTGTGTTTTGGAAACTGGCCTACGACAACCCGAGGCCATTGCACTTTACAAGAAAAACGATTATCAAATTATTCCCAATTACCCACCTTATGAGGGTATTGAAAATAGTGTTTGTTTTAAAAAAGTGTTGTCAACCAACACTTCAATTAGCTAAAGCAATACATATAAATCCCATACTTTATTACACTTCTAAAATAATGACGATGAAACAAAGCATAATTGTAGCAATCACCTTTCTTCTTAGTTCATGTTCCAATAAAAAAGAGATCAAGTATGTATTTGAGAACACTGAAATTGAACTGAACTGGTTCTATGTGAAAAACACCGATACCGATATGATCGAAGTGAAATGTGGAGACACATTTCAAACTATATTTGAAACCCAAAAAGGAATAGAAGAAGTACAGGTGGTGAACAAAAAGATAATCATTTCCCACCCACAACTTGATGCGTTAGATCCGAAAATACAGCAAACCAAGGAGATTTGCGGGTATACTGTTGAACATCAAGAATTTAAACCTCACGAAGTCAATCACGATGCGAAAACGATAAAAACAGACTCCCTACCGACGCAGGAAGTAACTGAATTTAAAAATCAGCGTTGGATCAGCACGACCGACTCCCTTTCAGGAATTGAAATAAAAAAAGGCAAATGGATTCTGTTTTACAAAGGAATGGAAACGAAACCGAGCGACTTCTACACTCCTGAGATACGAAAAGCCAAAATTAACGAAACTTCGCGTAAACCTATTGAATACATGACATTAACAAATTCTTCAGACACCTTGGAATATGTTGTTCTTGAACATACAGCTGATTTTTTAAGTTTAAGTTATATACCTAGGGGAAATACCTTAGATTATCGTCCTGAAAAATAAAAAGTCCCGACAGCAATTACAAAACCGGGAAAGCTTTTTCATGTCAGCACCATTTTTTTATTACTATAAAGAAAGCTACAGCTCCACATTATAAAGTATAGATTTCCAATACCGATTCAAAAACAAAAATCCCATTAAGATTTTTAAGGCCTATGATAATTCTCATAAACTGCCGCTTAAGGCAGCCATAAATTTGTATCAAAGAACATACAAAACCTTAAATTATGAGAAAAATAGCAATTATTCTAATCGTCATGGCACTGGTACCTCTTTCAAATTTTGCACAAGATAATCAGACCTCTAAAGCAACCACAGGTTTTAATAAATGGCAGGTACGGCTTCGAGGTATCGTAGTAGCTCCCAATGAAAGTGCCACCATTGAAACCATAGGAGGAGACGTAGACATTTCAACTTCGGTCGTTCCAGAACTGGACTTTACCTATTTCTTTACCAAGAACTGGGCCGCAGAACTTATTTTAGGCACTACAAAACATGATGTAAAGGCCGTTTCTACAGCAGCTGGGGATATCGACTTGGGCAGCGTCTGGCTATTGCCTCCGACCTTAACGGCACAATATCACTTTACAGGGGGTGCGTTAAAACCTTATGTTGGGGCAGGTATCAATTACACTATTTTCTATAGTGTAGATGAAGGGCCGACCGCAGATGATGTAAGTTATGACAATAGTGTTGGTTTCGCATTACAGGCCGGTCTGGACTATGACTTGAATGACAAATGGTTTATCAATGTTGATATTAAAAAACTATTTTTAAATACAACCGCCACCGTAGATGCTACAACAGCTTTAGGAGCAACTGTAGATGCTGATGTAGATATTGATCCATTACTGATAGGTCTTGGCATAGGCATGCGTTTCTAATTCACTATCCATTACTTATAAAACCCTGAACAAAGCTCTTGTTCGGGGTTTTTCCATTTTTAAAATGGCCTCTAAGTAGATCCTACCCACACGTAGAAACCTACCCTTTGCTTATGAACTATATTCCTGCTTGTTGAATACCAATTTCAGCGGAAGCACTTTTTACTGAAAAGAGACGACCTCTCCCACCATTTTGACCGATGTATATTTTTCATGCGTAACATTTTAGTGAGGCAATTTCATTCAAAATTTGGAATGGGTCATCCAATTGTCCTTCCATTTTCCGATCTTCGCACTATTCCCTGAAAGCATAAAAAAGAGCGATTCTATGAACTCATTTCTAGCAAACCTTATCATTCGTACGACCTTCAAGTTTAAGGACACAAAAGAATCCCCGAAAGGAAAGCCTTCTGAATATCTACTCGCCAAAAGATATCGAGATTACGTCATTTCCCTTAAACGTAATCTTAAAAATATAGTCCTTATCGTAATCGGTATTTTTTCTGCATCCTTTGGTTTTAAGGGCTTTTTATTGACCAATGATTTTATTGACGGTGGAGCGACGGGAATTTCGTTACTTCTGGCCGCAATTACAGAAATACCGCTCTACCTGCTCATTATTGGCGTCAACCTACCCTTTATCGTGCTGGGCTATAAGGTAATGGGAAAACGATTTGCCATAAAAACCGCCTTTGCCATCACAGGTCTTGCCCTCTGTGTGGCCATCGTCCCTTTTCCAAATGTCACCAATGATGATTTACTCGTAGCTGTTTTTGGCGGTTTCTTTCTTGGAGCCGGCATCGGACTTTCCATTAGAGGTGGCGCCGTGATCGACGGTACAGAAATTCTGGCCATTTTTCTTAGCCGTAAATTTAGTACGACCATTGGCGACATTATCATTCTGATCAATATTGTTATTTTTTCATTCGCCGCATATTTACTCTCCATTGAAATTGCGCTCTATTCGATGATTACGTATATCGCCGCTTCTAAGACCTTGGATTTCATTATTGAAGGAATCGAAGAATATATCGGTGTTACCATTATTTCTTCCCAAAGCAAACGTATTAAAGAAATGATCATCAGTAACTTGGGGAGAGGCGTTACCATTTACAAAGGCCAAGGTGGCTATGCACGAGAAGGGGTCTCCCAAGAAATGGATATTATATTCACTGTGATTACGCGTTTAGAGCTGAACAAACTAAATACGGAAATCGAAAAAATCGAACCGAACGCCTTTATAATCATGAACAGTATAAAGGACATCAAAGGGGGCATGATTAAAAAAAGACCCTTACACTAAGCAGGAAAAACCTGGCGAAAAACATCTTGAAAGAGAAGATCAGTCCGCGACGAAAAGGTTTAAGGAACATTTAAAATCAATCATATACTACCTTTCTAACAAATCAACGTTAACTTTGTCGGTTTAAGTTTTAAAATGACTCCGTTGAGAAAATTTAACCATGGATAATCTTATTACCTTTTCTGTTACCGTTTTTACGGGTTTTTTTGCCATCATGAATCCTATTTCCAACATGCCTATTTTCCTTTCGTTGCTTGAAGGAGCGGATGAGGAAACCAAACGTAGGATCAATAAAAAAGCGCTGCTTATTGCCTTTACGATCGTATGCGTTTTTGTAATCCTTGGAAAATTTATTTTTGAGTTGTTCGGTATCACCATCCCAGCGTTTAAAATAACCGGGGGCGTTTTAATATTTTATGTCGGTTTTGAGATGTTACAGTCTAAAAAATCGAATATGAAAAATATAAAGGAGACGAATTTTGACGAGAACATCGCCGTCTCCCCATTGGCCATCCCCATTCTTGCAGGACCAGGAACGATCGTAACGGCCATGAATTTTGTGTCGGACACCAATTATGTACACATCGGGATTGTAATCCTTATTTTTGGGTTGATGTGCTTATTGACCTATTTCATTTTCAACTTCAGCGACACCATTGCCAAGAGAATTGGGGATAACGTAATTTCAGTTGTCGGAAAAATCATGGGTCTGATCATTGCCATTATCGGTACCAGTATGATTATCGAGGGGATTAAAATTTCATTCAATCTAGACTGATTTTTTGTAGTCCGCAAAATTTAAAGCCAATTCTTCCCTAACAAACTATTGAAGAGAACGTTTTAGCGTTATTCGTTAGCGTACGAATGCTTCCCGAGATACCCGTATCTCCTCAAAATTATGATCGGCCCATCGCACCAATTCCTTTAAATGGGGCAATAAACTTGCGCCCCGCTCACTTAGGCGATACTCCACTTTTGGCGGAATCACAGCATATACCTTGCGTTCTACCAATCCATCGGCTTCCAAACTTTTCAACGTTGTTGACAACATCTTCTGAGAAATGCCGTCTACGTACTTATGAATTTCATTGAAACGCAGCACTTCGGTATCGTTGAGAACCAATAAAATCAACATGGACCACTTGTCCCCGATACGGTCTAGAACGTTTCTTACGGGACACGTATCTTGCATTGCATATTTTTTTAAAATTTCTTCTTCCATAACCTATTGATTATCAATAAAACTAACAACAAAGTAAGTGGGTTACCTGTGGGTACGCTCTTTTTTGGTGTATAATTACTTTCTATCTTTGACTTACCAAAAGTAAGTAAGTATATAATATAAATCAATAAAAATTATGAAGAAGACATTAATTACAGGAGCGACCGGAAGCCTCGGTGGTGCCGTAGCGAAATTCCTAAAAGAAAAAGGGTCAGTGGAACAAATAGCTGTTTTGGTAAGGGATACCGAAAGTGATACAGCCAAAGCATTGGCGAAGCAAGGATTTGAACTTCGGGTGGCCGATTACAATAATTCGGATGCCCTTTCAGAAGCATTTAAAGGCATTGAGGTATTGTATTTTGTATCCGGTAGTGATATCGGTAGTCGTGTACCCCAACATAAAAATGTAGTAAAAGCTGCAGAAAATTCGAGTATAGAACATATTTTCTATACCAGTGTAAGTTTGAACGGTTTGTCAAAAGAAGCTCCTTTATACAACGCTATGGCTATTCATTTGGACACCGAACAATGGATAAAGGATGCCAGATTGACCTATACCTTTCTACGTCACAACTTGTACAGCGAAGTTATCGCTATGTTTTTGGGTGATAAAAAACAAGTGTTAGGTTCAAAGACAGTTTACCTACCCACAGGTACGGGAAAGACGGCTTTCGTGCCACGTATTGAGTTGGCCGAAATCGGCGCGAACGTTTTGGCCGACCCAGAACAACATGCTAATAAAACCTATGAGTTGAACGGTTCCCATAAAATTACCTTCGGTGAGATTGCAACCGAACTTTCCAACATTACCGGAGAACCGATCGCCTATGTTTCCCCAGAAGTGGAGGTCTTCGAGAAAACCATGCAGGGTTATGGCGTACCTGCCGAATATATCGGAATGATGAGCAGTTTCGGACAAGGTATTGCCGACGGTGTGTTCGATTCCCCATCGTCCGACTTGGAAAGTTTGTTAGGCAGAACCTCCCAACCCGTACCCGAATTTTTAAAAGAAGTCTATAGCTAACCCCTAGCATATGGTCATTCAAAAATTCCTGTAGTTTCGCCCTAAGCCGGTGTACTACAGGATTTTTTTTGGTTAGTAGTTAAAATCATACTTATTTTATACAAAGCCAATCTCTGCACCTAAAAAACACTCATCTATTTGCTACTAACAACTTTTGACCTTTGGCTCTACGGTTAGTATCTAAAATCAAATTGACTTTTAAACTAACTACTGTGTACTCCATACTCAGTACTAAATACCATTTGCATTCAACTTTTAGTTTTTCACTTTTCACTATTTGCTTTTAGCCATTTGCCTTTAGCTCGAGCGATTAGCGTCCAGCTTCAAAAATCATATTAATTTTCAACTATGTACTTTGTACTAACTACTTTTACCATTAACTTTTCACTTCGTATCTCGTGTTTCGTGCTTATGAACTCCTTTACTATCTTTCTATTTCACTAATTAACTTTTTCACTATTTCAAATAAACTAATCTTAAAACGTATGCAGCACACCTACACTGCCACATATCCCTACCTTGTGCTTTGATAAAAACCAAAAGCGATGAACATTTATAAGGCGATTAAAGACGATCACGATATTCAACGGGATCTATGTGCAAAAATCCTGAAAACCAGCGGAGAATCTGAAGAACGTAAAAAACTTTGGGAAGATTTAAAAAAGGAACTCGAAGTACATGAAGTAGCCGAGGAGCGGTATTTTTACTCCCCGCTGATCGATACCGACAAAATGCAGGAAGATGCCCGGCACGGTATGGCGGAACATCATGAAATGGATGAATTTATCGAAGAATTGGACGATACCGATATGAGCTCCCCACACTGGATGGCGACCCTGAAAAAGCTGGCCGAAAAAGTAGAGCATCACTTAAAGGATGAAGAAGAGGAATTCTTTAAAAAAGCTAAAACCGTATATTCCGAGGCGGAAGAAAAATCGTTAGCAAAAAGCTACGAGCAGACCATGAGCGAATACCGCTCTTCTTGGCCAGAGTCCATCCCAGGGAAAGAGTAAATATCCATTCCACAGATTCAAATAATATAAGGTTCTTGTAGCAATGCAGGAACCTTTTTCTGTTTTATAATAGTGATGTATAGGTTTAAAATAACTATTATATCTTATTGTAATAGAGCAGTTTAAAATAAATAAAGTTTTCATTGAAAGGTAATGGGTAAAACTCCTTTATAAACAACGTGCATCCGGTCAGGTTTATTATTTAAATATAGTACCTTAGAAATCGTCATTTTTACCACAATAATCTGATTTTCTAATCGAACCAACACTTTACGGTACAACCGACCATTAAACCACTATCCTATGAAAAAGATACTCCTAATTGCTTCCCTTGTTCTCTTAAACAATCACGCAGTTCTATCCCAAAAATCGCCCTCCTTCGAGGAAGTCATATCCCTACATTCTGCATCCAATGCCACGCTATCACCCAGTGGAACCCAAATCGTTTTTACATCCCAACGTGCGGACTGGAAAGAAAATAGATATGATACGGAGTTATGGATTTCAAAAGAGGGTCAAGCCCCCTTTCCATTGACCAATAACGAAAACAGTAGTAGTACCTCCCCAAAATGGTCTCCCAATGGCGAATGGATTGCTTTTTTATCGAAACGGAAAGAAAAAACACAAATACAGGTCATTCGTTCCGCTGGTGGTGAATCTTTTCAGCTTACCGATACCGAAGGTGATATCTCAGATTTTGAATGGTCGAAAGACGGAAAAAAAATAGCATTTTTACAATCAGAGGATAAATCCAAAGAAGAAAAGGCGAAAAAAGAAAAATTCGGGGGCTTTGAAGTCGAGGATGCTGACTACAGTTTAAATCAACTTTGGGTCATGGATTTCAAGCCCGAAACCCTTGCCGAAAACCTCTTACCGGCACAACAAAAAGACTCCGTAACCTTAGCAAAATCGAAACCCATAGTGCTTATGGAAAAGTCCGGATTTTCTATAAATAATTTCAAATGGTCTCCCGATGGCAAGAAAATTGCGTTCGGGCACCAGCCAGATCCAGCCATCATCTCCTTTCTAAAATCCGATATTTCTATTTATGATTTTTCCTCTAAGTCCCACACCACTTTGGTGAAAAATCCAAGTAGCGACGGATTAATCGATTGGTCTCCGGATGGAAAATCAATTCTTTACCAAACAAACCTGTCAGATACCATTTCGAATTTCTACCGTAACGAGCATCTTTTTCGAATTGCCATTGATGGATCAGATAACCGAGAGCTCGCCAAAGATTTTGACGAAAACCTTTCGGATGTGCAATGGAATGAAAATGGGATTTTCGCGACCGCTTGGCAAAAAACCAAAAGGCCTATCATCCATATTGATCCAAAAACCGGAAGTACGACCATCATCACCTCCAAACCCGAACGAATCACGAGCTATTCGTTCTCAACAGATGGAAAAAAACTGGCCTATACAGGCGTTAACGATGAGGATTTAACGGAGGTATATGTTAGCGATTATCCGCTAAAAAACAGTAAGAAAATCACCGATTTTACAGAACAGATTCAAAATTGGTCGGTAGCTAAAAGTGAGGTGATTTCTTGGAAAAGTAAAGATGGAGCCCTAATTGAGGGGGTTTTACACAAACCCGAAAACTATGATGCCTCAAAAAAATATCCCCTACTCGTAATCATTCATGGCGGACCAACGGGAATTTCCACCCCCAGTGCAACACCGTCTTATGTGTACCCCATGATCCAATGGCTGAATAAAGGCGCATTGATTTTAAGGCCCAACTATAGGGGATCTGCGGGTTATGGCGAGAAATTCCGCTCTTTAAATGTTGAAAACCTGGGTGTGGGCGATGCGTGGGACGTACTCTCGGGCGTTGACTATTTGGAAAAGCAAGGATTAATTGACGGAGATAAAGTAGCTTCCATGGGTTGGAGCCAAGGCGGCTATATCTCAGCCTTTTTAACCACCAACTCCACTAAATTCAAGGCCATTTCTGTTGGCGCCGGAATTTCGAATTGGATGACCTATTATGTGGGTACCGATATTACGCCCTTTACCAGACAATACCTAAAAGCTACCCCATGGTCTAACAAAGAAATTTATGAAAAAACATCCCCGATGACCAATATCAATAAAGCATCGACCCCTACCCTGATCCAACATGGGGAGTTCGATACAAGGGTACCGACTTCCAACGCCTATGAACTCTACCAAGGCTTACAAGATGTGGGGGTCGATACTGAACTGATCATCTATAAAGGTTTTGGTCACGGCATTAACAAACCTAAAGAACAACTGGCCGCTACCTGGCACAACTGGCAATGGTTCGGAAAATACCTTTGGGGCGAGACGATTGAATTGCCGAAAGAATAGAGAAGCTATTGAAAAAACCTTGTTACCGCTGCTCTAAGCCCGAGGCTATAGTTTGGCATACGTTTCATACAGGGTTCTAGTGTTTTTAAAATAAAAACAAGTACCTATGACAGGATTCATAGCGTTTTAAAAATACGGACGGATTGAAAATAGAAAATATGAGTTTGTTTAAATCGGCGTTTCCTAAATAAAATATTATGAAAGCTTAAAAATAATGGGAATTATAGATTGATCATTATCTATCTTGTTAAGAACTTTTTCCTAAAGTTGCTCGGAACAACTTTGTAAGAAGGATGGAAATGCGATATTATACTTTAGGGAATATGCTTGCTTTTTGTTTTATATAACAAGTCAAGAAATATTTTAATTTTAAATAAAAAAGGAAAATATTCTTGAAAGCTAGTCAATATAAAAAACTGAACTTTGGAATTACAAAATTTAAAACAGGACAAGAAAAAACTACTGGATTATGACCCATCTGTTTTTAATAATGCAGAAAATAGTTTTACTCAATTCGTCACGAAAATTAAAATTACAGAATTTAGACATATTCAAAATCTTGAAATAAATTTTGAACATCCAATAACCGTAATAAGTGGAACTAATAAGATTGGTAAAACCAGCATTTTACTCCTGATTGCTTGTAGTCACTATAGTTTTTTACGAATCGATTCCACCAAGCCGACATCCACATTAAGAAGACATACTTGGAAAGATGTACTTCAATTTACAAGTTACGAAACTAGTACTAAAGACTACGAATATCAATTAGAATGGAGAGTTGGAAATGATCCAAGAAGGGGGAAATCAAGAAGGTTACACACAAGCAAGTCCTGGAGTGGAGTTGGCAAGGCGTCAAGAGACCTTAAAAGAAAAAATGCCCAAATCCGAAACCGAGATGTTAGATTTATTGATTTAGAGAGAATTTTACCCGCTAGAAATGTATCCAATAGTTTACTAAGAAAAATATTATCTTCACCTCAAACAAGAGTAAGTGCTGAGGTAGAAGAATCATTTCAATACATATTTTCCTTACCTAATGCAATTGAAATTTTTGAGATTGGCTCACACATTAACAAAAAGGCATTTTTATTAAAAAATGGAATTGAAAATTATTCCAGTTACAACGCCGCATCAGGAGAAGAATCGGTATTAAATATCCTACAAGAAATAATCGACAGTCCTAAAAATTCTTTAATCTTAATCGATGAAATAGAGGCCGGATTTCACCCTTATATTCAAAGAAGAATTGCGGATATTATACATTATTATAGCTGGAGAGACAAAAAGCAATTTATAATAACAACGCATTCACCTACTTTGATTTCCGCATTTAATTCAAAATGTCGAAAATTCATTGAACCTAAAGACAATGGTGAAACAAAGTGTATTAGTAAAATTTCAGTAAATGCTGCTTTTTCTAAAATGGATTCAAAAGCATATCCATTGTTAAATCTCTATTGTGAAGATGATATAGCACAATTTATATTGAGGGAACTGTTAATGAAGTTAAACTCAAAATATAAATACTTTGATAGACTTGTTAATATTATTGAATCGGGACCAGCAAATATGGTTAAGAACGATTATGATAGACATAAAAAGAATTTTCCACAAATGAGACTACAAATTGGATATGCTTGTGTTTTCGATGGCGATTATAAAAACAAGCCAAACTTTTCTCAATATCATAATAACCCTAATGAAAACAGTTTTTTTCTTTATCCATTCACAGCGCCGGAAAAATTTCTAGTAAAAGCTTATTTAGATGAAAAACCAAATTCAGTTATTCAGTCTGCATTAAGTATAAGTGACCATCATACATTATTTTTAGAAATGGTAAATGAAGGGTTGGCCTCGGATGAAAAATCCGCTTTGTCAAAATGTTGGGCATCTTTCGAAAAAACCGCAGAATTCAGAAAACTTGAAAACACATTTAATGAATTCATAACAAATGTCGTAACTCATTTTACAATAATAAATTAATATCGTTGCCTAATAAAATGTATTGTGAATGACCTTGCGAGATACCATTATAACTTAAAAGAGAAATTTAGAAAATTAAAAAACATTAAATCAACCAGCCAATTATTAACATTGAACCCATACCCTAAGCACAACTAACTTAGTTTGAGTATATGTTTAATGCACTTATCGGATGAATTTTATTGACATAACAAAATATAGATAATAGGTCTATTAACTCAGTCGACATTACCAAATTCTAAATAGATGTATTAATAGTAACCAAACACGAACATTCTATTATAAACTATTAATGAATAATTGCAAATTTTAGAATTGTATTAAAACGATGAAAAAAACTAAATAATGAAAAAAACTCTAAATAGTATCCTCCTCCTATTTTTATCATTCTCCTTCCCTATTTTTTCACAATCCCCACAAGATATGGTTGCGCTTAGGGCATCGTACAACTATGGGAAGTCCGTCGCGGTATTTGGCGGTTCGGTTTCCGTAATACCCGCCAGTGATACCGCAAAAAGCCTATGGGAACAACAGTTGGGCATTACCATTACCAACTACGGCGTACCTGGGGCCGGTTTCTCCTCCTTACAAGGTAAATCGATGCAACAACAAGTAGATGAAGCCGGGGTTTTCGACATCTACATTCTATGGGCCTCGACCAACGATTACACCAATAAACGAGCGGTAGGCAGCTACACAGACTACACTGAGTTTGATAACTATGATGCCGAAAAACTCACCACTCAGGCCGGTGGTATCAACTACTGCATCAAAAAAATCTATGAGATCAACCCCAAGGCGGTCATTTATTTCTTTACCTCGAGCAAAGCGTTTAATGACCGGGGCGCCTATGACCCCTTTGTAGCAGACGGAATGGTCGAACATGTCAACCTACAGAAAAAAATCTGTGAACTCCACGGCATCCCCTATCTGGATCAGTTTACTTTAGGCGGCTATAACGTGTACAATAAAGAGCTGTACTATACAGACCCCATTCATATGAACGAAGCGGGCTATCAGCGGTTAGGGGAATTACAGGTAGCGTTTTTGGCCTTTCCAGATTAGTTGTTGGTTGACGGTTGTTCGGGTATCGCCGTGAGCTGTTCGCTGTTTCGATTTGTCACTTTGAGTGTTTTCAATGAGCGGTAGCGGAAATGAAATTGAATCGATAAGCCTCCCGTGATCCAACTGGCGATGCCCTGAGCGAAACCCAAGGGTTCTCGATACAACTTTTTCTTTCCGATGCTCTTCAAGAAAAACCCACTCGAACTGACACTAGGTTTAGTTATAATCAAAATGTCACTTCGAATGATGTTCTTAGGTGTTCATTAAGCTTGCCGAAGTGTACGAGAAAATTGTATCGAGAAGCCTCGCGTAATCCAACTAGCGAGGCCCTGAGCGATGCCGAAGGGTTCTCGATACGGCGTCTCTTCAAGGACGTCACTCGAACAGACACATTTGGATTGAGTTTTTTTACTGCTAACCATCAACTGACAACCAACAACTAACAACAATCAACTACTCCTCTGGTACTTTTAAAATAGCATCCACTGCTAGCTTCGGCTGTTTGTTCCGGTCATACAACAGTGGATAATTGGTTCTGGCATCGATAGGGTAATCGTTCTTCCAGGACATGCCGTCATGGAGTCCCCAAAACGTGACCCGATCTATTTTGTCGCGTTTTTTATAAAAAATGCCCATAAGTTCCGCATAGCGGTCCGCCAATTTTTGTTGCACTTCTTCGGGTAATCCATCTGCATAAGGATCCAGATATTCTTTAAACTCTTCCAACTGATATTGCGGGTGCAACATTCCTGTACCGATAATCTGCCCTTCCTTCGTTAACGGGAGCACGTCTACATCCAATTCGGTAATCATTACTTTTACCCCCAGCGAAGCAAACGAATCGATAGCGGCTTCTATATATTCGTTCTTCGGATAGTTAAGGCCCCAATGCCCTTGGATGCCGACACCATCAATGCGTATGTTTTCTTTCTGTAACAAGCGTACCAAACGCATGATACCGTCCCTTTTGGTGGGGCGCCATGCGTTGAAATCGTTATAATACAATTCCGTATCCGGTGCATATTCGCTTGCGAATTTAAAAGCGTTCTTAATGAGCTCGTCTCCATCGCCCATTGCCTTTACCCAAGCGGTATTGTTTCTATAGCTACCATCATTATCAATGACCTCATTGACCACATCCCATGCGTTCACCTTACCCGCATATCGCCCGGCCACCGCCTTAATGTGTTCGCGCATTCGCTCCGTTTGTTGTTCCGGAGTGTTGGGCTCGCCCGATTCATTTTCAAAAAACCATGCAGGGGTTTGGTTGTGCCAAATCAAGGTATGGCCAATAATAAATAGGTCGTTCTTTTCGGCAAAAGCCACATAATCGTCCGCCGGTTTAAAATTGTAGATACCCGGTTCTGGATTCACCACTTCGGCCTTCATAATATTCTCTGGGGTAACGGAATTGAACTGCTCCAAAATAATCTGTTGGGAAACGGAATCCCTCCCCGATACGATGGATTCATTGACCGCGACCCCCATTAAAAAAGCTTCCTTGTAGGCTTCTTTTAAGCTAGTAGCTGTGCTTTTTTCCGTTTGGTCAGCCACCTTTGCTTTGTCAGACGATGCTTCGTCACAACTGCTGATGCATGACACTGAAAATATAGTAAAGAAATAAGCTGCTAATTGTTTCATGGTCTTCTTGATGGGTTAATGCTTTAAATATAAAGAGATTTGCCGAACAATTTTGGAGGTGGTCGTTGTATCTCTAACATATCTCAAGTGGAAAGGACTTTAAAATAGTGGAGAACTGAATATGTTTGAATTGAACTAATCTTTCACTTCGAGTGATTTTCGAGGTACGAGAAAATTGTATCGAGAAGTCCCGCGTGTTCCAAAGGTTCTCGATACAGCTTCTCTTCTAGGAAGCCACTCGAACTGTCAACTGTCAACTATTTCCCCAAAATATACTCAACAATAACTTTCAACTCAGCATCCAAAGATATCTCCGGATAGGTTTTTCCCGCTAAGCGATACCAATAGCCTGCATTGAAACGGTCGCCCTCTTTTCTATGCAGATAGGCGTGCAACCAACTGCCCATTTTATCATGCATATCTTGGGCGATGGTATGGGCGGCTCCCCAATCGCCTTTAGCATCGAACCACATAGCTTTTAAGGATTCTGACCAATCAGCTGGAGGATTGGGCAAATGCAAGGTTTCTTTAAATTCGGTGTAATTATTGGGGTACATGGGTAATTCGTTTTACAAGTTTTTCTACGGTCAAACCTTGACCTATGATGGAAAAGACCACGACCACATAGGTAATCACCAAAAACAGGTCGCGGTGCATGGCTTCAGTCAAACCTAACGCCAAGGCAATGGAAATACCACCGCGGAGTCCGCCCCAGGTCATGACCAAATTGGTTTTTGGCACAAAATCGAGTCTTTTTTCAAAGAATTTAATCGGTAATAACAAGGACAAATACCTGCAGGCCAATACGAGCGGAATCGCAATGAGTCCGGCAACGATATAATCCAAGGTAAAGGAAAGTACAAGAATTTCCATACCGATCAGGACAAAAAGGATGGTATTCAAAAGAATATCGAGCAGTTCCCAGAATTTATCCACATAGGTTTCAGTGGTTTTGGACATGGCCGCCATACGTACGGTATCATTACCTACTACCAGACCTGCCGCCACCATGGCTAAAGGAGCGGACAAATGGAATTTTTGGGCGATCAAGGTTCCGATCATAACGGTAGCCAAGGTAATAATGACCTCGATGTCATAATCGTCTATGGATTTCATCAACTTATAGGTTCCCCAACCTAAAGCAAGACCCAAGACCAGACCCCCGATCACCTCGACCCCAAAGAGTTCCAGAATATCTAACGGTTCGATAACCCCATCCCCCGCAGCGGCCAATTTATAAATGGTCAAAAATACGACCACACCGACTCCATCGTTAAAAAGGGATTCGCCCACAATCTTTGTTTCCAACTGTTTGGGTGCTCCTGCCTTTTTCAAAATGCCCAAAACGGCAATGGGATCAGTTGGAGAAATCAAGGAGCCGAAAAGCAAGCAATAAATAAAGGAAATATCCATGCCCACCAACTGTAATACATAATACATGGAAACGCCCACTAAGAATGTGGACACCAAAACTCCCAAGGTAGAAAAGACCAAAATGGGCCAACGCTGGACTTTCAATTGTTGGAAATTGGTATGCAAGGCACCCGCAAAGAGCAGAAAACTTAACATGACATCCAGTAAGACCGATTTAAAATCGATTTGACTGATAATATACCGTTCGGCATTGATTAAGGTATCGTCAACATAGCCTATACCAAAAACGATCATCGTAAACAGGATGGTGATTACCATAAGACCGATGCTGTTGGGCAGGTTTAGAAAACGGGCATTGATGTAGCCAAAGATGGCGGCCATAAAAACCAATACTGAAATAATCGTAAAAATATCCATATGCTTTTTAGTCTATCATGTTTAAAAAATCCTGTTCGCTGATAATGGGTACGTCCAAACTTTCTGCTTTAGTTCGTTTGCTTGGTCCCATTTTATCCCCCGCGATCAAATAATTGGTCTTTGACGAAATGGAGGACCCGACCTTGCCCCCGTTGTCCTCAATTTTCTTTTTCAATTCGTCTCTGCTCATCAGTTCAAAAACCCCGGAAACCACAAAGGTTTTTCCGGCCAGGGTATCGGTCTGGTTTTGTAACTTTTTTTGGGAAAGCTCCATTTGCACACCATGGGAACGTAAGCGTTCGATGGCATCAAGATTCTTTTCGTTCGCAAAGAAGTCGATTACACTTTGAGCGATGCGCTCGCCTATTTCATCCACGGCTGTCAAATGCTCCATGGAAGCCTCTTTTAAGGCATTGATGTTCTTATAGGCCTTGGCCAGTTTTTTGGCTACTGTCTCCCCCACATATCGTATCCCCAAGGCAAAAAGCACCCGTTCAAACGGTACCTTTATAGAATCTGCCACCCCTTGCACCAAGTTTTCGGCCGATTTCTCCGCCATACGTTCCAAAGGTAGGATGTCTGCCTTGGTGAGGTTGTACAAATCCGCATAATCGGCAATTAAACCTTCCTTGTACAACAATTCTACCGTCTCCCCACCCAAACCTTCAATATCCATGGCCTTTCGGGAAATAAAATGTTGGATGCGACCGGTAATCTGTGGCGGACACCCATATTGATTGGGACAGTAGTGTTTGGCATCGCCCTCGGAGCGGGTCAGTTCTGTTCCACATTCCGGACAATGGGTGATGTACTGCGTCGGTTCTGAATCTGCCGGTCTTTTGCTGAGGTCGACCGCAATGATCTTCGGTATGATTTCCCCTCCCTTTTCCACAAAAACGGTATCGCCCACCCGAATATCCAATTTTTCAATCTGGTCGGCATTATGCAAGGAGGCCCGTTTCACCGTAGTTCCCGCCAATAATACCGGGGTTAGATTGGCGACCGGAGTAATGGCTCCGGTACGTCCTACTTGATAGGTGATTTCGTTCAAGGTGGTGAATACCTGCTCCGCCTTAAATTTATAGGCCATGGCCCAACGCGGGGATTTGGCGGTATACCCCAGTTCCTCCTGATTTTGTAAACTATTGACCTTTACGACCACCCCATCCGTTTCGTAGGGCAATTCATGGCGTTTTGCGTCCCACTCCTCCACAAAGGCCATGACTTCATCGGTACTCTTGCAAAGCTTAGCCACGGTGGGTACCTTAAAGCCCCATTCCCTAGCCTTTTCCAGCATTTGGAACTGGGTGCTGATTCCCAAATCGCGACCCACGATACCGTACAACAAACATTCTAAGGGACGTTGGGCCACCAAACTACTATCCTGTAACTTTAAACTGCCCGATGCCGTATTCCTCGGATTCATATACGGTTCTTCTCCATTGGCCACCCGTTCTTCGTTCATTTTGAGAAACCCCTCAAATGGTAGCACGATTTCTCCACGTATTTCGAATTTGGCCGGATAATCCCCTTTTAATTGAAGCGGTACGGACTTTATCGTTTTAATATTGTTCGTGACATCATCCCCCTGAAAGCCATCTCCACGGGTAACCGCCTTGACCATCTGTCCGTTTTCATAGGTAATGCTGATGGAAGCTCCATCATATTTTAACTCACAGGTAAACTCAACAGGGAAATCCCCTAAATTACGTTGGATACGCTTTTCCCAATCTTCCAAATCTTCTTTGGAATAGGAATTGTCCAACGAATACATACGGTGCTCATGCACCACGGTCGCAAAGTTTTTGGTAATCATACCGCCCACCCGCAACGTGGGTGAATTGGCATCGTAAAACTCCGGATATTTGGCTTCCAGTTCCTGCAGCTCCTTGAGCAAGTTATCAAATTCAAAATCGGATATGGTGGGATTGTCCAAGACATAATAATTGTAATTATGCTCGCGGAGGGCCTTCCTAAGTTCCTGTATTCTCGCTTCCATAGGTTTTATAGTTGCTCTTTTTGTATCCATTTGGGAACCGGTAAGGGTTGGTACCGTTCCATTTTTTCTAAAAGTTGTGTTATATCTGTATCGACCAGAATGGACTCCATATGTTCATTTTTCACAAATCCTTTGGCCACCATCTGCTGCATCATTTCCAATAGGGGGTCATAAAACCCATGGGTATTTAAAATTCCGATAGGATGTTGATGCAGGCCCAATTGAGACCAGGTCAACATTTCAAAGAATTCCTCAAGCGTTCCAAAACCTCCGGGAAGCATGAGAATACCATCCGAAAGTTCATGCATCTTTAATTTACGGTCGTGCATGTTTTGGGTGATGATCAACTCCGTTAGGCCTTCATGAAAGACTTCTTTCTTTTTAAGGAACCCGGGAATGACTCCGATCGCCTTTCCGCCATTTTTAAGCACTCCGGCAGCCACTTGGCCCATAATTCCAATCTTGGCCCCTCCGTACACCAACTGAATTCCTTTTTCAACCAAAGTAACGCCCAGCTGATAGGCATCTTTGGCGTACTGCAGATCGGTACCCGAACTACTTCCACAAAAAACGACGATACTTTTCATGATTTTATTCCTTTTAGCATTCGGTCATTGCCGAACATATCTTTTCGTAATTCAATTGGCTCAAAATGGGAAGCAGCTAGTAAGTGCATCATCTCCTTTCCCAAATATTGGTTGATTTCCAAATATAAGACCCCTTTTGCATTTAAACGCTCCGAAGCAAAATTTACAATGGCCCTATAAAATTTAAGGGGGTCTTCATCGGGCACGAACAAGGCGATGTTGGGTTCGTTCTTCAACACATTATTCCTCATTTCTTTTTTTTCTAACTCCCTTACATAAGGTGGATTAGAAACAATGATATCGTATGTAGCTTTAAGACTTTTGCTTCGCCCCTTTTCCGATGAAAAATCCAAGTTCAAGATGTCGGCTTGAAAAAAATCGACCTGCGCCCCATGGGTCTTGGCATTTTCCCGTGCCACTTCCAAGGCTTCCTTGGAAATATCCAAGGCCTGTACCTCTACCTGCTCCAGATATTTGGCCAAGGAAATGGGAATACAACCACTCCCCGTTCCCATATCCAATACGGTCAAGGGTTCTTTCCTCGTTTTTACATCGTCCAGTATCCAGCGTACCAATTCTTCGGTTTCCGGTCTTGGAATCAAGACATGTTCGTTCACTTTAAAATCCAGCTCCATAAAGGTAGCGTTACCTGTAATATACTGAACGGGTTTTTCGAGTTTCAAATCGGCCAACGCCTTAAATATTTGGGTTTCCTGCTCCTTGTCTATCACTAGATCGGGTTGTATGGCCAATATAAAGCGCTGCAAATAAAAATAGTGTTCAATAAGCAAATAGAAAAAACTAGAGACCTCTTCTTTACCGTAGAGGACGTCCAATTCTTGGTGAAATATGTTCTTGATTTCCCGTAACAGCACGTTTATAAGGTTTTAAGCATCCAAACCGGACAAGAATAGTGTCCCGTATCGCCCATAGGGGCATCAATATATTCAAACCCCATTTTTCGGTATAGTTTCTGGGCGGCCTCCATATACGGCATGGTCTCCAGATAGCAGCCGTCAAAACCATATTCCTTGGCACGGTCTAAACAAACCGTAATCATTTCCTTACCCATGCCTTTGCCCCTAGCGGCTTCTAAAAAGTACATTTTTTGAAGCTCACAAATGTTCCCCCCGTAATTATCCAATTGGGCCACACCGGCACATCCTAAAATCTCCCCATTTTCCTCCACCACAAAATAAGTAGCCTTGGGCCGGTCATAATGCTCGAACATATGGTCCAAGGCTTTATCGGCATAAGCGGTACCCACTTTGGGAACACCCAGGTCTACCAAAACTTTACGTATCACTTCCGCAACTTGAGGGTTATCCTCCTTTTTGATTTCACGAATGATTACATTTTCCATACCGATGATGCAATAGGTTTTAAAGTGCTATTTTTGAAGCGTGAAGATACGTGTTATGCGTAAAAAGCTAAAGTTTGATGTCCAATAAAAATCCCGATTTCAATTTTACCCCTGAGGCCGATTTGGATTTGTTCACCACCGATGAAAAATTCATGCACCGGGCAATTCAAATCGCCAAAAACGGCTTGGGCCAGACCGCTCCCAACCCCATGGTGGGCGCCGTAATCGTATATGATTCTAAAATCATCGGGGAAGGCTTTACCAGCCCTTTTGGCGGTCCGCACGCAGAAGTAAACGCCATTGCATCGGTAAAGGAACCCTCACTTTTAAAATCGTCCACTTTGTACGTAACCTTGGAACCCTGTTCGCACTATGGTAAAACACCGCCTTGTGCCGATTTGATCATCAAACACAAAATACCTAAAGTGGTCGTTGGTTTACGAGATCCCCACGAAAAAGTTGCGGGAAAAGGTATTCAAAAATTGGAGGAAGTCGGATGCCAAGTTACGGTGGGCACTTTGGAAAAAGCTTGTGCCGAACATCACAAACGCTTTCTCACCTTCCACACCAAAAAAAGACCTTACCTAATTTTAAAATGGGCCGAAACCTTCGACGGATTCTTAGCCCCAGAACCAACCAAACGCGGTGAGACCAAGGAACCATATTGGATTACCAATCCCAAGTCTCGCCAATTGGTGCACAAATGGCGCAGTGAGGAACAGGGTATTCTAGTAGGAACGAGTACAGTTCTGGCCGACAATCCTCAACTGAACTTGCGCAATTGGGATGGCCGACCCCCCAAACGTATTGTCCTGGACCGAAGCTTAAAAATTCCGCATCACTGTCATGTCTTTGACGGCACACAACCTACCCTAGTTTGTACGGATATTAATGATGAACATCAGTACCAAGAGGGCATCACCTATCGATTACTTGATTTTAAAAAAAATGTGCCTCAACAGCTTTGTCAAATCCTATTTGAAGAACAAATACAAAGTGTCATCATCGAAGGTGGAGCCCGAACCTTGGAATGTTTTATCGAAAGTGGACTTTGGGACGAAGCCCGAATTTTTAAAGGCTCCACTACTTTTGGAAAAGGGCTCAAGGCCCCGCGAATTACCGGTACCATACAAAACCAATATTCCATTTTGACGGACCAACTAACCGTACTTACGCCATGATCAAGAACATCGTATTTGACTTTGGGGATATCTTCATCAATTTAGACAAGCAGGCCCCATTTAGGGAAATGGCTAAATTTGGGCTTACCCAAATGACGCCGGCGCTAGACCAATTTGCCAAAAGTTATGAGATGGGATTGGTGGAATCGGCAGATTTTTTAAGAGAAATGCAAGCACTCTTTCCTAATGCTACCCAAGAACGGATAAAGGCAGCCTGGAATTCCATCATTCTAGACTTTCCTGCATATCGCCTGGACTTCATCGAAGCCTTGAAAAAGGAAGATACCTATCGGTTGTTTTTGCTCAGCAATACGAACGACCTGCATATCCAACAGGTTAAGGAATCTATGGGCATGGAGCATTACCAACGTTTTCAAAACTGCTTTGAGAGATTTTACCTATCCCACGAAATCAAGATGCGCAAGCCTAATGCCGATATCTATGAGTTTGTTTTGGAAGAGAACGGGTTGCATCCAAAGGAATCATTTTTTATTGACGACACCAAAGAAAATACCGATAGTGCGGCGGCATTGGGCATCCGAGTATGGAATTTACAGGTAGGATCACAGGATATTATCGAATTAAAAACGCATTTGTAAATGGTCTACCTGTTCCTGAGCGTTCTCGCCTCCAGTCTTATTTTCGTTGTATTTAAACTTTTCGGTATCTATAAGGTGCAGACCCTGTATGCCATCATCGTTAACTACATCACGGCCTGTACCGTAGGACTATTGTACTACGACGCACCGCTGATTTTGGTTGAAATTCCACAAAAGAGCTGGTTTCCGGGAGCAGTGGCCTTAGGACTACTGTTCATTCTCATTTTCAGTTTGATAGCGGCCACCTCTCAAAAATTAGGGGTATCCGTGGCCTCTGTGGCTACAAAAATGTCATTAGTGATTCCCGTTCTGTCCGGGGTTTATCTGTACAATGAAGCATTGACCCTATTGGAAGTCATTGGAATTATCCTGGCTTTGTTCGCTGTCTATTTTGCATCGCTCAAAGAGAGGAAAATAAAGGCCAAGAAATGGGCTTTTTTATTACCGCTGTTGGCGTTTCTAGGATCCGGGCTTATCGATACCAGTATTAAATACTTTCAGGAATTTTACATGCAAGAAGACGAATATGCGCTGTTTTCGGCCACCGTATTCGCATCCGCGGCCGTGTTAGGTGGAATCTTCATTTTAACAAAATCGATTAAAAAACCGATGGGAATTAATTTTAGGAATGTACTAGGTGGTATCTGCTTGGGCGTACCCAATTATTTTTCCATCTACTTTCTATTGAAAGCTTTACAGCATCCTATGTTAACCAGTGCATCCGTATTCACCATCAATAATGTGGCCATCGTCATGTTATCCACACTGCTCGGTATCGTTTTGTTCAAAGAGATACTTTCCCTAAAAAATTGGCTAGGAATTGGCCTTGCCATCATTAGTATTGTTTTGGTAGCTTTGGGGGATACTATTTCAAACCTTTTGTAAGTTAATTTCTTAAACTCCTTCGATGTACAGTTATCGAACCATCAACAAACCGGTAGGGCCCATTCTTCTCAAAGAAAAGAAGAGCAAGTTCTATGGCTATGTGTTTCCGGTAAGCGATGAGGATCAGGTAAAAGAACATATCGAACTACTGAAAAAAGAATACCCCACGGCCAATCATGTCTGCTACGCATGGCAAATGGGGGTCGAAGAAAGATTGTACCGTGCCAATGACGATGGCGAACCGAACAATTCTGCCGGGATGCCCATTTACGGACAGTTACAATCCTTTGATATTACAAATGTTTTGGTTGCCGTAGTTCGGATTTTCGGAGGCACTAAACTGGGTGTTGGTGGTTTGATAAGTGCTTACAAGGAGACGGCCAAATTGGCTTTGGAAGAGGCTGAAATCGTTGAAAAAATACTTCAGCAAAACCTAAGCATTGTTTTTGAATATCCAGAATTGGATACGGTCATGCGCTTGGTAAAAAAGCATCAACTCACCATCATTTCACAAAAACTCCATTTGAAATGCAAGATTGAAATCTCCGTTCCCAAAAGTGATTTCAAGAAAACACTTGCTCTTTTAAAGGCCCATCACAAATTGGAAATAATAGAGGAAGAACGCTAACTTTTAAAACCCCTTAAAACTCCAATTTCTCCAGAAGAATCGCTGGACATTGCATGGGGCGTTTTCGTTTCATATCCATAAAAACCAAAACGGTATTGGCAGTGGCCAACAACTCACCTGCCTCATTGGTTATCTCATAGTCGAACTCGATCCGAACAGCGGGCTTCTTTTTCAAAAATACTTTTACCGTAATCAAGTCATCATACAAAGCGGGCTTCACGTATTGTATCGATAAACTTATTACCGGAAGCATAACTCCCTCCTCCTCCATTTGCTTATAGGAAATTCCTAAATCACGTAACCACTCGACCCGTGCCATCTCTAAATATTGGGCATAATTGCCATGATAGACCACACCCATCTGATCGGTTTCTCCGTATCTTATTCTAAAAGAAATTTGATTTGTACGCATTTTTTTAAAGTAAAAAGTATATATTTAAAAGCTCCCCCAAGAGTGTGCGAACATGAGAAAAAAAAAGGTAAGATTCAATGGGTATGCATTTTTTTTTTAGATATTTTGTTCACATATTTGCCCAAGTTGAATGATAACGTAGATTGGTATTTTTTCGATTTTCTTTGGCTATAAGCTAATCTTTAAAACGCATAGAATATATTATGACCTTGAATGCTAATTCCGTATGGAAAAATTGTTTGATATTTATTCAGGATAATATCCAACCGCAGGCATTCAAAACTTGGTTTGAGCCTATCAAACCAATTAAGTTAGCTGACAATGCGCTAAGCATACAAGTACCCAGTAAATTTTTTTACGAGTGGCTAGAAGAGCATTATGTCAAACTCTTGAAGGTTGCCCTTACCAAAGAATTGGGCGAGAGCGCTAAATTGGTCTATATCATCCGGATGGAGAATACCTACGGAAACAAAGAGCCGTTCACGGAGAAAATTCCAAGTTCAAATAGAGGTGCGATGTCAGCACAAGAAATGGATGTTCCGATCAAATCTAAAAATCCTGAATTACGCAATCCGTTCGTAATCCCTGGAATCAGAAATATTAAAATAGAATCCCAATTAAACCCGAACTATAATTTCGATAATTTCTTGGAAGGTGATTCTAACCGATTGGCACGTTCTGCGGGAATGGCCGTTGCGAATAAACCGGGAGGAACTTCTTTCAACCCACTTTTAGTTTTTGGGGGTGTAGGTTTGGGTAAAACCCACTTGGCCCATGCCATTGGGGTGGAGATAAAAGATAAATATCCAGAACGCACCGTTCTCTATATTTCTGCCGAGAAATTTACACAGCAATACATTGAATCGGTCAAAAAGAATACTAGAAATGATTTCATTCATTTCTATCAATTGATCGATGTATTGATTATTGACGATGTTCAATTTTTATCTGGAAAGTCGGGTACACAAGATGTGTTCTTCCATATTTTCAATCATCTACATCAAAACGGAAAACAGGTAATCCTTACCTCCGATAAGGCACCGGTCGATATGCAGGATATTGAGCAACGTCTCTTATCGCGCTTTAAATGGGGACTATCGGCAGAATTACAAAGCCCTGATTACGAGACACGTATATCCATCTTAAAGAACAAACTATATAGGGATGGCGTAGAAATTCCCGAAGACATTATCGAATATGTCGCCAAACATATCAAAAGCAATATTAGGGAGCTTGAAGGGGCCATTATTTCATTGATCGCACAGTCAACGCTCAATAAACGAGAAGTTACCATAGAATTGGCCCAACAGGTTGTTGAAAAATTCGTTAAGAATACCAAACGGGAAGTTTCTATCGATTATATTCAAAAAGTGGTGTCCGATTATTTCGAAATGGATGTGGCCACATTACAATCCAAAACCAGAAAAAGACACATTGTTCAAGCCAGACAATTGGCCATGTTCTTTGCCAAGAAATTCACAAAGGCATCATTGGCCAGTATTGGGTCGCAAATTGGAAAAAGAGATCACGCTACTGTTCTACATGCCTGTAAAACCGTTGATAATCTTGCGGAGACCGATAAACAGTTCCGCAAATATATTGATGATCTAACCAAAAAATTCTCTTAATAAGCTGTACAAATGAAGGTGTTGATGGTTTGCCTGGGTAATATCTGTAGGTCACCATTGGCCGAAGGTATACTTAAGAGCAAAGTCGACTCGGCCTACATAAAAGTTGATTCGGCCGGTACAGCAAGCTATCATGTCGGCAACCCTCCAGACCCAAGGTCGATTAAAGTGGCACAAGAAAATGGCATCGATATCAGCAAGCAGCGGTGTAGAAAATTTACAGCTTCAGATTTTGACCGATTCGATTTGATCTATGCTATGGATAAAAGTAATTATGGCAATATCATCGGGCTGGCGAGAACTAAAGAAGATACCGAAAAAGTTAGATTGCTGTTAAGTGAAATCGATTTGGACGATAAGGAAGTACCTGACCCCTATTACGATTCCAGGGATGGTTTTGAAAAGGTATATCGAATGATAGACCAAGCCTGTGATGTAATTGCAGCACGATTAGAAAAATAAAACATGAGCGTACAAAACGGGAAAACAGGAAATGTCTATTTGATTCCTTCTACCTTAGGCGATATGGCCCCGTTAGAGGTATTACCGATATCCATTAAACAGGCAATTGAAAAAATAGACCATTATGTGGTGGAGAACGAAAAGACGGCACGCCATTTTATTAAAAAAATAAGTCCTCGAAAATCCCAGCCATCCTTAAAACTCTCGGTACTCAACAAATTTACAGAGCCACAGGAAATACCAAGTTTTCTAGATCCTTGCCTGCAAGGCATCGATTTAGGAATTCTATCTGAGGCTGGTTGTCCGGGCATTGCGGATCCAGGTGCCGCAGTGGTAAAAATTGCACATGAAAAGAATATTCAGGTTATACCTTTGGTAGGCCCATCCTCTATTTTACTGGCCTTGATGGCCAGCGGAATGAACGGTCAGAATTTTGCCTTTAACGGTTATCTTCCAATTGACGGGGCGGAACGAAAGAAGTACATAAAAAATCTGGAACGTAAATCTAAAGAAGAAAATCAATCTCAAGTATTCATTGAAACACCATACCGCAATAATAAAATGCTTGAAGAGCTCATTAAATCATTGATGCCAAGTACACGTATTTGTGTTGCGGCAGATATTACCCTTCCGACGGAATACATTAAGACCAAAACTGCACAAAACTGGAAGAACGAAAAGGTAGACCTTCATAAAAGACCTGCTATTTTCATCCTTCAGGCATAAAAAAAACCTTGACACTAATTGCCAAGGTTTCCATTTTCATAATCGCATCAACCTCTTAAATCCTTGGATTTCGCTTTGGCAAAATCATGGAAATATCATAGCCAGAAAACTTTTTCATGTAGTTGGATATACTGGTGCCATAACCATCGTTGATATCCATGCGGCCCTGAGATCTTAAGTATAATTTCACGTTACCCGGACCTGCCAAATGCGCTGCAGCCAATATCCCCGATTCAGTGATTTCTACACCACCCATATAGGTGCCCACATAGCGCTCAATGTCCTTTCTTAGAATCCACTTATTACGGGATATATTAACGTAGAACACCTTTTCCTGAAGCACAGGGTCATTTAAAAAATGATCTCCATTGTAAACTCCCACTAATTCTAGGGTGCCTAGACCAAATTGGTATTTGCCCAAATAACCATACGTATTTATGACAAAATAATTCCCTTGAGACTCTTTAAAGGCCAAGGCCTCCTTAAAACCAATGAATTGAGTACCGATAAAAGGGGGATTGAAATCAGATAAATAAGTTTTGTCTTGGGGAAACAAAACTACAGTAGGTTCTTTTACTTTAAGCAGCTCTGGAACTTCAACCTTAAAAGGTTTAAATCCAAAACCAGATAAAATAAACATCACGATAAGAGGACAACAGACTATTAATATCCATCTTCTCATATTAGTTATTTCTTAAGACTTATAGCGACTACTTTTTGCTTGCTTAAATTTCTGCGACAAAGATAGAACTGATACTATAGTAGTTTAAGAAGGTTCTGTTAAAAGAATACACATTTAGTTAACATGTGCTAAAATTCGGACAAAAACCTTACCTATTGATCTTTTGAGCATTAATCCATCGGATGTACTGCTCTTTATTTCGGTTATGTTGCGTTAAACTCTCTGCAAACATATGATAACCGAATTTTTCAACATTGGCCACGAAATAGTAATAGTTGTGCTTTTCAGGATTCAAAACCGCATCGATGGCCGAAATATCGGGCATAGCGATAGGGCCCGGTGGTAAGCCGGCGTACTTATACGTATTATAGGGAGAATCTAGATTCAGGTCCTTATACAATACCCGTTTGATAATCGTATCAAAGTCTCCCGATTTCTTTTTTATCGCATAGATTACCGTGGGATCTGCCTGTAATAACATATTCTTCTTCAAGCGGTTTAAATAAACTCCCGCCACTCTTGGTCGTTCGTCGACCTTTGCCGTTTCCTTATGAACTATAGAAGCTAAGGCTATGACCTCATTGGTCTCCAATCCTATGGCTCCTGCCTTTGCAAGACGCGCATCGGTCCAAAATCGTTTATATTCCTTCACCATTCGGTCACGGAATTCGGTTGCAGAAGTGTTCCAAAAAAATTCATAGCTGTTGGGAATATAAGGCGACAGCTTGTTTGCGTCATTGAATCCGTTATTTTTTAAAAAGTCGGCATCTTCAAAGGCTGCCAAGAGACCCAGACTGTCCGCTTCAATTTGACTTGCAATTCTCCCTGCCAAATCCTGTACCGTTTCCTGATTATTAAAGGACACTTTTACCGGAATATTTCCGCTTCGTAGGGAGTTGACAATTTCATTATTGTTCATTCCTTTCCCTATTCTATATTTTCCAGGTTTTATATTCTCCAGGTATCCTTTTTTATCAGCGGCCGATTTAAAGGACCCCATATCCTTTATTAAAGGTTCCAATTGTGTTTCTAGTGTTTGAAAAGATGTATCTGTAGGGATATAAACAAAGGCTTCTTCATTATTGAAACTTGTATTGGGCGTAAAGAAGGTGGCATACACCATGTAAGCGAAGATTCCTCCACCAATTAAACCCGCAAGTACAATCCCCAATAAAATACGCTTGATATACATTAGCAATTTATTTTTTGTAATAGAACTTCATTTTTATAAGAACCATTGGTACGTATCCAATCCTTTTTAATTCCTATTTGTATAAATCCCAATTTTTTGAACAAGTGTAAACTTGCCTGATTCTCTTCTAAGATATTGGCAAACACCTGTCGTAAATCCAGCACGTTAAAAACGTAATCACAGAGTAATGTAATGGCCTGGGCCCCTATTCCCTTATTGCGCTGTTTCTCATCTAAAACAATGATTCCCAAACCTGCACGCTTATGATGAGGGTCAAAATCAAAAATGTCGACCAGGCCCAATGTTTTATGCTCGTTTGAAGAAATTACCAAACGTAATTGCTTCACCTCGAATACATCTCTATGGGCATTATCCAAATAGAGTTGCAAAACATCTTTAGAGTATGGACTGAGCGTACCACTGATTTCCCAAACCTCGGGATTGTTTTCAAGTTCGTACAGGAAATTGAGGTCAGTCCGCTCCAAAGCCCTAAGATAAATTTGATCTCCGTGTAGTTTTACCATGAAACCTCGCCTTTGAAAACCTGCCTTGCCTCACCTTTTAAATAGATATCACTGTACATCCCATTTTTCTCAACAAAGGACACTTCTAAACTTCCTCCCAAGGCATTAATCGCCACTTTACTTTGCTTCGTTTTCCCTAAATGGTACATGCCAAGCGCAACGGCTGTAACTCCCGTACCACAGGATAAGGTTTCATCTTCGACACCTCTCTCATAGGTGCGTATATCGAAGCCACCGGACGTATTTTCCTCAACAAAATTTATATTACTCCCTTTTTCACCGTATACCCCGTAACGCAGACGTGCTCCTTCCTTTGGCACTTGAAAGTTTTTTAAATTTTCCACCAATTGAACGTGATGCGGAGACCCCGTATTTAAAAACAGGGCGTTTGGCTTTTCATTTATTTCATGAACATCGAGCATTTTTAAACTGACAAGATCTCCATCTATCGTGGCTTCATGCAAGCCATCTACCGCTACAAAAGTGGTTTGATTTTTAATTAAGCCTAAAAAATGGGCAAATGCTACGATACACCTTCCACCATTACCACACATGCTTCCCTCATTTCCATCGGCGTTGTAGTACACCATTTTAAAATCGGAATCCCCGTCATTTTCCAAAAGGATCAGTCCGTCAGCGCCAATACCGAATCTACGATGGCATAGGTGTGCGACCAACTCGGTATTCTGTTTCGGAAAAAGGCCATTGCGATTGTCGATCATCACAAAATCATTTCCAGTTCCCTGATATTTATAAAACGTATTTTTCATTTTAAGTAAACTAGCCACAAATATAAGGTTTAATTAAATTTTTATCCGCAGTTAAAAACTAGTTAAACCCGTATAAAAAAGTATAAAATCAAGTAATTTTACGTCCCATACGTTAAAACTTTAAAGATTATGAAAAGAATAGCAAGCCTTCTTCTTGTTTCAGTTTTCGCAGGAGCGATAACGTTAGGTTCCTATAAACTTTTTTTTGAAAAAGAGAACTTCACGATTGTAACCCAAGAAAGCGGTAATGGTGTTTTTAATACGAATTATACTCCTACTTCTGCCAAAGGGGCGGGAATTAATGAGGTAGATTTCACCATGGCGGCTGAAAATACGGTAAATGCCGTAGTACACGTTAAAAATATCACCTTGAGTAAAGGCCCGACCAGTATCTTCGATTTATTCGTTTATGGCTCAGGTAACAGTGCCGTGCCTCAAGTAGGTACAGGTTCTGGAGTAATCATATCACCAGATGGGTATATTGTAACCAACAACCATGTTATTTCTCATGCGACCCAACTTCAAGTCACCCTTAACAATAACAGAACCTATGACGCAGAACTTATTGGTACCGACCCAAATTCTGACATAGCACTTATTAAAATAGATGCTGCCGATAAATTACCTTATTTGGCCTTTGGTGATTCTGACGGCACTAAAATTGGCGAATGGGTATTAGCTGTTGGAAATCCTTTTAATCTTACTTCAACCGTAACTGCGGGCATTGTGAGCGCAAAAGCCAGGAATTTAGGGAAAAATCAATCTTTTATACAAACCGATGCTGCCGTAAATCCTGGAAATTCAGGAGGTGCATTGGTGAATACGAATGGAGATTTGGTAGGTATCAATACCGCCATTACCTCACAAACCGGTTCTTATGTTGGTTATTCGTTTGCGGTTCCGAGTAATATTGCGAAAAAGGTTGTGCAAGATATATTGGAATACGGTAATGTTCAAAAGGGTTTCATAGGAATCGTTCCAGCTCCTGTTAATACCAGAGATGCCATTGAAAGAGGGATCAATAATATAGACGGTGTTTTCATAGAGATCGTGGAGGAAGAATCCGCTGCGGAAGAAGCGGGAATCTTAGTTGGAGATATCATTAAAAAGGTAGATGCAATTGACGTCCATAAATTTCCTGACCTTACAGGATACCTATCTACCAAACGACCAGGTGACACCTTACAAATAGTTATTGAGCGAAATGACGAATTAATGGAATTACCGGTAACTTTAAAAGAACGACAAGAACTTGTAGTTCCTGAAATGGGATTAGAAGTACGTAACCTCACCGAACAGGATAAAAAAGTATTTAAAACAAAAACTGGTGTAAAAATAGTGGGGGTACCTGAACGCTACAGAGGATATGGTTTGGACAATAAAGTTATCCTTAAGATAGATGATACCGAAATTGGCAATATTGATGATGCCTACAACGCATTTGGGCGTATTTCCAGATATGGAAAAACAGTGATTACCATGCTGGGTTCCAATGGCGAGAAAGACCGTCTTATATTCCAATAATAAACTCATATAGTACTACAAAAGCCTCCATTAAAAGGAGGCTTTTTTATTAAAGATTGCCGAATGGGTAATTTATGTGTTCTTTAACACCACAACCCTTTAAAAAACCACTTAAAATGCATGGGGCATTGTTTTAAAAATATATGATAGAGGTCTATAATACACCAACAATAAAATATAGTTTAAAACATCTATTCTTAATTCACATACGTACATAATAAAGGCTAACAACCTTTGGCCTTTTTTTTTTATTAATTGACTTTAATAAATTACTTTAGTCAACTCTAAATCATTATTTTTAATCCAATAACCTATTACATGAAAGTCTATAGAATACTATTTTTACTAGCATTTTTGCTGGTCACTAACTTACAATTTGCACAAGAGACAGAAGAAACAGAAGAAGATGATAAATTGTCGTTGGATGAAGGACCAATAAGTAATCAATTTGATTATGTGGCTAAACGTTCTGGAAATTATAGGGCCGACGGCGTTCGCTACGAAGTGGTGAAAGAAACCAATCTTTTTAAATTACGTAAAAATGTTTTGGATTCTCTTGACGCCATGAATAAAAAGACCGGTGAACTCAAGGCGACTATAGCCGAACATGAAACTACAATTACTTCCTTAAATAAAAAATTAGACGAGACCACGACCAATCTAACCGCCGTAACAGAAGAAAAAGACAGCATGTCCTTTATTGGTATACCGGTTTCAAAAGGAACCTATAATTTCATTCTTTGGACTATCATAGGAGGTTTATTTCTGTTACTAGGGCTTTTCATCTATCGATTTAGAAATAGCAATATCCTCACACAAGAAGCCAAGCAAAACCTTTCGGAGCTTGAGATAGAGTATGAAGATCATAGAAGAAGGGCTTTGGAACGCGAACAGAAAATAAGTAGGCAGCTTCAGGACGAAATCAATAAACAGAAAAAATCAAAATAACTAAAAGCTCCTCAATGGAGCTTTTTTTTGATATGGTAAGAATAAAAAGAATTACTGCAGCACAAATCGATGATGTCGTTAACCTTTTCAACGACTACCGTATTTTCTATACAATGGAATCTGACCTCGATGCCGCTAAACTATTTTTAAGCGATCGATTACATAAAAATGAATCAATTGTTTTCGCTGCCTATAGCGAAGGTATCGCCGTAGGGTTTACGCAACTCTATTACACGTTTTCGTCCGTAACTTTAGAACGTTATTTAATTTTAAACGACCTATATGTAGCGAAATCACATCGAAATAAAAGTATCGGCAAGCATCTTTTGGTAACCGCTCAAGACTATTGTAAAATGAACGGATTTAAAGGTCTTGCCTTAGAAACGGCGATTGACAATCCGGCTCAAAAATTATACGAACAGCTCGGTTGGGTAAAGGATTACCACTGTTTTCACTACTTTTGGGCAGCCAATTAAAAATACCTTCCCTTAAAATGCGAATAGATATCATTACCGTATTACCAGAATTACTTACTAGTCCGTTCGAAGCCTCTATTTTAAAAAGGGCCATAGACAAAGGATTGGTTGAGGTTCACTTTCACAATCTTAGGGATTATACAGATACCAAATACCGCAATGTAGATGATTATCAATTTGGTGGTGGTGCCGGAATGGTTTTGATGATAGAACCTATCGATAAATGTATTGCCCATCTTAAGTCTGAGCGTTCCTATGACGAAATCATTTATATGACCCCAGATGGTGCTACGTTGCAGCAACAAATGGCCAACCAACTCTCTATGGTTGAAAATATGATTATACTCTGCGGCCACTATAAAGGAGTGGATCAACGTGTTAGGGATGCCTACATTACAAAAGAAATTTCCATTGGTGATTATGTGCTTTCTGGAGGTGAGTTAGGGGCAGCGGTACTTTGCGATACTATTATTCGATTACTACCAGGTGTCTTGAACGATGAAACCTCTGCCCTAACGGATACATTTCAAGACGGACTTTTAGCACCACCTGTCTATACTAGGCCAGCGGAATATAAAGGCATGAAAGTACCTGATATTTTATTGAGCGGTAACTTTGGGAAAATTGAAGAATGGCGTGAAAACAAAGCCTACGAACGCACCGAAAAGTTACGTCCTGATTTATTGGAATAACATTTTATGGTTTTTCAATTAAAAAGAAGAGAAAATACTTGTAGGTTATCATAGAAGGATTAATTTTGCAGCCTGTTAGAATAACCTCTGACGAAAATCGTGAACGTTGCTCTAATTTAATTCCAATTAACAATACAATGGAATCATTAATAAAATTTGTACAGGACGAATTCGTAACCAAAAAAGAATTCCCTAAGTTTTCTTCAGGAGATACTATTACGGTATACTACGAGATCAAAGAAGGTGAAAAAACCAGAACACAGTTTTTTAAAGGTGTAGTGATACAACGAAGAGGAACAGGTGCTACGGAAACGTTTACCATTCGTAAAATGTCTGGAACGGTTGGTGTAGAACGTATCTTCCCAATTAACTTACCTGCGCTTCAAAAAATAGAGGTGAACAAAAAAGGTAAAGTTCGTAGATCTAGAATCTACTACTTCCGTGAATTAACCGGTAAGAAAGCCAGAATCAAAGAAGTTAGAGGATAAATTTTTCATATCCAATAGTGATATAAGCACCGAGTCAAAACTGACTCGGTGCTTTTTTATGAACAAATGTGAATAACACTAGTTCACAACCTGTTGATTAATAAATATTTAAGAAATTCGTACGAATCCAATTTTTCCTTATCTTTAAGGTATAATTCAAGATTTGAACAGGCTAAAAAAGTTCATTTTGAGAATTATTACAAAGCTTACGTTCTTGTATTGTTGTTGAACCTAGAATTTAATTATGCTTGCGTATTTAAAACTAGGTAAGTTTTTTCCTGAAGGCTGTCGCTTTTAATGGAATAAGTGAATCAATAACTGTTCACTATCAAAACCTTGAACAGTGTTGATGTAGACAACGAAAAGATATGTTTCTTAGGTTTTTGGATTCCATGTCCAAAAAAAAAGAACAAATCAAACGTTGAATTAGGGATACGGATGCAATCAAGGGTTGCCGTTTTAGTGAAATATTAAAACAAAAAGTCCGTAAACTTTTTCTAAAAAGCCATATCAATGTATGCGTACAATGATATGGCTTTTGTTATTTAACAAATCTTCTTATTGAGCCTTAAATATTAGGGCAAATCCTATCTTTTAAGCCTATAGAAAATCGTATATTTGCTCCGCTTTAATTAAAACAAAACCGCAAATGTCCAAGATTTTTTACACCAAAACAGATGAAGCTCCAGCATTGGCAACGGAGTCTTTTTTACCTATAGTAAAAGCATTCACAAAAACTTCAGGAATTGAAATAGAAACCAAAGATATTTCTCTTGCCGGTAGAATCGCCGCAACCTTTCCAGAATTTTTGACGCCGGAACAACAGGTAACCAATGATTTGGAAGAATTGGGCGATATGGCAAAAAAACCGGAAGCGAACATCATCAAATTACCAAATATAAGTGCTTCTGTTCCTCAATTGAACGAAGCGATCAAAGAATTACAGCAAAAAGGGTATAAACTACCAGCTTATCCTGACGACCCTAAGAATGACGAAGAGAAAGAAATAAAGGCCAAGTACGATAAAATTAAAGGGAGTGCTGTAAATCCTGTACTACGGGAAGGAAACTCTGACCGTAGGGCACCAAGGGCAGTCAAGAATTACGCTAAACAGAACCCACATAGTATGGGTGCCTGGAGCGCCGATTCAAAAACCCATGTTGCCACCATGGCAGAAGGTGATTTTCAAGCCAACGAAAAATCCCTAACACTAGATACGGCCACCGCAATTCAGATTAAACTGGTTTCCGGCACTACAGAAACCATTCTAAAAGACAAAATTTCCTTACTCGCAGGAGAAATAATCGATGCAACGGTTTTAAGTAGAAAGGCGTTACTTGCCTTCTTGAAAAAGGAAATTAAGGATGCAAAAGAAAAAGGGGTTCTCTTCTCGGTACATTTAAAAGCCACCATGATGAAGGTTTCAGATCCTGTAATCTTCGGTCATGTCGTTGAAACCTTTTTCAAACCGGTGTTTGAAAAATACGAAACTACGTTTGAAAAATTGGGGATTAGCCCGAACGACGGTTTGGCCAGTTTATATCAAAAAATTGAAAAACTTCCTGCTGAAGAAAAAGCTCAAATTGAAAAAGACCTGAACAAGGCGCTGGCCGATGGACCCGATTTGGCCATGGTCAATTCAGACAAAGGAATCACCAACCTACATGTGCCTAGCGACATCATCATCGATGCATCAATGCCAGCCATGATCCGTAATTCCGGTAAAATGTGGGATGCAAAAGGAACCGCCCAAGATACTAAAGCTGTTATTCCAGATAGTAGCTATGCGGGTATTTATGAGGCCACCATCGACTTCTGTAAAAAACATGGTGCTTTTGACCCTACCACAATGGGCACAGTACCCAACGTAGGTCTAATGGCCCAAAAGGCTGAAGAGTACGGATCTCATGATAAGACTTTCGAAATTAAGGAAGCTGGTACCGTTAACGTAATCGATTTGACAACAGGAGCTGTTCTTCTATCCCACAAAGTAGACCAAGGAGATATTTGGAGAATGTGCCAAGTGAAAGATGCCCCGATCCAAGATTGGGTTAAATTGGCGGTAACTCGGGCAAAAGCGACAAATGATCCCGCTATTTTTTGGTTAGATGAAAAAAGGGCGCATGATGCAGAGCTTATCAAAAAAGTAAAAACCTATTTAGCCAATGAAGACACGGCGGGTCTTGATATTCAAATTATGGCTCCTAAGGCCGCAACAGAATTCACGTTAAAAAGAATGAAGGCGGGTAAGGATACCATTTCCGTTTCCGGTAACGTACTACGCGATTACTTGACCGATCTTTTCCCTATTCTTGAAGTAGGAACCAGTGCTAAAATGCTTTCTATCGTTCCTTTGATGAACGGCGGTGGTTTATTTGAAACCGGTGCCGGTGGATCAGCCCCAAAACACGTAGAACAATTCTTGGAAGAAGGGCATTTACGTTGGGATTCATTAGGAGAATTCTTGGCACTAGGGGTTTCTTTAGAGTTCTACGGTGAAAAGAACACGAATGCAAAAGCTAAGGTTCTTGCTGATACATTGGACAGTGCTACCGAACAATTTCTTTTGAATGATAAATCCCCTTCTAGAAAAGTTAAGGAATTAGATACAAGAGGGAGTCATTTTTATCTGGCCAAATATTGGGCCGAGGCTTTGGCAGCACAAAATGATAATGAAGAACTTAAGGCAACCTTTTCAGCCGTAAGTAAACAAATTAATGATAAAGAGGCTCAAATTCTTTCTGAACTCACAGCGGCACAAGGACATAAACAAGAGATTGGTGGTTATTATAAACCAGACCCGATATTGGTGGCAAAAGCCATGAGGCCAAGCACAACGCTTAATGGAATTTTAAAAACGATTTAAATTTCACCTTACCAACTAAATACCCTCAAATTAGCTTGAGGGTATTTTTTTACCAAATGGTTACGTTTTAAGACGTTATCTAATTTTCTAGTTATTTTTACTGAAAAATTGATGAAAGGATATCTTCAATTCATTCTTATCCCCTTTCTATTATATGTTTCTAATTCCTTAGGGCAGGAAAAATATACTTTAAGCGGAACTATTTCAGAAGACAGTAGTAACGAGACGCTTATCGGTGTTACATTGGCGGTGCCAGAGCTAAAGACTGGCGTCACGACCAACGAATACGGTTTCTACTCCATTACCCTACCGGAAGGGACTTACACTGTTCTCATAAGTTACCTTGGATTTAAGGACATCACTCAAGAAATAACCCTTTCGGGTACTATGAAAATTGATTTCAAACTCGAAGAAGAAGCGGAACAATTGAACGAAGTCGTGGTTACTGAAAATGTAGAGAAAATGGATATTCGAAAACCACAGATGAGCGTAAATACACTATCTGTAGGTACAATCAAAAAAATACCGGTAATTCTCGGTGAGGCCGATGTTATAAAATCCATTTTATTACTGCCCGGTGTTACCAATGCCGGTGAAGGTGCATCGGGATTTAATGTACGGGGAGGGGCCGCGGACCAAAACCTTATTTTATTGGATGAAGCCATCATCTTTAATTCGTCCCACTTATTCGGGTTCTTCTCCGTTTTTAATCCCGATGCTATAAAAGATGTAAAATTATACAAAGGGGGTATCCCCGCTCGCTATGGTGGAAGAGTTTCCTCAGTATTGGATATTTTTCAAAAGGAAGGAAATAGCAAGGAATTTAAAATGAACGGCGGCATTGGTGCCGTAGCCAGTAGATTATTGATCGAAGGACCTATTGAAAAAGACAAAGCCGCTTTCTTGGTTGGTGGTAGAGCTTCCTATGCACATTTATTTTTACCCCTGTTCGATGTGGATAATAAAGCCTATTTCTATGACTTGAACACAAAACTGAATTATAAATTCAACGACAATAATAACATTTTTCTCTCGGGATATTTCGGTAGGGATGTTTTTAGCATTAGCGAAAGTTTTGTGAATACGTATGGTAATGCCGTTGGTAATTTTAGATGGAACCATTTGTTTTCAGACAAACTCTTCTCCAATCTATCGCTAATCTATTCCGATTATTATTATGGGCTTAAACTCGATTTTGTAGGCTTCAATTGGAATTCGGGTATTCGCAATTTCAATTTAAAATACGACTTTAAGCATTATGTGACCGATAAATTACAGCTGAATTATGGAATCAATAATGTGTATTATCAGTTCAATCCTGGAAAAATAGAACCCAGCAATGATGAGTCGGGTATTGTTGAAGATCAATTGATACAAAAATATGCCAATGAGTTTGCGGCCTATGTCGATGTGGAGCATAAGGTCACCAACAGTTTAAGTCTTGGCTACGGACTTAGATTTAGTCAGTTCATACGGTTGGGACAAGATGAGCTATACACCTATGCCAATGATAACCCGGTGATATTCGACCCATTTTTGCTGATCTATAAAGAGGCTGATCCGACAGGAATAGTAACTCCTGGTCGAGGAGGAACATTGGCCACGTTCAATAATTTTGAACCAAGGGTATCTTTATCGTATACGCTAAATGAAACAAGTTCGATTAAAGCAAGTTATACCCGTTTGGCGCAGTACCTTCATCTAGTTTCAAATACCAGCTCCCCGACTCCCTTGGATGTATGGACGCCTAGTGGTCCTTTTATTAAACCCCAACTCCTGGACCAATATGCCTTTGGTTTTTTTAAGAATATTAAAGGGGGGACTTATGCGGTTGAAAGTGAGGTTTTTTACAAACAAGTTCAGAACAGGATCGACTATATTGACGGTGCCAATCTTATTGCAAATAACGCCATAGAACAGGTGATTTTAAACGGAGAGGCGCGTTCGTACGGACTGGAATTATTAGTGCGCAAAACGGAAGGTAAACTACAAGGTTGGTTGGCGTATACCCTCTCAAAATCTGAACAACGTACCCCAGGGAGAACATTAAACGTTGATAGTGGGCGAAGCAATTTAGAAACCGGAATAAATTATGGAAATTGGTATAACACCCCGTATGACAAAACCCATGATATTTCGCTTTTCACGAGTTATGATCTGAACGAGAAATGGAGTTTTAGTAGCAACTTTGTATATCAGACGGGCCAACCTACCAATTATCCTATCGGGCAATTCGAATTTCAAGGTTTGGTAGTTCCCTATTATGGCCAACGTAACAAACAACGTTTGCCCGCATACAATCGTCTCGACATTGCTGCCACTTTGACCCCTCGAAAAAATAAAAACAAAAAGATAAAAGGAGAATGGGTTTTCAGTATTTACAATTTGTACAATCGAAGAAATTCCGCGTCCATTAATTTTAGAAGAAATGATGATACAGGCACTAATGAAGCTGTCAGAACTTCAATTTTCGGACTTGTTCCTGCCGTTACGTATAACTTTAAGCTTTAAGTCATGAAAAGATTTTTATATATAGTGGCAACCTTAACAATCTTTATTTCTTGTGAAGATGTTATTGAAGTGGAAACCCCGAGTGAGCCGCCTAGATTAATCGTGGATGCCATCATTAAGCTAGATACAACTAAACAGACTACAATTGCTAGAATTAAACTGAGTACAAGCAGTTCTTTTTTTGATGAAACCAATGTCGTTTCGGCTAACCTCGTACAGATTCAAAATGTAGATTATAAGCCAGCGAATAGTCCTCTAGCTCAGAATTTCATAAGATTCGTAGAAGTTGAACCTGGCATATATGAGGCATCGGCCGCAACTCAATTCTTCACAAAAGGCCGGTTAGAGTTATATATTGATTATAATGATGAAAGATTTTATTCAGCTACCGAATTCGTTCCTTCCGTTCCTATAGATACGTTGAAGCAAGGAGATGGGACCTTATTCTCTGGTGATGAAACAGAAGTTATCGTTTCCTTTACCGATAATGGCGAAACTGATGACTTTTATATTCTTGATTTTGACTTTAATGAATATCTCGTGACAGAAGATGAGTTCTATCAAGGCCAGCAATTTGTATTCTCTTATTTTTACGATGCCGAACTTAAGTCGGGAACCGAACTTAACATTGGTATTCTAGGTGCTGATGAAGGTTTTTATAATTATATGAATCAAATTCTTGTACAATCTGGAGCCAATCAAGGTCCTTTTCAAACCCCGGTAGCAACGGTTAGGGGAAATGTTTTAAATGTAACCGGTATGGACAATATAGAAGCGCTTGACAATGTAGATCGTTCGAACAACTTCGCACTGGGATATTTTGCCGTGGTTCAAGAATACAAAAAAAGTATAGTGATATATAAAAATGAGAACTGATAAAGATTTACTGGTAAAAGGGCTAAAACGATTGGCAACGACCGTAGTATTGATGTTTACGGCACCATTGATCCTTTGGCAGGCATTTAAGAACAAAGAACATTTTTTATTTTGGCCTGTTTTTATTGTGGGCCTTATTCTAGCTGGTTACGCCGTATTTATGGGATTCAAGGGTATTAGAACTATTATCGATTCCCTTTTCGGACCAAAGAAAAAAAATTAGTCCTTTGGTGTTTTAGTGCTTTTTTTCCATTTGTTATACAATTTATCGTAATCGTAATCCAACACCGTAGCTTGCCGTTCCAATTTACCTTGTGAAAATGCACGTTGTAAAATATCCTCGATCAAATAATCCTCTTCTATTTGATCCGGATGAAATTCTTCCTTTATACTTATTTTAAAAAATTTAGCGGTGGTATTATACCAAAAGGCCCGCCAACCATTTCTTAATTCTTTCACTAAATCAAAGGCCGTCGTTCCTGTTTGCCTGTAAATTAGCTTCACCAAAATCTGACCTTCGGTACGGGTCAATTTTTTAAGCTCTTCAGAAAATTCTTCCTCAATATATTTCTGTACTTTCTTCGTGTACTTTTTGCGCTTTCTATTATTTTTAATACTTGAAAGACTATCGTTCAACTCAACTAGACGTTCGGCTGCCAATTTAGCATAGGGGTACACTTTATAGGTCTTGCGCCGAAGGATATAATACCGTAATTTATCATCGTAAGAAGAAAATTTCAATTTTCCGAAAACATAGGCTTCCTCAAGCGCTATAGAGCTTTGCACGAGAGAATCGCCAGCCACAATAATCATTTTTTCAGCCAAAGAATCCATCTCCTGTTCTTCTATCTGTGCATGCCCGACCGACACGGCCAAAAGGAATAAAAAAAAGTGAAAACAGTTACGATTCATTATCATAGCTTGTGCAAAAGTCTTGCCAAAATTAACGATAATTAAAGAAGGTTATTATTAAAACAAGGCTAATATTGTTAAGTTTGTAGCTTAAATCTATGTTGATGCCAGATAAAAAAATAATTACCAAAAAGTCACTTGACTTTTTTGAAAAATACTTGAACAATGCAGCTCCTACCGGTTACGAATGGGAAGGGCAAAAATTGTGGATGGATTATTTAAAACCGTACGTAGACACTTTTATCACCGACACCTATGGTACTGCGGTAGGGGTAATCAATCCCGATGCCAAATACAAAGTGGTCATTGAAGGACATTCCGATGAAATTTCATGGTACGTGAATTACATTACGGATAATGGCCTGATCTACGTAATTCGTAACGGCGGCAGTGACCACCAGATCGCGACCTCTAAATGGGTAAACATCCACACCAAAAACGGAATCGTAAAAGGTGTTTTTGGATGGCCTGCCATACATACCCGTAAATCTGACGGTAAGGAAGAGCAAGCTCCAAAATTGGACAATATCTGTATTGATATAGGAGCGAAAGACAAAGCGGAAGTAGAAAAAATGGGGGTGCATGTTGGATGTGTCATCACTTACCCAGATACCTTCCATGTGTTGAATAACGATAAGTTCGTTTGTAGGGCGATCGATAACCGTGCTGGCGGATTCATGATTGCCGAAGTGGCCCGCCTATTACACGAGAACAAGAAAAAATTACCTTTCGGATTGTACATTACCAACTCCGTTCAAGAAGAAATTGGACTTCGTGGTGCAGAAATGATTACCCAGACCATAAAACCGAATATCGCCATTATTACCGATGTGTGTCACGACACCACCACCCCCATGATCGAGAAGAAAACGCAAGGTCATACTGAGATCGGGGCGGGACCAGTAATTTCTTATGCGCCGGCGGTTCAGAACAAATTACGTGAGCGTATTCTAGAAACTGCAGAAAAGAACAAGATCCCGTTTCAACGCATGGCAGCTTCTCGTGCCACAGGTACCGATACCGATGCCTTTGCCTATAGTAATGGCGGTGTGGCGTCTGCATTGATATCCTTGCCATTACGCTACATGCATACTACCGTAGAAATGGTACATAGGGATGATGTTGAAAATGTCATACGATTGATTTACGAAACCTTATTGAACATCAAAGAAGGGGAAACCTTTAGTTATTTCGATTAAATTTTATAAAATCCCTTCTTTTGGAGGGATTTTTTTATTTTTCCTATGGATGAACTAATCGATATTCTAACCGACAACGGAGAGCCTACAGGCACCAGGGCCATGAAAACGGAAGCCCACCGAAAGGGACTCTTTCACCCCACCGTTCATATTTGGTTTTACACTTCTGACGGCAAAATCCTGTTGCAAAAAAGGGCCGAAAATAAGGATACCCATCCTGGATTATGGGATGTATCGGTTGCGGGACATATTGGTGCCGGTGAAAACATTTTAGATTCCGCTTTGAGAGAGATAGCAGAAGAAATTGGGTTATCCATTTCCGAAACAGCACTTCAAAAAATCGGAATCTTCAAGTCGGTTCAGAAGCATTCGGAATCGCTGATTGATTGCGAGTTCCACCATACCTTTCTATCCGAGTTAAAATTCCCCTTAGAAAAGCTTACTAAACAAGAAAGTGAAGTGAACGACTTGAAGTTACTGTCCATCAAAAAATTAGAAGATGAATTACTTCATCCAGATAAATCCAAAATTTACGTGCCACATAGTCAAACTTACTATAGCACTATTGTAAGCGAAATCAAAAAGTTACTATAGACTTTTTACGAATGTGTCCACTTCAGAAAACGCATAGGTCGTTTGTTTTCCACTTTCCATATGCTTTACGACGAAGGAATTAGTGTTCAATTCTTCCGTACCTAATAAAATCACATAAGGCACATTTCGGTTATTCGCATACTTGAATTGTTTCTGGATTTTTGCACCGGATGGATATAAATCAGAAAGCACCCCCTTCTTACGTAGCACTGTAACCAATTTTAAGGACGCTAGCGCTTCTTTCTGCCCAAAGTTTAGGCAAAGCACGTCTAAAGACTTATCGACCGACTGAGGGAACAGGTTCAATTCTTCCAAAACCAGATAAATACGGTCCAAGCCAAAGGAAATACCGACACCGCTCACATCTCTTAAACCGAAAATTCCAGTAAGGTCATCATAACGTCCTCCCCCACCAATGGAGCCCATTGAAACCCCTTCTGGCGCGGAAACTTCGAATATGGCACCCGTATAATAGTTCAAGCCCCTAGCCAAAGTAACATCGATTCCCAATTTAGCGGATTGCAAGCCTACTACAGAAATAGTTTCCATAATAAATCGTAATTCTTCCAAGCCTTTTTTACCTTCTTCTGAATCCTGTAAAAGTGCTTCTAGTCGGTTTAACTGGTCTACATTACTACCTTGTGGCTCGAATAAAGGTGCCGCTTTTTCAATCGCCGCTTCTGAAATACCTTTAGCGAGCATTTCTTTTTTAACGCCGTCCTCCCCGATTTTATCCAACTTATCCAAGGCTACCGTAAAATCTACCAATAAATCTTTGGCCCCGATAACTTCTGCAATACCGGCCAAAATCTTTCGATTGTTCATTTTAATGGTCACCCCTTCCAATTTTAAATCGGAAAAGACCGCATCGTACAATTGTATCAGTTCCACTTCCTGTAGCAGGGAGTCCGAACCCACAACATCGGCGTCACATTGAAAAAATTCCCTGAAACGCCCTTTTTGGGGCCGATCGGCTCTCCATACGGGCTGAATCTGGTAGCGTTTAAACGGAAAGTCCAACTCATTTTGGTGCATGACCACGTACCGGGCAAAAGGTACGGTTAAGTCATAACGCAGCGCTTTCTCGGTAATTTTTGGAGCAATGGCCGTGGAGTTCTTTGAGCTATATGTATCATCATCCACTTTACTGATAAAATCCCCCGAATTTAAAATCTTAAATATCAATCGGTCACCCTCTTCTCCGTACTTACCCAAAAGTGTTTCAGAATTCTCAAAAGAAGGCGTTTCAATCGGTTGAAAACCATAGGTTTGAAAATTCTTCTTGGTCGTATCAAAAATATAGTTACGCTTTGCGATTTCAGAGGGGGTGAAATCACGGGTTCCTTTAGGTATCGAAGGTTTTTGGGCCATGGGTTATGTATTGTTGTGCAAATATAGCCCCAAGAAAGTAAGACTACAATTTGAAGTGGTTATAATAAGTGGAATAAAACTTAAGAAGTGACAATTACCTTCTCGAACCATTGGTACAGTTCACCTTTGGTGATTACGGCTCCTTGCTGAAGCAATAAGAACTTATCCACGTTCTTATCATCGGTATAGGCTTTTGAAGCGGTCAGGTATTCCACGAAATCAGATTGCCAGTTTTTCTTGAACCAGGCAAAACCAACCGAAGTGGTCAAATCTACTTCTGGATTCATGACTTTTACTGAAATGAGTTTCATTTCTTTATCCGTCAGATGAAACAAGTGCATTTGGTCTTTGGAAATATTCTCCAAGTAGGAAACCTTGGTCAAAACCCCTTCCCACACCAAATCGCTAAAAATATCCAATTCTTCTTCAGCAACTTTTGGTTTCTCCTTTTTAATAGTGTCCCATTCCTCTTTGGTTATCGATTGTGTGGCCAAAAAATTGATAAATTCTGGGTGCAACTCCTCTAACTGTTCTTTTGTTAATCTTATATACTTCATAACAATCCATCAAAAAAAAGCCCTCCAGTAAACTGAAAGGCTTATATTTTAAATAATCTTAAAAATTACTTTTGCTCTGCAACTACTTCAAACCCGAAATCAACTACAACCTCACGGTGTAATCTAATTTGAGCATTGTAAGGTCCGGTTCTTTTAACCGCTCCCCCTTGAATGCTAATGAATTTTTTGTCGATCGCATGACCTTCTTTGGCCAAAGCATCGGCCAAATCACCATTTGTAACAGAACCGAACAGTTTATCTGCAGCTCCTGTCTTAGCGGTAATCTTCATTTCTAAAGCTTTCAATGCCTCTTCGGTTTTCTTAGCGGCCTCAACAACTTTCTTCTCTTTATGTGCTCTTTGCTTTAGGTTTTCAGCCAAAACTTTTTTAGCGGAAGGGGTAGCCATAGTTGCCAAGCCTTGTGGGATAAGGAAATTTCTTCCGTATCCGTTCTTAACATTTACTACGTCATCTTTAAAACCTAAATTCTGTACGTCTTCTCTTAATATAAGCTCCATGATTCTTTTCTTTTATTTTAATAAATCAGCAACATAAGGCATTAATGCCAAATGACGAGCTCTTTTTACGGCCTGGGCCACTTTTCTCTGATACTTCAATGAAGTTCCTGTAAGTCTTCTAGGTAACAACTTACCTTGCTCGTTCACCAATTTCAATAAGAAGTCCGCATCTTTATAATCAACGTATTTAATACCTGATTTTTTAAAACGACAATACTTCTTTTTTGTGTTTGTCTCAATGTTCAACGGGGTTAGATACCTGATCTCCCCATCTTTTTTTCCTTTTGCCTGTTGTTGTAATGTTGCCATAATACTTAAGCTTTAGCGGTTTTGTTTCTTGTTCTTCTTTTCTCTGCCCATGCAATGGCGTGCTTGTCCAACTTAACGGTCAAGAAACGCATAACACGTTCATCTCTTCTAAACTCCTGCTCGTAAGGCATCACTACCTCACCAGGGTTCGTAAATTCGAACAAGTGGTAAAATCCACTTTTCTTGTTTTGTATCGGGTAAGCTAATTTCTTTAGCCCCCAATTTTCTTTGGCAACCATTTTGGCGCCATTGTTAATTAAGAAATCCTCGAATTTCTTAACTGTTTCCTCTATCTGTACATCAGATAGAACGGGATTCAAAATGAAAACAGTTTCGTAATGGTTCATATTAATTTTGTTTTAAGGAGTGCAAAAATAGATATTATTTTAAAATAATTATAAGAAATGGGAATATTCTTCGTTATTGAATGGTAACAACATTAAAAAATTAAACCAAATCTTAATCATATGATCATTACCAGATATACGATCAATACTGCATTGTTCACATCTTTTGTTGTAGTTCAGCAGCTTTTTTCGGTTATTTGTCGATGATTTAACCCCACAAATCAGCCCTTATGAAGTTAAGAAGTATCATCGTTGACGATTCGTCCATGCAAAGGATGGCCGTTGCAAAGTTGGTAAACAATCATCCTAATTTAACTATGGTAGCAGAATACAGTAATGCTATCGAAGCTAAAAACGGAATCAAGAACCATGAGATAGACCTTATATTTCTTGATGTTGAAATGCCAATCATCACAGGTTTCGACCTACTCGAGTCCCTAGAAAACAGTCCTCAGGTAATTTTGATTACCGGTAAACCAGATTATGCCCTTAAGGCATTTGACTATGACGTAACGGATTATTTACATAAACCGATTACCATGGCCCGTTTTGATGCCTCCGTTAAAAGAGCGGTCGCCAATTATGAGCAAATGAACCGGGTGAACGAAGATGAGGAACATATCTTTGTAAAGAGTAACCTGAAGAAAAGAAAGGTAATTTTAAACGATATTAAGTGGATAGAAGCACTTGGTGACTATATAAAATTAGTGACCGATGAGGCCAATATCGTAATTTTATCAACAATGAAATCTTTTGAAAAGCAATTACCAGAAGATAAATTTTTGCGAATTCACAAATCCTATATCATTAACTTGGAGAAGGTTGAGAAATTCAACAGTAAAAATGTAGAAGTTAGCGGTAGATCTATTCCGTTAAGCCGAAACAAAAAATCAGAATTGGCCGAAGCACTTAGTAACGTATAATTCTATGATATTATTTTACTTTAAAAGACCGCTAATAGCGGTCTTTTTTGTTTTAAATATGGTCTACATTGTAGATTACCCGTACACTCCTATACAAGGAGATGGCATTAAAAGATTTTTCAATACGCTTTATGTTGGATTTTGTTTGTGCTAAGGATTGTACTGTACTAACCTTAATCAAAATATGCTTTAAATATTGATTGCGTATTCTGGCTACGGGTGGATATTCTGGTCCTAAGACCGTTCCACCAAAATTAGTTCGCAATGCCCCAGAAAACCAATCAGCGGCTTCGTTGAGTATCGTATAGTTTTTATGCTTGAAGGTGACCTTAATAATCCGGTTTACCGGTGGATATTTATATTGTTCGCGTTCATAGAGCTGTTCGGCATACATTCCTTCATAATCTCCAGTGGTCACTTGCTTCAAAATCTGATGGTACGGATTATAAGTTTGGATAATTACTTTCCCTCTTTTTTTGGTTCTCCCTGCCCTACCCGATACTTGGGTCAATAATTGGTACGTACGTTCATGGGCCCTGTAATCTGGGAAATTCAATAGAGAATCTGCGTTCATGACTCCTACTAAATTTACGTTTCTAAAATCCAACCCTTTGGTAAGCATTTGGGTACCTACTAAAATATCAAGTTCCTGTTGTTCGAATGCCGTGATTATTTTCTCGTAACCATGTTTACCTCGGGTCGTATCCAAATCCATACGACCTACCTTAGCTTCTGGGAACAAAGAGCTGACTTCTGTTTCTATTTGCTCCGTTCCAAAACCTTTAGTATCCAGCTCTGGACTCCCACATGCGATACAAACCTCCGGCAGTGCCGAATGATGTCCACAATAATGGCAGCGCAATTGATTTCTAAACTGGTGATACGTAAGGCTTACATCACAATTGGGACATTGCGGCGTATGCCCACAAGTTAAACACTCCAACAAGGGGGCAAACCCTCTTCTATTCTGAAAAAGGATAATTTGATCCCCTGCCAAAAGAGTGTCTTCCATTTCCAAGAGCAGTCGTTCAGAGAAATGGCCTTTCATGCGTTTTTTTCGTGCCGCCTCCTTGATATCCACCAATTCCATATCGGGCATCAACACATTTCCAAAGCGTCTAGTAATTTCAGTATATCCATATTTGCCGATCTGGGCGTTATGGTAACTTTCTACACTAGGTGTTGCCGAGCCCAATAAAACATTGGCCTCATGTAAATTTCCTAAAACTACGGCCGCATCTCTGGCATGGTATCTGGGAGCTGGATCAAATTGTTTGAACGAACTTTCGTGTTCCTCATCAACAATGACCAACCCTAATTTACTAAACGGTAAATACAGTGCCGAACGTGCACCAATGACCAACTGCGCCTTTGATTTGGCCTGTAAGACATTCTGCCAAACCTCTACACGCTCCTGAACATTATATTTTGAATGGTATATCGCTATTTTATCCCCGAAATATTCCTGTAACCGACTTATCAATTGGGTGGTCAACGCAATTTCAGGAAGTAAGTACAAGGTCTGTAAACCTTTCTCCATGCATTCCTCTATCAGCTTCACATAGACTTCCGTCTTCCCAGAGGAAGTAACTCCTTTTAACAAGGTTACCTTGGCTTGTGCAAAAGAAGCTTTTATATCAGTCAATGCATGCTTCTGATATTCATTAAGATCTTTACTGTCTAAATTTTCTGAATTTCCATCATACGAAACCCGATCGGTCTTGATATAGTACTCTTCAAGTATTTGCTTATCCACCAACGATTTGATGACCGCCTTTGAACTGTTACTCGATTTTTCCAATTCAGAAACCTTGATCGGTTTTTTAGTCCTACCCTGTAACTGAAAAAGAGTCAATACGACCTGACTCTGTTTTGGAGCCCTTGTCAGTTCGTTCAAAAGTTCCTCCAGTTTCTCATCTGAAGTATATGGCGAGCCTAATTTTACGTAGCGTACCAATTTAGGCTTGTATTGCTCGTAGACTTCCTCTTTAAGCAGGATTACTTTTTTTTCCAATAACCGCTGAAGGATGGGCAATACATTTTTACGTTCTACAATCGCAGCTACCTCATTTACCTTAAGTATGGATTGATGTTGAAGTGCTTCGAAAACCAAAAATTCATCATCTTGAAGTTCATTCTCATCCATCTCAAATTCCCTATTCCGCAAGACCAAAGTTTCACTTTCCAACAAGAAAGCCCCTGGTAAAGCACTACGTACTACTTCTCCCAACGAACACATATAGTACGAGGCGATCCACTCCCAGTGCTTCAACTGAACCTGTGTCACAATCGGGTAATCATCTAACAACTCATGAATTTCCTTGGCCTCATATGCCTGTGGAGGGGTTTGATGGATACTGTAAACGATACCGGTATAAATCTTAGATTTCCCAAAAGGAACGGCTACGCGCATACCGGTTTGAAGTAGCTTAGCTTCTTCTTCGGTAATACTATAAGTAAAAAGCCGCTCTAAGGGTATAGGGAGTATAACATTAATAAAGTTGGCCATAGCATCTATCCTTTCACACGCAACCAAGTTTGTGTTCGGTAGATAAAGGCTAAATATCCCCTAACTTTTAATTCATCGGGATTGTCAGGATTCAACCATATTTTGAAACGAAAGGTCATCGCCTGCTCTGGGTCGAACAATCGTTTTCCCTTCCACTCGCCATCATCATGTTTTTCTCCTGCCGTGATAATCTCCATACCTTCTACAGGCTTATCTTTTAATTCACCATCACACTTGGTACATTTCACATCTTCTTTTCCTTCTTCCAAAATCTCAATTACATTCCCATACATCAATCCATCCTTTTTATAGATTTCAATAATGCCTTTGGGCTTCCCGGTACGGTCATCGATGGTTTTCCATTTACCAAAGACCGACTGGGCCGATGCACTGGCCGAAAAGAGTAACATAGCACAAACACTTAACTGGAGAACCTGATTCATCATTCTTTTCTTGTTATTTTACGTAAGGTATTCATGGAAGCATTCAATTCAAACCCGAGTAGCAATATATTAGAATTTAACCAGATGTATACCATTAAAATCAATAATCCTCCCAGAGCACCGTATAATTCATTATATCTGGCAAACTTTTCTATATATATTCCGAACAAATAGGAGGTTATCAAAAATAATATCGTCGTCATTAAAGCTCCAATAGAAAAGAAGCGGGCCTGTTTGCCTTCTCTTGTACCGAAATAATAAAGAATAGCCGTTGTGAAATAGGACAGAATAATAAAAAATAACACCTTGGCAATCTGTACACCGACAACTTCTTCTTCCCCAAGAACGTAACCGCCCTGCCTTGCTGCAAATTCAGAGAGGTACCCGAGCACATAGAACTCAAAATAGATATAGGCCACGAATCCTAAAATGATCAATATAGCCAAAATAAGTCCTACCATTAAGGCATAAGCATATTGCCTGAAGAAATTTCGGGTCAACTCAATGTGGTATGAAGTTTCAAATCCCCCAAAAATGGAGTTTACCCCGTTGGCGATCAAGAAAATTGAAAGCAAAAAAGCAGATGACAACAATCCTCCTCTTTTCTGATCTTTTATTTGTTGAAAAACCTCCCCAAAATATTCGCCTGTAGCATTCGGCAGAAAAGATTCCAAAAACAAACGAAATTGGACATCAAAATCGCCATGTTCAATACTAATGTATGAAACCAAAAAAGGCACTAAAGTTACCATGAAGATGATTAATGGAAAAAGGGCCATAAAAAGGCTGAACGCTATGGCACTCGCCCGTGTCGACAAGGTTCCTTTTAAAATGCCGAAAACGTACATTTCTAAAAGGTCGTAAACCGAAAGCCCTTCAAAACCGGGCAATCTTAGTTTCTTTAGAAAACGGACACACCAATTTATTACAGGAATCTTATCTAGTTTATCCTCGACCTCTAAAGACATTTACACTGCTTTTAAACTTAAGTCCATGTTATAGACAGAATGCGTTAATGCCCCTGAAGAAATATAGTCGACCCCACATTCTGCATATTCCCTGATTGTTTTTTCATTGATACCTCCTGAAGATTCTGTCAAACAAGTACTCCCAATCAATTTTACGGCTTCACGCGTATCCTCATAATTGAAATTGTCGATTAAAATGCGATAGACACCTTCCGATTGCAGTATTTCCTTAATTTCAACCAAGTTCCTGGCCTCGACAATAATCTTCAAGTCCTTCTTCGTATCTTTTAAATATTGCTTTGTCTTTTCTATCGCTTTTGTAATCCCCCCTGCGAAATCGATATGATTATCCTTTAACATAATCATATCATAAAGTGCGAATCGGTGATTTTCACCTCCTCCTATTTTTACGGCCCATTTTTCCAATGCCCGAATTCCCGGGGTTGTTTTCCGGGTATCCAGAATTTTTGTTCCCGTTCCCTTTAACAAATTCACGTACATATTAGTTTTTGTTGCAATGGCACTCATTCGCTGCATGGCATTCAACACCAAACGCTCGGCCTTTAAAATGCTTTGGGAACTTCCTTCTACATAGAATACAATATCGCCATGATTTACGGCGGTACCATCTTTTATACGTACATCTATCTTTAAATTAGGGTCAATGAAATAAAAGACCAATTCGGCAAAATCGACACCGGCTATGATCCCCTCATCTTTTACCAATAATTTGGCCTTACCCATTGCCGTTTCTGGTATACAGGCCAAAGAACTATGGTCTCCATCCCCTACATCTTCACGCACTGCATTCGCTATGATCAATGTAATCTCTTCTTTAAACTGTTCTTCTGAAATCATAAATTTTATATCTAATGTCATGCTAAATTACAAATCCATTTGCGAAATTGATTTACTTTTGAAATATGACTATAAAACTTTTAGCCATAGGCAAAACCGATAGTTCGCAACTACAGGAACTTATTGAGCTGTATCAAAAAAGATTAAAGCATTATATCAATTTTGAAATAGAGTTGATTTCAGATTTAAAAAAAACAAAGAATCTATCCGAAGAGCAGCAAAAGGAAAAAGAAGGTGAACTTATCATTAAAAGATTAGGCCCAACAGATGTTCTGGTTCTTTTTGATGAAAAGGGAAAACAGTATTCGTCGGTCGAATTTTCAGATTATCTACAGAAAAAAATGAATGCGGGAATAAAACAATTGGTTTTTCTTATCGGCGGGCCTTATGGTTTTAGCCAAGAAGTCTATGATAAGGCATCGGCAAAAATAAGTCTCTCAAAAATGACCTTTTCACATCAAATGGTACGTTTGTTCATTACGGAACAACTCTATAGGGCTTTTACCATTCTAAAAAACGAACCGTATCACCATCAATAACTCAATATAATTTTAAAAATAGTTAGGTAGTCGTACTTTCTAAAGTTTGCACCATGTCCTTAGAAATCCCCTCTAAATCATCTAATTCCTCCATAAGGCAACCGATCAGTTCCTCTTTAAATTCCATTTTTCTTTCAAGTTTTAAAACATGCTGAAGTTCTTTTATGTTCTTTATGTGAGAGGTAACCGCATGGGTTTGGTACCAAGAAATTTCCTTAAGTTTTTTATTTTGTAGTGTAATTTTTTTAATCACCGGATTCACTATAAAAAAAACTTCCAATAAAACGATTACGATGGTCGCAAATGCCAGTTCCATCTCAATAATCATCAAGGTTCTAATTTCTTCTTCAGCAAGCTCCTGAAAACGGTTTACGATAGCATCCATTAACGTTAAGAAACTCGCTACCTCGGTGCTTAATTCTGATGAAGAAACTTCTTTTAATTTATCAACATCATTGAGATTACTATATATGTAATCTAAATGTTGATTTAGTTCGTTAAACAGGGATTGTACTTCTTGATCCGCTATAGGTTCAATACCAATATCAAGATTGCCCTTTTGAAGGTCTATATGGGTTTCGTACAAATTATCCAGGGCCAATTTCAATGCGGTATAGTTGCCTTCTAAAAAACGACACTCGTAAAAATTGGCCAACACTTTCTGACTGAGCATTCGTTGTTTACCAGATATATTTATAAGTGAGGAGTATCCCTCTTGTTCTTTTAAGGAATATTGTATGACGGACTGTATGATAACGGTTAAGAGAATTACCGTAAATACCAATAGGTAATATTTATAAAAGTCCTTAAAAGACCTTTTCTTCGTTTTCATGAAGGATATTTCCTACTAAAATAATCCCAAGGTAATAGGATTACAACATTTTGTGGTGAAAAAGCCTTTTAAGTGTATCAACGTTGTATTATATGTAGGCATACCTACTTACATCCTAAAGAAAAAGAATTCTATCCGTTCTACAATGAATTAAATATCTTAATAAAGCACCCTGAACTTAATTGTATTCTCAACCTTTTTAAGCGCTTTAATCACATCTTTATTATACTCCTTGTCCAAATCGGTAATTACATAACCTACTTCGTTATCCGTAGAGAGATATTGACTTGAGATGTTCAGTTCGTACTGTGCCAATACCTTGTTGATTTTGGCCATGATACCCGGAACATTTTTATGGATGTGTAGAAAACGGTGTGCTTTATTCTGTTTTGGCAAACGTATATTCGGGAAATTGACCGCATCGACCGTATTACCGGAATTGATATAATCCATAATCTTATTCGGGACAAAGTCGGCAATGTCTCGCTGTGCTTCCTCTGTACTACCCCCCACATGTGGAGTCAAAATAACATTCGGAAATCCTTGGAGTTTCGTATGGAATTCACCATTACTAGCAGGCTCATCTGGATATACGTCCACAGCTGCACCACCAATATGACCTTCTTTTAAACCTTCAGCAAGTGCATCTATATCAACCACAAATCCTCTCGACAAATTAATGAGCATGGCACCCTTTTTCATCTGTTTGATTTCGCGCTCTCCAATGAAGTTCTTATTGGCCTTATTATCATCGATATGTAACGTAACCACATCAGACACGTTCAATAAATCTTCTAAGGTATTGCACTTTACAGCATTACCAAGGGCCAACTTATCATCCACATCATAATAATATACCCGCATCCCCATGGCTTCGGCCAAAACGGAAAGTTGCTTACCTATATTACCGTAACCCACAATCCCTAGGTTTTTACCACGTACTTCCCTTGATCCCGCAGCCGTTTTTTGCCATTGCCCTTCGTGTATTTCCCTACTACGATCAAAGACACTGCGCATTAGCATAATAATCTCACCGATGGCCAATTCTACCACCGATCTAGTATTACTGTAAGGGGCATTAAAAACTACAACGCCTTTTTTCTTGGCGTTTTCCAAATCGATTTGAGTGGTACCGATACAAAAAGCACCTACTACCAATAATTTATCGGCGGCATCAAGCACTGTTTGGGTCACTTGGGTCTTGGAACGTATTCCTAAAACATGGACTCCTTTGATTTTTTCGATAAGCTCTTCTTCGGATAAACTATGTTTTATCAACTCTACCGAGAATCCATCTTCTGATAGATTTTGAAACGCAGCGGTATGAACATTTTCTAATAAAAGGACCTTGATCCTATTCTTTGGGTACGAGATATTTCTTGGCAACTTATTCACAAATAAAAATTCATCTAAACTTGGTGTAACATAATCCGCTTTATTGGCGGCCTTTTCTCTGTGTACGTTTTCAGTATAAGCAAAAAACTTATGAGCTATACCTGCTTCGCGCATCACGTAATCACTATAACCATCCCCGATCACCTGAACTTCTCCTTCGAGGTCCATTTGTCTTAGGCAATCAATTTTGCCATTATGCTGGGACAGTACGTTCTTTTCATCAAAACCGATAATATTCCCTTCTTGGTCGAATTTAAACGTATTTGCATACACACGTTCAGAAGGTATATTATATTCTTTTACAATCGGATCAATAAACTCTTTGAAACCGCAAGAAATCACATAGATATCATCGGCATACTTTTCAAAGAACTCTTTGTTTGACGCTATGGATTTTGATATTTTGTTTCTAAGTTCTTTTACGAGTCCGTCCAAATCTTCTTTATTGGCATGCAATAATTTGAGACGGCGTTCTAAAGACTCGGTAAAAGAGATATCACCATCTATTCCTAAATTGGTGATTTTTTGTATTTCCCTGACAATATCTTCCTTGTTTGATTTTCCTTCCAAGGTCATTTCCGCCAATACATCCAAGGCCTCTACCCTGGTTAAGGTACTATCGAAATCAAAAACATATTTTCTACTCACTTCGGTCATGGTAAACCTTTGGTTTTAGCTTTAAAATCTTGCGACTAAAATAAGTGGCAAAAGTAAAAATTTAATTTATCCTTATAAATGTTATTCAGTAAATAAAACAAAAAGGATCAGTTATGATGTAATTTGGTTAAAATAGCTTCATTGGTTCAAAAATTGAATAATGGCTTGGGAAAATGCTTTTGTTCTATAGGTTCCATTATGATCACCCGGTACTTTTTTCAGGGTAGCATTTTTAAAGGTGGCGCTCAACTCATGTGCATTCCCATTATCGACGTCTTCATCACCACAGATCACCAGAATAGGAACCGTAATCTTGGCTAATTGTTTTTTTGAAGTTACGGGCTGATACTTTTGCTGCAAGTGCAATGAACGTAAATCTGCATTAATCGATTTTGCGTATTCTACCGCCCCTTTCGTGGCATTGGTCACCTCTCCATCAAACGCTTTGGCGAACATGATTCTTCTATCCCAATCGGGATTCGTAAAGTCGATGCCCATTCCTCCCAGAACCGCTTTTTCAATCCTTTTGTCCTTGGTCAACAATTTTGCCAGAACAATGCTTCCTCTTGAATATCCTATAGCTTTATACTTTTTGATGTTAAGATGGTTCATCAATAATTTCAAATCCTTAACCTCTGCATCATTTTCATATGCCTTATCATCTTGGGGTTTATCTGAGTTACCGTTACCCCTTAAATCGGGAATAATTATACGATATCCTTTTTCTAATAAATCTTTTTTCAATGGTGAATTGCCCCATGAAGCACTAGAATTTATAAAACCATGAACCAAAAGAACGGGGTTGCCCTGGCCTTCATCTGTGAATGCAATCTTTACACCATCGAAAGAGGTAAATGATTTTGATTGGGCTACGGTAAGGTTGCCAGCTAGACACAATGCTATTATAATGATAATGGAATTCTTTTTCATAGATGAAATTTGAATTAAGAAATATAAAGGAGCCCGGTCAGAATGGCCAACCCAAAACTAACGAGTGTTCCTATTAAAATATATTCTGTAAGTTTTCTATTGTTTCGTTCCTTAAGATCATTGAATCTAAAAACTGATTTTGCAGCAATCAAGAGACCAATCACTTCCCATCTTCCGATCACAATAAAAATCAAAACGAACAACCTTTCAATAATGCCGATATACTTACCGGCATTGGGCAGAGATTTATGATCCGTCTCGATTTGATCGGACATGGGCTCCAATATTTTTCCCATAATTATTGCCGCCGGGTAGGTAACGAAGACAATGGCGGTAATGAGATACCAATCTAGATGTTGAAAAAGAGTTAAAGTATGTTCATATAGGTTTTCATAAAACACACAGCAATAAATCAAGATAATATGTAAGGCCTGATCTATAAAAAACGGAATACTCTTAGTTTTAAAAAATTTCTCTGTGGATAATTTCAGAAGGTCTATACAAAAATGCCCAAGCGCAATTATTAGTGCTATTTTCCATAAAGCCAAATCCCAAAGAAGAACCAGATATAATAGAAAATGCAGCAGCACGTGAAAGTACAAATACTCTGAAGCTATTTTATGGGATTGTTTGTGCAACACCCATTTAAGTGGCTGTAACATAAAATCACCGATTAAATGGGCCAATATTAATTTTATGAATAGCAGCATGTTAACTTTCTATTAGTAGCTCCTCATAGTAAGCCAACAAATCTAAAACAAGATCCAACCGGGCCCGTTTTAAGCGTTGACTTACAGCAGATTGTTTTATGCCTAATTTTTGAGCAATTTCCTTTTGGGAATCATTTGGAAAATCTAGAACCAATACCACGATCTCCGCCGAAACCACGCTCCAAGTATCCATAAAATCTAATGCCAACTGCAGCATCAAATTCAGGGTGCGATCATGTTGGGGATTTCCTGTGGCAATACTAAGATTGACCTTGCTTTCCTTTAAGGATTCAAAATTGCGACCAGACCGTTGATACGCTGGTCCGTTAGATTCTGTCACTCCTTTTCCTATGTAAGTCTCCAGACCTATTCCTATACCCATTCTCACATCCAATCCTTTTATGGCTTTCAACATGGCCTTAATGCGAATGGCCGTGAATAGTGCATTTTTTTTGGTAACCTTTAATTGAAATTCATCACCTCTATATATTTCCCAATTCATTGGCGAAGCACCGAATCGAGCAAAGTACTCCCGAAGTAGATCCATCCATTCAGAGGAAGGATGATTCTCTGAGTTAATAATGTCTCCTGTAATTATGGCTATCATAAATATTAATCAAAAAGCTAATATATAGAATTATAAGCAAATAAGTTAATATTTAGAACTATTAGTTCTTCTATTAATAATCGAAAAGAACGCCTCGCTTTTAAAACCATCGCCTAGTCAGTGTGCAGTATTCTTTATACTCCCGTCCAAATTTCTCTAAAAGGAACCGCTCCTCAGGTACGATTTGAAAATGGTTCATATAAGCAACAAATCCGGCAGCAATAAGGGTATTAAACGCATTTCCCAAAGCAACCCCCAAGGCCAATAACAAAAGTAACATGGCTAAATACATGGGGTTTCGGGAAAAAGTATAGACCCCGTTCGTCACCAACTTAGCTGTTTTAATAGGTTTAGATGGGTCTATTGTGGTTCTAGCCCTATAAAATTGGATCAGTGCAATAATCATCAGTACAACTGCCAACACTACTAATACCCCAAAAAGTAGGTTGCGACCAAAAAAATCAAAAAAACCGACCGGTAAAAATTTGGCCACTAGATACATTCCTAATCCAAAAAACAAAAACACCAATGCAGGCGGTAACTTTAATTCCATTTTATAAAATTACTACTTTTGATGTTCAAAATTGACTAAAACAGTTCCCAAATTAGCAGATGAAGCTCGTATTCGCAACCCACAATCCCAATAAATTAAGAGAAATTCAACAATTGGTACCTTCGACCATACAACTAATCAGTTTGGACGGTATAGGTTGTATGACTGAAATTGCAGAAACTTCGAACACTTTAGAGGGCAACGCTAGAATAAAAGCCGATTTTGTGACCGACACTTATCAACTACCTTGTTTTGCAGATGATACCGGACTTTTGGTTGATAGCTTAAATGGAGAGCCAGGGGTATTCTCTGCACGCTATGCAGGCTCTAAAAACAATGCCGAAGCAAACATGGACAAACTTTTGGCTAAAATGACTGGTCAAGAAAATCGAAATGCACATTTTAAAACAGTCATCGCCTTAAACTTAAATGGTGAAACACATCTTTTTGAGGGAAAAATAGACGGTACGATCACAACCAAAAAAAATGGCATAAATGGCTTTGGATACGATCCGATTTTCGCACCCAATGGATATGAACAAACGTTTGCCGAACTTCCTTTATCGGTGAAAAACGAAATAAGTCACCGCGCGCAAGCGTTTAAAAAATTGATAGCCTATTTAAAGACCATAAATGTTGCAAGATAAAAATAACAGGGAAACCGTAGAAGTATCGGTTGCATCAGAAAGAGCTGAAGCTATTGGCGGAGTGCTCATTGCACTTTTCGCCGCGCTTATGGCCATATCTCAAATGGTGAACGGTGAGTTGGAGGAAGAAATGATGATCGCACATAATAACGTGGTAAGCTATTCGAGTTGGTATCAATCTAAAAGTATAAAAGAGACCTTAAAGGAAAGCGAACTCGACTACTTGAACGTTTTGATCAGCAGCGGAATGGTTACATCGGACAAAGTTCCTGTAATCCAAGAAAAAATTGCACTGGTCAAAGAACAGATTACCAAATACGGAGCTGAAAAAATAGAAATCTTGAATGGCTCCCATCAAGTAGGTAAAGAAAATTGGATTCAGGATCTGGATGGTGAATTGGGTAAAATAGTGGGCGTTAAAGAATGGGAACAGTTGGCGGCTACCTATGACTATGCCACAAAAAAGTTCGATTATGGAATGCTATTCTTTCAAATTTGTATTGTATTAGGTGCCGTGTGTATCATCATTTATGACAATCCCATTCTTCAAAAAAGCTTAATTGTACTTATGGTACTATTCGGAATTACAGGAACAATTCTTTCCGTTTATGGTTATTTATTAGCACCTCGGTAATACTTTACCAATTATTATACCACCTCGAATATTAGCAGTACCTTTGCCGCTTAATTAACGCCGCTAGTATAGCATGTGTTGCGCTGAGTCAAACTAGGTTATATACGATAATCGCTCTATGCAACATTCATATTTGCGATTTAGTATAACATATTTATGACAAAGTTTGAAGCACTAGGACTACAGAAGTCCTTATTAGATGCTGTTGCTGATATGGGTTTTGAAAACCCATCTGAAGTACAGGAAAAAGCAATACCGATTTTATTGGAAAGTGATACCGATTTGGTAGCCTTGGCACAGACAGGTACTGGTAAAACAGCTGCCTTCGGTTTTCCGCTGATCCAAAAAATTGATAGTAACAGTAGAACCACACAAGGCTTGATCCTGTCCCCTACTCGTGAGCTTTGCTTGCAGATCACCAATGAAATGCAGGCCTATTCCAAATACGAACGTAATATTAACGTAGTTGCCATTTATGGGGGTGCGAGCATTACCGAACAAGCAAGACAGATAAAAAGAGGGGCACAGATCATTGTGGCCACCCCTGGTAGAATGAAAGATATGATCAGTAGACGTCTTGTGGATATTTCCAAGATCGACTATTGTATTCTTGATGAGGCCGATGAAATGTTGAACATGGGCTTCATGGAAGATATTAAGGAAATTCTTTCCAATACCCCAAATGAGAAATCTACTTGGTTATTCTCGGCTACCATGCCTAAAGAGGTTTCCATAATCGCAAAAAAATTCATGCACTCCCCACAAGAAATTACTGTGGGCGCAAAAAATTCAGGTGCTACCACCGTACAGCATGAGTACTATGTTGTTGGTGGACGGGATCGTTACCCTGCACTGAAAAGATTGGCGGATACAAATCCTGATATATTTTCAGTTATTTTCTGTAGAACCAAACGCGATACCCAAAAAGTTGCCGAAAAACTGATAGAAGACGGGTATAACGCTGGAGCTTTACATGGTGATTTGAGCCAAAACCAACGTGATTTGGTAATGAACTCTTTCCGCAAAAAACAGATACAGATGTTGGTAGCCACAGACGTAGCCGCCCGTGGTATCGATGTAGATGATATTACCCACGTAATCAACTACCAATTACCCGATGAAATCGAGACCTATACCCACCGTAGTGGTAGAACAGGTAGGGCCGGTAAATCAGGGATATCAATGGTCATCATAACCCGAAGCGAACAACGTAAGATCAAGGCCATTGAAAGCAAAATCAATCAGAAGTTTATTTCCAAACAAATTCCTACAGGAATGGAAATCTGTGAGATTCAGTTATATCACTTGGCCAATAAAATCAAGGATACCAAAATCAATAAGGATGTAGACAACTATCTTCCCGCTATTAATGATGTATTGGAAGGTATCGATCGTGAAGAACTTATTAAGAAAATTGTATCCGTAGAATTCTCTAGATTCTTCAATTATTACAATAAAACCAACGACTTAAATGCTTCGGATAACGGAAGGGACAGAAACAACGATAGAACTAGTGATGCTATCCCGACCAGTGGAGCAGTTCGTTATTTCATTAATGTCGGTGAAAAGGATGGTTACGATTGGATGTCCTTAAAAGATTTTATCAGGGATACGGTTGGTCTTGGGCAAGAAGATGTATTTAAAGTAGATGTTAAGGAAAGTTTCTCTTTCTTTAATACAGAAGCAGAAGTAACCCAACAAATTCTTGATAAGTTCACCGAGTTTAAAGTGGATGGAAGATTCGTAAACGTTGAAGTTTCCAAGAACCCTGGAGGTGGTGGAGGCGGTAAACGCAGAAGTGGCGGTAGCGGCGGCTTTAAAGGAAAACGAAGCGGCAGACGGGAAGATGACCGTGGTGGTAAAGGAAGAAGAAGGGAGCGCAGTGATGCCAGCGGCCCCAACGCCGGGAAAAGACGCAGCAGCAAAAGAAAGGGAGATTTCTTTTAGTTAATTGTATATTAAAAAATACGCTTCGGCGTATTTTTTTGTTTTGTTTGTATCTTAAACGTGGTGTCAGAAACATGAAGTATTTTTTAGCGATTATTTTAGTTTTCATATCTTTTATTGGTTTTTCACAGGAAACGGAAGAAGGTAAACGTATAAGTGCCATAGTAATAAATGCTCAAACTGAAGCACCTCTAGAAAGTGTACACGTAGTAAACCTGAATCAGGTTTTCGGGACCATTACCAACGAAAAAGGTGAATTTACCATTACGGCAGCCGTTAACGATACTTTGTATTTCTCATTTCTCGGTTTCAAATCCCAAAAAATTAGGGTCACTAATGACATGTTCAAATTCAAGAATACTCAAATTTCTTTGACCGAACTTGCTTATGCCCTTGAAGAAGTTATCGTTAGACCCTATTCACTGACCGGGTATCTAGAAATTGATGTAAAGAACCTTCCTATAAACAATGCCTATCAATACAGTATTTCTGGACTAAACGTGAGTTATGAGGGTGGCAACAAGAACCCTAGTGCAGTAACAAAAGTACTGGGTGCTATTTTGAATCCGGCCGATTTACTTCGAAATTTGTTCGGAAAAAAACCAGCACAAATGCGAAAGTTACGGCAAATGCGCGAAGATGATGAAATACGTAATTTATTGGCCTCTAAATTTGACCGTGAAATCTTGACCGAATTCCTTCAACTGGAAAAGGTTGACATTCAAGATATCCTCAACAATTGCAACTATTCAAAATCGTTTATTACCACTGCAAATGACCTACAGATTTTAGATGCCATCAGTAGTTGTTATGAGGAATATAAAGTTCTGAACAGAAAGAAATAATATTTCTTATATTGATTTTCATGTTATAGCTTTAGCCTAAATTTCCAGGCAATGAAATACATCGTACCTACCCTTTTTATTACAATTTTACTTAGTTCATGCAAAACTGAAACCAAAGAAAAGGTAGACCACACTGGGCCATCTACGGCTTCGATAATTTCTGATCAAAAAAATCCGAATTTTCGATGGGATGCTGCAACGGTATATTTTCTGCTAACCGATAGGTTCAATAATGGAAATCCATCCAACGATATCAATTTTGAACGAACCAACGAAACTGGAGAACTAAGAGGCTTTATGGGCGGTGATATTCAAGGAATTACCGAAAAAATAAACGACGGTTATTTTTCTAAGCTAGGAATAAATGCAATTTGGTTTACCCCTGTAATCGAACAAGTTCATGGTGATACCGATGAAGGAACCGGGAACACCTACGCCTACCATGGCTATTGGGCCAAGGACTGGACCACTTTAGATCCAAATTTCGGAACTGAAAAGGATTTGCAAACACTGGTGAAAACCGCCCATGATAAGGGAATTCGTGTTTTACTGGATGTTGTATTGAACCATACAGGGCCCGTAACCGAAAAAGACCCGGTTTGGCCAGAAGAATGGGTGCGTACAGCTCCAACTTGTGAATTTACCACCTATCAAAATACCACAGATTGTACCTTGGTCGCTAATCTACCGGATGTGCTAACAGCATCTGAAGAACCCGTGAAATTACCGGATGCTTTATTGGCCAAGTGGAAAGCAGAAGGCAGGCTAAGTAGCGAATTGGATGAGCTTGACCTTTTCTTTGACCGCACAGGATACCCAAGGGCGCCCAGGTATTACATTATAAAATGGCTGACCGATTATATTCATCAGTTCGGTGTAGATGGTTTTAGGGTAGACACGGTGAAACATGTAAATGAAAATGCCTGGGCAGAATTGTATACAGAAGCATCGGCAGCATTCGAACTTTGGAAAAAGAAAAATCCAGAGAAGGTTTTAGATTCCAATTCATTCTACATGGTTGGCGAGGTATACAATTATGGTATTTCAGGGGGAAGGGAATTCGATTTTGGGAATAAGAAAGTAGACTATTTTGCGAACGGATTTAAAAGCCTGATTAATTTTGAGCTCAAGACCGATGCAGCAAAGGACTACGAATCTATCTTCTCCAAATACAGCAAACTTTTACATACGACTCTTAAGGACAAAAGTGTATTGAATTATATCACTTCCCACGATGACAGCCAACCTTTTGACAAGGAACGAAATAATCCTTACAGAGCAGCGAACGTGCTGCTACTGACCCCAGGAGCGGCACAAATATATTATGGTGATGAAACTGCCAGAGACCTTACCATCGAAGGAACATCGGGCGATGCCACTTTACGTTCTTTTATGAATTGGGAGGAATTGGACAGCATCCCTAAAAAAGCAGAAATATTAAACCACTGGCGCAAAGTCGGATCTTTTAGGAATAATCATCCGTCCATCGGTGCCGGTATCCATAATCGACTCGCTTCAAAGCCGTATGTGTTTAGCAGATACTTAAAGAATGATGAGTACGTAGATAAAGTAGTAATTGGCCTGGATTTGCCAAAAGGAAAAAAATCCATAGTTGTAAAAGGATTTTTCGGTGACGGAACTAAATTATACGATGCCTACTCTGCTACCGAGGTAGTCGTTGCAAATGGCAAAGTAGTGTTAGAAAATGATTTTGATATAGCTTTACTTGAAGTGAAGGAATACTAAATGGATTTGGAATTTTCCGAATGGGAATTTTCTGAGTAGAGAATGATTTTATGGGAATTGGACGAAGATCCTTTGTTAAAAGATTTTTATTAGGACTTACTGGAATTATAGGACTTACGGCTTTAGACGCTTTTTGGTTTGAAAAATATATTATTGACTGGACAGAGTATGACCTGTCCGAGAATAACGACGAACCAATTACCGTAATACAACTTTCTGATATTCATTTGAAAGAAATTAATAGTTCGCTTAAAGGTATTGCCGAAAAAGTGAATCGGTTAAATCCTGATATTTTAGTTTTCACTGGTGATACCGTGGCAAGAAAGCGGCATTTTATTCATCTTGAGCCTCTTTTACAATTGTTCGATGATCACATTTTAAAAATAGCGATTTTTGGTAATAAAGAATATGATAGTAACATAAGCCTAGTCGACTTTAAAGAAATTTTCAAAAAACACAATGGTAGGATCCTTGTTAATCAGAATTTTACATATATCAAAAACAACAGGACCGTTAACATTGTGGGCATTGATGATTTTCTAAAAGGAAATGCCGATTATAAGGGAGCCGTTAAAACCATAAAAAAACGATATTTAAGTACTGTTGTATTGAACCATTGCCCTGGCTATAAAAATGAGATTGATGCGCTCAACCAAAACGAAAAGGTAAACGTCAAGATGATTCTTTCCGGACATACGCATGGGGGTCAAATCACTTTTTTCGGAAGAAAAATCTACACTCCAGGTGGTAGTGGAGACTATCTAAGAGGATGGTATAGCAACGAACACTCGAAGATGTATGTATCAAAAGGCATTGGTACTACCATACTTCCTATTCGCTTTTTTGCAAGGGCAGAGGCTACCATTTTTTATGTGTAACCTTAAAGCTGTCAAATTCGAACATGGTATTCACAAATAAAAGCGAACGTTTAAGCGCAACCCTTCTTCACTTAGCTCATCTTTGAATAAAAATAATTATGTGCAATAAAAGATCATTTCTGGCGGTAACAGCATTTTTAACCCTTATAATGTATGCCTGTAGTAATGATGACGCTTTTGAATCTGAATTTGACAAAAGTCTTGATACATCGAAAAGCACTAAAAAAACTGAAGGAAATAGTTATTCGTATACGGTAAATTTTGGTTCAGTTTTCGGTTTCGGTTCTAATACTACCCTAACCGTTATTGACGGTAAAGTAATTTCACGCGTTTATGAAGCATATCAACTTGATGGATCCGAAAAAGAAATTATAGAAAGTTGGAGTGAAAACGAAAATGAACTGAACTCCCATGTTGAAGGTGCCGACACAATTACTTTAGACCAAATTTATAGTTCGTGTAAAGCAACTATTTTATCGGTTAATGAAGATGAAAATGAGATAACCTTTTTAGCCGAAAACAATGGTTTGCTTAGTGTATGTTCTTATTTTTCGAAAAACTGCCAAGACGACTGCAGCACCGGGTTCAATATAAGTGAAATCCGTTGGATTGATTAGAGTCCATTATCCTTTTGATACCTTAACAAAATATCATCAATACTTTTTATTGATTTTTTAGCCCAATCTAAACGTTTTTCCATAACCTCTTCAGGTGCAAGTTTCCACTCAAAGTCGGAATTTCTTAAATCGGTTGTTAAGTGCTGTAATAGAATAGCGGCTGAAACAGAAATGTTTAGACTTTCGGTAAAACCAACCATCGGTATCTTCAGAAAAGCATCGGCATTGCTAAGAACTTCATCACTCAACCCTTTCGTTTCTGTTCCAAAAAATAGGGCGATTTTACCATCCAACCTAAAATTATGCAGCAAAGAGCTCTCGGCGTGTGGACTGGTCGCTATTATTTTATACCCTTGAGTTCTAAGCGAATCAATGGCTTGCTTCGAGTTTTTGTATCGATGAATATCTACCCACTTTTGCGCTCCCATTGCTATTTCTTCATCCAGTCGTTTTCCATACCGTCCTTCGATAAGGTGTGCCTGTTGAACACCAAATGACTCACAACTACGAACAACCGCACTGGTATTGTGCATCTGGTATACATCTTCGACTGCTACGGTAATAAAATTAGTCCGCTGGCTTAATACTTCTAAGAATTTTTGTTTTCTTTTCTCAGAAACAAAACCTTCCAAATACTCTAAAAGTTTCAAATCGATCATGCCTGCAAAATAAGAAAAGTATATTTTTAAACTCAATTTGAAATTCCATGAAAAATATTGTTGTACTTACTGGAGCTGGAATATCCGCCGAAAGTGGCCTTAAAACGTTTAGAGATGCGAACGGACTTTGGGAAGGCCATGATGTTATGGAGGTAGCCTCGCCAGAGGGTTTCCGCAAAAATCCGGAGTTGGTGCTGGATTTCTACAATCAACGTAGAAGGCAATTATTGTCAGTAAAACCAAATAAAGCGCATCATGCTTTAGTTGATTTGGAACCGTATTTTAACGTGCACATTATCACCCAAAACGTAGACGATTTGCACGAACGCGCTGGCAGTAGCAACATTCTTCATCTACATGGTGAACTTTTAAAAGCACGAAGCACCGGTTCTATTGATGCTATTTTTGAATGTAGAAAAGACATCCGTATGGGTGACATTTGTAAAAAAGGATTTCAGATAAGACCCCATATCGTCTGGTTCGGCGAGGCTGTACCTTTATTGGAAGATGCTATAAGCATTACCGAAAAAGCCGATATCTTAATTATTATCGGAACTTCAATGCAGGTTTATCCTGCTGCTAGCCTGATTAATTTTGTAAAACCTAGTACCGAAATCTACTTCATCGATCCTAAACCTTCCATTGGCCAAAATTCACAAAAAAATTTGAACATAATTGCAAAAACTGCGGCAGAAGGGGTTCCTATTTTGGTTGCTTCCCTAATTGGTAAATAATCCGAGTTTGCTTTACCCATTCAGAAATAGCATCAATTTGATTTTCAGATAATTTGGTATTACCATGAATCCATGTATATTCTGTTAAAGGCATTTCTTCATTTACAATCTCTTCTTCCAATTCTTCTAAAAGATGGTCCTTTTTGTCCATGGTGTATTTTCCCCATTCCGAAAAGTTCAAATGCTTTTTTCCTCCCTCTACATGGCTCGCGATCCAATAGGAAACAGGAGCGATATTGTTATACCAAGGATAGGCCGTATTATTACTATGACAGTCATAGCAGGAATTCTCAAAAATAGTTTTGAGTTCAGCTGAGGGGTTTGTTTCTATGACAAAAGTTTTCGTATGGTTGCCAGGGGAAGTATTCTTTGTAGGACTATAAAACTGCATGGCGACAAAAATCAAAACTACACCAAGCGTAATTTTTTTTAGTAATTTCATATTTGGGGGAATTCTGCCTTAAAGGTACAATTTTATGACAAAAGCAGCATTTTATGAGGCACTCGATTATGTTAATGCCTCACGGGAAAAACGGAGTTCAATGGCACAACGTGTCCTAGAAAACCCTCAATTAATTCCATTATTGATTGAAGTCGTTAAGGATAATCACGAGCCTATTTCTTGTAAGGCAAGTTGGGTTTTAGAATATGTTGCAAAAAAAGATTTGCGGCTTATTTTAAACAATATAGATGGATTTATATCCTCACTACCTGTCACTCAATTAGAATCCTCTATTCGGCCCGCAGGAAAAATTTGTGAATTGTTGATGAAATCTTATTTCTCAAAAAAACCAAATCCTTCGAGAATGGTACTTACCGACAAGCATTTAAACACTATTGCAGAGTCTGCCTTTGATTGGCTTATTGGCGATCATAAAGTTGCACCGAAAGCCTATTCAATGACGACCCTCCTGCTACTCGGTCATAAAATAAATTGGATATACCCAGAGTTACAACTCGTTTTAACGCAGCATTACGTGGCCGGGAGCGCTGCTTATAAATCACGGGCAAGAATAACGTTAAATAAACTTGAGAAAATTAAAAAATGACAGCGAACAGATTATATACTGTTTTATAACAGTGCCTTTCGAATACCAAACTTCTACGCAATTGTGTTTTAAACTATTGCACTTATAGGTATATTTGCCGCTTATTATTTCAACCAGAAATCATGTCTCTAAACGCTTTAAATGCCATTTCCCCTATTGATGGTAGGTACCGATCAAAAACCGATTCGTTGGCTCCTTATTTTTCAGAAGAAGCTTTAATTAAATATAGGGTTAGGGTAGAAATTGAATATTTTATAGCGCTTTGCGAAATACCCTTACCTCAACTTTCGAAATTCGATATTTCTAATTTTGGGGCATTACGTAAAATCTATACCGATTTCACAACGAAAGATGCACTTGAAATAAAGGAAATCGAAAAAACCACCAACCATGATGTGAAGGCCGTCGAATACTTTATAAAAAAAGCCTTTGACAATTTAGGCTTGGTAGCTTTTAAAGAATTTATTCATTTTGGACTTACTTCCCAAGATATCAACAATACAGCTATTCCGCTTTCAATAAAGGAAGCCATGAATGATGTTTATGTTCCCCTATATCAGGAAATTTTAGAAAAACTTGCTTCGCTTTCAGCCGATTGGTCTAACATACCAATGCTGGCTAGAACCCACGGGCAGCCAGCATCCCCTACCCGTTTGGGTAAGGAAATAGAGGTTTATGTGGTTCGGTTAAAAGAACAGTTCAATTTACTGAACGACATTCCCAGTGCCGCCAAGTTCGGTGGTGCTACGGGTAATTATAACGCTCATTTAGTGGCCTATCCCTCTATTGACTGGAGGACATTCGGGCAACATTTTGTGCAAGAAAAATTGGGACTTCAACATTCATTTCCCACCACACAAATAGAGCATTATGATCACATGGCAGCCCTTTTTGATGGTCTTAAACGCATCAATACAATCATTCTAGATTTAGACCGTGATTTTTGGACCTATGTTTCCATGGATTATTTTAAACAAAAAATAAAGGCGGGCGAAGTAGGTTCCTCGGCCATGCCTCATAAAGTCAATCCGATTGACTTTGAAAACTCAGAAGGAAACCTCGGTATTGCTAATGCCTTGTTCGAACATCTTTCCGCAAAACTGCCGGTATCGAGACTACAGCGAGATCTTACGGATAGTACCGTATTAAGAAACGTAGGTGTTCCTTTTGCGCATACCTTGATCGCGTTTCAATCTACCATAAAAGGCTTGGGGAAACTTCTATTGAACAAAGAAAAATTCGAGCAGGACCTCGAGAATAATTGGGCCGTTGTAGCCGAGGCTATCCAAACGATTCTAAGGCGCGAGGGTTACCCTAATCCGTATGAAGCGCTAAAGGGTCTTACGCGTACCAATGAGAAAATAAACCAAAATTCAATAGCTTCTTTTATTGATACGTTGAATGTTTCAGACACCATAAAAAAGGAACTCAAACAAATTACCCCTAGTAATTATACAGGAATCTAAACTGCCTTTGCTCCATTTGAGAATTTATTTAATCCATATCCCTTTTTAAATATACTAAACTCGTATGAGATTTTAAATTTGGGTCTGCTTTCACTATATTATTGCGAACACTAAACTGAACAGTATATGCAAGCAAATTTCTCAATAGAAGAATCTATAGGCAACCTTTGGGAAAAACTAGATGGTTGGCTAGAGGCCATCATTTTAAAACTTCCTAATTTTGTTATGGCCGTTTTGGTCATGATCATATTTTACTTTTTGGCCAGGGGAATTCGTAAAGTCTTAAAACGGACACTATTGAGGAGAATTGGCCAAGTTTCCATTCAAGAAATTATAGCAAAGGTCGTATTTGTATCCATTATTTTAATCGGGTTCTTTATTGCCCTTGGAGTGCTTGATTTGGACAAGGTTCTTACAAGTATTTTAGCAGGTGCAGGGGTCGTTGGTCTGGCCATAGGTTTAGCCTTGCAGGGAACGCTGAGTAATACGTTTGGAGGACTTATTCTGTCCTTTATGCCGCAGCTTAAAATAAACGATTTTATAACTGCGGACGGTATTTCAGGTTTTGTGACCGAGATAAGCCTACGCAACATCATTCTTAAAAAGTCGGACAATACAGTAGTGGTCATCCCTAATTCTAAATTCATTGACGGTTCGTTCACCAATTATTCCCTTACGGATCGAAATAGAATTTTTGTGAATTGTGGAGTCGGTTACGAAAGTGATCTTCAAATGGTAGAAGATTTGACCGTTAAAATCATCCAAGATAATTTTGAACAAAAAAATGGAGAGTCAGTAGAGTTTTTCTTTACGGAATTTGGGGATAGCTCCATCAATTTTGTGGTTCGTTTTTGGGCAGATGCCGTCAACCTAAAACAAGAACATGCCGCCAGACATAAGGCCATAAAACTAATCAAGCAACACTTCGATGAACGTGATATCAATATTCCATTCCCAATTCGCACGTTAGATTTTGGAAAAAACAATTTACACATCAATAAAGAGGTGCCCTCTAAATAAGACAAAAAACCCGTTTCAAATACGCAACGGGTTTTTTATCTTATTTATTTGGACTTAAAATCAACCTTTGATAAAGTTTTCTAATTGTTCCAAACCCTTACCCTTAAGGTCTGATTTTTCCATAGCCTGTATTAACTGAACAAAACTCGCTGGGTTCATGTTGTCGCCAAGTATACGAATGAGTATTAATCCTTTTTCATCATTATCTCCATAGATAACGATTTCATCAATGGCATCATCATCTCCCTTTAACTGAATGGTCGCCTTACCGAATTCGGTATTCATTTTCATGAGTTCACTAAAATCAGGCCCTTTCAATATGGTCTTGATTATAGCTTTTTGTTTTTCATAATCAGCAATGTTGGCCTCTTTTTTCTGAAAGGCCAGTACATTCAGTTTTTTGAGGGACGCTATAGCCTTCTTCTGAGTTTCGTCCATATCTACCTTTTCTAAATTCAACAGACTGGCGGGTACATCAAAAGACATGAAGTTGGGGTTCTCTGCATTGGTAATATAGTATTGCTGCAAACTTGGTTCTGATGAACAAGAAGAAATGGCTAACGCCATGACGATAATGATAATAAAACGCATATTTTTCATAGTATTTTTTTTAAGAAAAGTGGCCTTTCATCGAAAAATGAAAAGCCCTTTTTCTAAACTGATTACTTCCCTCCTGCTTTGTTCAAATCTTTGGGTAAGTCCATCTTGTTGGTAATGGAACCGATTTTATTTAAATCGATATCCCCAGTAAGGCTTACTAAAACCGTTTCCAATTCTCTTCCATGGGAACCCATTTCAACGTTATCCAGACCAGAAACGAACATTAATAATTCCGATACATGGTCTTTCTTAGCGCCATCCCGTACATAGAACTTTACATTAACATCTTTGTCCTTGACCCGCATCAGTTCTTCCAATTTAGAAGTTTTAAGGTATTTCTTAACTGTTTGCGACATGTCTGCCGATACCTCTAGATCTTCGGTCATAAAAACCTTTACACCTTGAAGTCCTTGTGCAACCTCCATAAATTCCCTGGCTTCTGCATCATCGCTTAATCCGCCTATTTTGGAGACCAAATCGATCATTCCTTTATTGACGATTACAGAACCTACCTTATCCATATCCTCATATTTATCGAATATGGATTGAGAAAAACCGAATACCGGTAAAATTGCGATTAAAATTACTACTACTTTTTTCATGATTGTTGTTTTAATACCCCACCTTTTTTGGGTGACGTAATTGATTGATGAATTGATGAATGTTTTCAAAAAACGATAAGTTCTTAAGGGGGCTTATCGCTTTTTGAGTATTGTTAATTCCCCTTTTTAGATGCTTTTCCTAACTGATCACCACCCGGCAGATCCATTTTATCGGTCAATTTAGAAACGGATCTTAGATTAATGTCCCCGGTTAATGAAAGTAATACCGTTTCTAATTTTTTACCATTAATATCTATGTCCATGTCCTTCATACCTGTAACGAACATTAGCAGTTCTTTTACATGATCACTATCTTTTCCTTCCTTTACATAGAACCTTACATTGGATCCACCATCACGCACCTTCATCAACTCTTCAAAAGAAGAGCTTTTTAAGCGATTAGTGACCCAGCTATCAACGTCTTTAGAAATAGAGGCATCGTCTGTAGTTATCACCTTAAAACTGGTAATTGAATTGACGAGTTCAAAGAATTCCTTAGCCTCGGGGTCGTCAGAACTTACACTCATCTTACCCAACATTTGAAACATTTTAGGCTGCATGGCCACAAAGGTCACTTTGTCGTTATCCTCGTATTTATCAAAAATATCTTGTGCTCTGGAAACAAAGGGGGCTATTACCAAAAGCCCTACGATTAATGTCTTTTTCATTGTAATTATTTTTTCGTTAAAAATTTATCGGTTGTTTTTTCAAATTCTTCCAAATGGTACAATTGCTCGGTGCCTTTGTTGAAATTCATGGCCAACAAGGCCAAAGCTTCTTGTGCAGACTCAATTTCTTCCTGTGTATACTCGTCTGCCAAAGTTACAGGAGTTGGTGCTGGTCGATAGAAATAAAACCCAACCACGAAAACAGCTACTGCTGCGACGGAAGCCCATTTCAAATAATTTTTTCTAGGTGTTAATGGGACCTGCTTCGTAAACCGTTCTTCTTTTGCTCCAGAGAAATAATTGAACATGGGAACATATTGCTCTAAATGTGGAGCCACATTGTCACTTTTAAAATATGTTCTTAATATCTCCTCCTCTGCGACCGTAGTAGTCGCTTCAAAGTACTTCTCCACTAATTTTTCTATGTTATCCAATTCCATAATTATGCTTTTCCATTAATTTTTCCCGTACGGTTTTGCGTGCCCTGGATAAGGCTACCCGTATAGCTGTAGGTTTCATATCCAATAATTTTTCTATTTCTTCATATTCATATTGTTCTACATCCCTTAATTGTAATACCATTTTTTGTTGTTCAGGCAACTCGTCCATTATGCGTTCTACCCAACTTATACTATCTTTTGCTTCTACCTCATTTTGCAGCGAAGTAGTTGAATCGGTATAATTACTATGAACCAATTTCAAATTATTAGCTTGTTTTGATTTTAAGCGGTCCAAACAAAAATTCTTTGTCATGGTCATTGCAAAAGCCTCCACATTATTATAGGTCCCAATTTTATGTTTTTTCGACCACAATTTGGCAAGTATCTCTTGGGTAGCATCTTCTGCTTCCTCAGTTGAAACCAATAACCTTTTGGCCATGCGGAATAACTTATCCTTAAAGGGCATTACAATATTTAAAAACTCCGTTTGTTTCATTTTGGTTTGGCTGTTCGTAAGTATGCTAGCATGTTTACAAAAGGAAGACGATGTTCAACGAATTTTGTTACAATTAATTTTTATTTCTGTGGGATGTAAGTAAATTTAACATCCTTACTCTAACTAATTACGTATTTTAAATGAAGTTTCATTATCTCTTCTAAGTGGAGTGTTGCCCACTTTGGAATGATTTTTGAAAAGTCCGTAATTATATTAAACTAAATAAACCATGAAGAAATTTCCCCTTTTGTTCTTTTTTCTAGGGATTATAGTATTATCATGTAATAAAAATAATGATGCTCCTATAATCGAGGAAGAACAAGAAACTCCTGTTGAAGAAGCCAAATTGCCAGCAGATTATCCTGCGCAGGATTTCATGTGGCAGGCAATGAATTCCTATTATTTTTGGCAAGCTGATGTCGCCGATTTAGGTGATGATCGTTTTGACACTTCTGAAAAATATGTAGATTTTCTTGCTTCTGAATCTGACCCTGGGGAGTTTTTTTACAAGATATGTAATAACCATATAAGCGTGGTAGGAGAAGCACAGGCCGTAGACAGATTCTCGGTAGCATTTGAAAATTACAAAGATTTAGTTAATGTACTTTCGGGCGTTTCTATGAGTAACGGAGTTGAGTTTACATTATATGCTTTTCAAGATAGTAATGATATTTTCGGAGTGGTAAACTACATTATGCCGAATTCTGATGCTTCGAACAAACAAATAAAAAGAGGTGATGCATTCGTTGGCGTGAACGGAACAACTTTAAATAGAGATAATTACATTGATCTTTTGTACGGTGAAAACGCTACATATACTTTGAATATGGCGGATATTATAGACAATACCGTCACAGAAAATAATGTTGAAGTTTCTTTGACTAAAGTGGAAAACTTTTCAGAAAATCCTATTTTGGTCTCAAAAGTTATAGAACAAAACGGTGTCAAAATCGGTTACTTAATGTACAACTCGTTTTTAGCCGATTACGATGAGCAATTAAACGACGTTTTCGGAAACTTTAAGTCAGAAGGGATAACGGAACTTGTTTTAGATTTTAGGTATAATGGTGGTGGAAGGGTGAGCACAGCCGTGCAAATAGCGAGTTCGGTTTATGGAACAAAAACCGATGAACTTTTTCTAAAGGCCAGGTATAATGCCAAGGTTCAGGCTATTTTTACCAATCGTGAAGACGAAACAAATTTTAGTGATACCACTTTTGGCGGAGTTGCCATAAATGAATTAAATCTAAAAAGAGTACACGTAATAACCACTACTTCAACAGCATCTGCTAGTGAACTAGTTATTAATGGCCTTACACCTTATATCGATGTTGTAACCATCGGCGATAAAACCAGGGGCAAGAATGAATTTTCGATTACGTTGGTCGATGATGCTTCGAACGGCTTTTTTTACGACCCCAATACAGAAGAAAATATAAATCCGGATAACCAATGGGGTATTCAACCTCTATTGGGTAGAAACGAGAACGCCGATGGCTTCTCGGATTATACCACCGGGTTGCTACCTACCTTGCCCTTAGAAGAAGATATATCCAACTTGGGTGTTTTAGGAAACCCCTCAGAACCTTTACTGGCATTGGCACTTAACCATATAAGTGGAGAAACTGCAAAATATAGTAGGCAGCCTTCCATGACCGCAGAACTCTTTAGTAGTTCTTTCGAATTTAAGGGGACCAATAATGTTTCTTCGATGACCGGTTTAATTAAAATGAAACCAAAAGATTAAATCTTACAGGCTTCTAAATCAAAAGTTCAAATCCCACTGAGATTAAAGAATTGAAACATTTAATTTTTAAACCTTAAGCATGTCTGGGCGAGTTAAGAACTATCATTACTCTTAAAATGATTTATCGGCTCTACCCACAACTAGTTTTGTTATAAAAAATAATGTTAATCCTTGGCGATTGAAGAAATAAAATTCAAAAATTACAGTTCCCCTATTTATGAAGAAAATTTTATTTGTACTAACGGCGTCAATTATTTTTTCCTGCTCAAAAGATGAAGACCTTATCCTGACCGATACCGTTGATCCAGATGGTTCTGCAGAGGTTGAAGTTCAAGATTTTATGTGGAAAGCCATGAATTTTTGGTATTTCTGGCAGGCCGACGTTAAGGACTTAGCGGATGAACGTTTTGAGAATACCAAAGAAGGGAGGGCGGCCTACACGGCATTTTTGGATTCAGAAGAAAACCCCGGGGCTTTTTTTGAAAAAAAATTACAATATAAAGAGGATCGTTTTAGTTTTTATAATTCAGATTATCGGGTGCTTACCAATTCATTGGCAGGCATATCCAAAAGTAATGGATTGGAATTCGGTCTCGTAAAAATACAAGGGAGTAATGACGTTTTTGGTTTCGTGCGCTACATTATTCCAAACTCCAATGCCGCTACCGTAGAAATACAAAGAGGAGATTTATTTACAGGAGTGGACGGACAAACGTTAACGGTTGATAATTACACAGGATTACTCTTTGGGGAAAATAACACCTATACCCTTAATATGGCCGACTTTGTTAACGGAGAAGTTGTACCCAATGACAAAGAAATTGTTCTTACCAAGCAGGAAGCATTGGCAGAAAACCCAATTTTTATCTCGAAATCCTTTGAAATCGGAGGTGAGAATATCGGTTATATCATGTACAATCAGTTCACCAATGAATACGATGACGAATTGTACGCCGCAGTAGAGGATTTAAAAGCTGCTGGGATAACCAATCTTATAATGGATCTACGATACAATCCAGGAGGTTCGGTAAATACTACCCGTATTTTGGCCAGTTTAATTTATGACACTAATACCTCTAATGTATTTTTGAAAAAGAGATACAATGAAAAACTTCAAGTGCAGTTTACCGATAAACAATTAGAAGTCTATTTTACCGATAAAGTAGGTGGTAAAACAATTAAGCCCTTAGGACTTTCAAAACTTTATGTATTGACTACTTCTGGGTCTGCATCTGCAAGTGAATTGCTGATCAATAGCTTGGAACCCTATATAGATGTTATTCAAATTGGTGATGTAACTAGAGGGAAGAATGAATTCTCTACAACACTGGTAGATGATCGTGACAACTCTTATTTATATACCCCTTCTAGGGTCAACAAAATAAATCCAGATAACCAATGGGCCATTCAACCACTCATTGGCCGAAACGAAAACGCCGATGGCTTTTCAGATTATACGGATGGTTTACAGCCCGATATTGCTTTAAAAGAAGACTACGGCAATCTTGGAATTTTAGGAGAACAGAATGAGCCTCTATTGGCTAGAGCTATTCAAGAAATTACGGGGCAGACAGGTAAACGTGATTTTACCGTTAACAATCCCATAGATATCATCAGCAGTTCTAAAATGTTCAGTCCGTTCAACGATAAGATGATCGATGACACGGTATATGACCTAAAATTTGAATAGAATTTAAAACGGGCAGCTATTTACGCTGCCCGTTTTTATATATTGTATTACAAGCTCAACTTAAACCCGAGCCGTACACTTCTTCCTCTTGTAGTATAATCTACCAACTCTGTGTATTGTTCGTTAAATAGATTATCCATCGATAGAAATGCTCCAAATCTATCCGAGAATTGGTGTTTTACCTGAAGGTTTACCAAGCTGAAACTGTCTAAATTCACGTTGGTGTAAGTTGCAAAATCAGTATCCGTACGATCAGATACATATTGATAGGAAAGTCCGACATACGTTTTCGTATTCAAATCGTATCCTAAATTAGCATTCACCTTATTTTTTGGCACTCGTAAAGCTAAACCTTCTTTTGAATTCGTGTAGGTATAATTAGCATTGAATGTCAAACCTGTTAAGGGTGCAGAAGTAAGACCTACCTCTACCCCATCAAAATGTGCCGTATTTCCAGCATTTCTGTACTGACTTTCAAAGGTCACGGGATCAATGGTCACATATTCAATGCGTTCATTTTCCGTTCTATTGAAATAAACGGCATTGAAAGAGAATTTTTCTGACATCCTATATTCCAGACCACCTTCCAACGTTCTGTCATCTTCAGGGTCCAAATCTGGGTTGGCTCCGTAAGGACCGAATAACTGTGATAAATTAGGTGCTATATAAGAGGTTGCATACGAACCTAAAAACTTCAAATAACCAGAACCTGTTTTTATCCTGTAGGAGGGATTTATATTGTAAATAAAATGAGATCCATAGTTACTATGATTGTTTAAACGAACACCGGCATTCACATTAATTCCCGATTCACCGATATAGACAAAGTTGGCGTACGGATCCCAAGAATTGGCATTCTTCTCTTCGGTAAAAAGCGTTTGGTTGTCAATATAATTTAAACCGACGATGGTATGCACATTTTCAAGAAAGGTATACTTATTAAAAACATCTAACACGTACGATTGGGAATTATAGGCAGATGGGAAATCTGCGAAAAAAGACCTATCTATTTGGTTAAATGCCGTATTTACGTGAAAACTTCCCTTTTTATATCCATACGTACCGGCTAAACCAAAGCGCGATTGTTCACTTACAAATTGAAAATCAGCATCTTCAATGGGGAATCCATTATCGTAATCGCTATTCAATTTGTTGTAGAATGCCGACGCGGTAAGTTGTATTCTTTTCGTGAATTGATATCCGACCTTAACATTACCGTCTATTCGAGATAAAGCATCAGGTTCGGTTCCAATGGCAGCTGATAAGCCATCGGTGAACTGATGTCCGCCCGATGCTAAAAACGACAACTTACCTTTTTTTGCCGTAAGGTTAAGGGTATTTGAAAAATCGGAAATATTATAATTTTGATCACTTTGGTCTTGATTTGTTCCCAAACTGGATAATACCTCCAAACCAAGTCCTTCTTTCTTCGCCTGTTTGGTAGTGATACTAATTACAGCGGTGGCTGCAGAATTACCATATAAGGTACTAGCGGCTCCTTTTAAAATCTCGATACTTTCAATCTGCGAAGTATTCAACAACCGTAAATCATATTCCCCATTCGTGCCTGACGGATCTGATACCTGAATGCCATCTATAATCACCAAAACTTGGCGGTTGTTACCTCCTCTCACGTAGGTAGACAGGTTTTGACCTGCATAACTGCGGCTACCATTAATTTCAATGCCACTTTTGGTATTGATGATTTCAGCTACTGAACGTCCTTGATTTTGCTGTAATTCCTTTTGAGTAATTTTGATAACCGTTTTTCCAGAGTTTTCTCTTTTTAACTGAAAACGAGAGTCACTCACGACCACTTCATCTAATTCTAACGTTTTAACGGAATCTTGTTGTTCCTGTGCCGTTACGTTGGCACATAACAAAACAGTGACCGTAGGCCACAAAAAATAATTTTTCATTCGTTTAAATTCATAAACGGGAGCGTAGTATGTCTGTACCCATACGTAAACTTCTATCCCGAAAGTTTAACATTTATTGTTTGAATAAGGCAGGTCTCCTGACTTGTTTTATGCTATTTTGCCTTCCCATGTTGGCTGAACCGGTTCAGTTTGCACAGTGGCTTTGAAGAAAATAACATCCTCTAAAAAAGGTGCCGTACCCAATCTACCTGCCGGCAGAACTATGTTCGGCATAAACTTACAGTTGCGGGAACAGCTCCGGATTCACACCGGATTCCCTTTTAATTCCGACGCTTAAAAGCGATGGAAACCAAAATTCACGGCGAAAATAAACATTTTGTTTAATCTTTCTAGGTAAAGTTTTATAATACTACTTTTGAAAAATAGAACTAAAAATCGGCATATTGAAACAACTACTCGTTTTCAGTTACTTACTCTTTTTATGTGGTTGTAAGCAGGGAAAAAAAGAAGCAATTCTTGATGAAACCCCTATAGAAAGTACTGATATACACTATGCAAAGGGCTTTTCCATAGAACATCGATCATCTGGTTTAACCCTATTGCGAATACGTTCACCATGGCCAAATACGGATGCATCATTTACGTACGCTCTAATCTCCAAGGAGAAACAAGCGGCCATGAGCCTGAACAAAAATGAATATGATGCCATTATCTCTGTACCTGTTGAAAATATAGTAGTAACCTCTACTACTCATATTCCGGCCCTGGAAGCTCTGGGTGTTTTAGATAAACTCATCGGATTCCCCGATACAAAGTACATTTCATCTGAGGCTACACGAGAACGTGTGGCTTCTGGAAACATACAGGAGTTGGGTAACAACGAAAACCTTAATGTAGAGGCAGTTTTGGCCTTACAGCCCGACCTTGTCGTAGGGTTTGCGGTAAGTGATGCCAATAGTGCATATGGGACCTTAAATCGTTCGAACATACCTGTGATTTATAATGGGGATTGGATGGAAGAAACTCCTTTAGGCAAAGCGGAATGGCTCAAGTTTTTTGCCCCATTTTTCAATAAAGAGGCCGAAGCCGACGCTATTTTTAAAGAAATTGAAGAGGACTATCTTCAGGCAAAAGAACTGGCCGCCAGTGCCAACAACATACCAACGGTGCTTAGTGGGGCCATGTATAGGGATGTATGGTATTTACCAGGGGGGCAAAGTTGGGCCGCCAATTTTTTTAAAGATGCCAATGCTAATTATTTATGGGCCGATACCCCAGAAAGTGGAAGCCTGTCCTTAAGTTGGGAAAGTGTATTGGATGTGGCCAAAAATGCCGATTATTGGATCGGTCCCGCTCAATTCACCTCATATAACGATATGAAAAACTCAAGTGAACATTATGCCCAGTTTGCTTCCTTCAATACTAAAAAAATCTACACCTTTGCTAATACCACCGGCGATACAGGTGGAACGCTGTATTACGAACTGGCGCCACAGCGACCCGACCTTGTACTTCAAGATCTTATTCATATTTTACACCCTGGCCTGTTACCTGACTATAAACCGTTCTTTTTTAAACCATTAGATTAATTGTCGAAAAAGCCCACATATTCAATTCACTTTTTGCTCTTACTTCTAGGGCTCTTTTGCTGTTTTATTTTAAATGTGAGTCTAGGGTCGGTTCGCATACCATTCTCGGTCACTTTGAAGACCATTTTTGATGCGGACAAGGAACTATCCTCCTTTTCTTATATTATTTGGAATTACCGTCTACCTAAAGCTTTTACGGCCCTTGTGGTAGGTGCTTCACTTTCCTTGAGCGGACTTTTAATGCAGACCCTTTTTAGAAATCCGCTTGCAGGTCCTTTTGTTCTCGGTATCAGTTCTGGGGCTAGTCTCGGTGCTGCGTTAGTCATCATGGGGTCATCCCTTTTTTCAGGACTTACCTCATTATCAGTCTTTAACGATATAGTGTTGGCCGCGGCATCCAGTCTAGGAAGTTTTTTGGTCCTATTAGTGGTTCTGGCAGTTGCTGTAAAAGTAAAGGACACGATGGCTCTTCTTATAATTGGATTAATGTTCGGCAGTGTCACTGCGGCGATTGTGGGCATACTTTCCTATTTCAGCAAAGCGGAAAAATTACAGCAATACATTTTTTGGTCTTTTGGTAGTTTGGGCAATTTATCATGGTATCAGTTAGTAATCGTATTACTCTGCACGTTCACAGGTATTGTGTTAAGTGTTTTATCGATCAAATCACTTAACGCTTTTCTATTGGGGGAAAATTATGCCCAGAGCTTAGGGGTGCGCTTGAAAAACTCACGCCGTATGATCATCATTGCTACGGGATTATTGGCCGGTTGCATTACTGCGTTTGCCGGACCTATCGCCTTTGTGGGTTTGGCCGTACCTCATCTTACACGCCAACTTTTTCATACTACAGATCACAAGATTCTTATTCCTGCTGTCTTATGTTGCGGTGCCATTTTAATGTTACTTTGCGATACTATAGCACAATTACCCGGTTCTGTGAATGTTTTGCCTATAAATACGATAACCAGTATTTTCGGAGCTCCCTTAGTCATTTGGTTGTTGGTGCGTAAAAAGAAAATGCTATTTTGAGTGTTACCTACCTAATTATATTTAGAACGATTAATTCTTCCCAAATCATAGTTTAACTATTAATTGGTGTATGTTAGAATCTAATCGTAATATTGTGAGGTTGAATGAAATGCACTTATTTTTTTTAAGTAGAGGTTTATTTTATGAAATTAAATACAATTTGCATAATTGATGATGACCCCATTTTTGTTTATGGCACAAAAATATTACTAAACCATAACAAAGATTTTGGCGATGATGTTTTGGTCTACGAAAACGGAAAAGAGGCTTTAGACAACCTTTCCTCCATATTACGTTCAGGGCAAAAATTACCAAATATTATTTTTTTGGATTTAAACATGCCCTTTATGGATGGTTGGCAATTCTTGGATGCTTTCATTCAACTTCCGATCAGTGAACAACCTCTTATTTTTATTACCACATCCTCTATTAATCAAGAAGATAAAGATAGGGCGCTACACTATAAAATTGTTAAAGAATTTCTCATTAAGCCCCTATATGACAGTCAATTGAAAAAATTGTTCGAAAAATATAATTAGCATAGTTCATGTCAATCATCCTTCCCTAAAAAAGAAAGAATAGGCTTTATAGAACCTCAATCGAGAGGTATAAAAGTGCCTAGATTAGACTATTTTTGATTCCTTTAAAAAATAAAGCCATTAAAACTACTGAACGAAATAGCTCATTAATTATCAAAGAATTAGCTATCGGTTATGACACTAAAATAATAGCCAAAGCTATTTCTTTTGATCTTGCCGAAGGCGAGCTGGCCGCAATTGTGGGTGTTAACGGTATCGGGAAGTCTACTTTATTGCGAACCATTGGAGGTTTTCAAAAGAAACTATCAGGATTCATTAGACTGGATGGAAAGGAATTGTCAACCATAGAAGCCTTGGATCTAGCTACTAAAATAAGTGTGGTTTTAACGGAGCCCATCACATCAAAGAACATGTCCGTTAAGGAACTGTTAGCTTTAGGAAGACAACCCTATACGAATTGGCTGGGAATATTATCTCAAAAGGATAAATCAATTATTCATGAAAGTAGTTCCCTTTTGAAATTGGATGCGTTCTTGGATAAAAAATGTTATGAATTAAGTGACGGTCAATTGCAACGTGTTATGATTGCGAGAGCTTTAGTTCAAGATACTCCTATTATACTTCTTGATGAGCCTACCACCCATTTGGATCTCTACCACAAGGTCCAAATATTGAAATTATTGAAACAGATTGCGCATCAAACGAAAAAAATCATACTTTTTACAAGCCATGAAATTGAATTGGCCATACAATTGTGCGACAAAATGCTAGTTTTAGATGGTAGAACGAATGCATTTGACGAACCCTGTAAACTCATTGAAAACAACAGCTTTGACACCTTGTTCCCTACCGATTTGATTTCCTTTGATGCTAACACCGGATCTTTCAAAATAAAGAAGCAAGTTTAATTACTTTGCTTTATAACCAGTCATCGAGGGATGTTAATTAAAACCAGAAAGCCTTTTAAAAATTACAGGTCGATCCAGTATCTTTACTTCATCTCTTCATAAAAATCATGAACGAAATCTATATGTATGTCCTCTTTGGTATCCTATGTTTAGTCATAGGTTATATTCTAGGAAACTACATACAACGGTTAAAAACAAAAGCCCGACAAAGTGCCCTAGAGGAGCGAGAGCAGCAAATGCATAATAATCTTTCTGTTTTACAAGAGCGATTAAAAGATGCGGAACAACATCGGATTACTTTACAAACAGAAAAAGGACAGTTGAGCACTCAAATTGTGCGGTATCAGGCAGATTTAGAAAACTTACAGGAAAAAAATAGGGAACAAAAGGAAGAAGTAGAAAAATTACAGGAAAAATTCACTAAGGAATTTGAAAACCTTGCCAATAAAATTCTTGAGGAGAAAAGCCTGAAATTTACAGAACGTAACGAAAAGAACATAAAAGATATCCTTACCCCTTTAAATGAAAAGATTCAACTTTTCGAAAGAAAGGTAGAAGAAAGCCAAAAAGAGAACATCAGTATTCATTCTGCACTCAAAGAACAACTTTTAAATTTGCAGACCCAAAATCTGAAGATTACCCAAGAAGCGGAGAATTTAACGAAAGCCTTAAAAGGTGATAGCAAAATGCAAGGTAACTGGGGAGAACTTGTTTTGGAGCGTGTTTTAGAAAAATCTGGATTGGAAAAAAATCGGGAGTACACAGTGCAACAAAGCTTTACCCGTACAGATGGCACTCGTGTTTTACCCGATGTAATTATTAATCTACCCGACGGTAAAAAAATGGTGGTCGATTCGAAGGTTTCCTTGACCGATTATGAACGCTATGTTAATTCAGATGAGGAATTTAGAGGCAAATACTTAAAAGACCACATTAATTCGTTGCGAAGGCACGTAGACCAATTATCGGCCAAGAAATATGAGGATCTCTATGAAATGGAAAGTCCCGATTTTGTTCTGATGTTCGTCCCCATTGAACCTGCTTTTGCTATTGCGATCAACCAAGACAGTTCTATATACAACAAAGCTTTTGAAAAGAACATCGTAATTGTTACACCATCTACGCTATTAGCGACCTTACGGACTATAGATAGTATGTGGAACAATGAGAAACAACAACGCAACGCTATAGAAATTGCACGGCAGGCCGGTGCTCTTTATGATAAGTTTGAAGGTTTTGTAAGCGACCTCACGAAGGTTGGAAAAAAAATGGACGAGGCTAAAGGTGAGTACCGGGGCGCCATGAACAAATTGGTAGAAGGCCGAGGCAACATCGTTGCCAGCATTGAAAAATTAAAAAAAATGGGGGCCAAGGCCAAAAAATCCATTCCAGAATCGATATTGAAAAGGGCTTTGGAAGATGGTGATTTTGAAGAAGAGCTAAAATTAAAATCCTAATACCGTAACAGAAACAGATAATTAGGTGTAATTAGCATACAATCCAAAATGAACACTAAAATTTAATCGATGAAAAAAATAGTATCACTAATAGTTTTAGGAATCGTTGCCCTAGCGGCACTCTATTATGCCTTTATCTATTTCGTACCTTTTAGCGAAGGGGTACGTTCTGGAGAGTTAATAAAAATAAGTCACAAAGGTGTTTTGGTCAAAACTTGGGAAGGTGAAATAAGCCAAGGGATATCAGGGGCACAAATCTTCTCTTTTTCTGTGTTGGATAAAGACAAAGACGTTATTGAAAAACTGAAGGAATACCAAGGCCAGTACGTAAAAGTAGATTACACAGAACGTTATTCTACCTTCTTTTGGTTAGGGGATACCAAATATTTCATAACCGATGTAAAAGCTGAAAAATCACCACATTTTAGAAATTAGAGAGAACGAATCATATTCTGTAGAATGGAAAAATTTAAAAGTGTAAAAGAATCTCAGGTATCCATAACGGAGTTGATGCTTCCCTCCCATTCCAACTTTGGAGGAAAGGTGCATGGTGGCTACATTTTAAACCTAATGGACCAAATTGCTTTCGCCTGTGCTTCTAAACATTCACAACAGTATTGCGTTACCGCTTCGGTCAATAGGGTGAATTTCTTGAACCCGATTGAGGTTGGAGAATTAGTAACCTTAAAGGCCAGCATTAATTATACGGGTCGAACGTCGATGGTCGTCGGGGTAAGGGTAGAGTCTGAAAACATAACTTCAGGGAAAAGAAAACATTGCAATTCTTCCTATTTCACCATGGTTGCCAAAGGTGAAGATGGTAAAAATGTACCAGTTCCCGGATTGATAGTTTCTGATAACCAAGGTGTAAGAAGATTTGCCCGAAGCAAATATCGTAAATTAGAAGCGCAGCAACGCGATACTAAATTCGAACCAAAATCCTTTAAATCCATTGATTATTTAAAGGAATTGGAAAATGAAAACATTAAGATTGATCTAATGTAAGTTCTTCTGCCGCATCGGCATCCAAGAACCAAACTAAATCTTTTGTTTTAGGAGATACATGACTTGCCGGATACTTTAAATAGCCTTCCTCACGATCCACGATAATTCTGACCTTATCCGCCTTGGTATCCCCCGTAACCAAGAATGTCACGGTTTTGGCGTTATTGATTATCCTACCTGTAATGGAAACTCTTTTTTGACCGGAATCTGGATGTGTGGCCACTTCACAATTATCAGGAGATATCCATAGCTTTAGTTCATGTGGAAAGATAGAAGCCGTGTGCCCATCGTCACCCATCCCTAAAATCACTAAATCGAACTGTGGTAACCCTAATTCCTTAGGCAGTATTTCTTCCAATAAACTACCGTAACGTTTGGCTTCGGTTTGCGGATCTTCTTCCCCTCTGATACGATGAATATTTTCTTCAGGAATATCAATTTTAGAAATAAGATGCTCTACCGTCATCTTATAATTACTTTCATCATCGTCAGGAGCTACACAACGCTCATCTCCCCAATATAGATGAATGTTAGACCAGTTGATTTTACCTGAAAATTCATCGGCCAATACATCAAACACAATTTTAGGAGTGCTTCCACCCGACAACGCTACATGAAAGGGGTGATCTTCATTTGACTTTGCCGCAAAATACTTTGAAAATTCTTCGGCAACCCTCATCTTGTTTTGATACACCTTAACCTCCATGTTGTCTCTTTTATAAATTGAAATCTTAATTGTTTGTATTAACAAATAACGCAATATCCGGTATCATCCGCTAAATTCTCACTTGGGTTGCGCCATTCTCCCACACCTTCAATCAAATCATCTGCATTTTCAGGGCCCCAAACGCCCGCGGCATACCCATACATTTTAACATCTTTTCCTTTTTCCCAATATTCTAAAATGGGGTCTACGAAAGCCCAAGCCGTTTCAACTTCATCTGCCCTGGCATATAAAGTTGCGTCACCTTGCATGGCATCTAACAACAACCGCTCGTAAGCCTCCATAACATGGGTATCAGCTAAGCTAGAATAGTAAAAATCCATATTGGCACGTTCTACCTGAAAACCTTGCCCAGGGACTTTAACTCCGAATTTAATTAGGATTCCCTCATCAGGCTGAATACGGATAATCAATTTATTATCCTTATTGCTCATTCCCGCCTCCGTGAAAATTTGGTGGTGGGGTGTTTTAAAGTGAATGACCACTTCGGTTACTTTAGTCGGCATACGTTTTGCCGTTCTAACATAAAACGGAACATCGGCCCAACGCCAGTTATCCACAAAAAATTTTATGGCCGCATAGGTTTCGGTCGTTGAATTTGGATTTACCCCTTCTTCTTCACGATATCCTTTAACTTCTTTACCCTCAATTTTAGAGCTCACATATTGTGCTCTAATCGTATTATCGAACAAGGTTTGTTCATCGTTCATTACCCTGAGCGATTTCAATGCCTTGAGCTTTTCATTTCTGATTTCTTCTGCATTTGCGCTTAAGGGCGGTTCCATTACGATTAGGGCCACGATCTGCAAAAGGTGACTTTGGAACATATCTCGTAGAGCACCCGATTTATCATAGTATCCTCCACGTTTTTCAACACCGACGCTTTCTGCATTGGTAATCTCTACGTGGTGTATATAATTCCTGTTCCATAGGGGCTCGAATATGCTGTTGGCAAAACGGGTTACCAGCAAGTTTTGTACCGTTTCCTTTCCTAAGTAATGATCGATACGGAAAATTTGACTTTCCTTAAAATAGGTATGAAGCCCATCGTTCAATTCTTTTGCAGATTCAAGACTATAGCCAAACGGTTTTTCAACAATGAGCCTTCGCCAACCATCGGTCTCGCTGTTCAAACCTTGGTCTGATAGATTTTTGGCAATGGGCTCGTAAAGACTTGGTGGTGTAGAAAGGTAAAAGATATAGTTACCATCAGTACCATATTTCTGATTCAAATCAGAGATTCGCTTCTCTAAGCGTTCATAAGACGTATCGTATTCGGATCCTAAATCTTCATAGAACAATTTGTCGGCAAACTTCTCGATGTAGGTTTCATCGTTATCTTTACGTTCCTTTTCCAAGTAGGTGCTTTCCAAGACAACCTTACTCCTGAATTTTAAGTCGCCCAAATCACTTCTGCTCACCCCAAGTACCACGAATTTATCCGGTAGATGTTTCCCTTCATATAAATTGAAAATAGCGGGTATCAATTTTCTTGCCGTCAAATCTCCAGATGCACCAAAAATGATGAGCATTTGATTGTCTGTTTTCTTCATAAACGCTTTCTATACTTATTTTAAATATATTGAAAAGAAACGCAAATTTAAGTTGCTTTGCAACTGCAATTGCTATTAAAGTCAATATTTTAATATATTTTTGGTTTACACCAACTAGGTTTAAGGAATTCCTACAGAACAATAAATTCCTTGGTATTTTTATAACTATTTAAATAATTTATTTATGTACGATTTTGGTTTGGTAGGTCTTGGAGTAATGGGACGAAATTTCATCCTGAATGTGGCCGATAATGGATTTACCGCTTATGGATATGATTTGGATAAAGAGAAGGTAAATTCCTTGAAAGACGAAGGTGGCGATTTAGAAAAAGTAGATGCATCCACCAATATTAAGACCTTTGTAAAATCTTTAAAACAACCCCGTAAAATAATGTTGTTGGTGCCCGCTGGAAAAATTGTCGATTCTGTTATAGAATCACTCTTACCCTATATTGACAAAGGTGATATTATCATCGATGGTGGTAATTCATTTTTTACCGATACGGATCGTAGGGAAAGTGAACTTCAAAATAGGGCGATCAACTTTTTTGGCGCCGGTGTTTCGGGTGGGGCGAAAGGTGCCCGTAGAGGTCCGAGCATTATGCCAGGCGGTTCAAAATCTGCCTACGAACATATCAAACCAATTTTCGAGGCCGTGGCGGCGAAATATGAAGGTGAACCCTGCGTTGCTTATTTAGGTCCGAAATCTGCAGGAAATTATGTGAAAATGGTCCATAATGGTATTGAATACGGACTAATGCAGTTAACCTCTGAAATCTATGACATTCTTAAAAAGGGGGGCGATTATACCAACGACGAGCTTCATTCGACATTCGCAAAATGGAATTCAGGAAGACTTCAATCCTTTTTAGTAGAGATTACTTCTGAAATCTTCGAGCAAAAAGATGATTTAACCGATGGCCGATTGGTCGACCAAATTCTGGATAAGGCAAAACAAAAGGGAACCGGAAAATGGACGAGTCAGAATGCAATGGATTTGGGTATTCCAGTTCCATCGATAGATGTTGCCGTAAGTATGCGCGAACTTTCGGCGTTGAAAGATGAAAGAGTAAAAGCCGATGCCCTGTATGGCAGACCTAAAGTGGCCCATATGGATAAGGAAAAATTAGCCGAACTTTCAGAAAAAGCATTGTATTTCTCGTTCATCATAACCTATGCACAAGGCCTTCATCAATTAGCCGATGCTTCAAAGGAATATGGATATAAATTGGATATTTCAGTAATCGCTAAAATATGGCGTGCAGGTTGTATCATTCGCGCAGGACTTTTAGCGGACATCACAGAAGCCTTTAAAGCTGATGCCTCTTTACCGAACCTATTACTTTCACCAAACTTTGTAAATAAAGTTGAAGAGACCGTAGGAGCAGCTAGAGAATTAGTTGCTTTTGGAGCTATAAACGGTATACCTCTGCCAGGACTTTCCAATTCACTTATCTATTTTGATGCGTATACTTCTAGCAGATTGCCTTTAAACCTTATACAAGCTCAACGGGATTATTTTGGTTCACATACCTATGAACGATTGGATAAAGAAGGTATCTTCCATACAGAATGGGATGAATAATTTCCCGAATTTAAAACAACTGATGATTCAGACCCTTCGTCTAAGCTATTTGTTTGCGCTTTTACTTTTCATTAATTCCTGCAAACAGCCCAAGAAAGATGTTAATCAAGTTGAGATACTTGATGAACATGTATTGGACAGAAGGGTCAATGAAGTTGTAATAGACTCACTAGTGAGAGAAGTATACGTTCCTATTTATTCAGACATCTATAACCAAACAAGAGATTCTAGAACCTTACTTACAGCAACCTTGAGTATACGGAATACCAGTATTAGGGACAGTCTCTTTGTTAGTAAAATAGATTATTACAACACACAAGGTGATTTGGTAAGAAGCTATATTGATACTCCTATTTTTCTTAAGCCCATGGAATCGATCGATTATGTTATCGAACAACAAGATACATCAGGAGGAAGTGGTGCAAATTTTTTAATCGATTGGTATTCAAAAAAACAATTGAACCCCTTATTTCAAGCGGTTATGGTGGGTGGATTAGGAGCACAAGCATTCTCATTTACTACCGATGGTCTTGAAGTGGCCCGTGAGTAAATAGAAACTTTAAACATTCACGATTGCTTTTTTAGTAAAATCAATTACTATGAACTATAACAACAAACGCTTCAGACCTGTTCAGAACTCAGAAAACGGAGAAACATCAGGAGAAACCGTTTTTGAATATAAACAATCAGGAGAAATCTTAACGGGTGAATATCAAGGTGGTGATATCGTAAAAGGACAGCTTATCGGTTTAGTGAACGCAGCAGGAACAATCGATATGCGTTACCATCAGGTAAATAAAAAAGGGGAACTTATGACCGGCAAATGTAGGTCTACTTATGAACTATTACCCAATGGTAGAATAAGGTTGTATGAGGATTGGCACTGGACATCGGGCGATTGCTCCAAAGGAAAATCAATATTAGAAGAGTTTTAAGAAAGGCCATTCTTTATTCAATAGGACGCTCTGCCCCACGAAACAATCGATCTCTTAATGGCAAAAACAGAATATAGAATATACGTCGTTGAACTCCATAAAAAAGTTTATACAGAACATCGCAGGTTTAGAGCGGCCAATCCACAGTTCAATGGTGTGCTAGAATGTTTGTATGTCGGCATGACCAGCAAGACCCCAAAAGAGCGGTTAAAGCAGCATAAAACAGGTTATAGAAATAGTAAGGGACATAACTTATCTTCTTCAATTGTTAAAAAATACGGTTCTTATTTAAGACCCAGTCTCTATAACCATATTGATCCTATAACCTCTAGAGCCGAGGCGTTAAAAATGGAAGAACTTTTGGCATTAGAGTTACGAAGAAAAAAATATGCGGTCTGGTTTAATTGAGCATTAATAATTAAAGAGTTGTTTTAAAACATATTATCTAACTACCTGGTGTTACAGCTTCTAAAATTTCATCTTCTATTCCATAATATTTAAGGGCGATAGTAAATGCGATTACAGACAGGATAATACCAACGATAAATATTGAATAGGTCCACCGCAACAATCTGTACTTATTCTGAAGCACCTTACCTAAATAATAAAGATCCATGCTTAAGGAATCATAAATGGACTCCTTGCTCTTGATGATTTCTTTAAGTTTCGCTTTAAATTGGCCCATTTCAAGGGAATGAAAATTACCGAAAAATAAAAAATTAGTGTCTTTCTTTTTAATATCATCATCTACCAGTTCAGTATTGTCGACCTTGGGACGCGTCGCTAAAACCGACATAATCATTGACGCAATACTAAAAAGCACAAAAATTACAGTGGGATAAATAAGATAAGAATTGGACGGGGAATCTAATTTAGGCAACAAATTGGCCAATAAAAGGGATATGATTATCGCATTTACTGAGAGTAGGATATTAGCCTTGGTATCTGCAATATCACTTAATTTAAGATGGTTTCTTAATTCTATACGGTACAAGGACTGAATTGCCCTTTGTGGACTTTCATCTTTTAATTTAGCCTTTAAGGTTTCCTTCTTTTCCGTCTTAACTGCTTTTTGCATACTCTTCATAAGTGCAAGAACATTCTCCTCTTTACCTTCTTGCCAATTCTCCTTGGCAAAATCAGTATAAAATCGATGCTCTATTCGAAGCTTCTCTACGTATTGCAATCGCCAAGATTCCATATTTGCCACCGGCCTCTGAAAATTCTCAAGTTCGAGTCGTAAAAGACCCAACATTTCCTCAAAATCTTCAGAGGCGTAAAAAAACGTTCTAACATCTTTTAAAATAGCCTCTTCTTCATTCTTCGGAGTGCTATCTTCCCAAGCCGATTGTATCAGCTTGCCAACATTCTCGACCTCCTTTTCGGTAATTTTTTCTTCTTTTAGGAAGTTGGTAGCCAACTGTATACTTTCCTTAACATGGTCTTCATACGAAATCGCATAACCGGTATTTAAAAACCATGACGCGATGAGTACCTGATTTTTATCCACTTTGGATGAAGGGCTCTCCTCTAGAATTTTTTCTGTTTTAGCGACTTGTTTCTTAGTAAATCCCTGACTATGAAATAAGAAATTGTTGTTGAGTTGATCGGCCAATAGATGTTTTACATGTTTTTCAACCTTTTTAACTACGCCTACAGTCATATTTATTTATTTTTTTGATTTAGTTGTTTCATTGGAATTGAAGAATGGATTATCTCAGAAGTATCATAAACAGTTAAAACACTGCATTTGCTCCTTGTTTAGGTTCAAATCTTCAGACCCTTTTAAAGGTTCTTCCAATGCTCCACTCTCGTTCAGTACTTTCTTAAATTGGGCGGCATATTCCTTTAAATTTTTCCGTCTACTTTTTATTTTTTTAATAAGTTCCTCTCCATCTAACTTAAAAATTTCTTTTGGCCAGACAGAAAAAGACGATGAAATAGCTTCATCTGTCAATAAAAATTGTAATTTCTCTGCCTCTTGTGTAAATATTGTTTCTGGGATATCCTTCATAAAATATACATCAAATGGAGATATTAATCCTTCTATATAACTTACGTCTTTTTCGAAAGATTGCACTTCAGGCAAAACCATGTTGTTAGAAATTAAATTCGGCAAAACCCCCTCCAAGTTAAAAAATGCATTATCACGATCACAGGGCAATGGTATTGCCGTAATCGAGTCTCCTTTTTTCTCAATCGCCCAACCCCATTGTTTTGCATGACGGTCCCAATCGCCGATCAACAAGTCGAACAGACGCGCCCTTACCAAAGCCGATTCATTTATTGATACCGTTTTAGGCTGTTCTATTTTCAGTTCCTGTAAATCTTCGGTGTCTATTAGAGAGGATATATTCTTTTCTCCCAACCATGTGGCATTGCCCTCTGTTTCATACTCCAAAAGAAACAAGCGGTTTCCAAATTTATCGTTGAAATTTTTGAGTTTCTCCTGCTTGGGCATAAATACCAGTTTAGGTCTCGTACTATAAACTCCCGCTTTCTCTGAAAGCTTTGAAACCACTAAAGCTGCATACGGGTGTTGCGCAGAAATACCATCGACCACGATATTTTCTAACCCTAGTGTTTCTGCAACTTTTGGTATTAATGGAGATGGGTCTTTGGTGACACTCCGTAATGTCAACAAGGTGCCATTATCGGTTTCCAATTTTAAGGAATGGGTTTGATGCCCCCCACCCTCTTCCAAGATTTTAACGTGTCCAAAAAGCGTGTCTAAATAGACTATTTGAACTTTTACAGGTGTTGACCAAGCGGCTCTGTATTGCTCACCTTGCATGAGATTTTTTACTTCATCTGCAGTATATAAAGTGCTGGCGGCCACTAAGACAGAGTCATATTTTTTAAAGTTAATGGTGTCTAGATCTCCCATACCTACTATTTCACAAGTTGAAAATTCTTTTGAAGTACTGGAAAGTGACCAGTAGGTCAATCCCATAAATAGGAGCATTAATAGTGCTAAAAACAGAAGTACTTTTTTCAACATGAAGTGATTAGAATTCCAATGGATAAGAATAGCGAATAATCACGTGTAATCATTCCCTAATAAAATTAAATTTTAGCTTTAAAATCTCATGTGGTGCTTATTTTTAGTCTAAAAGGGACTTCAAACTATTTGGATACATACGATTTAAATGTAAACTAGACCGCCAAATGAAAAAGTCAAATTTCGGTATGAATTAATAATGTCTTAAAAAAACAAGAATAGTTCTATTCAATTGCCATAAAATTTTCCTTTAAAAATTCCAAAAAAATAATGCCCCTGAACGGACCAATAGCAGACTACACCCTAGATGCGAAAACCATTTTATACGCTGCGAATAGTGCATTTTACTAAAAAAGAAACGCTTACATTTTGTATGGTATTCGCAAGGTAAAGGCGATGACATATCATCAAATGCTGGTTATTCTTGGGCCATTATTATACTATTAAATGTCTAAAACCTATTTGCGCCAATGAACTAAAAGAATTTTTAGAGAGAGAGAGAGACTTTTAAAATTATCAGACATCGGGCCACCTATAGAAATAGGTAAAAAAACCAGTGTTGTAAAATTCGATAAGAAGGAAATTAGAAAACTATATGCCGAAGGAAAACTTTAATGGTATAAAGTTTTACTTCGGCATACTATCACTTATAACTACAGCTTATTTACTCAGATACATTTTGCGCCGAGCATATAGGTTGTAGAACTCGTCATCCTTTAAGCTATCTATGAATAGAATGCTTTCTCCGGTACTCTTCATCTCTGGACCTAAGTTTTTATTTACATTAGGGAATTTGTTGAAAGAGAATACCGGTTGTTTAATGGCAAAACCTTCCAATTGCGGATTGAAGTTGAAATCTTTGACCTTCTTCTCTCCCAACATTACCTTGGTCGCATAGTTTACATAAGGTTCTTTGTAGGCCTTTGCAATAAATGGCACTGTACGTGAAGCTCTTGGATTCGCTTCGATGATATAAACAATATCATCTTTTATCGCGAATTGAATATTAATTAAACCAACTGTATTCAAAGCCAAGGCAATTTTTTTGGTATGATCCTTAATTTGCTGCATTACAAATTCACCAAGATTAAATGGAGGTAACGTTGCGTTAGAATCACCTGAGTGAATACCACAAGGCTCTATATGCTCCATGATACCAATGATGTAAACATCCTCTCCATCACAAATGGCATCGGCTTCCGCTTCAATTGCCCCATCTAAATAATGATCCAACAATAATTTATTATTCGGAATTTTTCGTAGAAGGTCAACCACATGTTCCTCCAGTTCTTCTTTGTTAATGACAATTTTCATGCCCTGACCCCCTAAAACATACGAAGGTCTTACCAATAACGGAAAGTCTAACTTATCGGCCAGTGCCAATGCTTCGTCCGCTGTCTCGGCGACACCGAACTCAGGAAAGGGAATATTATTATCCTTTAACAATTCGGAGAAACTACCCCGGTCCTCCGCTAAATCCAAGGCCTCGAAACTGGTTCCGATAATTTTGATCCCGTATTTAGATAATTTTTCCGCTAGTTTAAGCGCTGTTTGTCCGCCCAACTGCACAATCACTCCCTCAGGTTTTTCATGACGAATGATATCATAGATATGCTCCCAGAAAACAGGTTCAAAATAAAGTTTATCGGCAGTATCGAAATCTGTCGATACCGTTTCTGGATTACAATTGATCATAATGGTTTCGTAACCACATTCAGCTGCAGCTAATACCCCATGAACACAACAATAATCAAATTCGATTCCTTGACCGATTCGGTTTGGACCTGACCCAAGAACTACAATCTTTTTCTTATCGGTAACCACACTATCATTCTCTACATATCTTGTACCATCCGGTTTTTCTATTTCCGCTTCAAAGGTTGAATAGTAGTAAGGCGTCATCGCTTTAAATTCTGCCGCACAAGTATCTACCAATTTATAAACACGGTTTATATTCAATTCTGTCCGTTTATTGTAGACTTCACTTTCGTAACAATCCAACATGTGTGCTATTTGTCGGTCGGCGAAACCTTTCTGCTTGGCTTCCAATAACAAATCCTTACTTAATGAGGCAATGGTATATTTTGAGATTTCCTTTTCCAAGAAATGTAATTCCTCATATTGTTTAAGGAACCACATATCTATTTTTGTGATTTCATGAATCCTACTTAAAGGAATACCCATTTGAATAGCATCATAGATTACAAAAACCCTGTCCCAACTAGGTATGGTTAGCTTACTTATGATTTGATCATAGTCTTTATAACCTTTACCGTCCGCCCCTAATCCATTTCGTTTTATTTCTAAGGACTGGGTAGCTTTATGCAACGCTTCTTGAAAGGAACGCCCAATACCCATAACCTCTCCTACAGATTTCATCTGCAGGCCAAGGGTACGGTTAGAGCCTTCAAATTTGTCAAAGTTCCAACGTGGTATTTTTACGATTACATAATCTAAGGTCGGCTCGAATAAAGCCGATGTAGATTTTGTGATTTGATTTTCCAATTCATCCAGAGAATATCCTATGGCCAGTTTAGTGGCAATCTTAGCAATTGGATACCCCGTAGCTTTTGATGCCAATGCCGATGACCTTGAAACCCGTGGATTAATCTCAATGGCTATGATATCTTCTTTCTCATCAGGACTCACAGCAAATTGTACGTTGCACCCTCCTTCAAAATCCCCTATGCTACGCATCATTTTAATTGCCATATCCCTCATTTTCTGGAACGTTCTATCAGACAGGGTCATGGCAGGTGCAACGGTTATGGAATCACCCGTATGGATACCCATCGGGTCCATATTCTCTATGGTACAAATGATAACTACATTATCGTTCTTATCCCGCAATAACTCAAGTTCATATTCCTTCCAACCCATAAGGGCCTTATCGATCATCACCTCATGAATTGGGGAAATTTCCAATCCATAACTTAATAACTCGTCAAAATCCTCTGACTTATAAACTATGGATGCTCCAGCTCCACCGAGGGTGTAAGATGCTCGGATCACTAACGGGAAACCAAATTCCTGGGCTATTTCTTTACCTTTTAAGAATGAAGTTGCTGTTGCCTGGGGTGCCATGCCAACACCTATCTTCAACATCAATTCTCTAAATTGCTCTCTATCTTCGGTAATATTGATGGCGTCAATATCAACCCCTATCAATTCTACTCCAAAATCTTCCCAAATACCTTTCTTATCCGCCTCGATACAAAGGTTCAAAGCAGTCTGTCCCCCCATAGTCGGCAGCACTGCATCTATCTGTGGATGAGCCTTTAGAATTTCAACGATCGATTTTGTTGTCAAAGGCTTTAAATAGACATGATCCGCCATGGTAGGATCGGTCATAATGGTTGCAGGATTGCTATTGATCAAAATAGTTTCTATACCGTCTTCACGTAACGAACGCAAGGATTGACTACCGGCATAATCAAATTCACAAGCCTGACCAATAACAATGGGACCAGAACCTATTATCAATATTGAGTTTAAATCTTTTCTTTTCGGCATTTTTTAATGAAGTGTTTTCAGAATTGGACAAAAAAAAGGTGCTACTTTCAGAAAAGTAACACCTCAATATTTTTAAAAATAAGAAATCATTTATTTTTTGTGGCTTGGTTCAGAGGAAACGGTTAATTTTTTTCTTCCTTTTGCTCTTCTTCTTGCAAGAACTTTTCTTCCGTTAACGGAAGCCATACGCTCACGAAAACCGTGTTTGTTCTTTCTCTTTCTCTTTGATGGTTGAAACGTTCTCTTGCTCATCGCCTATATATTAAATGCTTGTTTTTATTTGTAAAAATCCCTCGTTCAAGGGAAGGGTAAAACTGGGCGCAAATATACAAAGAGTTTTTTCTTTGGCAAGTGTTATGAAAAAAAATATTTTTATAATTCCTTACCATTGAAAACCTAGCTTTTGACTAATTTTGCCAGAATTGAAATTTAGCACTTACGTGGCTCGATTTTTATGGGGTTTTACCTAAAATGAAAAGCTCCACCAAATACAAATTCATATAAAAATTAACCAACTATGTTCAATAAAAATTTAAAATTAGTCATTGCAGGACTAATCATAGCCTATTCCGTTTATCAATTTATAGAGGGAAATATAGGTAATGGTATTTTTCTAATCCTTTTATCGCTAATTTTTATCTTTCTTTATTTTAGAAATGAAATCATTCTTTTGGCATTTTTAAGAATGCGAAAGCAAGATTTGGAAGGAACCAAAAAGTGGTTGGATAAAATTAAAAACCCTTCGGCAGCATTGACCGTAAAACAGCAGGGGTATTATAATTATCTACACGGGATCATTTTTTCACAAACCAATCTGACACAGGCAGAAAAATATTTCAAAAAAGCCTTGAAACTTGGTCTTACTATGGATTATGATGTAGCCATGGCCAAATTAAGCCTCGCAGGTATAGCGATGCAAAAAAGACGTAAGCGTGAAGCCACAATGCTACTTAACGAAGCGAAGAAGTTAGACAAAAACAACATGTTAGCCGATCAGATAAAAATGATGCAGCAACAAATGAAAAAAATCTAACCCATTCTACCCAATATTCAAAAAAAAACCTTTCTGATATCAGAAAGGTTTTTTTATCTCTACTGGAATTTATCTCCCCATTTGATAATATCCTTTATTCGGTATTTCTATAGCATACTTTTTACCGGAGGCATTATTTAAATTAGGCTCCCTCAACCAAGGGTTATGTCTTTTTAAAATTTTATAGGTGATTTCATATTCTTGAGCGAAATCGGCAAAATCGGCAACCGGCTTATCTACTTCAACCGTAAAGGTAGGCACGGCCTTATACATATCTTCCTTTTCTATATGAAAGCCATATTTTTCGGGATTGGACAAAATTTCTTTAATGGCCATGATTCTAAACACATATCTCCCTGTTTCGTCACCCAATAGCAAATCCCAATAATTATCCACTTGTTGAATGCCCATATATTTATTGATCGCCCCAGGCCCTGCATTATAAGCTGCCGCGGTCAATGCCCAGCTGCCATATCTATCTTTCCATTTTTTCAAATATTTACAGGCCACCTCGGTCGATTTCTCCAAATGATAACGTTCATCAACATTCGAATTTACTTCAAGTCCGTACTCCCTTCCCGTATCTCTCATTATCTGCCAAAAACCTGTTGCCCCGGCAGGCGAAACTACATTCGTCAATCCGCTTTCGGCAACGGCCAAGTATTTAAAATCATCAGGTATCCCGTTCTTCGCCAAAATAGGCTCGATTACCGGAAAATATTTGTGGGCCCGTTTCATCAACAATAAGGCATTTGATTGCCAATAAGTATTCACCAAGAACTCACGATCTACACGTTCCATAATTTCCGGATCGGATTGAGGAACGATTTCCCCGGCAAAATTCAAATCTTCTGGTATATCTATGGAGGAAATCCTATATTCCGAAGCCACATTTTTCTGAATGCTATCATTGGCCATAAGGTCTCTTTTTTCAGTAATTGCATCCGTATTTTGTACTGCAAAAATTAGACTGCTTGCTATAAATACCACCCCCAAAAGCATCAGAATATTTTTTATTATTTTCATGAATCCTATATTTAAAAATTAATTCTTCTATCGTCTTTTACCAAAGGTATATATAGAACTATCTTATTCCAAAATAATTGTTGGTAAGTTCTCGTTAAACCATTTAGCCCTATGAATGATCATGGTATGGGTTCCATTTTTCACCGGGATACAATCCTTTATATTTAAAATAGGGAAGACAGTATCCTTTTCTCCTTGAATATGGACTAAGTTTTCTGGAACCACGGTTTGCCGCCAGTTCACCAATTGATCTATACACCAGTCTATGTAACCTTTATCCTGTATTGACAAATAGCGCTCATACAGTTCCAATCTTCTCACAACAGACTCCCCAAAGGCATACTTAGCTAGTAATTCAACATTGTTTATCAAGCCGGTCGGCAATAATCTATACACCTTCGTATACCGTGCAAAAAGCATTTTTCTTGGAAGTTCGTGACATGTTTTTACGCTGGAAATGATAATTATTTGCTTTACAGCAATCCATTTTGACATTTCTTGCACCAATAATCCTCCCAAAGAAACCCCTAATAGAACCGGATTATCATGTTTAATTTTTAAGCACATTTTTTCCGCATATCCCGAAAGCGAAATATTATGTTGCGGTATGCTCCATTCCAAAAAATGGAGTTCGAATTTTTCTTCTGGAAGCTTAATATACTCAAAAATAGCGGGGCTTGCCGCCATTCCGGGCATACAATATATATGTGTCATAATAAAAATAATTCTATTCGAACGTATTAAACGCTAGGAAATTAGGTATATTTTAACTATTTTTGAAAGAAGATGCAAAATAGGTCATGATTGGCCAAATCTCATAAAGCATTCCTAAAAAGAATCAATTACGATAAGAGAACGTCGTAATTTTTTTGTCTTGTAGCAACACTAAAATTAACTATATGAACGATGTTATTATTAAGGATAATTCTTTTCTGCGCCAATTTGAAACGACCGTAGATGGTCATCTTGCCAGAATAGAATATTCTTCCCAAGAACGTAAAGTATTCCTGACCAAGTTAGTCGTTCCTGAAGAAATTACCGAAGAAGGTTTCAGAGAAAATTTCATCAAAGCCGTTTTGAACAACATTCAAGAAAAGAATCTAAGAGTTGTTCCCACCAGTCCTCATATTGCAGGATTTCTAAGAAAGAATAGGTTACAGTACAAAGAAATGCTGCCTATCGGAATACGAATCTAAAAAATTAAGAAGCCTCTCGATCGAGAGGCTTTTTTATGCTTCTACTTTTTCTTTTACAAACTCGAACCGTACTAAACCATCAACATCTATTTCAGTTAACCTCACTTGGTGAAGTGTGTTCACCAACTCTGGATTCCAGGGAGATTTAACTTTCACATAGTTTTCGGTAAAACCCTGTATATAACCTTCTTTGTTCTCACCCTCAAACAAGACCGTTAAATCATTCCCCAGCTGGCTTTCGTAAAAGGCCCTTCTTTTTTTAGCCGATAACCCTCGTAACATTTTACTACGTTTATTACGTACTTTTTTTGGCACAACCCCTTTCATAGTAGCAGCCGGGGTATTGTCCCTTTCCGAATAGGTAAAGACGTGTAAATAAGAAATGTCCAACTCATTTAAGAAATGATAGGTTTCCAAAAAATGTTGCTCTGTTTCCCCGGGAAATCCAACAATAACATCTACTCCAATGCAACAATTAGGCATCGCTTCCCTAATTTTATGTACGCGTTCTTTATATAAATTAGTCATATACCTTCGCTTCATCAATTTCAGCAAATCATCACTTCCACTTTGTAAGGGAATATGAAAATGGGGAACAAAAGTTTTGCTTTGTGCTACAAAATCTATGGTTTCGTTTTTTAAAAGATTGGGTTCAATAGATGATATACGCAAACGGTGAATTCCATCTACATCATCCAATGCTTTCACAAGGTCTAAGAAGGTATGTTCATGCTTTTTATTACCAAACTCACCTTTACCATAATCTCCTATATTGACTCCGGTTAAAACGATTTCCTTAATTCCCTGATTCGATATATCAGTGGCATTTTTCAAAACATTTTCCAAGGTGTCACTACGGGAAATTCCCCGTGCCAAGGGTATGGTGCAATAGGTGCACTTGTAATCACAACCATCCTGAACCTTTAAAAATGCCCTAGTTCTATCGCCTATGGCGTAACTTCCTACGTAAAAATCGGCCTCCGAAATTTCACAGGAGTGCACTTTACCTAAATCGTTTTTCGTGAGGTCGTTGATATAATCGGTAATCTTGAATTTTTCGGTGGCACCCAAGACGAGGTCGACCCCATCTACATCGGCTAATTCCTCTGGCTTCAATTGCGCATAGCAACCGACTGCGGCAATAAAGGCATCAGGATTTGACTTTTGTGCCTGTTTTACAATGGTCTTGAATTTTTTATCGGCATTATCGGTAACCGAACAGGTATTTATAACATACATATCGGCTTCTTCCGTAAAATCTACACGATCAAAACCCTCATCTGTAAAATTTCGGGCAATCGTTGAGGTTTCGGAAAAATTCAACTTACAACCAAGGGTGTAAAAGGCGACCTTTTTTTTCATCGGATATAATTCTCTCAATTACTGGAGCACAAAGTTAATTAAACTTAATCGGCCTTAAAACTTTAGCTATTCGGATATTTGGGGGACAAATCAATAGTTCCTCCATTTTTTGGTTATCTCAAATACATGGGTAAGGATATCGGCCTCTATTTGATTAAACTCCACTCCCCTTCTCGCCATCATCACTTTTGCAGCATCAAAGGCTTTTTCTGGCGAATACGAGGTAAAACCTGAAGCGCCTCCCCAACTAAAACTAGGTATAAAATTTCGTGGAAACCCGGGTACATAAATATTTGAATTCACCCCAATTACCGTTCCCGTGTTGAACATGGTATTTATGGCCGTTTTACTATGGTCCCCCATCATAAGCCCACAAAACTGTAGTCCCGTTTGCTCAAAACGTTCTGTAGCATAATCCCATAAACGCACCTTGGCGTAATTATTCTTTAAGTTAGAATTATTGGAATCTGCTCCGATATTGCACCACTCCCCTAAAACGGCATTTCCCAAATACCCTTCATGTCCTTTACTGGAATAACCGAAAATAACGGAATTACTGATTTCTCCACATACTTTACTAAACGGGCCAATGGTAGTGGCGCCATATAACTTTCCTCCCATTTTCACGATGGCATGGTCACATAGTGCTAGCCCTCCACGTATCAAACTACCTTCCCATATTTCAGAATGCTTTCCTAAATAAATTGGTCCATCAGTAGCATTTAAAATACTGAACTCAACCTTTGCTCCTTCTTCCAGAAAAATACGTTCAGGATGAATCAAATGATTGGTTTTTGAAATAGGCTGACTGGTGCGCCCTTCGGTCAGAAAATCAAAATCATTTTGAAGTATATCGGCATTTTTATCGAAAATGTCCCACGTATTATTTATCTGATGAAAATCCTCTTTAAATTCAATTTTAGCAAAATCAAGTAGTTGTTGAGAACTCTTAGGCAGTTGAGCCCTGTATGCAATTACCAAAGGTCCTTTTACTAAAACTTCGTTGCATTCTAAAGAATTTATAGCAGCGATCAATTCATTTGTCGGCAAAATAGAAGCATCTATAAATATATTATCCTCTAAAAGGTTCGTAGGAAATTTAACACTCAAATAAGCTTCTGTTAGTGATGAGAAGGAGGTTTTCAAATAAGCTTCCCACCGTTCACGCAAGGTCATAATACCAACTCGAATTTCGGCTACCGGTCGCGTAAAGGTAAAAGGCAGCAAATGATTCCTTCGGGGACCATCAAAAAGAATATAATTCATGTTAAATGCTTTTTATCAAAATTAACGAATATCCTTTCAGCAGCATTATTTTATGGTCCTTCATCATTAAAAACAAGTTCAATGAAAAAGAAACGCCCTCGAAAACTTTCGAGGGCGTTGTATGTAAGGGAATAAATAGAATTTCTATTCTTCCTCTTTGGTCTCTTCCTTAGCAAATTTTTTGTACTTGTTCTTGAACTTGTCGATACGGCCTGCGGTATCCAAGAATTTAGCTTTACCAGTGTAAAATGGATGTGATGTTCTTGAAATCTCCAATTTTACCAATGGATATTCAACCCCATCAACTTCTAATGTTTCTTTAGTATCAGCAGTAGATTTTGTTAAAAATACTTCTTCGTTGGACATGTCCTTAAAGGCCACTACTCTATAATTCTCTGGGTGTATGTCTTTTTTCATTTTGAAAACTTTATTGCACCCATTCCGACGGGCACTCATTTTAAGGCTGCAAATTTAGTGAAAAACTCTAAATGTACAATTACAAATAGTAAAAAATATTCAAATTAAATTTCATCAGATTTGTAACAAAATACAAGACCGTAATACTAATAGAAAAATCAACCTTTAATTTTATAATATTATGGAAATAACTCAAGCTAAGACCGGAAAATTCGCTTTAAATTATGGAATAATTCTAGGAGTTCTATCAATTATTTTTTCTCTAATGCTTTATATGGCCGGCATGCAGTACGATCAAAGTATCGTATTGTTTTTTGTAAGATTGGCAATAATGACAGGTGTAATCATATTCGGAATCTACAAATTCAGAGAAGCGAACAATGATACTTTGACTATTAGCGAGGCTATTAAAGTAGGTATCGGCATGGCTTTAATTGGCACTATAATCGGTATTATATATCAAATGATTTTCATGAGTGTCATTGAACCTGATTTTATGAAGAATATGATGGAAGCCCAAAAAATGGAAATGATCGCCAAAAACCCCAATATGACTCAAGAGCAAATTGATAATGCCTCTGAGATGATGCAGAAATTCTCTGGACCGTACCTGAGTGCCGCAATTGGTTTGATTGGAGGATTGTTTTTAGGATTGATAATATCATTAATCGGTGGGTTGATTCTTAAAAAACAAGAAGCGGCATATTAATACCTAAGTAATTGTAGTATTTTTGGTGGCAATACCAGAAGTAACGCATGCAATTATCAATTGTAATTCCCTTATTGAACGAAGAAGAATCGTTAAAAGAACTTCATGATTGGATTGTATCGGTAATGCGATCCAATCATTTTTCTTATGAACTACTCTTTGTCGACGACGGTAGTACTGATTGTTCTTGGACTATCATCAGCGAGCTTTCCAAAACCAATCCTGCCGTTAAAGGAATTCATTTTCTTCGCAATTTCGGTAAGTCACAAGCCCTACATGCCGGTTTCAAAGCAGCGAAAGGTGACGTAATCATTACTATGGATGCCGATTTACAGGATAATCCTGAAGAAATTCCGGAACTATATCATATGATTACCGAAGAGCATTTCGAATTGGTATCGGGTTGGAAAAAAAAACGATTTGACTCCATTCTTTTCAAGAACGTTCCCTCCAAACTTTTTAATTGGGCGGCTAGAAGAACCTCTGGGGTTCGATTAAACGATTTCAACTGTGGCTTAAAGGCTTACTCTAAAAATGTTGTTAAGAACATTGAGGTGTCCGGAGAAATGCATCGGTACATTCCTGTACTTGCCAAAAATGCCGGTTTCTCTAAAATCGGAGAAAAAGTGGTTCAACACCAAGCCCGTAAATACGGAAAAACAAAATTCGGAATGGAGCGCTTTATCAACGGATTTTTAGATTTACTTACCATTTGGTTCGTTTCCAGGTTCGGAAAGCGACCCATGCACCTGTTCGGGGCATTAGGCGTTGTCATGTTCCTGATCGGCTTTGGCTTTGCTACTTATCTGGGTATTGATAAACTATTCATTAATCCCTTTGGAAGATTGATTACGGATCGTCCACAATTCTACCTAGCACTAATTTCCATGGTGATAGGAACGCAGCTATTTTTGGCCGGTTTTCTTGGTGAACTATTAATTCGGTCAAGAAAGGAAGAAAATAGGTATATTGTGTCTGAAGAAATTAATACTTCTCTTTCAGAAGATTAAAATTGTCATTAAATTAATAGCATATAAAACATTATACAGATGGATAAGATCCTTGATACGGCCAAAACATGGCTTACAGATTTTTTCGACCCTAGCGTAAAAAAAGAAATAGAAGAGCTTATAGCAAACGATAAAGACGAACTCAAAGACCGTTTTTACAAGAACATGGAGTTTGGCACCGGTGGCATGCGCGGTATTATGGGCGTTGGCACGAACCGCATTAACAAATATACCTTGGGAAAAAGCACGCAAGGCTTGAGTAATTATCTCAATAAAGTATATAAAGGAGAAGAAATTAAAGTGGTCATCGCATTTGATTGTCGCCATAACAGCGATACCTTGGCTAGAACTGTAGCAGAGGTCTTTTCAGCGAATGGCATTCAAGTATATTTGTTTTCTGAATTACGTACCACTCCCGAGCTATCCTTTGCCGTAAGACACCTAAACTGCCATGCCGGTATTGTTTTAACGGCTTCACACAATCCACCGGAGTATAACGGATATAAAGTATATTGGACGGATGGGGGACAAATAGTTCCTCCACAGGATGGTGAGATTATATCTGAAATCAACGCCCTTGATTTTGAGGATATCAAGTTCAATGCAAATGACGAACTAATCAAAGTTATCGACAAAGAAGTAGATGAAGCCTTTATCGAGGCCTCCGTTAAGAACGGAAATTTTAATGCGGAAGGAAAAGATGATTTTAAAATTGTCTTTACCTCCCTTCATGGTACATCAATTACCGCGATACCAGAAGTATTGAAACGTGCCGGATATAAAAATGTAACCATCATTGAAGAACAGGCGAAACCCGATGGAGACTTCCCTACTGTGAAATCACCAAATCCGGAAGAATCCGAAGCGCTCTCTATGGCGGTTAAGAAAGCGGAAGAGATTGGTGCGGATATGGTCGTAGGTACAGATCCCGACAGTGATCGTTTGGGAATCGCCGTGCGAAACCTTGACGGTGAAATGGAAATTGTAAATGGCAATCAGGCCATGGTACTCATGACCAAATTTCTTTTAGACAAAACAAAATCGGCAGGATTTAAGGGCAATGAGTTTATTGCGACCACTATAGTTTCCACCCCGATGATGGAAGAAATGGCAAAGGCTTATGGGGTGGAATTTAAAACAGCCTTGACCGGCTTCAAGTGGATCGGTAAAATGATCAAGGATTTTCCGCAATCTCAATTCGTAGGGGGTGGCGAAGAAAGTTTTGGCTATATGGTAGGCGATTTTGTACGGGATAAAGATGCGGTCACTTCTACCCTGTTGGCCTGTGAAATTGCGGCCCAGGCAAAGGCCAACGGTAGTTCTTTTTACAAAGATTTGATCGACTGTTACGTACAGTTTGGCTTTTATAAAGAACATTTGGTATCCCTTACCAAAAAAGGTATGAGCGGTGCGGAGGAAATCAAGCAGATGCTGAAAGACTTTAAAGAAAACCCTGTAGCTTCTGTTGCCGGTTCTAAAGTAAAGTTGATAGAAGATTATAATACTTCCACGGCAACAAACGTTCTTACAGGTAAAGAAAAACCAATCGATATTCCAAAATCAAATGTATTGATTTACGAAACCGAAGATGGTACCAGAATAGCTGCCAGACCCAGTGGTACAGAGCCTAAAGTAAAATTCTACATAAGCACGAATACCAAACTGGACAAAGCAGCAAATTATAAAAAAGTTTCAGCTGAACTTGATGCAAAGATCAAAAGCATTTTAAGTGAGCTTAATTTAGGTTAATGAACTATTTCAAAAAAATTCTTCGCTTTGCGAAGCCCTACCGTAATTACGGTTATTTAAATATTTTTTTTAATATCCTTTACGCATTGTTCAGTGCGCTTTCTTTCGCCGCACTGATTCCAATGTTGGATGTATTGTTCGATAAGACCAAAAAAGTTATTGAAGAGCCTGCTTATAAAGATATCGCCCATATTAAGGATTACCTTCAGCAATACATGAACTACAGGGTCACTAACTATTCCGGAGATGACGAAATGAAGGGATTGGTATTGGTCATAGGTTTGATTTTAGTGTTATTCCTGCTAAAAAACTTATTCAACTATCTGGCTATGTATTTCATTACATTTTTGCGTAATGGTGTACTAAAAGATATTCGGAACAAACTTTATAAAAAGGTGGTTGAATTACCTATTTCCTATTATTCAGAAAAACGAAAAGGCGATGTCATTGCCAGAATAACATCGGATGTACTTGAAATCCAACATTCTTTTTTGTCGGTATTAGAGTTAATTGTGCGAGAGCCTTTGACGATTCTTTTTACAATTATCATCATGTTCGGGATCAGCACAAAGTTGACCTTGTTTGTGTTTATTTTCATTCCGATTGCTGGCATGATTATAAGCAGGATAGGGAAATCCCTGAAAAAGAAATCCGATGATGTTCAACGTGAACAAGGCGAATTTTTATCCATTATTGAAGAAACTTTGGGGGGCCTACGCGTTATTAAGGCATTTAATTCCGAATCAAGATTTTATAAGACTTTTACAGATTCTACCAGACGCTTTTTTAATTATAGTAATATTCTGCTCAATCGTCAAAATCTTGCATCTCCAACTGGTGAATTCTTAGGAATTCTAGTGATTGGGGTGCTCCTATGGTTCGGTGGTAAAATGGTGTTGGTAGAAGAAACCCTTGATGCCTCTTCGTTTATTGCGTATATGGGTTTGGCCTATAATATTCTAACCCCTGCAAAAGCCATCAGTAAAGCATCGTACGGAGTTAAAAAAGGAAATGCGGCAGCAGAACGGGTTTTGGAAGTGTTGGAAACCGACAACCCTATTTCTGAAATTGAACATCCTATCGAACAAAAATCCTTTGACAAGAAAATCGATCTTAAGAATATTTCTTTTAAGTATGAAGATGAGTACGTATTAAAGAATTTCAACCTATCGGTGAAAAAGGGAAATACTGTCGCTCTTGTCGGTCAGTCAGGTAGCGGTAAAAGCACCATAGCCAATCTCGTAACCCGTTTTTATGATGTTAACGAAGGAGAAATAAGAATCGACGGAAACAACATCAAAGACCTAAGCAAAAAATCACTACGCAGTCTTTTAGGCCTTGTTACACAAGATTCTATTTTATTCAATGATTCGGTAAAGAACAATATTGGCCTAGGAAAGGAAAATGCCACAGAAGCGGAAATCATTGAAGCTGCTAAAATTGCCAATGCCCATGATTTCATTTTAGGATTGCCCAATGGTTACGAAACCAACATTGGGGATAGTGGCAATAAACTTAGTGGAGGACAAAAGCAACGGCTTTCCATTGCCAGAGCGGTGCTAAAAAATCCCCCGATCATGATTTTAGACGAGGCGACCTCTGCTCTAGATACTGAAAGCGAACGTTTGGTGCAAGATGCCTTAGAAAAAATGATGCGAAACAGAACTTCTATCGTCATTGCCCACCGTTTATCTACCATACAAAATGCCGATACGATTGTTGTACTTCACAAAGGTGAAATTGTAGAGCAAGGAACGCATGTAACGCTAATGGATTTAAATGGAACCTACAAAAAACTAGTTCAAATGCAATCCTTAGCTTCTTGACTAATTTCAACAAATCGCGGCTAACTACTTATTTTACAACAGATTATTCATAGAACTTATAACTTAATAATCTTATATATCGTTAAACCTTTGACTATATTTAAAGTCTAATACTTCAACAAACCTCAAAGTCCCTTGATAGTAGAGGAAACACTGGTACAGGAATTAAAGTCCAAGAATACACAAGCCCATGCTTTTGAAGTGTTGGTGAGCACCTACAAAGAGCGTTTGTATTGGCAAATTCGTGGTATTGTACTGAATCATGATGATGCAGACGATGTTTTACAGAATACGTTCATAAAAATCTTTAAGAACATTCATGGGTTTAAAGGGGAAAGCCAACTTTTTTCATGGATGTACAGAATCGCTACCAATGAAGCACTGAGTTTCATAAAACAAAGAGCGAGAATGCAAGGAATTACTGATGTGGACTATCAGGAAAAATTGATCACTAGTTTACACGCAGACGTTTATTTTGAAGGCGATGAAATTCAATTAAAGCTTCAACAGGCTATCGCCACTCTACCTGAGAAGCAAAAATTAGTGTTCAACATGAAATATTTTCAAGAACTCAAGTATGAAGAAATTTCAGATATATTGGAAACATCCGTCGGTGGTTTAAAAGCCTCCTACCACTTGGCAGTGAAAAAATTAGAACAGTATTTAAAAAAGCACTAAACCTTTTATGTGTTTGATAGTCAAATAAATATCATGAACAAGAAGAATAAAAATCCCTTTAAAACTCCAGAAGGCTATTTCGATAGTTTTCAGGACCATTTAATGGAAATGGTATCCAAAGATGGATCTACTATTCCGAAAGAAAGGGGATTTATAGTTCCTGATAATTATTTTGAAGCGTTCAATGAAAAAGTAACGGGCAAATTGAAAGACGAAACGAAAGTTGTTCAGTTATATGCTATGGATAAGATGATTGCCATTGTAGCCTCCATTGCTGCTGCAATTGTTATCGTTTTTTTAGGAGCGAACTCCAACACCGGGAAGTCCATAAATTTTAATGATTTGGCCAACACAGAAATAGAGTCCTATTTTGAGAACAACGAACTTGGGTTATCGTCTTACGAAATTTCGGAATTCATTCCTGTTTCGAATACCGAAATTTCGGATATTTTAAATTCATCTATCAGTGACGAAAATATCCTTGATTATCTAAATGAAAACATTAACGATTTCGAAGAATTAAATATACAAGACAATGAATAAGTTGATCCTATCCCTATTCATGCTTTTTACCGTAATAGCATTTGCCCAAGAAAAAAAAGATTGGGAAAAAATAAAATCCTTAAAAGTGGCTTTTATCACTGAAAAGCTTTCATTAAGTAGTAAAGAGGCACAAGAATTTTGGCCCGTCTATAACGCTTACGAAAGTAAAAGGTATGCCTTACGCAAAAGAGAGCATTCAGAAATAAGAAATAAAATAAAAGATGTTGAAAGTCTTTCTGAAAAAGAATCGGCCCAATTACTGAAGCAACACCTACAATTAGAAGAGGAAGAGGAGGAATTGGATAAAGAATTTCTAAAAGAAGTCAGTTCTGTTATCTCTTCGAAAAAAACCTTGCTACTATTGCGTTCTGAAGAGGACTTTAAACGGCAATTAATTAAACAGTATCACCATAATAAAGGTGGTCGGTAATACTATTTAAATACTAATCTCGATATACGGTTTCTACCGGCGGCATAGGCGACCGAGTCATTTTCAAATCGTAAGGTATAAAATGATGCTGTCGAAAGTTCTTTCCAACTATTTCCCATGTCGGAAGAATAGGAAATTCCTTTAAAACCCACCGCAACTAAGCCTGAACCATTGGTTTCGGGTACAAATTGAATACAACTTTTATACCCCGGCTCTTTGCCATCAGCTATTAGTTGCCATGTTTTTCCCCCATCTTTTGTGAGCGCTTTGTTGGCTTTATTATTTTCAGGATCGGTATAATCCCCACCCACGGCCACTCCTAATCTCTCATCAAAAAAATCAATGGAGTAAATGCCTTCGGTCGGCTCAATATTTCGAATCGGAGTTTGATAAACCGTCCATTTTTTTCCTTTATCGGGAGAGTAAAATATTCTTCCGCTCGTCGTGGCGATCCAAACATGGTCACCTACAGTTTTTATATTCGTATTGCTTGCGGCAAAGGCACCTTCACCATCTATTCCAACGGGCAATTCGTTGCAGGAAATTTTATACCAATGATGTCCTCCATCCCGGGTTATAATGATGGATAAACATCCATTTCTACTATCTCCCACCGCAATACCTTCCCGATTGTTCCAAAATGTCATCGCATCGTAAAATACACCTTCCCCTTCTTCGGTATACACCAAATCCATACTGCCATCTTCCCCGGTCTTATACAACAACGCAGGGTTAGCTATAGAAAGCATAAAAAAATCGGTCGCATTATGCGCAACTGCCCTAAATTCTGGAGTGATCGTATCATATTTTTGTATGTTGTAACGCACTTTTCCTCTTGATAGTTCCACGGTCCCAAAAGTACCCTTATTAGCGGCAAAGGCCAAGCTGTTCCCCATGAGTTCAATTGCCCTTATACTTAATGAATCTGTATATAGGTCCGAAATTTCAACAGAAGTGAACGGTTGTTTTTTTTCGATTTTGGAACAAGAAACCATAAGAAGTATAAACAAAATCGAGTAGCGCATAAGACAACATATAAAGTTCTTCAAAAATAAATGGAATCACTTCTAAAACAATACCTTTGCAGCCATATTTTTTTTAGAGGATAGCGCCAATTACAATATAATCAGCTTTTGATGTTCGGCACATTCTTTTGGCCAAATAAAATAACATAGCTTCGAAATGAAATTACATAGAAATCTGGTTTTTGCCGTAATAGATGCATTAAACCTCATATTCAACGAAAACGAGTATGCCGATAAGGTCGTTCAGAAAGTACTAAAGTTCGATAAACGATGGGGTGCTCGTGATCGCGGATTTATTGCCGAAACAACTTATGAAATGGTACGCTATAAACGTTTATATGCTGAAATAGCAGAGGTCAAAGCACCTTTTAGTAGACCTGACCTTTTTCGTATGTGGGCCGTTTGGGCTGTTTTAAAAGGTATTAAACTACCCGATTGGAAACAAATCGAACCCACCCCCGAGCGACGCATCAAAGGAAAATTCGATGAACTTTCCAACATAAGAAAATACCGTGAAGCTATTCCAGACTGGATCGATGAGTTGGGTTTGAAAGCTTTGGGAGAAAAATTATGGACCGAAGAGATCACAAAATTAAACGAGCCGGCAGAAGTAATTCTACGGACGAATACCCTAAAAACCACTAAAGAAAATTTAAGAAAAGCCTTATTGGATGAAAATATTGTAGCTGAACCTATAAAAGGATATCCATTGGCCTTAAAACTTGTGGAACGAGCCAATGTTTTTGTTACGGACGCCTTCAAGAACGGAATGTTCGAGGTGCAGGATGCATCCTCACAATTGGTAGCGGAATTATTGGATGTTCATCCAGGCCAACGTGTGGTGGATACCTGCGCAGGAGCTGGAGGAAAATCATTACACTTGGCGGCCTTAATGGAAAATAAGGGGCAGTTGATTTCTATGGACATTTACGGAAGTAAATTAAAGGAATTGAAAAGACGGGCCAGACGTAACGGTGCTCACAATATAGAACCTCGTGAAATTGACTCCACCAAGGTTTATAAAAAACTTTATGGAAGCGCCGACCGAGTGCTGATCGACGCTCCTTGTACCGGTTTGGGCGTATTGCGAAGAAATCCAGATTCGAAATGGAAAATGCAACCTGATTTTCTTGAAAAAATAGTAAAAACACAACAGGAAATCTTACGGAACTATAGCAAAATACTAAAACCAGGTGGGAAATTGGTTTACGCGACTTGCTCGATTTTACCCCAAGAGAACAGCGACCAAGTAAAATCCTTTCTCAGTTCTGAAGAAGGAAAGGATTTTAAATTGGTGAAGGATAAAAAGATATACGCTTCTAAAAGTGGCTATGACGGTTTCTTTATGGCCCTATTAGAGAAGAATTCCTAACTGACCGTCTTTAATCTAAAGATTGATTATAAAAAATAACCGCTACATTTTTAGAAATGTAGCGGTTATTTTTTTGCACAGTTTTTATGTAGACCTGTCTACATCATATAATTTAAATCTGATAACAACCTTAAATCAAGAATCTTCATTAGTCTTTTAAGGTGGGATACTCCACCCCTAACTGTTCTAAATAGGTGTCATATTTGGTTTCATCAAAATAGAATTTTTCCAAGGCCGGTCTAAATTGATCTTGTTTATCCTTATTCAAATAGATAGGTGGCATGTCACTTTCAGAAATCATAGGTTGGTATTTGGTTTCTTTTTGCTGCTCATTATTAAAATAATCCCAAGCTCCTTTTAAAAGGTCTGGTTTCAACAAAAAGTCCAATATGGTCATGGCCTCTACTTTAGCTCCGGCTACAACACCTTTATGGGCTATAGGCGTAGCCATGGCAATGGCATTGCTCCAATGATGTCCTTGTAAACCTGGGATATTCGATGGGTAACCTAGTGTCACCGTTGGTACTTTCCACGAAATATCCCCAATATCATCAGATCCTCCACTAATAGGGTCTATGACAGGAAGCCCGATGGTATCCAGTTTTACGGCCAGGCCTTCTGTTTTTTCCGAATTTACTTCAGTCTGTACCGCTTTGGCCAGGGTTTGATCGGCCTCTGACCATTCAGGTAATCCCACATCTTGTATGTTGGCGTACATGGTTTCAGCTATCACCTTGTTATAATGACGTGGCCAAGCCGTTCCCAAAACCTTTGAAGTCATGGTCGTACCAGTCATCAAAGCGGCACCTTTGGCCATATCGTTTGCTAAGGCATACATTTCCATGATGCCTTCGTACTTAACATCCCTGAAATAAAACCATATGGCCGCCTTTGAAGGAACGACATTGGGTTGATCCCCTGCATCGGTAAATATGGAATGTGAACGTTTTAAAGGATGTAGGTGCTCCCTTTTATAATTCCAACCAATATTCATCAATTCGGCGGCATCCAAAGCACTTTTACCACGCCATGGAGAACCAGCGGAATGTGCCGCTTCTCCTTCAAATGCATATTCCACAGAAATTAATCCCGTTCCTCTGGTAGGCCCATATGAAACTCCTAAATTATTACTCACATGAGTGAAAATACACATATCGATATCATCAAAAAGTCCGTCTCTCACATACCAAGCTTTTGCCGCCACAAGTTCTTCAGCGATGCCGGGCCAAATTAAAAGTGTTCCTCCAATATGTTCCCGTTCCATAATTTCCTTTACTGCCAGTGCAGATGAAATATTCATGGGAATACCTGAGTTATGACCTTCTCCATGCCCAGGAGCTCCCTCTACAATTGGCTTATGATAAGCCACCCCTGGATATTGGGAAGCTTTAGGGATACAATCCACATCACTACCTAAAGCAATTATCGGTCCGTCTCCATTACTCCAAGTAGCGAACCAAGCTGTGGGAATTCCTGAAATTGAATTTTCGATTTCGAAACCATTATCCGCCAAAATCCCAGTCAGGTATTTGGAGGATTCCACTTCTTGAAATCCCAATTCAGAGAAACTAAAAATTTTGTCCACCATCACTTGTGATTGCTTTTTATTAGCTTCCACGATAGAGGCAACTTCAGATTTTAATTTTTCAATTTCTTTGTTCGATTTTTTCTTTTGTGAGTAGGTGCCAGTTAAACAAAGTAAGCAGCACGTAAGCGTGATTAAGGTAGTTTTTTGTTTCATGTTGGTTTTTGAATTAGTTAGTAAAAGATACATAATTCCATTATTGAAAATGAAACGGTTATCCATTTTTATCTAATTCAGAATTTAGAAGTTTCAATTTGCCATTATGTAATCATACAGGCTATTTTTCTGAAGTTTCGACACATGAGCACCAATAAAAAACTAAAAACGAATAGGTTATATACTAATCAAACAAAGGCAATTGCTGGGTTGATGTAGTTTTAGGAATAACAGGACCTTCCTGCTGCTTTTGCCCCCACTTTTCCATAGATTTAATAATCGGCAAAAGACTCTTTCCTAAGGGAGTGATCGCATATTCCACTCGAGGGGGAATTTCTGGAAATAAGGTACGTGTCAAAAGTCCGGACTTTTCAAGTTCTTTCAATTGCTTACTTAGCATCTGGCGATTTATTCCTTCAATTTCATCAAAGAGCTTATTGAATCGATTGACCCCTTGAGAAATTCTAAAGAGTATAATAGGTTTCCATTTACCCCCGATCTTAGCCATGCAAAACGCCAAACCACCATTATTTGAATGATTCCCTTTCTTACCCATGAGTGAACAATTATCGTTTACAATCCCAAATATCTTAATTACAAACCTAATCTTAATATCATACCTAAGTATATTTTAAACATAAATCTATTTTTCATACTTAGCATTTTGATTAATTCAATGTCCTATACTTGATTTAACAATTAGAAATTCATCCTCGTCATTAACAATAACTGTTCAAAAGTGTTTTCAATTGATGAAAGAATTAGGTCTTAAAATCGTAAATTTGCCCTTTAAAAAACCTAACAATTCAGCGTTACATGATTCACTTTTTCGGGGAACCAAGCACCAAGGTTTATGCGGTACAGACCGCTCAAGAACTTACAACAGAAGATATTCATAAATTGATTTGGTTGTTCGGCAACCGACCCAAAATAAATACGGCGTCACTTGACGCCTTTTTTGTTGGCCCTAGGGCGGCCATGATTACCCCGTGGAGCACAAATGCCACAGAAATCACCCAAAATATGGGCATCCAGGGTGTGATTCGGATTGAGGAATTCAACGCTGTACCGAAAGATTTTACGGACTTTGACCCCATGCTATCCTACAAATTCAGCAAACTTGGTCAAAATCTGTTCGATATTCTGGTAGAACCGAAACCCATTCTAGAGATTGCGGATATCGCCGCTTTCAACCAAAAAGAAGGTCTGTCGCTAAATGAGGAAGAGGTCACCTATTTAGAAAATTTAAGTGAAAAACTAGGCAGAAAATTGACGGACTCCGAAGTTTTTGGTTTTAGTCAGGTGAATTCAGAACATTGTAGACACAAAATATTCAATGGAACGTTCGTTATCGATGGTGAAGAAAAGCCTACTTCACTCTTTAAATTGATTAAGAAAACATCCCAAGAACATCCGAACTTCATTGTGTCTGCCTATAAGGACAACGTAGCGTTCGTAAAAGGACCTAAAGCGGTTCAATTCGCGCCAATTTCTGCAGATAAACCTGATTTCTACCAGGAAAAGGAATTTGATTCCGTCATCTCCTTAAAGGCGGAAACCCATAATTTCCCGACCACGGTAGAACCTTTTAACGGTGCTGCAACAGGGGCCGGAGGCGAAATACGAGATCGTTTGGCCGGTGGCAAAGGCTCCTTGCCTTTGGCAGGTACAGCAGTATACATGACCGCCTATTCCAGACTGGCCAATGACCGGCAATGGGAAAGCGGCATGAAGGAAAGGGAGTGGTTGTACCAAACTCCCATGGACATCTTAATAAAAGCTTCCAACGGTGCTTCGGATTTTGGAAATAAGTTTGGCCAACCCCTGATCGCTGGTTCCGTTTTAACCTTTGAATATGAGGAGTCTGATACTTCAAGTGAAGCCAAAGCTAGAAAGCTAGGTTACGATAAAGTGATTATGCAAGCTGGTGGAATTGGTTATGGAAAACAAGATCAGGCCTTAAAGGACACTCCAAAAGCCGGTGATAAAATTGTCATTCTTGGGGGGGACAACTACCGTATCGGTATGGGTGGTGCCGCTGTTTCTAGTGCGGATACCGGAGAATTCAGTGCGGCCATAGAATTGAACGCCGTACAGCGCTCCAATCCTGAAATGCAGAAAAGGGCGGCCAATGCCATTCGAGGGATGGTGGAAAGTGAAGAAAATACGATTGTTTCCATTCACGATCACGGTGCGGGCGGACATCTCAACTGCCTATCTGAACTTGTGGAAGATACGGGCGGAGAAATCGATTTGGATAAATTACCTGTGGGAGACCCCACCTTATCGGCCAAAGAAATCATCGGTAACGAATCTCAGGAACGTATGGGCTTGGTCATCGGCCAAAAGGATATTGACCTTTTACACCGTATCGCCGACCGGGAACGTTCACCCATGTATGAGGTGGGAGATGTAACCGGTGATGACCGTTTTACGTTTGAATCCAAGACCAATGGTGCCAAACCGATGGACTTGGCCCTATCGGATATGTTCGGAAGTTCCCCAAAAACCATCATGACCGATAATACCGTAAAACGAACTTATCAGGATGCCGATTACTCCTTGGAATTCTTCCATGACTACCTGGACGAAGTTTTACAATTAGAGGCCGTGGCATGTAAGGATTGGTTGACCAACAAGGTAGACCGTTGCGTTGGAGGCCGTGTCGCGAAACAACAATGTGCCGGACCTTTACAACTTCCCCTGAACAATTGCGGTGTTATGGCCTTGGATTTCAAAGGTAAGCAAGGGATTGCCACCAGTATTGGACACTCCCCTATCTCCGCTTTGATCGATCCTTCGGCCGGAAGTAAAAATAGTATTGCCGAGGCCTTAACGAATCTTATCTGGGCACCTTTGGAAGACGGATTAAAATCCGTTTCCCTATCTGCTAACTGGATGTGGCCTTGTAAAAATGAAGGTGAGGATGCACGATTGTATAAAGCCGTGGAAGCAGTTTCAGAATTTGCCATTGATTTAGGCATCAATGTACCTACCGGAAAGGATTCGCTTTCCATGAAACAGAAATACAAGGATGGCGATGTCATCGCCCCCGGTACGGTGGTCATCTCCGCTGCGGGACATTGTAATGATATCAACAAAGTCGTTGAACCTGTGCTACAAAAAGAGGGCGGTTCCATTTACTATATCAACCTCTCCAAGGACGCTTTTAAATTAGGGGGGTCCTCTTTTGCCCAAACACGGAATGTCATTGGAAGTGAAACACCGACCATTATGGATTCCAACTATTTTAAAACGGTGTTCAACACTCTTCAAGAGTTAATCAAAGCCGGACACATCCTGGCCGGGCATGATGTTGCTTCGGGCGGACTGATCACTACCCTGCTTGAACTTTGCTTTGCCGATATTGATTTAGGGGCCACCTTGAACTTTTCCGATTTAAGGGAGTCCGATACCGTAAAATTATTGTTCTCCGAGAATGCAGGGATTGTTTTCCAAGCAAAAGACGACAGTATTGAGTCCAAACTAAAATCGGCCGGAATCGAAGCCAAAAAAATAGGGGACGTAACTACAGAGGCCACGTTGATCATCAAGAACAACGGAATGGAAATGGGCTTAAACATCAATTCATTAAGGGATACCTGGTACAAGACCTCTTATTTATTGGATAGGCGGCAGACCGCGAATGATCTGGCGAAAGTCCGCTATGAAAATTATGCAAAACAGCCCTTGCGCTATTCGTTTCCCAAAACGGCTTCGCTCAAACTTCCAAGCCGCGAACTGGGTGAAGGTAAGGCAAGACCGAAAGCCGCTATCCTGCGGGAGAAAGGTAGCAACTCTGAACGGGAAATGGCGAACGCCATGTTCCTGGCCGGTTTCGATGTGAAGGATGTACACATGACCGATTTAATATCCGGCAGGGAAACCTTAGAAGATATCCAGTTCCTTGGTGCCGTAGGTGGTTTTTCAAATTCAGATGTGTTGGGTAGTGCCAAAGGTTGGGCCGGTGCCATTAAGTATAACGAAAAAGCCAACAAGGTCATTCAAAACTTTTTTGCTAGACCAGATACCCTATCCGTCGGTATTTGTAACGGTTGCCAGTTATTTATGGAATTGGACCTCATTAATCCCGATCACGAGACCCATGGCAAAATGACGTATAATGACTCGCATAAGCACGAGAGCAATTTTACATCCGTCCATATTCAAAAAAACAATTCTGTCATGCTTTCCTCTTTAGAAGGAGCTACGCTAGGGGTTTGGATTTCGCATGGGGAAGGAAAATTCGATTTCCCGCTTTCAGAGGACCACTATGATATTGTAGCCAAATACGGTTACGATACCTATCCTTCCAATCCCAACGGTAGCGATTTTAATACCGCCATGTTGTGTGATAAAACCGGGCGACATTTGGTGACTATGCCACACATAGAACGTTCGACTTTTCCATGGAACTGGGCCTATTACCCTTCGGATAGAAATGATGAAGTTTCCCCTTGGTTGGAAGCCTTTGTAAATGCAAGGGAATGGGTTTTGAAAAATCAAGTAAAAAAATAATTCATAATCACATTTTGGTAAAATTTTAAATAAAAACGGCATCCATAAAATTAATTATGAATGCCGTTATCGAAATACAACCTAACCAAATTATTGAACCACTAATCTACCGCTCCATATCTTTTCATTAGAACTTTTAATTCTGTACAAATAAAGTCCTGGAGCTAGTCCTTTTCTATGTATTGTTAGGGAATTCTGACCTTCGACCGTATCTCCTTCTTGATGGTGGCTACCAATAGTTCTACCATCTAAAGTAAATAGATCTAACTCATATCGTGCAGCAGCATGTTCATAAAAGAATATTTCTGTACTCGCCACCAAAGGGTTCGGATAAACCATAGATTTATTTAAATCTGCGTCTACAAATACGGCTGCCCCGACCCTATTATTAAAATCAATATTGCGTAACTGCAGGGTCTTTTCTTCTTGATATCCATTTTCCGCTTTCAAGTTAAAACTGAGTACCTTTATACTAGAAAAGTCTATGCTGTTACCTAATTCACTTTTAAAATCGGCTTGTGAAAGCGTATACTCTTTCAACTCATTTGATAGTTGTACCGTGGCTTTATAATGAATTCCATCTCCTTTTAAAATAACTACTTCCAATTTACCGGTTCCCTTAGCGCTAAAACTTAGTTTTTCATAATCACTTAAATCAACCGCTGCAAACCTTGGACTCATAGCTCTATACACGCCAAGATAATTTTGAGTTGTACCTTTTAGGGAAATATTACGCTCAATAGGATAACCCTTTCCTAGATAAGGTTCTGATACCGGTAAAACTTCATATTTATCTACAACTGTATTTTCAGAAGAACTGTCAAGACCCCAAGGGGCATCGGCTACAAACAAATCATCTGGGGTTTCGCCTAAACCTGCGCTTATGCGAAAACCCATATCGAACAAGGTTCCGGTTTTTAAAAACACTTCACTCAAATATCCATCTATAGTCGATGTTACGTCAATCTTTTGAGAAGTACTCGTTTCGGTGGTTTTCAACCCTCCTTCTAAGCGTATAGATTTTGAATTGTTATTGTTAACTAGGTTTAAAAATACTTCTCCCTTACTATAAGAAGCAGATTTCACGAAAACCGGAGGAGGCATTGATCCGTTATAGGTTGCTATTACTGCATTGACCTCTAGAAGGTTAAGGGCTTCTTCTGCCAATGCTAACAAAGCATCGATAGAGTTTGCCCAAATTTGGAAATTATAAAAGGGAGTACCTTCTTTATACGCGTCAATATTCCAATGTGATTCTATAACGAAATTATCCGCTTCATTAACTCTGGCGGAAAAGGAAAGTGAGTATTCCAAACTACCATCTGGCTGTTTAATGATCGACCGTATAAAATCATGTTCCCTAAGTTGTATAGTAGCAACCGATAGTAATTCTGCCCCTAAAAACCGATCACAAATAAATTTGCTATGCTCGTACACCTTTTTATCGGTTTTAATAATCATTATTGAAGCTAGATTTTCAATGCCATTTAAATAATCTACCGAAAAGATATCACTTGCATTTGTTAGGTCCAACAAATCTACTGGTGATGACTCAATAGTAATTGTTTCACCAACGATATTCAATGGAACAAGAGTTGCTAATGGAATAGCATGAATATCGTTTTTTCTACTCTTCATATACATTTTATCCTTAACCACTTTTTTAGCAGTCAGTTTATTGAATATGTAGTTACTTTTGACCCTTTTATAGTTTCGGTTATTAATTAAATTAGCCAAACGATCATTACTTTCCAATCCGCCTTGATTTGAAGTAGATGTGGTTGTTATTACCGGGCAAGCAGCAATACCTGAGCATGAGGGGTCATCACAATCGACCAAACCATCACCATCATCATCAATTCCGTTTTTACAGTCTTCTTGGGGTACGGGTGCTGTGGGGCATCGGGCGCCATCGTTACTGGAGGCCGCTGGTCCGAAAGCAAAAATATTCGAAGTCATTTCTCCCCTAATGATATTTTGTACATCATTAATTTTATATACTGATCCTGTTTGGTTTGCAGAGACATAGAAATTACCCGCTACATCAAAATAAACCGCACCATAGGTATAATTGAATCCTGAGAGAATAGGTACTTCGCCTAAATCTTCTACAGTACCGGTAACTACATTGATTTTATAAAGGTGGTTAGTGCCTTTCTCTACGCTATACAACATGTTGTCAACCGCATTAAAAGCCCAATCATGAATATTGATGGATTTGTTCAACGTATTACTTCCCAAATAAGTGAGGTAATTATTAGACTCAGGATTTAAATCAACACTATAATAAGTGGTTGGACCCGCTTTAAAATAATAGATACCATCAATAGAAATATCACCCACGTATTTATTGCCGTTATTTGGCAAGTTTGGAATTGAAAATATCTCCGCACTAAAGTCCTTCCCAATTCTTACCAATGAAATTTGAGGTGTACTAAGATATCCCCACAGATAACCATCCGACGAGTTATATGCCGCGGCATTTATATTCCCTGGTGTAATATCCTCAGCCACTAAATAAGAACTTCCCGATGCCAGATCCAAAGCATATATATCATTGTATTGAAACAGGTAAGCATTGTAATCGCATTCAAAAGACGGGGATTGTGCGGTTAACTTTAGGTTAGCTACAATACTTAAAAAAAGAACAACAAGCCATTTACTAAAATATCTCAAGGTGTAATTTAGAACCATAGTCATTGATTTTTGAAAATAATTTCAACCAAAATTACATTCCAATGGTTAGGATTTTTCCTATAGTCATTCGAAAGGCAAGTGTAAAACGTTCAATTGCAATTTATTGTAGACGTATGGTAACAAGCGAGTAGGACCGCCAACTTTCAATAGATCAAGGATTCATCATAAAAAGTAATCTCTATTTATGAATGTTATTTTAAAATCCCGTTACCTTTGCTTATTTTGCATATACTTAAAAAGTTGAACATGCAAAAGGTTACCCGTTTATTCGATATTCCCTACTACCAACTAGAGCAGCACAATCTTGATAAATCGCTCATTACTAAAAGGAATGGTAAATGGATAGCCACTTCTACACAAGAGTATGTAGACAAGGCCAACGCCGTAAGTAGAGGGTTACTACGATTGGGCATCAAGCCCAATGATAAAATCGCTATCATCTCATTAACCAACAGGACCGAATGGAACATCATGGATATTGGTATTCTACAACTGGGCGCGCAAAATGTACCTATATACCCTACCATATCAGAAGAAGAATATGAATATGTCTTGAACCATTCTGAGGCTAACTATTGTTTTGTTTCCTGTATCGAAGTTTTGGAAAAAGTAAACCGCATTAAGAAAAATGTAAAATCATTAAAAGGAATCTATTCATTTGATGAGATAGATGATTGCGCTAATTGGAAGGAGATTTTAAAAAAGGGTTCGGATAAAAGCAACCAAGAAGAAGTTGAAGAATTGAAGTCCAAGGTTCAACCAACGGACTTAGCTACGCTGATTTATACTTCGGGTACAACGGGTAAGCCAAAAGGCGTTATGATGTCGCACCAGAACATTGTTTCCAACGTAATCTCAAGTAAGGAACGGGTGCCTGCCAATGAAAATGATAGTGCATTAAGCTTTCTTCCTGTATGTCATATTTTTGAACGAATGATTCTCTATCTATATCAATACTGTGGTATTGAAATCTATTTTGCCGAAGGTTTAGATAAAATCAGCGATAATTTAAAAGAGGTCAAACCCAATATGATGACCGTTGTACCTCGCCTATTGGAAAAGGTTTATGAGGCTATAATTGCAAAGGGTTCGGATCTATCTGGAATCAAGAAAAACCTATTTTTTTGGGCCGTAGATGTCGGATTGAAATTTGAGCCTTATGGAACTAATGGTTGGTGGTATGAATTTAAACTCTCCATTGCCCGTAAACTAATATTCAGTAAATGGAAAGAAGGTTTAGGTGGTAATTTAGGCATTATGGTATCTGGCAGTGCGGCATTACAACCCCGATTGAGTAGAATCTTTGGTGCCGCGGGCATTCCGGTGATGGAAGGCTATGGGCTTACTGAAACGGCTCCGGTCATTGCCGTGAACGATGTTCGCAATCATGGTTGGAAAATCGGTACCGTAGGCAAAGTAATAACCGGCGTTGAAGTTAAAATCGCTGAGGATGGGGAGATTCTTTGCAAAGGACCCAATGTAATGATGGGCTATTATAAGGACACCGAGAAAACGAATGAGGTTATTAAAAATGGATACTTTCATACGGGTGATATTGGCGAAGTCGACCATGAAGGCTTCTTAAAAATAACCGATCGAAAAAAGGAAATGTTCAAAACTTCAGGTGGTAAATATGTGGCTCCCCAGTTGTTGGAAAACAGATGTAAACAATCACGTTTTATTGAGCAGATTATGGTGGTAGGCGAAGGTGAAAAAATGCCCGCTGCCATTATCCAACCTAATTTTGACCATATTTATGCTTGGGCCAAAAAGAAGAATATTGTGATTAAAGACAATCAAGACCTGATTCAAAACGAAAAGGTGATTGCTCGTATTGATGAGGAAGTTACCTTGGCGAACGAGAATTTTGCCAAATGGGAAAAAATAAAGCAATTCCGCTTAACACCGGATGTGTGGAGTATTGAAGGTGGACATCTAACTCCTACCATGAAATTGAAGCGTAAAATCATCAAAGAAAAGTATATCGACCTTTACAATGCTATTTATGAACATGTATAAAGTTGCCTAAAACTATGTTTCAACTACGGCTACTCAAGAATCATGGCTTTTGAAAACTATGCGACCCGTAAACTCAAAACGTATAAAACCATTCTATTGGTTCCGTGTATTATAGGGTTTGCGATCATGTGTTTTCTTTTGGGTTTTGGATTATACCGTTCTTCTCAAGACTTAGGCAATTCATATATTCATGGTTACTATTATTTGTCCGACAGTGATCCTTCCCCGTATTTTTAGCGGGGTAATTGATAAAGAAATCAAAAAGAGGCAACCCTAAATACATTTATCCAAAATTCAGTTATTCTTTATTCCTAAAAATTCATAAATTTATTATGCATGCATAATAAATTTTTATATATTTGGTAGCCAACTGAATGAATATGAAAGAAGCGACCATTGATTATGCGCTACGTGCAACCTGGCAAGCAGTTGCAAGGATGTATAACGAAGAAGCAAAGAATTTTGATTCTACAATGGCCGTAGGATTTACCTTATTGAGTATAGATCCTAAAACGGGGACTCCATCCACGGCCTTGGGACCTAAAATGGGAATGGAAGCTACCAGTCTCTCCAGGATTTTAAAGAGTATGGAAGAAAAGGGTCTCATTTTAAGGAAACCCAATCCAAATGATGGAAGAGGCGTCCTTATTTATTTAACCGATTTTGGTTTGGAAAAAAGAAACGATTCAAAAAATACGGTACTTCAGTTCAACGAAGCGGTGAAACAAGAAGTTCCGGAAGAAAAATTAAAAAGTTTTTTTGAAGTCACGGAAACCATCAACAAACTAATTTCCGACAAAAAAATGTTTACGAAAGATATCTCTAATCAATAATACAGTTTAAAGTACATGAACAAGCATATTAAAAAAGTAGCAGTAATTGGCTCAGGAATTATGGGAAGCGGTATCGCCTGCCATTTTGCCAATATCGGCGTAGAAGTTTTATTGCTCGATATTGTCCCACGAGAACTTAATGATAAAGAAAAAGCAAAGGGCTTGACCTTAGAAGACAAGGTTGTCCGTAATAGATTGGTGAACGATTCTTTAGCTACGGCTTTAAAGTCAAAGCCCTCCCCTATTTATGACCAAAAATTTGCGAGTCGTATTACCACCGGTAATATGCAGGATGATATTTCAAAAGTTTCAAAAGTAGATTGGATTATAGAGGTCGTAGTAGAACGATTGGATATCAAAAAACAAGTTTTTGAAAATCTTGAGAAATATAGGACTGCGGGTACTTTGATTACAACCAATACCTCAGGAATTCCAATACATTTTATGTCCGAAGGTCGTAGTGATGATTTTCAGAAACATTTCTGTGGTACGCACTTTTTTAATCCTGCACGGTACTTAAAACTTTTTGAAATTATTCCTGGTCCTAAAACCGGCCCGGAGATACTCGAATTCCTGAACGGCTACGGTGAAAAATATTTAGGCAAGACTTCGGTTATCGCCAAGGATACTCCCGCATTTATTGGGAATAGAATCGGAACCTTCAGTATCCAAAGTCTTTTCCATAGTGTAAAGGAATTGGGCATGACCGTGGAAGAGGTGGATAAGTTGACCGGTCCAGTAATTGGTAGGCCTAAATCGGCCACCTTTAGGACCGTAGATGTGGTAGGCCTCGATACTTTGGTCCATGTCGCCAACGGTATTTATGAAAATTGCCCTGATGATGAACGCCGGGAAGTTTTTAAACTACCCGATTTCATCAATACCATGATGGAAAATAAATGGTATGGTAGTAAAACTGGTCAAGGTTTCTATAAAAAAGTATCAGATAAATCTGGTAAAAGTGAAATCCTTACTTTGGATTTAGATACCATGGAATACCGTGCTTCTAAAAAAGCAAGTTTTGCCACCTTAGAGTTGACCAAAACAATCGATAAAGTCGTTGATCGCTTTAAGGTTCTTGTTGGCGGAAAAGATAAGGCTGGAGAATTTTACCGTAAAAATTTCGGTCAGTTATTCGCCTACGTATCGCAACGTATTCCTGAAATCACTGATGATTTATATAAGATTGACGATGCCATGAAAGCTGGTTATGGATGGGAACACGGTCCCTTCCAAATTTGGGATGCCATTGGCTTAGAAAAAGGAATGGAATTTATAAAGGCCGAAGGTCAGGAAGCCGCTTCTTGGATTGAGGAAATGAAAGCATCAGGTGTTACCTCCTTCTATTCCGTTAAGGAAGGAAATACCTATTACTATGATATCCCGAGCAAGTCCATGAAGAAAATCCCTGGACAGGATGCATTTATCATCTTGGACAACATCAGGAAATCGAAAGAAGTATTCAAGAATAGCGGTGTCGTAGTAGAAGATTTGGGAGACGGCATATTGAACGTGGAATTTCAATCAAAGATGAACACCATTGGTGGCGATGTTTTAGCCGGATTGAACACGGCCATCGATATGGCCGAGAAAGATTTCCAAGGATTGGTGGTAGGTAACCAAGCTGCCAATTTCTCCGTAGGGGCCAACATTGGTATGATATTCATGATGGCGGTGGAGCAGGAATATGATGAGTTGAACATGGCCATCAAAATGTTCCAAGATACGATGATGCGCATGCGTTACTCAGCCATCCCCACAGTTTCCGCTCCCCACGGTATGACCTTGGGTGGTGGCTGTGAATTGTCCCTGCATGCAGATAAGGTTGTTGCGGCCGCGGAAACCTATATCGGACTGGTGGAGTTTGGCGTTGGCGTTATTCCCGGCGGTGGAGGTTCCAAAGAATTCGCCGTTCGCGCACAGGACACCTTCAAAAAGAATGATGTGGAACTAAATGTGTTACAGGAATACTTCCTTACGATAGGAATGGCGAAAGTATCTACTTCCGCCTACGAAGCCTATGATTTAGGTATTCTTCAGCACGGAAAGGATATTGTGGTCGTCAATAAGGACCGCCAAATCGCTACAGCGAAAGCCTATGCGAAATTGATGGCAGAACAGGGGTATACGCAACCCGTAAAACGTTCGGATATTAAAGTTTTAGGGAAGCAAGCCTTGGGTATGTTCCTGGTAGGAACGGATTCGATGGAAGCCAGTCACTACATAAGTGAACACGACAAGAAAATCGCGAATAAATTGGCCTACGTCATGGCCGGTGGTGACCTATCGGAACCCACATTGGTGACGGAACAGTACTTGTTGGATTTGGAGCGGGAGGCTTTCCTTTCACTTTGTACAGAAAGAAAAACATTGGAGCGAATCCAACACATGTTAAAAACTGGTAAACCGTTGAGGAATTAATAATTAGATATGAGAATTGAGTAATTAGATGTAATGCATAAAGTAGATGATTTATTAATATGGAATAAAGCTATTGAATTAGTTAAATCTGTGTATCTACTTGCCAATGAAATACCTAATGAAGAAAGATTTGGGTTAATTTCTCAAATCAAGAGATGTTCAGTATCAATTCCCTCGAATATTGCTGAAGGAGCTGGTAGGAACTCACAAAAAGAGTTCAAACACTTTTTAAGTGTTGCAAATGGTTCAACCTACTAGTTACATACGCAATTGATTTTATTAGTAGAACTAAGTTTAATAACAGAAGAAAAAGTAAAACCGATGATAGAACTTTGTATTGAAATCCAAAAAATGAATTATTCATTTCAAAAGAAATTATAAATCTCAATACTAAAAAATATGAAAACAGCATATATAGTTAAAGGATATAGAACCGCCGTGGGAAAAGCGCCCAAGGGAGTTTTTCGTTTTAAGCGTACGGATGAGTTGGCCGCCGAAACCATCGAATACATGATGAACGAGCTGCCCGATTTTGACAAGAAGCGAATTGATGACGTTATCGTTGGTAACGCGATGCCCGAAGGTTCGCAAGGTCTAAATATGGCCCGATTGATTTCCTTGATGGGGTTGGACATTGTGGATGTTCCGGGAGTGACGGTGAACCGATTCTGTTCCTCAGGTATCGAAACCATTGGTATCGCTACGGCAAAGATTCAGGCAGGAATGGCCGATTGCATCATTGCTGGCGGGGCCGAAAGTATGAGTTCCGTACCAATGACCGGCTATAAGACCGAATTGAACTATGACGTGGTCAAAGCGGGACATGAGGATTATTATTGGGGCATGGGAAATACCGCGGAAGCTGTGGCCAATGAGTTTAAGGTATCTCGGGAAGACCAAGATGAGTTTGCCTACCAATCTCATATGAAGGCGCTAAAGGCGCAAGCGGAGGACCGTTTTCAAGACCAAATCGTTCCTATCGAAGTCGAAGAAACCTATGTGGGTACCGATGGTAAAAAGGCGACTAAAAAATATACGGTAACCAAAGATGAAGGTCCGCGTGCAGGAACTTCAGTGGAAGTTTTGAGCAAATTACGACCCGTTTTTGCAGCTGGAGGTAGTGTAACAGCAGGAAACTCCTCACAAATGAGTGACGGTGCCGCTTTTGTCATGGTCATGAGTGAGGAAATGGTCAAGGAATTGAACCTTGAGCCTATTGCACGCCTGGTCAATTATGCCGCTGCCGGAGTACCCCCAAGAATTATGGGGATTGGACCAGTAGCCGCTGTTCCAAAGGCATTAAAACAAGCCGGATTAAAGCAGGACGATATCAAGTTGATCGAATTGAACGAAGCCTTTGCCTCACAATCCATTGCCGTTATCCGCGAACTAGGATTGGACCAGGACATCGTCAACGTTAATGGTGGTGCCATTGCCTTAGGTCACCCGTTAGGTTGTACAGGAGCAAAATTATCCGTCCAGTTATTTGACGAAATGCGTAAACGTAAGATGCAAGGGCAATACGGAATGGTAACCATGTGTGTAGGTACCGGACAAGGTGCTGCAGGAATATTTGAATTTTTAAACTAAACTACTTTTGGTAAAGGTTTTAAGTACATGAAAAGACTGCTTAATACTGATTACTTTATACTTAATACTATCGAATCATGAGTACAGAAACAATAAACAAGGAAATTTTAAGAGGTGGGCAGTTCCTGGTCAAGGAAACCAAATGCGAAGATGTCTTCACCTTAGAAGATTTGAACGAGGAGCAACGCATGATGCGGGAAAGCACTAAAGAATTCGTAGACCGTGAACTTTGGGCGCATTGGGAGCGTTTCGAGAAAAAGGACTACGCTTATACCGAAGAATGTATGCGTAAAGCAGGCGAAATGGGACTATTAAGTGTAGCCGTTCCGGAATCTTACGGTGGCATGGGCATGGGCTTTGTCGCTACCATGTTGGTTTGTGATTACATTTCCGGTGCTACAGGATCTTTTAGTACCGCATTTGGTGCACATACCGGTATTGGTACTATGCCGATTACCCTTTATGGAACCGAAGAACAAAAACAAAAATATGTTCCCAGATTGGCATCCGGGGAATGGTTTGGAGCCTACTGTTTGACCGAACCCGGTGCTGGATCTGATGCGAATTCCGGTAAAACTAAAGCCGTACTAACCGAAGATGGTAAACATTACATCATTAACGGACAAAAAATGTGGATTTCCAATGCCGGATTCTGCAATATGTTCATCGTATTCGCAAGGATTGAAGAGGATAAGTACATCACCGGATTCATTGTAGAAAATGACCCCAGTAATGGTATCACTTTAGGCGATGAAGAAAAGAAATTAGGAATCCACTCCTCCTCTACCCGTCAGGTTTTCTTTAACGATACCAAGGTGCCGGTAGAAAATATGTTGTCCGAAAGGGGTAACGGATTTAAAATCGCCATGAACGCCTTGAACATTGGCCGTATTAAATTGGCCGCTGCCTGTTTGGATGCGCAACGAAGGGTGATTAACGAAGCTACTAAATATGCCAATGAGCGCATTCAGTTTAAAACGCCCATTATGAACTTTGGAGCGATAAAATCGAAAATTGCGGATATGGCCACCAGTGCTTATGTGGATGAAGCGGCGTGTTACCGTGCGGCCAAAAATATAGAGGATAGGATTGCCATTCGTGAGTCGGAAGGCAATTCGCATCAAGAAGCGGAATTAAAAGGGGTCGAGGAATATGCGATAGAATGCTCGATTCTTAAAGTAGCGGTGTCCGAGGATTGTCAAAATACGACGGATGAAGGTATCCAGATTTTTGGCGGAATGGGCTTTAGCGCGGATACGCCTATGGAATCGGCTTGGAGAGATTCACGTATTGCCCGTATTTATGAAGGAACCAACGAAATTAACCGAATGTTGGCCGTAGGGATGCTGGTCAAAAAGGCAATGAAAGGTCATGTGGACCTTTTAGGTCCCGCTACCGCAGTGGGCGAAGAATTGATGGGAATTCCTTCCTTTGATACGCCGGACTATTCCGAATTATTTGCCGAAGAAAAGGATGTGCTTAAAAGACTTAAAAAAGTGTTCCTGATGGTTGCCGGTTCTGCGGTTCAAAAATTTGGACCTGAACTCGACAAACACCAACAGTTGATGTTGGCGGCATCTGACATTTTAATCGAGGTCTATATGGCAGAATCTGCCTTGCTACGCACAGAAAAAAATGCGAAACGTTTTGGTGAGGACAAACAGGCAACGCAAATTGCCATGTCTAAACTGTACTTATTCAACGCTACGGAAACCATCATTAAAAAAGGAAAAGAAGCCATCATCTCTTTTGCCGAAGGTGATGAGCAACGCATGATGTTAATGGGACTTAAACGTTTCACAAAATATACCAATTACCCTAACGTAGTAGCTTTACGCACTCAAATTGCCGATAAAGTAGCTGCGGACAACGGGTATACCTTTGACTAATTCAGATTACCATTTTGTTTCTAACGGGACAAAATAAAAACCGCTCCAAATGGAGCGGTTTTTTTATTTGGCCAAAATGCCCGAAGCACCTACTTTTAGTCCATGCATCAAGAACTTTTAAAAAGGGCATACGACCCTATCGATTTTCAACAAAAAGGACATCAACTCATTGATGACCTTACGCTTCATCTGACCGATAAATTAGAAGAAAAGTCGGATAAGGCCATCCATTGGATTGCTCCGGAAGATGAACTTGACTTTTGGAAAGAATTTTTGAAAAACGGTGACGAAAGGGAGCTCTTCCAAGAAATCACCAAACGCACGACTTACGTACACCATCCTCATTACATAGGGCACCAAGTCTGTGCCCCGGCTCCCATCACCGGACTTACTGGATTGATAAGTTCCCTTTTGAACAATGGTACCGCGGTTTATGAAATGGGCATGTCCTCCAATGCCATAGAACGCGTAGTGACCGATTTCATTTGTACAAAAATTGGATATAACGAAAACTCCGGGGGATTTTTGACCTCAGGTGGCACTTTGGCCAATCTAACGGCCCTACTCAGTGCCCGAAAAGCCATTTTAAAAGAGGATGTCTGGATGGATGGCACCACTCAAAAATTGGGGATAATGGTCAGCGAAGAGGCCCATTACTGTGTGGATCGTGCTGCCCGTATTATGGGACTAGGGAATCAAGGAATTATAAAAATTCCCGTTACACCAGGTTTCCAGATGAATACGGACTTGCTCGAGGAAAAATATACCGAAGCCAAACAAAAGGGTATTGAAATCTTTGCCATTGTGGGCAGTGCGCCATCGACCGCGACCGGGATTTTCGATAACCTGAAAGCGATTGCCCACTTTGCCTCCAAAGCTAAGATTTGGTTCCATGTGGATGGTGCGCACGGGGGTGCCGGAATCTTTTCAAAAAAATACAGAAATACCCTAAGCGGAATCGAACAGGCGGATTCGGTAGTGATCGACGGACATAAAATGATGATGATGCCGGCCATCACCACGGCCTTATTATTCAAGAATCGGTTACATTCCAATGTCACGTTCAGCCAGCAGGCCGATTATCTACTAACGGAATCTGAACATGAAGACTGGTACAATTCGGGCAAACGTACCTTTGAATGCACCAAAACCATGATGGGTATTCATTGGTTTACCTTGCTTAAGGTATATGGAGACGAACTCTTCGAGGCCAACGTTACCCGACTATACGATATGGGCATCGCGTTTTCCCAAATCATCCAATCGGATTCCCATTTTGAATTGGCCGTAGCGCCCATGTCTAACATTGTGTGCTTTCGATATCTAGAGGAGGGTTTGGATACCTCACAATTGAACAGCCTAAACGCCAAAATTCGCCAAACCCTATTGGAGGATGGCGAATTTTATATTGTACAGACTAAATTAAGGGGCATTCAGTACATGAGGGTTACGGTCATGAATCCGTTTACCAATACCACCCACTTTGTAACGTTACTGAACAAAATAAAGGCGATTGCCCAATCCATATAACCATTAATCCCTTAAGGATTCCAGCATTTCATCCTCACTTTCCTTTTTGGAGAAGTTAATGGCACATTCGATCAAGGCCAAATGGGAATAGGCTTGTGGGAAATTCCCCAATAATCGTTTGGTTTTAAAATCAATATCTTCACTAAAGAGGCCCAAATGATTACTATACCCCAATAACCGCTCAAAATATTCCAAGGCTTTTTCGCGTTCCCCAATTTTAAACAAACTGTTGATGTACCAAAAAGTACAGACCGTAAAGGAGGAGGATGGTAATCCAAAATCATCCTCGTTTTTGTAACGATATAATAAACCATCATTATTTAATTCCCTTCCAATTGCATGTACGGTTTTAATATAACGTTCGTCCTTAGCATCTACACACCCATAAGATTCCATCAGTAATACAGAGGCATCCATTTCCTTAGATCCGTAAGACTGGGTATAGGCCCCTACTTCTTCGTTCCAGGCATTGTCATAGATATCTTTCCAAATTTCTTCTCTAATAGGCTCCCATTTTTCAATCTTATGCTTTTTTCCTAGTATTTTGGCTACCTTGATTGCACGGTCCAAGGCCGTCCAACACAAAACCTTGGAAAACGTAAAGTGTCTGTCCTCCGTCCGAAATTCCCAAATACCCTTATCGGCATCTTTCCAATTATTGCTTACAATCCACACAATTCCTTTAGTTATGGCCCAAATATCCTCTCCATTATCCACATCTACACTAAATTTCTGCATCTGCACGTAGATTACATCCATCAGAATACCATAGATATCGTTCTGCTTTTGGTGATAGGCTGCATTACCGATACGAACGGGTTTAGACCCTTTGTATCCGGAGAGATGATCCAACGTCTCCTCGGTCAATTTCTTTTCCTTATTGATACCATACATTATCTGTAGCTTTTCGGCCTTATCAGGAATTAAATCGATAATGAATTGTAAGTATCGCCTGGCTACGTTTTTGTGGCCCAATTCCGCAACTACTTTAATCACCATGGAAGCATCACGTATCCAACAAAAACGATAATCCCAATTACGCACTTCGCCTATGGTTTCTGGCAATGAGGTCGTTGCGGCCGCAAGAACGGCACCTGTCTTATCGTAACTTAGCAATTTCAGCGTCAGGGCACTTCTAGAAATTTCTTGATTGAACTTTTTATAGGTTGGTGTAAGGTTCGACCAGTTTAGCCAATATACTTTGGTATTCTGTAAATCGAGATAGACTCGTTCTATCGTAGGCAATAGTAATTTTTCATTATAACCCACGAGAACAAAACCATCTTCCCGTAATTCTATTTCCTCACCTTTAACCAAATATTCCTGATTAAAGGAGGTGTATAGGAAGATAGTGTCGAACTTAACATCATGCGTAAGACTCGCCACAAAATCCTTTTTGATAAAAGATTCAGTTTTGCCCATCGCATACTCCAGTTTGGGTTCATAAATCACCGAAAATTTCGGAGTTCCTGAAATAAGTTTAAAATACCTGATCAGTTCGGGGGGTGCATGATGGGTATTATCATGCTTTCTATACCTGGGCATGAAATCGTGAATCTCAAAATGATCGGTACCCTCTTTAAAAGAAGTAATCAATATATTGGTAAAGGGCTCGTATTTTTGAGTTATCGTATAACTATCGGCCACTATAATTTCAAAACTTCCTCCTATTTCTTCGTCCAATAATTTGGCGAAAACAGACGGGCTGTCAAATTCTGGCAAACAACACCAATCAATGCTTCCTGTCTTTGAAACTAAAGCCGCACTTCTACAATTTCCTATTATTCCGTAGTCTAAATTATCCATTCAATAAAAATCTTAATTCATATGAGGTTTCAATTGCAATTACCCTCCTTTTTGCCGAAATTTAGAGAAATAATTATCAAAAAGAAGCAAATAAATCTCTTTTATGGCGAAAACTATCATTATCTCAAATAGACTCCCTGTACAATTACAAATCAGCAATGGCGACCTCACCGCAATACCTAGCGTAGGTGGTTTGGCTACTGGGATGAAATCTGTACATTCGGGGGGAGATAGTCTCTGGATTGGGTGGAGCGGACTTACCGATGAAGAAATTCCTGAGGAACTCTCCGATAAAATAGATAAGGCCTTGGCGGAACACGGTTCTTCTAAAGTTAACCTGACCGAAGAGGAAGTGGACGGGTTTTATTACGGATTCAGCAACAGGACCGTTTGGCCCTTGTTCCATTATTTTTTGGAATACTCTGAATTTGAGCTCAACAGTTGGGAAATCTATAAAAAAGTAAACCAGAAATTTGCGGATGCTATTTTGGCAAAAGCCGATAATGATGACACGATTTGGATACACGATTATCAATTAATGTTGGTACCGCAAATGGTTAGATCCGAACGCCCTGATATTTCAATAGGCTTCTTTTTACATATCCCATTTCCTTCTTTTGAAATATTCAGGACATTACCTTGGCGTAGAGAAGTACTTTCAGGATTGTTAGGCTCAGATTTAATAGGTTTTCATACCTATGATTATGAACGCCACTTTTTAAGTTCAGTTCGCAGATTATTGGGATTGGAAGTAAGCTTCAATGATATTTATATGGACGAACGGGTCATCAAGGTAGACTCCTTTCCCATGGGTATCGATTATAAAAAATTCAGCGAAGCTGCAAAGGAGCATTCCCTGCGATCGGAAGATCAAAAGTCTGAATTACAAAAACGGCTGGATAAACATAAAAAATCTGCTCCGGACGCAAAATTCTTTTTATCCATTGACCGGTTGGATTATACCAAAGGAATAGCCAAGCGATTAAAGGCTTTTGAATATTTCTTGAACAAATATCCACAGTATAAAGAAAAGGTTCGTTTGATCATTCTTGCGGTACCTTCTAGATCCAATGTACCCCAATATCAATTACTGAAACGGGAAATCGACGAATTGGTAGGCCGTATCAATGGAGAACTTTCAACGGTAAGTTGGACGCCCATCTGGTACTTCTATAGATCAATGCCCTTCGATAACCTTATTGATCTGTACACCTCTTCTGATATTGCCTGGTTAACACCGATTCGCGATGGTATGAATTTGGTGGCCAAGGAATACATTGCGACCAGAACGGATAAAACGGGAGTTTTGATTTTAAGTGAAATGGCGGGTTCTGCCAACGAAATGAATGAATCATTACTGATCAACCCTAATAATTTTGAACAGATTGCAGATACCCTTTATAAGGCAATCAACATGCCCAAGAAAGAACAGCAAGAACGAAACGGAATCCTTCAAAAGCGTTTAGAACGTTATAATGTTGAAAAATGGGCCAATGATTTTATGACCTCATTACTCAACCAAAAAGATAAAGACCAGACGTATATCTCTAGACGCCTTTCCGTAGACATTATGAACGTGATCATGAAAGATTATTCCAAAGCTACACGTAGACTGATATTTCTTGACTATGATGGTACCTTGGCCGGTTTTCACAACGACCCACAAAAAGCAAGTCCAGATGAACAACTTTATACGTTCTTAGACCAAATATCCTCACAGGAAAATACAGATATGTATTTGATCAGTGGCAGAGATAAAGAAACGTTTACAAAATGGTTCCTTCCCAAGGGCTATAATATGATTGTGGAGCATGGGGTTTGGATCTCGCAAGGTGGGGAGGAATTCCGAATGTTGGAAAATGTAAAAAAGGATTGGATGGAAAAGATAATGCCCGTGCTAGAATCCTTTGTTGACCGTACCCCTGGAAGCTTTATCGAAGAGAAAAACTACTCTTTGGCTTGGCATTATAGAAATACGGATCCTGATTTCGGGCAGAAAAGAGCGGTTGAACTGAATACCGTTTTAACAAGCCTTATCGCCAACGATGATCTAAGTGTTCTTAATGGGAACAAGGTAATGGAAATCAAGAGCAGTAACGTGAATAAAGGAAGGGCATCGATGCGCGTATATAGTGAACAGGACTATGATTTCGTATTTGCCATTGGTGATGACTGGACAGATGAATTCATGTTTCAAGAATTGCCTAAAGAATCCATTACTGTTAAAGTAGGCCGTCAAAAAACACATGCCAAGTATTTTGTGGACAATACCAAGAATGTGCGAGACATCTTGGGAAGATTTGCTAATAAACGATAGCCTTTTTGTTACTTCAATTTTAAAGACATCCAACAAAAAATAGCTTAATTTTAAATCTTTGCCCAATATGAAAAGATTGAGACAACCAATACCAAAAACACTAAAAACAATTATTCTTTAAATGAAAAAACTACTACTGGTATTTTTGACCACCACTATATTTGCCTACTCCCAAACAGACCAACGCATTTACGATATTATCGGTGCGGTCTCTAGGGACCGTATCGAAAACGACATTACCAAATTGGCCAACTTTGGCACGAGACATACGTTAAGTGATACGGTTTCCCAAACTCGGGGAATTGGAGCTGCACGGCGTTGGATTAAAAGTGAATTCGAAAAGACTTCTGAAGCGTGTAATGGATGTCTGAATGTCATCTATCAAAAGGATTTGGTCAAAAAAGGTGCTAATCCCCGAATAGTAAAAGATGTACAAGTGGTGAATGTTCTGGCCATTCAAAAAGGAACGAAGTATCCGAACCGATATATCATCATGAGCGGTGATATCGATTCTAGGGTGAGTGACCCAACCAACTTCACGGACGATTCTCCTGGCGCGAATGACAATGCCAGTGGTATGGCGGGTACTCTAGAGGCTGCAAGGGTGCTATCTAAATATACGTTTGAAAACAGTATCATTTACATGGGTCTTTCCGGTGAAGAACAAGGTCTTTTTGGGGGGGGTGGTGTTGCCCAATATGCAAAGGACCAAGGTTGGGAAGTCATCGGTATTTTTAATAACGATATGATCGGAAACATTACTGGCGTCGATGGTATTGTGAGTAATGTAGATTTTAGGATATTCTCAGAACCTGTCCCTCCCACCGAAACCGAAGAGCAACGCAAAGCCCGACGGTTTTACGGTGGCGAGGTCGATGGTATCTCCCGTCAATTAGCTCGGTACGTGCACAAAAACGTAAAGCAGTACATGCCAGAAATGAACCCGATGATGATTTATCGCTTAGATCGTTTTGGGCGTGGCGGACACCACAGACCATTCAACGATGCCGGTTTTCCTGGAATACGTATTATGGAAGCTCACGAAAACTACACCCAGCAACACCAAGATATTCGAGTTGAGGACGGTATCGCTTATGGTGATGTATTGAAGCATGTGAATTTTGATTATGCCGCCAAACTAACCGCCGTGAACTCCATAAATTTAGCTTCTTTGGCCTGGGCTCCACCAGCACCAAAAACTGTTAAAATTGGTGGAATCGTGCAGCCATCGGCTAAATTTCAATGGAGTAAAGTAGAGGGCGCTGTGGGTTATAAAATCTATTGGAGAGATACCACTTCCCCTACTTGGGATTATAGCCGGTATGTGGGCGATGTTACCGAATTTACTCTTGACGGCATCGTCATCGATAATTTCTTCTTCGGGGTAGCTGCGGTGGGTGCAGACGGATTTGAAAGCCCGGTAGTATTCCCGAATGGGATTTTTAGAGAATAAAACCAGTCTTTTAGCTCCCCTAGGAAAAAAATTTATTCAAGATCACACAACTGAAAATGAAAAAAATAAGCTTTGCCCTTTTTCTCGGATGTTTACAAATACTCCAAGCACAAACTTTTACAGAACAGGATACATTACGGGGTAGCATTACCCCAGAACGCGCTTGGTGGGACCTCAACTACTATCACCTGGATATTGATGTGAATGCCGATGATAAATATATCAGTGGCAGCAACACCATTCGCTATAAAGTTCTGGAGCCCCATCAAGTACTTCAAATTGATTTACAACCGCCCTTGGCCATTGAAAAAGTCACCCAAGATGGTAAAACCTTAAAAGTTGAACATAAGGGGAACGCCCATTTTATCAAACTCAAGAAGAAACAACTGGTGGGTGATTTTAATGAGGTTATCGTTGAATATTCTGGTCATCCAAAGGAAGCTGTTCGCGCCCCTTGGGACGGTGGCTTCTCCTGGGCCAAAGACGAGAATGGCAAGCATTTTGTCGCCACTTCCTGTCAAGGTTTGGGCGCTAGTGTATGGTGGCCCAACAAAGACCATATGTACGATGAAGTAGATAGTATGCTCATCAGTGTCAAGGCTCCCAAGGGTTTAATGAATGTCTCCAATGGCCGTTTAAGAAAAGTGGACGAAGAAACCAATACTTATCATTGGTTTGTTGCTAATCCTATTAATAATTACGGGGTAAATGTAAATATTGGTGATTATGTACATTTTGGCGAAGAATATGAGGGAGAAAAGGGAATGTTGGACATGGATTACTATGTGCTCAGCTATAATCTAGAAAAGGCGAAGGCACAATTCGTTCAGGCACCCATGATGATGCGGGCCTTTGAATATTGGTTTGGTCCCTACCCCTTTTACGAGGATAGTTTTAAATTGGTAGAAGCACCCTACTTGGGCATGGAGCACCAAAGTTCGGTTACCTATGGAAATAAATTTGCAAATGGCTACCTAGGAAGAGACTTGTCAGGTACCGGTTGGGGACTAAACTTCGATTACATTCTGATCCACGAATCGGGTCACGAATGGTTCGCCAATAATATTACCTATAAAGATATTGCAGACATGTGGGTGCATGAAAGTTTTACGACCTATTCAGAAGGCCTGTATGTAGATTATCATTTTGGTAAACTGGCCGGTAACGAATACGAACAAGGTGTTCGTAAAAATATTGGGAATGACGCACCGATTGTTGGTAAGTATGGTGTAAATGCTAGAGGTAGTGGAGATATGTACCCTAAAGGCTCCAATATGTTGCACACCCTAAGACAGATTGCCAACGACGATGAAAAATGGCGTCAAATTTTAAGGGGATTAAATAAAGAATTCTACCATAGAACAGTTACGTCAGATGAAATCGAGCATTATATCAGCATGCAGTTACAGCGAGATTTACGTCCTTTCTTCGACCAATATCTGAGAACCGCAGATATTCCCGTTTTAGAGTACAAGGTATCAGGTGCTGAATTACAGTATCGTTTTGTAGATGCTGTCGAAGGTTTCACGATTCCAGTACGGATGCTTTCTAGTGAAACCGAAATTTGGATAGAACCAACCAAAGAATGGCAGACGAAATCTATCTCTAACAATACCGAAGAACTCATAGTAGACCCTAATTTTTATATCTACAGTGAACTTAAAAGCGAATAAATTTTAACCTTTGATGTATAATTTGGTCTGCCGTTTGTCCTAAAAAATTGTTTTAATTGAATTGAAACTTTAAAGGAATCATCTTTACCGATATAACGATAACCATGCCGTTGAAATTGAAGTACTTTAGTCCAAATTTTAAACTTTAAAATGAAAAGGACCCTTGTAAGGTTTCGGAACAGTGCTTTCAGGAGATTTATTAGAAAGCACTCAAAATACGCTCCTATCCTATTCTTTGTCGGTGGTTTTATATTTGACAGTCTCACCCTTGGCCGTATCGACCGTACCTATGACCTCGTCATGCTCTGTGTTCATATGACTTCACTTTCCATTACGCTTTACCTATATAATATGGTGGATGACGGTAGATGGAAGAATACATTTCTAGAACGCTATCAAGAGTATCTTCCGTTGGCTATACAATTTTTCTTCGGGGGACTTTCAAGTGCCTATGTTATTTATTTTTCCAGAAGTGTGTCCCTTTCAAAGACGGCTTCCTTTTTTGTGATTCTGGTACTATTATTCATAGCCAATGAGTTTTTGAAAAAGAGAATATCCAATAAATACCTGCAATTTGGGGTCTATTGTTTTATCAGTTTTACCTTTTTCACTTTTATGATTCCTGTCTTTATCAAGGAATTGAATACAACCGTTTTTTTAATATCGGGCGGAGTGAGCCTTTGTATTACCCTTCTTTTGGTTTTTATCATTTATGTAGAAAGCCCAAGTACTCGCCGAGAAGTGCATCTAGGCAAACTGATGGGACTCATAATCCTGATTTACGGTACTATCAATCTATTTTATTTCTTAAGATTGATACCTCCCGTGCCGTTAGCTTTGGACAAAGGTATTGTTGCCCACGATATTCAATTAAAAGACAATGACTACTTGGTTTCTTACGAACCCGAAGATTCCTTTATATTTTGGAGAAAACACAAATCTGATTTCAGTTATTCACCAGGTGAGAATATCTATATTTTTTCATCGGTCTTTGCGCCTACCGATTTGAAAAAACAAATTTTCCATCGTTGGAAGTGGTATGATGAGGTGGCGCAAAAATGGGAGGTCATGGACAAAATCGGTTATGATATTACCGGTGGTAGAAATGGAGGATTTAGAGGGTATACCTATAAAAACAACGTGAAGCCCGGTGAATGGGAGGTAGAAGTGATTACAGATGAAGAGCAGATTCTGGGAGTTATCGACTTTAACATTCTTCAACCGAATACAAGTAAACCCATAAACCTACATACGGACCGATTTTAAGATGGGTAAACTTGATAAAAAAATATTCAAAAATTTAGGATAAATGTTCAAGATATTCAAACTTAGTCTACCTTCGCTTATCTAATTTTCACTTTGTCTATATACCATAAAGTCCGAGCGGTAGAACGTATTTTCTATCAACTGGAAAAGGAGGTGGGCTCCTTTCAAAAATCCACCGGTTTAGGCTGTATGCCCAATTGCGGCAAATGTTGCTCAAAGCCCAATATTAACGCCACGGCACTAGAATTTCTACCGCTGGCCTATCATCTTTTTAAGAAAGGCGAAGCTGAAATTTGGTTAGAAAAATTGAATACAGATACCTCTACTACGCTATGTCCTGTTTTAAACGTAATCATGGCTCCCGATGCAAAAGGTTTTTGTTCAGATTACGAGCACCGTGGATTGATTTGTAGGTTATTCGGTTTCTCCGCAATGCTACACAAAAATGACAAACCGGTATTGGTGACCTGTAGACCGATTAAGGAAGGTATGCCTCATGCGGTTACTAAGGCAGAAGCGATATTAGGAACTAAAAAGAACTACCCGCTGATCAGTAACTACTATATGCAATTGCGCTCTATAGATGAATCCTTGGGAGAAGAACTATTTCCTATACGTATAGCCATTGCCAAAGCGATTAGTACCGTTTTAGGATACTATGCTTATCGCAGGCCTCCTAAAAAATCTGCTTAGCTTCTACAGGTGTTACGAACACATAAGTCATTTTTTGATTAGGCTGTCATAAAACGCAAGATTTTATTAATTTTGACATAGGTAGATTCTCTACAGTTTCCTCTTAAAATCCTATATATCATGAGCAATAATACAAACGGAATACCAGCACAGATTTCAACGATTTTAAAAGAGCCTAATCAAGATTGGAAGGAACTTTTGGTGGCAATTTTAAAATTCTATGACTGTACTACGGGCACGTTACACTTTTTAGACAAAAACTCCCTTTTACAGTTAGAAACACAAATAGGCATCCCTGATTTTTTAATTCCCAAGTTAACTACTATCCCCATTGGAAAAGGAATGGCAGGTATAGCCGCGGAACGGATGAAACCCGTAGAAATGTGTAATCTACAAACAGATGATTCTGGAGTGGCAAGACCTTCTGCAAAAGACACAAAGGTTGAGGGATCGCTCGCCGCCCCTTTAATTTTAAAGGGAAAATTGTATGGCACCATTGGTATCGCAAAACCTATACCCTATGATTTCACAAAAGAAGAAATGGACTTATTAATGACCATTGGAGCAGCTATTTGCGAAAAAATCAATTAAGCATTACTCTTCATTTTTTTAATAAAAAAAAAGCCCGCAAGTTGCGGGCTTTTCCTTTATAATTGATTCTTATTTAATTAAAAGTTGCGCTCATTAATGCAATCATGGACGGGTCCTTACCCTCCTCCATGGCATAGGTTACATAAATAGTTTGCGGTCCACCGGAAGATTTACCCGTCAGCGGAATATTAACATTTCCACCAGTGCTACCTTCTGCTTGAGGTGCCATCGTAGCTTTTCCTAATAAAGGGCCGTCGGCGCTTCCTTCATGAACCTCAAAATCAATCCTGATTTTGGGAGCTGTTTGCCAGCCGGCCGTCAAAGAAACTGATTTCAATCTTGATACATCGATGCCATCAAGAGAGAACCATCCTTTCTTTTTGTCTAAAAGCAGAAGGTTCATCCCATTGAAAGACATAAGACTGGCGCCTTCTTTTCCAACGGCCTCGCTAAACTTTAAAGAGTTACTAGGTATAGCAACGGAATTTGAACCAGTTAATGGAATAGTACCCTCAGCACCTTTATCGGTATAACTTGCCGTTATCACCATCATATTACCTGGGGCGGAAGCTTCTGCCGTAATCGTACCTTTTGAAGGAAGGGACTTCTCTTCCATCCCGTTACCTGCTAATGAAAGAATGTACATTGCAATTTGCCTAGATTCGTCTGAGGTAATTTTTGGATGGGCCGGCATCATAACCTCACCCCAAACACCGCTACCACCAGCAACGATTTTTCTTTGCAAATAACTAAGACCGTTTCTCTGGTCTTTATATTTCATGGCAACAGCTTTGTAATTTGGTCCGATAGAAGCTTCAGCTTCTTTGTGACAAGTTTTACAATCCATCGCTTGGGTCAGGGCTTTACCGGTAACCGCAGCCGATACTTGTTGATGTCCCATATTCATGGCCACCTTATCCATACCTTCCATATAATCGACACTCACAAAAATATTATCCTTGTCGATATTGTCATTTTCATCAGCATCTTTTACGATTACCTCATAACCTATTTTTTGTCCAGGTAGGTAAAATGCCGGTTTGTCTCCCGTTAGTAAAACTTCAACTTCAGGTCTCGAATTGCCCGGTACTACGCCAACACTTTCACTGGTTGTTGAAGCTTGTTTGTCATCGGAGGCCGTAACACTGATCTTGAAAGCACCACCCGTTTGGTAAGTATAACTAACCTTTGGTTCTGTAGTTTCCTTGGTTTCACCATTACCAAAATCCCATACATAGGTAACGGGGTCACCATCACGGTCATTGCCTTCAACGGAAGCATTTATAGTAAGCGGTAGTTTACCGGAAGTTTCATCAACAATTAGATTATCAAGTACCGGAGGTCTGTTACCATCATTATACTCAATGTACCCTAAAGCGGAATTCGCATTTTGGGAGAACCATCCACTACCATATTCCAATACATAAATTTTACCGTTAGGACCGACTTCCATATCAATCAAGTTATTGAATTTGATTTCGGGGCCAAAAGGTTCCATTTTCGCAAAACTTCCATCTTCGGCCAATGTCACGGCGAACATCCAACCACGCATCCAATCGTATATGATTACTTTGCCATCGTAATAACTAGGTAGTTTTTCAGTGCCCTCATATAAATCTGAATAATAGGTAGGTCCTGCCATGGCATTACGCCCACCCGTACCTACTTCCGGAAAATCTTTGGATTCTTCATAGGGATAATAAACGTATGCGGGCTCTGCAGGAGGAAGCTCGGTTAGACCTGTATTGTTCCTAGAATTATTGATCGGTTTTTCTGGATTAAAAAATTCTCCAGATTCACCTGTTTCATAATTGTATTGACGATAGGGTAAATTATTGGCTATGAATAAAGGCCACCCAAAGTTACCCGGTTTTCTAGCTTGATTCATTTCATCATAACCCTTAGGCCCTCTGGTGTCTAAACTATCCGCTCTTGCATCAGGACCAACATCGCCCCAGTACACATAACCTCTTTTAATATCTACCGAAATACGATATGGGTTTCTATGACCCATGGTATAGATTTCAGGTCTTGTCTTTTCGGTTCCTTCAGCAAAAAGATTGCCTTCAGGAATGGTATAACTACCGTCTTCGTTTACTTTAATTCTAAGGATTTTTCCTCTTAAATCATTGGTATTACCCGAAGAACGTCTGGCATCGAACTGCTCATGACCTGGAGTATCGTTTAAAGGAGCATAACCATTGTTCACATATTTCTCATCCTTTTCATTAAAAGGGGTGGAGTTGTCACCTGTTGATAAATATAATAGATTATCTGGTCCAAAAGCTATCGAACCACCGGTATGACAACAAATTTCACGTTGTGTATCAATTTCTAGAATAACCTGTTCCGATGCTAAATCGAAATTACCATCGGTGTATTTAAAACGAGATAATCGATTGATCCATTTATCACCGGTGGGTGCATAGTACAAATAAATCCAGTTATTGTTGGCATAGTTTGGATCTTTTTGCAAGCCCATAAGACCTTCTTCCGCATTTACACCTGGAGTATTTAGAGTTTTACTATAAACATCAAGTTTTGCAACTTGTGTTAGTTTTTGGGTTTCTTCGCTATACAACATCACCTCTCCCCTACGTTGTGCGACCAAGACATCGTTATTGGGTAAAATGGCCATTTCAGTAGGTTCAAAAAATTCACCTTCAATTAGGGTAACTTTCGTAAAACGATCAGCATCCGGTGGTAATTGGGAAGTCGCTTTCGAATAATCCAATTTCAAATTATCACCTATGGCATATTTTATCCCTCCTAATAAATGTTTTAGGAATAAATCCTCTGAATAACTTTCATCGGTATGACCTGCACCTGTATAAAAAGCACGACCACCATCAAAATCATGGTACCAAGCTATCGGATGATCAGCTCCATTTTCACCCCCTTCATAGGAAGACTCGTCTAAAGCCATTAACACATGTATATCGGGATTGATACTTTTGTAGTTATACAACTCATCGTTCCTATTCCAAACAGTATCCGTAAAGAATTCAGTAGCGATGAAATTCTTATCCTTAATTATAAAATCCGCATTAGGAGTTCCTCTTGGGTGACTTAAAAATTGAGCACCGGCCAAATCATTGTACCAAGGCCAATTGTATTCGGTATCCGCTGCTGCATGTACCCCAACGTAACCACCTCCTGCTTGAATATAACGTTCCATAGCAGCTTGTTGTTGGTAATCAAGAACATCACCCGTAGTGCTTAAAAAGATTACCGCAGCATATTTCTGAAGATTTTCCTCATTGAACATTTCGGCATTCTTGGTGGTGTCTACTACAAACCCGTTTTCTGATCCTAATTTCTGTATAGCAGCTATTCCTGCAGGAATGGATGCATGTTTAAATCCCATTGTTTTTGAGAACACCAAAACCCTTGGTTCGCCCTCTCTTTTATAGCCACCACATGAGACAATAACAAGCGCAAAGCCCAAAAGCAGCGCTATGAATACTTTTTTCATACCTTAATTTAAGTTGTTAGTTGATTTATTAATTTCTAAAAATAGTGTTCAATATGATAGCAACCAATTAATAAAGGCTACAAAATTACATATTTAACAAAAAGACAATAAATTATTGCAGCTTTGATAACTTATTCACTCATATTTCAAGGTTCGCTTTATAGAAGCCTTGGTTTTATAAAATGTCCATAGTTTTATTTCATATAGATTAATTCTAGTCTCGTTTTTAGTAAGGGTAACCATTTATAAATTAAATCTTATTTTAGCATCATCTTTTAGGGTGTACCAAGCTAACGTGTTTTCGTTATTGGTTTTCCCGAAAGACGCTTTAAAATGTCTAAATTACCAAAAGAACATCAGTTCTTGGACTTGTCCGATTATGGAAGGCCAATTGCCTTAACCATTGCAAATTATTTAAAAAACACCTCTTTTACTCCCATACATGTAACGCTTTCCTTTATTACCTGTGGACTAATAGCTATTGGTTTTATGCTGTATGGCTTTTATTGGACTACTTTATTTTTTCTTCTTTTAAAATCGATATTGGATGCCGCAGATGGTGAATTGGCACGAATCAAGAATACTCCCTCACATACGGGAAGGTACTTAGATTCCATTTCCGACTTTTTTCTAAACCTACTCTCCATATTGGCTATATGGCATATTACCGATGGTGATATTTTCTTTGCGCTTTTGGCCTTTGCTGGATTGCAATTACAGGGAACACTCTATAATTATTACTATGTTATTCTCAGAAACCGATTTAACGGTGATACCACAAGTCGCGTTTTTGAAAATAAAGTACCTACTGCGCTTAAAGGGGAAAAGCAAGAGACCGTAAATCGCTTTTACTCGATATATTCATTTTGCTATGGCCGATACGACCGTATCATTTATGGATTGGATAAAAATGCCATTAAAGGAAAGCGATTTCCCAATTGGTTAATGACCGCGGTCTCATCGTTTGGTCTAGGTTTTCAGTTATTGATGATCGGACTTTTTTTGGTTTTGGGTATTAAGGAATATATTATTACCTTTTTTATAGGGTATAGCCTTATGATCTTTGTTTTTATCCTGATTAGACAAACCTTGAATAGGTAATTATTTTTACCTTTCTCCCTCAACTTGAAAAACATGTCGATTCCTTCCCATTTTAAGCGTTATAGCTTTGTCCTGTTTATTTTACTCTCCATATTTTCTTGTAAAGAGAAACCCGCAATATTATATGATGTCGTTATCAGTAATGTAAACCTCATCAATGTAGAAACAGGTGAAATAAACAACCTGAATATCTATCTAAAAGAGGGCCGAATTGCACTTTTGCAACCCAACGCCGCAAATCCAGCATCAAAATCTAAACAGATCATTGATGCAAAAGGAACATATGCGTTACCCGGTTTTTGGGATAATCATGTTCACTTTAGAGGGGGTGATAGTTTGGCAGCTGCCAATAAAAATTTTCTGAAATTATTTTTGGCCAACGGCATTACAACAGTACGGGATGCCGGCGGTGATTTAACCCCAGATGTCCTAAAATGGAAATCGGCCATACATGATGGAAAATTGGATGGACCTACAATTTTCACATCGGGCCCGAAAATTGATGGTCCTGGAGCCACTTGGGCTGGTTCTTTGGAAGTTGAAAATGAAATGGATATTGAACAAGCCTTGGATTCCCTTCAACAGATTCCAGTAGATTTTGTGAAACTCTATGATAGCAAAATTTCTGGAGAAAATTATGTTAAGACCATTCAGGCGGCAGCGAAAAGAGGCATGATCACTTCGGGCCACATGCCTTTCACCGTCACCTTAAACGAGACTATCGATGCCGGAATCAATGGTGTAGAACATTTATATTATATTATGAAAGGCGCTTCTGCCGATGAGATTTCCATTACCGAACAACTTAAAACGAAAGAACTAGGTTTTTGGGGTGCGATGCCCTTGCTACAGCAAAGTTATTCGGATAGCGTTGCCCAAACCCTGTTCCAAAAATTAAAAGCCAATGATGTCTTTGTCATTCCCACCTTGCATATTAGGCATACGTTAAGTTATTTGGATGAAGTTGATCATAGCAAGGATGACTATATAAACTACATATCCGACGGCATTCAAAAAACCTATCAGGGCAGGATCGACCGCGTAAAATTTGCTGATGCTAAAACCGTTGCCGACCGTAAGGCATTGGACCAATTCTTCGTGAAATTGGCCAAATCGCTGAACGAGGCAGGAGTTTTCTTATTGGCCGGCTCAGATAGTGGTGCTTTTAATAGTTATACCTACCCGGGTATTTCTTTACACAAAGAAATGGAAGCCATGGTAGCGGCCGGTATTTCTCCTTTAGAGGCGTTACAAACCTCAGCCTATAACGGTAGTAGATTCTTAAAGAAAGACAGCGACTACGGAACGGTGGCTGTTGGTAAAAAGGCCGATTTAGTGCTTTTGAACAGTAATCCGTTAGAGCACATACAAAACACCCAAGATATTTTTATGGTTATCAAAGAAGGTGAAATCTACACGAAACAAACCTTAGATAGTCTTCTAAATTCAGCTATCATCAAAAACTAAATTTGCTCCCATGAAACAGCTTTCGCTTCTTTTAATCCTCTTTGTTCAACTTAGTTTTTCGCAGACCCTTTTGATACCGGACCGTGTTTTTGATGGCACCGAAATGCACGAAAATTGGGTGGTCATCGTAACCGATAACGAAATTAGTTATGTCGGGAACGCTTCAGGAGCCGCAAAGATGACCACGGACGAAAGGATTGATTTAAAAGGCACCACGCTAATGCCAGGTATTATCGAAGGACATTCGCACGTACTGTTACACCCCTACAATGAAACGGATTGGAACGACCAAGTATTGAAAGAATCGCCAGTGGAGCGGGCAATTCGAGGAACTGTTCATGCAAAAAATTCCTTGATGGCGGGAATCACGACCATGCGCGACTTAGGTGCTGAAGGTGCCGGATACACCGATGTGTATTTAAAGAAAACAATCGAAAACGGACTCATACCCGGCCCCCGACTTTTAGTGGCGGGTCCTGCTATTGTAGCTACGGGAGCTTACGGTCCAAAAGGCTTTCACGATGGTGTCACTGTTCCTTTAGGGGCCGAATCCGCAAGTGGGGTTGACCAATGCATCGAAACGGTGCGTCGACAAATGGGCAATGGGGTCGATCTGATAAAAATATATGCCGATTATAGATGGACACCCGGAGCCGATTCACAGCCGACCTTTTTACAGGAAGAGATTGACGCCATGGTAGCCACGGCGACAAGTGCGGGAAAATATGTGGTGGCCCATGCCAGCACCCCAGAAGGTATGCTGCGCGCCATTAACGGTGGTGTAGAGACCATTGAACATGGTGATGGTGGCTCCCAAGAATTATTTCAGTTGATGAAAGAGAAAGGAATCGGGTTCTGCCCTACCCTTGCAGCCGGTGACGCCATTACCCAATACCGGGGCTGGAACAAAGCGACCGACCCAGAACCTAAAAAAATCAGTGACAAACGTAAATCTTTCAAACTAGCTTTGGATGCCGGGGTACAGATTGTTTTTGGTGGCGATGTTGGGGTATTCACCCACGGAGAAAATTACCGTGAAATGGAACTGATGGTCGACTATGGCATGAAACCTATGGATGTGCTCAAATCCGCTACTTCAGGTAATGCGAGCCTATTTCATTTGAATCAGCTCGGGCAATTGAAAAAGGGCTTTTTGGCAGATGTTATCGCGGTTAAAGGAAATCCGACAAAGGACATTTCTGTGATGAAAAATGTATCCTTTGTCATGAAGGGTGGGAAGGTGTATGTAGAATAGTGGTTAGTGGTTAGTGGTTAGTTGTTAGTTGTTAGTTGTTAGTTGTTAGTTGTTAGTTGAATTTAAAATTTCATTTGTGTTAAACTGTTTGTTCAGGGGTTAAATAGCTTCTCTTTAATGGAAAACCGTTCTTCTAAAAAAAATAAAAAACCTTGGCCTACAAAAGCGGTGATGCAACAGATCTATGAGCTGAATCTTTGGGGTGGTAGACCCCATGAATTTTATTCCGGTTTGGGTTCGCATAAGCCGGAGATTGTACAGCCTTACCTTAAGGTTGTGTCCCACTTCCTTAGTTCCTTTGAAAAACCGCTTGCCGTATGTGATTTAGGTTGTGGGGATTTTAACATAGGTAAGAAATTGGTGAAGTACACCCAAAAGTATGTTGCCGTTGATATAGTACCAGACCTTATCGAACATCATCAAAAAAAGTTCAAAGCCGAGAATTTGGAATTCCATTGTTTGGATTTGGCAACAGATGATTTACCCGTTACTGATTGTGTCCTGATAAGACAGGTTCTCCAACATCTCTCCAATGCGGAAATTCAAAAGGTGCTGCATAAGTTGACCGATTTCAAATATATCCTACTCACCGAACATATCCCCGAAGGTGATTTTATTCCGAATATCGATATCATTTCAGGGCAAGGGATTCGGTTAAAAAAACAAAGTGGCGTAAACCTATTGGCACCTCCTTTTCATTTTAAGGTCAAGGAGGAAAAAGAAATGTTATCCATTACCTCCAATGATTTTAAAGGAAGATTGGTGACTACGTTATATACTACTTAAACTAAAACCGAATTTTAGTTTACCCAGCATTCAGAGTTTGTACATGCTTTAATTCAACTTCAATTGAGTGAATATTCTGCTGAACATCAGTTTTTAATAAAAACAAAGGGGCTTTTCTTAAGAAAAATCAATGTTCCCGTCTGTGCGTCGTGCGGCATTTAAAAGCACTTCGTTGAGTTTAAAGAGATTTTTGCTGCTATATCCTGACTATCATAGCTCTCCAAAAAACCGTGCAAATTAGAGCCCTTTTGGTGTGTTTCCTACTTTTAGTCGCAACAGCAGTTTTTGTCGCTATTGGCCTTTTCAAAACATTCTTTTCCTTCTTTAAATGCAAAGTATGAAAGCCCTAGCGTTCCGATACTGTCTATATAAGGTATTCTGAACAGTTCATAAATTCCGCTACTGATTAGCACAATAAAAGACATATAAACGCAGACCATGGTACAATTTGCATCCGCTAAAATAGGTGCTGAATTCAACTGATTTCCAACTCTTCTTTTCCAAACCACCAAAACCCACATGATCAGGATTGATATTAATGAGATCACAACTCCCCAAAAAGTCGTAAGTGGTTTGTGTCCGGTCCAAATGTTATACGTACTAGTTATAACGAGTCCAAAAACCAAAATATAAAAAGCAGTTCCGGTAATCCTCAATGCCGTTCCTTCAAAATCATCTCGTTTGCTGTTGGGGTTATTCTCTATTCTTGAAATCATATGGGCAATTCCAAGTCCGGATATTACTTCGATAAAACTGTCCGAACCAAACCCAAAAAGGGCCAGGCTTTCATCTTCAAATCCGAGATATGTTGAAAGCAGGCCTTCCGCAATATTGTAGATTATTGTAAACACTGCAAGTCCAAAAGCAATTTGGTAAAGTTTTTTAAGATTACTCATTAAATTGGTTTTCCTTTCGTTTTTATAGGCTTTGTGGCTGTTGTACAATCTTTTTTAATCAAATTACGAATTAATATCAGTTTTTAAGAATCACTTATGCCTAATAAATAACCACTTACATAATCTTAAAAATCAGAAAAATTCTCTTTTCTTAGAAATTAAGACCTGTGCAACGGTAACCAGTGGTGGAATTGGTGATTTTCGTTGCGCTTACGGTCAAATTGGTTGTATTTATAAACTATCTAATAAGTCCATCAGCGCAACAGTTGTGTTTGAGCAAAATCCGTCTTATTTTTTCTTAATCCATCTATGTTAATCTGTAACACTTCATCACACTCTCCATCTTCACATAAGATTAAATCATTTATTGTTAAATTATCAACTTCAATTCCGCTACAGCATTCACGTTCAATGAACGTTGATGAAATCTCCATATTGAGTTCTTGATTATTTATTCTAATTGTAATTGGGTCGTTATCATATAAGTAAATGATTACTTCGTTGCTGAAAGTATTGATGCTATAATCGGCATTTTTGTTATTCTGAATTATTTCAATTTCTGTGTTGGGATCAATTTCAAAAATGTTCTCGCCGTTTTCGTAAAAAGTCAATTTAACATCGTCTCCGCCAAAACAATCAATAAGCGAACAATCTATTCCGCTATTTTGATCATTCGAACAAGATGAAACGAAAGTTAAAATCAATAAATACAGGATATTTTTTTTCATCATTAATGCCAACAATTATATAAACCAACAAGTTACCATAGATGATATGTTAGCTTGTTGTACTTAAACATAAAGAAATTCATCAAAAAAAACCAACGATTATTAACTTACTGAAAACTTGCCCCTGCAAACTGTTCACTGTAATTTACTCGACTTCCTTCATCAACACCTCAATGGAACGCTCCAACTGTTCATCTGTTCCTTTGGCGATGGTTTGAGGTTGGTTCTTGACCATGATTTCTGGGTCGGTCTCGTTGTTTTCCATCCACTCACCAGCTTTGTTCTTGGCACTAACAGGGACTACACCCCAACGCCCTCCATTGGGCAGACGCTCCCAACCGGCAAAACTGCACGTTCCCGGTACGGGCATCCCAACGGTCTTCCCTATTTTTAAATCAACATAACCACTCGCAAAACAGGAACCATCGCTGTACATCGATTCATTGAAGATGGCCAAGGTAGGTTTCGTCCAACGGGAAGTGGGCTCACCCCCTACTACCCTTGCCTCGGTCTCGTACGAAAGAAAAGGAACCCCGGTAAAGAACATGGCAAGATCGGCCACCAAATCACCACCGCCATTAAAACGGGTGTCTACGATTACCCCTTTTTTATCATTGAACTTGCCCAACATTTCCTCATAAATGGTTCGGTAAGGGCCGTCACTCATCCCCGGAATATGAACGTAGCCCAATGTGCCCTTACTTTTTTCAAATACTTCCTTTTCATTGGTTTTTACCCAACGGTCGTACAACAGACTACCTTCCTCGTCTAAGGAAATAGGTTTTACCGTAAGCTGCTTATGTTTTCCTGCCATATCCGTTACATCTAACAAGGTAAAATCTCCGGCAATGCGGTTCAAATAAAACGCGACATCCGTCGTAGTGCCAATCGTCTTCCCATTGATTTTTTCAATAATCATCCCGGGCTTCAAATCAAATCCGGACTTATCCAAAGGTCCACCTTTGATAACTTCGGTAATCTTTAATCCGTCACCTTTGTAGTCATAATCGAAAAAGATTCCTAATGATGCGGTTTCATCCCCATTTTCAATATCATCTGAAAATCGGCCACCAGCATGGCTTACATTCAGTTCCCCCAGCATTTCAGAGACCATCTCGGCAAACTCATAATCGTTACCGATATGGGGTAGGTATTTTTCGTATTCAGCTCGTATGGCTTTCCAATCGATGCCATGAAAAGTAGAGGTATAGAAAATATTATGGGTACGCAACCAGATATGGTCGAACATATAGATGCGCTCCGCATCAGCATCCAACACCATCTCTGAATTGATTTTTACAGGTTCTGTTTTTGAGCCTGTTAAATCTACCTTGGCAATTTTTCCGTCAGTTAATAAAAACAGATTTTCTTTCTTGGCATCCCACTGTAAACTCCCCGATTTGGCACCCAAGGAAATTAACATTTTTGTATTCTTAGTCCTAATTTCGGTTTCCCACAAATTCAGGTCTTTTTCAAAACGGGTGAGGTAATACAATTTCTCTCCATCTTTTGAGAGAACTGCATCGGCCAAGAGCGAGGAATGAATCGTCAAGCGCGCCTTTCTACGTTCGACATCCTCTAAATCGAATTTTAAATCCTTTACATCTTCCGGCTCTTTTTTAGCATCCTTTTTCTTTTTATCATCAGATTTCGCTTCGTCCTTTTTTTCTTTGGCAGCATCCTCTATCATTTTCATTAAATCATATTCTTCCTTTGATTTATTGAATTTGTCCCATGCTTCTTGGTTCAAGAACATTGTATACACATCCATTTCCGATCGTCCACTGGTAGCATAACTTTTTAACCCGTCGCGATTACTAAAATATAGGATTTGGTCACCTTCATTGACCCATTTTGGAGTACCATCATAGTATCCGCTTTGGGTTAAGTTCTTGCGTTGCTTGCCCTCTTTAGAAATCAACAACACTTCTGAATTACTCAAAGAAACGCCCCAATCTACCAATAGCCATTTACTATCGGGACTCCACTGAAAATACTGATCACCATCACTCATGTGAAACAAATCATCTGGTGTCAATAAGGTATTTATTTCATTAGTTTTAAGGTTTTTAACTTTAAGCGTTCTTCTATCTTCAATGTAAGCGATATACGTACTGTCTGGTGAGAACTCGGGGAGGTACACATCTGTTTTAGCGGTGACCAAAGTATCTTCCTTAAATAGGGTTGCTGCAAAGAAATAGGGTTCCTCAGGACGCACTTTACTGGATTTAAAAATGGACCATTTTCCATTTCGTTCACTGGCATAGGCGACGGAGATTCCATCGGGCATGAATTTCACAAAACGCTCCTGTTCCGGTGTGCTGGTGATGCGCTTGGTCAACGATCCATCTACCGAAGTGACAAACACCTCTCCCCTGCTGATAAAGGCGATTTCCTTACCGTTGGGAGCTACATCCATTTCTCGAACGCCACCATTGACCGATATATATTCTATGGGATTGCTATCTTCTTGCGTACGGATGATGATTTCCACTTTCTTGGCCGATTCCCCTGGAATCAAGGTATAAATTTCGCCATCATACCCAAAAGCCAATGTACCATTACCAATGCTCAACGAACGTAACGGATGGGTATTAAAATCGGTAAGAGTCTTAATTTCAGACCCTAAATTCAGAGACATGGAATACACATTAAAAGAACCATTGCGTTCACTTAAATAGTAAATGGTTTTGTCATCTTTTGAGAAAACGGGATTTCGGTCTTCCCCATTAAAATCCGTTAGTTTGGTATGCGTTCCTGTAGCAATATCATAACTCCAAACATCTCGGGTTATGGCAGAAGTATGGTGTTTTCTAAATGTATCTTCATACCCCTTTTTATCATGGTATACCAGTTGTGTGCCGTTTGAATTTACCTTAACATCTTCTGCAGGCACGGTTAAGATTTGATCCACCCGGCCTCCTTCAACCGGAACGCTATATAATTCTGGTTGAGAACTGGTAGGATATTGCCGATGTGCAACTGCATCTAAACGGGAAGCACCAAAAAGTACAGCGGTGTCATCGGCCGAAAAACTATAGGGTGTTTCATTAGTACTATGATAGGTCAGGCGAGTTGCGGGTCCGCCCTCGGCGTCCATCACATACACATCAAAATTACCATATCGGTTAGAAGCAAATGCTAATTGCTTTCCGTTTTTACTCCAAACCGGTGCATAATCATGAGCGGAATGAAAAGTCAATTGCTTTGCCACACCACCATTGGCCGGCACTGAAAACAGATTGCCCTTATATGTGAAAGCAATGGTTTCACCATTTGGCGATATTGCCGGATAACGCGCCCATTGCGGATTGTTTTGTGCTACCGTAAAAAATGAGCAACAAAATGACACTAAGGCAACAATAGTATTCTTCATAAAGAGGGTTTGGTTGAATTTCAACAATTTCGAAAGGTAGCAAATTGGTAGTAGAGGTACAATAGGTACTAGCCTTTGGTCTTTGGCCTAAAATAATTTATATCGTTCAAAAGCAAGAACGCTGGTCTAAAAAATAAAAGTTATGCGCTAAGCGGGCGGCGGGAGGCGTGCAGCGGCAACGAAAAACCCATAATTTCTCTGTAAATTTATATTATACTCGTAAAACTATAGGCAATTGAATCAAGAACAAGACTATTGGACCAACCGCTATAAAGAACACCAGACCGGCTGGGATATTGGCTATGCTTCCACGCCTATTAAGGAATATGTGGACCAATTGACGAATAAATCAATTCGCATATTAATTCCTGGTGCCGGAAATGCCTATGAGGCCGAATATCTTTGGAAACAAGGCTTTACTAATGTTCATATTTTGGATATCTCCGAAGTCCCTTTAAAACAATTTAAACTTCGGAATCCAGATTTCCCAGATGCACAACTCCATCATTGCGATTTTTTTGAACACGAGGGCCAATATGACCTGATTTTGGAACAAACCTTTTTTTGTTCGATGCTTCCTACGCATACCAATCGTTCGAGCTATGCAAAACACATGGCTCAACTTCTTAAAATCCGTGGTAAGTTGGTGGGGCTTTGGTTTGACATTCCATTGGATACAAGTACAGAAAAACGCCCTTTTGGAGGAAATAAAAATTTATACCTCAACTACTTAACACCCTATTTCAAAACGATTACTTTTGAACCCTGTTACAATTCCATCGCCCCACGAAAAGGGAATGAATTGTTCGAGATCTTTCAAAATAAAAAATAAATAAGATAGCTATGAAAACCCTTTAATTTTCTAGTCATGTCCACTGAAAATTAATTGGTATTCTTCGCTGTTAAGGGTCTTTCTTCAACCCCTTCAAAAGTAATTTTAATCGGTTTTATAGTGCCATCCACATTAAATTCCATTTTATCCATACAGGTAACACGGTGATCCCTTGCCTCATTAGGAATGGGTCTTCGGTGGTATACCATGATCCATTCATCGGTATTGGGAACATTGATGACAGAGTGGTGTCCCGCGCCCGTGGCAATATCAGGATCAGACTCCAAAATAGTCCCTATTTTCTTATATGGACCTGTAATATTTTTGGCCATTGCATAAGCTACTTTATAACTATTATCCGTCCAATTCCCTTCCGACCACATAAAATAATACGTTCCGTTTCTTAGAAACACAAAAGGACCTTCTACATACCCTTCTGGGGTAATCTCTTTAAACAACGAACCATCTTCCCATGGTTCAATACCCGTAAAATCAGCGTTTAACTTCCCAAGATTGCAATGGCTCCATCCGCCATAAAAAATATAAAACGTACCATCGACATCCTTAAAAACAAATTGATCTATAGGTTGCGCGTCATTGTAAAACTCTGAAATCAAAGGTTTGCCTAAATAATCGCTAAACGGTCCCTCGGGTTTATCGGCGACGGCAATACCAATTCCGCCATAATGGTTAATATCGTTATCGGGGTCATATGAATCTCGGCCGGGTCGTTGAATATCGTTCGCACCAAAAAAGAGGAAATACCGATCTTCCTTCTTGATGATGGAAGGCGCCCATAAGGCCTGTTTCAGCCATTTAATGTTCGTAGTATCTATAATGCGTTCATGCTTTGTCCAATTGACCAAATCGGGACTGGAGAAAGCATCCAAAAAGAGTTGTTTGTCATAGGTATTTGAATAGGTCGGGTACACCCAATATTCATCATCAAAAACTACAGCTTCTGGATCGGCATACCATCCTTCAAAAATCGGATTGCCTGATTTCTCTAGAACAGTTTCCTTATGTTCTTGAGGTTCTTGTTTTTTTTCTGTTTTACAGGAAATAAAGAGGGTTACTAAAAAAAATATGCTTTTCCAATTTTTCATAAATCTTCATTTATTCAAAGGAAAGAAATAATTTTTAAGGTTGCTAATGTTAAATAGCATTCAAATTAATTAATGTTGAATTGTTGTAAGCAATACACATCTCGTCGCCCAATAAAAGAAAGGTACTGGGTCTTAACACGCTTTTAAGAATACTACCCGGCCTTTTCCTTTATATTTAGTGCGACTAACAAACCAAAATAATGATAAAAAGACTACTCTCCCTATCGATGCTAATGGCATCTTTTTTCTTAAATGCACAAAATGCACAGGATTTTAATATGGACCTCGTTCAGGACCTTAAACCACGTAATATTGGGCCGGGTGGAATGAGTGGCCGTGTGACCGCCATTGATGTTGTCACCGATAATCCGGATGTGATGTTCGTGGGTACCGCTTCTGGCGGACTCTGGAAATCTACTTCTGGTGGTATTAAATGGGATCCTATTTTCGATAAGGAAGTTACGGCCTCCATTGGAGCCGTTGCCATTCAGCAAAATAATCCCTCCGTGATTTGGGTGGGTACCGGTGAAGGAAATCCTAGAAATAGTTTGAACGGCGGATACGGAGTGTACAAATCTCTAGACGGTGGAAAAAAATGGAAATCGATGGGCCTGGAAAAAACACGGCACATCCATCGAATAAAAATAGACCCTATGGATCCTAATACGGTGTATGTGGGCGCAATCGGTTCCCCGTGGGGAGAACATCCCGAACGTGGGGTTTTTAAAACGACCGATGGTGGAGAAACGTGGGTGAAAGTCCTGTTCGTCAACAACAGTACTGGGGTAGCCGATTTGGTGATGGACCCTACCAACCCAAACAAACTGATTGCCGCCATGTGGGAACATAAACGGGAACCTTGGTTCTTTAATTCCGGTGGGGCTGGCAGTGGTTTATACATGACGCATGATGGTGGTAAGAACTGGAAAAAATTGACAGAAGAAGATGGTTTGCCTGCTGGTAATTTAGGACGTATCGGGGTAGCGATAGCTCCTGGAAAGCCTAATATTGTTTATGCTTTGGTGGAAGCGAAGAAGAATGCCCTGTACAAATCTGAAGATGGTGGTTTCACCTGGAAAAATATTAATCAGAAAGATGATATTGGAAACAGACCTTTTTATTATTCCGAAATTTATGTCGATCCAGAAAATGAGAACCGCGTATTTTCGGTATTTACCTATGTTAATGTTTCAGAAGATGGGGGTAAAAATTTTTCACAGCTGATCCCATCCTATGGTGTGGACAATGGGGTTCACCCCGATCATCACGCCTATTGGATACATCCAAATAACGGACAGTTTATGATGGATGGAAATGATGGCGGCCTTAACATTTCAAAAGATGGTGGTAAAACCTGGCGTTTTATAGGCAACCTGCCCGTAGCACAGTTCTATCACATTGCTACGGACAATGAATATCCTTATAACGTATATGGCGGTATGCAGGATAATGGTTCATGGAGAGGTCCCGCCTATGTTTGGAAAGCCCAAGGCATTCGTAATAGCTATTGGCAAGAAATAAGTTTTGGTGATGGTTTCGATGTAGTTCCCGATCCTGTAGATTCGCGATATGGCTATACCATGAGCCAAGAAGGGTATGTGCAACGTTTTGATCATATCACTGGAGATAATTATATCGTTCGCCCTACCCCACCCGATGCTAAAACCTTGCTTCGTTTTAACTGGAATTCAGCTATTAGTCAGGACCCGTTCGATACCAGTACCATTTATTTTGGGAGTCAGTTCGTACATAAAAGTACCGATAAGGGCCTTACTTGGAAGGTCATCTCTCCCGATTTGACCTCCAACGACCCGGAAAAACAAAAACAAACCGAAAGCGGTGGACTCTCCATGGATGCCACTGGGGCCGAAAACCATACGACCATACTCGTAATTGAACTATCGCCTGTTGAAAAAGATATGCTTTGGACAGGTTCTGATGACGGACGCGTTCATTATACCACCAACGGTGGTTCTAGTTGGACCGATGTTACTGGGAATATAAAAGGTCTACCCTTGGGAAGTTGGATTCCACAGATAAAAGCATCTACGCGCAATAAGGGAGAAGCTTTATTGGTCGCAAACGATTATAGAAGATTCAATTATACACCTTATGCCTACCGAACCAAAGATTATGGTAAAACATGGACGCGTATCGTAGATGCCGATGATGTAAAAAGCTATGCACTTTCGATTATTGAAGATCCTGAAAATCCGAATTTAATGTTCTTGGGAACGGACGACGGATTGTACGTTTCGTTCAACGCAGGCGAAAAGTGGCAAAAGTGGACAGAAGGTTTCCCTACCGTTTCTACGAAAGATTTGGCCATTCACCCAAGGGAACAAGATCTGGTCATTGGAACCTTTGGTCGTGCCGCGTGGGTATTAGATGATATTCGACCTTTACGCGCACTGGCATCCGATAAAACCATTTTAACTAAAGATATTGCTTTGTTCACACCGCCAACGGCGTACCAAGCTTCCTATCAGCAACCTACCGGAAGTCGTTTTGGAGGCGACGGATTGTACCAAGGTGAAAACAAGAAAAGTGGAGCCATGATAACCTACTACCTAAAAGAAGGCAAGAAAAAGTCAGCGGATAAAAAAGTGGATGAGAACGGCGGTGAAACGGACTCGAAAGAGGAAACAGGTGCCGACGATAGCAAAGAGGAAACCAAATCTCCGAGTAATAAAGACCTGACCGGTGTTCAAAAAAAGGATTCGGTACAGTTCGATTTTTATGAAGGTGATCGATTGATCCGTACCCTAAAATATAAAACCCCTGAAAAAGCAGGTTTCCATCGAATCTATTGGGGAATGGATGAAAAGGGGGCCGACAGACCTTCACGCACGATCAGAAAAAACACTCGAGAATCAGGTGGTGTAGACGTAAAACCAGGTACCTATACTTTAAAAATGAAGTATGGTGATATGGAAGAGGAAACCAAAATTACGGTAAAATCAGACCCGCGTTTAGACGTTTCTTCGACCTCTATCAATGAAGTTTATGAGAATGGAAAAGTATTGGAAAGCTATATGCAAAAAGCGGCAGATGCCATGGAACAATTGGCACAAAGCAAAAAAATAGCGGAAACCTATCAGAAAGACCTGAGCGATAAAGACAAAAAAATGTATAAAGAGCAGGTAGAGGTATCCAAAGAAATTATAAAAAAGATAGATTCCGTTATGGCACTGTATGTGGGTAAAGAAGATAAGCGACAAGGTATCACAAGTAGTAATGAAATTACCGTAGTCGACAGACTACGGACGGCCAGAGGTTATATTAGCTCACGTAAAAATGGGATGACCGCTACAGAAAAGCAACTCCTTACCTTCGCAAAAGATGATCTGGATCAGGCCTTACAGAAAACGAATACATTTTTCGCCCACGAATGGACCGATTACAAAACCCAAATGGAAAAACTGGAATTGTCCCCTTTCAAGAAAGTGAAAACGTTCTCTGTTGAATAATTGAAACAACAACGTAACTAATGAATCTAAAAAAAATTCCTGTCCTGTTCTTGTTTTTAGTAGGCTCTCTATTTTCTCAGGAAAATACATATTTGCCTAATGGAGAAAATGAACTGGGAAGCTGGTTCATGTATTTTGGTACCAACACGATAGCCGAAAAATGGAGTATCCATACCGAAGCTCAATTGCGGTACTATGAAACGCCCAGTAACTTTAATCAACTATTACTAAGAACAGGAATTAATTATCATATCAACTCTAATGCTATAGTAACTGGCGGTTATGCCTTTATTGAGACCGATCCAACTTTTACTGATTACGATGTGATTAGTGGTGATATTTTAATCAATAATAATTCAATTTCTGAACACCGTATTTTTGAACAGTTCATTCTAAAAAATAAAGTATGGGAATTCTATTTTGAACATCGCTATCGCTTGGAGCAGCGGTTCATTCAAAATAATTATTTTGGTACAAATGACACGCAACATAGGGCACGTTACCGCTTGCAAGTAAGCCTACCCCTAACCGATATTTTCTTTCTGAATTTTTATGATGAAATATTCCTGAACCTTCAAAATCAAGCATTTGACCAAAACCGGCTGTATGCAGCACTTGGCATCAATGTGACTGAAAATTTAAGTGTACAATTAGGGTACCTTAAGAATCATTTCTCAACTGTTGATTTTGACAGGTTACAATTTGGAATTTTTTATAATCCGGACCTAAGAAAAATAATTAAGAAGAAGAACCATAGATCAGAATGAGAATAACTTCTTATGCCCTTTTATTGATTGTAGTATGTTGCTGTAATTCTAAGAATAAGTCTATTGATAAAAAAGATACAATTGTATCAAAGCATGAAGTATTGGTCCCTGAATTTCAAAAAATCTTGGATGTCGCCCAAGTCAAAGGTTCTATTTTAATCTATGCCTTAGAGGATGACATCTACTATTCAAATGATTATCAATGGGCAAGAAAAGAACATTTGCCGGCTTCTACATTTAAAATAGCAAACTCCATTATTGCATTGGAAACAGGAGTTGTAGCAGACGATAGTACGCTTTTCAAATGGGACGGAACGAAAAGAAGCATCAAAAACTGGGAGCAGGATTTAATTTTAAAGGATGCATTCCATTTTTCATGTGTTCCCTGTTATCAAGAAATAGCACGAAAAATAGGGCTAAAAAGAATGACGCATCATCTAGATGAGCTGAACTATGGCTCGATGAAAGTTGACACGACCAACATTGATCTATTCTGGCTTGAAGGAGAATCTAGAATCAGTCAATTTCAACAGATCGATTTTTTAAAGAGGTTTTACCGATCCGAACTTCCAATTTCTGAACGTACCGATATCATTATCAAAAGGATGATGGTCATCGAAAAAAACGATGAGTACACACTTCGAGGAAAGACGGGTTGGTCTACCAGTAACGGAATTGATAATGGTTGGTTTGTAGGGTATATAGAATTATCGAACCGACCCTATTTTTTTGCGACGAACCTTGAACCCGAACAACAATTTGAAATGGCTAAGTTTGCGACCATCAGAAAAGAGATAACGTTTATGGCATTGCAACAACTGAACATAGGTAAAAAAGAGCTCTTTCAACTATAGAACTCAAACCAGTTAACCGAGCTGCAGTTCAGTTGTCCGATCCATGGTTGGTGGCACTATAGTTTTCTAAAAATACCTCCCTTACCCATTAGTGGCATGGCACATTGCTTCCATAAAAATTTTAAAGCTCTAAAATTGTTAAAATTCATTTGATATGAGTTAAGATTGTAACCTGTAATATGTAACTTTATACTTTAACCTAAAAAACACAATAAAATGAAAATATTTAAGATGGAAGTAGCGCTACTCGCGCTATTAGCAGTTTTTAGTTGTAAAGAAGTGAAAAAAGAAGCATCTGAGGCGACTGATGAAGTTGAGAATTCTATGGAAGAAATGAAGGCCGAAATGGAACCTACTACAGTAGATGTGATGCTGGAGCCGAAAAGTGACAGTAATGTTAAAGGAGAAGTTACTTTTACAGAAGATGACGATGAAGTAAAAATGGTGGCAAAACTTTCTGGACTTTCTGAAGGTGAACATGCCATTCATATTCACCAAACGGCAGATTGTAGCGCTGCGGATGGTTCTTCGGCCGGAGGTCACTGGAACCCTACCAATGAGCCACATGGTAAGTGGGGAGCGGCAGAAGGATACCACAAAGGTGACATCGGAAACTTTACCGCAGATGCAGAAGGGAACGCAACAGTAGAATTTTCTACTGATGAATGGTGTATCGGTTGTGATGATGAAAACAAGAACATTCTAGGTAAAGGCGTCATTGTACACCAAGGCGTAGACGACTACACTTCTCAGCCAAGTGGTGCTGCTGGTGCACGTGTAAGTTGCGCAGGCATAATTGAATAGAAGTAATTTTTTTTTTAATAAAAGCTGTTCATAGAACAGCTTTTTCTATTTTTAGGGGATTATAAAAATCTAAAGATGCAATTAGACCTACTGGTTGAACAATTTCAAAAGAAAGATCCCACTGCTTTCGAAAAGTTACATGGCATGTACGCCGAAAATATTTGTGGTGTGATCAATACCATTGTCAAGAATGAAAGTATCGCACAAGAAATCTGTCAAGATGTTTTCATTAAAATTTGGAACAATTCTCAAAATTATAATTCTTCTAAAGGCAGGTTCTTTACTTGGATCTTGAATATTGCCCGAAATGCCGCTATCGATGAAATACGTAGTAGGTCGTATAAAAATGAAAAAAAGAACCTTCCTGCAGATTACTTCGTACATATTTTGGAAACCAAGGAAGACGAAACTTCGCCTGTTGATATAAAAGGTTTGCGCGCCCTTGTTAAAAATTTAAAGGAAAAATGTGTTCAAATAATAGAACTGCTTTACTTTAGAGGATACACGCAAAAAGATGCTGCAGATGAACTAGAAATTCCTATTGGAACCGTGAAAACAAGAAATAGAAGTTGCATTTCTCAATTAAGGGAAAACATGGAAAGTAAATAGAATGAATGTAAAAGAATACATAGCGTCGGGAATATTGGAACTTTACGTTGCCGGTGTACTTTCAGAGAAAGAAAATCTGGAAATAGCCAACTATGCCAAAGAGTATCCAGAAATCCAAAAAGAGATAGAGGCTATTGAAGCATCGATATTGGAATTATCCAAAAAGGTTTCCCCGGGTTTAAACTATTCCTTTAAATCCCTCATGGAAAGAATCAATAAGGATATTAAAGTTATAGCTCTTGATACCAAACGCAATCCGATCATGTCGTATGTTGGGTGGGCCGCTGCAGTCGTATTGGCTGTTGGAATGTTCTGGATGTATCAGCAAAATCAAGAGTTAAAATCTGACATACAGTTAGTGGAGCAACAGAACGATACGCTGGAACAACAAATTGCCGATACTGATTCTTCTTTAGAGAAAACCAAAGAACTTTTGAACACCATCCGCGACAAAAATATTAGCGTGATACCATTAGGTGGACAAGAAGTTTCGCCAACATCCTATGCTAAAGCTTATTGGAACAAGGAGGATCAAAAAGTATTCATAGATGCTAAAGGACTACCAGAACCACCAGATGGTTTTGTATATCAAGTATGGTCATTGAAACTTTCACCACTTACCCCCACAAGTATGGGGCTGCTCGAAGATTTTTCAACGGACGAGAATAAAGTTTTCGCGTTGAATAACTCTAACGATTCAGAAGCATTCGGTATTACTTTAGAACCTGCTGGCGGTAGTGAATCACCCACCTTAGAACAGTTATATACTTTAGGTGTGGTATCTGCTTCATAGGTAAATTAAAATAAATTTTTAAATGGGTAGTTTTTAAATAAACTGCCCATTTTTTTACTATTTTTTGATTATGGATTTAAAGAAAATTTTCGGAACAGTTTTGACACTACTAGGTGTTGGTGGACTTATTTACCCCGCTATATTATTTGGTAATGGCACGGGAACCACTAAACAACTTATTGTGTATGCTATTTTGGGGGCTATATTTTTCTTTTCAGGAATTGGACTGATCAGAAATACCAGTAAGGGATAAACTTAAGCATAACTTTTAAAGGTCTTTGCTGACCCTATGAAAGCTAAGACTTCTTACCAACCACCTCGGTAAAGTTTTGGTCGGATTTCGGTTTTTAAGGTTTAGAAATACTCCCAAACACTTTAAAATAGGAACTTTATGGGTTTCTACCAATTCTATCAAGGTCTCGTCGGGATCCTCCACATAACAAAAACGTCCGGCGGCATCACCCATATCAAAACTATTGGCACTGTCTACCGTAAAAGCATGATCCATTTTCTCGGCTTTATCACGAATACCGTCCATGCCCTGTACATCAAAACAAAGATGCATATACCCTAAATCACCCCACAGGCGATTTTTGTAAATTTTCACAGGTGTCCTATCCAAAACTTGAATCAGCTCCAATTGTGTCGGCCCTAATAAATCGCCAAAACCTCCGATGGTCTTGCGTTTTTGGCCTAATATTACTTTTCTATAACTACCCGTTTGAAATTCTTCGCTTTCATGATTGTGAATCGAATCATATAAAACTTCAGAATAATCAAGTAAACGCTTATAAAATTCGATAGATCGTGACATATGACTTACCCCGATTACCGCGCCCATAACGCCTCCATTGCGGGAAACCTTAGTAGAAAAAGTATATGATTCTTCAACCATTTGTACTCGATTTCCAAAAGGATCTTCAAAATAAAAATAGGAATTATAACGTGTGCTAATGCATAATTCTGACAGATGGTCAACCTTTAAAGCTTTAAGGTAACCATGCATTTTTAATAGATTTTTGCATCTTATTTTCATGGCATTGATACCGACATCCCCAAATACTATTGGCCGTTCGGGCGGAAGGGGAACCCGATCCTTAAATTGCCAAATTTCAAGTCCACCGCCACCCACCATATTTAAAGAAAGATAGGCCTCCCGTTTTTCCTTTTTTCCGTTAGTATATTTAGTCATTAAAGATGCAACTGCTTCATCCTTAAATACTAATATATCAAAACCTAAATGTTTTCTATACCAATTGAATACCCTTTTCGTATCTAGAACCCCAATTCCAATTTGCTGAATACCATTTATAATTTCAACCATTATAGGGTGTTCGTATAAGTTTGTTATGTAGTTTTTTCAGTTTAACGCCAGGATAGCCAAATTTAAAAAGCACTACCAACAGCAAATTCGACAGGTTAACCCTTAGATAGGAATTACACTCGTATTTTCGAGCAGAAACCACGAGGTCATTTTTAATAATGGTATAAGGTATTTTCCCTTTTTTCATTCTTCGAAAAAATTCAAAATCTTCCATGACCACCTGTTCTTCATTAAATAATCCTAAGGATTTAAAGACACTTTTTTTAATAAAAAGGCACTGATCACCTCCACCGGTAAATAAACCATCTTTCGAAGTAAAATAGGCATTAAATCGTAATAACCAACTATCCTTATCGAATCGATAGGAAAAGAAACCGGCATCAAACCCTGAAATAAGACTTTCTTGAATATCGCGAATGAAATTTTTTGGGGGTAGTACGTCGGCGTGTAAAAAAACTAAGATTTCTCCCCTAGCTATGAAAGAAGCCTCATTCATTTGATTGGCCCTTCCTTTTTTTGTGCAGTTGATTATTTTAATGTCAAATTTATCGGAAAGAGCTGCTGTCTCATCCGTATTTTCAGGAGAAACCGCTAATATAACCTCTGCAAGCTTTTCATGACCAAAGAAACCGGCTACCTCAAAAAGTCGCACTAAATTGTTATATTCATTATGTGTAGGAATTATAACACTAATCATAGAAAAATATAGTTCTAAATAGTTGTTTTACAAAGTTTTATTCCCAAAAAAAATTAAGTACTCTTATTTAAATATTTTACATACGCAAATTGATGAAAAAAGTTCTATTATGTAAGAAAAATAAACAAAAGGTTGATGTAGAGGGTTTTAATGAAATTCACCTAAGTTTACCAAACCTTTCTACTAAAATTGCGTAAATAGGTTAAACTCAACAAGTATATGAAACCGAAACTCTACTTTCTATTTTCAATTTTCACACTATTATTTTCCCCGACATATATAGTACAAGCTCAGACATCGGCTTCATTGCCAACGGACTTTAATGCCCTTTCTGAAACATTTCTAAAAAGTATTCAGAATAACCAGAATACTCAGGAGATTCAGGATAGATTAGCAAATACAACCATTGAAGAACTGGATAAAGCACTAGATAATAATGACAAACGATTGGCGTTTTGGGTGAATATCTATAATGCATACATTCAGGTGATCCTTAAAAAGAATCCGGAACTATATGATGATAGAGGAAGCTTTTTTAAAATGGATCAAATTAAAATTGCAGGGGAAACGGTTTCTTTCGCCAAAATTGAACATGGTCTCATCCGAAAATCGCAATGGGAATATGGATTGGGGTACATCAGAAAATGGTTTCCGAACAAATTTGAACGAAAGTTACGGGTAGACCATCCCGTTTATAATGTCCATTTCGCTTTAAATTGTGGGGCGAAAGATTGTCCCCCAGTCGCCATTTACGAATGGCAACGGTTAGAAGAACAATTCGGCAAGGGAACCGAAAATTATCTAAAAAGAACGACAGATTACAATACTGAAACGAAAGAAGCTTCGGTGACTTCTTTATTCAACTGGTTCAGGGGTGATTTTGGTGGAAAAAGTGGCGTTAAAAAAATATTGAAGAAGCAGGGTTTAATCCCTACTACCAAAGGGGTTGATCTGAAATATAAAAACTACGATTGGACCTTGGATCTCGATAACTTTATTAATCTCTAAGGATCTTAAAACGCTTCATTGATGGTAAAGTAAAATTGACCTCCTTCGCCCGACATACCGTAATCTACCCGAATGCGCGTACCTTCATTTTTATTAAGCACATAGCGTAGACCGCGGCCTAAAGCGCTTCTATACGTAGTACTGAACAATTCAACAAATGCGGGGGCAACAGTACTTGTTGAACCAAATACCGCCCCTTTTAATCTTTTCCAAATAGGAAAACGATATTCCGTAACCAATGTTAATTCGGTATTATCAAGATATCTTCTATTATCAAAGCCACGACTTCTTTTAGTGCCTAAATAATTTAAGTCTTCAAATGGGGTCCCTTCACTTCGGGTGGCCAAGAACAGATTAGTAGCTAATACCTGTTGCCCTTTTAGTTTTTGATAGTATCGTGCATCTAATTCAAATTTAGTATACGAAAAAGAGGAGCCCAACCAACTCGCCCCAGAATAAAAGGAACCTTCTACGAACCACCCTTTGGTCGGATAAAAAATATTATTACGATTATTTAAAAGTGCCAATAGTCCAAGGTTTGAAATAGTACCTCCCTCCTTTCCTATCTCACTGGAGCTTTCGAGAAGTCCTCCTTCTTGAGGTTGCAAAACGTTAAACCCATCAAATTCATAACCAATACCAAGAGATAGGCTTGGTATGATTTCTCGATAGGTTTTTAACCTAAATCGGGGAAAATCTGCCGTATATGTCTCGTTGTTATCTTTGTCAGAATTGATTCCCCTGCCATAATAATTATAAAAATATTTATAATACCCTAGCTCTCCTTTAAATCTCCATTTTTCATCATCCAAATAAAACTCATAGGGCATAAACTATAGGAATTGTTTTTTTGTGGTCAGTGTTATGCCCAATTGAATGGATGATGGTCGTGTTTCCTTTACCTCTCCTGGCAATCTAAAAGTCGATAGTCCTAAACCGCCATATCCCAATCCGGTCTCTGGAAGGTAAAAAACTACTGGAAATGCCGTAATTTTCAAGTTTTTAGTTGAATCTGTTACTTTTTGTCGTGACTGTGCTTTAATGACAGTAATTGAGATAAGGAACCATAGAAAGAGTATACTTTTAACTGAATTTTGCATTCTTACAATTTAATATGTTCTATTTTCTATTTGTAATCTTTTTAATGCAAATACTAACTAGAATGGTAAATTTGTAATAGAAACCCTAAAATGGTTTTCTTTGGTTCTATGAAGACCAGTTTAAATTCCCTTAAAAGAATATTCCTTATTATTTTCATCCTTCTAGGTATTTTTTCAGCCTCTATTTTAGATGAGCTGAAGTTTTCTTTTGATTTCAGTCAGTTTTTCCCTGAAGAGGATCCAGATTTAGCTTTTTATGATACCTATGTTGAGGAATTTGGAACAGATGATAATTTTTTACTGATTGCCGTTGAAAATAAGCCGAGTGTCTTTCAAAGAGATTTTTTAAATGAGTTTAAAGCATTTTGCCAAGAAAGTAAGGGGTTCGAATATGTTTTAGAAAGTAGTTCTTTGACTACCCTATCCTACCCTTTAAAAACCTCGTTCGGTTATACCACCTTACCTATCATCGATATAAACGATACACTAAACTATCAAAAAGATTGGGAAAAAATTAAAGAGGATGCTCTTTTCATTAATGTCCTAATTGATAAAAAGGGCGGATCATTAGTGTTGGCATTGCGTACAGAGGATAATATGGATTATAAAGAGTCACAGGTCTTACTTAACTCCGTTCGAACTTCCCTTAAAAACCATAATCTTAACGACTATCATATTCTTGGACGGGCCTTTTTCTATGAGGCCATTGTAGAAATGCAGAAAAGCGAAGTACTTACCACTACCATTGTTGCCTCGATTTTGGTTTTTATTATTTTATTATTGGTTTATAGAAGTTTACCTGTCGTTTTGATATCCGTTTTTTCAATAGCGATGTCCTTACTCCTTTTTTTGGGGCTTTTGTCCGCTCTAGGAAAAGAACTGAATGCCATGGCCGCATTTTATCCAGTTCTGATGCTTATAGTAGGCACTTCGGACGTAATCCATATAACGGATAGTTATATACGAAAATTACAAACTGGAATTACAAGATATGCAGCGATTCGCTCTTCACTAAAGGAAGTAGGAATGACGACCCTACTTACCTCTGTTACTACGGCCATTGGGTTTGTCACCCTTCTTTCCTCTAGATTGGTCAGTATTCAAGAATTTGGTGTAAACGCCGCTATGGGGGTATTGGTAGCCTGCGTTACGGTCATCTTGCTAACCGGTTCTTTACTGATCAGTATGCCCGAAGAAAAACTAATGGGCCGCAAGAGTATTTCCTCTAAATGGGTGAAATACCTTTTAAAGGTAAACGCATTTACCAAAGACTATCCTAACCATATTATTGGTGGTACAGTTGTTTTTACTTTGTTGTGCTTTTTGGGAATATACTTTATAAAAACCGATTATGAGTTTAAACAATCCTTACCCGCAAGAAGTGAAATTGCCGCAGATTTTAACTTTTTTCAAGAAAATTATGCTGGATTCCGTCCCTTGGAAATTGCTGTGATGAGTGCCAAGAATTATAAGGTAACCGATTTTGAGATCGCCCAAGAAATAGAGAAATTGCTTACGTATCTAAAAGGCATTAAAAGCATAGGAAACTTGCAATCGGCCAATCTACCCTATAAAGTCATCAATAAGGCCAATCATTTAAACAGTTCTAGCTTTTTCAAGCTTCCGAGTGATAGGGCTACCTTTGAAACCTATAAAAAGGATGCCAGACGCCTGGCTCGAAAACAATTGGGTCGTTTTATTAATGAAAGTGAAACCGTCGCAAGGATTAACGGAAAATTACAGGATGTTGGAACAGATAGCTTAAAGGTCGTATATGAGAATATCAATCAATTTGCCAAAACACAGCTAGATACATCACTCGTTACCTTAAAAGTGACCGGGAAAAGTATTTTACTGGATAAGAATACAGAATATATTCGGAGTAGTTTATTGGAAGGTTTATTATACGGATTACTATTGATCGGAATATTAATGGCTATTATCTTTAGGAATTTTAAAATCTTTATAATATCGCTTATTCCAAATATTCTTCCCATTCTTTTTGCCGCAGCCATTTTAGGCTTTTTGGGCATACCCTTAGAAGCATCCCTATCAGTGGTATTTGCTATAGTATTCGGCATAGCGGTAGATGACACCATTCACTTTCTAGGTAAATATAAATTGGGGATTACCCAAGGGCTAAGCACGGAGGAAGCTTTGGAAAAGACTTTTGCCCAAACAGGCAGGGCTTTGGTCATCACAACCATTATCCTGTTTTTTGGGTTTATGGTGCTCCTGTTTTCCATACACCAACCTAGCATTACAATCGGTTTGATTATAAGTGTAACCTTAGTCACCGCATTAATATTAGATCTATTGTTACTTCCGGTGCTTTTAAGAAAAATGATTAAAGCTTAAATAGAATTGTTTGTTCTATTCAATGTTTTTTGAAGTGCTCTATAGGCCATAACTGTTTTGCCCACCAATAGAATCATTAAGCTAATCCATAATGTAAAGAGTAGGTATTCCATAACACTATTTTATTTTGGTGATTAGTCGTTTGGAGACATTTTAAAGTATTCGAGAACCTTAAAATGTCGTTCATCGATAAATATAGGTATTTCATCCTAATATTTCTTAAAAAATGTTAAAATTTCGACGAACTACCTAAAAATAACAACGCCACGATTAAAAACCGTAGCGTTGAAAAAACAAACCAACCTAAAACAAACCAGAAATGAAAATAATTGGGCAATCAATTACAAATCATGGACTTGCTTTTCCATACCGGGCCCTAACTCATAAAGGGCACCTATTATTTCTCCTTTTAATTCTTTAACTTTTTCTTTTTGTCCATTCGCCTTATATACCTCTGCTGCTTGAAAAAGTAATACTGGCTCAAATGTTTTACCATATACATAGTTATCCATAATTTCTAAAGCCTTCTTTGTATCACCTTTTTTGAGGTGACTATATCCTAACCAACTGAATGATTCTGGCGTTGGTCTATTTATAACCTCTTTTTTAGCTAGCGCTAAAGCCTTATCGTATTGTTTGGTTTCATCGATATACAAACCCAAATTGTAAGCGTTGTACATATCGCCATATGCCGTGTTTTTAACCCTAGTTAAATACTGATCGAGATTGCTTTTGCGAACCAAATCATTTTTTACATAATCTGCTATTTCTGCTTTTAACAAGAAATAGTCTGGTGCGTTATAGGTTTTTGTAACAGAATCCAAAATTCGAATGGCCTCCTCAGGGTTTTTATCATTAGAAAAAACAATCCAAGCTATGCCTTTTTTCGCATAGGCATTGTTATTATCGATAGCCAATGCTTTTAAGTACTGATTATACGAATCTTCTATTCTACCTGCATGCCCATAATGATCTCCTAAGTTGGTATAACTCCACAGCATCAATTCTTTATTCTTTGAAGATTCTGCTTTAGCTCTTGCCATTTCCATAAAATTGATGGTAGTATCCAAATCACCTTTGTAATCGTTCCATTTAGCCAATCGAATCATGTATCCGAAATCTGACATGTTCTTTAAACTGTATAGATATTGTTCTGCTAACTTGTAATTACCCAATTCCATATGGACATCAAAATACAAGCTCTGTGTTTCAACCTTATCTCCTCTTATTACCGCAGCTGAATCTGCTAATTGCAAAGCTTCTTTAAAACGATGTTGAGAAATATAATTTCTTGCCAAGGCTCTATAATAACTTCCCTTACCTATTGCTGCAATCTCAACCGCTTTCTCCAAACTTTGTTCGGCCTTCATCAAAAATTCAATATTACCCGTTTGTTGAAAATACCGATTGTACTCCCCTGCTACTATACCAAAACTAGTAAGTTGCATACTATCTGGTCTTATTTTTGAATTCCATAAATCGAAATATTTAGAAGTGGTCTTTACCTCATTTGCCACTAAATATTTTTCATAATCTTCTTTTTTTGCGATTTCTTCATGATTCTTAGTACCACAAGAGGATACTATAATCGTAAGTATTAAAAGCTTGATTAATTTCATAAGATTGTATTTTAATCTGGTTTGTTAATAAAAGGGGAGTTTTTCAACTCCCCACTCCCTTCTCTTTCATAAGCAATTTAGGGCAGTGCCAGTCTTAAGGGTTAAATAAAACCGATAAGGTGAAGGCAACTTTTTATTCAGGTGCTCCCAAATATGGAAATGTAGTTCCAATAGTAGCGGTTAGTCCAACGCCATCTGAGGTTAATCTTGGCAAATCTGCCATACCATCATTATCAGTATCTTGACCACTGAATCTGGCACCATCGCCACCACCAAATAATAATGTCAATGAAATATCTATAACATCATCTTGAGGAGTTCTTCCTGTTAAACCAATTGCACCTTCATAGTTTGGAGCACCGCTTCCTCCATTGAAATAAGTGGTTGGAAGATTTGGAGCCACTTCAAGAACATCGTTAGCTAAAACTGTGGTTAAAACAGTTGCTGTTACGGGATTATTGGTATAACCATCATCGCTAGGTCCGTTTAATATATCTCCCAAGATATTTGGCTCAAAATTTACAACAGCTGGATCAGCTCCTAAAATAGCTGCATAAACATCATGATATGCTTCTAATCTTGCTTCAAAAGCAGCTTGAAATTTTGCTCCCATTTCAGAAGGAATAGACATATTATGGTCATTTTTAATATCACCATCAGCACTTAATACCGTATTGATTCCTGGTCTACCCATAAAATCTACTTGTGCATAGGTACCTGTAAAATTTGGTTCCATAGCATCTTCACAAGGTCCACAAGTCCCTCCACAGTCAATTCCAGTCTCATCCCCATTCATTATTCCATCAGAACAAATGGCTGCAGCGATAGCCGGGGTATCATCGTCGTTATTACATGATGCCAATACTACTAGTGTACAAATGGACATCAGTGTATATTTTATATTTTTTAGTTTCATCTTACTTATCTTTAAAATCAATTATTATTGTTTGACGTTTGTAGTTACCCAAGTTTTGTAAACCGGTAATCCCAATACATTAGTTGCTGTAGTTTCTCCCAAAAGACTATTGGGGAGTTCAATTACGATAGACATCGTATTAGCACCATCAAAAGTGTCAACACCTGTAGTATCATCATCATCAGTTGTAGCAGGATCCCCAGCTGGCTTAAAACCGTTAGGGGCCATACCGCCTATTACTGCATTGAATTGGAAAAAATCAAAGAAAAATGCATCTTGTCTAGGACCTGCAAATAAAGAAACCCCTTCTGATGTAGTTTCAACAATAGCAGTTTCAGCAGAAATATCTACCGACCCTAATGGTGAATCGACCATGATAATACCATTTAAACCTGTTTCACTTGGTGCTACCGGACCAAAAAAGTACATTTTACCATCTCTTGGTATAGCTTGTATTACTAAATCTTCAACCAAATCACCATCGCTGTCAATATTGATTTCCAATAATACATTTTCATCGAATGTACCATAAGCCAAATCGGGCAGTACATTAGATTGAAGGTCAACCGCAAAAACGGTATTGTCTGAACCTTCCGTAGGTTCGAACGCATAAAAATCGGCAATATCAGCTGAAGTTCCCATAGAAGCCGGAGCATCGATATGATCTGCTGCCACTAAAAGAACTCCTACCAAGGTCAATGCCCCAAGTCCCATATACAATTTTGATTTTCTCATTATTCCTTTTTTTAGATTAGAATCACATTATTTACGAAGGAAATTATGAAAGGTTCATTTTTATTAAAATGAGATAGACTATAAAACAATGTGCCAATTGTAAATAACCTTTATAGATTTAATAACGAATTACATAAAACAATAATTAGCTAACTTTGCGACCTTAAACTATATCGTTATGAACCCGTCTGCCTCTGGTTGGATTGAAAAATATGGCTCGGTCGTTCAAAAACACCAAAATGCTTTCCCAGATATTGAAAGCTTGTACAGCACCTTAAAAGCAAGTGGATTCGTTTATGGTCTCAATACTGGGATTCCAGAATTTATTCATCCGGAACACGTCCTTTCTGAAGATGAAAACGCCAAAATCAACTTACTCAATGCCCTCTATTTCACCTATCGGTTTGTTACGGAAAAAAAAGATTTCAGCGATTTTATGGAGGAAGTCTTTAAATTCTATCGTGTTCTAAAAATCAACCGTGCCGGTTTTTTTGGCAAACTACTTGCAGGTAATAAAACCTCTGCCAAACTTGAAAAACTGATGGCTTCCCGTATCTATATAGAGGATAATATTTTTAGCAAGACCTTTAATAGCCTAATTACCAATTCGCTTTTATTTATAGATGTACTGCTTTTTAAACAGTATCTTATTGAAAACGTAGACCTTAAGGTAAAGGCCGAAGAAATAGAATATCTAGCGATAAACATTACTTACCATGCGCTCAGTTCTAAGGAAAAGAAAAGGAAGGACAATAAACTGTCGCAATTGTTGGAATCCTCTTTGACCTACATTAGAAGTGCCGATCATGCTTTTGACGGTTCCTATCGTGACCGACTCCTTAGCAACAAGGATATTTGGGAAAATCGGTATCTGTTGGATATGGCCTGCCTTACGGTCTGGGAAGACCATTCCTTGGATTACACTGAATCTGAGTTCATTTTTGGGATAGGTAAAGATTTGGGGTTTCAACACGAATTAATTGCTAAATCCATTGCCGATGTCACTGATTTCTTTAAACTGAACGTGTCTAAAATACCCTATCTAAAAGAACAGAACCTTGCTTTTCAGTTTTATGACAGTATGGGTAAAATCGTCAAAAAACTGATTTTACGAAATAGTAAGCGTCTGCATAAAGAACTTTCCCAAAGTGCGGAACTCGTGACCTTGCTTACAAAATCGACCGTGCGCGATTTAAGTAGTGAAGAAAAGAAAAAGGTCCAAAACCAGTTATTGGATATCTTTAAAAGCATCCCATCCTTGGCTATTTTCATTCTGCCAGGCGGGGCTATTTTATTACCCATTTTTATTAAACTGGTTCCTAAATTATTGCCCTCCGCGTTTGATGAAAACAGGATTGATATGGATGAAGAACAATCAGATTAAATTTCAAAATTAATTGATTATCAGTTTTTTTTACAAAACCTATTCCAACCACAACTTAAAGTCCTTCACTTTTTCCCTACTTACGATAATCTCTTGATCGGTATGGTTGTTCAATTTGATCTGCAGTCTTGAATTGGTATAGGAGATGATGTCCTTTATATGGTCTATGCTCACATAATATTTTCGACTAACCCTAAAAAATTGTTGGGGTCTCAGTTCGTTTTCCAGTTGTTCCAAGGTAGTGTCTAACAAGTAGTTTCTTCCATCCTTGGTGGCTGCATACGTACCCTTGTTCTCACTATAGAAACATTCTACATCTTCGGCATTGATGATTTTAAGATGCTGGCCTACTTTGGCCGTAAACCGTTTTTTGTATTCCCGTTCCAGCGGATTCACCAAAAGTTTTTTGATATCCTCAAAATCCAGAGCCATTTTATTCGATTCAGTAGCTGTTTTAAAACGTAACTGGTACTTTTTTACGGCATTCTCCAAATCCTCATCATCTATGGGTTTTAATAGATAATCTATGCTATTCAATTTAAACGCTTGTAAGGCATATTCATCGAAAGCCGTCGTGAAAATGATGGCGCTATGAACTTCTATAACATCGAAAATCTCGAAGGATAGCCCGTCAGAAAGTTGGATGTCCAAAAAAATAAGGTCTGGATGTTGATTGTTCTGAAACCAGGCTATGGCCTCTTCAACAGAGTGCAACATGGTTGAAACGGCTACGCCTAACTCACTCAACATTCTGTTCAATCTACGTGCTGCGGGTTTCTCGTCCTCGATAATTATGGTTCTCATGGCTGGTTTTTCTAATCTTTAGTTAAATTTTTCTGCTTCCTTTTTATCTTTTTCAACATACTTCTTTATTTGTCGTTCTTCCCAATCTTTACTGAAAAACGGACTATAATTATACACCTTGGCAGCGTGGAACGCCAATCCAATTCCCCAAAAGATTGCCGTGGAGAACGAAGCAAAATTAAAAAACGCGTCATGAAAGGACTCTCCCGCATTCATTCTTGCCACTATGGTGATTGTGGTGATAAACATGTTGATCACTACGTAAACGATAAAGTGAATGTAGAAACCTTTTAATTCTTTGACCCTATTTTTTGCACGGAGCAATTTATCGGCTTTTTCAAATTCGTTCAGTTCCATCGTTGCTTATTTTCTTCTTGTTTCATAAATTCTTGAATTTTTCGCTCCTCCCAATCCCTATTCATAAAGGGATTAAAGTTGAAAATTTTCAATGCCTTAAAAAAAAGGCCGATACCCAAACCAAATACCACCCAAAGAAACCAAGGATGATGCCATTCATCAATGTAATAGTTGATACCTCCTACAATGAAAATGGTAAACAGTGAAGAGAGCATACTTCCATAAAATTTCTTGATGGTTTCTACCCGTTCCTTCGCCCTATAATATTTTTGATTTTCCATAATTGAACTATTTAAGAATTTTGCATGTATTCCTTAATTTTTCGCTCTTCCCAATCTTTACCAAAGATGGGATTATATCCATAGGCGCAAAAACCGTTCATGACCAACCCGAAACCCCAACCCAAAGCAGGAAAAATGGCCCACGGAAAATCGGTCGTTCTATAGTTGATATAGACCAAGATGGGTATTACGATACAATAAGCCAAAAGGTTACCATAAAAGCCTTTTATCGCCTCTACTTTTTCTTTTGCTTTTTGATAGTTATACTGCCGGTCGTTCAAGTTTCGTGTTTCCATTTTTTAATTTTTTTATGTTTGTAGTTCGTTAATTTCTATGCCTCAAATTACGGGAGTAAACCAACGTTGAAAAAAACTGAACTACCCAATTGTAAAATTTCATTACCGAATTGTACCCATTAATTGAATTGTTTCTACTTCATTCTTTAAAAGCCAAATACCATAAATCTTTTTAGCACGTTCAATTTGTTCCTTTTCGGGGGTCTCAGGATATAGCACATATTTTGGAGCTATAATTGGTCTAGTTTTAACTAAAGTAATTTCGATGATGGTAGTAAATGGAAACTTACCATTGGTCATTTGTGACTGAACTTCTTTCATTTCCACGAATTCTGAATTGGTTTTGCCAGTACACTTTTATTTATTGATTCCTTCAGTTCCGTTGTAAATTGCATCGTATAAGAATTTATAGAATATTAAAAGTTGTCATCTTCCATATACTGCCTAATTTTTCTCTCCTCCCAATTCTTACTGAAGAGGGGATTATAGCCAAAAGCTTTAAGACCGTGTCCCAACAAGCCAAACCCCCAGCCTAAGGCAGGAAAAATGACCCAAGTAAAACTCGTCGTCCTGTAATTGATAAAAGCTAAAATTGGAATCACTATGCAATAGGCCGTTAGATTACCATAAAATCCTTTAATCGCCTCTACCCGATCCTTTGCCTTCTCGTACCGTTTGCTATCTAAAAACGACTCTTGGCTTTCCCTATATGCTACCGTAGCCCTTAACATGGGGATTCGTACTTTAAACTCTTCGGCCGTTTTAAAAATCTGCATCTCCTTTTCAGAGAGTATGGCGTAGCGCTGGCGAATATTCTGCAAGCCTACGCCGCTACTCTTCTTTACCACCGATTTTTCTTGTAGGTTATTTGAAACGTACAAATACCCTTCTTCTTCATAAATTTTAATATGTAAAGGTCTAGCCGCATTAACCACATTGTGCTTCACCGCATTCTCTAACAATAATTGAAGCGATAAGGGGACAATTTTTAATTCTGAATCTGATGCTTTCTCTGGAATTTCAAAAACGATACTATCCTCAAAACGCATTTTCAATAATCGTACATACGTTCTAGCAAATTGAAGTTCTTCATCGACCGAAATCAACGTCTTGCTTTTTTGCTCCAATACATACCGATAGACCTTAGAAAGCGAAGTGGTGAATTTTTGGGCCTGCACAGGATCTTCCTCGATCAAACTAGTCAGAACATTTAAACTGTTGAACAGAAAATGAGGGTCTAATTGATTCTTTAAGGCATCGAATTTCGCGGACGCAGAACCTGCGATGATAGTTTGTTCTTTTACCCTAGTTTCTTGTCGATGTTTATAATACCAAACGATATAGAATATAGAAGATACTATTAAAGCAATAACAATAGGCTGTAAGTAATGATCAAAATTTTCTAAGCCCAAAAATTCATCAAAAGATTGCCGATGTAGAACTGTCAAAATAATTAATCTTCCGATAAAAACAGCAATACCTGAAATGATGATATTACCGAAAATGGCAATAGAAATTATTCTCGGCGTATAAAATTTCGAATCATATTTTTTAATCAATAATTTAATCCAAAACATATTCGCCATATACATGATGATGAAAAATATAACACTATCCAAGTACTCACGCCGTAGTTCTTTAACTATTAAATCAAATCTTGGTAAATCAGTAAAATAATAGTAACCCAAAAATCCAAAAAACAACAAAGAGCCCATTACTACTGCTCTTAAAAGCTCCTTTAGAAAATTACTCATGAAGATGTTATTTTAAACTTTCAACATTACACTTAAATAGAAAAGAAAATACTCGTATCTAAAATTAGACATTTGCATTAAGGTAAGAAGTGAATATTTTAAAATGGATTATTACCAACAGTAAAAATGGTATATAGGAAGTAGGTTTAAAAAAATTACAGTCCGAAATGTCGATTTCGACTTCCGAACTGTGATTTAAAATAATGGCGTTTAATGGTTGCTAAGGGGTGAAGGTAAAATCGGGCAACTTGATAATTTCGCCTCCTTTTTGTGCCGATTCGTGGGCTAAAATACCCACACAGGTAATGTTTGCCGATTGCCTGGCATTCGGATAGCCAGCTGTACCATTGACCAAGGCATCAATAAAAGCATGCACCAAATGCGGATGCGAACCCCCATGACCCGCTCCTTGAGTAAAGGACAAGTGTGTATTTTCATCTTCATCGTACACTCCTTTGGTGGTAAAGGACTGGATTTCTTCGGGTAATAATTTAGCAAAATCTGGACTCTCAACTTCTTCCGGAATTTCTGGTTCCGGTTTTTTAGCGGTATGCACCACTAATGGTTTTCCTTCTATCAATGGCCATTCTACGGATTTTTTAGAGCCGTACACTTCAAAACTTTCACGGTACTGTCGGGCGACATCAAATAAGGAACGGTATACTTGCGCGCTCAAATCAGAATTACGAAATTTAATATGAGTGGTTTCTACCGCATAGGGTGAATTGTATTCCTTGATCAATTCTTCCCGTATGGTCCCAGATCCAAAGCAAGAAACATATTCCGCTTCATTTTGGGTCAATCCCAAAACCGGACCTACACAATGCGTGGCGTAATGCATGGGGGGAAGACCTGGCCAATAGTTGGGCCATCCGTCCATATCCTGTTGGTGGCTGGCTTTTAAAAATTGTACTTTTCCCAGATCTCCGTTTTCATATAATTCTTTCATGTACAGAAATTCACGTGCATACACCACGGTTTCCATCATCATATAGGTCAAACCCGTTTCCTCGGTAAGCTCCACGATTTGTTTGCATTCCTCGACCGTGGTGGCCATGGGTACGGTACAGGCCACATGTTTCCCAGCCTTTAATGCTTTTATGGATTGCTCCCCATGGTTTGGAATGGGCGTATTGATATGTACCGCGTCAATATCGGCATCGGACAATAGATCATCGTAAGAGGTATATCTTTTTGGAATATCAAAAGCATCGGCGATTTCGTTCAGTTTTTCTTCATTACGCTGACAAAGTGCCACCAATTCGGCATTGGGGTATTTTTTATAAATGGGGATGAATTCGGCTCCAAAACCTAATCCTACAATTGCTACTCTAATCTTTTTAGTACTCATTGCTCTCTACTTAATCGTTAAACGTTTTCTTTAAAAATTCCAGCCCTTTTTGGGCAAACTCGTCCTGACTTGGTGCTAGTTTCCTCCAAATATTGACTGCGGCCGCCAACTGTTTATTTTCTGGGGTAAAACTTTCCATGACGATAGCCCCTTTATAATCAATAGCGGCCAGTCCTTTCGCAAAATCTGCCCATGGTGTAAGTCCGGTGCCGGGCACACCCCTATGATTTTCGGAAACCTGTACATGGATCAATTTGTCTCCTACGGTTTGTATGGCCTTGACCATATCCTGCTCCTCAATGGTCATATGAAAACCATCCAAAGCCACTTTCATGCATTCCTCATCAATATCATCAATTAAACGCATGACCTGCTCTGCCGTGTTAATTAAATCCGACTCAAATCTGTTCAATGGCTCCAGGGCGATATCCAAATCATAAGACCGGGCTATTTTGGCCAATGTTCTCAAATTTTTGACGGACCTCTCCCACTCCACTTGACGCTGTTCCTCAGAAGCCAGACGTGCCTTACCTACGGCAGCATAAAGCGGCCCTGCTACAAAAGAAGCCTCCAGTGTTTTGGAAATTTCAAAACAGGCTTTCGCGTGTTCAAAACAGTTTTCATACAAGGAAGGGTCATCACCGGTCAAATCTTTATCATCACCAAAAACAACACAGATGGAAGGCTTTAAACCATTATTTTTCAATGCCTGTTTTACTTTTTCCGCATCAATAAGGGAAGGGTCTTCCAATGGAATCTCCACCACATCAAATCCCATCTTTTTTATTTTCGGGAAGAGTGAAATAGATTTCGCAGTAAAGGGCGATTGCCATAACCAAGTACTTACTCCAAATACTATATTCTGATTCATTCGAATGCTACTTTTTCATTATTATTTTACAATCATCACCCCTTGCATAATACGCCAGTGACCAGGGAAGGTACAGATGAATGGATATTCACCTGGTGTAGTTGGTGCTTTGAACTTCAACGAATACGAATCATCTGGATTCAATAATGGTGTTGCAAACAGGACATCGCTGGTTTGAGGGACATAATTACGCTCGGCCGCATTAGGATCGGCTGCCATTTTATCGGCCGCTGCTCCTACCGTTTCCTTTTTGCCCGGCTTGGTAATCACCAAATTGTGCTGCATAAAATCAGGGTTTTCTAAAACCAATTCCACCTGCTCACCCGCTTTCACTTCAAATTTGGTGACGTCATATTTCATTTCGTTGGTTATCGTCTTGATAACGATTTTCTTGGCATTGGTATCTTTTTCAGTAGTTTCTTCTACATCTGCACCCCCTTGGGAACCATAGTTTTTCATTAATAAAACGGCCATATCGGTTTCGGTATAGGTTTTCTTTTCCTGACTGCTATAGTTCTTTTCTACCCTATATTTCCATGCGCCTGCCAAAGGATACCTATTTTCCCCTACAAAAAGATTCAATTGCCACGGTCTGCCATAAATACCACCTTCTCCCCCAGTATCATCGACTCGAACGGTAATGATGTTTTTACCAGCTTTTAAAATACCCTTAGGAATATCATAATCACGGTTGGCACTATAACTTGCGGCCATACTACCTATTTCCATACCATTGATATAGGTTACATCAGAATCGTCAATGGGTCCTAAAGAAATCTTAGCTTCTTTACTCGCTGCCGATCCGGGTAAGATCACTTCTTTCCTAAACCAAATCACCCCATCCATTTCCAGACCCGCGTCCTCGATATATTGCGGAATATCCATCGTTTCCCAACTACTATCGTTGTAATTGATTGCGGTCATATCATTACGTGTTTCAGTTGGTATTTTAAAATTGGGGTTGGCGTTGGTAAAGGCCTTTAAAAAACCGTCTACATGTTGCGCTGATGCCGCATACAAGGCTTTGAACAACCATGTATCGTTTAAAACAGCTTCATCTTTTCCAAGGTCATAGAGTAAGGAGCCTATTTTTTGAGAAGAAGGTCTTTCGGAAAAATAGAGCAATGCTTCCAATTGTACATTTGGATCTCTATCGTTCAACGTATTCGCCTTGAACAATGCAGCATCGGAATCATCATTTCTAGGCAACATTTGAATAGCCGCTTTACGCACGCTAGCCGCTTTGTGGTACAACGCTCCTTTCACAACTCCAAGGGCATTATTGTCCGATTCAAGTGCTCCAAGGCCTTCAAAAGTCCAAAGTGCATGTAAGGCAGCATTGTTGAGTCCTTCATCATCCACCTCTTTTTTATTGACCAATCTATACAGATCGTTCAACACATCCATTTCACCACGTTCCACCAAAAGTCGCTGGGCGGTCAATCTCCAAAATTGATTGTCGCTACTTAAGGCTTCTATCAATGCATCGGGATTGTCTTTGGACAGCGTTATAGGCTCATAGTCATAATCATATTTTGGAACTACCCTGTATATTCTTCCATGGGACTTGTCACGCAATGGATTCACATAGGCATTTCCTTCTCCGTTTACGGCATCGTAGCCCCCTCTTTCTTCGTTTGGTGTAGGGTTATGCTGAACGATAAAATTGTACCAATCGGCTACCCAGACAACGCCATCCGGACCGGTTTTGGCTTCTACTGGAGAAGTCCATTCATCGGCCGAGGCAAAAAGATTTCCCCCGTCCTTTTCTAGATATCCAGCTCCATCTTTTTCAATAATTGCCTGGTGCACCAATCCACCCGTGGGTTCACAAACAAAGGCTATTTTGTTCCAATATTCCTCCGGATATTCCCGAGCGGTATAAAAATGATGTCCGGCTGCGGCCGTAAATCCACCAAAAACATCGACCTGTCTGTAGTTCGGTGTAATCGGCTGCATATCATAATGGCCATCTATTTTGGCACTACCATCTGTACCAATTCCTTTGACGTGCTTAAAATTTGCATTGGGTATACCAACAAATACACTGTGTGTATTGTTGGCGGTGGAGGCGAATATGGAATTATCCTCGGTCAATCCCAAGCCCCAAGTGTTGTTACTGGTATTGGTCAACACTTCAAATGTTTTATGCTTTGGCGAAAAACGGTAAACATTCTGGTTGAATTTAAAATCCTGACCAAAAATACTTCCCTCAAATCCCGAATAACCTACCACACCATACAGATTGTTATCAATGCCATATAGTAAGTTGGAAGGCCCCGCATGGGTATCAAACGTGCCCCAGCCATCGATTAAGGTTTCTCGAACATCAGCCTTATCATCCCCGTTCGTATCCTTTAAAAAGATGAATTCCGGAGCTTGAGAAACGACGATACCTCCATTATAAAAAGTAAAACTTGTGGGAATGTTGAGCTTATCAGCGAAGACGGTAACCTTGTCGGCTTTGCCATCACCATCAGTATCTTCTAAAATTTTTATTTTATCATCGCCTATACTGTTATCGTTTCGCACTGTATTTGGATAATCAACCGTTTCAATCACCCAAAGTCGGCCTTTTTCATCCCAGTTCATGGCAATAGGGTTGATAATATTCGGTTCAGATGCAAACAGTTCCACCTCAAAACCGACAGGAACTTGAATGAATTTCTGGGATTCTTGTGGCGATAAGGGTAACTGGAATTTTGGTGCCGGATCCCGCTTTTCATAATTAGGAATGTTGGCGCGGTTCTCATATTTCAAGGTAGGCATATCTTTCATAAAAGCCTCCCAATTGGCTTTTGCTTGGTTATCCACGGCCCAAAGAATTCCAGATTTCATCAATTCTTGAAACCCAGGATTGTTCCATGTACGCTCATCATGACCGTAAGCCGTATAAAAAACTTTTCCTTCTCCTTCGGTTTTCACCCAGGTCCACGGTTCTCTATGGTCCCCTTCGACCCGTTCCATCAAAACCGTAATATCATCCGCTATTTTATCATGTACATAAGTCTCGTCCCATGTTTCAAAAGGTTTTAAGTTTTTGGTAATCGGGTGTTCTTTGTTTACGATTTCAGCGGTAAACGTACCGGTCTCGTGGCTCATAAACTGTGCCCCGACCAAATCAATATATTCCGGGGAATTCTTAAAACAAAAACTAGCGGAATGAATGGGAATGAACGCTTTTCCTCCTTTTACAAAATCGAGTAAAGCCTTTTCTTCCTCCTTATTTATTTCCTCATGGTTGGCGTAAACAATGAGCCCGTCATATTGATTTAAATTCTTGGAATTCAAATCCGATACTTCTTCGGTATAAGTGATGTTGATACCGTTTTTTGTCAATGCCGATGCCAAGAGGGGGAAATAGGCCCTAGAATTATGGTGCTCTATGGCATGGCCAAGGAATAACATTTCAATTCTGCGGGGTTGGTCATCTGCCCGTTCTTTTTTCTTTGGTGTACATGACGAAAAACCAATCAAAAGGATTAGTAAAAGGAATAAAAAATTCTTGAGTTTCATATTAGGTTGATTTTGCTACTTTCAATATTACTAAAAAAGATGCATGAAAATTCACTCTGAATTATCACATACCGACTGTTTTATATCCTTTAAAAGGAATTAATTCTATTTTTTTGATAAATTAGTAGACAATCCTATCTTTTGAAATTGCATAAACCGTAATTCCTTTTGAAAAACGCCCTTCAAAAATCACCTATTCCAGAATCAAGGGCCTTTTTGGCCAAATACCTAAAAGAGCCTGTATTTGACCCACATTGGCATTTTCACCCCGAGTATCAACTCTTTATGGTTTTAAAAGGAAACGGCACCCGGTTCATAGGGGATAGTGTAAAACCATTCAGGGCCGGGGACATTACCTTTACAGGTCCGAATCTGCCCCATCTTTGGCGTAGTGATCACGAAACGGACCAAGAGAAGAATATCGCCTGGTCTGAAGGTGTCGTCATCTATTTTCATAATCATTTTTTAGGGGACCTCTTACAGACCGATGAAGCCATACGTTTACGGCAAGTATTCCATAAAAGTCTACGGGGCATGGAATTTTCGGGAGAAACGGCGCAGCAATTACAAACACTCTTATTGGACCTGATCCCATTAGAAGGTTTCGAGGGTATTCTACAGTTATTAAAAGTATTGGATTTTATAAGTCATACCAAAGAATACCAACTTTTAGCGAGCCCAGGTTACACGAATACCCTTCGGGAAGCAGATACCGAACGCATGTACGCGGTATATGCCTATGTTATGAAAAACTTCAAGAAAAAAATGGCATTGAGCGATTTGGCCCAACTCACCAGCATGACCCCGACCTCGTTTAGCCGCTATTTTAAATTGCACGCCAACAAATCATTTTCTCAATTCGTAAGTGAAATACGTATTGGTCATGCCTGTAAATTATTGATACAGGAAAAAATGAACGTTTCACAAGCCTGTTATGAAAGCGGTTTCCAAACGCTTTCCAACTTCAACAAACAATTTAAGAACATCACCCAGTTTACTCCGTTGGCCTATAAAAAGAAATATGAGGTGTATTAAAGTTACACGTTAGTATTTCTTAGGACTAACCTATTACTTTTCTAAACACAAAGTTTTAGAATACATGGGTTTTTAATCCTTTTACATATCCTAATTTATTGGTATTTGATTAAATTGCTACCCCTATAGCAATACTCTTTGGCTTAAAAAAGTTTAAGCCGAGTAAACCTCTTAATCAAATTAAGATATAAAGACTTAAAACATAAAATGATGCGTAAAAATCTTATCCTGTCACAACTGCTACTTATTATTTTCATAGTGAGTTGTTCCCCACAGTCAAAGAAAGAGAATAAGAAAGCTACACAAACAGAACCTTCGTCCGAAACAGTGATCATGGCGTATTATGTAGCAGAAAATCCATACGAGCCTGAAAAAATTCCCGTCGAAAAACTAACCCATATCATCTATTCCTTCACCAATGTCATCGATGGCGAAATGAAATTCGGGGAGCCTGAGGAAGCGGGGTCAAAGTTGAAAGCACTTGTACAACAGAAAAGCAGAAATCCCGATTTAAAAGTAATGATCGCTTGTGGGGGTTGGGGTGCTGATGGATTTTCAGATATGGCACTTACCGAAGATTCCCGTCAAAAATTCATCAACAGTGCGCATGAATTTATTGAAAAGTATCAATTGGACGGTATGGATATGGACTGGGAATATCCTGGAATATCGGGTGCTGGTACCACGGCGCGTAAAGAGGATACCAAAAATTTCACAGCTTTAATGAAAGGTTTACGGGAAATGCTGGACACTTTTGACCAACCTAAAATATTGACATTTGCTTCTGCCGGTTGGAAACGCTACTATGATTTTATAGAGTTGAACGAAGTCATGAAATATGCCAATTATACCAATGTGATGACCTATGACCAGGTTTCCGGTGTTTCTGTTTATACGGGTCACCATACCCCTTTAGGAGCTGTAAAAGCTGAAGAAATTGAAGGAACTCCGTTCGAGGTTGAATTAGATAGTCTATTTAAAAACGGAGACAATTTAGATAGTGACCCGCGTTCGGTTCAAAAAATAGTGGATTTCCTTATAAAAGAGGGTGTAGCCCCTAAACAAATTGTTATCGGAAGTGCTTTTTATGGGCGCGTTTGGAAAGGTGTTCCTCCAGTCAACAACGGACTATATCAACGTAGTAAAGGCCTACATATTGGCTGGATGGCGTATCACGCCATAAGGAAAGAGTATGAACCGGATGCTACATTTCAGCGTTTCTGGGATGAAAAGGCAGAGGCCCCTTTTATGTACAATGCCAAGGATAGTCTTTTGGTATCCTATGATGATACGGTATCCGTGGCCTTAAAAACCAAATATGCGATAGATAAAGGGCTTGGAGGTATTATGTTCTGGGAATTGGGCAATGACACCAAAGAGGAAGGAAGCTTGCTTGATGCCATTCACAAAGCTGCGAACGAGTAAATTGGCAATGGATAGAAATTGAAAAAAAATATCGGGAAAATTTAAATGATTGCCGAAAGATAGCCTAATCGTCAAAATCGCACACGGAATCTTCGGGGTTCCATATAACGGTAATGTCTTTCAATGAATCATAATTATCAGCGGTATATCCTAAACTATCCCCATTACAGTTCATTAAAGTAGAAGCATAATTAATAACTGGATTACAATTACCATAGTAAAATACGGTCTTGCCCTTATAGGCTGCCATTACATAAAAGGAATATGGGTCGTCTTCAACCTCTGCTATGGCTTCCCTCAACCAATCTAACTCCTTTACAGGATTTTTGACATTACAGGAAGTCGTATCATTTTGATTATCATCACTTTCGCAGGATGTCAATGTTGCCAAACCTGCCACAAGTATGTATCCTAGTAATTTAAATGTACTTCTTCTCATTACTTTAATCATTATACTTTTATAGATACAAAATGATTGAATAGGTTGCTTGATTATCAAATGTTTCGCGTTGCAGTAAGATTAGATTGAGTTTGGTTTAATTAAAAAACCCAAGTCCAACTTCATTGACCGAAGAGAAAAGGTCTAAAAAATGATATTTACTTATTCATTCAATAAACAACGAATTCCTTTTTGACATATCCAATAAAGCAGGAACTCGAATTGTTCGTACTATCACTAAAAAGTGTTACGGGATCGGAAATATATTGAAATGCCAAAATGATATTTTAACAACTGAGCATTATAGGATATTGAGCTGTGGCGTTAAACAGTTTCAACGATAAAAATAATATGCTACAACTTTTGATTGAAATGAAAACAATGTTTTATATCAATAGATCGAACCTGTTTACAAAAGGGCAAACCTTGGAACAACCCTAAAAAAAATTACCTTACAATACACAAGAGGTCAAAATTGAATCGACCATATTTCTTGTCAAGGGCTTATCATAAAAACCGGCAATAGATAAATTATCTTTTGCCTTTTTTCTGTCCATAGAGTTCGTAAAGGCAGATAAAACAAAAATTTTTGTTTCTTTTGGTATGCCAAATTTTTTTTGCAATTTTTCAATAAATTCCCAACCGCCCATTCCTGGCATAACTAAATCAAGAAGTATTATATCTGGAAAGCCTTCTCCGTTCTTTTTTAGATTGGATATTTGAATGAGAGCTTCCTCTGCACTATCGCAAACATAAATTGCGGTGCTCATTTCGTTTTGCTCAACGGAATATCTGGTCGCAAATTGCGACACCATGTCATCATCTATTATTAATACTTTTGCAATCAAAGTTTAAAATTTAGTAGTTTGAAATTAGATTTATTGATCAGCTTTTTAAATATCCAATGCGTTTGAAGTTTCCCTATGGTATTTCAAAATTATAAGTTTGAAGCTGACGAAATGGGTGGTAACGAATTACATTTTAACCAATTCATAAAAATCAAGTATCTACAAATCTGTTTTTGCTATCGGTAATCTTCCTCTATTGATATTTTTTAAATGAAATGGTTTCATCAGTTATTTTTTGCGAAATTATTTCAAATTCATTTTAGATTGTCATAAAATCGGTCAAGAAGCAAAAATTTAGGTTGAATAAAGTGCTTTTTTTATCACATCCCAATTTTTAATTTTTATTATATTTTCTCGCTTAGCGTTTAAGTAATTTTAAAAGGCTACGATAGTACTTGTTAGGAGGAATTCTTGTAACAAATGGCTTTAAATTATATTAATTTTGCACCATGGTCAAAAATGTGCAATTACGCCTTACCCTTAAAGAAGAAGCGACCCCTGGTAGCCTTCAACTTAGAACCGCAAAATATCTAGGTGTTGCCGAAGGTTCCTTTCAACTGAAAGTACTTCGTAAATCTATCGATGCGCGTAAACCCAAAATCGTATTCAATTATAAAGTAGCGGTTTACATAGACGAACCTAGACCTAAGGACCAAGCCTCTTTTAAGTATCACGACGTATCCAAAGCCAAACCGATCCATATTGTAGGTTTTGGTCCCGCAGGAATGTGGGCCGCTTTACGCTGTTTAGAATTAGGATATAAACCCATTGTCTTAGAAAGAGGAAAAGATGTAAAGGAACGACGACGCGATTTGAAGGCCATTAACCAAGACCATGTCGTCAACGGAGAAAGCAATTATTGTTTTGGCGAAGGTGGTGCCGGCACCTATTCTGATGGTAAGCTCTATACCCGCAGTTTAAAACGGGGCGATGTTCGCCGTATTTTTGAAAGTTTGGTCCTCCATGGGGCAACGGACCAAATTTTGGTAGATGCACATCCGCACATTGGCACAAACAAACTCCCTAAAATTGTCCAAAACATACGCGAAGTGATTCTGCAACATGGTGGCGAAATCCATTTCAATACCAAAGTGACTGATTTCGTCATCAAAAACAATATTCTAAAAGCTATTGTCCTTAATGGTGTTGATGAAATGGCGGTCGATCGACTCATCTTGGCCACAGGCCATTCGGCGCGCGATATTTTTGAACTTTTACATAAAAAGGATATTGCACTTACGGCGAAATCTTTTGCCATGGGAGTCCGTGTGGAACATCCACAACATATTATTGACAGTATACAATACCATTGTTCTGGGGAGCGTAACGAACTTTTACCAGCAGCCTCTTACAGTTTGGTTGAGCAGGTCAATCATAGAGGGGTATACTCGTTCTGTATGTGTCCGGGTGGCTTCATCGTTCCCGCGGCAACGGCGCCCGGAGAGGTGGTCGTTAACGGTATGTCGCCTTCAAAACGGAACAACCTATATGCCAATTCTGGAATTGTAGTCGAAATCGATGTGGACAAAGATATTCCGAAGTACGAAAAGTTCGGAGCCTTAAAAGGGCTGGAGTATCAAAAGGATTTGGAGCGTTTGGCCTTTACTTCTGGCGGACGAAGACAATCGGCCCCTGCACAGCGATTGACAGATTTTGTTGAAGGAACCTTATCCCAAGACTTGAATCCTACCTCTTACCAACCCGGATTGAATTCCGCCCCACTACATTCCCTTTTGCCAAAATTATTGGGAGGCCGACTCCGCCAAGGTTTTAAGGCTTTTGGCGAAAAAATGCACGGGTATTATACGTCCGAAGCAAATATTGTGGGTGTGGAATCAAGGACTTCCTCCCCAGTGACCATCCCCCGAAACAAGCAATTGGAACATCCAGTCATCAAAGGATTATTTCCTTGTGGAGAAGGTGGTGGTTATGCTGGAGGCATTGTCTCTGCCGCTATGGACGGTGAACGTTGTGCTGAAGCAGCGATGGTAGGGTTGTGAAGATCAAATACAAATTCAAAAATCAAGTTCAAGTTCAAATTCAATCCAGCAAAAAAATCTATATTCCTTTTCCTATTTTCGAAATACTTTCTTCACGTTTTATCCTATATACTCATTACTAAGTACTTATTACTTTTTAATTTTCAAATTATCGAAAGTACTCCCGAACAAGCATTAAAACTCTCAACGTTTAACCGTACCTTTGCCCCTTATTAATAATTATGACATTTAAAGAACTCGGCCTAGCCGAACCCATCCTAAAAGCCTTGGAGGCTGAAGGATATACCCACCCCACTCCAATTCAAGAACAATCTATACCCATTTTATTAAAAGGAAAAGACCTTTTGGGCGTTGCGCAAACCGGTACCGGTAAAACGGCCGCTTTCGGTATTCCAATACTTCATCTTATGTATGAAGGCATCAGCTTAAGTCAGAGCAAACGAAAAGTAAAGGCATTGATCATTACGCCAACTCGAGAACTCGCCATACAAATCGGTGAAAGTTTTACCGCTTACGGAAAACATACCGGACTGCGGAATACCGTTATTTTTGGAGGTGTTAAACAAGGAAAACAAGTAAACACCCTAAAAGCTGGGGTTGATATTTTAATCGCTACGCCGGGGCGTCTGTTAGATTTAATGAATCAAGGTTTTATTTCCTTTAGGGATTTGGAACATGTGGTGTTGGATGAAGCTGACCAAATGCTCGACATGGGCTTTATTCACGATATCAAAAAAATTATTGCCAAACTGCCTTCAAAACGGCAGTCCCTTTTCTTTTCGGCCACCATGCCTAAGGATATCGTTGAACTTTCCCGAAAGATGTTGGGCGATTTTGAACGGGTAACCATAAAACCGGAACAGGCTACCGCAGAAAAGGTAGAGCAAGGGATCTATTTTGTAAGTAAGGGCAACAAACCTAAATTATTGGTGCATTTGTTGGAACAACAGCCTAAAGATTCGGTTTTGGTATTTTCACGTACCAAGCACGGGGCAAACAAAATAGTCAAAAAATTGGACCAAGCCGGTATTCGTGCTGCGGCGATTCATGGTAATAAATCACAGACCGCGCGTCAAAAAGCATTGGGTGATTTTAAGGATGGAAAATTAAAAGTATTGGTCGCTACCGATATTGCCGCTCGAGGTATCGATGTGGAAGAACTCTCCTTAGTGGTCAATTACGACCTTCCAAATGTATCTGAAACCTACGTACACCGTATTGGTAGAACGGGTCGGGCCAGTGCCAGCGGTACCGCGCTTTCGTTCTGCGATACCGAAGAAAGACCTTATTTACGTGATATTGAAAAATTGATAAAACAGGAAGTTCCCCGCTTAGGAGAACACCCTTTTATGGACGATACTCCGGAAGAAAAGGATGACCGCCCACCAAGACAACCTAGGTCCCATGGCCGATCCAGTGGCCAAGGCAAACCCAAGAACAAATCAGGCAACTCCAACTTCAGGGGAAAAAACAATAGAAATACCAGTAGACCGAAAAAACGAAGTGATTCTAGTAGAAGCGAATAGTTTTTCTGCATAAATCCCTTTATTTTTAATCAATTCAATACGCACAGCACATGCAAAAACAATTGGTTATTTATGGTAGTGGACGGCATACCGTTCCATTTTTAAAATATATGGCAGAGGCTACGGGAAAGCAAAAACCGAACCTCTGCTTTATTCCTACCGCTAGTGGAGAAGATTTAGATTACATCAACTCTTTTTACGAAGTCTGCTCTCAAATTAATGTGGTTCCCCATGTCATGAGCGTGTGGATCAATTCATACGATCAAAAAGAAAGCTTTGACGAAATCATTCAAAAAATGGATGCCATTGTCGTGGGTGGCGGTAATACTTTGAACATGCTCGCCATTTGGAAAGCACAAGGTATCGATACTGCGCTGAAAAAAGCATATGATAATGGAGTCGTCATGGGCGGCGGCAGTGCCGGTTCGCTTTGCTGGTTCAATGCAGGAACGACCGATTCCCGTCCCAAAGAATTGAGTATTGTAGAGGGTATGGGGTTTATCGACAACAGTCATTGCCCCCATTACAATTCCGAGGAATTCAGGCGACCGCTCTACCATGAAAATATCTTATCGGGAAAACTGACCAATGGATATGCTTGTGACGACCGTTCTGCCATTCATTTTATAGATGGAAACGTACATACTTCCCTTTCCCTCGATGAAGAGAACCACTCCTATTTTGTGTATCTTAAAGACGGTGTCATTAAAGAAGACCTTTTAAAAGGCACTGTGCTACGGTAAAATTCTTAACCACTCGACCTTCTTTATCTTCAAATGGCATTCTAAGTAAGCGTTTTAAGACCGGTAGGTTTTAAAAATCTTTTTTTGTATGATTATAAGGTATTCCACTCATTATATGAATTAAGGATATTATATTAAACTAAAAAATAGGAAAGATATCTCCCCATAAAGTTGCCCGAGCACTGCAAATACCTAGGACCTTTTACCTCGTTAGGGCTTTATATGCGTTTAGCACATTTTCAATCTTAGCTTCTGTTTCAGCATCGATATTTTGCCGTTCCGGTTTTTCCTGTAACCATTTTAGGGTGCGTTTTATGCCTTCGCAATAAGGGATTGTTGCTTTAAAACCAGGTACAAAGGTTTTGATCTTTGAATTGTCGAACAATACACTTTCGGCCTTATCCGCCAACAGACTCCCCGTAAACGAAGGTTCTATTTTGCAAATAAAATCAGAAGCAATGTGTACAATCTTGGCTTCCTTTCCCAACGCTTCGGCCGTGATTTTATAAATCATATTCCAGCTTAACACCTCGTCGGACGTAATATGAAATGCATGTCCGATTGCCGTGGTCAACCCTAAAAGTCCTACAAATCCCTTCGCAAAATCATCGGCGTGCGTAACCGTCCATAGCGAAGTACCATCACCGTGCACAATGATTTCCTTGCCTTTTAGAATACGGTCTATGACGTTGTATTTATCAAAGCCTCCAATTGCTAGTGGTGTAACGGTATCATACGTGTGTGATGGTCGCACAATGGTAATGGGGAACCCTTCTTCTCGGTAAGCCTTCATCAACCGTTCTTCACACTGTATCTTGTTGTTGGAATAATCCCATAAATTATTACATAGGGGGGTAGATTCGGTAATTACCGGATAGGTCAATGGAGTCTGGTAACATGAGGCCGAACTGATGAAAATGTATTGCTTCGTTTTTCCTTGGAAGAGTTTTAAATCGCGTTCGATATCTGCTGGTGCAAAAGCGATCCAGTTGACCACCACGTCCCATTCGTGTTTTTTTAATTCGTTCAGTTCTTCGGGTTTGTTGATATCGCCAATGATGGTATGTGCTCCTTCTATCTCTACCTTGGACTTACCCCTATTCAGCAAATACAGATCCATTCCCTTACTCACCGCCAATCGGCTACTGGGTGTGCTTATATTACCGCTTCCTCCTATGAACAATACTTTCATTTATATTTTTTTTAAATTATTGGTTATCAACTAGATAATCTTATTTTATTGACACATCCCTGTAAAAGGTCAAACCATTTTTAAAAGGATCGTAAAACGAGAATTCCTTCGTTCCCCATGCCGTTTCCCTTAAAAGGGTATGGGGATTAAAGATATCCTTTTCACCATATTCTTGGTATAACGCTTCAATATGCTGGGTTACGATACGCAACATAGGTCGATTTGGTTCCAGTTCCCAGGCTTTCATATCGTGCCATTGTAAATGGATCTCCACGGCATCCTTGATGATACCGGCATATTTGGGGTTTTTGGAATCATCGGCAAAAGCAATCCTAAAATCCAATCGGTTCACATAAAAATCCAATGCTTCCACAACATCCCAAACCGGAAGTACGGGATGAATCTGATGTAGGTATGCTTTTGGTTCCATTTCGTGAAAATACGAAAAGCTATAAAAACTGTTTGTTAAGAAATAGGTAGTCATCCGGTTTTTTCTGCCGAAGCACTTTAAAGAACTTTGCAATATGACTATCTTCATATCTTCAAATCAAACCAAAAAAGTACACTATGAAAATTGGTATTAAATTCTGCTTTTTTCTGTTGGTCTCGGCCACTTCTCTAGCACAAGTCTCTTCAAATTTGGAGCTGACGGACATCTTTAATATGGAATTTGTGTCGGACCCACAGATTTCTCCCGATGGAAGCAAAATCATCTATGTCCGTAATTTTACCGATATCATGACCGATAAAAATTTGTCCAACCTTTGGATGATCAATTTTGATGGCTCCCAAAATCGACCGTTAACCACCGGAAACCATAATGATTATTATCCCCGATGGTCACATGATGGAAAAAAAATCATCTTTAAATCGAATAGGGCAGATGAAAAGATGAAGTTGTACATGATGTGGCTGGATACGAAAGAAACTGCACCATTGACCAACACCCCAAAAGCTCCTGGTGCCGTGAGCTGGTCGCATGATGACCGCTATTTGGCATTTACAATGTTCGTACCTGAAGCCGAAGAATCCATCATAAAAATGCCAGCAAAGCCCGACGGAGCCAAATGGAACACCCCTCCCACGTATATCGATAAATTGAATTACCGAGGAGACGGACAAGGTTACATCAAAGGCGGGCACGACCAACTGTTTACACTTTCTACCGATGGTGGCACCCCAAAACAATTGACTACATCAAAATTTGACCATGGCGCACCCATTTGGTCAATCGATGATAAACAACTTTATTTTTCGGCAAATTTCAATCCGGATGAAGCTTTTGAACCGGCCAACAGTGAAATCTATTCCTTACAACTGGCAACGGCAGAAGTAACTGCCTTGACCACACGATACGGTCCGGATAGCTCTCCCGTACTTTCGCCCGATGGCAAGCATATTGCCTATTCTGGTTACGATGATGAATTACAGGGCTATCAGGTTACTGAGCTCTATGTAATGGATACCGATGGTTCTAGCTCCAAATTGCTTTCTGGTGATTTTGATAGGGATATTGCCAATGCACAATGGGCAGCCGATGGTAAGGGACTTTATTTTCAGTATGATGCCGAAGGTGATTCTAAAATAGGACACATTACTTTAGATGGTAAGGTGACGACACTCGTGGACGGACTTGGCGGACTTTCGTTAGGTAGACCCTATAATGCCGCAGCTTTCTCCGTTTCCAATAATGCGAAGTTTGCCTATACCCTTGGGGGAACCCAGCACCCGTCTGATCTAGCTGTGGGTGATAAAAAAGGAACTAAACGCCTGACCTTCATTAATGATGATCTTTTCTCGTTCCGTAATTTAGGTAAAGTCGAAGAAATCTGGTGGGAGTCTTCTTTTGATCAACGCAAGATTCAAGGTTGGATCGTGACACCGCCCAATTTTGACCCCAACAAAAAATATCCATTTATCCTTGAAATTCATGGCGGTCCGTTTACAAGTTACGGCTCTGTGTATAGTGCAGAAATTCAAGCCTATGCCGCGGCCGGATATGTAGTTCTGTACAGTAATCCCAGAGGAAGTACCAGTTATGGCGCGGAGTTCGGAAACCTGATCCACCATGATTATCCCAACCATGATTATGACGATTTAATGAGCGGTGTTGATGCCGTTATTGAAAAAGGATACGTGGACACCGAAAATCTTTTCGTTACCGGTGGTAGTGGCGGTGGCGTGTTGACCGCATGGATTGTGGGTAAAACCGACCGCTTTAAAGCAGCTGTTGTTGCGAAACCAGTTATCAACTGGACTAGCTTCGTTTTATATGCCGATGGCGCCGCATTTTTCTCCAAATATTGGTTCGGTAAAAAACCTTGGGAAGATCCAGAAAATTACTTTAGACGTTCTCCCCTTTCGTATGTGGGCAATGTAACGACCCCGACCATGTTGTTGACCGGTGAAGAAGATTATAGAACGCCTATTGCAGAATCTGAACAATTCTATACCGCCCTTAAATTAGAAGGCGTAGAAACTGCTATGGTACGCATTCCCGGTGCCGGTCATGGCATCGCAAATAGACCCAGTAACTTAGTTGCCAAGATCGCCAGTGTGCTGGCTTGGTTCGATAAATATAAAAATGCCGAATAAATTATGAATACACGAAATCTAGTTTTTGTTTTAGGATGCTATCTCTGTTTTACATTGAGTAACGCTCAAGAAGTAAACGTCTTGACCTACAATATTAAATATGACAATGTAAGTGACACGGTGAATAATTGGAATGACCGAAAAGCGAGCATGGTAAAATTACTGGAGCATTACAAGCCCAGCATTATAGGAATGCAAGAAGTATTGGATAACCAATTGGTGTATTTAAATGAAAACTTGCCTAACTATGCGGCTATTGGAGTTGGCCGTGAAGATGGAAAGAAAAAAGGAGAGTACTCCCCTATTCTATTCGACACGACCCAATACAACCTATTGCAGAGCGAGACCTTTTGGCTTTCTGAAACTCCGGAAAAAATTTCAGTAGGCTGGGACGCCGCTTTGGAGCGTATCTGTACCTACGGACTTTTTGAAGATGTAAAAACCAAAAAACAGTTTTGGGTATTCAATACCCACTTTGACCATAGAGGGGATTTGGCCCGTGAAAAATCGGCAGAGCTTATTGTTTCAAAAATAAAATCGATCAACACCAAGGGATATCCCGTGGCACTTATGGGAGATTTAAACCTTTACCCGGATCAAAAACCGATCCAGTATCTTAAGAAGCAATTAACGGATGGGCAAACGGTAACACAACAGGCCATTTACGGCCCCACAGGAACATTCAATGGTTTTGACCCGAATAAAATTTTAGACGGTCGTATCGATTATATTTTTGTGGAAGGTTTTAAAGTGGAAAGCTATACCCACATCGATGACCGTATGGAAAACAACAAACATATCTCGGACCACTTACCGGTGTTGGCGAAGTTGGAGATGGAATGAAGTTGCCGTAGCTAAACGTTGAGTATATGCATCGTAGGCGATTAAGGGATTCAAACTTATCAAACTGTTACGATTTTGAAGCGGGCTACAGCCCTTGAATTTACCACTATATCGCCTATTTTGTATATACATTGTGGCTGTTGCACAACCCCTTTTTTAATCAAATTACGAATTAATAGCAGTCTTTAAGACTGCCATAGACTTAAGAAACCACAACGTACATATTCTTAAAAATCGGGAAAATCCTCGTTTCCGGGAAAATCCTCGTTTCTTAGAAATTTAGACTTGGGCAACGGTTACTATTGTTGGCATTAGTTTTTTATTTCGTTATATATATTCGGGTTATGTTTCTCCATATAAAATTTAGGATTAGGTATTTCTGTAAAACCAAACTTTTTATAAAGCCATTCAGCTGTATCGGTTAATAAAATCCAGCGTCTTAATCCTTGAAGATTTGGATGCTCCATTATTTCATTTATCAGCCATTTACTTAATCCCTTTCCTCTATATTCCTTTAAAACATACACATCTCCTAAATATGCAATAGTTGAATAGTCTGAAATTATTCTAGAAAAGCCAATTTGCTTGTTTTCGTAATAAAGCCCAAAATTCAATGAGTTTTCAATTGATGTTTTCAAAGTATTGATTGGAATTCCGCTAGCCCAATCAGTTTCTTCTGCAAGGAATTTGTGAATGCTCGAAATATCTAATTTATCCTTGTCAGTTGAAATGGTATATCCATTTCTATGAGCCTCTCTAATTTTCATTTCAATTTTCGTAATTAATACCAACGTCTGAGCTAAGTGCGGAGACAAGGAAACTTTTCGTTTCCGTCTTAGCAGTAAGCTAAAGCTTATTGTTTTGCTTTTTCTTTTTTTGTTTCAAAGCTAAATCCATAAGATTTAGCGACTTTATAAATATACAGAGACCATTCGATTAAGCCCAAGGCCCTTATGGTTTATAGGTGTTGTTGGTAAATCGTTTTTATTTATTTTTAAGGTATCTATCAAGTTTCATTTCGGTAGTTTCCTCTCTTCGTAAAAGATAAACTGCAGCCCATAATCTGTTTTTTGGAATATTAAAATCAAACTTTGTGTGATTTTTGGGGAACCATTCTGCTGAATCCTGCATAAGGTTTCCTGCGCCTTCAAACTCTTGCTGAAGGGATTTGAAATAAGCGTCGTCTTTGCCAATTACCTTTAAATAGTCCATGTACTTGCTATAGGGCTTTATGTTCAGCATTTTAAAATTATCAAGATTTCGGTAGATCGTATCGCCTGTACTTATCATGTCTATATGGTAGGCGAAATTCCAGATAGTCGCGAATTGAATAGAGTCAAGATTTTCTAAGAATTTATATTTTTCGATTTCTTCAAATGGAACTATATATTCTTTAGACTGCGCGATTTCCTCAAAAAAAAGGTGGTAGGCTTTATTAATGTCCGTTTCATTCTTACGATTTAAAACCATGTTGTCCACATACCGTACCATTGATTCCAATCCTTTAATTTCTGTTTGGTTAAAAATTTTGGTTAAAGATTCATCACTGGTTAAATCAATCTTTTTTTGATTCCAGAGTTGGGTTGTAGTGATTAGAAATGATAGGATAACTATTAATTTATTCATGACTTGAAGTTCTTTATAAAATGTATGCCAACGGGAGTCTGTGCATTAACTTAATTCGAGTCTCTGAGAATCCCGTATTTGATTTTTTCTCAGATACCCCTCCAAATATAAGCGCAATCAAAATAAGTTTTTTTGCGCAGTCTGACGGGTTTCGCTAAGAAACGTATCCCGAAGGGTATGTTTTCTTAGCGGTTGTTGGGCGCAGTCTTTTTATTTTATGTTCCCTTTTACCCGTACAAAATATTTGTATGGATTTGATACCTTCTTTATGGTTTATTCTTGTCAGCATTATCTATTGGATGACAGTTTTTATTATTAAGAGGAGCAAGTCTAATGGATGTCACTGAATGACTTTTCTCTGAGTTCAGTTACCTGTTTGTCGAGGGTTTTTAAAGTGTTGTCGGGAAGGTTAATTGACTCAATGTTCCTGTACTTTTCTAAGAAGTCTGCCGCTCTTGAGTAATCACCAATTTCATGGTAGTGTCGCGATAGTGTAATGTAGTCGTTTGACTTAATAAAGCTTTGGCTGTTCTCAACCGAATTTAGTAATCTAACCGCGAAATACCCAACTCCGACCATAGTCAGTACAGCCACCCACCAAACTTCATTTACATTATTTAGGTATCTATACACGAATAATATCAATAGAGCCATAATCATTACGAATGCGATTAGATATATAACTTGTTCTTGGGAAAAATTTTGAATCGCGTCATTTGACATAGTCATAAAAATTCCTCCTGCTACTCCAATAGAGAATATCGCGTAGTAAATGAAGTACTTTCTCCAATCCTTTAATTTCTCAATAAAACTTAGTACAAACGAGAGTATTCCAGATATTGATGCGATTAGTGTTAATATGTACATGAGTTGTTATTTTTAGATTGCACACAATGGCTCCGTATATGAAAAGTAGCGCTGAAAATCAGCGATAACTTTTCGGATGAAACACAAGCCGAATTTTTAAATTTTACTATTTATTTTTTTACTTAGAAATCGTCAAATTTAAAAATTTGGCGGTCTTTGCAAATACACACCAACCTTTCGGAAAGCCTATATTAGCTATGTTTTATATACATTGTTGGCATTAGTACTTATATGTTTTCAATTATCTCAAAAGTTTCTTCAATAAGTGTTTTTTGTGAGTTGTCATTCTCCTTTAGTAAGGCTTTTTCTTCTTCGCCATTCCCAATACAAATAAGATGTGCTTTGTCCTTAAAAATATCTCTTTTATATTCCTCTATTTTTGTGTCTTGATTTTTGTCGTCCGCAATTGACAATATTGTTTGTGTATCTGTTGGGAAATTTTTAGTGATGAATTTCAAAATTTTAATTCTATTGCCACCATCTATATCTTCTTTAAAAACGCTATCTAGAATAAAAGGAAGTCTATGAATATCGTCAGTATGCGTTAGAAGATTATTAAACGCAAAATGATAACTTAATACAGCTTTATGTAGTTCAACTCCTTGGAAGGGGAAAGAAGAAATTTCATATAGTTTATAAAATCTTTCATCCTTAAGTGAAGGTAAACCTAATTCGCTGTTATATGTGAAATATTTGCTTTTGAAAATGTTACTCTTTTTTGTCCTTTCAAAATTTATATCTTCATCGGTTTTGTATTTATTAAGCTCTTCTTTCTCGTGTTTTAAATCTATTGTTAACTGACCTATTTGTTTTGTCAAATTTTCAAATAGCTGAGTATTTGCCTTACTTTCAATGTAATTTTCTAGAGTAATGTTATTTTCTGAATATTTATTAAATGTTTTAAAAGTAGAACTAATCTCTAAACGGTTTTCCTCGATTTTGTTATTTAATGAATTTAAAGAAGATTGCATTTTCTTTATTTTTTCATTTAATTCTTTTTTTAAGGATAGTGTATCATTTTCTTCTTGAAAAAACGAGTAAACGTCTTCAATATGAGAAGGTAGTATTTGTGTACAGGTAGGACAATTGTCTTTACCCGGTTCTTGGTTTTTATGATTGCGATTAACTTTAGAAACTACTGATAACCTCTGATTATAAAATGTTAGCTTATTAGAGTTATCTACATACAACTTCTCTAATTCGAGTAATTTATTCTTTCTGTCTGAAATATCAGCTATTAGAACGTTGGCTTTACCTTCTAAAGTTTGGTCAATGACATTAGCTAGTTTTAAGTCTTGATTATCTTTTTCTACGTCTGTATAAAATTTAATTTGTTGATTTATTCTATTTACTTCTTTCTCAATTCGTCTTTTTTCTTCTCGGTCATAAACATTCTCTATGCCTAAATAATAATCCAAAAAGTCTTCTTTAAAATTTTTATAATAAGTTAAATTACTGAAAGATTTTCTTAGGTATACCCAACCAACCTCTTGCGATACATAATACGGAAGAAAAATCGTTTCTATCGGTGCCTCGGAAATTCCTGAATTAGATTCTAATTGAAGATTAAAACCGAATACTTCGTTGAAATACTTTTTTAATTTAATGTGCTCCGCAGACTGGTCAGCACTAATTCCGTTGAATCTAAGTACTTTATTATTTGCATCTCTAATTAATAGTGTCTCGTCTTGTCTGATAAACACATACTTCTCTGTTTCAGAACCTCTTTTTATAGAACAGTCAATTCTTATAAAGATGTTTTCAGATAGTATTTCTGCTAGTTTTATTTTATTATCATTTATACCAAATGCAAATAAAATTAACTGTATTAAAGTGCTTTTTCCTGATGTGTTTTTACCGTAAATCACATTCAATTTGTCCTTAAACTCTGTGAAAAAGAATTTGTCGTTTTCTTCGCTGTGTATTAAAACACTATCGATATGTAGATTTAGATTCATAGTGTATTTTTTATTTCAATGTATGCTGCTACAATTGTCGCTTTGAGTTGTAAACTTAATAATGTCGATGACTTCTCTTTATTAAATGTGTTTATAAAATCTGACATACAATCTTTATCTAATGAGTGCTTTCTAAAGATTTCTTTATTACTTTCAACAAAATCGAAGATTTTTTGATGCTCACTCTCATTAATATCTTTAAATTTATCAAAGCTGTTATGATAGTGTAATTCAAAAGTGGTTGCATCAAATAAGTTTATATTCAGTTCTTTGCGTATTTCTTCTCCCTTATCTCTCCAAAAGTCAAAAGCTAATTTTTTTGTTGTAAGAATGTTTAAAATATTTTGAATCTCATACGACTCAATTCTTTTTTTATTGTCACTTAATTTTGCCGAGTTACCTTGATTTAGTCTGCTTTCAACAGTTTTTAAGGCATAATAGAAAGTATGTAAGGCAGCTTTGTGGTCGGTAATTGTATCGCCAAACACTGAAATAAACATACCGTTTAACTGGTCTAATTGAGATTTAGAAGTTCTGCCTAAATCAATAAATCGAAAATTTAGAGTCTCAAAGTTTGCCTCGTTTTGTTTATCAAAACTTATTTTTTTATTTCCCTTAAGAATATGGTCTTTAATATTTTGGTCAAGATTTTTGTATTCATAAATCTCATTAGATTCATTTACAGTACAGACATAGTCTTTCTTCTGAACTGTAGATTTTAATTCAATCGTATTATTGGTGGCAAAGAAATTCTCTTGATTAAATGTTGAAGTCTTAGGGTGAGTGTCGTCAAGAATAGATTGGCTAGTTTCAGCAATTTTCTTTATTATTTCAAGTATGTTGCCACTTGTCCATTTCTTTGATGATTTTTTTGCTTGGTAAGTCTCGATTTTTGATAGTTCTGTATCATTTTCTAAAAATCCAAATACAATGTCTTCGAGATGTTCTAAAACAATGAAATATCGTTGATTCTTTAAGGCATTAAATTTTTCAAGAAATAGGTAAATAGTACAATTCTTTTGAAAATCCATTCCAATATTGGCGTGAACTCCTGCATTTATTTCTGGATTGTGTTTTATCGCCATTTATTGTTTTCTGGTATTAATGCCAACAATTGAATATGCGTACAATTACGCCTATTGTCTTTTTTAGGGGAAGTTCTCTAAAACTCCTACAAAAAATTGGTTTGGACAAGAAAAATGAGAAATATGTGCCATCGGCACCGCTAGTTGAAAGGTCATTGAGCCGAGTCGAAAGACTCTGGGCGGGCTTTTCAGCCTTCATATAAAAGTATAAAAAGCGGAAAAGAAGGATTGCAATGCACCAAGGTAATTAAATCTTAATGTTTGATTTCTTCTTTCTCAAATTTATCCAAACTACAAAATCAGTAACCGACGTCTTGGATCGTTTTTTACCAGAACACCTATACAACAAAAAAAGAGCCTTAATAAAGGCTCTTTTTTATCTGCTGTACTATGCTTTTCTTTACTTTTTCAGGAAAGAAATCAAGATTTTATTCAGTTCTTCTGCATGGGTACTATTTAAACCATGCGGTGCTCCCTTTATAACTTCAAAGGTGTTGTCTTTAATGCCGGCTGCCGCCTGTTTTGCCGAGGTCTCTATCGGCACGGTTGCGTCGGCGTCTCCATGTACGATCAAGGTAGGTACATCTACATTCTTAAGCTCGGGTCTAAAATCGGTATGCATCCAAGCCAAGGCCGTTTGTATGGTGGCTCTAGGTGATGCAAAAGAAGCAATGGTAAAGTCATAGTCCAGTTGCGCTTGGCTTACCCTATCTCCTTTGTTATCATCAAAATTGTAGAACCCTTTACTGAATTCTTTTAAGAACCCTACGCGGTCTTGTTGAAGGGAATCGATAATACCATCTAGGGCATCTGCCGGTACACCATCTGGATTATCGTCTTTTTTCTTGACCAAAGGAATAATCGAACTGATCAGTGCGGCTTTTGCGATCTTCGCACTTCCGTAATCGGTTAAATAACGTACCACTTCGCCTCCGCCCATAGAAAATCCGACAATAATGGCGTCTTTCAGTTTTAAACCTTCAATAATCGTATGAAGGTCACTCGCCAGTGCCGAATAATCATAGGCATCCCACGGTGCTGAAGAAGTTCCGAATCCTCTGCGGTCATAAGAAATACATCGAAAACCTTCTTCGACTATTTTCCATACTTGTTGTTCCCACGACTTGCGACTTAAAGGCCAACCGTGAATCAATATAACGGGTTGTCCACTACCATAATCTTCATAAAATATATCTACCGGTTCTTTCGCTTTTTCGTTTGTTATAAAAGGCATTTTCTTATTTTTAAGTTCTTGTACAAATTAATTTAAAACTAATCGCGGACTTAACGCGATACAATTAATAATTTGCTCAGAAACCAGTGATAAAAACCAGTATATTTATTTAAAATATCCGCCCCATGTTCATTCCAGAAAAATATAAGAACAATGACCAAAAAGATATTCGTAACTTCTTGAAATCGAATAGCTTTGGCATCCTTATCAATACCATAAATGGAAAACCTTGGGGAACTCACATTCCGTTAGAACTGAGCACGAATAGCGCTAATGAAGAAATTCTAGTGGGGCATATCGCAAAAGCTAATCTACAGAGTAAAAATTTGGTTAATGGTGACCAGGTATTATGCATCTTTAATGGTCCGCATAGTTACATTTCCTCTTCATGGTATAGAGATGAAGAAGTACCTACTTGGAACTATATTGCCGTTCATGTCTACGGCACGGTAAAGATCCAAAATAACGACGAGCTTTTAGCAGCGTTAAACACGTTGGTCGATACCTATGAGAAAGCTTCGGAACATCCGATTTCCCTAAAGGACATGTCCCCTAGAACCATGCGGCAGATTACCGGGATTATTGGTTTTGAAATCACCATCGACGATATACAGGCAGTTAAAAAATTATCGCAAAATAGAACCCACGACCATCCTAAAATAATTTCAGCGTTGGAAAAACAAGGCCCCTCAGAAAAAGCCGTAGCAGAAGAAATGAAGAAGCAATCACCGAACGATTACTGAGTTTCGGTTCACTAAACCGACCGTTCGATCTAAGATAAAGAAGAGGTCTTGAATTTTCGATAAAAGGTAAAACCTTTTATTTTTTGCACCGTACATAAAGGGAGATACTAAAACTAATTGAAAATGATCTACTTTCTCTTTATCCTTTGTTTAGCCTTTGTTACAGTTCTTTTGGCCATTTCGTACTGTGCCCACCAAAGTTTAAAAAATGATTTAAAAAACAAAAATTCCAAATTTAAATCCTTGCCAAAGTAAGCTCTTTTCTTTGCAGTTAAAACAATTACCTTTTGGATAAGTGATGAATTTTAACTTGCTGTATTTTTAAAGCTGTCACTTTTAAAGTGAAAATGAAACCATACGATTATGAGCGAAACTTTAACCCTTTTCGAATTCTCCAAAAAAAGTAAACTAGACCATTGGAAAATCGTCAATGACGAAGTTATGGGAGGCTTATCAATGGGACTTTTGCAAATTAACCAGAAGGGGCAAGGAGTTTTTAGCGGACATGTTTCATTGGATAATAATGGAGGATTCTCTTTGGTTCGCTATGATTTCGAACGTATCAACGTTGAAAATTTTTCCTCTTTTGTACTCCGATTAAAAGGAGATGGTAAAAAATATCAAATGCGTTGTAAATCAAGTGATCATCAACGACATTCGTATATATATTCATTCACTTCCAAAAAAGATTGGGAAATCATCGACATCCCTTTTAGCAAGATGGCTCCCTTTTTCAGGGGCGATTCATTACAACTACCTAATTTTCATGGAGATTTTTTAGCGGAAATAGCTATTTTGATAGGGAATAATGTGGAAGAAGATTTTTGTTTAGAATTAGATTATATCAAGCTTAAATAAAAAGGGCCGTCTTTTAAGATGGCCCTTTTTAAAAACAGTATAGCTAGATCCCTAGCTTTCCTTTAAGGATTTCATATCGATTACAAATCTGTATTTGACATCTGATTTCTGTAATCTGTCGTACGCATCATTGATATTTTGGATATCTATCATTTCTATATCGGAGACCACATTATGTTCCCCACAAAAATCCAACATTTCTTGGGTTTCCTTGATCCCTCCTATTAAAGATCCTGCAATGCTTTTTCTTCCCATGATTAAACTTCCTCCATGTAAGGGATCTAAGGGTTCTACGGCCCCAACGATAACCATAGTCGCATCTCTCTTTAAAAGATTTGCATACGGATTCATATCATGACCCACGGGAATCGTATTCAATAAGAAATCAAATGAGCCAGCATGTTTCTTCATTTGGTCTTCATCCTTTGATATTAAGACCTCATCTGCACCCAACGCCTTTGCATCTTCGCTTTTTGAAGGCGACGTAGTTATCATAACCGTATGCGCACCCATGGCATGGGCGAATTTTACGCCCATATGGCCTAAACCTCCCAATCCTATTACTCCAACCTTATCTCCTTTTTTCACACCCCAGTGTGCCAATGGTGAATAGGTGGTAATACCAGCACATAATAATGGGGCCGCAGCCTTGGCATCTAAGTTTTCTGGAACTTTTAGAACAAACTGCTGGTCAACTATAATGCTTTCGGAATAGCCACCAAAAGTATGTCCCCCTAAATGTTTGTCCTTGCTGTTGTAGGTAAACGTGGCACCATTTTCACAAAATTGTTCCAAATCATCTTTACAAGCACTACAGGTATGGCAAGAATCAACCAAGCACCCAACGCCAACGAGGTCTCCGGTCTTAAATTTGGAAACATTTTTACCAACTTCCATTACTTTTCCAATAATTTCATGACCAGGTACCACAGGATAGACGGAGTTTTTCCAATCGTTTCTCACTTGATGCAAATCACTGTGGCAAACACCACAAAATAAGATGTCTATTTTCACGTCATCGTCCAACGTATCTCTTCGCTCTAGTTCAAATGGTTTCAAATCGGCCTCTTTTGAAGCCGCGGCATATGCTTTTATCTTCATCATTTTATTTTTATCTGAAATTGTTATTCCCTCTTTAATATAGAGATAAAACAAGTGTAAATTAGACTCCTAAAATCCTTTAACCCAACTTTAACGAAATTGATAATTTATATTTAAAAATACATAATTAGGGTGTACTGTAGCGGGTGGTATTGAAGTCGAAAAATGATCCTTTTTATATACCCACAATCCTAATTTTCAAAATGACTTTTGTCTGTATTAATTTTTACTAAATTTAGACAACGCTAATCTTCTATAATTTAACCATTTGAACCGACCAATAGTTGTATTTAAAAAATTAATCACGCCTTTTCGATTAGATGATCTTTTACCCAATCTATTGCTATTAATTCCTCGATGTTTAATGGGAGGGGCACTTTCCTTTGTGTATGCACCACTGAAATTTGGGACGCCATGGACGCCAAAATCAATGAATCTTGAGTTATTTGAAATGACGGATGAAGTTGTTGAAATTGTACGACTAGGTGGCCCTCCCTTTAACCTCATGCCCGAAGTTTTCGCTTGGTCGATTTGTTTTATGGAGGCCTATGGTGGAATTCTGTTGATCTTAGGCTTAAATACGCGAATAACCTCCTTTTTTGTGTTCATTACGATGGGGCTTGCCATCATCTTTAGAAAATGGGACGGAACGTGGGATGTAATACCGATTTTCCTTTTCTTCTGCTTAGGTTTATTTTATATGGGTTTCGGTTCAGGAAAATTTGGATTGGACTATTACATCAGCCAAAGATGGAGATAGCTGTAGTTCACTTAGTACACCAACTTAAGAACGTAGCATCATAAAAACTTAGTAAGGCAAAGCTCGAGTTCAATTGCTTAACGCTAAAGTGGTGTACAACAGTTTTCTAGGGCACTTGGTTGATGCCTACATTTTACCGAAAATAACCTTTAATCCTAAAAATGAAAGTTTTACTGATCATTGTGAAGCTATCCGTCTGGTTTACCAACATCAAAATATAGAAAATAACGTTTTACCGTAACGGTTACCCTTATGAATTAATAGGTCATAGCAATGGTTTTTAGTAATTTTATAATCTTAAACTATAGCAATGACCATCACACAATTACAATATGTTCTTGCAGTTGCGGAGTATAAAAATTTCACGTTAGCAGCTGAAAAAAGTTTCGTCACCCAACCTACCTTAAGTATGCAGGTGCAAAAACTTGAAGATGAACTTGATATACTTCTATTTGACCGAAGTAAAAAACCAATTACCGTTACAGACGTGGGGAAAAAAATTGTTGCCCAGGCTAAGAACATAGTCAATGAAGCAGCACGTATAAAGGATATCGTTGATCAGGAAAAAGGATATATCGGTGGGGATTATACATTGGGAATTATTCCGACCATTATGCCCACTCTTTTACCTATGTTCCTCAAAACGTTCATCCATAAATACCCGAAGGTAAATCTTATTATTAAGGAGCAGAATACCGAGAGTCTTATTCAAAATATACAGGACGGACATTTAGATGCTGCCATCGCAGCGACCCCTTTAGAAGTCGATTTCATCAAAGAAAGGCCTTTGTACTATGAGCCGTTCGTAGGGTATGTTCCTAAAGAACATCGTTTGGGGAATAGCTTAAAATTGATTCCCGAAGACTTGGATATATCGGATATATTATTACTTCAAGACGGACATTGTTTTCGTGAAGGTGTTTTGAATTTGTGTAAAACATCAAAATTGAACGAAGAACATTTTAGGCTTCAAAGTGGAAGTTTTGAAACACTGGTAAACCTTTCTAACGAAGGCTTGGGGATGACCCTTCTACCCTATTTGAATACCATTGAGTTGGACTCGGCCAAGAAAAAGAACCTGAAATACTTCAAGGAACCTTCACCGGCCAGGGAAGTCAGTCTGATCTATCATAAAAAAGAACTGAAAGTACAGATTACAGAAGCTTTAAAAGATGTTATCACCAGTGTAGTGCGTGGTGCAATCGCATTTCAAGATGTAAAAATAATCAGTCCGTTAATGAAATGATAGTATTTATAAATCCCATAGCATAGAGATCAAAATTGATTTAAAAAAAAGAGCCACTTTAAGTGGCTCTTTGCTATGCTTTTAAATAAATTAAACTTTGTTGTAATTCGGGTTTATCAGTAATGAAATTTTCTAACCAGACTTTTAATTCCTCCACCTCTTCAGGTAGTAATGTCAGTAAGGCTTTTTTTAATTCTTTACAGAAAAGCAAAGTATCGAAACTAACCTTTTTAAGTACGGTTTTACTATACTCAAGCATTGAATTAGACATGTTTTATAATTAATTAGTTTGCTGCTGCATAAAGGTAAACAGAAAATCAGTTTTAATATTGCATACAAAAAGTTAAAGTAAAACCAGGCATGTTAAATTTTCTACACCTTCAAATATCATTGTTTTTGTACTTTAGTTTCATGAAAAAAATTCTCTTTATCAGCGGTCTGTTGCTCATTTTAACCTCCTGTAGCTCCAAAAAGAGAAGTATAGGTAAACAGTTAGACAAAACACTTTCCGCTGCGTTCTATAAAAACCAATTTACTGGTGTTTTGGTCATAGATGCCGAAACTAAGGACACGATCTATCAGGAACATAGTGACAAATATTTTACGCCGGCCAGCAATACTAAAATTTTCACACTTTTTACCGCCTTAAAAAGCTTATCAAAAAAAATTCCGGCTTTAAAATATAGTACGGTACATGATACGCTTTATTTTGAAGGAACAGGCGACCCCTCTTTTTTACACCCTTACCTTAAAGATTCGACTGCCCTTAATTTTCTTAAACACCAATCAAACCTTGTATTTGTAACCGGTAATTTTCAGGATGAAAAATTTGGCCCTGGTTGGTCTTGGGACGATTATCAATGGTACTATTCACCAGAGCGCAATAGTTTACCCATAAATGGTAACGTGGTTATGACATTTAAAAACCCTGAATTGAACGTAACCCCTATCTATTTTAAGGACAGTGTTCTTGAACTCTTACATAAGAATAATAGGAATGAAACTGAAAATGTATTCTACTATCCGCCAGAACAAATGGATACACTAGAAACTCCTTTCATAACAAGTACATCAACGACCATTGCAATTTTAGAACAACTTTTACATAAGGAGATAAAAACCCGGTTGACCATGCCACATGGCACTAAACAAACTCTGTATGGCATAGAAGCGGATTCACTTTATGTTAGAATGATGCACGAAAGTGATAATTTTATTGCAGAGCAACTGTTATTATTGTCGGCTTCGGAGTTGACCGATACGTTGACCAGCGAAATAGCGAGGACCCATATTTTGGAAAATGAATTAAAGGATTTGGCGCAACAGCCGCGATGGGTTGATGGATCCGGACTATCACGTTACAATCTCTTCACGCCACAAAATATGGTAACGGTACTGGATAAATTATATACGGAAATTCCGCAAGAACGTTTGTTCACTATTTTCCCGGCCGGGGGACTTTCAGGAACATTGAAAGACCGGTTTATAGGTGATGACAAACCTTATATTTATGCAAAATCTGGCAGTCTCAGCAATAATTATTGTTTAAGTGGTTACTTGCTGGCCAATTCGGGCAAAACATTAATTTTTAGCTTTATGAACAATCATTTTAAACAGTCTTCTTCTGACGAACGTTTACAATTGGAAAAAATGCTTCAAACGCTTCGCGATACCTATTAATTTTACGCGATAAGCGACATTTGAATGCTCCGGATGGTTACGTCTAAATCAAACAGGCATTTCCATTTAAGGCCTCGTAGGCTTTTACCGAGGTCGTTTTTTACTTCACATCATCACGAACATGGTTTGAAAACTTATGCATGAGCAGCGCTATCTTCGGTGAGATATGCGTTTTACAAAATGGTTTTCGGGTATCACTGTAATAATAATTTTGAAATTTTTCTTCTGACGACGTAAAACCTCCAAAGGGAAGAATTTTTGTGATAATGGGTTCTACAAATTCCTTTTGAAGTCTTTTCATGATTTTAATAATGATCACTTCGTGTTGGTCCCCAAAAAAATAAACAGCCGACCTATATTTATAGCGTAAAGTGTGGTTTTTAGTACTTTGATGTGTGTAAAGATGAATAGCGATCAAATCATCCAATCTAATTTGGTCTTCCTCAAAATGAACAATCACTGCTTCTGAATAGTCCTTTGGATTATCTTTGGGGGCTATAAAACCCTGCTCTACTTCAGTAACACCTTTGAGTGATTTAAAGACAGCCTCTGTACACCAGTGACAGCCACCTCCAAAACCTATTTTTAGTGGATTGTTCATTCGTTCTAAGTCGAGCCAACTTTAGCAAACTAACCTGTTCAATTGTGCATATTGAAGTAAAAGAATGGTTTTTGCATCTTTAATTTCACCTGTATTCACCATATCCATGGCTTTACCGAAGGTCATCTCCATCACTTCAATATTTTCGGTTTCATCTTCGGCTCCTCCACCCTCACTTACTTTCATACTTTCGTCATATTCACCAACGAATAAATAAAGAATTTCAGTGACCGATCCGGGGGACATATAGGTTTGCATCACTTTTTTGACATTGCTAATTTGATAACCTGTTTCTTCCTCGGTTTCCTTTCGTACACAATCTGCAGGGTTATCGCCATCTAACAACCCTGCACAAACTTCGATCATCATACCATCTTCATTACCGTTTACATAGGTGGGCATTCGAAACTGTTTAGTAAGCACGACCGTCCCTTTTTTAGCATTGTACAGTAAAATGGCAGCGCCGTTACCACGATCATAAGCTTCCCTATGTTGGGCTTCCCAAGTTCCATCTTGCTTTTGATAGTCAAATGAATACTTATTGAGGGTATACCAATTATCAGAAAGTACTTTCCGTTCTATGTTTTTAATTCTATCGTTTTTCATGCTCTAAATTTAAGGAACATTCTCCGCATAAATTACTATCTTTCTCACCAAGACCAAACCTGTTTGGGAGGCTATGAAGACCGGCCACCTTTACAGAAAAAGTCCTGTTGGATGCCGGATGGGAAGCTGAAAATAAACTGACCCTTTTGGCACGCTTGCGAAGGCGACTGGAAAATGAAAATAGGTCCTACCCTTCCGTACAACTACATTGCAGTGGATGGAACCAGAATCAAGTTTTAAAATTCTCTACCAAAATGTCTTATTGGCACCACAGTTCGTCAAAATTCTTTGGGGGCGGATCATAAATTCTCCTTTACAATTTGCCATATACTATCTGGGAGATGCCCAATTCACAATTGCTCAAAACTGAAAAGGACCGCTTAGGCAACAAATTCAATTTAATTTTTTTTATGGACACTGTAATGAAAGTAGGACCTATACCCTTTGAAGAATTCAACGATATATTTAAAAACACGAAGCTTAATTAATTCATGAAACGAATAAAATCACAACCCGGATATACCCTTTCAAGAGTGATCAAAGGTGGATGGCGTCTGGCAGAAGGTCACTGGAACATCTAAGGGAAACAAACCTTCGGTAATATTCGCCATTTCGTGAAAACCGGTATAATCACTTTCGAACGTGCCGACATTTATACAGGTGCTGAAGAACTCATTGCGTCGTTCAGAAAAAATATAAGGATAGATTTCGGTTGGGTGAACTGCCGCCGCTTCAAGTACGTTCAGAACATTCTTCTGACTGCAGTACCTGGTCGACGCTCACAAAAGAAGATACGGATCGAATTATAGCCCGTTCCCTTAAGCACCTAGGTGTAGAGCGATTAGACTTAGTGCAATTCGGTTAGAGGGATTATCTCCCCCACTATTCGGAAACGGCTGTGCACCTTTCCGAATTGCAAAAAAAAGGGAAAAATAACAGCATAAGAAGTCCGTATAGTCAACGGCTACAAACTCCAGCGATTACCGACTTCTGAAAGTGGCTTGCAAGGCTCGTAAGTTCCGGGAATAGGATCATAACTTAGTACATTTACGCCCATTTCTTCAGATGTAAAATAGGCCCAAATTGCCATGGATTTTAAAGCTCTATAAAATCCAATCGGTTCTTGTTCGCCAACAGTTGTACCCCAAATACCAGGATTGAAGATAGCGGAATTGGCTTCGGCCTCCTCTAAAACTTTAACTCTATCAGATTCACTAAGGTTGATGAAGATATCACCATATTTTTCTTTGGTTTCAGCATTGAAATCTGCAATCGCCTTTCTCATGTTTTCCTGACCCTCTTTTTCATAAGATTCCGCTATAACCTTATCTATAAAAATATCGGCCTTAACATCTAAAGCTCCCGGAGTATCTGTGGTGGGCAAAATCATATCCATAATCATGGCCACCGTTTTAGCTTCCTCTTCCGTAAAAAACTCCGGTTTCCACTCCAACCGGTTTTCGGCCTTGCACGATTCGAATAATGAGAGGATGGATGGCATTAAAATAGTTGCTCCTGCAAAAAGACCTGTTCTTTGTAACGCTTTTCTTCTGTCCATAACTTAAATATTCATTTTTTTCAATTCAGATACCGCATAATCGGCCGCTCTTGCCGTAAGTGCCATATAAGTCAAAGAAGGGTTGACGCAAGATGAGGATGTCATACACGCTCCATCGGTTACGAAAACATTTTTCGCCGCATGTACTTGATTGAATCCGTTCAACACAGAAGTCTTTGGGTCCCTGCCCATTCTGGCCGTACCCATTTCGTGTACGCCGTACCCTGGCGGATGCTCTTCATCAAATCCCATCACATCCTTAACACCCGCTTTGGTGAGCATTTCGACGGCATCTTCCTGAATCTGCTTATTTAATGCTTTTTCATTCTCCTTGAATTCAGCATCAATCGTCAAGGTAGGTTGTCCCCATTTATCTAAAACATCAGGATTTAGCGAAACTTGATTGTCGTGATAAGGTAAACACTCTGCAAAACCGGTAATAAAGAATTCCCAGGGTCCCGGTTTTAATATAGCATCCTTGAATGATGCTCCAAAAGACTTCTCATTAGCAGGATTGCCTCCTCTATAGCCAGCACCTTGAAAACCAAAACCTCTAATAAATTTGTCCGATTTCGATTTTTCGTCAATGTTTACATATCTGGGAATGTAAATTCCGTTGGGTCTACGTCCTTTATAATATTTATCCTCAAAACCATCAATCTTCCCAATGGCACCAACCCTGTAGGTATGATCCATTAGATTATGTCCGAGTTCTCCGCTGTCATTCCCTAGACCATTCTCAAAACGATCTGAAACCGAATTCATTAAAATCTGAGTTGTCCCTAGTGTTGAACCGTTCACGAAAACAATTTTTGCGGAATAGTCGATGGCCTCGTTGGTTTCCGCATCGATTATCCGAACCCCGGTAACTTTGCCCTTGCTATCGTCATATATTAACGATTGCACAATCGAAAAAGGTCTAAACGTAAGATTTCCAGTGGCGTTCGCTGCAGGTAAGGTTACCGCGTTACTACTGAAATAGGCGCCATAAGGACACCCTCTACTGCATCTATTTCTATTTTGGCATTGACCTCGTCCATTTAAAGGTTCTGTTAAATGGGCCACTCTACCAATGGTCATATTCCTTCCCTCGAATTCCTTTTCAATGCGCTCCTTCACGTGTTTCTCCACACAGTTCAATTCCATTGGCGGCAGAAAATGGCTATCCGGTAATTGAGGCAAACCTAAAGCCTCACCACTAATTCCTGCAAATTTTTCAACATAAGTGTACCATGGTTCAATGTCCTTATATCTAATCGGCCAATCTACACCATGACCATCTTGGGCATTCGCTTCAAAATCGATATCACTCCAACGGTAGGTCTGTTTACCCCATAGCATAGACTTACCTCCCATTTGATGACCACGTAACCAAAGAAAAGGTTTCTTCTCAGTATACGGATTGGCCTCATCATCTGCCCAAAAGTGCTCTGTATCCTTTCCTACCCAACCGGATCTAATATTTTTATAATGCTTCTTTTTTTCGTCCGGGGTAAGTCCACCTCGTAGATCCATATCCCATGGATCCCAATTCATGGTAGGGTAATCCACAACATGTTCTACAACTCTACCACGTTCTAGCACCAAAGTTTTCAAGCCCTTTTCACAGAGTTCTTTTGCTGCCCAACCTCCACTAATTCCAGATCCGATAACGATAGCATCATAGGTCATATCCTTCTTAGCGTCAATATTAAAATTTGCCATTATGAATGTTGAGTTAATTTCAAGGTCTAAATTAACCAATAATACAAAGATGTCAAGTATTACAACAATATCTTACGGTATTTTTAATAATGAAACACAATATTAGTTTAATCAATAACAAACCATAGGTTAGCGATTGATATACAAAACCAACCACTTATTTGAACTTCGGTAAAGAAAATATGCAGTTTCTTTTATTTCGAAAACCTTTTCGTCATTAAGGGTAGTGCTATATTATTCGTATATGATTTTTAAAGTGTATATTTAAATTTGAAGCTTATTTTATCTTTTTACAAAAATATTAAACCGACTACATTGAACCGACTATCGTATTGTTACCTTTTATTCATTGTACTGGCAATTTCTTGCCAGCAAAACCAAAAGGAGAAAGAAAAAAAAGAATTGCCTAGAATTGCCATTGCCGGATTAGGTATTGAAAGTAGTACCTTTTCGCCAGCACTAACCAATGAAGAAGCATTTCATGCCCAAATTGGGGATTCTATATTTACAAAATATCCTTTTCTGCAAAAGGATTCCCTAGATAGAAATAGAGCGCAGTGGATACCTACCTTGGTAGGAAAATCGCTCCCGGGAGGAACCGTAACCCGAGAGGCTTATGAATCTTTGGTAGACAAAACCTTGAAATTGCTTAAGGAGAACGGTCCTTACGACGGGCTTTTCTTTGATATTCATGGGGCGATGAGCGTTGTAGGACTTAAAGATGCAGAAGGTGATCTGATAAAACGGATACGGGAGGTAATTGGACCTGATGTATTGATATCCACGTCAATGGACCTTCATGGAAACGTAACTGAACAACTAGCCAAACATACAGATTTGATTACCTGCTACCGTATGGCTCCTCATGAAGACGCCATTGAATCTAAAAAACGAGCAGTAGATAATCTCTTGGAACGCTTGGAAAATGGCAAAGGCAGACCAAACTTTAAAGCCTGGGTTCCGGTACCTATTCTTTTACCCGGAGAGAAAACGAGTACGCGCATTGAACCGGGTAAAGGTCTTTATGCGAAAGTTCCTGAGGTCGCCAACCAAGAAGGTGTTATCGATGCCGCTATCTGGATCGGCTATGCTTGGGCAGATGAACCACGTAACCATGCCGTAGTAATGGTGACTGGTGATGATAAGGAAAAAGTTGCCAAAGGAGCCGAAACATTAGCGCGAAGCTTCTGGGAAGTGCGCAATCAATTTGAATTTGTTGCGCCTACCGCCACCTTGGATGAGAGTTTGAAACTTGCATTGGAAAGCAAAGAACATCCCTACATGATCAGTGACATGGGCGATAATCCAACGGCAGGCGGTGCAGGTGATGTTACTTGGACCTTAGAAAAATTATTGGCACGACCAGAATTTAAATCGGAAAACGGGCCGTCATTGATTTATGCATCTATCCCAGGTCCTGAATTTGTCGGAAAAGCAATTGAAATCGGTGTTGGAGGAAAAATAAAAGCCAAAGCAGGGGCTGCCGTAGATCATCGTTTTTCCGGACCTTTGGAACTGGAAGGAACCATTGAGGCGATAAAACATGGTGATAAAAATGCCGAAGTTGAAGTCGTTGTGAAAATCGGAAGCATTCATGTTATTGTTACTAAAAAAAGAAAGCCCTATCATTTTCTAAGCGATTTCACCAACTTAGGTCTGAATCCAAAAGAAACGGATATTGTTGTAGTTAAAATCGGGTATTTAGTACCCGAACTTTATGATATGCGTGGGGATTGGATTATGGCACTTACTCCCGGTGGTGTGGACCAGGATTTAGAACGTCTAGGCTATAAAGGCATTAAAAGACCTATGTTCCCTTTGGATAAGGATATGGACAATCCTGATTTAAGTGCCCGTTTTATTCCAGCTTCGAACATAACGGACTAAGACCATTATACCGTAATTGCCTTGTTCAAGTACTTTCTAAAAGGAAGCATTTCTTTATAGACTTGTATTAATCGTTCGTCGAAATTATCATCGAAGGTTGCTATCGTAGAAAATTCTTTGACAACAGCAAAAGTTTTATGCTTAAGCAACTCAATATGCTCATGTTCTTTTGCAAAACCTTTCGGGGCATTGGTTAGTTTCACATCTTCATAAAGTTCACCGAACTCATGTTTAAAAGACTTTTTATTTAAGATTTTTTTGAGGTTTTCACCGTCATAATCAATGGCATCTCGAATGCTATTTAGTCTTTTGGCATCTGGTCTCCAAAGTCCTCCAGCAAAAATGCAACGGTCTATCCCTAATTCAAAATAGAAATCTGCCGTATTCGGTTTTTTGTCGAATCCTGCTCCAAAATGATCCTTATAAATCGGTTTATTCGGGTGAAACATTAAATTGTTATTAATGCGGTTGATTCCCTTTTTACCCGGGGTGTCAAAATAATCGCTATCCAGCGCAGCTAATTGAACATTTATTCGATCTAACCACGCAATAAATTCATCACGAACTTCTTTGTACCATTTACGGTTGGCATCCATCCACTCCTTATTATTGTTCTTTTGGAGTTTCTTTAAAAAGGTAAGCTGGTTATTAAAATCCATGTTTAAAAACTTGACTATATCTTATCAAAAGTAATCGCTAAAAAAAGTTTGAAGCATCACAGAAATAGATTATCCTATTTTGTGATGCTTCATAATACCCCGAAAAAAATCAGTTTCTCTAGAAACGGTTATCTCCGTCCAATAAATCCCCTAATCCGCCAAGAATACTTCCTTCACCCTTATCTTTTCCTCCTCTTGGAATAGCTGCGATAACGCGGCCTGCCAACCTACTGAAGGGTAGGGATTGAATATAAACCGTACCGGGGCCTTGAAGTTTCGCGAAGAACAGTCCTTCCCCTCCAAAAATACTATTCCTGATCCCACCAATAAACTCAATATCATAATCCACTTCTTTGGTAAATCCAACGATACAACCCGTATCCACTTTTAGTACTTCTCCGGGCGCCAAGGTTTTCTTTGCCAAGGTTCCACCAGCGTGTATAAAAGCCATTCCGTCTCCTTCCAATTTCTGCATAATGAATCCTTCTCCACCAAAAAGGCCACGGCCCAAACGTTTAGAAAATTCAATGCCTATGGACACACCTTGCGCCGCACATAGAAAAGCGTCCTTCTGGCAAATAAATCGTCCACCCATTTCAGACAGATCAATGGGTAGAATTTTACCTGGATAAGGCGATGCAAAACTGACCTGTTTTTTACCATGACCTATATTAAGAAAGGCGGTCATAAAAAGACTTTCGCCCGTTAGCATTCGCTTACCGGCAGAGAATATTTTACCTAGAACACTATTATCTTGATTTGAACCATCACCAAAAATGGTATTCATCTTAATATCATTGTCCATCATCATAAAACTACCCGCTTCGGCAACCACTGCTTCTTGCGGATCTAGTTCTATTTCTACATACTGCATTTCTTCACCAAAAATCTCGTAGTCAATTTCGTGTGCGTTCATTTGTTATTTAGTTTTTTGTTGATAGTTGTTAGTTGTCATAAGAGGATGAATTGTTACAGCTTAGGATATATTTTTTTATAAAATTGGTTATGGACTAATTTATTTCAGTGGCAACCAACAACTATTGTTTTAACCTGACCGTCCATTCAAAATCAAAAGTACTTACCACTACCCCATCTTCATTTACGCCAACGGATTTCATCCAAATGGTCTGCCCTTCTCCTGTAGCGATTGTTTTATCCAAAGCTTCTTTGATAAGGTGACCATCTTGACAAGTAAAAGTTATTTTACCTGTCGCTTTTTTAGAAAAATTGGCTTTATTATTCGCAACCAACATCGATATTTTTTTGCCCGTTTCTTCAATTTGATCGATCATCATGGCTCCCGTTGCCAACTCGGCTGCCATACCCTGTACGGCCCAAAACATAGAATTAAACGGATTCTGATTGATCCATCTATGGGTAACCGTTACCTCGGCCCTAGTTTTATTTATTGACCGTAAACGTACACCGCACCACCATGCAGCAGGAAGCTTAAAGAAAGAGAATGCATTGAATTTACTAGGGCTGACGGCCATATTATTTTTATTTTTTTTCTAAATGTATCGATAATATCTCAATTCGTAAAATGTTAAATTAATGTTAATTATTAGTACTATGCGTTACATAGTACCTTCTTTTAGCCATATATTTGCATAGTAAGTTATTAGGTTATCAACGCAATTGGTCTAAGCCCAGTAATTAAAACATCAATCATTATTAATAAATCAATCATGACAGAAACAGTAACCAAACACGAAAGAAACCTCTCTGCACTCATCCATGCGAGTACGTTCTCCAAATATTTTATTCCCTTCGGCAATTTCATAATTCCCTTAGTTCTTTGGACAGCGAATAAAAAGGAATATGAATTTGTGGACCATAACGGAAAACAAGCCTTGAACTTTCAAATAAGCCTTCTACTCTATTCGGTTTTAATAGGCATGGTAAGTATTCCATTTTTCTTAGGGGGTGTTTTGCCGAATATTTTTGATTTTGACCATTTTAGCTTTCCAAACCTTCATAATCTAAATAATATCAATTTTCATTTTGACAGTGATGACTTCTTTGGTCCGTGGATGATCCCTGCCGGCATATTAGGCTTGGCACAGTCTGCCCTGTTCATCGTCAATATCGTCTATACCATTTTAGCTACTATACGAACCAATGAAGGACAGGTATTTCATTATCCGCTAACCATCAAGTTCATTAAATAAGTACCTGGGTCTTAATCACGCCCAGAGGGAGTTTATCATCAATTAAAGAGTTTATTCATCAACATCAAGTAATGAAACAAAAAACGAACAGTCAATCATGCAGACAACAAGCACAACGGAGTCATCCCCTCCTAAAAAGGGACTGCATAAAAAGCAAGCAGAAACTATGAATGTAGAAAACACAAAAGCGCAAATGCGAAAAGGGGTTTTAGAGTACTGCATCCTGTCCATCTTGAATGGACACGATAAGTATGCCTCTGAAATTCTCGATACGCTTAAAGATGCCAAAATGCTGGTAGTAGAAGGAACTATATATCCTCTATTGACCCGACTCAAAAATGCGGGACTACTAAATTATCGATGGGAAGAATCGACCTCTGGACCACCCCGTAAATATTATACCCTGACCGAGACTGGAAAGCTTTTCCTTAAGGAACTGGACACCACTTGGGACGAATTAAGAAAAGCCACTAACCTGGTAACCAACACAAAAAATAGCTAACCATGAACAAGACAGTAAACATAAATTTAGCGAACATGCTCTTTCATATAGATGAAGATGCATACAATAAAATGCGTAGGTATTTGGAATCTGTAAAGCGTTCCTTTGCCAACACTCCGGGAAGCGATGAAATCATTGCCGACATTGAGGCCCGTATCGCCGAACTTTTCCATGAAAAGTTAGAAAATGAGCGACAGGTCATTACCCATAAAGAGGTTGACGAAGTCATTGCCATCATGGGTCAGCCCGAAGATTACATGGTAGACGAAGAAATATTTGAAGATGAACCAAGGCCCAAAACTGCCACTTCACCAGGTCGGGTCAAAAAGCTCTACCGAGATACAGATAAAAAATACGTCGCCGGGGTATCCTCTGGTTTGGCCCATTATTTTGGAATCGACCCCTTATGGATCCGTCTACTTTGGATTTTCTTGACCATATTCACTTGGGGTGGTTTTATTTTCATCTATGGCTTATTATGGATCCTTATTCCAGAAGCAAAAACCACTTCACAGAAGTTGGATATGAGCGGTGAAACCGTAAACATCAGCAACATAGAACGTAAGGTAAAAGAGGGTTTTGAGGACGTAGCGGATCGTGTAAAAAGTGTTGACTATGAAAAAGTGGGCAACACCGTCAAAAAAGGAGGAAAAACCATCTTTGACACCTTTGGGGATATTGTATTGTTCCTTTTTAAAATCATCGGGAAATTCATTGGGATTCTTTTGGTCATCATTGGAGCTTCTACCTTGATCGGGCTTTTTGTAGGTCTTTTTACCGTTGGTATCTTAGATATTATCCATGTACCGGGTATTGATTTTTACAATGTAGTCAACTCGACCGATCTACCAATTTGGGTGGTCTCCTTACTGGCCTTTTTTGCCATCGGAATACCGTTTTTCTTTCTAATGTACTTGGGATTGAAAATTTTGGTGAACAACTTAAAATCAATCGGGAACATTGCAAAATTCTCGTTGTTAGGCTTATGGTTGATAACGGTTATACTTTTAATCGTCTTCGGTATTCGGGAAGTGGCATCACATGCTTATACCGGTAGCACTTCGGTTGAAAATGAAATCACATCCATCATTCCTTCCGATACTTTGCAGATGAAAATCGTTTCCACTGATGAATATGATTATGAAAAAGATATGCACATGGGAGATACCTTTATTTCTTATGACGATAGTGGTAATAAGATTTTGGTTTCAGATGATGTTCGGTTCCGCATTCGTAAATCGCAAGACTCTTTGGTTCGTGTTCAGGTACGAAAAGAGGCCGATGGCCCTTCTAATAGAGAGGCAAAGGAAATAGCCGAACAGATCATCTATGAATATGAAGTAAAAGGCAACACTATACTCTTCAATGACTATTTAACGACCCAAGGCCCAAAGTTCAAGGATCAAGAAGTGCGGGTCAATCTTTTTCTTCCGGTAGGTACTGTACTAAAGTATGAGCAGACAACCAGTCGGGATTGGATTACCACAATGACCACTGATAGGGATGTTGATAATCTTGAAGGGTATGTTTGGAAAATGGCCGATAACGGAGAACTTCAATGCCTAAATTGCCCTGAATTCATGGAATCTGATTATGAGGATGAAAACAGAATCAAAATTAACGATAAGGGAATCGACATCAACATCAATGATAATGGTGAAAAGGGAAAAATTAAAATTGATGAAAATGGTATAGACATCGATGTGAATGACAACGGCGAATCCTTTAAAATGAAGTTAGATGAGAACGGGATGAAAATCCGTGCAGAACAAGGAGATTCCACCTATACAAAAACGGTTTCAAAAAACTAAAAATCAATAAAATACAGTTGAGTCCCAAAATAATACGGTTGGGTACTATTAATGTGGTCAACCAATTAAAAAAAACCAATTTTACATCAATCTAAAAACAATCAATCATGACAACACTAGTAAGAATTACAATTGCACTTCTCTTAGCCCTATTACTTTCCTCTTGCGGCTTTGACCTTAATTTCGGGGATTTTGGATCAGGCGAAAAAGGTAATGGCATCGTTGTTGAAGAAACACGTGAAGTTACAGAAGAATTTACAATGGTTTCAGCTTCCGAAGGTATAGAGGTCTATGTCACCCAAGGTAACGATTTTGACATCTCTGTTGAGGCCGACGAAAATATCATGGACTTGATAGGAACAGATATTCGGAACGGGAAACTAAAGATCCATGCTATTGAGAATATCGGTAGGGCTACTAAAAAAGTATATGTTACACTGCCTAACGTAACCGGACTTTATGCTTCAAGCGGATCTCATTTAACGGCCGAAAACAAGATAAATTCCAGCAAACTAGAAATCGATGCCAGCAGTGGCGCTCTGCTAGAGGCAAGCGTAAATGTAAATGACATGGAAATAGATGCCAGTAGTGGCGCTAATATAACGCTTTCAGGTACTGCCAAAGAAGTTTATGTTGATGGTAGCAGTGGTGCTTATATAAAAGCAACCGACCTTTCTACTATAAGCTGTAAGGCAGATGCCAGTAGTGGTGCCAATCTTACTATTAATGTTTCCGGTAATTTAACCGCTGATGCCAGTAGTGGCGGTAATATTTCCTATAAAGGTGACCCCTCTGTTCAAAAGAACAAATCCGTTTCCGGTAGTGTGTCAAAATACTAAAACGGTTGACAGCAGTTTAATTAGCAATCGGCCTAGCCTGAAAACCCACTGAATTATCAGTGGGTTTTCATTTTTTAGTTTTATCCTTATCTGTATATTAGTGGTATGCAAGTACACCTAAGAAAATACACGCTGCCCCTAAAGCATACCTTCAGTATTTCTAGAGAATCACATGATTTTCAAGATACGATGATTGCCTCACTATCCTTAGAAGGCAAAACAGGTTTTGGAGAGGCTACATCAAATCCGTATTACAAGATTACAACGGACAGTATGATGACAGAAATTATGGCGATTAAGGATGAAATTGAAAATTTTGAGTTTACTAAACCTGAAATTTTCCATGCTTTTCTGGTGAACAAAGGCTTGTCTAACTTTGCTATCTGTGCTTTAGATCTTGCTGCCCATGATCTCTACGGTAAATTATTGGGGAAACCTTTATACGAAATTTGGTGTACAGGTACCGAGCATTATCCCATAACCAATTACACTATCGGTATCGCCCCCATTGATGTGATGTTGGCCAAGATGCAAGAAATGCCATGGCCTATCTATAAAATAAAATTAGGAACGGAGGACGATGTTGCAATTGTAAGGGAACTCAGAAAACATACCGATGCAGTTTTTCGTATCGATGCCAATTGCGCTTGGACCGCCAAGGAAACCATACATAATGCCCCACTTTTAAGAGATCTCGGAGTAGAATTCTTAGAACAACCGTTGAAGGCCAATGACTGGCAGGGTATGGAACAGGTAATGCACCATTCTTCGCTGCCTGTAATTGCAGATGAAAGCTGCATTGTAGAAAGTGATGTTGAAAAATGTGCACTCCATTTTAGCGGTATCAATATAAAATTGACGAAGTGCGGTGGACTAACCCCTGCCCTACGCATGATTAGAAAGGCCAAAGATTTAGGTATAAAAGTTATGGTGGGCTGTATGACCGAATCGACTGTTGGTATTTCCGCCATCGCCCAACTTTTACCTCAATTAGACTATGTGGATATGGACGGAGCGCTACTTCTGAAAAAAGATATCGCCAGCGGAGTTAAAATAGAAACTGACGGAAAAGTGATTTTCCCCGAACTAGCCGGAAGCGGCGTACGCCTTTTAGATTAATGTTCACAATTGATGAATTTCCAGGTAGAGAAATCACTGTTCAGGGCAAAAATTTCCTCTATTTTGGTGGCACTGCTTACTTAGGATTACAAACCGATCCTGAATTCCAGTCGTTCTTCATAGCGAACGTCAAAAAGTTTGGGACTGGATATGGTGCATCGCGCAAATCGAACGTTCAAATTTCGGTTTTTGAGAAAACTGAAACCTATTTGACAAATATAGTAGGTAGCGAAGCTTGTATCACTTTATCCTCTGGGTATTTAGCCGGGCAATTGGTCTGCGATTATTTCAGTCAAGCAGCGTACCAATTGTTTTACGCGCCCAATACCCATTCTGCACTGTACAGGAACGGACAATTTATCTATCAAGATTGGTCTACATTAACGGATGATTTACTTAAAAGTCTTAATCTTCTGAATGAAAAAACCCCGGTCATTTTTTTGGATAGTGTGGATTTTGAAGGTGTAAACTTCCCCGATTTTAATTCACTTAAATCACTACCGTTGGAGAAAATCATTTTAGTTGTAGATGACTCCCATGGTATAGGAATTACAGGGGATTATGGAGGAGGTAGTTACCGTTATTTAGAATCGTTGAATCCAAAAGAATTAGTAGTTTCTTGCTCGTTAGGCAAGGGATTCGGACTGCAGGCCGGAGCTATTTTCAGTAGTTTACGATGCATCGAAAATCTCAGGAATACGCAATTTTACGGTGGTGCCAGTCCCGCTACACCTGCTGCTATGGCAACCTTATTAGATGCTGATTCCATCTACCCTACCAAGCGTAAACGACTTTCAGAAAATACCCGTTTTTTTTTGGAACAGGTTCAGAATTTAGCTTTGTTTTCATTCACTTCAGGGCATCCGGCCTTTAGTTTTCAAAATCAAAAGCTTTCCGAAAAATTGGAACAAGAACGTATTTTAGTTACCAACTTTAGGTATCCCACAAGTACTTCACCCTTAATGAGCCGTATTGTATTAAGTGCTTTACATACAAACGATGATATCAAAAAGCTCTGCACTATTATTAATTCATATAATTCTTAAATCTTCAATTCACACAATCATTTATTATAAAATTCATAATTATTTGATGTGATTATCAAGAAATCATAAATATATTTTTGTATCTTTTTAGTATGTAATCAACTCATTTACAAACTAAAATGCTTCAATTATGAAAAAAATAGCAGGTCTTGTTCTCTTAATGCTCGTCTTGGTCTCCACTGCCTCGTTGAGTACCATAAAAAAGAACCCCATGCATTCCATTCAAGGTACTTGGGAATTAGTAAGTTTTTATAATTATGACGGGCAAGAAATCATTGATACCGTTCCCACAACCGATGGTTATCGACAGGTTAAAATGTATTATAATGGTAAGATTATGTGGTCTAGATATGTCCCTAAAGACAAAATCGGTAGATTTGGATACGGATCATACCGAATAACAGATGACCAACTGATTGAAACCTTAGAATATGGTGATAATGAAATGATGGCAGCCATGGATACGATGCGTATTTTTACTTTTGAACTCCAACTAGGTGATGATAAGTTCAGCCAAATAAGCTGGGATGAAGAGGGTAACAGAACTTTTTCTGAAAATTATAAACGAATCGATTAAAGCATCGAGAATAAAAAAAAGCCGTTTCAATTGAAACGGCTTTTTTTATAAATATGTTTACTCTACAAATTGTACTGGTCGGCTACCGCTTCTTCTACCGAACCAATAGAGGCCAAGTAGCGTTCTGCATCTAATGCCGCCATGCAACCCGTACCCGCTGCGGTTACGGCCTGTCTATATTCTTTATCCTGAGCATCGCCACAGGCAAATACGCCTGGCAAATTCGTCTTGGTAGATTTACCTTTGGTCATCAAATAACCTGTTTCATCCATTTCCAACTGACCTTTAAAAATATCGGTATTTGGTTTATGCCCTATGGCAATAAACAGACCTGTAATTGCGATTTCATCTTTTTCACCGGTTTCATTGTTCACCATTCGCAAACCTTCGACCACCTGATCTCCTAAAACTTCGTCAACTTCGGTATTGTAACGTACTTCAATGTTCTCAAGGCTATGCACTCGATGTTGCATTGCTTTTGAAGCCCGCATATGGTCTTTACGCACCAACATTGTCACCTTGTTGCAAATATTGGCTAAATAGGATGCCTCTTCAGCAGCGGTATCCCCAGCTCCAACTATGGCGACATCTTGGCCCTTATAGAAAAAACCATCGCAAACGGCACAGGCAGAAACCCCACCTCCACGTAACTTTTGTTCACTAGGAATATTTAAATATTTTGCAGATGCTCCCGTTGATATAATTACGGTTTCGGCCTCTATTTGTGTCGTTCCATCTGCGGTAATCTTATGGATACCTCCTTTTTCCGTTGCCAGCTCAACCGCCGTTATCATCCCTATTCTCACTTCGGTACCAAAACGCTCTGCTTGCTGTTGCAATTGTACCATCATCGTAGGTCCATCGATTCCTTCAGGATAACCGGGGAAATTATCCACTTCGGTCGTAGTGGTCAATTGTCCTCCAGGTTCCATTCCCGTATACATAACAGGTTTTAAGTCAGCCCGCGCCGCATAAATAGCTGCAGTGTAGCCCGCCGGACCAGATCCTATAATCAATGTTTTAATACGTTCTATTTTGTCAGACATAATATCAAGTAATTCATTTATTCTTCTAAATAACAAATGTAGGTTTTTGAACAAAAAATTTACAATTAAGTTATCAAAAGTTTTAATTCAACAATAGGAAATCAATATACCGAATTCAACCTAAAAAACGAACCTGATTACTTTAAAGTAGTCTTAAAATTAATAGAGAATGAACCTCATCAAAATAAATGCGTAGGTATTTATAAGAACCTAAATGAAAATCTGGATGAGAACATTGACATGTGCTCTAGTAGAGGATTCAAATGTACATCGAATTCTATTGGAGAAAACAATCGAAAAAAATAATCAATTAGAACTGAAATATTCCTTTAATAACGGCATTGATGCCCTTAAAATATTGAACTTCAATACTATTGATATTTTATTCTTAGATATTGAAATGCCCCTTATGAACGGCTTTGAGTTTTTATCACGTTTACAATCAAATCCTCAAATAGTCATTACAAGTCAAAACCCTATATATGCATTACAGGCTTATGAATTCAATGTTACAGATTATCTTCTGAAACCGTTTACCAAAATCCGATTTGATATCGCCATTAAAAAGGCCAAAGAAAAAGTAAAAACCACTATTCAAGAGCTCCCCGAACATAAAATAATCGTTAAACACAATTTAAAACAGGTGGAGCTCAATATTCATACTATTCTATGGATAGAAGCTTTAGGAGATTATGTAAAGGTTATCACTCGACAACGAAATTATGTAGTGCTATCTACCTTGAGCGCCTTTCAGAAAAAAATTGGTAAACAACACTTCTTAAGAATCCATAAATCATATATCGTAAACCTAAAGATGGTAGAGCGATATAATCATCAATATATTGAAATACACGATAAAAAATT